>NZ_JBXEDG010000013.1:0-554507 GCF_056820975.1 Salinispora sp. CH2A1_6
GGAGTGGCCGGACGCTAATCCGCTTCAGGGCACGCGGTACACGGAGAAGGTTCAGGAGCAGATCAAGAGTGGCGATGACCATGCATTCCCCGCGTCAATTGATACCTTGCCAACGATGCGGGATACGTCGATGGTTAAGGGGGGCGACGGCATTCCGCGTCTGCATGTGAAGCTTCCCGGCTCCGTGAATGGTACGAGGGGTACGTTCCATTGGATTGTTGAGTCTGATGGTTCGATTAACCATCGATTCTTTGATCGAAGGATGAAGTAACCATGGCCAGCGAAGCTCAGTCCAATATGCTCAGTTTGCTGCCTCCTGACCTGGCTGGACTTGCCTTTGATCTCAGTACGGTCGCTGGATCGAAGGAGTACTGCTTTCCCCTCGCTGCAGCTCCTGCGGTGCTCAATATACTCTTGATGAACGGTGTGGCTGTGCTTGGCGGAGACCTTTGGGACTTTGAGAATGGCGAGTACTACCCGTCAGGTGAGAACTGGTACACGGAGTCTGTGGAAGGGGAGCCGGCAGAAATTCGTGAGGCGCGAGTTGGAGCGACCGCAAGGCAATTCTTTGCCCGCTATGCGACTGCGGGCGAAAAGCGAGTCACGTTCGTCGTGAGGTCCAACCCAGCAGCCTCCTGATGCTTCAAGTCGGAATCAATGCGGATGCGAAAGATTGAGCCAACGAGTTCGCATTCTGCGATGATGCGACGGAGTGGCTACGAAACCGGAGGGTGACGAGTGGTCGTACAGGTTGCTCGTGGTTGACCGACGTTGCCGTCACGGTTGCCGTCATGGGCTGACGCCTCATGTGCATGCATCGATTCAATTCCTGCCGTCTGCCACAACTTGTGATCATGGTCTGGGAATTGCGGCGGTGGCGTGCGGCGTCAGCGGTGCGGCGTCGATCGCCGGCAGCGCGTGGAGGGCTGGTGTCGTGAAGCGATCGTCACGGCCCTCACCCCCGCTAAGGCTCTTGATCGGCTCGAGGTTCATGGTTCTCTTGCGTGGGCGCGTGCGCGCGTGGCCGTAGGCTGTAGCGCGTGCGCGCGGCCCCGGCTTCGGCCGGGCCCGCCCTCTTGATCCTGTAGAGCAGTTTTGAGCCAGTCGGATCTTGGCCGAGGGCCTTGGTCTGGCTGGCTTACTGCTTGGGTGCGCGTTTGCGGTTGCTGCGGGGGCGCTTGGTGGGCGGCGCGGGCTGGTCGTCGTTGCTGGGCCTTCGGAGGTGTTCGGGCTGTTGGGCGAAGTGGCCTCGGTCGGCTTGGTATTTGATCACTTCGTCGATGAGGTCGTTGTTGGTGTCGGCGTGGTGCAGTAGGTCGTGTAGGGCTGCGTTCTTGTCGTCGGCGGTGCGGGCGTGGTGGTAGCGGATGGTGATGGCTTGCTGGTCGGCGAGGTAAGCGGCGACTCGGTGGCGTAGGTTGGGGTCGTCGATGGGTTCGCGGAGGACACCGCCGCGGAGGAGGTCGAAGGCGTCGGGATGGACGAAGGTGCCTTTGCCGGCGACGCTGTAGGTGATGCGTCGGTGTTGGAGTTCGCGTAGTGCGCGTTGGGCGGTCATGGAGGCCACGCCGTAGAGGTCGGCCATTTTGCGGGCGGACGGTAGTGGGTCGTTGGGGTTGAGGCGTCCGTCGCGGATCTGGTCGAGGATGTCGTCGACGACCTGCTGGAATAGGGCTCGCTTGTCGTCTGGGTCGTGGGCCATGCGCTGATCGTAGCTATCACGAGCTGATCAGGCGAGACAGGCGTCACATGACACTCGTGTTCCCAAACTCTTGACCGTCCCAGGTGTCACGTGACACCTTATGTGCACGGGACGCACGCCGCAGTGGCGTAGACCGGAGTAGGGGAGATAACGCATGTTGGTGTTGCCGATTGATGGCAGCCAGACGCTGCTGGTGCTGGCTGTGCCGGCGCCGCAGTTCAAGGACAAGGCCAATGGTGTGGCCGCGACTGATCGGGTCACGGGTGAGCCGAACACCTAGAATCGGCCCAGGTAGCCGGTGTGGCAACGACTCCTTGAACCTAAGTTGGCAGCCCCCTGTCGCTGTGGAACACCACCGGGCCGGCCGGGCGTCGTGATACGACGGCGTTGGACAGGGCCTGGGCGGGCAGATCGGTGCGTAGATGGTCGGCGACGGCCCAGCCGACCACGTGGCGGGTAGCCAAGTCGATGACGGTGGCCAGGTACAGCCAGCCGTGCGCATCAGCCGGGCGATCCGTTTGCGGGAGTGCCGCCGGCCTTGCGCGCGGAGTTCGGCGTGAACCCGTGGAGAGCCGTGGGTGCCGGCCGAAGCCTTATGCACCTCAGCGATCCGCTCGGCCAACTCGGTGTCGACCCGCTGACGGGGCGACGGGCCGCGGCGCGGTGCTGGTAGTACGCGGACCGGGAGACCTTCAACAGCTCACAGGCACGCTTCACGTTGCCCTGCTGCGCCCTTGTCCGCCTCGATGAACGGGTACACGTTCACCGGGTCTCCTTCGCGAAGAAAGCCGTGGCCTGCTTGAGAATGTCCACGTCCTCACGCAGCCGGCGGTTCTCTTGCCGCAACCGCGCCAGCTCCTCGCGCTCCGCGCTGGCCAGCCCGTCCGTACGGGTGCCGGCGTCGAGGTCGGTCTATTTGGCCAGTCCCGGACCGCCGCCTCCGTCAAGTCGAAGTCCTTCGCGACCTGACCGACCGTACGGTCACCCCGCCGGCACACCTCGACGATCTCTCCGCCTTGAACGCCGACGCGGTCGGCATGGCTTTTTCCCCATGCCTTCCATGATGAACATCCTCCCGAGGGCCCACAGCCCCCTGATCTCGGATGTCCGTCAAACCGGGTCAGGCCCAGAGTTCCTCCGGTAGCTCCTCGGGCATTGCCTGCCAGTGGGCTGGCTTGTGGCAGGGTCTGCCATTCGCTCGTCCGGGTTACGGACGTGGGGCAGGTTGACGCCCGGCTGCCGGATATCGGTGTCTGCGGCAACGCCCCGAAGGTCCACCCGATCCGGTCAAACCTGAGATAACGCCGTGCTAACTCTCAAAGACTGGATACAGTGACGCCTGACAGTGTTCATGAACAAACCTCGCGTGGCTGCGCATCTAGCCCCGTATCGCATCGATATGCACTATCGGTATCGCTTGGTGCCGGCGGAACTTCGAGTCCAGGCACCGGCCTTAGCAAGGGGTTCCGAGGCGCCAATCTTTACACCCAGGGAGTGATGCTGATGTGGAAGATGATACGTCCGACGAAAAGTCGCGCGTCCACGATTGCTGCCGGGGCGCTTGCCTGCACGGTGGCTGCCGGTGTCGCGAGCAGTATGCCGCACGCGCTCGCCGATCCCACGTCGCCGTTAGCGCCGGAGAGCTCCCCGACAGTGCAGAATGATGGTCGGGGTGCCCCCGATCGTGGCCGTTACGTCCCGTCGGTTCCCCCTTCCGTGGAGCCTCAGCATCGGGGTGATCGGCAACGTGAGCCCGTGCTCTTCTCTACCGATATGTCGATGGGGCTGACCACGGGCTCCCGTAACGGTATGTCCACCTCGGTCCCGGATATTGACGACTCGTACGCGCTCGCCCTTGCGTTGGCTCACGGGGTTGATGTGCGAGGCGTTGTGGTGACCATGGGAAACTCGATGGCCACGCCCACTGTGGTAACCGCCCAGGCGACGGTTGACGCACTCGGTGCGGATATACCCGTGGTGCAGGGGGCGGAGGTCTGGTTGCCGGTCGAGGCCCAGCAGACCACCGGCGGCGCGGATCTGACCGGCACCTGCGTCAACGATGGCGTCCGGTTCATGGCCGACCAGCTGCGGGAGACCGGCGGGCTGACGATCCTGGCGATTGGGCCGTTGACCGACGTGGCCTGCCTGACCATGAACTTCCCGGAAGAGGCCTCCCTTATCTCCCGGATCGTCGCCCTCGTCGGCAGTAAGCCGACGACAGTGTTCGAGATTTTCGGCACCCCGCTGGTTGACTTCAACTACATCATGGACCCGCGTGCCGAGCAGATTCTCCTAGACGAAACGAACATTCCTTTCACGGCCATTACCTTCGACCTCTCCTCGCTGGCGCCGATCCCGATCCCGGAGTTGGAGCGGCTGGCCACCAGCACGGACCCGCTCGCGCGTTTCTACGGCGAGTCGTCGATGCCGCGCCTGGAGATGTTGAAGGAGACAGACTTCGGCCCCGCGTACCCGATTTTTGACGCCGCCGCCGCATGGCATCTGATTCGGCCGCAGGACCAGGTGTGTCAGCAGGCGGGTTATCGACTGAAGACCGGATCGCCGGCAACAGCGGAGGCCGGGGAAACAGATATCTACGACTGGTTCTCGCCTGAGATCACCGAAACCCGGCAGGTCATCTCGTGCACGGGTTTCACGAGTAGGGCGGCGGCGGGCCGCTACCAGCATGCGATTCTTCAGGCCGTTGGTGGAGATGGGTGGACCGACCGGGATGTCCTTCTGAACGAGGAGGGGCCGCTGCGGACCGACGAGTGGTCCGCACCGACCACGGGACCCCTGCGGACCGACGAGTGGTCCGCACCGACGGACACCGGGCCACTGCGGACCGACGAGTGGGCTGCGCCGACGGACACCGGGCCGCTGTGGACCGACGAGTGGGCGCTCCCGACCGAGGAGGGGCTCCTGCAGACTGAGGAGTGGGCGCTTCCCACCGAGGAGGGCGCCACCTGGGATGAGGAGGGTGTTGTCCCGGAGTAATGGGAGCCCCGCCGAGCACGGGCTACGTCCCCACGCCGAGTGGCTGGGTACGTAGCCCGTTCGCGTCAGTGTTGGCCGCCGTGACCGTGGGAGCGTCGTGGCGGATGCCCCCCTGGCGTACCCCGCAGGAGCGACGGGCGAACATCGCAGCCGTCGGCTCACGCCCGGGGGTGGGCCTGCCGGTATGCGGCCCGCAGCCGCTCGACCGACACGTGGGTGTAGATCTGGGTACTGGCCAGCGAGGAGTGCCCGAGGAGTTCCTGCACCGCCCGCAGGTCCGCGCCCCCCTCCAACAGGTGGGTGGCCGCCGCGTGCCGCAGCCCGTGCGGGCTGGTCCGGGGCAGGCCCGCCGCGGTCGCGTACCGGCCGACGATCTCCCGCGCGGTGGTCGGGTTGAGCCGGCCGCTGCGCGCCCCGAGCAGCAGCGCGTTCGCCGACCGAGCCCCGACCAGTCGGGGACGGCCGTGGCGTAGCCATGCGTCGAGCGCCCGTTGCGCCGGGATTCCGTAGGGCACGCTGCGTTCCCGGCCCCCTTTGCCGAAGACTCGGAGTACCCGCCGGCCCGGGTCCACGTCCACGACGTTCAGTCCGCACGCCTCACTGACCCGGACCCCGGTCGCGTACAGCAGCTCCAGCAGCAGGTGGTCTCGCAGCCGGGCCGGGTCGGCGACTTCCGGCGGGACGTCGTCGGTCGGCTGCTCCGGGGGCGCCGCGTGCGCCGCCGCCAACAGGGCGGCGGCCTGATCAACCGGGAGTACGGCGGGTAGCTCCCGGTGGGCGCGGGGACTGGCCAGGCCGGCGGCGATGTCGGTCGGCAGCCGGCCGTCGCGGTGCGCCCAGGTGCTGAAGGTGCGGGCCGCGGCGGCCCTTCGGGCCAGTGTGGTCCGGGCGGCTCCCGTCGTGCGCTGCCGGGCCAGCCAGCTGCGGATCTGTGCCAGCGTGAGGTCGGCGGGGGTCTGGGCTCCCGCCCGTACGGCGTGGTCGAGCAGGCCGATGACATCGGTGACGTACGCCCGGACGGTGTGGGCGGAGCGGTTCTGGACCTGGGCCAGCTGGGTCGCGAAGTCGTCCGCCGCCTCGCGTAGCGGCGCGGGCAGCGCCGCGTGTCGCGCTCGGGTCGCGTCGCCTCGCTTCACCGGCGGGCCTCGCACCAGCGGGTGAGCCGGCCCGGCGGACCGATGGTGAGCTGCTTGTCGGCGTGCACCCGATCAGCCTACGGGCGCCTTGCCGGCCGCTGCGGCCCCGACGGATCCTGCGGCGCTGACGCCTTCTGAAACATCAACGGCTCCTGCCGCGTCAGCGGGGGCGAGAGCCCGTATCCGTCGCCGCGTCGGCTGACCAGGCCCAGCTCCTCGAGGAGGGCCAGCTTGCGTAGCGTTGTCCGGGCCCCGACCCCGGACCGGGCGGCGATGTCGTCAACTCCGCGCACGCCTCGCCGGGGCAGCGCCTCCAGCACCATCGTGGACTCGTCGTCGAGCTGGTCTCGTACCCGCACGGGACCCCGGACCTGTGGTGCCAGGTCCTCGCCGATGCGGCCCACCTCCTCGAGCACCTGCGCGGGGGAGACGACCAGCCGGGCCTCCGGGTACTGCCGAAGCAGCTCGTGCGCCCCGACGGACACGGTGGAGGTGACCGGGCCGGGCACCACCATCGCCGGCCGGGCGATCGCCAGGGCCCGGTGCATCGTCTGGGTCGCTCCGCTGCGGGCGGCGGCCTCGACCAGCACGCTGCCCCGGGTCGCCGCGGCGATCACCCGGTTGCGGATCAGGAACCGGGGCCGCAGCGGATCCGCTCCCGGTATCCACTCGCTGACCAGCAGCCCGGTGTCGGCGATCCGGTCGAAGAGGGCGGTGTTGCCCATCGGGTACGGCCTGTCCAGGCCGCAGGCGAGCACGGAGACGGTCAACCCGCCGGCGGTCAGCGCCCCCCGGTGCGCGGCGGCATCGATTCCGAATGCCCCGCCCGACACGACCGTCCAACCCCGTTCGGCCAGTCCGTACGCCAGCTCGGTGCTCACGTGGAGGCCGTAGCCGGTCGCGGCCCGGGCGCCCACCACCGCGACCGACCGGTCCAACGTCTCGGCCAGGGGGTGCCCGCCCCGCACCCAGAAGCAGAGCGGTGGGGCGGTCTCCCGGTCGACCCGGCGGGTCGAATCCGCCAGCACGAGGCGGCGTAGGTCGGCGACGGGCCATGGCCACTCGTCGTCGGCCGGCGTCACCAGCCGGGCGCCGAGGCGGTCGGCGCGCTCGAACGCCGCTGCGGCTACGGCCAGTGGGTCTCCGGCCGAGAGTCGGGCTGCCACGGTTTGCCGTAGGGCGTCCTCGGGGGCGCCGCCCTCCCGCAGCAGGGTCAGCGCACCAACCGCGCCGTGCTGCTCGACCAAGCTGAAGACGGAGCGGTTACCCGGTTCGGCGATCCAGGTCAGCGCCACCCGGGCGAGGCGGTCGGCGTCGAGCGCCGCCGCGGATCGGTCACCCGTCGGATGTCGTATCCCGGTCGGCTCGGGACTTCCCACCGGCCGGGAGCCCCCGCCGGCCTCTCTCCAGGCGGTCACCGTGCCGCTCCCCAGGGGTTCACAGCGCTTCCCCGGTGCGTAGGCCGATCGCCTCCCGGACGTCCTCGGCGTCGGGGCGCTGCCGACCGTCCAGGTCGGCGATCGTCCACGCCAACCGGAGAACCCGGTCGAAGCCCCGGGCCGAGAGTGATCCCCGGTCGAGCCGGGCACGGAGCTCCCGGAGGTCCCGGCCGGGCAGGCACCAGGGTGGCCGCCGCAGCACCGGCCCGGGTAGTTCGGCGTTACTCCGTGGGCCGAGGCGGGACCAGCGGTCGAGGGCCGCCGCGCGGGCCGCCGCGACCCGGGTGGCCACCACGCGTGACGACTCACCGCCGGAGCTCACCTGCATCAGCTCGGCGGCGCGCATCGGCCGCACCGTCACCTGGATGTCGACCCGGTCGAGGAGTGGGCCGGAGAGGCGGCCGAGGTAGCGGCGTCGGGCGAGCGGGGTGCAGTCGCAGGAGATGTCCCCGGCCGGCTTGGCGCAGGGACAGGGGTTGGCGGCCAGGACGAGCTGCACCCGGGCCGGGTATTCGGCGGTGCCTCGGGAGCGGGCCAACCGGACCCGGCCGTGCTCGAGTGGCTGCCGGAGGGCGTCGAGCGCGCGCCGGTTGAACTCGGGAACTTCATCGAGCAGCAGCACGCCCCGGTGGGCCAGGGATACCGCGCCGGGGCGGGCGAGGCCGGAGCCACCACCGACCAACGCCGAGACCGTGGCGGTGTGGTGCGGCGCCTGGAACGGTGGTCGTCGGATCAACTGCCCACCGGAGGGCATCAGGCCGGCGATCGAGTGCAGCGACGTCACCTCCATCGCGGCGTCGTCGGGCAGCTCGGGCAGGACCGACGGGAGCCGTTCGGCGAGCATGGTCTTGCCGGCGCCGGGCGGGCCGAGGAGGGCGAGGTGGTGGCCGCCGGCGGCGGCGATCTCCAGGGCGCGCCGGCCCAGACTCTGGCCGGCGATGTCGGCCAGGTCGAGGGTGGGGGTGGGGTCCGCCCGGCGGGCCTGGGGTGGCTGCGGCAGGGGGGTGCCGTCGGTGAGGAAGGCGGCCAGCTGGCGGAGACTGCGGACGGGGTGGACCTGGATGCTGGGGATCATGGCCGCCTCGGTGGCGTTGTCGAGGGGAACGACCACCCGGTGGTGGCCGGCGCGGGCCGCGGCGGCGACCATGGGTAGCGCGCCGCGGACGGGACGGACGGTGCCGTCCAGGCCCAGCTCGCCCAGGAGCACCACCTGATCCAGCGGGGCCAGCGGTAGCTCCCCGGCGCTGCCCAGCACCGCTACCGCGATCGCGAGGTCGAAGCTGGAGCCGTGTTTGGGCAGGGTGGCGGGGAGCAGGTTGATAGTGATCCGGCGGTTGGGCCAGGACCGACCGGAGTTGACCACTGCGGCCCGGACGCGGTCACGCGCTTCGTGCAAGGCGGTGTCCGGGAGGCCGGTGATCGCCACGGTGGGCAGACCGGGGGCGAGGTCGGCTTCGACCTGCAGCACATGCCCGGTGACCCCGACCAGGCCGACGCAGCGGACCCGGGCGTAGCTCATCGGTGCGAAACCATGTCAGAAGGCCCCTTTCAGGTGCTCGATGCGGGGCGGGCCACCGGTGAGGCGGATGGAGAGCACGTCGAAGCGCACCTCGTCGGCCCGGGTGCCGGTCTCGGCGAGCCAGCGGCCGGCGAGAAGACGTAACCGGCGGGCCTTGGTGCCGGTGATGGCCGCGGCGGGGGTGCCGAAGGTGTCGGTGCGCCGGGTTTTGACCTCGCAGATGGCGAGGACCGGGCCGTCCCAGGCGATGATGTCGATCTCGCCGTGCGGGCAGCGCCAGTTGCGGGCCACCGGCTGTAGTCCCGCCGTGATCAGGTGTCGGAGGGCGCAGCGTTCTCCGTATGCGCCCACCGACTGGTTGTGTCTGCTCATGCCTGGCACGGTGCCCGGGCTGGCTCCGCGTTGTGGTGCGGGCGGGGTGGACCTGTGGACGACGGGAGCGCCTGTGGACGAACAGACGATCAGGCTCTCACCGTGCTAAAGCGACGATCAGGTGCGGCTGCCCGCCAGCACTAGGTCACCGGTTCGCTATCCGGCACGAGCAGGGTCAGTGTCAATGGGTGCCGTTACCCGCCTCTCGCCGGGCAAGGGCGACGATCAAGCTCTCGCCGGCCAGGGAGATCGCCTTCGGCGGGCGCGGTGGCGAGGTGTGTGGTGTCGCCGCCAGCGGCGTTCGTGGCCCACAACCGGCGCGGTGGTTGGAGTGGAGCGCCTCGGTGGCCACTTAGAGTGACGGCCAGATGACAAAGATTGGTGAGTTGGTGCAGGCCGGGACCGGCTACCCGGCGAAATGGCGTCCGGGCAGTCGGTCGCATACGGTGCCGACGTGGACGGACGACGGAGTTTCACTGAAGATCAGGAGTCGCGTTGGTACCACGACGACCGGGAGCGGGGTTATCAGGAGCCGACGTGGCGGGGTGAGAGCCGCTACAGCGAGGGGGACCCCCGGGGCCTCGAGCAGGGCGGCGGGAAGAGCCGGTACGGGGACTTGGGCGACGGGCGGGGAGGGCTCGGCAGCTCGGAGGACTCCGGTGCGTTTCGGACCAGCGAGGACGACTCCGGACGTTTCAGCGCCACGGGCGCGTACGGGGACGCCCGGTCCGAGGCCGAGGGCTACCGGGCGAGCCGCTCGCGGCGGGCTGCCGATCCGGAGAACACCGGCGACACCGCTACTGACCGGCCGGGGCGGCGCTCGCGGGAGGCACGTGACCAGCTCTCGGCCTCCAGCGCGGACGCCTTCGGTGGGGCCGGCCCGGTCGCGGAGCCGGGGCGGCCGGGCGCACTGGGTGGGTACCCGATCGTGGAGCCGAACCGCCCCGCCGACGAGGCGGTGAGCCCGTTGGAGCAGCCGACCGGAGCGATGCCGCCGGTCGGGCCGCGCGGTGATCTGGCGCCCGCGGTGGCGCCGGCTCCCCCGGCGAGCGACGGTGTCTATCGGACGCGCCGCCCGGCGTTGGCGGTCATCTTCGCCGTCCTGGTGCTGGCCTTCGAGGTGCCGGCGCTGCGGGTGCTGCTGGACGGGATGACCGGGGAGCTGGCGGTGGCGAACGTGCTGGCCGGGATGTTCCTCGTCAGTGGGGTGCCGATCTTCGCCATCGGCCTGTACGGGCTGCGTGCCGGTGGGTTGGCGTTGCCGGATGGTCGCGGTTGGCTGCGTCCGCCGACAGCCCATCTCACCGCCGGTCTGGTGCTCTTCGTGGCGGCGGCACTCGCGGTCGGTTGAGCGGCTGGTCGGGCTGGCCGCTGGCTGGTCCGGCCCGCGTGGCCGGTCAACGCCGGTCGGGCTGGCTGCCGGTCAACCCCTGGTCCGGCAGCCGGTCACACCCTGGCCTGCCCGGCGGGCCGACCTTGAGCTTGCCCGGTCGGTCAACCCGGGCTCAACGTGACCCATGGACCCGGCCCCCACGCGGCCGGCCAACGCCAATCCGGCCGCGTTGGGGCCGACGACAATCCCGGCGTTGCGGCCCTTACTCCCGAACGCGGGGTTAGTGGGCGGTGGCGTACACTGGTCGACTGGCGACCGCCTTGCGCGGTCGACCTCGCGCGCCCTCTCCGCGGCTTGCCGTGGGGCGGCGGCTCCCTGGTCCCGACCTTTGGGTCGGGCCCACCACGGCCGACGACCGGGCGCCAGGACGCCCAGCCGCCGGCCGGGCGGAACAACCAGGGATGCAAGGAGTAACCATGGCCGTCGTGACCATGCGCCAGCTGCTCGAAAGTGGTGTCCACTTCGGGCACCAGACCCGGCGCTGGAACCCGAAGATGAAGCGTTTCATCTTCACCGAGCGCAACGGTATCTACATCATCGACCTGCGCCAGACCCTCGACTACATCGAGAAGGCGTACGAGTTCGTGCGCGGCACGGTCGCCGAGGGGGGCAGCATCCTCTTCGTCGGGACCAAGAAGCAGGCGCAGGAGGCGATCGCCGAGCAGGCGACCCGGGTCGGTCAGCCGTACGTCAACCACCGCTGGCTCGGCGGCATGCTGACCAACTTCCAGACGGTGTACAAGCGGCTCCAGCGGATGAAGGAGCTGGAGGCTCTCGGTGACCTGAGCGGCACTGCGGCCGGCTACACCAAGAAGGAGACGCTGCAGCTCAACCGCGAGAAGGGGAAGCTGTCGCGTACCCTCGGCGGTCTGCGGGACATGCAGAAGCTCCCGGCCGCGATCTGGGTGGTCGACACGAAGAAGGAGCACATCGCCGTTGACGAGGCCCGTAAGCTGGGCATTCCGGTCATCGCGGTGCTCGACACCAACTGTGACCCGGACGAGGTCGACTACCCCATTCCGGGTAACGATGACGCGATCCGCTCGGCGGAGCTGCTGACCAAGGTCGTGGCCGCCGCCGTCGCCGACGGTCTGATCGCCCGCTCCGGCCGCCGTCGGGGCACTGACGAGAAGCCGGAGGCGGGGGTCGCCACCGACGAGCCGTTGGCCGAGTGGGAGCGCGAGCTGCTCGAGGAGCCGAAGAAGAGCGACGAGCAGCCGGCGAAGGCCGACGAGCAGCCGGCGAAGGCCGACGAGCAGCCGGCGGCAGCCGCCGCGGAGTGACCGCCCACCCGCCCCGGCCGTTCGGCCGGGGTCTGGGTAGATCGTCATCCAGACCACCCACCCGCAGTCTCACCACTGAAGAGAGAGTCATGTCCAACTTCACCGCCGCGGATGTCAAGAAGCTCCGCGACCTCACCGGCGCCGGCATGATGGACAGCAAGAAGGCGTTGACCGAGGCCGAGGGCGACTTCGACAAGGCTGTCGAGGTTCTGCGCGTCAAGGGCGCCAAGGATGTCGGCAAGCGGGCTGGCCGGACCGCCGCCAACGGCTTGGTCGCGCACTCCGGCAAGGCCCTGCTGGAGCTGAACTGCGAGACGGACTTCGTTGCCAAGACCGAGAGCTTCGTCGCGCTGGCCCAGCAGCTGGTCGAGCACGGCGAGCGCACTGGCGTCAGTAACGCCGAGGAACTGCTGGCCAGTGAGATCGATGGCAAGGGCGTCGCCGAGCTGGTCCAGGAGCAGTCCGCCAAGATCGGCGAGAAGCTGGTGCTGAACCGGTTCGCGAAGCTGGACGGCACCGTCGCGGTCTACCTGCACCGCAAGGCGCAGGATCTGCCGCCGGCCGTCGGCGTGCTGGTGCAGTACACCGGCAAGACCGACGAGGCGGGTGACGCCGACGCGCGCGGTGTGGCGATGCAGATCGCCGCGATGCGTCCGCAGTACCTGAGCCGGGACGAGGTGCCGGCGGAGGTCGTCGAGTCCGAGCGGCGCATCGCCGAGCAGACCGCCCGGGAGGAGAACAAGCCCGAGGCGGCGCTGCCGAAGATCGTCGAGGGCCGGGTGAACTCCTTCTTCAAGGACTTCGTCCTGCTGGAGCAGGCGTCGGTCACCGACAACAAGAAGCCGGTGCGGCAGGTTCTGGCCGAGGCCGGTGTTGAGGTCACCCGCTTCGTGCGGTTCGAGGTCGGCCAGGCCTGAGCCGAGCCGGAGCGCTTGCCGGCGCTCGGGACGGGAACATGGACGAGGAGGTCGCCGGTGTACGTGTCAAGCACCGCGGCCTCCTCGTCACATAGGGTCGGTGGCGGCAATTCGCGGCGTGTGCGGTGTGTGCGGCGTGCGCAGGGTGAAGGGCGGGGAGGATGACACAGGTTGTGAGTGACCGGAGTCTGCTGGCGGAGGATCCGACGGCGCCGCCTCCTGGCCGCGCGCGTCGGGTGGTGCTGAAGCTCTCCGGCGAGGTGTTCGGCGGGGGCGCGATCGGTGTCGATCCCGATGTTGTTCAGGGCATCGCCCAGCAGATCGCGACCGTGGTTCGGCGTGGTGTGCAGGTCTCGGTGGTGGTCGGTGGGGGCAACTTCTTCCGGGGTGCCGAGTTGCAGAAGCGGGGGATGGACCGGGCCCGGGCCGACTACATGGGCATGCTCGGTACGGTGATGAACTGCCTCGCCCTCCAGGACTTTCTGGAGAAGGAGGGCATCGAGACCCGGGTGCAGAGCGCCATCACGATGGCTCAGGTCGCCGAGTCCTACATTCCGCTGCGCGCCATCCGGCACCTTGAAAAGGGGCGAGTGGTGATCTTCGGGGCCGGTGCTGGCATGCCCTACTTCTCCACCGACACCGTCGCCGCGCAGCGTGCCCTGGAGATTCGGGCAGATGTGGTGCTGATGAGCAAGAACGGGGTGGACGGCGTCTACACGGCGGATCCGCGGATCGACTCGACTGCCAGCAAGTTCGACTCGATCACCTTCTCCGAGGTGCTTCGTCGAAATCTGCGGGTTGCCGATGCCGCCGCGTTCAGCCTCTGCATGGAGAACGGCCTGCCGATGTTGGTCTTCGGCGCCCAGGGTGACGACACCATTACCCGGGCCGTGGGAGGCGACAAGATCGGCACCCTGATCACCACCTGAGCGGTTCGACCTCGACGGTCCTGTCCTCCGACACGACCAGCCACGACGAGCATAGAAGGAGGCGAGGAGAACGGTGATCGACGAAACCCTCCTCGAGGCCGAGGAGAAGATGGAGCGTGCCATCGAGCACGCCAAGGAGGAGTTCGGGGCCATCCGTACGGGCCGCGCCAACGCCGCCATGTTCTCGAAGATCATCATCGACTACTACGGCAGCCCGACCCCGTTGCCGCAGATGGCGTCGATCGGGGTGCCGGAGCCCCGGATGGTCATCATCAAGCCGTACGACACCTCGCAGACCAACGCCATGGAACGGGCGATCCGCGACTCCGACCTTGGGGTAAACCCCAACAATGAGGGTAACCAGCTGCGCATTCTGCTCCCGCAGATGACCGAGGAGCGCCGCCGCGAGATGATCAAGGTGGCTCGGCACAAGGGGGAGGAGGCCAAGGTGGCGGTCCGCAACATCCGCCGCAAGGCCAAGGAAGAGCTGGACCGGCTGGTCAAGGCCGGTGAGGTCGGCGAGGACGACGGGCGTCGTGCCGAGAAGGAGCTGGACGATCTGACCCAGCGCTTCGTCGGCACCGTGGACGAATTGATCAAGCATAAGGAAGCCGAGCTGCTCGAGGTCTGACCTCGCTGCCCGACTGCTGACGCGGCACCGGCGACCACGCCCTTCGGGGCCGCCGGTGCCGCCCTTCTGTCGCGGCTCGGCACCGCGCCGGCCGTCCCGGTGGCTGGTCGGGGCGGTGGAGGCGGTTTCGGATGCCGGGGTGGCGAGTGCAGTAGGCTCGGCTCGATTCTCGGGCACCGGCGGTGACTGGCGGGGATCGACTGGCCGACCCGTCGGTCAACCAGAGGGAACATCATTCGGGTAGGGGACATGGTTGTGGTTGTGCGTCTGGTCGTCGGTTTCGTCTCCCCGCCCGGTGCGTGATGTCCCCCGTTGACCCACACCGCAGCGCCGAACCGCACGGTTCGGAACGGCCGGCCTCCGCCGCGCCGTGGCCCGACCGGGAGCTCGAGCCGGAGGCGCGGGGCAGTGGGTTCGCCGTCGCCCCGGACCGACCCGCCGAATCGCGCGGCGTTGCGCCGGCGGACCCCGGCGCGGTGACTCGCGACGCCACTGCGATGGCTCGGCGTCGAGAAACTCCCGGTTACGACCACGGGGGAACCGGCCGGCCTGGCTGGTCGCCGGCGGAGCCGGCGGGTGGGCCCGACCGGCTCCGCCGTAACGGCCACCACGCCTCCGCCGATGACCGGGACTTCCCGACCGCCCAACAGCCTCCGGTCCGGGACATCCCGGTCGGCGCTGAGCACCCCACGGCCCCGCTTCAGCCGGTCTCAGCTGATGATCCGGCCACGCAGCCGCCATCGCGGGGGCGGCGTCGGCCGGGACGGCGTCGTGCCACCGGCGCCGCTGCCCGACAGCGGTCGTCCGGCAAGGCCGGCCGTAACCTGCCGGCGGCCATCGGAGTGGGGCTTGGCCTCGGTGCCCTCATCCTCGTGCCGCTCTTTCTCTACCCGTTCGCCTTCGTGGTGGTCGTCGCGGGGGCGCTGGCGGTCGGTTGTTGGGAGATGATCCGAGCGGTCGGTCGCGCGGGTGTCCACCCGCCGTTGGTCCCGCTGGCCGCGGGGAGCGTGCTGGTGGTCGGGCTGGCCTGGTTCGCCGGGCCCGATGCGTTGACCCTCGGCCTGCTCGTCACGGTGCTCGGCGCCCTGGTGTGGCGACTGGGTGACGGGCTGGCCGGGTTTCGCCGGGATGCCCTCGCGACCACCCTGATCGCTGTCTACGTACCGTTCCTCGGTGGGTTCGCCGCGCTGATGGCGGCGGCGGAGGACGGGGCGCTGCGGGTATTGGTGACAATGGTCGCGGTGGTGCTCTCTGACACCGGTGGATACGCGGCCGGAGCCAACTTCGGCCGGCATCCGATGGCCCCGACGATCAGCCCGAAGAAGTCCTGGGAGGGGCTGGCGGGTTCGCTCGGCGCCGCGGCCCTCGGCGGCGCCCTGCTGATCTGGCTGCTCTTCGATGTGGCGCCCTGGTGGGGAGCGCTCTTCGGGATGGCCGTCTCCGCCGCGGCCGTCCTGGGCGACCTGGCCGAGTCGATGATCAAACGAGACCTCGGGGTAAAGGACATGAGTAACCTGCTGCCGGGGCACGGCGGCCTGATGGATCGCCTCGACTCGGTTCTCTTCGCCCTCCCGACGGCGTACCTGCTGCTTGCGCTCTTCGTTCCGGTGACGGGCTGAGTCGTGGACTACCCGGTGCCCCCCGCCGGGCGCGTCCCGCCTTCATCAGCGTTGCCGGCCGGGCCGGGGCGAGGCTGGCGGATCCACAGCGGTGCGGTCCGGTTCCGGCGTGACAGACTGGATGGGTCATGACGAGCCTGCCCTTGACCCCGGTCAACCCCGACGCCGCTGCCCGCCGCGCGGCGATGCCCCCGCGGCACCTCGCCGACCTCGATCTCGCCGGTCGCCAGGCTCTGGTCGCAGAGCTGGGCGAGCCGCGGTTCCGAGCTCAGCAGGTGTCGACCCACTACTTCGGCCGCCTGGTCCGCGATCCGGCGCAGATGACCGACCTGCCGTCGGCCACCCGGGAGAAGCTGGCCGACCAGTTGCTGCCCACCCTGTTGACGCCGGTGCGGGAGCTGGCGTGTGACGACGGGGCCACCCACAAGGCGCTCTGGCGGCTGCACGACGGCTCGCTGGTCGAGAGCGTGCTGATGGGTTATCCCGACCGGGTGACGGTCTGTCTCTCCAGCCAGGCGGGGTGCGGGATGGCCTGCCCCTTCTGCGCGACCGGCCAGGCGGGCCTGACCCGCAACCTCTCCACCGCGGAGATCGTCGACCAGGCGGTCTACCTGGCCGGCGTGGCTGCCTCCGGCGCTGTCGCCGGGTCCCCGCCGCGGCTGTCTCGCGTGGTGTTCATGGGGATGGGTGAGCCACTGGCCAACTACAACCGGGTGGTGGCGGCGATTCGCCGGCTGGTGGCGCCCTCGCCGGAAGGGCTGGGGCTGTCCCAGCGGCACATCACCGTCTCCACGGTGGGTCTGGTCCCTGCTATCCGTCGACTGGCCAGCGAAGACCTCTCCGTGACCCTTGCGTTGTCGCTGCACGCGCCCGATGATGAGCTGCGCGACGAACTCGTGCCCGTCAACCAGCGCTGGAAGGTGTCCGAGGTGCTGGAGGCGGCCTGGGAGTACGCGGCCCGCACGGGACGTCGCGTGTCGATCGAATACGCAATGATCAAGGACGTGAACGACCAGCCGTGGCGAGCCGACCTGCTTGGGCGGCTACTGGCCGACCGGTTGGCCCACGTGAACCTGATCCCGCTCAACCCCACTCCGGGTAGCCGCTGGGACGCGAGCCCGAAGCCGGTCGAGCGGGAGTTCGTCCGGCGGTTGCGCGCTGCCGGGGTCTCCACGACAGTGCGGGACACCCGGGGGCGTGAAATCGACGGAGCGTGTGGGCAGCTCGCCGCGGCCGAGGGGCAATGAGAGCGTGGGGGGCCGGGGAGACCCGGCGGAGCGAACGAGACCAGGAGACATAGTGGCGAGTCAGGGTCAGCGTTTCCGGCGTAAGTCGCTGCGCCGGGGATACAAGGTTGACGAGGTGGATGTCTTCCTCGACCGGGTCGAGGCCACGCTGGACGGGCAGCCGGTGGGCGCACCCGTCTCCGCGCAGGAGGTTCACGACGTCGTCTTCCGGGTCCGATTCAACGGCTATGACGAGTGGCAGGTCGATCTTCACCTCGACCGGGTCGAACGGCAGCTCGCCGAGTTGGAGGAGCAGGGAGGCCTCTCGGCTCCGGCCACCGATCCCCACACCGCCGAGCGAATGGGTCCACCCGATCGGATGGGTCCCCCGGATCGGATCGGTCCACCCGACCAACTCGGCCCGCCGGAGCGGATGGGTCCACCGAGGCACGATGAGCGGGGCATCGCTCCGGAGCAACAGCCGATGCCACCCCGGTTCATGCCGGCGCAGCCCGGGGGCCCGTACGGTGGGTACGACGACACCACCGGCTCCTTCGCCGGCGGCTACGACGCCCCCCGCGGCGGCTACGAACCGCCCCGTGGGCCGGCCGCCCCGCACGCTCCCGGTGGTCCGCCCCGTGGGCCGGCCGCTCCGCACGGTCCCGGTGGTCCGCCCCGTGGGCCGGCCGCTCCGCACGGTCCCGGTGGCCCGCCCCGTGGCCCGGCTACCGGCGGCTACGGCCCCGACGAGCCGCGGTTTGACGGGTTCGAGGCCGGTCGGCACGGGCGGGCAGACATGACGACCGAGATGCGGATGCCGGAGCGAGGGCGGGAGCTGGGCGCTCCGCCCGCACCGCAGCCCGGCTTCGGGGGCCCGCCGGCCGTCCCCAGCCCGCCCGGGCCGACCGGGCCGCCTCCGTCGCAGCCCGGCTTCGGCAACCCGCCGGCGGTCCCCGGGCCACCGATGGCGGCTCCGCCGGCGGTGACTGGTCCGTCGATGGGGGGTCCGCCCATGGCCGGCCCGCCGGGAAGCGATCTCTACCGGGTTGACCAGATTCGCCGCAGTTTCCAGGTTCGTCGCTTCGGCAGCGGGTACGACCCGGACCAGGTAGACCGCTTCTTCGACAGCCTGCTCGGCGGGATGCAGGGGCGGAATCCGATGCCGGTGAATCCGCGCGACCTGGGCACGCTCCGCTTCGGCCTGGTCCAGGGTGGCTACTTCGAGGAGGAGGTTGACGCCGCCCTGAAGAATGTGCAGGACGTCCTGCTCGGTCGTTGACCCCGGACTGACGGTTATTGCCCCGGACCAACGCCGGGTTGACCCGGAACAACGCTGTGGCCCGCTCCCGGACTCCGGGGAGCGGGCCACAGCGTTGTGGCTGCCGGTGTGCGCTACGGGCGAAGCCCGTTGCGCCGGAGCACGATGTCGCCGACGACGACGGCCAGCAGCAGAACGGCGAGGCCGATCAGCCAGAGGTCCTCGATCCTGCCCTCGTGGTTACCGCAGATCATTGCCAGCAGCGACAGCGCCACGACCACCGCGCCGATCCGTCCGGACCTGCGGTGCCCGGGCTTGTGTTGGTCCGGAGACGTAACCGGCTCGCTTCCTGCCACTGTCGGTCCTTCCCTCGTGATCTGATCCGCGGTCAAGTCTGGCACGCCTGGTGCCGGCCCCGGCGCTGGGTCCGACCATCTCCCGGACCGGAGTTGTGGGGGCGCCGGGAGCCCGTGTCGGCCGGAACGGAGGGCGTTGTCGCCCATGGACGGGGCACTACCGGCGTCGCGGCGTGATGGTGAGAGTGGCTCCGGTAGGTTCTGACGTGAACCTTGTTATGTCTGCTAGAGGGGGAACTGCGGTGCGAGTGACCGGTACCGGGCACGCCAGCATGCGGATCGACACTCCCGCGGGGAGCATCCTGTGCGACCCGTGGGTCAACCCGGCGTACTTCGCCTCGTGGTTTCCGTTCCCCGACAACTCCCAACTCGACTGGGCGGCGCTGGGCGACGTGGACTATCTCTACGTTTCGCACCTGCACCGGGACCACTTCGACGCGGCCCACCTCAAGCGATACGTGTCGAAGCGGGCTACCGTACTGCTGCCCGCCTTCCCGACCTCGGAGATGGAAGACGAGCTGCGGGAGTTGGGCTTCACCCAGTTCCTGAAGGCGCCGAACGAGGAGGTCGTCGATCTGGGTGGCGGCCTCAAGGTCATGATCCAGGCGCTGACCAGCCCGACCGACGGTCCGATCGGGGACTCGTCGCTCTGGGTGGAGCACAACGGGGTCCGGTTGCTCAACCAGAACGACGCCCGCCCCACCGACCTCAGCATCTTCACCGAGCTGGGCCACGTGCACGCGCACATGCTTCAGTTCTCCGGGGCGATCTGGTATCCGATGGTCTACGAGCTGCCGAACGCCGCCAAGACCGCGTTCGGCAAGCAGAAGCGGGATCGGCAGTTCGACCGGACCTGGCGCTACATCGACGACCTGAAGGCCGACCACGTCTTCCCGATCGCCGGCCCGCCGTGCTTCCTCGACGACACCCTGTGGCAGTTCAACGATATCCACGGTGACGAGGGCAACATCTTCCCCGACCAGTCGGTGTTCCTGGACGAGTACGCCAAGGTCGGCGGCACCAACGGGGTGGTGCTGCTGCCGGGCAGCGTCGCCGAGGTCACCGCCGACGGCTGCGAGACCACCCACCCGGTGCCGGTGGCGGAGTTCTTCGCCAACAAGGTCGCCCACCTCGAAGAGATGCGGGAGCGCAAGCGGCCGATCATCGCGGCGGAGAAGGCGTCCTGGCGGCACCCGGAGGTGGACGTCCTGGCGGAGATGCAGCGCCGCATCGAGCCGCTGCTGAATGAGTCGATCTATCTGGCCAAGGGGGTCGGTGGCCCGGTCCGCTTCGACCTGGTCGATGGTGACGACGCGGGTGCGGAGACCGTCGAGTCCATAGTGGTGGACTTCCCCGGCAAGCAGGTCCGCCCGTACGCCGACGAGAAGGTGCGCTACCGGTTCCGCACCGAGCGGGCGCTGATCGAGCACCTGCTGCACATTGGCGAGGTGGACTGGGTCAATTCGCTCTTCCTGTCCTGTCGCTTCTCCGCGGCGCGGATCGGCCAGTACAACGAGTTCGTCTACGCCTTCTTCAAGTGTCTCTCCCAGGAGCGGCTGCAGTACGCCGAGGGCTGGTACGACGAGCACGAGCGGGCGGTCGACGCGGAGGACATCACCCTCGGCGACTGGGTGGTGCAGCGGCGCTGCCCGCACCTCAAGGCGGACCTGAGCCGATTCGGCATCGTGGCGGACGACCAGCTCACCTGCCAGCTGCACGGCTGGCGCTTCGACCTGGCCAGCGGGCGGTGCCTGACCAGCGTCGGCCACAAGATCCGTGCCCAGCGCGCCGACGAGCAGACCCCCGCCCCGGTCGTCGAGACGACGACCTGATCCCCGTGCGGTCCCGCATCGCTTCGGCTGCGCGGCGGCCGCACCGCCAGCGTATCCTCACCGTCCGAGGTCGGTGAGGATACGCTGGGCGGCGTTGTGGCCGGACGCACCGATGACACTGCCGGCCGGGTGACAGCCGGCGCTGCCCGCGTACACGCCGTCGATCCCGGTGGCATACGGCATCCGGTCGGTGAACGACACCGTGTTGTCCACGTGGTGGATGTGCCCACCGGTGATGCCGAAGTGCGCCTCGATGCCGGGTGGGGCCAGCGGTACGGCGTCGGCGATCAGGGCCCCGGTACCGGGGGCGTATCGCTCGCAGATCGCCACCAGCTGCGCCACATACCCGGGTAGCGCCTCGTCCCAGGTGGTGCCCGCCAACGCGTACGGCACCGACTGCACGAAGAGCGCCGACGAGTGGTGCCCGGCGGCGTCGGAGAGCGTCGGGTCGACGGTGGTGTGCAGGTACCACTCGATCGTCGGCTCCGGCGGCAGCCGCCCGGCCCGCACGTCGGCCCACATCGCGCGCAGCCCCGCCAGCGGCGTGTCCCGGGTGTCGCCGGGTTCGGAGCCGGGCAGCAGGTGGATGGTGGACCCGAACGGGCTGGGGGCGGCCTCCGGCAGGCAGGAGAAGCGCGGCAACCCGGTCAGCGCCAGGTTGAGCTTGAGCGTGGTGCCGGGGCGGCGGACCGCCGTCATCCGGTCGGTCAGCGCCGTCGGGAGCGCGCCGTCGGGGAGCAGCTCCAGCAGCCGGTACGGGTCGCAGGCTCCCAGCACCACGGAGGCGGCAACGGTCTGCCCGTCGGCGAGCCGGACACCGGAGGCCGCACCCCCGTCCAGGGTGATCGCGCTGACCGGCGTATCGGTGCGGATGGTGGCGCCGGCGGCGCGCGCGGCGTCGGCGAAGGTCCGGGAGACGGTGCCCATGCCCCCCTTGGCGATCATCCAGGTGCCGTCGGAGCCGGGAAGTCGGCACATGTTGTGGACCAGGAAGTTGTGCCCGGTGCCGGGGTCGTCCGGCCCGGCGTTGACCCCGGAGAGGCCGTCGGTCACCGCGTACATGCTGATGAGCAACTCGGAGTGGAAGTCGAAGCGGGCCAGGTAGTCGACGACCGAGCCGCGAACGAGGTCGACGAAGATCTGACGTAGCGCCGGCCGGACGTATCGTTCGGCGGTCTCCTCGACCGGCAGCGGTTCGGCCAGCCAGGCCGGCGCCAGGTCCGCGCGCAGCGCCGTCAGCTCGGCCTGGAGTGCGGCGTCGGCGGCGACATCGGCGGGGGAGAAGAACTCGGCGAACTGCCGCCGGGTCGCGCTCGCGTCACCGCCGAAGAGCAGGTACGGCGAGCCGGGCCCGCCCGGGGTGGGCAGAAAGTAGTGCGGGTCGCGTCGCAGCACCGGGATGTGGACGTCGAGCCGGGCGAGCAGTTCCGGGGGCATCAGCCCGAGCAGGTACGACCCGGTGGAGTGGCGCAGCCCCGGCACCCGGGGAAACGGCGTCTCGGTGCGGGCCGCGCCGCCGACCACGTCGGCGGCCTCCAGCACCAGCACCTCCAGCCCGGCTCGGGCCAGCAGGATCGCCGACACCAGCCCGTTGTGTCCGGCGCCGACGACGGCGACGTCCACCCGCCGCGGGAGCTTGGTCTGCGGTCGAGCCCGTGACGCGGAGGTCGCCTGCCGATTCATGCAGCGAAGATAGCGGTCGATCTAGCCCTGGGCTACCCCTGCACCGCGCGTGCTGGGGTTGGGGATGGAGTCGCGGGGGCCCGGTCAGCGACTGCCGGGCCCCCGCGACGCGGTCAGCCGAAGGCCTTGACCCCGCTCCAGTCGCTGGCTTTGGCAGCCAACTTCGGGCCGCCGGTGCCGGTGGTGGAGGGGTGGTAGGCCCAGATGAATCCGTCCGATCGCCGGACCCAGAAGTCGGGAACGTCGTCCCCGTTGAAGTCCGGGATCGCGAGGACGGCGGTGGTGTTGGTCTCGGTCCAGTTGCCGCCGTACGAGACATCACCCTTCCGGGAGGCATCGGCCCGCTTGAGTGAATCAAGGTCGACGCTTCCCGAGACTGGACCGGGCTTGCCGTGGCGGAGGTACATGTAGCCGGTATCCAGGTCGCGCCAGAGCAGGTCTGCAGTGCCGTCCAGGTCCACGTCCGCCATGTTGACGATCTGGCGCCGCCCCCATGGGCCGGTGTCCATCAGGATGGCTTCCTGGAAGCTGGCGCCGGTGTAGCCGCTGAGCACCCAGAAGCCGGCCCCGGCCCGCAGAGCCAGGTCTGGACGGCGGTCGCCGGTGATGTCGCCCAGCGCCTTGATCTGGATCCAGGTCGCGGGATCGGGTGTGTCTGGCGGAAGCAGGACGCGGAGTCGGTCGTCAACGTTGAAGGTGCCGTACCCGTCGCCGGGGTAGAGCCAGAAGCCGCCGTCCGGGGTTCGGGCGAACAGGTCGGTGGAGCCGTCGCCGGGATACACATCGGAGTATTTGGTGATCAGTGCTGCCTGGTCGGTTTTCGGGTCGTACCAGTGACCGGGTGGGTTGAGCGTGCCGTTCTCGTCGTAGGAGGCGACCTGCGCGGCCTCCAGTTCGCCGTTAACGTCGCCGGGGTAGTTACGTAGCGTGCCGCCGGCGTCGATCATCAGGAGGTCGGGGATTCCGTCGCCGCCGGTGTCCCCGGGCCCGTCGGCGGTGTCGCGCGGCGGCACGTAGAAGTGGTAGTCGGTGCGTTTGCTCTTGTTTCCCACCCGGTCGAACGCGTGCACCTGCAGGTTGGTGGGCCCGCCGTGCCGTGGTTTGAGGGCGGGCACCGTTGCGGTGCCGTTGGTGGCGGTCACCGAGGTCCAGTTGACGCCATTGAGTGCGTACTCGAACCGCGTCGCGTCTGCGGCGGTGAAGGTGACTGGCCCGGTCTGTCCGAACCTCACGGTCGCCCAGGTGGCACCGTCGGGGGTGGCTTCCAGGAAGACATTGCTGCTGACATCGGGCGCCGGTGGTGCCGAGGCGTCGATGATGAGCTTGCAGGGCGCGACGGGCGGGTTCCAGGTGGAGAGCGCGTTGGAGGTGTCCTCGGCCCGGACGTTCCACAGGTAGACGCCCCCGTCGACCAGGGTGGTGCTGGGGATCCTCAGGCTGGCCTTGCCTGCGCTGGTGGCGGTCACCAGGGTGCCGGTGGGCCAGGTGGCACCACTCTTCCAGAAGCGGAAGCGCAGGCTCTTCAGGTTGCCGTCCGGGTCGGAGGCGCTCGCCGACAGGGTGAGGTCGGTCTTGGCGACCGTGACCCCCCCGGGGGCGCATGCGCCCCCGGGGGAGGTGGTGAGGCCGGTCGGGGTGTTGGGCTTGCGGTTGTAGGTGACCGTCAGCGTCGCGGACTTCGCCGTGAACTTGCGCCAGGTGTACGTGTCGGACTCACTGGTGGCCCGCATGCCCAGGTTGATGTTCGACCACCCGTTGCTGGCCCCCTGCTGGGCCGCGTTCTTCACGTTGAACGCGACATATTCCCCTCTGCAGCTGCTGTTGTAGCCGTGGGCGAACGACTTCTTTTGCTGCAGGGTCATATAGCTGGGTTGGGCGTTCCAGGTGGTGCCAGAGGAGATCGCACCGACGAGCCACAACTGCATTTCCCGTTTGGTGCAGCTCCACGAGTGTTCGTTCAACACCTTGAAGGTCGCCGAGCTGACTACCGCGCCGCGCAGGGAGGTGCTGAAGCCCATCCGCCAGAACGAGCGGGTTCGGAGCGGAGTGGATTTTTCGTATCCCACTCGCGCGACGGTCGTTCCTTTGTTGAAGTTGGTGCCGTTCCAGGTGTTGGTGGTGGGGTGCTGTGAGTAGACGGTCGCCCAGGCGACCACACCGCTGTTGAGGGTCGGGTCCAGGAAGACGGGGAAGAGCGTCTCCGGGTTGGTCAGGAGCCCGGTGGCAGCGGCATCGAGGTGCAGGCGGAGCTCACCGGTGCCGTCGCCGTCCACCCGGGTGGGGAGTTGGGCGCTCCGGGCACCGGGCTCGTTGCCGCTGAGACCGCTGAGGTTCAGCACGTCGGCGGGGGTGTTCACCACGGTGCGGATTTCGGCATCCGGGCTCTCCTGGCCAGCGGAGTCCCAGGCGAACGGGGTGGGGATGGAGCCGACCTCCTGGTCGGTCTGGTCCAGGATCTGGATTCCCCCGGTGCCGGCGTCGTGGCGGAAGCGCGCGGTTTCTGACGTGAGCCCGTAGGTCACCGCGCTGGCGGCCTCGATTGTCTCGGCCGCGCGGTTCTTGACGACCAGCAACTGGCCGAATCCGCCCACGTCGCGGGCGACGATGAGCAGGTCAACGCCGGGTAGGACCTCGGGGTAGAGGGCCCGCGGGCCGTCGAGGACGGGTTCCGGCAGGTGTCCGGGCCAGGTGAAGGCGACGGTGTGGCCGTCCATCTCCGCTACGGCCAGGACGGTTTCGCTGTCACCAGCCTGGCCCCCACCGGAGCCGCCGGAGCCGCCAGAGCTGTCGGGTTGGCCGGCTGCGCTGGTGCCCGCGGAGAAGCGGACGGGGGAGGGGGCGTTGACCGGCTGGATGTCCAGGCCGTCCGGAGTCGCATCGGTACGGGTCAGCGTGGTGTCGATCGGCGACCACCGGCCGGCGGCGTTCTTTGTCCGCTGTGGTGTGGCGTTGAAAGCGGAGCGGAGCTGCCCGTCGGGCAGTGCCCAGGTCAGCGCGGTGGCGGTGGTGGCGGTCTCGACCAGCACCTCCTCACCGGTGCGGAGCGCTTGCGCCATCGCGGCGGCCTCGTCCTTCAGCGGGACGGCCGTGAGGCGGGAGACGCCCTCCGGGGAGTCGTGGCTTCCCGGCCACCACGGCAGTAGGGCGGCGACGACGGCGGTCAGGAGGAGACCGAGGGTGAGGGTCAGCCGGGTGCGTGTACGCACGAAGGGACTGAGCAGGCGAGGCGCGGTCACGGCGATCCCCTCCCGTGGGGGCCAGGCGGACAGAAAGGCGCGGCAAGCAGCCCCGTCGGTGGGTCGGGGGGCAGAACGCGGGCACACGATCGCACGGAAACGAGCGAGTTGGGTGACCCGCGAACGTTATTGACCTGTGACCCGGTGTTGTCGCTCAGAGATGGGGTCAGGAGGAACGACCTTTGTGGTCTATTTTGTCTGTGCTGTGTGCGGAGGTTGGCCTAATTCATGCCCCCGTGCCGGCTATTTGATCTTTCTAGCTTTTGTATCAGGAGTATCCCGTGGCCAAGATCACCTTCTTGGGATCTTGGTCTGACTGACGCCTTGAGCAGGGCGGGCCTATGCCGCAGAGTGCACACGCACGTGTCGCGTCCGACGCGTGTTCTGCGCGGTTCAATCCGTGCCTTCTCTTTCGTCCTCGCGGGAGTCGACGGGTATGCGTGGTACCGGTTTGTTGTTCCGACGGCCGTCCGGCCGGCGGACCCCGACGGAGTTGGGCCGCCTGGTGGGGCCGACCCGCCGGGCCTTCGTCCTGGCGCTCACGGCAACCCTGGCGGTGACCAGCCTGCCCGCCGCCGCGTTCGCGGTACCCGGATCGGGCATGACTCGAGAGCAGGTCGAGCTGCCCGACCTGCCGGAGATCGAGCGGGTCGACCGGGACGAGGGCGCCGAGACGGACCTGACCACCGCCCCCGAGGTGCCGATCGACCCATACGTGCCGCAGGCGGTTGACCCCTGGCAGCAGGACAGCGGCGTGGTGGACCTGACCGGTCTCGCCGCAGGCGACAGCCGGCCTGTCGATGACCTCCCGATCGCCCTCGGTGTGCCGGAGGAGGGCGACCCAGCCGACCTCGCCGGCACCTGGAATGTGGACCTGGCCGCACCCGAGGCGTCGCAGGACGCGGGGGTCGCCGGTCTGATCATGAAGCTCACCCCGCCGGAGACCGCGGACCCGGCCGCCGAGGTCGCGCTCAGCGTTGACTACACACCCTTCGCCGACCTGTACGGCCCGCAGGCGGCTGACCGCTTCGGGGTCGTCCTGCTGCCGGACTGCGTCTATGACGACCCGGACAGCGGGGACTGTGCGACCAATGGCGGCACTGGCGGCGGCATGTCGGTGCGGACCGCCGCCCCGACTGACCTGACCGGCCCGCCCGCCGCACAGGCCGTGCCGAGCGAGGTCGAGCTGGTGCCGGCCGACGACGCGCCCACCAACAACTCCGCGGCGGAGGACGAGCCGACCCGGCGGGTGGTCACCGGTACGGTCCCCGTCGCCTCACTGCTCGGCACCGACACCGCCGCTGCGGGCGCCGACACCGCCGCCGCAGGCACCGACACCGCCGCTGCGGGCGCCGCTACCGCGAGCGTCGCCACCGCCGTGAGCGCCGGTACCGCGAGAGCCGCTACCGCGAGCGCCATTGCCGCGAGGTCGTCAACGAGCTCGAGTGTGGTGGGTGTGCTGGACACCGGTGCCTCCACGGCCGGTGACTTCACCGCCACGCCCCTGCTCTCCGCGGGATCCTGGGCGGCGGGCTCCTCTTCCGGTGCGTTCACCTACGGGTACCAGGTGCAGGTGCCGGAGACCGCCGGTGGCCTGATGCCGAAGGTGAACCTCGCCTACTCTTCGCAGTCGGTGGACGGCCGTACCTCCGCCACGAACAACCAGGCGTCCTGGATTGGCGACGGCTGGGACTACAACGCAGGGGCGATCACCCGCAGTTACGCCAACTGCCGACAGGACTCGAAGAAGCCGGGGGCGAACAACTCCAAGCACCGGACCGCCGACCTCTGCTGGGGCTCGCCGAACGCGACACTGTCGCTCGGCGGCATGACCACCGAGCTGGTCTGGGACGAGGACAAGGAGCGCTGGTTCACCGCCAACGGTGATGGCTCCACGGTGGAGCTGCGCACGGACACCGGCCGGGCCAACGGGGACGCGGACGGCGAGTACTGGATCGTCACCACCCGGGACGGCACCCGCTACCACTTCGGCCTGCACCGACTTCCCGGATGGTCCGACCACGGCTCGGGCGCCAACGACCCGGTGACGAACTCGGTCCTCACCGTGCCGGTCTACGGCAACCACGCCGGCGAGCCCTGCTACAAGGAGGGCAACTGGGCGGGCTCCTTCTGCACCCAGGCCTGGCGCTGGGGTCTCGACTACGTCGAGGACATCAACGGCAACGCGATGTCCCTGTGGTGGGGCAAGGAGACCAACTACTACGCCCGGAACTTCAACTTCAAGGACCCGGTCAAGTACGACCGGGGCGGCTACCTCTCCCGCATCGAATACGGGCAACGCCGGGACACCCTCTTCACCGCAGCCCCCCTGGCCCGGGTGGGATTCACCGTCGCCGAGCGCTGCTTCGACGAGGGGGAGTCGACCTGCAGCGAGGAGAACTTCACCAGCTCCGAACCCGGGGACTACCGGATCTGGTACGACACCCCGGCCAACCTGCGGTGCGCCGCGGGCGAGAACTGCTGGAATGCGGGTCCGGCCTTCTTCACCCGTAAACGCCTCGACAAGATCACCACCTCGGCCCAGCGGCGCAGTGGCGACACCACGCTGCAGGCAGTGGACGAGTACCAGCTCACGCAGTCCTTCCCGATCCTGCTGACTGGGCCGAACACCGCGCTGTGGTTGGAGTCGATCACCCGTACCGGGTATGCCCGCAACGGCACGACCGACGAGAAGGTCACCCTCAACCCGGTGCGCTTCGAACACAACGTCGAGGACATGCCGAACCGGGTCAAGCAGGACCACCGCCCCGGCTTCTCCCGACTGCGCATCGCCCGGGTCATCAACGAGTACGGCGGCGAGACGGTCGTCAGCTACAAGGATCCCACCGGGGACTGTGCCACCGGCACCAACCTGCCCGGCAAGGACGACACCGCCGACCTGAAGGCCAACACCCGACTCTGCTATCCGTCGTACTGGCATCCGGACCCGGAAGCCGAGGACATCGACTGGTTCCACAAGTACGTCGTCGACAGCATCGAGGAGCTGCCCGCGATCGACGGCGCCTCCGTCGCCACCGTCACCCGTTACACCTACGGGACCCCGGCCTGGCGGCTCGCCGAGCGGGAGTTCACCAAGAAGTCGACCCGCACGTACTCCCAGTTTGCCGGCTTCGCGCAGGTCGCCGTCCGCACCGGCGACGACGATCCCACCATCGGCAGCGCGCAGACCAAGACCGTCACCCGCTACTTCCGGGGACTCGGCGACACCGTCTCGGTGCGGGACATCACCGGCGCTGAGATCGCCAAGGACCGAAAGCCCTTCGCCGGCCGAATAGCCGAGGAGCTGACCTACACCAGCGCCGAGGCCGCCGACGGGGAGTGGCTGACCCGTAGCGTCACGTACCCCGCTGCCCAGCTTCTCGCCAGCCGCGACCGCGACGACGGCCTCAGCCCGCTGGAGGCCTGGCGGGTCACCGAGCCGCGGCAGGTGGCCCACGCCCGCTCCTCCGGCACCGGCGACGACACCCGCACCGAGCGGGTCGTCGAGACGAGGACCACCTTCGAGACGACGCATGGCCTGCCCACGCACGTCGAGTCCCTCGGTGACACCGCGCAGACCGGCGACGAGTCGTGCGCCTTCCTCGAGTACCACCACCGGCTGGACAAGAACCTCATCGGGCTGACCAAGCAGGTCCGCTCCAGCCCAACCACCTGCACCGCCGCCACCTTCGACGACCTGACGACGCTGAGCTCGGCCAGCCGGGTGGCCTACGACGGCGCGGAATACGGCGCCGACCTCGGCGACGGCACCCGGGGACTCGCCACCGAGACCTGGTCGCTGAAGGGCGACGGCTCCGGCTTCCAGGCCGACGGCACCACCGGCTTCGACGCCATCGGCCGGGTCGTGACCCGAACCGACGTGGACGGCGAGACGTCCACGCTCACCTACACCCCCGCCACCGGTCAGGCCTTCGCCGTCTCCGAGGAGAACGCGCTGGGCCACCGGCAGACCCGGGAGGTGGAGCCGGGCCGGGCCGTCTCCCTCAAGACCACCGACGTCAACGGCCTGGTCAGCGAGGCGAGGTACGACCCGTTGGGCCGGCTCGTCGAGGCGTGGGCACCCGGCCGTACCCCCTCCACCAAGGCCGTCCCGGACTTCCGGGCCGAGTACGCCATCCCGGACGGCAAGCCGCCATACATCACCACCTTCGCGCGGGGGCACGAGGGCCGGATCGAAACCTCGGTCACGCTCTACGACGGAATGGGTCGGGAGCGGCAGAGCCAGACGGAGGCCATCGGCGGCGGTCGTCTGATCACCGACACGCTCTACAACAGCTCCGGTGAGGTGTGGCAGACCCGCAACGCCTACCACGCCGGCGGATCACCGATCGGGCAGCTCTTCACGCCGCTCGCCGACACCGCCGTCCCCAACGCCACCCGCTACACCTACGACGGTCTCGGCCGGGTCACCCGGGAGTTGCCCGTCCTGGACGGCGTCGAGGTGCCGGCGCGGGCCACCCGCTACACCTACGGGGAGGACCACTCCACGGTCGTCAACCCGGCGGGTGCCGCGTCCTACCGCATCTTCAGCGATGCCATGGGCCGGACCACCCGGCTGGACACCTTCACCGACAGCGGCCACACCGAGTTCACCTCGATGCGGTACGAGTACGACGCGCGTGGGCACCTGGTGCAGGCCACCAACTCCGCCGACGCGACCCACCCGTGGACCTGGACGTACGACCAGCGCGGGCGACTCGTCACCGCCGTGGACCCCAACAGCGGCACCACCCGGCTGACCTACGACCGGTTCGACCGGCAGGAGAGCGCCACCAACGGCCGCAACATCACCGTCTGGAACAGCTACGACAAGCTGCACCGCCCCACCGCGCAGCGGCTCGGCGTCAGCGACGGCACCCTGCTGGCGGCCTACACCTACGACAGTGCCCCGGGCGGCAAGGGGCTGCCGGCGACCGCCACCCGCTACACCGACGGACTGGCGTACACCCAGTCGATCGGCGGGTATACCGACGACTACCAGCCCACCTCCACCACGCTGACGCTGCCCGAGTCCATCGCCGACACCTGGGGTCTGGAAACCTCCTACCGGTACGACTACACCTACACCGACACCGGTCTACCCGAGTCGACCATGCTGCCGGCCGTCGGGACCCTCCCCGCTGAGAAGCTGCTGACCCGCTATACCAGGGACGGGCTGCCCCTGTCGGTGTCGGGTAAGGACTGGTATGGCGCCGAAACGGTCTACTCCGCGTACGGGCAGGTGCTGCGCTCCACCCTCGGCGCCCAGCCGTACCGGGTGTGGACCACCGCCTCCTACGACAACGCCAGCGGCGCCCTCACCGACCAGCTGGTCCACCGGGAGCAGACCGGTGACCAGAGCGTCGTCGCCGCCAACCTGGTGTCGCACCGCTCCTACCAGTACGACGAGGCCGGCAACGTCACCTCGATCCGTGAGCGCTCCCTCGGCCTCGAGGAGCGGCAGTGCTTCACGTACGACCCAATCGGCCAGCTGACCACGGCGTGGACGGCGACCAACCAGGAGTCCTGTGCCGCCAGCCCGGCCGGCGACACCGTGACCGCTGGCACCGACGGCGCCGGCTACTGGCAGGAGTACGAGTACGACCTGCTCGGCAACCGCACGAAACTGGTGGAGAAGGACCTCACCGGCGACACCGCCAAGGACGCCACCACCAGCTACGACTACGGCAAGGCCGACGGCACGCAGCCGCGTACCCTCACCAAGGTCACCAAGGACTACGTGACCCCGGACGGCGCGGAGGTCACCGCCGTCGCCGAGCGGCTGTATGAGCTGACCGGAGAGACCAAGGTCGTCACCTCCGTGGAGAACGGCGACCAGCAGGTGCTCTCCTGGACCTACGACGGCAAGGTCGACCGGATCACCGGCGCGGGAAGCAGGGGCAAGACCGCCTACGTCGGGTTGGCCGACAAGTGCATCGATCTGCAAAGCAGCGAACCGGGCGGGTCGATCCAGCTGTACCAGTGCAACGGCACGATCGCGCAGAAGTGGAACTTCGCCCCCTTGGCCGGCCAGGCCGACGCGAACCTGGGCACCCTGTCCGTGCACGACGACTGGTGCGTCCAGCCCGCCGCCAACACCGCCGGGTCAGCCTTCGCCACACAGGAGTGTTCTGGGTCGACTGCACAGCACCTGGAGCGCCTCTCCACCGGGCAGCTCAAGCACGTCGCTTCCGGCCTGTGTCTGGCGGTGAAGGACGAGGCCACCGACAACCGCACCCCGCTGGTGCTCGTGACCTGCGACCCGGATTCCGCTGCGCAGCAGTGGGAGGCGCAGAACGAGACCCGGCACCTCTACGGACCCGGCGGCAGCCGCCTGCTCACGGTTCAGGACCAGCAGGCGACGCTGCACCTCGGCGAGTCGGTGCTGACCGTGCGGCGGGGTGGGAACCTGGTCAACATCCAGCGTTCCTACCCGGCGCCGGGCGGCATCGTCATGCGGTACGCGCACGCCACCACCAGTTCCACTCTCGTGGCCCTCGCCGGTGACCACCAGGGCAGCCCGTACGCCGAGGTCGGTCTCTACGGTGAGATGCCGGTGCGGATCCGTAAGCAGGATCCGTTCGGCAACCAGCGCGGTACCACGCCCCTTGGATTCGACATGCAGACCCGCACCGGGTTCCTCGGCGCGGACCGGGACGACGCTTCTGGCTACACACCGCTCGGCGCGCGGCTCTACGACCCGGTGGTGGGCCGGTTCCTCTCCGCCGACCCGGTGCTGGACATCGCGGACCCGATGCAGTCCAACGGGTACGCGTACGCCCACAACAACCCGGTGACGCACTCCGACCCGACGGGTCTGGCGGTGTCGTTGACCGCCTCGGAGAGGGCGGCGGCGCTCGCGGGCGCGGGCCTATCGGCGGCGCAGGTCGCCCAGGCCCAGTCCGACATGAACCGTTCGATGACCTCGGTGATTCTCGATGCGGCATGGTACATGCTGAAAGACTTCATCGGCATCAACGACGCTGTGGCGTGCTTCGGCGGTGACTTGTGGGGGTGCGGCTGGCTTATCTTCGGGGCGCTGGGCCCAGTAAAAGCCATTAAGGCCGGGTCGAGTTTTTGGAAGGCGATCGACCGGACGGTCTCCGCGATTCAGGCATGGCGTAAGGCGAAGCGTGTTGCCCAAGGGGTGCTACGCGCCGCGAAGGCGGCGGAGACAGCGGCGCTCAACGCCAAGAAGCTAGCCATCGAAAAGGCAAAGAAGGCCGCTCAGGCCGCGAAGAAAAAAGCCGACGAGATGGCGCAAACAATCAGCAACAAGGCGACGAACGTCGCGAAGAAGACAGGTAGCCCGGTCCAGAAGAACGCCCAGGCCAGATCCAACCCCAAGGGGTCGTCGGCGGCCTCCAGCGGTGCTGGCAAGTCCGGTAGGTCCGGTGGTGGCTCCGGTAAGTCTGGCGGGGGCTCGGGTAAGGGTGACTCCAAGGGCGGCGGGAAATCCGGCGCGACGACGCGCAGCAACGGCGGCTCAAGCGGCGCGTCGTGCAAGACCAACAGCTTCGTTCCCGGCACCAGGGTCCTGATGGCCGACGGCTCCACCAAGCCGGTGGAGGATGTGCAGCCGGGTGACGAGGTTCTGGTTACTGACCCGGAGACGGGCGAGACCGTGGCCGAGACGGTCACCGCGGCCATCAAGGGTGACGGCGTCAAGAAGCTGGTGAAGGTCACCATCGACACCGATGGCGACCGTGGCTCGGAGACCGCCGAGATCACCGCGACCGATGGTCACCCGTTCTGGGTGCCGGAGCTGGGCGATTGGATCGACGCCACCGACCTGCGTTCCGGCCAGTGGCTGCGGACCAGCTCCGGCACGTACGTGCAGATCACGGCGGTCGACCGCTGGGAGGTCCTGCAGGCCACCGTCCACAACCTCACCGTCGCCAACATCCACACGTACTATGTGCTGGCGGGGGCCGCACCGGTCCTCGTACACAACACAAGCTGTCCCCGGGTTTTCGCAGTTGATTCCGTAGGTGAAGCGACTGCTCTTCCTGTGCATGAGATCGATTCGGCTATGTATCCTGGAGTAGCTGCTAATTTCCAGAAGGCGATGGCGGCTGGCAAGAGCGCGATAGTCACGAGACTGACAGGTCGGGCCAATATTAGGGCGAACAGGAATGCCGCGCAGGCTGGTAGACCGAGGCCCCGGTCAATTGCCAGTAACGGCTCTTGGGAGGAATATCCTTTTGCGTCGACGCAGGAGGGTGGAGCTGGGGCTATATTGAGCCTCATTCCTGGGAGGCAGAACTCCGCGCATGGGCGAGACTCGCTATGGCCATTCCTCAGAGATAACGGGATAGGTAATGGCGACCAGTATAATGTGCGGGTGCGGTAAGTGAGAGGATCGTTCGGATGTTGTTGAGATCTTTGGAGCTCCTGGTGGCGCAGCTTGCCGAACTGGGGCGCCCGATCGTTCCAGCGCTTTCACCAGGAATTTCAGCGGCACGGGTTGAGTCGGCACTTGGCGGCTCGGTCCCCGACGACGTGGTCGCGTGGTTTGGCTGGTGCAACGGTGTTGAGTACCTAGATGGACAGACCCAGGATGACGCGAACCTTATTCCTGGATACGCCCCCCTGTCACTCTCTGAGGCTGTTGTCCTCAGAGAGGCGTACCCTCGTGACCCTGTTCTCGGTGTGGACTGGATTCCGCTAATTGGTGGCGCTAGTGGCGATTTCTATGCGGCGGTGTGGGCGTCGGGGGATCGGCCGAAGGTTGCCGGGGTTCTATCTGAAGCACCGACGGAAATCGAGTTCAACGATGTTGAGCAAATGATCTCCGTATTCACCGAATGCTACAGGCGTGGCGCGTTCGGAGTCGACAATCGCGGGATGCTGACTATGGATCCCGAACTTTATGAGGTGATCCACTCGGAGGTCATTGGTCAGTAGGGTCGGAGAACGCACGTCTCCGATCCGTTAGCCTCGGCCCTTCGTTAAGGGCTGCCCAAGGAGTGGATCGGGAACGAAGAAGTGCCTTCTGGTCAGGCAAAATAGGACTTGCTGAGGGTCCGATGTTCCCGTCACGGAAGGCACTTGCTGGGTGAAGGCTACCGCAACACGTCCGAAGATCATGGTGACCGGGGGCGGGGGTGTGGTCGGTCATGCCGGTGCCCGGCTGCTCGCTGATACGACCGGTCTGACCAGTGCGTCCGCAACACCCTTGCGGGTCTGCGGCGGCGGCAGCGTGGGCATGATCCGGGCCGGATCGCCGTCGATCTTGCCGTGATGCTCGCCGACGGCGGTGAGGCCATCGCTGACCTGGCAGTACTACGAGATCAACAGGCCCTGTTCGGGCCGGTGGCGTCCGACCCGACCGCATGGCGGCTGTTGGCATAGCTCGACGACAAGATACTGGCCGAACTGCGATCCGCCCGCGCTCACGCCCGTGAGATCGCCTGGGCCCAGCACGCCGAGGTTCGCGATGACCTGCCGTAGCCGATGGTGGCCGGCCAGCCGGTGGTCGGCCTGGTCCTGGACATCGACGCGACCCTCGTGAACTGCCACTCCGAGAAGGAATCGGCGACCCGGACCTGGAAGAAGACCTTCGGCTACCACCCACTGCTGTGCTTTCCGGACAACACCGGCGAAGCCCTCGCCGGCGTGCTACGCGAAGGCCGGTCCGGATCCAACACCACCGTCGACCACATCACCGTGCTCGACCAGGCCCTCACTCAGATCCCCGACGCCTACCGGCACGGCACGCCGATCCTGCTGCGCGTCGACGCTGCCGGTTCAAGTCACGGGTTCCTCGCCCACATCCGATCCTTGCGCGAACAGAACCACCTGGACATCCGGTTCTCCGTCGGCGCTGCGATCACCGAACCCGTGCGTGAGGCGATCCGGGCCGCGACCGGCTGGGTTCCCGCCATCGACAACGGCGGTGACCTACGTGAACATGCCGAGGTCTGCGAGATCACCGGTCTGTTCGACCCAGCCGGCTGGCCCGACGGCACCCGGCTCCTGGTCCGCCGGGAACGCCCGCACCCCCGGCGCTCAACTGTCGCTGTTCGACACCATCGAGGGCTGGCGGCACCAGGCACACGCCCGCGTCGAGGACCGCATCCGATGTGGCAAGAACACCGGCTTCGGCCGGTTCCCGTCCCGACACTTCGCCATCAACCAGGCCTGGCTACAACTCGCCCTGACCGGCATCGACCTGATTGCCTGGACCCAGAACCTGCTCCTGGGCGGCGGCCTCACCCGCGCCGAACCCAAGAAACTGCGCTACCGGCTCCTGCACGTCGCGGCCCGGATCACCCGTGCCGCCCGCAGGACACGACTCGCCATCGCCGCCGACTGGCCCTGGACCGACACCCTGACCAAGGCATTCAAGAAGCTCACCGCACTGCCCCGGCCCACCGGCTGACCCCGCGACCCACGTACCGGCCAGTGGTCACGGAGGAACCCGACCCCACGTCGGGCCCTCAGCCTCCCACAAACAGCGCTAAACGCCCAGATCACCATCTCATCGAACGACAGCTATGAAGCGACGCTCGAATGAAGGACTGAGGTTAAGGCGTCCGTCGCGGATCTGGTCGATGCGCAGGCGCAAGGTAGGAGCCTGGTCGGCCCCGACGGGACAGCTTGACCAACGCAGTGGAGGTGGGCAGGCAAACAGAGTTTCTGCTAGCCGTCGCCCGGTTCCTCGATCAGGGAGAGTGCGCCGGATGGGCAGAGCTCGACGGCCTCGCGGGCGCGTTGGGCGGCTTCGCCTTCGGGGTGTTTGGTGATGAGCATGACGATGCCGTCGTCGTGTTGGTCAAACACGGTCGGTTCGATCAGTACGCACTGGCTGGCCCCGATGCAGACGTCGGTGTTCGCCTCGACTCGCATGTGGTCCTCCGTTTACCAGGCGACGGGGAGTTTTTCGGCGCCGTAGACGAACGCGTCGGATTTGAACGGGATGTCGTCGAGCGGTGCGGCCAGGCGGAGGGTGGGGATGCGGCGGAACAGGGTGTCGAAGACGATTTGCAGCTCCATGCGGGCCAGGGTTTGGCCGATGCACTGGTGTGGGCCGAAGCCGAAGGCGACGTGGTGGCGCGCGCCGCGTTCGAGGTCGAGCCGGTCTGGGTCGGTGAAGACCGTGGGGTCGTGGTCGGCGGCCAGCCCGGAGATGACGACGCCGTCGCCGGCGTTGATGGTGGTGCCGCCGAGCTGTACGTCCTCGGTGGCGACCCGGGCGGTGACCGTGTCGGCGATGGTGAAGTAGCGCAGTAGCTCCTCGACGGCCGGCGGTGTCTTCTCCGGGTCATCTTTGATCATGGCTAGTTGGTCGGGGTGTTGAAGCAGTCCCACGACGCCGAGGGAGATCATGTTCGCGGTGGTTTCGTGACCGGCGATGAGCAGGAGGAAGGCCATACTGACCAGGCTCGTGCGACTGAAGGTGCCGGCCGCGCGTTGCTTGGCGATCTGCCGGCTGAGCAGGTCGTCGGTGGGCTCGGTGACCTTGCGGTCGATCAGTGCGCCGAGGTAGGTGTTCAGTTCCTCCTGGATGCGGAGCCGGACCTCCGTTGGTGTGGTGTGCCGGATCAGGGGGCCGCTGCGTGCCTGGAAGAAGTCGTGGTCGGCATAGGGGACGCCGAGTAGCTCGCAGATGACCAGTGACGGCACCGGCAGCGACAGCGCTTCGACCAGATCGGCGGTGCGTTGATCGGAGGACAGCATCTCGTCGATGTGCTGGTCGACGATCTGCTGGATCCGTGGCCGCAGCCCGGCCATCCGCCGGACGGTGAACTCGCCCATCAGTGCTCGCCGCGCCTGGGCGTGCTCGGCGCCATCCATGCCGATCATGGAGGTGGGCTGGTCCTGCAACTGTTTTCTGGTCTCCGGGTCGGTGCTGACGAACGGGAAGTTGTCCCGGCGGCGGTCGGAGGAGAACCGCCGGTCGGCCAGGACGGCGCGTCCCAGCTCGTGCCCGGCGATCCACCATGCTTCGCGGCCGGTCGTCAGGCGGACCTTGGCGAGCGGGGAGTGGTCCCTGATCTGTTCGTACTCGACGGGTGTGCTGAAGGGGCATCCACGTTCGATGGGAAACTCGGCGTCGGTGACCTGCCCGGAGGCAGGCTCTGACGTAGTGGTCGAGGAGGTCCCTGGCGTAGTGATCGAGGCAGTCTCTGTCATGGTGATCTGTCACCTCGCAGAAGTCGATGTTGTCCCGCCCGCTCGGCCTCAGGCTAGCCGGACGGTGGCACTCCGTCCATGCCCGACCACTAATGGTGATGCCGGTCTACCTATCACCGGCCGGGCGGGCCGACAGTGGACAGCTATTCGATCCGGGTCGCTTCGATGGTGGTGCTCGTGCGCGCCGTACGGAAGGTGGCGATCACCGCGGTCGCGGCGAGCGCGAGGCTCGTGGCGAGGATCAGGTAGTAGGACGGCGGCAGCCAGGTGATCGTTCGCTTGCCTTCGGTGAGGCCGGCGACGATGCACCAGCCAGTGAGGATTCCCAGTCCGATGCAGAGTGCGAAGACCGTGGCGAGCGGCAGGGCAGCTTCGGCGACGATGACGCGGCGTACCGTCGATACGGGCATTCCCATGAGGCGAAGCAGGCCGAGCACCCGTTTGCGGTCCAGGATGGCGGCGACGCTGGAGACAGCGAGGGAGACCGCGGAGATCAGGGTGGCCACGAGCACGGCCAGGCGGCCGAGGTTGGCGTAGCGGTCGGCCCAGGTTTGCCACCGGGCGCTCTCGTGGTCGGCCTGGGACGTGGGTGGTGATAACAGGCGCAGTTCGCTGCCGAGGATGGCGGTGCGGGCACGTTCGACCGAGTGCGTCGTGCCGTCCGTGGCGACGACCAGAACCTGCGGCGTGGGGCCCGGTGCGGTCGCTGGGCGGGTGACCAGCGAGCCGTCGCCGAAGGCGCTGCTGCCGTTGACCTGGATATGGCTGGCGCCGTGGGGATTGGACAGGCCGACGAGGGCGGCGTCAGCGGCGGTGAAGACGGCTCCGCCCTCGGGGTGGGAGTAGCCGATCGCGGTCGCGGTGACCCCGTTGGTGCGGGCGATCCGGGATGTCGCGGCGGTGACCGCGGTGATATCGGACGGCGCTGCGCCGGCATCGTCCGGTGGTGGCGGGTGGAGCCAGGCGATCAGGGTGGAAGGCGCGAGATACTCGGACCCTTCGGTGGGCGATTCCTCGGTGACGCTGGTGATCCCGGCGGAGAAGACCGAGACCAGGAAGACGGCGGCGACCAGGCCGCTGACCGCGCGGAACGTGGCCCGTGGGTGTTGTTGGATGCGGTTCATCGCGATCACCCCGGCGGTGCGGTGCGCGCGGCGGGCCGCGATCCGAGCGATCCAGTAGGTGAGCACCGGCCCGGCGGCGATCAGCCCGACCAGGAGCAGGACGAAGCCGGCGATGAGGATCCGGTCGGTACGGGGGAGCGGGGTGTGCCGCAGGGCGGCGGTCGTGGCGCCCAGCAGCACCACCACGCCGGCGATGAGCGGCACCACGCCGAGGGCGGTGGGGCGGCGCTCGGTTTGCCCGTGGCTGCCACCGAGGGGACCGATTCTGGCCCGGCTGGTGCGCCACCCGGCGACGGCGGTGCAGCCGGCCACGACACCCGCGACGACGATGAGCACGGTGCCGGTTGGCACGGTCAGGTCGGTGCGGAAGAACCGGCCGTCTTCCATCTCGACCAGGGCGGCGACCGGGATGAGCAGCCATGCCAGGGCTACCCCGGCCAGGGCGCCCACGAGGCTGGTCACCCCGGTCTCGGTGGCGGCGATGGCGGCGACCCGGCGGGGGGTGGCGCCGATGAGGCGCAGTGCGGCGAAACGTTCGGCGCGGGTGGCCGCGCCGAGGCGGGTGACGATCCCGACCAGGATCAGGACGGGGAGCAGCACCGCGATGGCGCCGATGCTGGTGATGGTGCGGTAGTTGCTGCTTGGATAGGACACCCCGCGGAACTCCGTGACCGACCAGACCCCTCCGCGGAGGAAGACGCTTCCCGCCACGCCAGCTGTCGATGGCCGTAAGTTCTCGGTCGTCGTCCCGGTTACGACAACCAGCGAGTCCGGGCCCGCCAGGCCCGCTTCGTCAATGACGCCGGCCGGGGTGCCGTACCGGGAACCGAGGATGTCGGTGGGGTTCGCCTCGATGAGGGCGATCAACGCGGGGGAGGCGTGGTAGGTGCCGGCCGCCGGGGGCCGCCCGACTCCGGGTACGACCACGGTCGAGTCCGGCGTCGCGACGATGTCGACCCTGATGATCTCTCTTCCGTCGAAGTGCTCCAGGTTGGTCGCCGCGAGCACGGACTCGTCGGTTGGCGCGGCGGCAGCCGGGTTCTGGACCTGGGTGGACCACTGTCCGTGGGATAGCGAGGGCCAACTGAGGCGTTCGGAGCGGGAGGTGACGCCGTCGTAGGCCCCAAGGAGCAACAGCAGTAGGGCGACCCCGACCGCGATGCCGCCGGCCATGCCGATCAGCCGCCCGGATGCCCCGCGGCCCTCCGCCGTGACGAGTCTGGTCAGGGTGAACAGCCTCATCCGTACGCCCCTGCGATCGTGATCTGTCCATCGCGGACGACGACTTCCCGGTCGGCGTAGGCGGCCGTACGCGGGTCGTGGGTGGTGAGGATGACGGCGGTGTCGGCGTCTCCGGCGGCCTCGGTGAGGGCGAGCATCACCGTCTCGGCGGCGAGTGAGTCCAGCGATCCGGTCGGCTCGTCGGCGAAGAGCAGGGTCGGCTTGGTGGCCAGGGCGCGGGCGACGGCGACCCGCTGCGCCTGCCCGCCGGAGAGCTGCCCCGGCAGTTTCCGGGAGCACTCGCCCAGACCGAGCCGGTCGAGCCAGGCGTCAGCGCGGCGGCGGGCTTCGCGGCGCGTGACGCCGGCCAGCAGGAGGGGAATCGTCACGTTGTCCATCGCGGTCAGGTCGGGCAGGAGCTGCCCGTATTGAAAGACGAATCCGAATTGGTCCAGGCGGAGCCGCGACCGGCCCGCCTCGTCGAGTTCGGTGAGGCGAACGGTGTCGTAGTCCACGGTGCCCTCATCCGGGACCAGGACCCCGGCGAGTACGTGGAGGAGGGTGGATTTTCCGGACCCGGAGGGGCCCGTCACCGCGATGATCTCACCGGCGTGGCAGTCCAGGTCGACGCCGCGTAGGGCTTCGGTCAGCCCGAACGTGAGCCGCAGCCCCCGCGCCCGCAGGAGCGGAGCCGACCCGTCCTCGGGGGCGGGCGCCGACGTCCCGATGCTCTCCACCTTGTTCATTTCTTGACCTCGGCTTGTAGCTGGGACAGGCGGGCCGCCGTCAGGTCGATCCAGCGCAGGTCCGCCTCGATGTGGAACAGGGCGTGGTCGCAGGCGAGGACGACGGCGAGGCCCGCTCCCCGCTTCTCGTTGGTCAACTCCCGCATTCGCGCCATGTGCCGGCTTCGTTGCAGGTCCAGCAGTCGGCCGGCGTCGTCGCCGAGGAGCAGCGCGATGATTGTCTTGGCGAAGAGGTCGCTCTGCAGGGTCTCCGACGGCACCTCGGGGGTGAAGATCCACTCCAGTACCCGGGCGCGGCCGGCGGGGGTGATCCCGTAGCGCTTGCGCTCCGGGCCGGCGCCGGCCTCGGCGCCGATCGCGACGATCCAGCCGTCGCGCATCAGCCGGGTCAGGGTGGTGTAGACCTGCCCGAACGCCAGTGGTTTCTTCAGCCCGAACCAGCGGTCGTAGCGGCTTTTCAGGTCGTAGCCGTAGCTCGCACCGGTGCCGAGGAGACCGAGGAGGGTTGTTGTGTTGTCCACGTCCGGGACTATATGCACGCGGTATCTACACGCACAATCTACTTCGGCTGGTGGCTGGTGGCTGGTGGCTGGTGGCTTGTGGCTTGTGGGGTCGTAGGGGTCGGCCGGATCGTCAACCCATGGTTGACGGTCTGCATGCGTCAACCTATGGTTGACGCATGACTGAACCATTGATGATGACCCACCCGGTGCGCCTCGACGAGCTGATCGACCACATCAAGCAGGGGCGCACCAGCGCGCTGGACCAACTCGCCGACGCGGTCCTGGCCGGCGAACACCTCGGCGAGGTGGCCGACCATCTGATCGGCCACTTCGTCGACCAGGCCCGACGCTCGGGCGCCTCGTGGACCGAGATCGGCCGCAGCATGGGGGTCAGCAAGCAGGCCGCCCAGAAGCGTTCGGCGGCGAAGGTGGCGACGGCCGCGGCGCTGGAGTCGGATGGCGGCTTCAGCCGGTTCACCACCCGGGCCCGTAACGTCGTCGTCGCCTCCCAGGAGGAGGCGCGCGCCGCCGGTAACGCCGAGATCGGTCCCGCGCACCTGGCGTTGGGTCTGCTGGTCGATCTGAATGCGCTCGCCCCGCAACTGATCAAGGCGCGCGGGGTGTCCCTGGACCGGCTCCGGGACGCGGTCGCGGCGACCCTGCCGCCCCGCGTCGAGCAGGTCCCGGACCTGATCCCATACGACGCGCGGGGCAAGAAGGCGTTGGAGCTCACCTTCCGCGAGGGGCTTCGGCTCGGCCACAATTACCTCGGTACCGAGCACATCCTGCTCGCCCTGCTCGAGGAGGAGGGCGGCGACGGCGTGCTCACCGGCCTCGGCCTGGAGAAGGAAGGGGTGGAGGCCGCGGTCCAGGGCGCACTCGCCGCGCTCGCCCGCAAGAGCTAGGCGAGGCAGAGGGGGAGACGTGATGGGGCGGCCATTGGGCATCGCGGTGGCACAGCCACGATGTATCGCCTACGACGTGCTGGTCAACGCGGAGGCGCACGCGGCGGCTGTCCGGGCGGCGGATGCGCGGGTGGTGGTGTTTCCCGAGCTGTCGCTGACCGGCTACGAACTGGACGCGCTCCCGGTCGCCCCCGACGATGAACGGCTGATCCCGATCGTCAACGCCTGTGCCGACACCGGGGCGCTCGCACTCGTCGGCGCCCCGGTGCCGGGGCCGGGTATCGGCGTGCTGGCGGTGGACGGGGAGGGCGCGCGGGTGGCCTACCGGAAGGTGCACCTGCACGGTCGGGAGGCTCTCCACTTCGTCCCCGGCGAGCCGGCCGTGATCGATGTGGACGGGTGGCGGCTGGGACTCGCCGTCTGCCGCGACACCGGCGTCCCCGAGCACGCCGCGCAGACGGCCGCGCTCGGGATCGACGGTTACGTGGCCGGGGTGGTCCACGCCGAGGACGAGGCCGAGCTGCACGGCGAGCGGGCCCGTCGGGTCGCCGCAGACCACGGCATCTGGGTGGCCACGGCGGCCTTCGCCGGACCGACCGGTGGCCGCTTCGCCCGAACGTCCGGCCGCTCGGGCATCTGGTCCGCCGCCGGGGAACTGGTCGCCGAGGCGAGCGCGGCACCCGACGATGTTGCCCGCACGGTCTTCTGCCGAGCGGGGACTGACCCCTTGTCCCGTGCGGGGGTCAGCGTGGGCAGGGGTACTCCTGGAACGTCTTGAAGGCGCTGCGGGTGCCGACCATGGTCGGCTCACCCCGGCAGTCCTCGTGGAGGCTTCCGACCACGCTGGTGTGCGACGGGTCGGAATAGAAGGTCGTGTAGCACTCGTAGCCGAACGTGCAGGCGCGAGCCGGCGCGGGTGCTGCGGGCGAGACGAGGATGGCAGCGGCGAGGAAGGCCAGGACGGCGAAGAGGCGTCGGATCATGATGGTTGACCTCCGGCGATGTGGCTGATGACTCGAGAGCTGACCGTGCCGTAAGCATTAACCAGGATGAAACAAATAACAACTCATCCTTTCGTGCACGTGCTGTTTTCAGGGTGCGGGATTTGTCCCGATTCCACCGGCGTTTCCGCCGGTGGCGCCGGTTTCGGGGCGACCCACGCGGGGGGCGGCCGCAGTAGGCAATATGGGGCATGTCGACTATGGTGCGATCGCGGGTTCTATTGCTCCACGTCAAATTGCTAAAGCCGGTGGCTCCAGCGGTATCAACAGCTCACGCCGCATCGCCCTGCGGCGTTGCCGCAGGGTTCGGCGTCGTCGGCGCGCTGGCGGCAGCGGCCTGCTCCGTCGAGCCCGGCATCGCACCAGACCCGGGTCCGCGGTAGCTGGCGGTCCTCCTCGCTGAGCATGGTCGCGCCGAAGTCGAGGACGGCGACGCGCGTGCGGGAGTCGCAGAGCGCCGTGGCGGGGCGGACCGCGTCCTATGTTCTCCACCTGTCGAGCGTGGGCTGTGTCGGTGTGGTGGCGGCAGTCGGTGTGTCGCGACTGCCACTGGCGCAGGGCCTGTCGGCGGACGTCGAAGGTGGAGTTGGTGTGCGCCCAGCCGGTCCTGACTCAGATAGATCATCTTCGGGTCGCCTCGGGTGGGTGACCGTACCGTCGTCGATGGCCTTCATGGGTGCTGCCTGCGGTTGCTGTCGAGGCCGGGGCGGGCGCCTGGATGAGGTGGGAGGAGGTGCCGGCCCCGGGTGGCCCCTGACGATATGTGGCCGCTCCCAGACAAGATTTATTACAACCCTGGATTGCGGCAATGTATCGCGGGAGGATGCGGGCCAAGGGATGAGGTGCCTAACGCGACGACCGTAAAGGAGATGGCGTGGATGATTCGGGGAGCACCGTTCCGCGTAGGCAACTCGGGAGATATCTGAGAGAGCTTCGAGAAAGCGCGTATGTCACGGTGTCGGCCGCCGCGAAGGAGCTGGAGTGGTCGGCGCCCCGGATCTGGCGGTACGAGACCGGCCAGGTCCCCATGCACCCCAACGATGTGGAGGCCATGTGTCGGGTCTACGGGGCGGCCCGGGAGACGATCGAGACGATGCGGGCGCTGGCCCGGGAGACCAAGGCGCACGGCTGGTGGCACAGTTACGGCTCGGCGATCAAGGACTGGTTCAAGCTGTACGTTGGCCTGGAAGCCGCCGCGACCCGGATTCGAAAATACGAGGTGGACCTGATTCCCGGTCTGTTGCAGACCGTGGAGTACATGACCGAGGTGATCGCCACCGACCATCCGCAGCTCAGTGCGGCGGAGCGGCAGGCGAAGGTGGAGGTGCGCCTGCACCGGCAGCGGTTGTTGGCTCGGGCGATCCCGCGGGCGCCCCAGCTCGAGGTGGTGCTGAACGAGGCGGTGTTGCGGCGGCCACTGAGCGACCGGTCGGCGATGGCGCGTCAACTCGAGGCGTTGCTCGTCACCGGGGAACGGCACAACGTTGGCGTTCGGGTGCTGCCGCTGAGCGCCGGGGTGTTCCGCTGGGCGCAGGTGGGCACCTTCACCGTGCTGGAGTTCCCGACCGACGTGCGGGAGCCGGAGCCGACCACCATCTACACGGACGGGCCGTGCGGGGCGGTCTACCTTGACAAGGCCCACGAGGTCCAGACCTACGAGGATGCCTGGCGTTCGCTCAGCGCGCGAACGCGGGGTGTTGCCGAGTCCCGTGAGTTGATCATGGCGATTGCGAGGGAGATGACCGATGAGGCGTGACGGGGTGTGGCGTAAGTCGTCCCGGTCCGGTGGCGAGGGTGACTGCGTCGAGGTGGCGGCATTCGCTGCCACGGCCGGCGCACAGAACAGCGCTGTCGGCGCAGGAGACGGCGTCGTCGGCGTACGGGACAGCAAGGACCGGCCCGGTCCGGCGCTGAACTTCGACTCGGCGGCCTGGGCCCGGTTCGTCGCCGCCGTCCCGGCTGAGGAGCGAGACCAGCTCTGAGCTGCTGTTGGCCGGTGTCGGCCGGGGTGCCGACACCGGCCTGCGGTGGAGCGGCTCAGGCGCCCGGCGGGGTGCCGGCACCGGCCTTCGGCGCGTTGGCTGAGGCTCCCGGCGAGCGCTGAACCGGCTGGGGAACAATGGCGAGGTGACTTCTCCCCGCGACGTCGTGCTGCTCGGCTCCACCGGTTCGATCGGCACCCAGGCCATCGACATCGTGCGCCGTAACCCGGACCGGTTCCGGGTGGTGGCGCTCGGCGCCGGCGGCGGCAACGTCGGGTTACTCGCCGCACAGGCCCTGGAGCTCGGCGTGGAGGCGGTCGGCGTGGCGCGGGCGTCCGCCGCGCAGGATCTCCAGCTTGCCTTCTACGCGGAGGCGAGCCGTCGCGGCTGGGACCGGGGCGAGGTCAGGCTGCCGAAGATCATTGCCGGACCGGACGCGATGACCGAGCTGGCCCAGTGGCATAGCGACGTGGTGCTCAACGGGGTGGTCGGCTCGCTCGGGCTCGCGCCGACCCTGGCCGCGCTGCGCGCCGGGCGTACCCTCGCCCTGGCCAACAAGGAGTCGCTGGTCGCCGGCGGCCCCCTGGTGCGGGCCGCGGTGACCCGGCCGGGGCAGATTGTTCCGGTCGACTCCGAGCACACCGCGCTCGCCCAGTGTCTGCGCTCCGGGTCCCGCCCCGAGGTGCGCCGGCTGCTCGTCACCGCCAGCGGCGGCCCGTTCCGGGGGTGGCGGCGCGACGAGTTGACCCAGGTCACCCCCGAGCAGGCGCTCGCCCACCCGACCTGGAACATGGGGCCGGTCGTCACGATCAACTCCGCCACGATGGTCAACAAGGCGCTGGAGGTGATCGAGGCGCACGAGCTCTTCGACGTGCCGTACGCCGACATCACCGTGTTGGTCCACCCGACCTCGGTGATCCACTCGATGGTCGAGTTCGTGGACGGCTCCACCATCGCCCAGGCCAGCCCGCCGGACATGCGGCTGCCGATCGCGCTCGGCCTCGGCTGGCCGGACCGGGTCGCCGACGCCACCCCCGCCGTTGACTGGACGACCAGCCACACCTGGGAGTTCGCGCCGCTGGATGACGAGGCATTCCCGGCGGTCGCGCTCGCCAAGGCGGCCGGCGAGGCCGGGTGCTGCCGGCCGGCGATCTACAACGCGGCCAACGAGGAGTGCGTCGCGGCGTTCGTCGCCGGGCGGCTGCCCTTCCTCGGCATCGTCGACACCCTGGAGCAGGTGCTGGCCGAGGCTCCTGACTTCGGTGAACCAGGTACCGTCGAGGACGTGCTCGCGGCCGAGTCGTGGGCGCGCGGGCACGCGCAGACAATCATCGAGAAGTCAGTGGAAGGAACTTGATGGCCTACCTGCTCGGGGTGACGCTCTTCGCCCTCGCCATCCTGATCTCGGTGAGTCTGCACGAAGCGGGGCACCTGCTGACGGCGAAGGCCTTCGGCATGAAGGTGACCCGCTACTTCGTCGGCTTCGGCCCGACCCTCTGGTCGTTCAGGCGGGGCGAGACGGAGTACGGCCTCAAGGGCATCCCGCTCGGCGGCTTCTGCAAGATCGTCGGGATGACCCCGCAGGACGACGACGTCGACCCGGCCGACCAGCCGCGGGCGATGTGGCGGTTCCCGGTCTGGAAGCGGACGATCGTGATGTCCGCCGGCTCGATCACGCACTTCGCGCTGGCCCTGATCGCGCTCTGGATCATCGCGATCACCGCCGGCCTGCCCAACCCGAACTTCCCGAGCACCCTGGCGCAGGTCCGGCAGGAGCCGGCGGTCATCCAGCTCGCCAACTGCGTCGTCCCGGAGAACGAGGCCCGCGCCTGCACCGACGCCGACCCGGCCAGCCCGGCCGCACAGGGCGAGCTGCGCGACGGCGACCAGATTACCGCGGTCAACGGCACCCCCGTCACCAGCTACGGTGACCTGCTCGTCGCCCTGCGCGCCCAGCAGCCGGGGCAGCCGGCGCAGGTCGAATACCTGCGGGACGACCAGCCGGGCAGCACCACCGTGACGCTCGGGCAGACCCAACGCCCGCCGCTGGACGACCCGGAGGGCACCGTCGGGCCGGTCGCCGCGCTCGGCGTCGGGCTCATCCCCAGCACCCCCAGCCGGATCGAGTACGGCCCGATCGGCGCCTTCGGCGGTACCGCCGAGTTCACCGGCACCATGGCGGTGAACACGTACGAGGCGATGAAGCGGATCCCGCAGAAGGTCCCGGCGCTCTGGACGGCGATCACCGGTGGTGAGCGGGAGATGGACACCCCGATCAGCGTGGTCGGCGCGAGCCGGATCGGCGGCGAGGCGGTGGAGAACAACGCCTGGCTGCTCTTCTTCATGCTCTTCGTCTCGCTGAACTTCTTTATCGGCGTGTTCAACCTGCTGCCGCTGCTGCCGCTGGACGGCGGCCACATCGCCATCGCCTGGTTCGAGCGGGCCCGCTCCTGGGTCTACGCCGGGCTGCGTCGCCCCGACCCGGGCCGGGTCGACTATCTCAAGCTGATGCCCGTGACGTACGCGGTAATCCTGATCGGCGGCGCGTTCACGCTGCTGACCATCACCGCGGACGTCGTCAACCCGATCACGCTCTTCACAAGGTGAGTGCCTGAAGTGACCGCTGTCAGTCTCGGTATCCCCGCCGTACCGCCGCCGCCGCTCGCGCCCCGTCGCGTGAGCCGCAAGATCATGGTCGGTTCGGTGCCGGTCGGTGGGGGTGCACCGGTGTCGGTGCAGTCGATGACCACCACGCTCACCGCCGACGTGAACGCCACGCTCCAGCAGATCGCCGAGCTGACCGCCGCCGGCTGCCAGATCGTCCGGGTCGCCGTACCCAGCCAGGACGACGTCGAGGCGCTGCCGGCGATCGCCCGCAAGTCGCAGCTTCCGGTGATCGCCGACATCCACTTCCAGCCCCGGTACGTCTTCGCCGCGATCGAGGCGGGCTGCGCGGCGGTACGGGTGAACCCGGGCAACATCCGGCAGTTCGACGACAAGGTCAAGGAGATCGCGAAGGCCGCCGGCGACGCGGGCGTGCCGATCCGGATCGGCGTGAACGCCGGCTCGCTGGACAAGCGGCTGCTGGCCAAGCACGGCAAGGCGACCGCGGAGGCGCTGGTCGAGTCGGCGCTGTGGGAGTGCTCGCTCTTCGAGGAGCACGGCTTCCGGGACATCAAGATCTCGGTGAAGCACAACGACCCGGTGGTGATGGTCCGGGCCTACCGGCAGCTCGCCGAGGCGTGCGACTACCCGCTGCACCTCGGGGTCACCGAGGCCGGGCCGGCGTTCCAGGGCACGATCAAGTCGGCGGTGGCCTTCGGCGCGTTGCTCGCCGAGGGGATCGGGGACACCATCCGGGTGTCGCTCTCCGCCCCACCGGTGGAGGAGATCAAGGTCGGCGCCGCGATCCTGGAGTCCCTCGGCCTGCGCGAGCGCGGTCTGGAGATCGTCTCCTGCCCGTCCTGCGGCCGGGCCCAGGTCGACGTGTACAAGCTCGCCGAGGAGGTCACCGCCGGCCTGGAGGGGCTGCCGGTGCCGCTGCGGGTCGCCGTGATGGGCTGCGTCGTCAACGGCCCCGGTGAGGCCCGGGAGGCCGACCTGGGGGTGGCCTCCGGCAACGGCAAGGGCCAGATCTTCGTCAAGGGCCAGGTCATCAAGACCGTCCCGGAGGGCCAGATCGTGGAGACCCTCATCGAGGAGGCACTCCGCCTCGCCGAGGAGATGGGCGCCGAGCTCCCCGAGGAGCTGCGGAGCCTGGCCGGCGGCGCCACTGTGACCGTGCACTGACCCATTCGGGTGGGCTCGGCTGGGCGCGGGCCGTTCCCCGGGAGCCGGCCGGCGAGTAGGCCGGTCGGCCAACGCCGACTCCGCCGATCTGGCAGGCTGAAACCCGTGCTGACGACGCCGGTACGGCAACTCGGGGAATCGGAGCGTCGCGCAGTCGAGCAGCTGCTCGACCTCGACCCGTACGCGGGCGCACAGGTCGCCGAGCGGGTCGCCGCGCGCGGGCTCGGCTGGTGGCGGTCCGAGGGCCGGGTCCTCGGCTACGGCCCCCGTCGAAGCCTGGAATCTGTCTGCTGGCTGGGCGGCAACCTCACCCCGGTGCTCGCGACCGAGCCGGCCATCGCCGCCTACGCCGACCTACTCGCCGGGCAGGAGCGACTCTGCTCGTCGATCGTCGGCCGGGCCGACGCGGTGCTCGGCCTCTGGGAGCGGCTCGCCTCGACCTGGGGCCCGGCCCGTGACGTCCGCCCCAACCAGCCGTTACTCGCCACCGACACCGTGCCCGCCGTGACCCCGGACCCGCAGGTGCGTCACGTACGCCGCGGCGAGGTGGACCGGCTCTTCCCGGCCGCCGTGGCCATGTACACCGAGGAGGTCGGTGTCTCGCCGCTGGCCGAGGACGCCGGGCGCGGCTACTACCGTCGGGTCCAGGACCTGGTTCGGGCCGGTCGGGCGTACGTCCGCTTCGTTGATGGCGAGGTCGTCTTCAAGGCCGAGCTGGCGGTGGTGACCCGGCGTACCGCCCAGGTGCAGGGGGTCTGGGTGGCCCCCGAGTGGCGGGGCCGGGGGATCGGCGCTGCGGCGATGGCCGCCGTCGTCCGCGACGCGCTGCACCGCTGCGCGCCCACGGTGAGCCTCTATGTCAACGACTTCAACCAGGCCGCCCGGCGGGTCTACGAGCGCTGCGGCTTCCGCCCGGTGGGCACCCTGGCCACCGTCTTGTTCTGAGCGAGAACCAGCCGCAATGCCGCGGCTCGTGACTTGTGGCTCGTGGCTCGTGGCTCGTGGCGATCATCGTGAACCCCGGGACGGCTATCGGGCATGAGGAAGTGTGACCACCAAACCAGGGTTGCAAACCCGTCAACATGAACCGGGGAGCCCTGCGGCTGCCAGACCGTCGCCCGCCGACGGCTCCCCGGCCGGCCATGCCTCCGACGAGGTGCTGGACGGCTCCCCGGCCGACCAGCCCTCTGACGAGGCGCTGATCAAGCAGTCCCTGCTGGTGGCGGAGCGGTTCGGGCCGCTGTTCGACCGGCACGCCAGCGCCGTACACCGGTATCTGGCCCGGCGGATCGGGTCGGACGCCGACGACCTGTTGGCCGAGACGTTCCTGATCGCGTTCCGCCGACGCGCGACGTACCGGAAGCTGCACGTCAACGTACGCCCCTGGCTGTTCGGCATCGCCACCAACGTGCTGCGCCGACACGCGCGTCAGGAGAAGCGGCGGTACCGGGCTCTGGCCCGGGTCCCAGCTGATCCTGGCGGCGAAGCTTACGCCACCGACGATGCGCTCGGGCGGCTGGACGCCCAGTCACTGCGCCGGGACCTGGCCGCCGCGTTGGCCGCACTCAGGCGGGGCGACCGGGATGTCCTGCTTCTGTCCGCGTGGGCGGAGCTGTCGTACATCGAGATCGCGGCGGTGCTGGGCATCCCCGTCGGCACCGTTCGTTCCCGCCTGAACCGGGCGCGACGGGTGACTCGTGCGGCCCTCAGCGTCACTATCACCAGCGAGGAACGCGCATGAACGAGATCACTCTGATCCAGCAACACGGTCCCGATTCGGCGCCTGCCACCGAGAGCGTGCTGGACTCTGCCCGGCACCGGCTGCTGACCGAGATCGCCGACGCGTCGACCGAACCCCGGCAACGGTGGGCGGGGCTGCACCGCCAGCGCGGCATCAGGCGGGCCCGGGTACTGGCCATGACTGTCATCGCGGCCAGTGCGCTCTTTGTCTTCTCGGTCGTGGTCGGCGGTGTGATATCCGCCGAGCGGTCCTCGGACCGAACGCCGACGGGTGTCACCCTCGTCGCGTTCCAGATGCCGGTCTTCCCGCTCGCCCTCGATCCGGTGCCGGCCGGTCTGAAAGCCCCGTCGTTCAGCCTCCACGACAGCCGCTTCCTCGCGGTGCACCAGGATCCGGCCGGGGAGAGCGGTGTTTCCCTGAGCGTTCGTGACCGGCGCCCACGCCCCGAGTTCGAGCTCGGCGAGGACATCAGAACGGTGATGGTGCACGGACAACCCGGTGAGTTGTCGGAATTCCGTCCGCAGAACGGGCCTAAGTCTGTGTCAGTGATCTGGGAGCGGGAGCCGGGTCAGTGGGTGACAGTCACGGGCCGAGGCCGGTTCGGCACCGAGGCGGCCGTCCTGGCCCTCGCGGATACGGTTGTCGAGCGGCCACAGGAGGTGCCGTTGCAGGTCGGCCTCGCGCCGGCGGGCTGGGAGGTGTTCGCCTTCAAGGACGACCGGATCCTCACCCTGAAGGACGAGAACTCGGACGTCACGATGACGGTGTATTTGGCCGAGCGGCCCTCGTCGGACCTTCTGCACACCGTCATGGGAGCCCAGGAGGTGAGCACGGTCCAGGTTAACGGTGGAGAGGCCCGCCTCGTCCGGGCTGACGAATTCTGGTTCCTCCAGGTCCCGCTGCCCGACGGCTCGGCGTTCACCCTGCTGGCACCACCCTTCATGACCCCGGATCAGGTAGTCGCCGTCGGCGAGCAGGTGACCGTGCGGCGCTGACCCGTCGCCGGCCACCCCCGCAGCTCGGGGTGGCCGGCGCTCCCACCTCCGCTTCGCCGGCTGTCCGGACCGCCAGCTCAGCCCGGAGTGTCAGCCCCTGCTGCTTGGGTGGCGGCATGAACAGCCGGCATGCCGCGGTGTGGACTGTCGTTCACCACGAGCGCGCGGCTCTCGTGCGCAGCCTGGAGAGCCTGGGGCCCGAGCAGTGGGCTGCCCCGACCGCCTGCCCCGGGTGGGACGTCCACGATGTGGTGGCCCACCTGGTCGACACCGCGAAGACGACGCGGCTCCGCTTCGTCCGAGACATGGTCACCGCGCGTTTCGACTTCGACCGCCAGAACGCGGTGGGTCTCGCCCGCGAACGGCGCACGGACCCATTGGACACCCTCGCCGCCCTTCGCGCGGTCGTGACCCGCACCAGCACCCCACCGGCCGCGATCGTCACCCGACTCGTCGAGGCGTTCGTCCACGGCGAGGACATCCGACGGGCAGTTGGGCTCAGCGGCGAGTACCCGGTTGAGCAGGTGGCGGCGGCACTGACCTTCCAACTACGGACGACGGTGCAGCTGGGCGGCGGTAAGGAGCGCGCGAATGGGCTGCGACTGGTCAGCTCGGACGCTACCGTCGACAGCGGAGTAGGCCCCGAGGTGCGGGGCACGACCCTCGCCCTTCTGCTCGCGGTCTCCGGTCGGCCGGTCGCATCTGACGAGCTCTTCGGGCCCGGGGCCGCGACCCTCATCGAGCGCGTCACCTCCGGACGGTGACCAAGGTGGCGCCCGCGATCACGCCGAGCTGCTCGCGAGCTCGGCACCCCAGGGCTGGCCATCCCGGCGGGCACTGCTGCCCGGGCCCCTGACCGGTCGCGCATACTCCGTTTATGACAGATCAGTGGGAGGGAAAGGGCTTCGGCTGGCAGAACATGTTCGTCTCGCCCGAGCAGGACCCGAGGAACCAGGACACCGTCCACGGCGAGCGAGACGTGCTCCTCGGTTACCTGAGTTTTCAGCGGCAGACACTGCGGCTCAAATGTGCGGGGCTGACACCGGAGCAGCTGGCGAGTCCCGTGGTGCCTCCGTCGGAGCTGACGCTGCTCGGGCTCGTTCGGCACCTGGCCGCGGTCGAGCACGGGTGGTTCCAGCGGGTGATGCAGGGCGACAGCGGTCCTCGCCCCTTCCGCCCCAACGGGGTGCACAGCGAAGAGTTCACCTTTCCGATGCCCACGGACTCCGATGTCGAGGCGGCATTCCAGGAATGGCAACGGCAGTGCGATGCCGCCGACGAGTTTGTCGCGCGAACGGAACTGGACGCCCGGGGAAAAGACGACGTGGAGCTACGTGAGGTCCTGGTCCACCTGATCGAGGAGTACGCCCGCCACCTGGGCCACGCCGACCTTCTTCGTGAGTGCATCGATGGGCGCCGAGGGCAGTAGTTAGCTGTCCAGGACATCCGGAGACGGCTGTTGGCCGGCACCCGAACCGGGTGCCGGCCAACAGTTTCTTTCCCCCTTGTGTGGGTTAGTTCTATCGGGTGCTGCGGTGGGGTCAGTTGGTCCAGTGCGCGGCGACGAGGTCGGCGGCCTGGGTCTCCCACTGGGCGTAGTGGAACGGGTAGGCCGACACCTGGACCTTCTGGGCGGCTTCGGTCAACGGGAGTTCCTGCCAGCCGTCGACCTGCTTGAGGCCGTTGAGGAAGGCGGTGGTGGAGTACTCGGGGTCGGTGATCTGCTCCACGCTGCCCCAACCGGAGGAGGGGCGCTGTTGGAACAGGCCCTGCGAGTCGTGGTCGTTACGCGCACCCAGGTGACCCAGGTTCTCCAGCTTCGACTCCTGCAAGCTGGTAGCGATCGCCACCACGGCGGCGCGTTCGTCCATGCCGGCCTTCTTCGTGGCCTCGATGATCGCCTTCACATTCGATACCTGCTCGTCGCCCAGGTCGATGCGGGACTGCTTGCCCTGGGTGCCGTGCGGGATCAGCGTGCTGGTGTCGGGCTTGTCCACCTGCACCACACCAGCAGCGGCGGCGGGGGTGGTGGTGTCGGTGAGGGTGGCCAGGGGGCCGGCGACGACACCGGTGGACAGGGCCAGACCAGCGATACCAAGCACACTACGACGCAGAATCGTGTTCACCATGGGGGTTGCTCCATTCGGGGGTCGACACCCATCACGCACGCCCGAAGGGGGTCAGGCGGCAACAGGGTGCAAGCACCGTCCGGCGCTCAAAGAACAGGAAAGAAAAGATCGGCTACCGCGGTCCGGGGACACGCACGGCGCCGGGTCCAGATGTAACGACCGGCCGGCCACCGGCATTCCCGGCGACCCGCACCCGGTGTCACCCGCCCAAGCGGGCCACCTCCACGGCCGTACGCAGGGTGTAACGCCCCGACGGCCGCCGAGATTCCACCACCACCGTGCCCCCGACCACACCCCACACAGGCATCCATCGGACATTGGTGGCTCGTGGGGTGAAGGGCCTCAGACGGCGCATACCGTGATATGTTGCCGATCCGGTTCTCGCAGTCGGCTTAGCTGGTGTTCCGACGAGGGCTCCGGTCGGCGGGGCCCAAAATGCGTTGAGCGATGGTTGCCCGCCGGGTGAGGCTGGGCGTTCCAGCGCCGCTCGTCGTTAGGGTTTCCCGTGCGTCTGCTCCGTGACCTGTGGGCCACCGCGCCTCGCCGAATGACGATCGTGGGCATCCTGGTCCTGCTCGGGGCAGGCGGTCAGGCCGCTGCCGCCGCGTTGGCCGGGCCGGTCCTGGTACACCGCTCCGTCGGCGCCTTCGCCCTGCTCGCGGTGGCGCTGGTCGCCGCCGTGGTCAGCGGTCTCGTGGTCAATCTGGTGCTGGCCGGGGTGACCGCCGACTGGTCCGCTGCCGTCCGGCGCCGGCTCTGCCGGGTCGCCTTCGGGCAGGACCTGTCCACCGTGGAGGCGACCCCGGTCGGCGAGCTGCTGGACCGGATCGACGGCGACGTCTACGACGTTGCCGCCGGGGTCCGATCGCAGGGTATCCGCCTTGCCCAGATGCTGACCGCGGGCCTGCTCTCCGCGGTCGTCGCACTGGGTGTCTGGTGGCCGGCCGGGCTGACCATGCTGCTGCTCGCCGGTGTCCTCGCCGTCGGCCTGCGCCGGCCCACCGCGCGCATTGTTCCAGCCCGGATGGCCGAGGAGGCGGCCTGGTCCGACCTGGCCGCGGTGATGGAGGAGGCCGTCCACGGCCAGGATGACGTGCGGACCAGCCTCGCCCAGCCGTACGTGCTGCGGCTCTGGGCCACCCGGGCGGCGGCCGTGCTCGCCCGGGCGATGCCGGTGTGGCGGAGGTCGGCCCGGGTCACCACCACCGCGGTCGGTGTCACCGGCGTCGGGATCGCCGCGGTGGTGCTCACCGGAGCGTGGGCGCTGGCCAGCGGTCGGGTGGACGGCGCCCGGCTGACCGCCGTGTGGCTGCTCGCCGTCGCCTTCGGTGTGACCGTCGAGCACGTCAGCCAGCTGGTGCCGGAGCTACAGTACGCACTCGGTGCCTGGGGCCGCGTACGGCTGCTGGCGGGTTCCCCGCAGGAGCCGGTGGGCGGGCTGGCCCCGGTTGCCGGTGATCTGACGGTGCGGGGTCTGACCTTCCAGTACTCGGTGGCCGAGGGCAGCCGTGGGCCGGCCCTGCGTGACATCCACCTGACCTTCACCCGGGGCCGTTCGTACGCCCTGGTCGGCCGGACCGGTTCGGGGAAGTCCACGCTGGCGAAGGTGCTCACCCGGGCGGTCGACGTGCCGGCCGGGGCGGTCCTGCTCGGCGGCCGGGACCTGCGCGACATCGATGTCGAGAAGCTGCGCCAATGGGTGGCGGTGGTGCCACAGCGTACCGAGATCCTGGCCGGCACCCTTGCGGAGAACATCGCCCTCTTCGACCCGGACCTGCTCGACGCCGCCGCCGATGCCCTGCGCGAACTGGGACTCGACGGCTGGGCCACCGAACTCCCCGACGGGCTGCGGACCCGGCTCGGTGAGGGCGGGCACGTCCTCTCGGCCGGTCAGGAGCAACTGGTCGCGTTCGCCCGGATTCTGGTGCGCGACCCGCAGGTGGTGATCCTGGACGAGGCGACCGCCCGGCTCGATCCGGTCACCGAGTCGCGGGTGCAGGCGGCCACCGAACGGCTGCTGCGCGACCGGATCGGCATCGTCATCGCGCACCGGCTCTCCTCGGTCCGGCACTGCGACGAGGTGGTGGTGCTGGCCGACGGCGCGGTACTGGAGGCCGGGCCGTTGCGGGAGTCGGGGCGTTTCGCTGAACTGCTGGCCATCAGCGACGCCGCGACCAGTGCCGCCGTTATCAGCGACGCCACGACCAGTGCCGCCGTTATCAGTGACGTCGTTGCTCCCGTCGGCACCGGCGTCCACGCGCCCGTCCAGGTTGGCGTTGGCGGCGGTGGCCCCGGCCCTGCCAGCGGTAGCGGCGTCGGCGCTGGGGTCGGGCTGCTGGACGGCCCGGAGCCGGAGGCCAGACCCGAACTCGGCCCGGTCGCCGTCCCGGCGAAGCCCACCCCGCCGCCCCCCGTGGACGTCTCGTCACCAGCTGCGGACGTCTCGCCACCAGCTGTGCTCCTCCCGCCATCCGCCGTGGACGGCTCGCCGGCGGCCGAGGAATGTCGGCCGCCGGCTGGTGATACCCCGGCGCCAGCGGTGGCGTCCCTGGGCCGAACGCTGCGGGAGGTCTTCCGGCTGATCGGCAACGACCCACGGTACGGGCTGGCGGCCATGGCGCCCTTCGTGGTGCTGGTGTTGGTCGGCCTGGCCGGCCCGGTGCTGCCGTGGCTCTGGGCAGACGTGGTTGACGGCGTCGGTGAGCCGTGGCTGCCGGCGCTCGGCATCGCGGCCGGGCTGCTGGTCACGCTGCCCGTCCACTGGTACACGACGCTGTGGTTCCAGAACTGGTGGGTGCGGCAGATGCTGCGGATCAACCTTCGGCTGGTGCACGGGCAGACCGGGTCCCGGCGGGTCAGCGGCTACACCCCCGCCGAGGTGGTCGCCCAGGGCGGTGACACCGAACGGGTCGTGGAGCTCGCCGACAACATGGTGGACCAGTTCTTCGGCCTGGTTCTGCTGGTGGCGATGACCGTTATCTCCGGCAGCGTCGTACCCGGACTCTTCTTCCTCGGGACGATGGTGGTGTCCGCGCTGGTCGCCGCCTTGTTCGGCCCGGCCCTGGAGCGCAGCGCACGGGCGACGGTGACGGCGCGTGCCGCGTACGCGACCGCGCTGGTCTCCGGGCTCTCCGCCGCGCGGACGGTGAAGCTGGCCGGCGCGACCGGGCCGGTGCTCGACCACCTCGCCGATCTGGACGCCATCCGCAGCGAGCGTCAGCGGCGGGAGATCGCCACCCAGGTGTGGTCCCGCTCCACCCCGTCGGTGGTCAGCGGGCTGCTACCGATCGGCGCGTGGGCGTTGTTTCTGGCCGGTCTTCTGTCGGCCGGCGCGACCCTGGTCGCCGTCTCCACGCTCGTCGCGGCGCGCTGGATCGCCTGGACCGCGGCGTCGCTACTCTCCCAGGTGCCGTCGGCTCGGGTGTGGACCCAGCGGACGGTGGCGATGACCGGGGCGCCGGCCTACTCGGTGGGGCTGCCCGGGGTCGACCCGGCCGTCGGTTTCGCTCCGGTGCCGTCGGCGCCGGCCCGGCACCCGCTGCGTCGGCTCGAGTTGGTCGGGTTCGGGGTCCGCCACCGGGACGGGGTGGCGGCGGTCCGCGATGTCGACCTGACGATCGAACGCGGCCAGCTCGTCCTGGTGGTCGGTCCGGTCGGGTCGGGTAAGTCGTCGCTGCTGCGGGCCCTCGCCGGGATCGCGCCGCACACCGGCCGGCTGCTGTGGAACGGCGTGCCGGTGACCGAGCCGGAGCTGTTTCTCCGCCCGCACCAGGTCGGCTACGTCGGTCAGCAGCCCCGGGTGCTCTCCGGGACGGTCGCCGACAACATCACCCTCGACTATCCGGTGGATGCCGCCGCGGCGGCATCCACCGCCCAGCTCGAGCCGGACCTGGCGGCCTCCGGGGCCGGTCTCGGGTTGGTCATCGGGCACAAGGGCACCCGACTCTCGGGCGGGCAGCTGCAGCGGCTCGCGCTGGCCCGTGCGCTCGCCCCGGGGAGCGAGCTGCTGGTCGCCGACGACGTCTCCTCCGCGTTGGATGTCACCACGGAGCTGGCGCTCTGGGCGGCACTGCGACAGCACGGGGTCACCGTGCTGGGGTCGACCTCGAAACGGGCGGCGCTGCTCCGCGCCGACCACGTCCTGGTGTTGGAGGAGGGGCGGGTGGCCGCCCAGGGCCGTTGGGGTGAGCTGGCGGCCCGGTGGTCGCACCTGGCCGGTTGACGGGACAGGCCCGGTGCTGGGCGCGGGTGCCGGTGAGTCGGTCGGGACCGACGCCGGCCCCGCCCCAGCAGCGGGGCGGGGCCGGGAGGGGGCAGCTCAGGCGGGGGCCAGGGCCGGCTCCTCGTGCTGGCCGGGCCGGGAGTCGCGCTCGGCCGGGTCCTCGTCAACCAGGCTCCGCCGGCCGGCCGAGTCGTACGCGGTCCGGTCCAGGGTGCCCTCCCGGGCCGCCACGATCGTCGGCACGAGGGCCTGCCCGGCGACGTTGGTCGCGGTGCGGACCATGTCCAGGATCGGGTCGATGGCCAGTAGCAGGCCCGCGCCGGCCAGTGGCAGGCCGAGTGTGCTCAGCGTCAGCGTGAGCATGACGATCGCGCCGGTGAGCCCGGCGGTCGCCGCCGAGCCGACCACGGAGACGAAGGCGATCAGCAGGTAGTCGGTGACGCCCAGCTCCACCCCGAAGACCTGCGCCACGAAGATCGCGGCCAGGGCCGGGTAGATCGCCGCGCAGCCGTCCATCTTCGTGGTGGCGCCGAACGGGACCGCGAACGAGGCGTACTCGCGCGGGACCCCCAGCCGCTCCACCGCGCGCTGGGTCACCGGCATGGTGCCGACCGAGGAGCGGGAGACGAAGGCCAGCTGGATCGCCGGTCCGGCGCCGGCGAAGAAGCGCAGCGGGTTGAGCCGGCCGGCGCCGAGCAGCAGCAGCGGGTAGACCACGAACAGCACGATCGCGCAGCCGACGTAGACGGCGGTGGTGAAGCGGGCCAGCGGGGCCAGCAGGTCCCAGCCGTAGGTGGCGACAGCGTTGCCGATCAGGCCCAGGGTCCCGATCGGGGCGAGCCGGATCACCCACCACAGCGCCTTCTGAACGATCGCCAGTAGGGCCCGGTTGAGTGCGACGAAGGGCTCGGCGGGTGAGCCGACCAGCAGGGCCGCCGCGCCGAGGACGAGGGCGAGGAAGACGATCTGGAGGACGTTGCCCTCGACGAACGCGCCGACCGGGTTGGTCGGGATGAGGCCGGTGAGGAAGTCGGTCCAGGAGCCGGTCCTGGTCGGGGCGGTGGCGTCGGCTGTGTCCAGGGTGACCCCGCGGCCGGGGTTGCTGAGGAGCCCGAGGCCGATGCCGACGCTGACCGCGATGAGCGCGGTGGCACCGAACCAGAGCAGCGTGCGGAGCGCCAGCCGGGCGGCGTTGGCCACGCCCCGCAGACTGACCACGCTGATCACGATGGCGGTGAAGACCAGGGGTGGCACGGCGAGTTTGAGCAGCTGGACGAAGAGGCCACCGACGATGTCGAGGCCGCTGGCCAGCCAGCTCAGCTCAGCGGCCCGGGCGAGGTAGCCGAGGGCCACGCCGAGGGCGAGGCCGAGCAGTATCTGCACGGAGAAAGGGATCTTGCGCATGAAAGGTCCAAGTCTGGAAACGAAGAGCTACGGGCGGCGTCAGAGGTGCGGCCGCGCCGGACAGACGCCGCTGGCCTGCAGTCGAAGGTCGACGTACAGGCGCACGGTGAGATTCCAGACGTTGGTCATTGCCGGACGACGTTACACCGTTCTCCGCGGTTCGGGGGAGCGGCTGGCCGGTGACCCTCCCCACCAGGGTGACTCGGACACCTGCCACCCCGCTGGTCCGGGCATCGATATTCTGACGCCGGAGCGCCGCCCGGGATCTGGGTCCGCTCCACCCCCCCTCCGACCTTCCCACCCCCGAAGGACTCGCGATGACCGTGGCATATCTGGTGGCTGGTGTCCGTACCCCGATCGGGAGATACGGCGGGGCGCTCGCCGGCGTCCGCCCCGACGACCTGGCCGCGCACGTGATCCGGGAGCTGGTGACGCGGTACCCGACGGTGGACTGGGCCCGGACCGACGACGTGATCCTGGGCTGCGCGAACCAGGCCGGCGAGGACAACCGCAACGTGGCCCGGATGGCGGCGCTGCTCGGCGGGCTGCCCGAGCAGGTGCCCGGCAGCACGGTCAACCGGCTCTGCGGCTCCGGCCTGGACGCCCTCGCCCTCGCCGCCCGCTCCGTCATCGCCGGCGAGGCCGACCTGGTGCTGGCCGGTGGGGTGGAGAGTATGAGCCGGGCGCCGTTCGTGTTGCCCAAGGCCGAGACCGCGTTCTCCCGTAACGCGGAGGTCTACGACACCACCATCGGCTGGCGGTTGGTCAACCCGTTGCTGGAACAGGGGTGGGGCATCGACTCGATGCCGGAGACCGCGGAGAACGTGGCCGCCGAGTACGGCGTGGCGCGGGCCACCCAGGACGAGTTCGCGTACCGCTCCCAGCAGCGTGCGGCCAAGGCCCAGGCCGACGGTCGGCTCGCCGAGGAGATCGTGCCGGTGTCGGCCCCGGCCGGCCGGCGGGGGACCACGCTGGTCGAGGTCGACGAACATCCGCGGGAGACGTCGCTGGCGAAGCTGGCCGCGCTGCCCACCCCGTTCCGGGCGGGGGGCACGATCACCGCCGGTAACTCCTCCGGCGTCAACGACGGCGCGGTGGCGCTGCTGGTGGCCTCCGAGTCAGCACTCACGCGGTACGACCTGAACCCGTTGGCCCGGGTCGTCGGCGCCGCCGCGGCCGGTGTGCCGCCGCGGGTGATGGGCGTCGGCCCGGTGCCCGCCACCCGCCGGCTCCTCGACCGGCTCGGCCTGGCGGTGGGCGACCTGGACGTGGTCGAGCTGAACGAGGCGTTCGCCGCGCAGGCGGTGGCGGTCCTGCGGGAACTGGGCCTGCCGGTGGACGCCGAGCATGTCAATCCCAACGGGGGCGCGATCGCGTTGGGGCATCCGCTCGGCGCGAGTGGGGCCCGGCTGGCGCTGACCGCTGCCCTGGAGCTGCGGCGCCGGGGCGGCCGCCGGGCGCTGGCCACCATGTGTGTCGGGGTGGGCCAGGGCATCTCGCTGCTGTTGGAGTCGGCGGGGTGACCGGCGGCCCGCCCGCACTCTCCCGCCCGCATTGACGCACGCCTACAGTTGTGGGCACCTGATGATCCGCGGGGTCGGCCGGTGGCCTCCGCGTGTCCGCACGCGCCCTCGACACCGGTCCCCTCCCGCACCGCGGCGACGAACTGGGGTGTAGCACTGTGCAGAAGCAGGACGGACCTCCCACCGAGATTGACCTTTCTCGCCCGAGCGCGGCCCGGGTGTATGACTACTTTCTCGGCGGGGCCCACAATTTCGAGATCGATCGGCAGCTGGCCGAGCAGATCGCCAGCATGACGCCGAACCTCGCCGGCACCATGCGCGCCGGCCGCGAGTTTCTCCGCCGCGCGGTCCGGGTGCTGCTGCACGAGGGCATCGACCAGTTCCTCGACATCGGCTCCGGCATTCCGACCGTCGGCAACGTGCACGAGGTGGCCCAGGCGGTCAACCCGAACGCCCGGATCGTCTACGTCGACATCGACCCGGTCGCGGTGGCGCACAGTCGGGAGCTGTTGGTGGGTAACGACCGGACCGGGGTCATCCACGCCGACCTGCGCGATCTCGGGCACATCCTGGCGCAGGCCCGGGCGCTGAACCTGCTGGACTTCGACCGGCCGCTGGGCATCCTGCTCGCCGGGGTGGTGCACTTCATCGGCGACGACGACCGCCCGGGCGACCTCCTCGCCACGCTCCGGGCCGCCGCCGCACCCGGAAGCTGCCTGGTGCTCTCACACTCCACCTTCGAGGACCAGCCGCGGGAGATGCTCGACGCCCAGCGGTTGTCGGCGCGCACCGGCACCGAGATCACCCTCCGGTCCCGTGCCGAGATCACCGGTTTCTTCGGAGACTGGACCCTGCTGGAGCCAGGGGTGCTCCACCTGCCGTTGTGGCGGCCGGACTCCGCCTCCGACGTGGATGACAATCCGGCGCAGTTCGGTGCCTTCGGCGGGGTTGCCCGGCACGACCAACCGGTCGGCTGATCGCGGTGGCCGTTGTCCTGGAGTCGGGAGGGTGCGACCGTAGCCAGGCCGGAGCCGAGGGGTATGCGGCCGAGTGGGCCCGGGCCGTACGCCGGCTCGGCTTCGTCCCGTTCAGCGCCCCGGAGACCCAGCGGCTGCTGCACCTGCACACCGTTCGGCTGGCCCAGGCGCTGCGCGCCGAGCCGTTCTCGTCCCAGCCCGCGGCCCAGGTCGGCCAGGCGCTGGCCGAGGCGCACCTGACCGAGCCGGGGATGCTCGACTGGTCGGTCCGGGCGCTCGGTGACCGGTTCCTCGCCCGGGTCCTGCCCGACCTGGTCGGTACGGCGGAGGCGGCGACCCGGGTCGCCGCGTTGCAGGGTGCGATGGCAGCCGGTTTCGCCGGTGCGCTACGGGACCGCACCCTCACCCAGCAGGAGCGGATCGCCCGCTCGGCCTGGCAGGCGCGGGACGAGGTGGAGCAGGCGCTGCGGGACAGCGAGGCCCGGTTCCGCGCGGTCTTCTCCGGTGCCGCCATCGGGATCGGCATCGGCCTGGTCGATGGCCAGATCATCGACGTCAATCAGGCCTTCGCCGACATGCTCGGCTACACGATCGAGGAGCTGCGGCAGCGTAACGTGTCGTCGCTGTTCCACCCCGACGACGCGGCCGGGATCTGGGAGCTCTACCTGGAGGTCGTCGAGGGTAAGCGGGACACCGTCCGGCTCGAGAAGCGGTACTACCGCAAGGACGGCACCGCCGTCTGGACCGACGTGGCGGTGTCCTTGGTCCGCTACGACGACGGCCGTCCCCGGTTCACCGTAGCGGTGGTCGAGGACATCACCGAGCGCTACGAGCTCCAGCAGCGGCTCCGGTTTCAGGCACTGCACGACCCGCTCACCGGCCTGCCCAACCGGACTCTCTTCTTCGAGACCCTCGGGATGGTCTTCGACAACGCCGGCGCCGGCCGCCCGGTCGGGGTCTGCTTCCTGGATCTGGACGGGTTCAAGGCGGTCAACGACAGCCTCGGTCACGATCTGGGCGACCAACTGCTCGTGGTGATCGCCGACCGGTTGTCGGACTGCGTCGCCGGGTTCGGGCATCTGGTGGCCCGGATGGGCGGCGACGAGTTCGTCATCCTGGTCGACGACGGGGAGTCCCTCGACGACGTGGTGAGCGTCGCGGAGGCCGCACTCGCGGCCGTCGCCGCACCGATTCGGATCGGTGACCACCAGCTCATGGTCTCGGCGAGCGTCGGCATCGTCGAGTGCCCGGTGCACACGACCGATCCGTCGGAGCTGATGAAGGCCGCGGACACCACGCTGTACTGGGCCAAGGCCGAGGGGCGTGGCCGGTGGGCGGTCTGGGACCGGGAGCGAAGCGCGCGCGAGATCGCCCGATCCACGTTGGCCGCCGGCCTGCCGGCAGCCCTGGAGCGAGATGAGTTCGTGCTGGACTACCAGCCGATCGTCTCCCTGCGGGACGGCTCGATGCTGGCCGTGGAGGCGCTCGTCCGCTGGCAGCATCCCACGCTGGGTCGGCTTGGCCCGGCCCGGTTCATCGGGCTGGCCGAGGAGACCGGGTTGATCGTCCAACTCGGGGAGTGGGTGCTGCGCCAGGCGTGTCGGGACGCCGATGCCTGGCGACGCGAGGTGCCGGAGGCCCGCCTGGTCGTCAGCGTCAACCTCGCCGCGCGTCAGGTGGAGCACCCCGCCATCGTGGACGTGGTGGCGGAGGCGTTGACCGACAGCGGGCTCCCGGCCGAGCTCCTGCAGCTGGAGCTGACTGAGAGCGCCGTGATGGGTACCGCGGGGGAGCCGCTGCGGGCGTTGCACCGGCTCGCCGGGCTGGGGGTGGGGCTGGCAATCGACGACTTCGGCACCGGCTACTCGAATCTGGCGTATCTGCGCCGGTTGCCGATCCGGTCGCTGAAGTTGGCGGGCCCGTTCGTGGAAGGGCTGCGCGAGGCCGGAGCAGAGCGGGCGGCCGGCCATCGGGACGAGCAGATCGTGGACGCCCTGGTGCGGCTGGCGCGGGCGCTCGGGTTGTCGGTGACCGCGGAGGCGGTGGAGACCGGGGCGCAGGCCGAGCGGCTGCGGGCACTGCGGTGCGATACCGGGCAGGGCTACTGGTTCGGCGTGCCGGGGCCGGCGGGTGAGATCACGGCCCGGCTCCGTGGGCGGGGAGCGGTGGCGCGGAACCCATCGGGTACGGCGGATCACCGTACGTGAGAGAGAGGTCGGATCCCGCGCCACCGCTCCGCCGGGCGTTGCCGAGCGCCCGGCGCTGGCCCGTCCGGATCGGGCCTGGTCACCGCAGTCAGGATGCGGCCGGGGCCGGCAGTGGGGCAAATCATTTCGGGCGGCGTGTGCTCGTCCGGCACGGTCCGCCCCGGTCCGGCCCGGTCCGGGGCGCGATGGGCGCCACGCGGGGTCGAGGTGGCGGCGTTAGGCTTGCGCCATGACCGTCCGTGCGCCGTTGACCCCAGGCACGCTCTCTCCCTGGCGACAGGTGCCCGCCCACATTCCCCGACCCGAGTACGTGGGCAAGAAGCAGCCCAAACAATGGCAGGGCTCACACGTACAGACGCCGGAGACCATCGAGCGGATGCGGGCCGCCGGGCGGTTGGCGGCGCAGGCCACTGCGCTCGCTGGCGAGCACTGCAAGCCAGGGGTTTCCACCGACGAGATCGACAAGGTGGTGCACGAGTTCCTCTGTGACCATGGCGCCTACCCGTCAACGCTGGGTTACCGGGGGTTCCCCAAGTCCTGCTGCACCAGCCTGAACGAGGTGATCTGCCACGGCATCCCCGACTCGATGGTGCTCCAGGACGGTGACATCATCAATGTCGATGTCACCGCCTTCCTCGACGGGGTGCACGGCGACACCGATGCCACCTTCTGCGTGGGTGAGGTGAGCGAGGAGGTTCGGTTGCTGGTCGAGCGGACCCACAAGGCGACGATGCGGGGCATTCGGGCGGTCGCCCCCGGCCGGCAGATCAACGTGATCGGTCGGGTGATCGAGTCGTACGCCAAGCGCTTCGGTTACGGGGTGGTGCGGGACTTCACCGGGCACGGCATCGGCGAGGCGTTTCACAGCGGGCTCTATGTGCCGCACTACGACAGCCCCCGGCCCACCGATGTGATGGAGCCGGGCATGACCTTCACCATCGAGCCGATGATCACCCTCGGCACCTACCAGTACGACATGTGGGATGACGGCTGGACCGTGGTCACCAAGGACCGGAAGTGGACCGCCCAGTTCGAGCACACGATTCTCGTGACCGACGACGGCTACGAGATTCTCACCCTGCCGTGACCGAGACCCCGGCGGCGCTGCGGGAGGCACACCATGCGGATGTCTCCGGCGGCTGGCTGCGCCCTGCGGTTTTCGGGGCGATGGATGGACTGGTCACCAATATCGCCCTGATCGCGGGGGTGGGGGGTGGCGGGGTGTCGGCGCGCGCCGTGCTCCTCACCGGCACCGCCGGCCTGGTTGCCGGCGCCATCTCCATGGGGCTGGGGGAATACACCAGCGTCCGGTCGGCCAACGAACAGGTCGCCGCGGAGGTGGCCAAGGAGCGGCGGGAGTTGGAACGGCACCCCGAGGTCGAGGCGCGCGAACTGGCGGACACCTGGGTGGCCCGTGGCCTGCCCCGGGAGCTCGCGACGCAGGTCGCGGAGGTGGTGCGGCGCAATCCGGAGGAGGCGCTGCGGGTGCACGTCCGGGAGGAGTTGGGCGTCGACCCGGACGACCAGCCGAGCCCGTGGGCGGCGGCGATCTCGTCGTTTGTCTGCTTCTCCGTTGGCGCCCTGGTGCCGCTGCTGCCCTACCTGCTCGGCAGCACCAGTCTCTGGCTGGCGCTCGGCGTCGGTGGCCTTGGTCTCTTCCTGGCCGGCGCGATCGTCGCCCGGTTCACCAGCCGGCGTTGGTGGGCGGCGGGCCTGCGCCAGCTGCTGCTGGGTGGCCTCGCCGCCGCCGCGACCTACGGCATCGGCACAGTGATCGGTATTCAGGGCGGGCTGTAGGAGGAGGCGGCTACCCGGCGACGGGTACCAGCCGGAAGAGGTGGATCTTACGGTCGCCGGCCCGCTGCACGTAGGTCTGGTAGGCCGGCCACTCGGTCACCAGCAACTGCCAGAGTCGGTCCCGCTCGGCGCCCTCGGGGATGTCGGCGCGTACCGGAAACCGGCGCCCCTTGATGTCTACTTTGGCGTGGGGGGTGGCGAGCAGGTTCAACGCCCAGGCGGGCTGGTGGGTCTGTCCCCAGTTTGACCCGACCACCACGTAACCGTCCCCGTCCGGCACGTACAGCAGGGGGTTGCTGCGGGGCTTGCCGGAGCGGCGGCCGGTCGTGGTGATGACCAACGACGGGAGAAGCCCGAGGGCGATCACCCGTCCGCGGCTGAGCCGCCCGACCGCGCGGTCAACCGGGACGAGGAGCCGGGCGGTGGTGCTGAACCAGCGGTGGTGACCGACCCGGCGGGTGAGGGAACCCAGAATGGACATGGAGAGCATTCTGCCGACCGGTGGCCCGGGTCGATGCTCCGGCCCCGCGGTCGGCGACCGCTGCCGAACGGGTCAGGCGGTCCTACCGGGGAAGGGCGTGGTCAGGGGGGTGATCCCCGCGGTTCGTCGCCAGTGGGTGGCCCGCACCGCGCAGTCGACCAGCGCCGCGAGTGCCCGTTCCCGCTCGGCGCCGCTGGTGGCGGCGACCGTCGCCTGCCAGAATCCCGCCGTACGCTCCTCGACCTCAACGGCGAGCCGGAGGGCGCTCGGCTCGTCGGTGACGGGGAACGGCAGGGCGTAGCCGGCCTGGTCGGCCGGGAGGCTGTCGCCAGCCTCGGTGAGCTGCAGCACCAGGTCGTCTCGACGGCGCCGGTGCGTCGCCTCGGCGTCGCGGGCCGCCTCCCGGGCGGGTCCGGTCAGGCGTACCCCGATCGGGCCGTAAGCCCAGATGGCGGCGTATTCGGCGGTCAGGGCCGCGGCGTGGGCGGAGCTCGCGCCGGGGGTGGGGGTGTTCACTGCAGCGCCTCCAGGTGGCTGGCGCGGGCGGCGGCGATGCTGGCGAGTAGCGCGGCCCGCCCGGCCGGTGCGGCCAGGCAGGCCCGGGTGGCCGACGCGCTGGCCGCCTGCTCGCGTTCGCGTAGGCCGGTGAGGGTCGCGTCGGAGTCGGCGGGGGTGCTGGCGGTCGGGGTGGCCGACGGTAGGGCCACCTTGGTGATCCGGGCCAACTCCGCCGCGTGCGCGCTGTGCGCTTCGGTGATCGGTGCCAGCCGGGCGGCCAGCGTGGGGTGGGTCGTGGCGGCGTCCCGGTAGGCCGCGGCGAGCGCGAGCGCCTCGTCCACCATGGGGGCGAGTGGGTCGGGTGGGGGCGGTTCCTGGTGGAACAGGTCACAGCCGGTGAGCGACGGCACGGCGCTGCCGAGGGTCAGGAGTGCACCCACCCGTAGCATGTTTCGCCGGGAATGTCTTATTGTCCGGTCCGGAAGTGTGTCCTGCTGCGTCATTTTGCCCATCACCGTCCAAGTCAACACCATGGTGGCGCCCCCCGCAGAGGCCAGAGTCGGTGCGCCGGCCCATCCGACGGGCCGGCGGCGCGTTACGCTCTGCGCAACCACCGGTGCGTCCGCCCCGGTGGCGTGTGGCTATGGCGACCGACCGGGCGCCGCCAACAGCAGATAGGGGCGCCAGATGAGCCAGCGTGGCCGGGCCACCAGGCCCACCGGGCCGACGGGGCGACCGCGGCGTACGGGTGGCCAACGCAGCGCCGGTCGGGTCAACCGCGGCGGTGATCTCGCCAGCCGGCGGGCCCGGTTGCACGAGGTTGTCGAACCAGTCGTCGGCGAGGCCGGGTACGACCTGGAGGAGCTGTCGATCTCCCGGGCCGGCCGGCGCCACGTGCTTCAGGTGATTGTTGACGCCGACGGCGGAATCGACCTGGACGGCGTCGCTGAGATCTCGCGGGCGGTCTCCGCCGCCCTGGATGCGGCCGAGGAGGCCAGCGGGGACCTCGTTGCCGGGGAGTACCAGCTCGAGGTCAGCTCGCCGGGCGTGTCCCGTCCGCTCACCCTCCCCCGGCACTGGCGGCGCAACACCGGTCGCCTGGTACGGGTCATGGTGCGGGGTGGGCCGGACGCTGGGGATCGCCAGGTCACCGGGCGGGTGGTCGAGGTGGACGACGAACAGGTGGTGTTGGAGACCGACGCCGGTCGGGCGGGGTGGAGCTACGCCGAGTTGGGGCCAGGACGGGTGCAGGTCGAGTTCACCCGCCCGGGCGAGGCGGATGGCGCTGACGGCGCCGACGAGGCCGGCGATTTCGACGACGATGATGATGTGGAGGGCGAGGAGAGGTGAACATCGACCTCGCGGCGCTGCGCGCACTGGAGCGTGAGCGGGAAATTCCGTTCGACACGATCCTCGCGGCGATTGAGACCGCGCTGCTGACGGCGTACCGGCACACCGAGGGTGCGCAGCCGTATGCCCGGGTGGAGATCGACCGCAAGACGGGCGCGGCCTTGGTCTTCGCCCAGGAGGTGGAGCCTGACGGCGGTGTGGTGCGGGAGTGGGACGACACCCCGCACGACTTCGGTCGGATCGCGGCGATGACCGCCAAGCAGGTGATTCTTCAGCGGCTGCGGGAGGCCACCGACGAGGTGCACTTCGGTGAGTACGTGGGTCGGGACGGGGACCTGGTGACCGGGGTGGTCCAGGCGCACGAGGCGCGTGCCGAGAAGGGCATCGTCAGTGTGGACCTGGGCAAGCTGGAGGGGGTGCTGCCCCAGTCCGAGCAGGTCCCCGGTGAGCAGTACGCACACGGCGAGCGGGTGCGCTGCGTCGTGGTTCACGTAGCCAAGGGTGTACGCGGTCCGCAGGTGACCCTGTCCCGCTCGCACCCGGCGTTGGTGAAGAAGCTCTTCGCCCTCGAGGTGCCGGAGATCGCCGACGGTTCGGTGGAGATCACCGCGATCGCCCGTGAGGCAGGTCACCGAACGAAGATCGCTGTCCGCTCCACCGCGGCGGGGGTGAACGCCAAGGGTGCCTGCATCGGGCCGATGGGTCAGCGGGTGCGGGCGGTCATGGGTGAGCTGCATGGGGAGAAGATCGACATCATTGACTGGTCCGAGGATCCGGCGGCCTTCGTCGGAAACGCACTCTCGCCAGCCAAGGCCCTCCGGGTGGAGGTGGTTGACCTGGCCTCCCGAACCGCTCGGGTAACGGTGCCGGATTTCCAACTTTCACTGGCTATTGGGCGAGAAGGGCAGAACGCCCGGCTTGCCGCCCGATTGACGGGTTGGCGGATTGACATTCGCTCCGACGCCGAGCCGGCCCGCCCGGCGGGTGGGGCCGAAGCTGATCACGTCCCGGAGCCGGGCCGCGCGATCTCCGGGGGCTAGGGGTAGACTTTCCCAGTGGTACGACGCGCGCTGCCGGAGCGCACCTGTGTGGGTTGCCGGTCTCGAGCGTCGACCAAGGAACTGCTGCGGGTGGTCGCGGTGGGTGATGGGGCTGGTCACAGCCTTCGTCCCGACCCGGCCCGCAGGTTGCCGGGTCGGGGGGCGCACGTGCACCCAGACCCGGCCTGCTTCGCGCAGGCGGTGCGGCGTCGTGCTTTCGGGCGGGCGCTGCGCGTCACCGGGGTCCCCGATCACGGTGAGCTTGCGAGGCATATCGATGCGCCAGCCACGACGTCCGGCCAACCCGACCGGACGCGGGTCGCTAGCAAGGTAGGACGACCGACATGAGCACACGATGAAGTCGCAGAAATGACCAGGCTTCAAGTGCACGAGTGAGGTCGCTGCGGGTGCTGCCCGCACGACCTCGGAATGAGGAGTGCAGTGGCAGGAAAGGCCCGCGTACACGAGCTCGCCAAGGAGCTCGGGGTCGAAAGCAAGACCGTTCTCGCCAAGCTCAAGGAGATGGGCGAGTTCGTGAAGTCCGCGTCCAGCACGGTCGAGGCGCCGGTCGCCCGACGGCTGCGGAACGCGTTCGTCAACAATGCCGGCTCGCCCGCGCCGGCGGCTCCGCCGGCGGCGACCCCGCCGACCCCGACCCCGACCCCGACCCCAACCCCAACTCCGACCCCTTCCCGGACCCCGACCCCGGCGCCGCCCCCGGGCGGACCCCGCGTCACGGCCAAGCCCATGCCGCCGCGGCGGCCGGGTGCCCCGACGCCCGGCCCGAAACCCAAGGGTCCGGTTCCGGGTCCGCCGCAGTCCGCGACACCGGCCGCCAAGCCGGCGAGCGCCCACGACATCGAAGTGGCGGCCGCCGAGGCGCGTGCCGCCGCGCTGAAGGCCGAGCAGGAGGCCGCGGTCAAGGCCGCGCAGGCTGCCCGGCAGCAGCAGCGGGAGAACGTCCGGCGGGAGCCGCCCACCGAGGGTGGTCCGCGCCCGGGTCCCCGCCCCGGTCCCGGCACGATGCCGCCTCGGCCCGGCTCTCCGGCCGCCGGACGTTCCGGCGGGCCCACTCCGGGCCCCGGTCCCCGGTCCGGCGGTCGTCCGCCGGCGCGTGGCGCCGGTAACAACCCGTTCGGCATCCAGGGCGGCCAGCAGCGTCCCCCGGCCGCCGGTGCGGGTGGTCCGCGGCCCAGCCCGGCCTCCATGCCGCCGCGGCCCAGCCCGGCCTCGATGCCGCCGCGGCCGAGCCCGGCCTCCATGCCGAGCCAGCGTCCCGGCCGGCCCGGCGGCCCCGGCTCCGGTCGTCCCGGCGGCGGCGCCGGCCGCCCCGGTGGCGGTGGCGGCGGCTACCGCGGCGGTGGCGGCGGTGGCGGCGGTGGCGGTGGCTACCGCGGCGGCCCCGGTGGCGGTGGCGGCGGTGGCGGTGGCTACCGCGGTGGCCCCGGTGGTGGCGGCGGTGGTTTCCGCGGCGGCCCCGGCGGTGGCCGTCCCGGTGGCGGTGGCCGTGGCCGCGGTGGTGGTGCCGCGGGTGCCTTCGGGCGTCCCGGTGGCCGGCCGACCCGCGGTCGCAAGTCGAAGAAGCAGCGCAGACAGGAGTTCGACAACCTGTCGGCCCCGACCATGTCCTCGGGTGCGCCCCGGGGGCAGGGCCAGACCGTCCGGTTGTCCCGAGGCGCCTCGCTGTCGGACTTCGCCGACAAGATCAACGCCAACCCGGGTTCGCTGGTCCAGGAGATGTTCAACCTGGGCGAGATGGTGACCGCGACCCAGTCCTGCTCCGACGACACCCTGCTGCTGTTGGGTGAGCACCTGGGCTTCGCCGTCCAGATCGTCAGCCCGGAGGACGAGGACCGCGAGCTGCTCGCGCAGTTCAACATCGACCTGGACGCCGAGGTGGCGGAGGACCGTCTGGTCAGCCGGCCGCCGGTGGTGACCGTCATGGGTCACGTCGACCACGGTAAGACGAAGCTTCTGGACGCGATCCGGAAGGCGAACGTGGTGGCCGGCGAGGCGGGTGGCATCACCCAACACATCGGCGCCTACCAGGTCCACGTTCCGCACGAGGACCAGGACCGGGCGATCACCTTCATCGACACCCCGGGTCACGAGGCGTTCACCGCCATGCGTGCCCGTGGCGCCCAGGTCACCGACATCGTGATCCTGGTCGTCGCGGCGGACGACGGGGTGATGCCGCAGACTATCGAGGCGTTGAACCACGCCAAGGCGGCCGACGTGCCGATCGTGGTGGCGGTCAACAAGGTCGACAAGCCGGACGCCAACCCGGACAAGGTCCGCCAGCAGCTGACCGAGTACGGACTGGTCGCCGAGGAGTACGGCGGCGACACCATGTTCGTCGACGTGGCGGCCAAGCCGGGCACCGGGATCGACAGCCTGCTCGAGGCGGTCCTGCTGACCGCGGACGCGTCGCTGGAGTTGACCGCTCCGACCGACGGCCCGGCACAGGGTGTGGCGATCGAGGCGCACCTGGACAAGGGCCGGGGCGCGGTGGCGACGGTGCTGGTGCAGAAGGGCACCCTGCGGGCGGGCGACTCGATCGTCGCCGGCGGGGCGCACGGCCGGGTCCGGGCGATGCTCGACGAGAACGGCAACCAGGTCGCCGAGGCGGGTCCGGCTCGTCCGGTGCTGGTGCTGGGTCTGACCGCGGTGCCCGGGGCGGGCGACACGTTCCTGGCCGCCGAGGACGACCGCACCGTGCGGCAGATCGCCGAGCAGCGGCAGGCACGGCGGCGAGCGGCGGCCTTCGCCAACTCCCGCGGCCGGGCCACCCTCGAGACGCTCATGGAGCAGCTCAAGGCGGGCGAGAAGACCTCGCTCAACCTGGTGCTCAAGGGCGACGTCTCCGGCTCCGTGGAAGCGCTCGAGGACGCCCTGTTCAACCTCGACATCCCCGAGGAGGTCCAGCTACGGATCATCCACCGCGGCGTCGGGGCGATCACCGAGAGCGACGTCATGCTCGCGAGCGCCTCGTCGGAGGCGGTTACGATCATCGGCTTCAACGTGCGGGCCGCCAACAAGGTCCGCGAGATGGCCGACCGCGAGGGCGTGGAGATCCGGTACTACACCGTCATCTACCAGGCCATCGAGGAGATCGAGGCGGCGCTCAAGGGCCTGCTCAAGCCGGAGTACGAGGAGGTCGAGCTGGGCACCGCGGAGGTCCGCGAGGTGTTCCGTTCGTCCAAGGTCGGCAACATCTCGGGCTGCATCGTCCGGTCGGGTCTGCTTCGGCGTAACGCCAAGGCTCGGCTGCTGCGTGACGGGGCGGTGGTGGCGGACAACCTCACCATCAGCTCCCTCAAGCGGTTCAAGGACGACGCGACCGAGGTGCGCGAGGGCTTCGAGTGTGGTCTGACTCTGGGCGGCTACAACAACGTCCAGGTCGGCGACGTGATCGAGACCTTCGAGATGCGGGAGAAGGCGCGCGCCTGATCCGGTAGGGACAACAGATCAAGGGGTTTACGCCATGCTGCGTAAACCCCTTGATCATGTCCGGGTTCGTCCGTAGTCTCCGGGACGATGTTCACCGGAACCGCGGTATTCGACCTTCTGCTGCCGGGCGACTCCCGGTCGCTGAAGGCCAAAAGGTCCTACGTTCGGCCGATCGTGGCGGCGCTGCGTCGCGTCGAGGTCTCCACCGCCGAGGTGGGGGCGCTCGACCTGCACGGGCGGGCGGAGATCGGCGTCGCGGTGGTGTCCGCGACGGCAACCCACGTACACGAGGTGCTCGACTCGTGTGAGCGCCTGGTCGCCGCCCGTCCCGAGGTTGACCTCTTGTCGGTGCGTCGGCGGCTGTACGGCGCGGACGACTGATCCACCGGCGTCGCTGCGGGGCTGCTCCGCGGGCGGTCACCGCACCGGCCGCGTACGGGCGTACCGGCGGCGCGGGTAGTGTTCGTGGTGTTGGCCGGCGGCTTGGCACTCCAGGTGCCCGGCGGTCGGGAGCGGTACGCCTGGAGGTGGCGAGATGTCGGATCCGGCCAAGGTGCGCCGGCACGCGGAGCGGGTGCGCGAGCTGGTCGCGTCGGTGGTGCGCAGCCAGATCAAGGATCCCCGGCTTGGCATGATCACCATCACGGATGCGCGGATCACCGCCGACCTCCGCGACGCCACGGTCTTCTACACGGTGCTCGGTGACGCCGCCGCCCAGGCGAGCACCGCCGCGGCGTTGGAGAGTGCCAAGGGCATGTTGCGCAGCACTGTCGGGAAGGCGCTGGGGCTGCGGCACTCGCCGACGCTGACCTTCGTCCTGGACGACGTGCAGGATCAGGTCAAGCACATCGACGACCTGCTCGCCCAGGCCCGCCACGCGGATGCCGAGGTGCAGCGCCTCGCCACCCGGGCCGAGTACGCGGGTGAGGCCCAGCCGTACCGGCTGGAAGAGGAGCCCGAGGACGCCGGGGACGAGGTGCCGCCGCCGGGCGGGGACCAACGGTGACCGATTCCGCCGTGGGGGCCCGGTCCGCGCCGGTGGAGGCCGACTGGGCGGCGGCGGTGGCCGCGGTCCGAGCCGTGCCGGGCGCCGGGCGAGTGCTGCTGGTCTGTCACGTGAACCCAGACGGCGACGCCCTCGGCAGCATGCTCGGCTTCGCTCTCGGCCTGCGTCGGCTCGGTCTGCGACAGGTACAGGCCGCCTTTCCCGGCCCGCCGCAGCTCCCGGAGCCGCTGCGTGGGCTCCCCGGTGAGCAGCTGCTGGTCCCGGCGGCGGAGGCGGTTGCCGATCCGGACCTTCTGATCAGCTTCGACGCGGCGAACGAGTCCCGGTTGGGGGAGCTGGCTGACCGGTTGACGACCGCCGGCAGCACGGTGGTGCTCGACCACCATGCGTCGAACCCCGGCTTCGGTGCGATCAATCTGATTGACCCGCGGGCGGCGGCCACCGCGGTGCTGGTGGACGAACTGCTCAACCGGCTGGGGGTGCCGCTCGACCCGGAGATCGCCGAGTGTCTCTATGTGGCGTTGACCACCGACACCGGCTCGTTTCGGTACGCGGCCACCACCGCGGCGGTGCACCGGTTCGCGGCCCGGCTCCTCGCCACGGGTATCAGTCCCGGTGAGATCTCTCGTCGCGTCTTGGACACCCGCCCGTTCGGTGCCGTGCGGCTCTACGCCGAGGTGGTGGGTCGGGCCCGGCTGGAGCCCGCCGCAGCGGATGGTCACGGCCTGGTGTGGACCTGGGCAACCCAGGAGGACCTGGCCCGGCACGGGCAGCCCGCGTACGTGCTGGAGCCGTTGATCGATTCGGTGCGGTGCACGGCGGAGGCCGACGTGAGCTGCGTGGTGAAGCAGACCGCCGACAGCGAGTGGGCGGTGTCGTTGCGGAGCAAGGGCGCGGTGGACGTGAGCGCGGTGGCGGTGGCGTTGGGCGGCGGAGGGCACCGGCTCGCCGCGGGCTTCACCGGCCGGGGCAGCGCTGACGAGGTAATGGAGGCCATCCGGCGGGAGCTGGTCGGGGCGCTACTCGCCCCGACAGGCGGGTGAGGCCGGTGTGCGGTAGCGGGTGCGGGCCGGTGTTGCGGTAACGGTTGGGGGGCCGGTGCGCGGTAACGGTCGGGTTAGCCCTGCGGCAGTGGTCGGGGTCGGCCTGGCGGTTAGCTGTCGATCGGCCGTTCGGCTGATGATCTGTCGACAAAGATCAGGGTCGGCTTACGGGTGTTCGGTCTTCCCGCCGTTGGTGACGGTGGGCAGAATTGCGGCATGGAACAGCCCCGTGACCTGACAATCGAGGTACCGCGTGCCTGGGATCGTCCCGCTGTCACTGTGCCCGTGCTCGTCTGCCTGTCGTTGGTGGGCGGCCGGTTTCCGTCCTTCTCGATCGAGGCAAATCTGTGGACGCTCGGCACCGGTGGTGTCCTGATCTGGCTTGGCCTGGGTAACCGGGTGCCCCGGCGGCCCGCACCGGTTCGGCTGGATCAGGGCGCGGTGTGGTGGACGTTGCCGGTGGTGGTGTTTGTGGTCTTCGAGGGGGCCACCTTCGTGGCCGCGGCGGGTGACGAGTTCCCGACCTTCTCCCGGCTGGCGGATCCGCTACTGGAGGACGGGGTGATCCGCTCAGCGGCTTGGCTGGCCTGGTTGTCCGCGTTCTGGGGGCTGGTGCGGCGATGATGCGGACGCTGGCGATCGGCGGTTTCCTGGCGGCGGTGGCGCTCTTCGTCGCCGTGGAGTTGGCGGCCCGCCGGGAGGGGTCCCGTATCCCCACCCTGGGCGAGGTCTGCGCGTACGTGATGCGGTACGAGGTCGGCTCGGTGCCGGTCGGCCGGATTGGGCTCTTCGGCTTCTGGTGGTGGCTGGGCTGGCACTTCCTGGCTCGTTGAGGTGCCGCTATCCGCACTGTGGCTTCGCCCGGATGGTGGGAACCACCGGCGGTGGGCAGACCTGAACGATAGCTTGGGTATTGACCGATGCCGTGCTGACGGTGCTGGTCGTGAGCGGTGGGGCCGTACCCGGCGTCGTCGCTCTCCAGGGTCGGACCGACCCGGGCTCGCTGCTCCGTGTGCCGCTCCGGCGACCCCGGACGCCCGCGGGTGGCAGACCTTGCCCGTGAGTCCACCGCTGCGTTGGTGGCTCGCGCCCTGGAAGGGGTTTCCCATGCCGAACAAGCCCAAGCCCGACACCGTTGACGAGGCGCGTGAGCAGCTGCGCCGTGCGCTGCAGACCTCGATGGACACCCGCCAGTGACGTCGCCGACCGGCTGACGCCCTCCCCGACGGGCGGCGCTGGCCGCCCGTCGTCCGGCGCAGCCCGCGGCTGGTAAGTGACTAGTCCGGTTTGCGGTCCTTACCGAGCCGTGTCAGGATCGGCGACGATGAACCCGCCGGCCGCCACCACGCCTCGCTCCGCCTCGCCGCGCAGAATTGCCGCGCTCGCCCTGCCGGCCCTCGTGGTGCTCGCCGCCGAACCGCTGTATGTGCTGGTGGACACGGCGGTGGTGGGACACCTCGGCCGGGTCCCGCTCGCCGCGTTGGCGATCGGTGGCACGGTGCTGACCCTGATCGCCTGGTTGGGCACGGTGGTCGCGTACGGCACCACCGGACGCTCCGCCCGACGGTTCGGGGCTGGTGACCGCACCGCCGCCGTCGCCGAGGGAGTCCAGGCCTCCTGGCTCGCGCTCGCGGTAGGGGTCCTCGTCGCGGTTGGCATGCAGGCCGGCGGCGGCGTGCTCGCCCGTACCCTGGTCGGGGCGGAGAACGACGTGGCGGAGGCCGCGGCGCAGTGGCTGCGGATCGCGGCGCTGGGCGCACCGGGGCTACTCCTCGCCGCTGCGGGAAACGGTTGGCTGCGGGGGGTCCAGGACACCCGCCGGCCGCTGTGGTTCGTGCTCGGCCCGAGCCTGCTCTCCGCGGTGCTCTGCCCGGTGCTGGTCTACCCCGCCGGGCTCGGCCTGCCCGGATCGGCGGTCGCCAACGTCGTGGCGCAGACGATCTCCGGTGCGCTCTTCGCCGGAGCGCTGGTCGCCGAGCGGGTGGCCCTCCGCCCCCGGCCCCGGGTTCTCGCCCAGCAGCTTGTGCTCAGTCGGGACCTGCTCATCCGCGGCGTCGCCTTCCAGGCGAGTTTTCTCTCCGCCACCGCGGTGGCCGCCCGCTTCGGCGCGGCGGTGGTCGGCGCCCACCAGATCGTCCTGCAACTCTGGTTCTTCACCGCCCTGGTGCTCGACGCGCTCGCCATTGCCGCGCAGGCCCTCGTCGGTGCCGCGTTGGGCGCCGACGACGTGGCCGGCGCCCGCGGACTGGCCCGCCGGATCGGGCTGCTCGGCGCCGGCTGCGGTGTGGCGTTCGCGCTGGTCATCGCCGCTGGTGCCGGAGTGGTTCCGGGCTGGTTCAGCGCCGATGGACAGGTCCGTGAGCAGGCGATGGTGGCCTGGCCCTGGTTCGTCGCGATGCTGCCGCTGGCGGGCGTCGTCTTCGCCCTGGACGGGGTGTTGATCGGCGCGGGGGACATCCGTTACTTGCGGAACCTCACGGTCGTGGCGGCGTTGGGAGGATTTCTGCCGGCCATCTGGCTGGCGTACGGGCTGGACCTCGGACTCGGTGGGATCTGGGCTGGGCTCACGTTCTTTGTGGTGCTCCGGCTGGCCGCCCTGCTGCTGCGGCTGCGCTCCGGCCACTGGGCGGTCGTCGGCGCGGTCCGGACCTGAGTAGCGCCGCCCCTGGGCTAGGCCTGCCCGGTGCTGGCCCGCAGGGCGTAGGTGGCCAGCACCAGCCCCAGGGCCACGGCGAAGCAGACGACGAAACCGACCACCTTCATCACGTTCGGGAACCGCTGATACAGGCGGTGCCGGTCCTGCCACACCTGCCACCGGCGGCGCAGGGCGGTGGCGCCCGGGAGCGCGAGCAGTGCGGTGGCGATCCGATCTCCCGCCGTGCGCCGAGCGGGCGGTGGGTCGAGCATCCAGGCGGGGAGACTGGGCGGCTGCTCCGGCTGGTGTAGCCGCGGGAACCGGCTCTGGCTTTGGGGCGACATGGACACGAACCTCCGGTGGGCTAGGCGGGCGCCCCTTTGTAGCAGCAGGTGTCAAGCGACTCGTCGTGGAAGGAACGGGTGGGTTGGCACGGACGTCCGGTGGGCGTCCCGGTGCCGGCCGGGCCAGCCCGTCTGGCAGGCTTGGCGGTCGTGAGCGCAGACGGACTGATCGTGGTCGACAAGCCCGGCGGCATGACGTCGCACGACGTGGTGGCGCGGGTGCGCCGGCTGGCCCGGACCCGGCGGGTCGGGCACGGTGGCACGCTCGATCCGATGGCGACCGGGGTCCTGGTCCTCGGGGTGGGGCGAGCCACCCGGCTGCTGACCTACGTCATTGGAGCGGGCAAGAGCTACGCCGCCACGATTCGGCTGGGGCAGGCGACGGTGACCGACGATGCCGAGGGGGATGTGATCTCCAGCGCCCCGGCTGGTCTGGTGACCGAGGAGGCGGTCCGGGCCGTGCTGGCGGCGCAGACCGGTGCGGTGGACCAGGTGCCCAGCGCGGTCAGCGCCATCAAGATCGATGGTCAGCGGGCGTACCGCCGCGTTCGGGAGGGGGCCAGTGTTGACCTGCCGCCCCGGCGGGTCACCATCTCCCAGCTCGACGTACGGGCGCTACGGCGGGACGAGCCGGACGTGGTGGACGTGGACGTGGACGTCACCTGCTCCTCCGGCACGTACGTGCGGGCGATCGCCCGGGACGCCGGCCAGGCGCTCGGTGTCGGCGGGCACCTCACCGCACTGCGGCGTACCGCCGTGGGCGGTTTCACCCTCGCCGAGGCCGCTACCCTCGATGACCTGGAGGGCCGGGCACCCGAGGTGGTCACGCTCTCCCTCGCCGCGGCGGCCGACCGGTTCTTCCCGCGCCGGGAGGCGACCGCGGAGGAGGAGCGGGTGCTCTCCCACGGCGGTCCCTTGGACCCGGCGGGGATCGACGGCCCGTACGCCGTCTTCGGCCCGGCGGGCGGTTTGGTCGCTATCGTCAGCGAGCGGGCCGGTCGGGCCCGTGCCGAGATCGTGCTGGCCCCGGCCTGACGGCGCGGCGGTCGGGACAGCGACAGGGGAGGAGCGTTATGCAGCGGTGGCGGGGGTACGACGCGGCGCCCGGCGGCTGGGGGCGGTCGGTCGTCACCATCGGCGTCTTCGACGGTGTGCACCGAGGGCACCAGGCGACCATCGGGCACGCGGTGGCGCGGGCCCGGGAACTCGGCGTCAAGTCGGTGGTGGTCACCTTCGATCCACACCCCGCCGAGGTGGTACGTCCGGGTTCGCACCCGGCGGTGCTCACCGAGCCGACCCGCAAGGCCGAGCTGATCGAGGCGCTCGGCGTGGACGTGCTCTGTGTGGTGCCGTTCACCCCGGACTTCTCCCGGCTGTCGGCAGAGGCGTTCGTGCACGACGTCCTGGTCGAGCACCTGCACGCCGCGCTGGTGGTGGTGGGGGAGAACTTCCGGTTCGGGCACCGGGCCGCCGGGGACGTGGCGTTGCTGGAGCAACTCGGTCGGACCTTCGGCTACGCGGTCGAGGGGGCGCCCCTGGTGGCCGAGGCGGGGACGGTCTTCTCCTCCACGTACATCCGGTCGTGCGTCGCCGCCGGGGACGTGGGGTCCGCTGCCAGCGCGTTGGGGCGGCCGCACCGGCTGGAGGGCGTGGTGGTCCGCGGTGACCGCCGCGGTCGCGAGCTGGGTTTCCCCACCGCCAACCTGCTCTGCCACCGGTACGCCGCGGTCCCGGCCGACGGCGTCTACGCCGCCCGTCTGGTGCGGCGGGGGCAGCGGGAGCCGCTGATGGCGGCGGTGTCGATCGGCACGAACCCGACCTTCTCCGGCCGGGAACGACGGGTCGAGGCGTACGTGCTCGACTTCGACGCGGACCTGTACGGCGAGCGGCTGGCCCTGGATTTCGGGGCGCACCTGCGCGGGCAGGTCCGCTACGACTCGGTCGAGCCGTTGGTGGCCCAGATGAAAGAGGACATCGAGCGTACCCGTGAAGCCCTGGGGTGATCACGGAAAGTGATCGGGTTCGACACCCGGTCGGCCCCTTGCCCGGCCCGTGGGTACCGGGGCTGGTAACCTGACGGAGACGTCGGCGCACCGACGTGGGTCCTGGCGTGCCTGCACGACGCCGCGGGTGCGAGGACCGTCCGCCGCCGGGCACCGCCCGGCCCTCGGGGTAAGCCCGCTCTGGCGGACACGACATCGATTCACTCACCGAAACAGGGAGAACATGGCGCTCGACCAGCAAGCCAAGGCCAAGATCCGCGCGGAGTACGCGACCGTCGAAGGTGACACCGGTTCGCCGGAGGTGCAGGTCGCCGTCCTCACCAAGCGGATCGCTGACCTGACCGAGCACCTGAAGGTGCACAAGCATGACCACCACAGCCGCCGTGGGCTGCTGCTGCTGGTCGGCCGCCGCCGTCGGCTGCTCAACTACGTGCAGAAGAAGGACATCAACCGCTACCGGTCGCTCATCGAGCGGCTCGGTCTGCGCCGGTGACGTGACGGGGGAGTGGCCGACCGGCCGCTCCCCCGCTCCGGTTCACCGCCAGAAACTCCGACAACCAGGGCCGCACGACCCCCCGACCCACCGGGAGCCGGTCAGCGCACCGGTCTCCGGTAGTGGCCTCCGGGCATCCGGCATCTCGCCGACCCGCCCGGGCGCTTCGATCGAAGACCGGCCGTCTGAGCAGCTGCGCGTCGCGGTCCGTAGACGCGAAGGAGCGCAACCACAGATGACCGAGAGCAACCTCGGTACCCAGTCCCGTACCGCCACGATCGACAACGGGGCCTTCGGCACCCGTGTGATCACGTTCTCCACCGGCCGGCTGGCCCGTCAGGCCGCCGGCTCCGTCGTCGCCCAGCTCGGCGAGACGGTAGTCCTCTCCGCCACCACCGTTGGCCGGCAGCCGAAGGAGCAGTTCGACTTCTTCCCGCTGACCGTTGACGTCGAGGAGCGGATGTACGCGGCGGGCCGGATCCCCGGTTCGTTCTTCCGCCGGGAGGGGCGCCCCAGCGAGGACGCGATCCTCACCTGCCGACTGATCGACCGGCCGCTGCGTCCCTCGTTCGTCAAGGGCCTGCGGAACGAGGTCCAGGTCGTCGAGACCGTCCTGGCGCTCGACCCCAGCCACCCGTACGACGTGGTGGCCATCAACGCCGCCTCGATGTCGACGAAGCTCTCCGGCCTGCCGTTCTCCGGCCCGATCGGCGCGACCCGGATGGCCCACATCGACGGCTCCTGGGTTGCCTTCCCGACCCACGAGGAGCTGGAGCGCGCCACCTTCGACATGGTGGTCGCCGGTCGGACCCTGCCCGACGGCGACGTCGCGATCATGATGGTCGAGGCGGAGGCCACCGAGCACACCGCGAAGCTGGTCGCCGATGGCGCCGCCGCACCGACCGAGGAGGTCGTGGCGAGCGGGTTGGAGGCGGCCAAGCCGGCCATCCGTGAGCTGTGCCGCGCGCAGAGCGAGCTGGCCGAGGTGGCGGCGAAGCCGGTCGCCGAGTTCCCGGTCTTCCTCGACTACTCCGACGACGCGTACGACGCGGTCGCGGAGCTGGCCCGGGAGGACGTGGCCGAGGCCCTGAAGATCGCCGGCAAGGCCGACCGCGAGGAGGCCCTGGACCGGATCAAGGCCCGGGTGGTGGAGGAGCTCGGCCCGCGCTTCGAGGGCCGGGAGAAGGAGCTCTCCGCCGCGCTGCGGTCGTTGACCAAGTCCGAGGTCCGCAACCGCGTGCTGCGCGAGCAGGTCCGCATGGACGGCCGTGGCCCGCGGGAGATCCGTCCGCTGACCGCCGAGGTCGGGGTCCTGCCCCGGGTGCACGGTTCGGCGATCTTCGAGCGGGGCGAGACCCAGATCATGGGCGTCACCACGCTGAACATGCTCCGGATGGAGCAGTCCCTGGACACGCTCTCCCCGGAGAAGTCCAAGCGTTACATGCACAACTACAACTTCCCGCCGTACTCGACCGGGGAGACCGGCCGGGTTGGCTCGCCGAAGCGGCGGGAGATCGGGCACGGTGCGCTCGCCGAGCGGGCCCTGATCCCGGTGCTGCCCTCGCGTGAGGAGTTCCCGTACGCGATCCGGCAGGTCTCCGAGGCGCTCGGCTCCAACGGCTCGACCTCGATGGGCTCGGTCTGCGCCTCGACGCTCGGCCTGCTCTCCGCCGGTGTGCCGCTGAAGGCGCCGGTCGCGGGCATCGCGATGGGCCTGATCTCCGACGAGGTCGAGGGCAAGACCCGGTACGTGACGCTGACCGACATCCTCGGTGCCGAGGATGCCTTCGGTGACATGGACTTCAAGGTCGCCGGTACGCCGGACTTCGTCACCGCGCTTCAGCTCGACACCAAGCTCGACGGCATCCCGTCGGACGTGCTCGCCGCGGCGCTCCAGCAGGCCTACGAGGCCCGGCAGACGATCCTGGAGGTGATGCAGGCGGCGATTGAGGTACCGGCCACGATGAGTGACTACGCGCCGCGGGTCACCACGGTCAAGATCCCGGTTGACAAGATCGGCATGGTGATCGGCCCGAAGGGGCAGACGATCAACGCGATCCAGGACGAGACGGGCGCCGAGATCTCGATCGAGGACGACGGCACCATCTACGTCGGTGCGACCAACGGCCCGGCGGCGCAGGCCGCGGTCGAGCGGATCAACGGGATCGCGAACCCGACCCTGCCGAAGGTGGGCGACCGTTTCCTCGGCACGGTGGTGAAGACCGCGGCCTTCGGGGCGTTCGTCTCGCTGCTTCCCGGCCGCGACGGTCTGCTGCACATCTCCAAGGTGGGCGACGGCAAGCGCGTCGAGAAGGTTGAGGACTTCCTCAACGTCGGTGACAAGGTCGAGGTCGAGATCGCCGACATCGACCAGCGGGGCAAGGTCTACCTGGACAAGGTGCGCCCGGAGGGCGCCGAGGCCCCGGCGGAGGGCGCCGGCGAGCGGCCGGCGGGTCGGGACCGGGGCGACCGGGGACCGCGCGACCGTGGTGACCGCGAGCGCGGCGGCCGGGGCCCGGACCGTGGCGACAGCGGCGAGCGTGGCGACGGCGGTGAGGGCGGCGAGTCGCGTCCGCGTCGCCGTACCCGACGCAGCTGACCGTCGTACCAGCGCACCATCCACCCCTCGTCGAACCGGGAGCCCTGCGTGAGCCGGACTGTCTCCGTACCGTCCACACCGGAACGACGGGGGGTGGCGGCGTTCCGGGGTAACCCGAACGGCGCCGCCAGCCGCGCCGTAACCCGTACGCTCAGCGACGACCCGCTGGGCGGCACGGTCCGCCGGACCGTGCTCCCCAGCGGGCTGCGGGTACTCACCGAGGCCATCCCGGCGATGCGCAGCGTCTCGTTCGGCATCTGGGTGTCGGTTGGCTCCCGGGACGAGAGCGGCCCCCAGTCCGGCGCCGCCCACTTCCTGGAGCACCTGCTGTTCAAGGGGACACACCGGCGGTCAGCACTGGAGATCTCGTCGGCGATCGAGGCGGTCGGCGGCGAGACCAACGCCTTCACCACGAAGGAATACACCTGCTACTACGCGCGGGTTCTCGACGAGGATCTCCCCCTCGCCATCGATGTGCTGTGCGACATGGTCGCCGACTCGGTGCTGACCCCGGAAGACGTGGAGGTCGAGCGGGGCGTGATCCTCGAGGAGATCGCCATGCACGACGACGAGCCCGGCGACGAGGTGCACGACCTCTTCGCCCGGGCCGTCTACGGTGAGCACCCACTCGGTCGGCTGATCTCGGGGACGGAGCAGACGGTCACCCCGATGACCCGGCGACAGATCCAGGGCTTCTACCGGCGGCACTACACCGCGCCGCGGATCGTCATCGCCGCCGCGGGGAACCTTGACCACGCGAGCGTGGTCAAGCTGGTTCGGCAGGCGCTGCGGGGCACGCCGCTGGACACCGAACCGGCGGCGCCGGCGTCGTACCGGAGCGCCACCCCGGCGGTACGCACGCAGCCCGCGACCACCCGGGTCGGGCCGAAGGAGACCGAGCAGGCGCACGTCGTGCTCGGCTGCGCCGGCATCGACCGGCGGGACGAACGCCGCTTCGCCCTCGGCGTGCTGAACAACATCCTCGGTGGCGGTATGTCCAGCCGGCTCTTCCAGGAGATCCGCGAGCAGCGGGGGCTCGCCTACTCGGTGTACTCCTACGCCAGCCAGCACGCCGACAGCGGCCTGTTCGCCGTCTACGCCGGCTGTGCGCCGGGGCGAGCCAACGAGGTGTTGGAGTTGATTCGCGCGGAGTTGGCCCGGGTGGCCGCCGACGGGCTCACGGAGGCCGAGTTGGCCCGGGGTAAGGGCATGAGCAAGGGCGCGTTCGTGCTGGGCCTGGAGGACAGCGGCTCCCGGATGAGCCGGCTGGCCAAGGGAGAGCTGCTCTACGGCGAGCTGATGCCGGTCGACACCTTGCTGGCCCGGGTGGACGCGGTCACCGTTACCGACGTGAACACGCTCGCCAAGGAGTTGCTGAGGCGGCCGATGTCGCTGGCGGTGGTGGGTCCGTTCGGCGAATCCGACTTCACCGCCGGAGCGTCCCCGACCACCGCTGCCTGATCGTCTATCCCGCCCCACCCAGCGATGCTCATGTCCCGGTTGGGATAGGTTGTCGGCTGTGACTGACGAGCAGGACAAGAGCGCGGACGAGCCGCTCCGGGTCGGTGTGCTGGGCGCCCGGGGTCGGATGGGCATCGAGGTGTGCAAGGCGGTGGACGCGGCGCCTGACATGGAGCTGGTGGCCATGGTTGACCAGGGCGACTGGTTGTTCAACGCCTCCGATGCCGGAGCCGAGGTGATCGTCGACTTCACCACCCCTGACGTGGTCATGGACAACCTGCACTGGTGCATCGACCAGGGCATCAATGCCGTGGTCGGCACCACGGGCTTCACCGAGGCGCGGCTCGAGCGGATGCGCGGCTGGCTGGCCCGGAAGCCGGGGGTGGGCGTGATCGTCGCCCCCAACTTCGGCATCGGGGCGGTGCTGATGATGCAGTTCGCCGAACGGGCCGCCCGCTACTTCGAGTCAGCCGAGATCATCGAGCAGCATCACCCGCGCAAGCTGGACGCGCCGAGCGGCACCGCGACGCACACCGCGCGCCTGGTCGCGGCGGCCCGCGCCGCAGCCGGTCAAGGTCCGGCACCGGACGCCACCCGGGACGAGGTGGCCGGTGCCCGCGGTTGCGACATCGACGGCGTACGCGTGCACTCGGTCCGCGCCACCGGCCTCGTCGCCCACCAGGAGGTGCTCTTCGGCACCACCGGGGAGACGCTGACCATCCGGCACGACTCCTACGACCGGGCCTCCTTCATGCCCGGGGTGCTGCTGGCCGCCCGCAAGGTGCGCACCCGGCCCGGCCTGACGGTCGGCCTGGACGCCCTGCTCGACTGAGCGGTTCGCCCCGCACCGGCCGTGAACCCGGGTCGTCCGGACGCAAGGCGCCGGACGGTCCGGGAGTCGGGGGCCGGACGGTCCGGGAGTCGGGGGTCGGGTCGCGGGGCCGTCAGGGCGCTGGGTCGTCCGAGCGTCGGGTCGGCTCCGCGGGGATCGCCACATGTAGTCGTAACTGGGCGACCAACATGTCGTCCACGTCCAGCGCGCGGGTCGCCCCGTCCGGCTCCCACCCGGTGCCGGTCAGGAACCCCCGGGTCGCCGCGTCGCCGTCGAACGCCCACGCGACCGCGCGGGTGAACCCGTCGTCACGCCAGTGGTCCACCGCCGCGGCGAGCAGTCGGCTGCCGTGCCCGCGCCGACCCCAGCGCGGCTCCACCAGCAGGTCGGTGACCGCGACGACCTCCGGACCCAGCGCTTCGGCGGGCTCACCGGGTGCCTGGGCCTCGGCGTCGGCCGGACCGGAGGCGGCGAAGCCCACCAGATACGATTGCTCGGCCTGTTCGACGGCGACCAGCACCCGGTGGGCAGCCGAGGGTGGTTCTTGCACCGCAGCGGTCCACCGCTGGGCCAGCCACGCCTCGTCGAGGTTCGCGAGCACCTGCCGAGGCAGGATGCGGCGGTACGCGACCCGCCAGGTTGCGAGCTGGATGCGTGCGATCTCGCCGGCGTCCTGTGGACGTGCCGGGCGGACGTAGCCGAGAGCCATGGCACGAAAGCCTACGCAGGGTGGAGGAGGCGACGATGGCGCAGGGTGCCAGGCGAACGGTCAGACAGGCGATCGGTGTGGCCGGGCTCGCCGTCGGGGTGGCCCTGTTCCTGTCCGTGGCGGCCATGCGGCACGGGTTTTTCGACCTCGGGGTCTACTACGGCGCGATCCGCTACTGGGTGCACGACGGCGGCGAGATCTACGACTTCCTGCGCCCATTCACCCAGTACGGCTTCACCTACCCGCCGTTCGCGGCCCTGGTCATGCTGCCGATGGCGTACGTCTCGTGGACGGTGGCGATCGTGCTGAGTGTCTCCGCCAGCGTGGCGGTCACCCTGGTGCTGTTCTGGTGGCTGCTGGACCCGATCTCGCGGCGTGCCGGCTGGACCCGCTGGTTCGCCATCGCGGTAGCGTTCTGCCTCGTCGCGGCGTACGAGCCGATGCGGGAGACGGTGAACTTCGGCCAGGTCAACATGCTGTTGCTGTTCCTGGTGGCGGTGGATCTGCTGCGGCTACTGCCGTCGGGTAGCCGCTGGGCCGGCACCACCATCGGCCTGGCCACCGCGATCAAGCTGACGCCGGGGATCTTCATCGTCTACCTGCTGGTCACCGGACGCTGGCGGGCGGCGGTCACCGCGATGGGCACCGCCGCCGGCGCGACCCTGCTCGCCGCCGCCCTCTTCCCGGACGCCTCGCGGGAGTTCTGGACCGAGGCGCTCTGGAACACCAACCGGGTGGGGGAACTCTCCTTCGTCTCCAACCAGTCGCTCCGCGGGGTGGTGGCCCGGCTGAACCCGGAGGATCCGAGCACCGTCGCCTGGCTGGGGCTGGTGGTGGCCGTACTGGCGCTCTGGGTGTGGCGGGCCCGGTCCGCGGTGGCGGTCGGTGACGAGGCGACCGGACTGGCGTTGACCGGTGTGCTGATGTGCCTGGTCAGCCCGGTCACCTGGGTACACCATCTGGTCTGGTTGCTGCCGGCGCTCATCCTGCTGTTGGACAACGCGATGGCCGCGCCCGTCGGTAGCCGCCGCCGTCGCCGACTCCTGGCCGCCCTGGGTATCGCCTACGCGTTCCTGATCAGCCGGATCGTGTGGGCCTGGGAGCGGGACTTCACCGGGATCGACGGCTTCCTCGGCAGCAACACCTACGTCTGGATCAGCCTGGCCCTGCTGGCATTTCTGCCGATCCGGACCGCGGTGGACCGGACTGGGGCCGGGACGGCCGGGCAGGAGGAGAGGGACCAGACCCGCACCGGTGTCGTACCGGTGACCTAGTGTTCCCGCGATGACTGTGCCGGAGTCGCTCTCGCTTGCCCAAGCCCGTCGGATCTCCCTGGCAGCCCAGGGCTTCACCGACCCATCGCCGACCGGCGTTCCCACTCGCCGGCACCTGCGTCGCGTGCTGGACCGGGTCGGCCTGATCCAGGTGGACTCGGTCAACGTGCTCCAGCGGGCGCACTATCTGCCGCTCTACAGTCGCCTCGGTCCCTACCCGACGACGCTGCTCGACGCGGCTGCGTACCGCCAACCCCGTGATCTCTTTGAATACTGGGGACACGAGGCGTCGCTGGTGCCGGTCGCGTTGCAGCCGGCGCTGCGCTGGCGGATGGCGCGCGCCCGGAGCCAGGCCTGGGGCGGCATGCGCCGGGTCGCCGAGGAGCAGCCGGATCTGGTGGCGTGGGTCTGGGACGAGGTGGCGGCCCGCGGGCCGATCACCGCTGCGGAGATCGAGCACGACGCTGACCGGGTGACCGGCAACTGGGGTTGGAACTGGTCCGCGACGAAGCGGGCGGTGGAATACCTGTTCTGGTCTGGCGAGGTGACGGCCGCCGAGCGTACGACGTCCTTCGCCCGCCGCTATGCCCTGCCGGAGCAGGTGCTGCCGGCGGCTGTGTTGGCGGCGCCCACCCCGAGCGACGCCGAGGCGTACCGAACGCTGGTGGCCGTGGCCGCCCGTTCGCTTGGTGTGGCGGCGGAGCCGGAGCTGCGGGACTACTTTCGGTTGCCACTGGCGCAGGCTCGGACGGCGATCGCCGAGCTGGCGGAGGCGGGGGAGCTGATCCCGGTGACCGTGTCGGGCTGGCGGCAGCCGGCCTGGCTGCACGCCGCGGCCCGGTTGCCCCGTTGGGTACGGGGCAACCGGCTGGTCAGCCCCTTCGACCCGCTGGTCTGGGAGCGGGGTCGTACCCAGCGGTTGTTCGATTTCAGCTACCGCATCGAGATCTACGTCCCGGCACCGAAGCGGGTGCACGGTTACTACGTGTTGCCGTTTCTCCAGGGGGAGCGGTTCACCGCCCGGGTCGACCTGAAGGCCGACCGAAAGAGCGGAGTGCTTCTCGTGCCGGCAGCCTGGCAGGAGCCGGGCGTTGAGGTGGGGGAGACGGCGCTCGCGCTCGCCGCCGAGTTGTACCGGCTCGCCGGCTGGCTGGGCCTGGACGCCGTGGCCCGACCGACGGCGGGTGACCTGGCGGTGCCGCTGGCCGCCGCCCTGAGGAGCGTGGCGGGTGTACCGTGATCGACGTGACGAGCGTTGACGGGCCGCAGAGCCGGGCCACCCCGGCGCCTGATGGCTGGCCGGTGGAGGCCGTGCCGGTCTACCCGCCTCCACAGCCGGACCGACTGACCCGATTCGTGCTCCGTCTCCAGGAACGCTCGCCTCGGTGGGCGGTGCCGCTGGCCGCCCTGGGCTGTGTCGGCGCCGGCATCGGCTACACCCTGATGATCGATCCGACCCGGTCCGCGCCGGATGCGGCCCCCACCTGCCTGCTCAAGTTGACGACCGGGCTCGACTGTCCGGGCTGTGGCGGCACCCGGGCCCTCTGGTACCTGCTGCATGCCGACCTGCCGGCCGCTGCCCGGCACCATGTCCTCCTCGTCTTCGCGCTTCCGTTTCTGGCATACCTGTTCGTGGCGTGGGCGGGCCGGCAGGCCTTCGGGTGGCGGCTGCCCGAGCTGCGGATCAGCAACAAGCTGATCGGGGTTTTCCTGGCTGCCTGGTTGGCTTTCTCAGTGGTGCGTAATCTGCCCTGGGCGCCATTCGCCGCGCTCTACGTCTGACTCTTTCTCGCCTTCGCGCTGGCTGCCTGCCTGCGTGGGGTGCCCGCGTGGGTTGCCGGTTGCTGCTGCCAGCGGCGTTCCCCGACGACAAGGGTCCGATCGACTCGGGCTGTGCATCTCTTCCCCGCCCTCCGTGTATCCCGTTCTCTCCGCTGGCGAGCTGCCCCGTCGGTGAGTCCGCACACAGGGGGCAGCCTCGCCTGTCGTGGGGTTGCCGCGCCTGCGCTCGCCGTGGGGACCGTTGTGGCCAGGCCTGATCTTCGCCGACAGTGGGGGTCCGATTTCCGTCGGCGCCGGTCGCGCCACTAGAGTCGCAGGAATGCCGGACATGGTGCAGCCCCAGGTCAAGCTCATTGCGTGGACCCAGTTCGAGGCCCCGGACGACATTGGGTGGTCGACTGACGCCGACGGGGGGCAGGCGCTCGCCGAGTTCGCTGGCCGGGCCTGCTACCAGAGCTGGAAGAAGCCAAACCCGGCGACGGCGACCAACGCCGGCTACCTCGCCCACATTCTCGAGGTGGGCCACCTGAGTGTGCTGGAGCACAGCTCGGTGAGCTTCTACTTCACCGGGGTGTCGCGGTCGCTCACCCACGAGTTGATCCGGCACCGGCACTTCTCGTACTCGCAGCTGTCCCAGCGGTATGTGCCGGAGCGGGACGCGGCGATGGTGGAGCCGACCGTGATCGCCGACGACCCGGAGCTGCACAAGCGGTTCGTGGAGGCCGCCGAGGCGAGCGTACGGGCGTACACCGAATTGCTGGAGGGCCTGGAGCAGCGCTTCACCGACGAGCCCAACGCCACCCTGCGGCGTAAGCGTGCGCGGCAGGCGGCGCGGGCGGTGCTGCCGAACGCCACCGAGACCCGCATCGTGGTCACCGGCAACTACCGGGCGTGGCGGCACTTCATCGGCATGCGGGCGACCGAGCACGCCGACGTGGAGATCCGCGAGCTGGCGGTGGAGTGCCTCCGCCAGCTGCAGGGGGTGGCCCCGAGCGTCTTCAACGACTTCGTGATCTCCTCCCTGCCCGACGGCACCGAGGTGGCGGCCAGCCCGCACGCGGAGGTGTCCTGAGCCCTTCCCCGTCGGGGGCTCGGAAGCCGTCCGCTAGGTTGGACGCATGACGAGTGACCTCCTCGACAGTCCCCCCCGGACGGCCTCCCGGCCGTTCGGGCGGGTGCTCACGGCCATGGTGACACCCTTTACCGCCGACGGTGCGCTGGATCTGGACGGCGCGGCCCGGTTGGCGAACTACCTGGTCGACGAGCAGGGCAACGACGCGCTGGTGGTCAACGGCACCACCGGTGAGTCGCCGACCACGACTGACGCGGAGAAGGAACACCTGATCCAGACGGTGGTCGCGGCCGTCGGTGATCGAGCCAAGGTGGTGGCCGGGGTCGGGACCAACGACACCCGGCACACCATCGAGCTGGCCGCTTCGGCGGAGAAGGCCGGAGCGCACGGCCTGCTGGTGGTGACGCCGTACTACAGCAAGCCGCCGCAGGCGGGCCTGGTGCGACACTTCACCGCGGTGGCCGACGCCAGTGGGCTGCCGGTGATGCTCTACGACATTCCGCACCGCGCCGGGGTGGCGATCGAGACCGAGACGTTCGTGCGCCTGGCCGAGCACGGCCGGATCGTCGCGGTGAAGGACGCCAAGAACGATCTGACCGCCACGAGTTGGGTGACCAGCCGGACCGGTATGGCCTACTACAGCGGCGAGGATTCGCTCCTCCTGCCCGCGTTGGCGGTGGGTTCGGTCGGGGTGGTTGGCACGTCAACCCACTTCACCGGGGCGCGGACGCAGGAGATGATCCGGGCGTTCGACGCGGGGGACCACGCCACGGCGCTCGCCCTGCACCGCCGGCTGCTGCCGCTGTACACGGGCGTTTTCCGGGCCCCGGGCACGATTTTGGTCAAGGCCGGCCTGGCGGCGAAGGGACTGCCCGCCGGTCCGGTCCGTTCCCCGCTGGTGGACGCCACCGCCGACCAGCTCGCCCAGCTCCGCGCCGACTGCGCGGCGGCGGGCCTAGACCTCCCTGAATGAACGAACGACACGACGGACGCCGGGTGACGGCGTCGCAGAATGAGGTGAACGCGTGACCGAGGCGCGAATCGAGACAGAACTGCCACCGCCGCTGCCCGAGGGCGGGCTGCGGATTATTCCGCTGGGCGGGCTCGGCGCCATCGGTCGGAACATGACCGTCTTCGAGTACGACGGGAAGCTGCTGGTCGTCGACTGCGGCGTGCTCTTCCCGGACGTGGAGCAGCCGGGCGTGGACCTGATCCTGCCCGACTTCGCCCCGATCCTGGACCGCCTCGACGATGTGCAGGCGATCGTGCTCACGCACGGCCACGAGGACCACATCGGCGCGGTGCCGTACCTGCTCGCCCACAAGCCGGACATCCCGCTGGTCGGTTCGGAGTTCACCCTCGCCCTGGTCGAGGCGAAGCTCGCCGAGCGGCGGATCCAGCCGTACACGCTGACGGTGCGGGAGGGCGGCCGGGAGCAGCTCGGCCCCTTCGAGTGTGAGTTCTTCGCGGTCAACCACTCGATCCCGGATGCGCTCGCCGTGGCTATCCGTACTCCGGCCGGCCTGGTGCTGCACACCGGTGACTTCAAGATGGACCAGCTCCCGCTGGATGGCCGGATCACCGACCTGGCCGGCTTCGCGCGGCTCGGCGCCGAGGGGGTGGACCTGCTCCTGTCCGACTCCACCAACGCCGAGATTCCCGGCTTCGTCACGCCGGAGCGGGAGATCGGCCCGGTGCTCGACTCGATCTTCGCCAAGGCTCGGGGCCGGATTATCGTCGCGTCGTTCGCCTCGCATGTGCACCGGGTCCAGCAGGTCTTCGACTCCGCGGTGGAGCATGGCCGCAAGGTGGCCCTGATCGGCCGGTCGATGGTGCGCAACATGGGCATCGCCCGCGACCTCGGTCTGCTGAACATCCCACCCGGTCTGGTTGTCGGGCTCGACGAGGCCACCAGCATGCCGCCCGACCAGATCGTGCTGATGTCAACGGGTAGCCAGGGTGAGCCGATGAGCGCGCTGGGGCGGATGGCCAGCGGTGATCACCGGCACATCACGATCGCCCCCGGCGACACCGTGGTGCTGGCCTCCTCGCTGGTGCCCGGCAACGAGACCTCCGTCTACCGGGTGATCAACCGGTTGGCCCGGGCGGGTGCCGTCGTCGTGCACAAGGACGTGGCCAAGGTGCACGTCTCCGGGCACGCTCCCGCTGGCGAGCTGCTCTACCTGCTCAACATGGTTCGGCCGAGCAACCTGATGCCGGTCCACGGGGAGTGGCGGCACCTACGCGCCCACGCCCGGCTGGGCATCGAATCCGGGGTCGCCGCCGACCGGGTGGTGCTCTGTGAGGACGGCGACGTGGTCGACCTGGTCGAGGGGCGGGCCAACCTGGTCGGGAAGGTCAAGAGCCGGTACGTCTACGTCGACGGTCTCGCCGTCGGGGATGTGTCGGAGTCGCTGCTCACCGAGCGGCGGATCCTCGGCGACGGCGGCTTCATCGCGGCCACCGTGGTGGTCGACTCCGTCACCGGGAAGGTGGTCGGTGGGCCGACGGTCTCCGCCAAGGGGTTCTCCGAGGACCCGGAGGCGTTCAGCCCGGTGGTGCCGTTGATCACCGAGGCGCTCAATCGCGCGGCCTCCGATGGCATCACCGACCCGCACCAGTTGCAGCAGATCGTGCGGCGCACGGTGGGGCGGTGGGTCAACGACGCCTACCGCCGTCGGCCCATGATCGTGCCGAACGTGGTGGAGGTCTGAGCCGAGGCGCGGCAAGGTCGGGGAGCTGGCCCGGGTCAGGGCAGCTCCGCGACCGCGTCGGCGTACGCCGAACCGGTGCGTACCGCGGCGGCCAGCAGCACGTCCAGCTGGGTGGGCGCGACGCCGTGGGACAGGTCGGTGCTGACATCACCGGCCAGCACCAGCTCGGCGCCGGAGTCGTGCACATACGCCGTCGGTAGGAGCCGGTCCTGGTTCCAGGCGTTGCAGAACGCGTACGCCTCGGCGCGTCGGTCGGCCGGCAGCCGGCGGCTGGCCACGGCGCGTACGTGCAGGACCTCGCCGCGCTCGCCGGCCCGCCGTACCTGGATCAGCGCCTCGCCCCAGCGCCCCACGACGGTGTCCGTGGCGTCCAGGATGTACTGGTCGCCGCGGCGGTCCAGGGCGCTGGTGATCGCTGCCAGGCTGAGCGGGGCGGGCTGGTCGCCCGGTTGGTCGTCCGCCTCGCGGTCGGGTTCGTCCGCGTCGGGGCCCTCGAAGGGCAGCGCCACCGGGTTGGCCAGGGCTCGTTCGCCCGCGCCCCGCTCGTCCAGCCAGGAGGCGACCCGCCCGGACTGGTGCCCGGTGCCGTTGCGCGCGTCGAAGCTGCCGGCGATCCCGGTGGCCAGGTCGGTCAGCTCGGCCCCGAGGGCGGCGAGGTCGAGGTCGGCCGCGGGCCGTTGCCCGTACCCGGGGCGGTGTACCCGCTGCTCGCCGAGTTCAGCGGCGACCGCCACCCCGCACACCAGCGCCCCGGCGGCGGCGAACTCCATCGCGGAGAGCTCGTCGGGAGCCCGGTCCAGCCGGGACAACTGCTCGGTGAGGAGGGCCAGCCCGCGGACCGGGTTCCCGCTGAGCGCGCAGAAGCGCAGGTGCGCCGCGAGGTACGCGAAGCCGGCCCGTTCGCGTCGGTGCCGCTGGTACGCGTGCACGTGCGCCGCCGCGGCCGACTCGGTCGCGCCAACCCGGAGCCACGGGAGCATCCCGGCGGCGAGCCCCCGCTCGGGTGCTCCGGTGCAGTCGTCCGGGTTCACGCCGGCCAGGACGTCCAGCGCGGCGGACCACTCCTCCCACCCGGCGAGCAGCTCCGCCCGGCGGACGGCGGCGCAGCTGAGGCAGCCGTCGGCGGGGGTGGCGGGCGCCGCTACCCAGCGGTCGTACCAGGACCGGGCGGTTGGCTCGTCGCCGAGGTGGTCCGCGATCCGGCAGTAGAGTTCGGCGGCGGTCGCGGTGTCGGCGGTGCCGAGGTCGTCTAGGAGCGCCCGGGCCTGGTCCAGGCCACCACGCGGGCTGCCGAGCAGGGCTTCGACCGCGTACCGCCGGTAGCGGGCCAGGGTTTCGTGACCGTCGGGCGGCAGCAGGTCGGGCCGCCGGTCCACGGCGGCGAGGCAGCGGCGGACCGGCTCGACCAGGCGCCACCGCCCTTCGTCGAGCAGGTAGGTCTCGATCAGCGCGAGCCGGGCGTCCAACGCCGACTGGTCGTCGCCGGCGGCATCGGCCCGCGCGGCGATCCGTTCCAACTCGGCGCTGCGGGTATCCCCGTCGGGGGAGTCCCGGGCGTCGGCCAGCTCCTCGGCGAGGGGACGGCCGTCGCGCCCAGGTCGTTGGCGGCGTGGTGGCCACCCCGGCCAGCCGAACTCTTCCAGCCCGCGGCCACCGGGCTGCCCGATCACGACCGCACCCCGCCGGGTAGCCCGGCCACCTCGGCGGCGAGCTGGCAACCGGCGGTGATGCCGCGGTCGAGGAGCCGGTCGAGTTGGTGCGGGGTCACGCCGCGTTCGAGGTCGGTGATGACCTCCCCACAGATCCGTGCCCGGCCGTCATCTTCGACGTGCACGAACGCCTTGGGCCAGAGCCGGTCGTGGTTCCAGGCGTTGCAGAAGGCGTGTAGCGCGGGGACGTACTCGATCGCGAACGTGGGTGCCGCGACGGTGCGTACCTGGAGCAGCTCGCCGGCGGTCCCGGGCCGCAGGAACCAGATGAGGTTGTCGGCCCACCGGCCGACCAGCTCCCCGGCCGGGTCGGTCTCCACCGGGTACCCCCGCTGGGTGAGTACGGTGGCGATCAGCTCGTCGGTGAGTGGGCTCAGGGCGCCCGGGTAGCCGCCCAGGAGGCGGTCCGGAATATCCCCGGTCGGCGACGCCATACGGCATCCCTTCTGAGGCGAATATCACGACCGGCGGCGGATTCGCGTGCCGACGCGCGGACACGACCTGGAATAGCGGCGATCCGCCGGGTACCGCCGCTAGGTTGATGCTATGGCGGGCCGTACCTCTCAGGCGAGTCGGCGGCGCGGCGCGTCGCCACGAGGCAACACGAACAACCGTGCCCGGCAGCCGGCGAAGAAGCCCCGCGCTGCCGCCAAGCGTCGTCCGCCGGCCCGCACCAGCCCGGCCGGCTCCGTGGGTCGGGCGCTCGGGGCACTGTGGATGGGCCTCGCGCACGGGGTGGGCTGGTCGGTTCGCGCCGCCGGCCGGCAGGCCGCCGCGGCCCGTGGCCTCGACCCCGAGCACCGGCGCGACGGCGCCGGGCTGCTGGTGCTCGGCATCGCGCTGCTCAGCGCGGCCAGCATCTGGTTCGAAAAGGCCGGACCGGTCGGGGAGCGGCTCGCCGACACCGTACGGCTGTTTCTCGGTGCGATCGCCGTCGTGGTGCCGGTGCTGCTGACGATCGGTGCCTGGCGACTGATGCGGGAGCCGACCGCTCCGGAGAACCGGGGGCGGGGCCCGGTCGGCTGGGGGTCCATGCTGGTCGCCACGGCCGCGCTGCTGCACATCGGGCAGGAGCCGACCTCGCCGGCGCAGCGGGACTTCGCGGGCGGGCTGATCGGTGCGGGGGTGGGGAGCCTGTTGGAGCGGGCGGTGACGGCCTGGGTGGCCGTGCCGCTGTTGCTGCTGCTCCTGGTCTTCGGGCTGCTGGTGGTTACCGCGACCCCGATCAACAAGGTTCCGGAGCGGCTCGGTCTGTTGGCCGGCACGGTGGTCGGCACCCCGGCCGGCGCGGAGGCCACCGAGGAGGCCGTGGCGGAGGCCGGCAAGCCGGTGCGCAAGCGTGCGGCAAAGCGGACGCCGCCACCACCGCCGGACCCGGCGGACTTCGCCGACGACCTGGCGGGCGCGGATCTGCAGGAGACGCTCGTGCTGCCCCGCAAGTCGTCGGCGAAGGTGCCGGCCAGTCGGAAGCCGGCGGAGCCACCGGAGCACTCGCCGCTGCCCACCCGGGCCGAGCAGCTCGCGTTGACCGGGCTGGCGGGCGACTACGCGCTGCCCCCGGCGACGCTGCTGGGCAGTGGTGCCGCCCCCAAGAAGCGCAGCCGGGCCAATGACGAGGTGATCGCCGCGTTGACCGGGGTGTTCGAGCAGTTCGACGTGGACGCCGCGGTTACCGGCTTCACCCGGGGGCCGACGGTGACCCGGTACGAGGTCGAGCTGGGCCACGGGGTCAAGGTGGAGCGGATCACCCAGCTCTCCCGCAACATCGCGTACGCGGTCAAGTCGCCGGACGTGCGCATCCTCAGCCCGATCCCGGGCAAGAGCGCGATCGGCGTGGAGATTCCGAACACCGATCCGGAGAATGTCGCCCTCGGCGACGTGCTGCGCTCCCGGGCGGCCACCAGCGACCATCACCCGATGCTGGTCGCGCTCGGTAAGGACATCGAGGGTGGCTACGTGGTGGCCAACCTCGCAAAGACGCCGCACATCCTCATCGCGGGTGCCACCGGCGCGGGGAAGTCGAGCTGCCTGAACTCACTGCTGGTCTCGCTCCTGACCCGGGCCACCCCGGACGAGGTGCGGCTGCTGTTGATCGACCCGAAGCGGGTCGAGATGACCGGCTACGAGGGGATCCCGCACCTGGTCACGCCGATCGTGACGAACGCCAAGAAGGCGGCTGACTCGTTGGAGTGGGTCGTGCGCGAGATGGATATGCGCTACGACGACCTGGCCGCCAACGGGGTTCGGCACATCGACGACTTCAACCGCAAGGTTCGCAATGGTGAGATCACGGCCCCGCCGGGCAGCGAGCGGGAACTGCGGCCGTACCCCTACCTGTTGGTGATCGTGGACGAGCTGGCCGACCTGATGATGGTCGCCCCGCGGGACGTGGAGGACTCCATCGTCCGGATCACCCAGCTCGCCCGGGCCGCCGGCATTCACCTGGTGCTCGCCACGCAACGTCCGTCGGTGGACGTGGTGACCGGTCTGATCAAGGCCAATGTGCCGTCCCGGCTCGCCTTCGCGACCTCGTCGCTGGCGGATTCGCGGGTCATCCTGGATCAGCCGGGGGCGGAGAAGCTGCTCGGTCGCGGCGATGGTCTCTTCCTGCCGATGGGTGCCGCCAAGCCGGTCCGAATCCAGGGCGCATGGGTGACCGAGCGGGAGATCGCCGATGTGGTCCGGTTCTGCAAGGAGCAGCGGGAGCCGGAGTTCCGTGCGGATGTGCTCACCGTGGCCCAGGAGAGCAAGAAGAAGATCGACGAGGATATCGGCGACGACCTCGACCTGCTGGTGCAGGCGGTTGAGCTGGTGGTGACCTCGCAGTTCGGCTCCACCTCGATGCTGCAGCGCAAGCTGCGGGTCGGTTTCGCGAAGGCGGGTCGGTTGATGGATCTGATGGAGACCCGCGGCGTGGTCGGCCCGTCCGAGGGTTCCAAGGCCCGGGATGTGCTGGTGAAGCCGGACGAGTTGACGGAGGTGCTGGTCGGCCTCCGCGGCGGGCAGGACTGACCGCGACCGCGGTGGTGCCGGCGGGGTCGGTCTGGCCCCGGAGCCGGGCGGGGCAGTCCCTTGTGCCCGCGCGGTCCGGACGAGGTCGTCCGGTCCCGGTTCGACCGTCAGTGGTAGATCTTCAGGCCCACCACGCCGGCGATCACCAGCAGGAGGCAGAGGATCCGCGGCAGGCTGGCCGACTCGTGCAGCGCCACCATCCCCACCACGGCGGTGCCGACCGCGCCGATGCCGACCCAGACCGCGTAGCCGGTGCCGACCGGGATCTCGCGGAGCGCGTAGGCGAGGCCGATCATGCTCAGGGCGGCCGTGATGGCGAAGACAATCGTGGGGACGAGCCGGCTGAAGCCGGCGCTGCGGTCGAGGGCGATGGCCCACGCGGTTTCGAGGAGTCCGGAGATCACCAGCACGATCCAGGCCATTGCCGGACGGTAGCAGCTGCCGGGGCGGAGCAGCGCGGTGAAGGTGATCTTCGCCACTGCGGCTGGAGCTGAACCTGACTTTATCTTGCAGTATCGGTCCATGCCGCTGCTACTCGGCGACTCAGAGGTCGCTGCCGCGCTCGATGCCCCGACGACCATCGCCGCCATGCGCGACGCGCTGCACGCCGCCCACGAGGGTCGGCTGGTCGCCCCGCCCCGAGCCACCGCGTCGCTGGACGGAGGCCGGATGGCGCTGGCCGCCGGGCAACTGGTCGGTCAGTGGTACGGCGCCTGTTCCTACGACACCTTCGGGTTGCCGGGAAGCGAACCGGTGGTGGTGCTACACGACGCCCACACCGGCGGGGTCCGGGCGGTCGCGGTCGGGACGGAGCTCAGCTCCCGGCGAAGCGGTGGGTTGGGCGGGGTCGCCATCGACGCGCTGGCCCGCCCGGAGGCGACCACGCTCGGGGTGGTCGGCTCGGGCCGGCAGGCGTGGGCGCAGGTCTGGGCCGCCGCGGCGGTACGGCCGCTGCGGGAGGTGCGCGTGCACAGCCGCTCGGCAGCACGGCGTACGGCCTTCGCCAACCGGGTCGGCGTCGAACTTGGCGTACCGGCGCGGGCAGTCGACTCCGTGGCGGCGGCCGTCGCCGGCTTGGACATCGTGGTGATCGCCACTTCCAGCACCATCCCGGTGGTGGACGCCGCGGACCTCGCGCCCGGCGCCCACGTGAACGCGGTCGGCTTCAAACAGGTCGACCGGCACGAGTTCGGCCCGGATCTGCTGGACCGGGCCGAGGTGCTGGTCACCGACTCGCTGGCCCAGGCCGCCGGGTACGACCCACCGATGCTCGCCGCCCTCCCCCCGTACGTCGGACGGCTGCGGGATCTGGGCGCGGTCCTGGCGGCGGCGGTGCCCGGCCGGACCGGTGCGGACCAAATCTCCGCCTTCTGCTCCACCGGCCTGGGCGGTGCCGAGAGCTTCCTGCTCGATCGCGTGGTTCGGGTCGCCGCGAGGGCCGGACCAACCGGTGCGGCCGTGCGGGCTGGCTGACCCCCTGGTGCGGCTTTGGGCTGACGCGGACGGGAGCCCGGCCGAGGCCGGCCGCTGGCGGTTGCCGGGAGGTCAACCCGCGCCCGGTACCCTCGGATGGTGTCTGCCATCCCTCCCGCACCCGCCGACGGCCGCCGTGTCGCCCTGCTGACCCTGGGCTGCGCCCGCAACGAGGTCGACTCCGAGGAGCTGGCTGCCCGGCTGCACTCCGACGGCTGGCAGGTGACCACCGACGGTGAGGGCGCCGACGTGGTGGTCGTGAACACGTGCGGGTTCGTCGAGAAGGCCAAGCAGGATTCGATCCAGACGCTACTGGCCGCCGCCGAAACCGGCGCGAAGGTGGTGGCGGCCGGGTGCATGGCCGAGCGGTACGGGCGGGAGCTCGCGGAGAGCCTGCCCGAGGCGCAGGCGGTGTTGAGCTTCGACGACTACCCGGACATCTCCGATCGACTCGGAGCGGTGCTCGCCGGAACCGCGGTTGCCGCGCACACCCCACGGGACCGGCGGGAACTCCTACCGCTCACCCCGGTACGGCGGGCGGAGGCGGCGGTGTCGGTGCCGGGCCACGGCACCCCGGCCGCCGTGGCGCAGCCCGGTGTGCGGTCCGCTCCGATCGAGGTCGACGAGCACACTCCGGCGCATCTGCGTCCGGTGCTGCGGCGTCGGCTCGACACCGGACCGGTCGCGTCACTCAAGCTGGCCAGCGGCTGCGACCGACGGTGCGCCTTCTGCGCCATCCCCGCCTTCCGCGGTGCGTTCGTCTCCCGCCCGCCGGAGGCGCTGCTCGCCGAGGCGGAGTGGCTGGCCAGCACCGGGGTGCGGGAGTTGGTCCTGGTCAGTGAGAATTCCAGCTCCTACGGCAAGGACCTGGGCGACCCGCGGGCACTGGAGAAGCTGCTGCCCCAGCTCGCCGCGGTGGACGGCATCGTGCGGGTGCGCGCGAGCTACCTCCAGCCGGCCGAGACCCGGCCCGGACTGGTCGAGGCGATCGCCACCACGCCGGGCGTCGCCCCGTACTTCGACCTGTCGTTCCAGCACTCCAGCGAGCCGGTGTTGCGGCGGATGCGCCGGTTCGGCTCCACCGACCGGTTCCTGGAGCTGCTGAGCACCATCCGGGCGTTCGCCCCGGAGGCCGGCGCGCGGAGCAACTTCATCGTCGGGTTCCCCGGCGAGACCCGGGCCGACGTCGCTGAGCTGGTCCGCTTCCTGGAGGAGGCGCGGCTGGACGCGATCGGGGTGTTCGACTACAGCGACGAGGACGGCACCGAGGCCGCCGGTCTGCCCGGTAAGGTCACCGCCGCCACCGTCAGGCGCCGCTACGACCGGCTCAGCGCGCTCGCCGACGAGCTCTGCGCGCAGCGGGCCGAGCAGCGGCTCGGCTCGACGGTGCAGGTCCTGGTCGACTCGGTTGACGACGGTGTGGTGGAGGGCCGGGCCGCGCACCAGGCTCCCGAGGTGGACGGCTCGACGACCCTGGTCGCACCCCCCGAGGGCGGGGTGGACCTCACTGCCCTGCGCCCCGGTGACCTGGTGCAGTGCACGGTCACCGCTACGGAGGGTGTGGACTTGCTCGCCGTACCGGAGGCGATGATCTCGGCGGCTCCTGGCGTGGCACGGTGACGGTGGGTGCAGGGGACCCGGCCGGCGCACCTGGTGCGGGGCCGGGTCGGCGGCGGGACGCGGCGATGATCGGAGCGGCAGAGCCGGCCCCGGCGGCTCCCCGGGTGCCGGTGCTCAACGCCGCGAATGCGCTGACGTTGCTGCGGCTGGTGTTGGTGCCGGTCTTCGCCGTCTCGGTGGTCGTCTCCGAGATGACTCATGTCGGCTGGCGGATCGTGGCCTGTCTGATTTTTGTCGGGGCTTCCTTCACGGACCTGGTGGACGGGTGGATCGCTCGCCGGTTCGGGCTGGTCACCTCGGTGGGAAAGGTGGCCGATCCGATCGCGGACAAGGCGCTCACCGGTGTCGCGCTACTGCTGCTCTCCGGCTACGACCAGCTTTCGTGGTGGGTAACCGGAACGATCCTCTTTCGGGAACTGGGCATCACCGCACTGCGGTTCTGGGTGATCCGGCACGGCGTCATCGCCGCCAGCCGGGGCGGGAAGATCAAGACGGCCCTGCAGACCCTCGCGATCGTCTGGTACCTCTGGCCCATGCCGGCGCCGCTGGACCTGGTCGGACCATGGGTCATGGGTGCCGCGGTGGCGGTTACCGTGGTCAGTGGCCTCGACTACGTGGTGCGGGCGCTGCGCCTGCGGCGGCGGAACGAGGGCTGACCGGGCCCGGCGAAGGGGGAGCCACGATGGGGCTGGGAGCGGACGGCGAACGGCCCGTCGAGGGCCCGGCCGCCAGCGTCGTGCATGACCTGGTCAAGCGGCGGGAGACGCTCGCCACCGTCGAATCGCTGACCGGTGGCCTGCTCGCCGCCACGATCGTGGAGGTCCCCGGGGTGAGCAGCGTCTTCCGCGGCGGGCTGGTGGTCTACGCGACCGAGTTGAAGGCTCAGCTGGCCGGAGTGTCGGCGGAGCTGCTCGCCGGGCGCGGGCCGGTTGACCCGGACGTGGCCATGGCGCTCGCGTTGGGGGGCCAGCGGCGGTGCGCCGCCGACTGGGGCGTGGCGACCACCGGGGTGGCCGGACCGGAGCCGCAGGGCGGCAAACCGGTCGGCCTGGTCTACGTGGCGGTGGCCGGTCCGAGCGGCAGCGTGGTCCGGCGGCTGGAGTTGGGCGGGGGCCGTGATCTCATCCGGTCCGCCACCGTGGTGCAGGCGCTTCGACTGCTGGCCGAGCAGGTGGCCGAGGTGCCCGGTGCTGCCGGCGGCGGTGCGTAGCGACACCGAACGTGATACGGTCGGCACTCTTTGTCGATAGCGTTGCCGTTCGGCAGGCTCGCCCGCTCGCAGCCCGATTCGGCAAGTGGGGCGGTATGTCGGTCAGGCCGGCACCGGGTACGGTTGCGGGAAGGTTCCGGTGGTCGGGGCCCGGAATCCCCGGGTCGCCGAGGCACGGAGTGTTCCTCCAGGGGAGGTGCGATGGTCCTGCTGCGCCGGCTGATCGGTGACGCGCTACGGACACGCCGGCAGGGGCAGCACCGCACCCTGCGCGAGGTTTCCTCTGCCGCCAATGTCAGTCTCGGCTACCTATCCGAGATCGAGCGCGGGCACAAGGAGCCGTCGAGCGAGCTGCTGGCCGCCATCTGTGATGCGCTTGGTGCCCGCCTCTCCGAGCTGTTGCGCGAGGTGAGCGACACGGTGGCCCTCGCCGAGCAGATGCCGGGGGTGCTGGTGCCGGTCCAGGATGAGCCGACCGGGCAGCAGCCCGCCCCGGTCCCGGCCGCCAGCCCCGGCAAGACCGCCGGCCGGGCGGTCCGCCAGGTCTCCTCCTCGGACGGCACGGTGTCGGTGCAGGTCCGCCAGGATTCGCCGCTCAAGGCGACCCTGCACACCCGGGTTCGCAAAACAGACCGGGACGTGGTCTGCGCCGCCTGAGCGCGCGTAGGGTTGTCGTGGCCCCGCCGCATTGCTGGCGGCTGCCCAAACTGGCATCCGCCTGCGACGATAGAGCCACTGCCGTCGCGGCCGGCCAGGTCGCGGCCGGCCGCGTTGCTAGTGAGGGGATACCGCGGAGATGGCGAACCCGTTCGTCAAGGGTTGGAAATATCTGATGGCGCTCTTCGGCACCAAACTCGACGAGCGTGCCGATCCGAAGGTGCAGGTCCAGCAGGCGATCGAGGAATCTCAGCGGCAGCACCAGCTGCTCGTCCAGCAGGCCGCCGCGGTGATCGGCAACCAGCGGCAGCTGGAGATGAAGCTGTCCCGGCAGATGTCCGAGGTCGAGCGGCTGCAGGGCAACGCCCGCCAGGCCCTGGTCCTGGCCGACCAGGCCCGCGCTCGGGGCAGCGTCACCGAAGCCACCCGCTACGAGCAGTCCGCTCAGGCGCTCGCCACCCAGCTGGTCACCGCCGAGCAGGCCACCGAAGACCTCAAGACCCTGCACGACCAGGCGCTCGGCGCGGCGGCCCAGGCACGTAAGGCGGTCGAGAACAACTCGATGATTCTCCAGCAGCAGCTTGCCGAGCGGGCGAAGCTGCTCAGCCAGCTCGAGCAGGCCAAGATGCAGGAGAACGTCGCCGCGTCACTGGAGTCGATGTCCGCGATCACCGCTCCGGGTACCACCCCCACCCTGGACGAGGTGCGCGAGCGCATCGAGCGGCGCTACGCCAACGCCATGGGCCGAGCCGAGCTCGCCGGCAACTCGGTCGAGGGACAGATGCTCGACATCCAGCAGGCAGCCCTCGACGCGGCGGGTTCCGCCCGACTCGACCAGATCCGTGCCGGCATGGCCGGGGAACAGCTACGCGGCGCCGCCGAGCGGCCGGCCGTCACCCGACCCGAGCAGCAGGGCGCTCCGGTCGCCGACCCGGCCGCCGCGGCCCGGCTCGACGAGATTCGCTCCACCCTGGGCCGCGAACGCGGCACCGGGGACAGCACCGCCGCCGGCTGAGCGGCGCGGGTTGGGGAGGCGACGTGGCAGACGAACGGACGCGGTACTTCCGGCGACTGAGCCGCCGGCGGCGGTCTGCCCGCCGATGGAGCGTCATCGCCGGTGGGCTCGGTGGCGCGGCGGCGGTGCTGACGCCGTACGCCGGTCTGGGATTACCCGACGCCGCCTGGGCCGCCGGTGCGGGTGGGGCGATCGTGCTCGCCGCCTGGCGCTGGGCCGATCTGCGGGCGCTCGCCGCCCAGCCGGCGCCGCCGGCGTTGGACCCGGCCGAGGCGGCGGCCCATTCGCGGGCCCGGCTGGTCGCGGCGGTGGAGCGCCTTCCCGCCGGCCCCGGCATCCTCGCGGAGGCCCGCCGGGTGCGGTCCCGGGTCGCGCTGCGCGGCACCAGCGCCGCCGAGCCGTGGGGCCGGCTGGATCGGGCCGGGTCTACCTTCGCCGGCCTGCGGGACCGGCTGACCGGGCTGGCGGCACCCGCGGTCGCCGAAGCCACCGCGGCCGACCGTTCCCTTCGGGACCTCGCCCTCCGCGTCGCGGAGGTCGAACGGGCCATTCGGCTCGCGCCGTCCGAGACCCGGCCCCCGCTTGAGCAGGCCTGGGCGGCCCTCGCCGGCCAGCTACACAGCGGCGTCGCGGCGTACGAGCGGCTGGTGGCCGCCGCCGCTGGCTATGTGGCCGAGAATGTGCGGTCCGATGTCCCAGAACCGGCGGTGGACCGGCTCACCGAGGCGACCGACCTGCTGCACGGGGTGGCGTCGGCCCTCGCGGAGCTGCGCGCCACCGACCCCACCTTCCGTACCTCCTGAGCCAACCGGGCCGGCGACCACGTCTTTCTCAGCTGCGCGAACCAGGCCGCTCAACCCGGCGTCGTCACGGCGATCGGGGCGGTGAAGGGGGACATCCCGACCACGTTGAACGCGCGGATCCGATAGTGGTAGGTGGTGCGTCGCGTCAGGCCCGTGTTGGTGAACCCCCGTCCGTTCACGGTGAAGGTGGCTACCTCGTGGGTGAACGCCGGGTCCGTGGCCCGCTGCACGGTGAATCCGGCGCCGGACCCGGCGGGCACGCTCGCCGCCCAGCCGAGGATGACCGTCGCGGTGTCCGGTGCGGACGTGGTGGTGGTGACCGTCACCGCGCCCGGTACGCCCGGCCGGGGTGGTGTGGTTATCTGAGCCACTGTGGACCACGGTGAGGCCGCGCCCAGGTAGGTGGTGCGCACCCGATAGTAGTAGCGGGTGTCGGGCGCCACGGCGGTGTCCAGATGGGTGTCCCCAACACTGATGGCCGTGGTGCCGGGCCCGCTGGTGAAGGTCGGGTTGGTGGCCCGCTGCACATCAACGCCGGTGGCGAAGGAGTGGTTGCGCCAGTGCAGCCCCACCCGGAGCGGTGCCGCCGGCGGCACCGCCGCGGCCAGGCGGGTGGGGGCGGTGAGCCACACCGAGGCGGGCGCGCAGTTCGACCAGGCCGAGCAGCTGACCGCGTTCTCCGCCCGGAGGCGGTAGTAGTAGGTCACCCCGGGGGTGACGGTCGCGTCGGTGTAGTGGGTGGCGCTGGCGGCTACCGTGATCGTGGCGAGCTCAGCGGTGAACGCCGGGTCAACGGCGCGTTGGAGCTGGTGACTGGTGGCTGCGGGCCGATTGCCGTTGCCGGTCCAGGCGAGCAGGATCGCCGGCAGCGCGGTGGCCGATCCGGGCCCCGGGGTCGCGGAGAGTCCGGTCGGCGCCGGTGGCGCGACCCGCAGCACCAGCGGTCGACTCAGGCCCTGGTCTCGATAACCGGCGAGCTGGCTGTGCCAGCGGTACTCCCAGCCCAGGTTGACCGGCTGGTGGAGCACCGGCGCAGCCCGGCCGTCGCGCGGTGCGCCGCCGAGGTGGACACCGTCCGGCCAGCCCGGCTCCGCCGCCCGTACGCTGTCCGCGATTTTGAACGGGAGGGGTGGTGCGACCGGGCGCAGCGCGACCACCACATCCTCATGTGGGTTGACCCGGACCACCTGTTTCCAGCCCATCTCATTTGGTGCCGGTGGGCGGAGCGTGCCGTCCCAGCCGGCTCGGTTGACCAGTTGCAGGTCGACACCGTCGAGGCGGACCGGCTGGGTCTGCCGGTCGGCGCCGCGTAGCCGCCACAGCTGCACGCCGCCGCTGGCTGAGCCGGCCGGTACCGCCGGCTCGACGACCGGCACCACCTCGGTGGCCGGGTCGGTCGGGCTGAGGGGCACCACGGTCGGCGTGAGTGGCCCTCCGGGCGGCGGGCCGACACCGAAGCGGCCGGCGAGTCGGCCGTACGTCGGCTCGAAGACCTGCTTGATGATCTTCACGGCGAGCGGTAGCAGGACCGGGCACACGTCTCCGGCTGGGGTGAATGCGACCGTGGTGGCATGTACCGGGACGATGGTCTCCCGAGCCGTGTGGGTGCCGAAGGCGGTGTCGTAGGCGGGCTGCGGCACGATCGGCGGGCGCTGGCTGGCCGCGTACGCCTGCGGTAGCCGCTCCTGGAGCCGGGCCAGGTCGTAGCGGGGCGCCGGGACGCCGGTCACCCGGAACTGCAGCAGAGTACGGGTGTTCGGCCCGAACCCGGGACGGCTCGGCGGTGTCCCGCCCGCCGCGGTGTGGTCCGGGGCGTGGGTGTGGTGGTCGTAGCGCGGGTCGAAGTCAGGGAGCGGGGCCGGGGCGTCGTTGTAGAGGAGCACGGTGCTGCCGGGGGCGACGGTGGCGAAGTCCACCAGGACATCGGCCTGCTCCCCGGGGGCGAGTAGCAGCGTGTGCCGGTCCACGTTGAGGACGGTGGGGTCGCGCCGGTCGTATCGGTAGGTCACCGGCTGGTTGGGGAGCACGACCGGGGCCGGTAGGAGCCCCCCGTCGTTGCCGATCTGCACCAGGTCGGGGCCGGCGGCGAGCGGATCCGGCACCCCGCCTTCCCGCCCGTCCGTCGGCCACCGGCTGGGTCGGCTGGGAGACGGAATCGCCGCCACCATCGGAATCTCCCCGGCGCCCGGGTCAGCGAGCCCGCCATCGCTGTCCCACATCGGGCCGGCGGAGCGCGTCTGGTAGAGCTGGAGGTTCAGGCTGCGGTCCAGGCACGCGTTGAGGACACGGAACCGGTAGGTGCGCGGTTCGACCATCAGCCACGGGTACGCGATGCCGTTGATCAGTACCGTGTCGCCGTACGCGGCTGGCACCGCCGATGGGTGGGGTACGCCGGGTGCCATCGGCGGCTCACTCGAGTCGTCGCCGACCGGGTCGTGGTGTGGGTTCGGGACCGGCCTCGGTCCGGTGTTGTGGGGCTCGGTTGAGCTGTCGGGCCTGACGCCGTTGGGTCCAGTGCTGCTGGGTCCAGTGCTGTTGGGTCTGGCGGCGCTGTCCGCCCCGAGCTCTTCGGCGGTTCGTGTCCACGGCCCGTAGTCCCAGCGCCCGGTCGGGTTGATGCCGTCGTCGCGGTACGGGTTCTGCCGGGGTTGGTAGATGTGTGGGTGCCAGAGGCTGCCCCGTGCGCCCCACCGGTCGCGGTCCCAGGTCGGGTCGGTGGCGGCCAGCCGGCTGTCGTCGGGCACGAAGGTCTTGTCCTCGAAGACCAGCGGGATCTGGTCGGCGGGCAGCACCTCGTCGGCGACCAGGTCGTCCTCGGCCGGCTCGGTGATCAGGTAGATACCTAGTTGTCCCGAGTAGCTGGTGAGCCGGGCCAGTCCGACGGTGTTGTCGTGGAACGCGAGCAGCCGGCCGCTCTGCGCGTTCGGGTAGTACAACGTGGTGGCACCCCGGCCGGGCGGCGGCATGTCCGGTACGGGGGTCAGCCCGGGACCGGTCGGGTACGGGGTGATCTCTGTGGCAGGTGTGATCCAGTGCCACGGGTTTCCGGCGCTGATCCAACCGGTCTGGGCTCCAGCGAGGTGCAGCACCGCTCGATTCTGTGGATATGGTGCCGGCCCGCCCAGTGGCCCGTGGCCGGCGCCGTCGATGGTCGGGTCAACAGGAAGGAACAGTTCACCGGCTCGACCGGTGGGAAGCTGGTTGATGAACTTGACCCGTACCGGCCGGCTGCGTCGCGCGAGGATCACCGGGCCGAGGTGGATCGGGCATTTCGGTGGGGTGACAGTGTTGTGTCCGGTCGCATCGGTACCAAGATTCAGCTGCCGGTATCCCCGTAGCCGGGTGGCCGGAAGGTCCCGGTGCAGCCGTTGCGCGTACTCCTGAAGGCCGATTTCGTAATAGTCGCAGCCCGGGTAGGTGATCGTGTCGGGTACGGCCACCGGCAAGCAGCCGGGGTCGTGGGCTGAGCCGAGCGTGGGCAGCGGGTCCACGAACTTGCGGATGCCGGTGCCGGGCACCACGTCGCCATTGCCGTCCAGGGTTGGCAGCGGACTGTGGGAGTGGTTCGGCACCGGGCCGAAGTAGCGGGGCAGTGCCGCCGGGTCCAGCGCTGTCGGTGCCGCCGGGTCCGGGGCCGTCGGTGGTGCCGGATCCAGGGTCGTCGGCGGGTTCGGGACCTCCGCTGGCGGGCTCGCGGCGTCCTGCGCGTTCCGGGTCGCCGGCACCAGCGGGCCGTCGTCATCGGTGGCGTCTGTGTGGTTGGTGGCGGGTCGCACGGCCCAGGGGATCCGGAATCTGCGGAACAGGTCCATGGCTCTCCCGGCGTCGGGCGCGGCACCGACCACCTCGGCGTGGCGGTGGACGCGCGAAACGAACGGTACGTGAGCGCTCCACCGCAGCATGCGACCTGTGCGGGTGGGTTAGGAAGTATCCAATCGTCCCTTTCTGGGACTGCCCGTCACCTCGTCCGTGCCCAGCCCCGCGAGCAGGCGTAGTCCGTCCTCGCTGGGGCTGCCGGGGGCCGCGGACAGGACCAGCAGCTCCACGCCGGATTCGTCCGGTGGCATGAGGCTCTCCTGGTGCAGTTCCAGGAGCCCGACCAGCGGATGCCGGTAGGTCCGGCGTCCGTGGGTGCGGGCGCGTACGTCCGCGCGGGCCCAGAGGCCGCGGAAGCGCTCGCTCCCCATGGCCAGTTCGCCGATGAGCGAGGTGAGGCGGGGCTCCTCGGGGTATTTGCCGGCAGCCAGGCGCAGGTGTCCGACCACGTTGAGCGTGCACGCCTCCCAGTCCGCGTACAGACCGCGTTCGTCCTCCTCGAGGAAGATGTGCCGAGCGGTGTTCAGGCCCGGCATCGGCAGCCCGTAGAGGAGCCGGGCGAGGCGGTTTCCGGCGAGCACGTCCAGGCGATGGTTCATGATCAGCGCGGGCGCGTCGGCCATCAGGTCGAGGATGTGGAGCAGTTCGGGCCGGACCCGCCCGCCCGGTGTCTTCGTGCGGTGGCGACGCTGTCGGGCGAGCCGGTAGAGGTGCTCGCGTTCGGTCTCGTCGAGGCCGAGCACGCGGGCGAGCGCGTTGAGGACCTGGTCGGAGGGTTGGGTCGCGCGGCCCTGCTCCAGGCGTACGTAGTAGTCGACGCTGACTCCGGACAGGTGCGCGACCTCCTCGCGGCGCAGCCCCTGCACCCGGCGGTGCCGGTCGGTGGGGATGCCGACGGCCGTCGGGTCGACCCGGGAACGCCGGGTCCGCAGGAAGCCCGCGAGACTGTCCATCCCCCCAGTATCGCCGGGCTACTGCCGCGAGGGTGGTACTGCTGTTACCAGGAAGTCCCATCCGAGGAAGCGGCACCCCTGAATGTCGAGCGCCCCGGCGCCCAGGATCGAGACACCGATCCGAAGGGAGCCCTCATGAAGACGCTGATCGTCTATGCCCACCCAGAGTCGACGTCGCTCAACGGCTCGTTGAAAGACCTCGCCGTCGCCACCCTGCGTACCGCCGGACACGAGGTGCGGGTCAGCGACCTGTACGCGATGAACTGGAAGGCGGTCGTGGACCGCACGGACTACGAACCCGACGCCACCGGTCGGCTGAGGGTCGCCCTGGACTCGGGCCGAGCCTTCGACGCCGGGACACTCACCCCGGACATCCTCGCCGAGCAGGAGAAGCTGCGGTGGGCCGACACGGTCATCTTTCAGTTCCCGCTGTGGTGGTTCACCATGCCCGCGATCCTCAAGGGCTGGGTGGACCGGGTGTTCAGCCTTCATTTCGCGTACGGCGTCGGCGAGTACAGCGACACCAGGTTCGGTGACCGCTTCGGCGAAGGCACTCTGGCCGGCAGGAAGGCCTTGCTGTCGGTGACCGCCGGTGGATCGGAGCCGCACTACTCTGACCGGGGGATCAACGGCCCCATCGAGGACCTGCTGTTCCCGATCCAGCACGGCATTCTCTACTACCCGGGTATGGAGGTGCTGCCGCCGTTCGTGCTGTACGGCGCCGATCGGCTGACCGACGAGGACTACCCGGACATCGCCAAAGCCTGGACGCAGCGCCTGCTCACCCTGGAATCGACCGAGCCGATCGCGTTCCGACAGCAGAACTCCGGCGACTACGAGATCCCCTCGTTGCGGCTGAAGGAGGGGCTGGAGCCCAGGGGGCGTACCAGCTTTGGGCTGCACCTGAGGGGCTGACCGTGGTCGCCCACCACCGCCTCGACGGTCTGTCTCAGCCGGGACGTTCGGGTTGGCAGGTCGGGCACCAGTAGGTCACCCGCTCGCCCTGCTCCTGCCGGCGGATCGTGGTGCCGCAGCGGCGGCAGGGCTGAGCCCGCCGGCCGTACACGTAGGTGGTCTGTCCCCGGTGCCGCGATCCGGTGGTGCTCTGGGTCCAGCGCCCCCGGTTGGCGGCGAGCAGCCGCTGCGCCAGGGCGACCAGGCCGATCAGGTCGGGTACGGCGCGCACCGGTGTCCACGGCGACACCCCGCGGAGGAACAGCACCTCGCACTTGTAGAGGTTGCCGACCCCGGCGAGGTTGCGTTGGTCGAGCAGGGCGGTGCCGATGGTGACCTCGGCGCCGGCGGTCAGGCGCTGGACCGCCTCGACCGGGTCCCAGTCGGGGCCGAGGAGGTCCGGGCCGAGATGGCCGACGAGGCGGTGCTCTGCGGCGGTCGGCACGAGGGCGAGGTCGTGCAGGTGATAGCCGACGGCCACCGCCCGGGGGCCGCGCAGCACCGCCCGGATCAGGTGTGCCGGGCGGGCGGACCAGCGCCCTCCGGGCGGATACGCGCGCCAGCTGCCGTCCATCCGTAGGTGCGAGTGCAGCGTCCAGCGCTCGCCGTCGCCGTGGTCGGTGCGCGCAGCCGCGAGCCGCAGCAGCAGGTGTTTGCCCCGGCTGGTTGACTCCCGGACCGTCCAGCCGGCGAGGTGCGTCGTGGCGAGTTGTGGCACGCGGAGGTCAGCGCCGATCAACCGGTCGCCGGCCAGCGCCCGCTGAAGTATGTGGGCGGTGTTCCAGATGGTGTCGCCTTCGGGCACCTCCCCATCCTCCCGCTCGGGCGGCCTCGGCGCTGCCGGTCAACCGGCGGTGACGCGGAGCTGGTCGCCCGGCGCCACCCCGAGCCGGTCGGCGGCCCGCCCACCGTTGACCGCGACCGCGACCAGGCCGGCCGAGTCCACGTGCACCAACAGCCCTCCCGGCGGTGCGTCGTCGAACGTCCGGGCGTGCACCGCGTACGCACCGACGCGGTCCGGGCCCGTTGGCCGGTGCGCGACCCGAAGTGATCGGGGTAGCGGTTCCAGTAGGGCGCCCGTCGCCGCGAGCTGCACGTTGCCGAAGTGGTCCACGGTCAGTATCTCGGCGGTGAACCCGTCGGCCTCCGGCTGGACCAGCGGCGCCGGCAGCCGGACCAGGGTGGTGGGCTCGATGGCCGGGCCGGCGTCGGCGAGCGGCGCACCGAGCGCCAGCCGGGCCGCTACCGGCGCGAAGATGTCCCGCCCGTGGAAGGTGGCGGACAGCTGCGCTCCGAGCCAGTTCCGGTTCGTCAGCTCCACCGCCGCGCGGACCCCGCCGAGCGCCGCCGCCGCCTCCCACAGCAGCCCGTTGTCCGGGCCGACCAGCAGTCCGTCCCCGGCGGCGAGGGCGACCGCCCGACGAGCGGTGCCCACGCCGGGGTCAACCACGGCGAGGTGGACGGCGGCCGGCAGGTACGGCACGGTCTGTGCCAGCACCGCGGCGCCCCGCCGCACGTCGCCGGGCGGGACCAGGTGGGTCACGTCAATCACCCGGGCGGTGGGCGCCAGCCGGGCCAGCGTCCCATGGCAGGCGGCCACGAAGCCGTCGGCGAGACCGTAGTCGGTGGTGAAGGAGATCCAGGGCGTCGGCGCCATGGAGGGAAGGCTAGCTGAGCCAACCGGTCGACCTGGGCACCCGGCGGACAGCCCGGGGCGGCCCGAAATCGGCGGACCGATCAGGCCCGGAGGCGGAGCCCGCGGGGGGTGGCCCGGAACCCGGCGGCCGTCAACGCGTCGCGCAGCGGTGACGAGCGCACCGCCTCGCCGTCGGCCCGTTCGACGGAGATCGTCCCGAGGGCTCCACCCTGCACGGCGTCGGCGAGCGCCTTACCGGCGCTCGCCAACAGGTCGCTGTCGTCGGTGAAGGAGAGCAGCGTCCGACCGCCCCGCTCGACGTAGAGGACCAGATCGCCGGAGACCAGCACCACCAGGGCGCCGGCCTTGCGGCCGGCTCGGTGTCCGGTCGGGGTGGCACCGCCGTCCCCGGAGTCGACCACCCGTTCCGGCCAGGGCAGCGCCGCGCCGTACGGGTTGGCGGGGTCGGTCGCGGCGAGGACCAGAGCCAGGCCGGCACGGACGCGTCCACCGTCAGCCGGGTCGGCCAGTGCGCGCAGTCGGTCAACCGCCCCGGGTACGGCGAACTGCGCGGCCCCCAGCCCTTCCACGAAGTAGCCGCGCCGGGTGGCGCCCCGCTCCTCCAACGCGGACAGCACCGGGTAGACGGCGGCGAACCCGCCGGGCACCTGCTCCGCCGCGACCGCTCCCCGAGTGACCACGCCGTGCCGTTCCAGCAGGACGTCGGCGAGCGCCGCGGCGCGGCGGGTCGGGTCGGTGTCCCGTTCGGGCAGGCGCGACCAGCGGCCGGCGACGGTGGGTGGGCCGCCGCGTGACGGCAGGGCGACGCGGCCGGGTCGTCGGTAGCGGGTACGGGGTGTGGCCGGGCGGGACCGGTGTGCCCCGCGACCGGCCAGCAGGGCCCGCAGCGGGGCGAGGGTGTCGTTGGTCAGGTGACCGGCCCACACCAGATCCCAGACGACGGCGGCGAGCGCGGCGTCGTCGGTGGAGCCCAACCGGTCGGACAGGGCACGGAAGAACAGCGCCTGTCCATCGTCGAGGGCGTCGAGCACCGTGTCGTGCAACGGGGTACGGGTCAGGGCCGCATCCGGCGGGGGAAGCAGCAGTGGGGCGGTGTCCGCGTACGCGAGCACAACCCAGCCGTCCCCGCCGGAGATCGCCCCGGAACCGGCCCACAGCACCTCGCCGCTGGTGCACAGCTCGTCGAGCTGGGCGGGGGAGTAGTCGGCGATCCGGGCCGGCAGCACCAGGCGCTCCAGGGCGGAGCCGGGCAGGGCCAGCCCCTGCACCTGTTCCAGGGCCGCGGCTAGCGCCGGCACCCCCCGCCCGGCCGCACCGACCTGTTGCCAGCGGGGCAGAAAGGTGGCCAGCGCCCGGGGCGGCACCGGCTCGATCTCCCGGCGCAGCGCCGCGAGGGAGCGGCGGCGCAGCATTCGTAGCACCTCGGCGTCGCACCACTGGATGCCGACCGTGTCGGGGGCGAACTCCCCGGCGAGCACCCGGCCGGCGGCGGCGAGCCGACGCAGCGCCCCTTCGACCACCGCCACCCCGAGCCCGAATCGGGCGGCGCAGGTGGCGGCGGTGAACGGCCCGTGCGTGCGCGCGTAGCGGGCGATGAGGTCACCGAGTGGGTCGGCCACCGGGGCCAGGTACGCCTCGGCCACGCCGCCGGGCAGCGCCACGCCCAGCGCGTCCCGCAGCCGGGCGGCGTCCTCGACTCCCACCCAGCGTTCCTCGCCGGCGATGCGGACCCGCAGTATCCGGCGGGCGGCGACCAGCTCGGTCAACCACTGCGCCGGCGCCCCCCGCTCGGCCAGCTCGGCGCTGCTCAGGTCGCCGACCACCCGCAGCAACTCGACCACGTCCTCGGCGTCGCGGGGTCGGCGCTGTTCGGTGCGCCAGCGCAGCTGGCGTTCGGTTTCGGCGAGCACCGCCGGGTCGAGTAGTTCCCGCAGGTCGACCCGGCCGAGCAGCTCGCCGAGCAGGGCCGAATCCAGGGTGAGGGCGGCGGCACGCCGTTCGGCGAGGGGAGCGTCCCCCTCGTAGAGGAACGTCCCGACGTAGCCGAAGAGCAGTGACCGCGCGAACGGCGACGGCTGCGCCGTCTCCACCTCGACCAGGCGTACGGTGCGGGCGGCCAGGTCGCGCATCAGCGCGGCGAGCGCGGGCTGGTCGAAGACGTCCTGGAGACATTCCCGGGCCGCTTCCAGGGTGACCGGGAAGTCCGCGTACTCCCGGGCGACGTCGAGGAGTTGCGCGGCGCGCTGCCGTTGCTGCCAGAGCGGCTGTCGGCGGCGCGGATCGCGACGGGGCAGCAGCAGCGACCGGGCGGCGCACTCGCGGAACCGGGCGGCGAACAACGCCGAGGTGCCCACCGACTCCTCGACCAGTTGGGTGATCTCTTCGGGCTCGAAGACGACCGTCTCCGCGCCCGGTGGCTCCGCGGCGGTGTCGGGCAGGCGGACGACGATCCCGTCGTCGGCGGGGAGCACCTGGGCGTCCACCCCGTACCGCTCGGTGAGCCGGCGGCCGATGGCCAGCGCCCACGCGGCGTTGACCTGGGCGCCGAGGACGCTGTGTACGGCGAGCCGCCAATCACCCAGCTCGTCGCGGAAGCGCTCGACCACCACGGTCCGGTCGTCCGGCAGGCTACGGGTGGCCGCCTGCTGTTCCCGCAGGTACGCCAGCAGGTTTCCGGCTGCCCATTCGTCGAGGCCCCCGGCGCGCAGCGTGGCTGTGGCGGCGTCGTCGTCGGTCCGCAGCAGGGCGCGGAGGCGGGCGCCGATGGCCCGACCCAGCTCCACCGGGCGGCCCGGCTGGTCGCCCTTCCAGAACGGCATCTTGGCCGCCTGGCCTGGCGCGGGGGTTACCAGTACCCGGTCGGCGGTGATGTCCTCGATTCGCCAGGACGATGAGCCGAGGAGGAAGACATCGCCGACCCGCGATTCGTAGACCATCTCCTCGTCCAGTTCGCCGACGCGCGCGGCCCGCTCCGCCCCGGCCAGGAAGACGCCGAACAGACCTCGGTCGGGGATGGTGCCGCCGCTGGTCACCGCGAGCCGCTGGGCACCGGGCCGCCCGGTCAGCAGGTCGGTGGCGCGGTCCCAGACCAGGCGGGGCCGCAGCTCGGCGAAGGCGGTCGACGGGTAGCGGCCGGAGAGCATGTCGAGCACCGCGTGCAGCGCCGAGTCGGGCAGCTCCGCGAAGGGTGCGGACCGGCGGACCAGATCGGCCAGGTCGCTGACCTGCCACGGCTCGAGTGACACCATCGCCACGATGTGCTGGGCTAGCACGTCGAGGGGGTTGCGGGGGTGGTGCAGCTCTTCGATCGCGCCTTCGGCCATCCGTTCGGCCACCACCGCGCAGGCGAGCAGGTCTCCTCGGTGCTTGGGGAACACCACGCCCCGGGAGACGGCGCCGACCTGGTGTCCGGCGCGGCCGACGCGCTGGAGCCCGGCGGCGACGCTCGGCGGGGCCTCGATCTGCACGACCAGGTCGACCGCGCCCATGTCGATGCCCAGTTCCAGGCTGGAGGTGGCGACCACCGCCGGGAGCTGCCCGGATTTGAGCGACTCCTCGATGTGTTCGCGTTCGGTTCGGGAGACGCTGCCGTGGTGGGCACGGGCGAGCACCGGTGGCGCTCCGGTCCCCGACCCGGCTTGTGCCATCAGCTCGGCGGGCGGTCGGGGGGCGGGTCGGGGCCTGTCCGGCGTTGCGGTGCCCGGTGCTCGGGTGCCGAGCGCCTCGACGCTCGGGGCGTTGCCGGCGAACTCCTCGGCGGCCAGGTCGTTGAGCCGGGCGCAGAGTCGCTCGGCGGAGCGGCGGGAGTTGGTGAAGACGATGGTCGAGCGGTGCGCCCGGACGAGGGCGTAGACCCGCTCCTCCACGGCCGGCCAGATCGACGCGCGGCGGGGGCGGTCGAGGTCGGGCCCGGGTTGCTCCGGCTCGTCGAGGAGGGTCATGTCGGCGACCGGGACCTGGACGCCGATGTCGATGGTCTTGGCGGTGGGCGGGGCGACCACGTCAACTGGCCGGGCTCCACCGAGGAAGCGGGCGCAGGCGTCAACCGGCCGGACGGTGGCGGAGAGGCCGATGCGCTGGGCCGCGGTGGGCAGCAGCTCGTCGAGCCGTTCCAGCGACAGCGCGAGGTGGGCTCCGCGCTTGGTGCCGGCCACCGCGTGCACCTCGTCGACGATGACCGTCTGCACGCCCCGGAGTGAGTCGCGGGCGGCGGAGGTGAGCAGGAGAAACAACGACTCCGGGGTGGTGATGAGGACATCCGGCGGGGTCCGGGCGAAGGCGCGGCGCTCGTCGGTGGGGGTGTCGCCGGTGCGCATGCCGACGGTGATCTCGGGCGGGGTCAACCCCAGCCGGGCGGCGGCTTGCCGGATGCCGGTGAGCGGCGTGCGCAGGTTCCGTTCGACATCGACCGCGAGCGCCTTGAGGGGGCTGACGTAGAGCACCCGGCAGCGCTGCCGGGGTTGCGCCGGGGCGGGCTCGCGGGCCAGCCGGTCCAGCGACCAGAGGAACGCGGCCAGGGTCTTGCCGGAGCCGGTGGGGGCCACGACCAGCGCGTTGCGGCCGGCGCCGATGGCGCGCCAGGCCCCCGCCTGGGCCGCGGTTGGCGCGGCGAACGCCGCAGCGAACCATTCCCGGGTGGCCGGGCCGAACGCGTCCAGCGCGGTGTTGTCGGTCGGGTGGGGCGCTGCGGTCGCGTCGCTGGCCTCGCCGCTCGTCGACCTGCCGCCCAACTGGTTCGCCACGTCCCCATCGTGCCCCCACGGTCCGACACGTATCCGAAGAGCTGTGGCGTTCTGTCCGTCTAGACACTAAAAGCATTGAATGTAACTATGGATTGCTTAAGTCTTAGTTAACTGCTTGATTGTGGCCCACAACATAAAGTAACTTCCTCGCGATGTAGCGCGAGTGGAGGGCGGATGGCGGTCGAGAAGGCGCCGGCGGCGGTGTCGACGACGAGTAAGCGGGCGGCCCGGGCTGGCACCGATGTGCTGATCCGGAAGGTCGACGGTCATCTCGCCGCCGTCCGCGCCGGCCTGGCCGAGCCCGAGTTGGAACTCGCCGAGCGGCTCGCCCAGGTGCTGCGCGAGCTGGTCGTCTCCACGGCCCGGGCCAGTGCCGCGGACCGGGGTCGAGTGCGCGCGGCCGTGCACTACTTCGTCCTGCGTCGGGAGAGTCGGGGGCGGTTGCTCTCGGTGCGCTCGCTGACCGCCGCCCAGCGGGTCGTCAACCGTGTCGTGCTCGACCTCGGGCGTCCTGACCTGCTGGTCGAGGCGCGTTGGGACTGTCGCCCCGGGGGCCCGCCGCGCTGACTGCCCTCGGGGGGCAGCGCCCCGCTGGTTGCCTTCAGGTCGGTTCACGTCTTGCCGTACGGGGAGTGTCAGGGCACGCTGGGATAGCGAAAGCTGTCAATGTAGTCCCGGATGTGTGGTCGTGCCCATTGGTACGGCCCGCCCCGACCCGGAGGACCCATGAGAACCCGTACCCCTCGACCCGTCTGGCCGGCGGTGCTGGCCGTCGTGGCCGTGACAGCGCTGACCGCCACCGCGGCCGCCGCTGCGCCGGTGCACCCCCGCCTCGCGCCGTCCTCGACCGCCGTCGACGCCCCGGACATCCCGCTGGCCAACGTGAAGGCCCACCTGACCCAGCTCCAGTCGATCGCCAACGCCAACGGCGGAAACCGGGCGCACGGTCGACCCGGCTACCTGGCCTCGGTGAACTACCTACGGTCGCAGCTCGACGCGGTCGGCTACACCACCACCGTGCAGTCGTTCACCTACGCCGGTGCGACCGGCTACAACCTGCTCGCCGAGTGGCCGACGGGTGACCCGGACGCCGTGGTCCTGACCGGAGCGCACCTGGACGGCGTCACCAGTGGACCGGGCATCAACGACAACGGGTCCGGCTCGGCGGCCATCCTCGAGGTGGCACTGGCCGTACCGAGCAGCGGCTTCACCCCGGACAAACGGCTACGGTTCGCCTGGTGGGGCGCGGAGGAGTTGGGTCTGCGCGGTTCCCGTCACTACGTGAACAGCCTGTCGGGCGCGGAGCGCGACCGGATCAAGCAGTATCTCAACTTCGACATGGTGGCGTCGCCGAACGCCGGCTACTTCGTCTACGACGGCGACGACTCCGACGGGGTGGGCGCCGGCCCCGGGCCCGAGGGCTCCGCCGAGATCGAGCAGACCATCCAGGCGTACTACACCTCGATCGGCGTGACGACCCAGGGCACCGACTTCAACGGCCGCAGCGACTACGGGCCGTTCATCGCGGTCGGCATCCCGGCTGGGGGCACGTTCACCGGCGCGGAGGGCATCAAGTCCAGCTCCCAGGCGGCGCTCTGGGGCGGGACGGCGGGACGGGCTTTCGACTCCTGCTACCACCGTTCGTGCGACACCATCGCCAACGTCAACGACACGGCGCTGGACCGCAACGCCGACGCGATCGCGTACACGGTGTGGGAGTTGGCCCAGACGTCCCCGCCGGGTGAGACGGTCTGGAGCGACACCTTCGAGACCGCCACCGGCTGGGTCGTGGACCCGGCCGGGACCGACACCGCCACCACCGGGGCCTGGGAACGCGGCGACCCCGCCACCACCAGCAGTTCCGGGACCACCCTCCAACTCGGCACCACGGTGAGCGGTAGCTTCGACCTGGTCACCGGCGCGGCTGCGGGCAGCAGTGCGGGCAGTCACGACGTCGACGGTGGCGTCACCACGATCCAGTCCCCGGCGGTCAGCCTGCCGTCGACCGGCGCGCTGACCCTCAGCTTCTCCTGGTACCTCGCCCATCTCAGCAACGCCACGAGTGCCGACTACCTGCGAGTCCGGGTGGTGGGCAGTAGCACCGTGACGGCGTTGAACGTCACCGGCACGGCGAGTAACCGGGCGGGGTCCTGGCAGCTAGCCAGCGCGGACATATCAGCTCTAAGCGGCCAGACAGTACACATACTGATCGACGTGGCGGATGCCAGTAACCCGAGCCTGGTGGAGGCCGCCGTCGACGACGTGCGGATCACCCAGAGCTGACCGTGCGCCGGAAGGGTCCGCGTCGCCGTGACCCTTCCGGCACCGCCAGCGTACTTTCAGGTCCTCCCGATAAAATGGATGGCATGATCGACTCGTCTGCCCAGGAGGGCAGCAGTAGCAAGCCGGGTTATGCCCGGCTATCCCCGGCCCCGAGATCGACGGGAGCCCTGAAGCTCCCGTGTTGATCGTCGTTGGGCTCCTCTTCATCGTTGTCCTCACCGCGGCCACCGGATATTTCGTGGCCCAGGAGTTCGGCTACGTCGCCGTGGATCGGGGCAAGCTCAAGCAGCGTGCCGCCGAAGGTGACAAGGCCTCGGCCCGGGCCCTGGAGGTGACCGGACGGCTGTCGTTCATGCTCTCCGGCGCCCAGCTCGGCATCACGGTCACCGCGCTGCTGGTCGGCTACGTCGCTGAGCCGTATCTCGGCGCTGGTCTGGCTGACCTGCTCGGGTTGTCCGGGATGTCCGACCGGGTCAGCGGGCCGCTGTCCGTCGCGTTCGCGCTGCTGATCGCCACCATCGTGCAGATGGTGCTGGGTGAGCTGGCACCCAAGAACCTCGCTATCGCCCGCCCCGAGGCGCTCGCTCGGGCGCTCGCCGGCTCCACCCTGATCTACCTCAAGGTCGCCGGCCCAGTGATCAAGCTCTTCGACCGGGCGGCCGTCCGGCTGCTCCGCCGGGCGGGTGTGGAGCCCGTCGAGGAGCTGCCCAGCGGGGCGACCCTGGAGGATCTGGAGCAGATCATCGCCGAGTCCCGTGAGGGCGGGCACCTCACCGCGGAGATGTCCACCCTGCTGGACCGCGGGTTGGATTTCCGTCAGCTCACCGCCGGGGAAGCCATGGTGCCCCGGGTCGACGTGCACACCGTCCGCGCCCACGAGCCGGTCAGCCGCGTCGTCGAGCTACTCGAGACCGGCCGTTCCCGGTTCCCCGTCCAGGGGGCCGAGGGTGTTGACGACGTGATTGGTGTGACCGGCATCGCCGATGTGCTCGGTGTGCCGTTGGAGCGCCGCGCCACCACCCCGGTCGGTACGGTGTCCGTTCCCCCGCTGCTGGTGCCGGAGACCCTGCCGTTGCCGACGGTGCTGGACCGGCTGCGCTCCAGTCACCGGCAGCTCGCCTGCGTGGTTGACGAGTACGGTGGCTTCGCCGGTGTGATCACCTTGGAGGACATCGCCGAGGAACTGGTGGGGCCGATCCGAGACGAGGACGATCCGCCGGAGCGGATACCGACCCGGCAGCGCGATGGCTCCTGGGTGGTGCCGGCTCGCTGGCGGATCGACGAGGTCGCCGACAGCACCGGCATCTCGCTGCCCGTGGCCCCGGAGTACGACACGCTCTCCGGGCTGGTCATGCGGGAGCTGGGCCGGGTACCCGAGGTGGGTGACCAACTGGAGGTCGCCCTGCCGGCGGACGGGGATGAGGCGGCGGCCGGCCCCCGGGCGCTGGTTGAGGTGCTCGTGGTCGACCGGCACGTCGCCGACTCGGTCCGGCTGCGCCTGCAGGAGTCGGAAGGTCAGCCGGAGGTGCAGGCATGAGCGTCAGTGTTGCTCTCGCGGCCTCGGTGGTCCTGCTGGCATTGAACGGGTTCTTCGTCGCCGCCGAGTTCGCCCTCGTGGCGAGCAAGAGCTACCGGCTGGAGCAGGCCGCCGCCGGTGGTGGCCGAGGTGCCCGGGCCGCGCTGGACGGCGTACGCGAACTCTCGCTGATGTTGGCCGGCGCGCAACTGGGCATCACCCTGTGCACGCTGGGGCTCGGTGCGCTGGCCGAACCGGCGATCGAGCAGCTGCTCAGCCCGCTGCTGTATGCCGTGGGCCTGCCCAGCGCGGCGAGTCACGTGATCGCGTTGATCTTCGCGTTGAGCCTGGTGACCTTCCTGCACCTGGTGGTGGGGGAGATGGCGCCGAAGTCGTGGGCGATCACCGACGCGGAGCGGTCGGCGACGTTGTTGGCGCTGCCGTTCCGCGCTTTCGCCCGGGTCGCCCGGCCGGTGCTGTCGGCCCTGAACTCCCTGGCGAACGGCATCCTGCGGCTGGTCAAGGTCCAGCCACAGGATCAGCTTGCCCAGGTGCACGGCCCGGAGGAGCTGCGCCTCCTGCTGGAGCAGTCCCGCGAGCACGGGCTCCTCGGTGCCGAGCAGCACGAGTTGCTGACCAGCATGCTGCAGCTGCAGGGCACCACCGTGGCGCAGGTGATGGAGCCGTTCGACCGGATCGTCACCGTGCGACGGGACGCGGACGCGGGCCAGATCGAGCAGGTCAGCCGCGACAGCGGGCGGTCCCGCCTGGCGGTGCTCGACGAGGCCGGTGACGTCTGCGGGCTGGTGCACGTACGGGAGGCGGTTCGGGCCGCGGCCAGCCGTCCGACGGCGACGGCCGAGACGTTGATGACGACCGCGTTCACCCTGCCCTCGTCCGCCACGGTCACCGAGGCGGTGGGGGCGATGCGGGCCCGGCGTTCCCAGCTGGCGTTGGTCCGCAACGGTGGGGGGCCGACCCGTCCGGTCGGTTTCGTCGCGCTCGAGGACCTGCTGGAGGAGGTCATCGGCGAGTTCGACGACGAGACGGACCAGGTTCCTCGGGGACGGCGGTTGCGCTGATCTGGGCTGGGTAACCGGGGCCGGTGCGGTTGACGGGGGTGTCGCCGGAGTCCGGTCGGACGGGGCTGACCGTCCGGACCGCGCTGGCCAACCCGAGCACCCGCCCCGGCCTCCGGCTGCCGGGGCGGGTGACCGTCAGCGCCGGCCCGGTTGACGTTCCGGTGCTGCATGTCCGGCTCGGCCTGGTCACGTCGGCCGAGCCGGACGACCCGGAGGACTCCCGGCGGCTGGTGCAGTTCCATCAGGCGGAGATCGCCACCGGGTTCGTCCTGCGCGCCGGGCGGGCCCGCAGTATTCCGTTCTCGTTTCCGATGCCCTGGGAGACCCCGCTGACGGTCGTCGGCGGAGCGCCGCTGCTCAGCCTACGGATGGGGCTGCGTACCGAGGTGGCGATCGAGCCCGGGCTGGATCAGGGCGCGATGGTGCCGCTCTTCGTGCACCCGCTGATCGCCCAGGCGCACATCCTCACCACCCTGGACATGCTGGGGTTCAGTCTGCGGCAGGCCGGCGCGGTCGCGGCCCGGTTGCCCGGCGTTGAGCAGCAGCTCTCGCTGCACCAGCGGCTGGGCTACTGGGTGGCGCCGTTGTACGCCGGGCCGATCACCGAACTGGAGGTGATCTTCATCGCGAACTCCGCCGGTCTCGAAGTGCTCCTCTGGTGCGATCGGCGGCTGGCGCTGGCCGGGATCACCCACCAGAGCATCAGTCGGTTTCGGGTCTGGCATGACGGTGCCGAGCGGCAGGACTGGGTGACCACCGTGGATGGGTGGCTGCGGAGTGCGATCAACCGGCACGCGGCGATGGCGGCGCACGCCGACTGGTCGGCGCCGATCAACGAGTCCGCCCATGTGAGCCGACCTCCGGACGCGCCACTGCCGCCGGGATTCGGGCTGGGCGGCACGGCCGGTGGCCCGGGCGTCGGCGGCGGCAGTGGCGACGGCACGTGAGTCGGGGCGGGCCGGCCGCTGGCGGTGGCACGTGACCGGGGTGGGTCAGCCGGTGGCGAGTTTCAGACTGAAGCCGAGGAAGAGCGCACCAACCGTGGTCGTCCCGCCCGCGGCCAGGCGGCGGCGTTGGTGGAACTGGGCGGCCAGGAAGGTGCCCGCGAAGATCAGTATGGTCAGGAAGAGCGCGCTGATGAGCTGTGCGATGGACCCGAGGAGCAGGAACGACAGCGCCGGCCAGGGGTAGTGCGGGTCAACGAACTGGATGAAGAACGAAACGAAGAAGAGGATCGCCTTCGGGTTGAGCAGGCTGATCACCAGGGCCCGGCGGAACGGGCTGCGGGGTGGGGCGGGGTCGCCGGCGTCGAGAAGTCGCGGGGTGGCCGGGTCGTGGCGGGCCCGCCACCGCTGCCAGGCCCCGCGCAGCATTCCCAGGCCCAGGTAGCCCAGGTAGGCGGCGCCGGCATATTTGATCACCAGGAAGAGCGGCGGGTACGCCTGGAGCAGGGACGCCACTCCGGCGGCCGAGAGGATCATCAGGACTCCGTCGCCCACGAACACCGCGCTGGCCGCGCGGTAGCCGGCGGCCACGCCTCGGCGGGCGGCGGTGGAGAGTACGAAGAGCGAGTTGGGTCCGGGCAGCATGATGATCGCCACGGTGCCCAGCACGTACGTCCAGATGTCGGTGATCCCCAGCACGCCGGACATCATGCCGGTGCCGACACCACCGGGGCGAGTCCTTTCCCTGGCGCTGGTCTGTGTCGTTGGCCACCGACGGCCCGGCGTGGGCGGTGCGAACGGTCAGGCTGCCGAATCGAGTGAATGGCGGTGGCTACCGACGATGCCGGCGAGGTTGGTGAGCAGCGCGGCGGTGACGATGCCGAACTCCACGACGAGTGCGTGGCGCAGGGCGGTTGGCCAGTGTCCGTTGTTGGCCGTGACCGAGCCGAGCAGGGTTGCGCTGATCACCGCCAGCCCGATCGCGGCGCCGACCTGCCGCATGGTCCGGTACATTCCGGCGGCGCTGCCGGCGTTCCGCCGGGGCACCTGCGCCAGAGTCAGGGTGTTGTTCGGTGTGATCACGAGGCCGCTACCGACTCCGGCGAGGAGCAGCGGGAACGAGTTCAGGATCGAGAATGTCGTCCCGGTGACGCTGGTGACGGCGATCATCAGGGCGAGGCTCGCCAGGACGGTGAGTAGCCCGCCGGCGATCAGCCGGCGGCCGAGTCGTTCGACGTGCCGGCCGCCGAGCAGTGCGCCCAGCGCGGAGCCCACCGCGAATGGTGCGATCGTGAGCCCGGTGTGCAACGGACTGCGGTGGAGGCCGTACTGCAGGTGCAGGCTGAAGATCAGCGGCAGCGAGGTGAAACCGGCGTAGTAGAAGAAGCCGAGCAGCAGCCCCAGGCGGTATGTCCGGTGGGTCAGTAGGTGAAAGTCGAAGACGGGCGGGTGTCGCCGCGTAGGGGAGGTTTCCCAGGATCGGAAGGCGACGAGGACGCCGATCCCGGCCGGCAGTAACAGCCACGGCAGCGGCCCCGGCCACTGCTCCCGCTGCAGCGCGGGCAGGATCACGAGCATGATTCCGGTGCCCAACAGCAGCGTGCCGATCACGTCGGGCCGGTGATCTGTCTCGTCGCTCAGCGGTTTCGCCGGAAACAGCCGCCAGACGAGCACCGCCGCGACGACACCGATCGGGACGTTGCTGAGAAAGACCAACCGCCAGCCGTTCTCCACCCCACCGAGAGCAATGATCAGCCCACCGATCACCGGTCCGATCGCGGTGGCGACGCTGGCCGTGGCACCGAGAAGCCCGAACGGCCGGCCCCGCCGCTCGGGACGGAACAACTCTTCGACCAGGGCCGTGAGCTGGGGAACGAGGACACCGGCTGCGGCACCCTGCGCGAGCCGGGCGACGACCAGTGCGGTGCCGGAGCCGGCCGTTCCGGCGACTGCGCTGGCGCCGGTGAACAAGGCGAGGCCGATGAGGAGCGCGTGGCGTCGTCCGCTGGCGTCACCGAACCGTCCGGCGGGGACGAGTGCGAGTGCGAACATCAGCGAGTAGCCCGAGACGACCCACTGGACAGCGCTGTTGCCGGCGCCGAGCGTGCGTTCGATCGAGGGGAGCATCACGTTGATGACGCTCAGGTCGAAGAAGCTCAGGAAGGAGACGGCCGCCGCGATGGCGATGATCCGCCGTCGTCGGGTGTGCCCGGCTCCGCCTGGGGCGTCCGACCTCGACATCCGCCCCCGCCTGATCGTGAAATGACCGCTTCGTGCTCATCGAAGGTAATGCGGGATATCACCGGAAGCCGGGGAATGTAGCTAAAGATCTTGAAGGTCCGGCATCGGCATGTCAGCACCTGTTCGCCGGGTTGTTACCGCGGAGGCCCGCGTTTCGTGGTGGGAGATCGGCAGGATAACGGTGGTTTGCGCTGGTATCGGGGTGAACCGCTGATCATTCTGGTGTCTACCCGGGAGTTGCTCGTGCGTACGAGGTGGGTGAGTGGGGTGCTGGCCGTGGTGACGGCGGGTGTGGTGGTCGGTGTCGCTCCGACGGTGGCGGGAGCCAGGGCCACGGCCGGGGCTACGCCGATTTCGGGGGCACTCGCCCAGACTGTTGAGTCGGCGTCGGCGCACACCAGCGGGCAGGTGCGGAAGCAGTTCCTGCGGCACGGTCCGGGTGCGGAGGTGTTGGTGGTGGCGCATCGTGGGCACTGGCGTGCCGCACCGGAGAATTCGCTGAGGGCGATCCGGTCTGCGGTGAGGGTGGGCGCGCACGTGGTGGAGATTGATGTTCGGCGTACGGCTGATGGTCATCTGGTGTTGATGCATGACAGCACGGTGGATCGGACGACGGACGGTACGGGTGCGGTGTCGGAGTTGACGCTGGCCGAGGTGAGGCAGCTGCGGTTGAAGGTGGGCCTGGGGGGCGATCAGGCGCCGTTGACTGAGGAGCGGGTGCCGACCCTGGCGGAGGCGATGGCGCAGGTGAAGGGCCGCGCCATGGTCAACCTGGACAAGGCGTGGGACATCCGGGACGAGGCGTACGACGTCCTGGTTGACACCGGCACCCTGGACCACGTCCTGTTCAAGAGTTCGGCGCCGGTCGCGGAGGTGGAGCAGTTCCTCGCCACCGACCCGGAGATCCTCTACGTCCATGTCGTGAAGGAGGAGAACGCCGCCGACCTCGACGGGTTCGCCTACCACCAGCCGGAGGCGTACGAGCTGGTCTTCGACCGGCTCACCGAGCCGCAGATCCAGCCGGCGGTGGTGGCGGCGCTCCGCGAGCGGGCCCGGGTCTGGGTCAACACCCTGTGGTACGGCCTCGCCGCCGGCTACACCGATGAGTCGTCGTTGCGGGATCCGGCGCAGGGTTGGGGTGCGGTGGTGGATCGGCACCAGGCGGACATGATCCAGACTGACAACCCGGAGCAGGTGGTCAGCTGGTTGGCCGGTCGGGACCGGGAGCACGGTGGTCAGGGGCAGTGGCCGTCGTTGCCGAAGGGGTCGGTGCGGGTGCAGGCCGAGGACTACTCGCGGGAGGGTAAGGGGATCGGCTACCACGACCTGGATGACGAGAACCGGGGTGGCACGGCGGCTCGCCAGTACGAGGGTGTGGACATCTGCGACAGCAATGGCGCGCTGGTGATGTGTTGGATCCGCGGTGGTGAGTGGGTCAGGTACACGGTCGAGGTGCCGAAGTCGGGGAACTACCGGGTGAGCGCCCGGATGTCGTCCCCGTACTTCCCGGCGGGGCGGTTCTCGATGACTGTCGACGGTCAGTCGACGACCGGCCCGGTGGATGTGGCGGGCACGACCTCACACGATGCCTTCGAACTGCAGGAGATCGAGGGGACCCACTTCCTGCGGAAGGGTACGCACGAGTTCGAGGTGCGGATGGACGAGGACGCCTACCAGAACTTCAACATCGACTATTTCCAGTTCGACCGCGTGGGGTAGTGGCACCCGCCGTGTCGCTACACCCACAGCAGGAATCGTCGGTACAGGTCGGACGCCGTGTGGGCCTGGACCTGGGCTAGCTGTTCGGCCGCTTCGGACATGAGGCGCCCAGGTAGACTCGCAGCGCGGTGCGGTCATTGCGGTATTCGGCCAGGAGGGCGTGTCGGGCTGCCGGGCAGGGCCACTCCGCCGGGCAGCTGCCGCATCCCCACAGCGGGCGCATCGGTAGGTGCGACCGGTCAGCGGCCGGATCGACCGGACGCGGGGCCTCGGGCTGGTCGTCATCGCAGCGCCCCGAGCACGATGGCGGCCACGATGATCATCAGGATGAGCGCCGCGATCAGCTGGTGCCGGGTGGTGGCGGACGGCGGGGGAGTGGTCGGCGTGCTCGGCCGCACCCGGTCGCCGTCGGGCAGCGGCGGCGACCCGTGCGGGTCACGGTACGCGCGCCGGTCGGCGTGCGCCGGCTGGTCGGTGGGCGGGTTGTCGTCGGTCATCACAGTCTCCGTAGCCCCGCGAGCACCGCGGCGAGGAGGTCGGCACCGGGAACGATGTGGACGACGCGGGCCCGGCCGACCACCCGCCCACCGAAGAGCAGCCGCTCCAGCTCCGTGCCGGAAACAGTCACCGCGTGGTCTGGGTTGATCGCGTCGGCGAGCGCGGCGCGGTGCTTCCGTCGCGGTAGGGGTGGTGGTGGCGCGGTGGTGGTCGTTGGCACGGCTCGCCTCCCGAATGTGGTGGTTGTGGAACGGACCGCCCCATCACCCCCCTCCCGGTGGTGGGGCGGTCCGGCAGCGCCTCCGGCGGGTCGGGCCTCCACCGGCTCACGCCGTCTACGGGCAGTTTTCCGACAGTTGTGGGGCGAACACACCGCGTAGTACTAGGTTTTTGGGACGTCTGGAACGTTTAGGGGAGGTTGAAGCATGAACCACGCAGTCATCGCGGCGATGGCGGAGGCGGGTGAGACCGCCGAGAGCCTCGCAGCTCAGATCGGTGTGGATCCGAAGACGGCCGCGAAGTGGGCGAGCCGTGGACGGATTCCCCAGACCCGGCACCGCGCGAAGGTGGCCGCGATCCTCAAGCGGGAGGTGGAGGATCTGTGGCCGGATGCGGTGCGGCGCCGCGAGCCGGCGTGGTTTCGCCCGTGGGCCGATATTGAACGTGAGGCGGTGTCGCTCCGCGCGTTTCAACTTGCGTGGGTGCCGGGCCTGCTGCAGACCGCGGCGTACGCGCGGGCGACCCTCGCCGGCGAGGCGCTCAGCCCCGACACGGTCGAGGAGTTGGTCGACGTGCGGATCAAGCGGCAGGCGATCCTGCGTCGGGACCGGGCGCCGATGTTCATCGCGGTGCTGGACGAGCTGATCCTCCGCCGGTCCGCCTACGGCGACCGCGCGTTGATGCGGGAGCAGTGCGAGCAGCTGGCGGCTTCTGCGGAGCTACCGAACGTGTCGATCCATGTCGTGCCGCTCTCGGCCGGTATGCACCCTGGTCTCGGCGGTCCGTTCACCCTCGCCGAGTTGGAAAAGGGCACAGTGGTGGCCCATGTGGACAGCCAGGCGAAGGCGCAACTGGTCGATGGCGTCACGGATATTGCTACGCTGAGTCGACGGTGGGAACGCATCCGTGGGGAGGCCCTCTCCCGGGCGCAGTCCCGAGACCTGCTCAGGGAAGCGGCAAGTTCATGGACCTGATCGGCGCGCGGTGGCGCAAGAGCAGTAAGAGCGGCAACAACGGCGGCGACTGCGTCGAGGTCGCCGGTAACCTTCCCGGCGTCGTGGGGGTCCGGGACTCCAAGGACCCGGCCGGGCCGGCGTTGGTCTTCGGCCCGGCGGCGTGGCGGGCGTTCGTCGCCCAACTCCCCGGACAGCCCTGACCCCACCCACGGACAGCCCCGACCACTCCGAAAAATTGAACCCCCAACCCGGCGGTCTGTCAGGTTGGGGGTTCAGTGCGCTTCCGACAACGATCACCCGGGCCGACTCGTCCTGTCTGTACCTTTTTGGGGGTAATTTTCGTGTATGCGGGTCAACGTGAATTTTACTGGCTTAGCTCAAGGAGGTTGCTGCCGCCTGCCGGGTAGCCGAGGAACGGTCGATCTGCCCCTGGGGTGGCCGGTTCCTCGCCGTTCACGGGGAAGGACGTAGAGATCGCCATGAACCATCAGCGTCAGGAACGCGAACTGTGCCGCTCTGGCTCACGGAGGGCGGGTGCACGGTGGTGGGCTGTTGGACTGGCCGGCGTCGCCGGCCTGGCCCTCACCGCCACCACGGTCGGTGCCTTCGGCGGGCCGGCCGCCGGCGCCGTCGGAGGGGCTCTCGCTGCCGCCGACGATCAGCCCGGAAAGTCTGATCGGCGCACTGCTGAAGACCACCGCACCGAAGGTAAGGCCGACGGCGAGGTGCAGGGGAAGAAGCGGGAGAAGTCGAAGGGCATTCCGGTGCCCTGTGACGCGGACAAGCTGATCGCCGCGATCACCCTCGCCAACGCCCGCGGCGGCGCCACCCTCGACCTCGCCAGCAAGTGCACCTACCTACTCACCGCCATCATCGACGACGCCGGCCTCCCCGCCATCACCGCCCCCATCACCCTCAACGGCGGCAAGCACACCGTCATCGAACGCGCCGCAGCGGTCGAACAGTTTAGAATCCTCACCGTTGACGTCGGCGGCGACCTCACCCTCAACCACCTCACCATCACCGGCGGGCAAACCGACAGCGACGGCGGCGCAATCCTCGTCAACACCGGCGGGGCGCTCACCACCAAACACAGCACCATCAGCCGCAACATCGCCGGAGACAACGGCGGTGGCATCGCCAACGACGGCACCACCCTGGTCAAGCACTCCACGGTCAGTCGCAATACCTCTGGCATCCTCGGCGGTGGTATTTCCAGCTCCGGTGTGCTCGAAGTAACCGATTCCGGCGTACGCGCAAATGTCACCGCCGCTGGCGGTGGGGTGGCAACTACGGGGAGTGCCCTGGTTCAGCACAGCACCATCTCCGACAACTCGGCCCAGGATGTTGTCGGTGGAATCATCGTGAACGGTGGTTCGGCGGTTGTCGAGGACAGTAGCGTTTCGGGCAACACGGCTACCGGGTCGGTCGGTGGCATTCTTGCCAACGTAGGCACGCAGGTGTACCTCTCCTCGGTCACCCTCGCCGATAACGTCTCGGGCGAGCTGGCTGGCGCTCTGGCCACTGAGACAGGTTCCAGCATGTCCGTTGTGGACAGCTACATCGAGGACAACCGGGCGAGCACCACTGGTGGTGGAATCTACAACGCCGACGAGTTGACCCTCCTGAACACGAAGATCGTCGGAAATCAGGCTGACATGGGTGGCGGCATCTACAACGTCGCCACGGGGACGGCCGTGCTGTACAACACCAAGGTCATAAAGAACCTCGCGGTCACCGACGGCGGCGGCATCTTCAACGAGGCGGGTGGCACGGTCCTGCTGAACCCCGCCACCGGCACTGTGGTGATCAAGAACCGCCCGAACAACTGCTCCGGCATCGTGCCCGACTGCGCCGGGTAACGAATCGCGCACAATCCGATTCACGAGGGTCCCGTTTCGCCGTGTGCCGGCGACGCGGGACCCTCCGCCGTTCCCACCGTGGGCCCGTTCGCTCGGGCGGCGGCTAGTCGAAGCTGTCCGGAAGCAGGCTCTGGCCCAGATGGATGTTGCGCACCGAATTGATGGCCACATCGACGACCGACGGGCCGGGTTCGGCAAGCGCACGGGGCAGGACGTCGACCAGCTCCTCCTCGCTGGAGACCCGGTAACCGTTCGCCCCGAATGACCGGGCATAGGCGGCGGAGTCGAGGAACCCCAGGTCAACACCGTGGTCGCGGCCGTACTTGAGCCGCTCCTCGAAGCGGGTCATGTCGTAGGCGTCGTCCCGGAAGATGACATGCGTGAAGGTGAGGCCGAGGCGTACCGCGGTCTCGAGTTCCGCGCTGGAATACAGAAATCCGCCGTCACCGGAGACCGACACCACCTGTCGCCCTGGCCGTACGAGGCAGGCGGCCATGGCCCAGGGCAGGCCGACGCCGAGGGTCTGTTGGCCGTTGGAGAACAACAGGTGCCGTGGCTCGTGCACGCGGAAGTGCTGCGCCATGTGCAGGTAGAACGAGCCCACGTCGCAGGCTACCGTGGCGTCGTCGGCCAGCAGCTCACGCAGCTTGAGGACGACTGCCGGCGGTTCGAGGCCGCGGGAGTCGTCCGAGGCGGAGCGCGCCTCCAGGTCGATCTCGGCGAGCGCCCGCCGTTGGGCGTCCATCAGCTCCCGGAACTCGGGCTCGAGGCGGAGCCCGGCGAGCGGTCCGGCCAGCTGGCGGAGCGTGGCGGCCAGGTCGCCCCGCAGCTCGAGCGTCGGTTGGTAGTGGTTGCCGAGTTCCGCGGGGATGGAGTCGACGTGCACGATGGTGCGCGCCGAATCGGTGTTCCAGGCGGCGGAGGCGTACTCCACCTCGTCGTAGCCGACGGTCAGCAGCAGATCCGCGTGCGCCATCACCACGTCGCCGGGCAGGTTGCGGAACACCCCGACTCGACCGGCCCAGTGGTGGTCGAGGTCGCGGGACAGCACCCCGGCGGCCTGAAAGGTCTCCACGACCGGAAGCTCTGTCTCGCCGATCAGGGCCCGCAGGGCGTGGCTGGTCTCCGGTTCACCGGAGCGCATGCCGGCGAGCACGACCGGACGCCGCGCCGAGCGGATGAGCCGTACCGCCTCGGCGATCGCCTCGGGCGGCGCCGCGTTCAGCCGGGGTACCGGCGCCGGCCGGTGCAGGGTCTGCGCGGTCGACGCGGCGAGTACGTCCTGGGGAAACACCACCGCGGCGGCTCCTCGGGGCTCGGTGGTCGCCGTCCGGATGGCCTTGCTCAGCGCCTCGCACACGTTGTCCGGGTCGGAGACCTCGCCGGTATATCTCGTGACCGTGGCGAGCAGGGCGGCGGAGTGGAATGACTGCTGCGCGCGTTTGAGCCGGTTGGCGCGGGACGCCGCGCCGCAGAGGGCGATGACCGGATCCTGCTCTGTCGACGCCGTCAGCAGGCCGGTGGCGAGGTTGGCGGTGCCGGGTCCGGAGGTCACCAGCACGGCGCCGGGGATGCCGGTGAGGCGGCCGACCGCCGCGGCCATGAACGCCGCGTTCTGTTCGTGTCGGCACACGATCAGCTGGGGCCCACCATCCGCCAGCGCGTCGTACATCGCGTCGATCTTGGCTCCGGGGACTCCGAAGATGAACTGCACGCCGTACGCCTGCAACACCTCGATGACGCGCTGGGCAACGCGAGTCGGGTTCGATTCCGTCGTACCCACGGTTCCCCTGCTCCCCTCACCCGCAAGTCACATCCACCCAACACGTGCGTCGGAGACCTACCCGTAACGGGCGCACGTACGCGGTCCGGGGGGTCAGAACTCCGGCGAACGGGGGGAACCCGGCGCGGGCCGGTGCGCGGCGACGGCCGGCAGTCGTACGGTGGCCGTCAGCCCCTGCCCGGGCGCCGAGTCCAGCGCCACGGTGCCGCCGTGCGCCTCGACGATGTCGCGGACGATGGCCAGGCCCAACCCGGTGCCGCCGGGTGCGGCCCGCCCGGGGTCGGCACGCCAGAACCGGTCGAAGGCGTGCGCCAGCTCCGGGGCGTCGAGCCCGGGCCCCTCGTCGTGCACGACGAGAACGGCGTCCGCGTCGTCGCGGCGGACGCGAACCTCGACCGCGGTGCCGGGTGGGGTGTGCCGAACCGCGTTGCCGACCAGGTTCTGCACCACCTGGCGAAGCGCGGTCGCGTCGCCGGTGACGGTGACCCCCTCGTCGGCGGCGAGGGTGAGTCGATGATGGATGGCGGTGACCCGGAGGCTGTCCCGCACGTCCGTGCAGACGCGGCCCAGGTCGACCGCGGCGCGCGCCAGCGGTTGGTGCGCGTCCAGCCGGGCCAGGGTGAGGAGCTGCTCGACGAGGGCCCCCATCCGGGTGCTCTCGGTACGGATCCGGCGCATCGCCTCGTCCACGCCGTCCCAGTCGGTGATTCCGTCGTTGAGGTAGAGGTCGGCCCAGCCGTGTACCGCGCTCAGCGGGGTACGCAGCTCGTGCGAGGCGTCGGCGACGAAGGTCCGGGTCAACGCCTCGCTGCGTTCCCGCTGGTCGAACGCCTCGTTCAGCGCGGTGGCGACGCTGCCGATCTCGGTGCGCGGGTCGCCCACGGGTACGCGTCGGCGCAGGTCGCCGCGGCCGATCTCCCGGGCGGTGTCCGCCATGGCGCGCAGCGGGCGTAGCCCGGTGGCGAGTACCAGCCGGGCCAGCGCCACCCCCAGGACGACGATGAGCAGCCCGGCGATCCCCTGGACCAGGACCAGCCGGCGCAGCGTCGCCGCGTTGTCCGCCAGGGATACCCCGACCACCAGCCCGGTTACCGGAAGGACCTGCCCGTTGATCTCCACCGGGAGGGCCTGCTCGGGGGGAAGCAGCTCGCGGCGCACCCGTAGTGCCGTCTCCGGGTCGGCGCCGATGGTCACCGGGTGCGCCGGCAGCTCGTTGACCGGCGGCACCACGGGCGGCCGTGCGTCACCGTGCCGTAGGGGGTGCCGGGCCAGCACCAGGTCGCCCTCGGCGTCGTAGAGGGCCAGGTAGGCGTTGGCGGGTAGGAGCTGTTCCAGGCCGGTGGTGGGCAGGGTCGGCCCGGCGAGGCGGGCGCGCGCCAATCCCCGGTCGAGGACCAGCTCGATGGTGTTGTCGACCCGTTCGTCGAGGAATCGACGTAACGCCAGGTAGGCGGTGACATCGGCGGCGAGCAGCCCGACCACCAGCAGCGCTACCGTGCCCACCAGCAGTCGGCCGCGGAGGCTCCGCACGGCCGGCCGCCTCATTCGGGCGGTTCCCGCAGGACGTAGCCGAAGCCGCGTACGGTGTGCAGCAACGGCGGGTCCGAGATATCGATCTTGCGCCGGAGCTGGCTGACGAACTTCTCCACCACCCCCGGATCGCCGGGGAAGTCGTACTGCCAGACCTGGGCCAGGATCTGCTGCTTGGACAGGACCCGGCCGGCGTTCTCCAGCAGGTGCCGCAGCAGCCGGAACTCGGTCGGCGACAGCTCGACCGGCGTGCCCGCCCGGGTCACCGTGTGCGCGTCGTCGTCGAGTTCCAGGTCGGCGACGGCGAGCCGGTTGGCCGCGCCGGGCCGCCCACCGAGGCGGCGCAGCACCGCGTTCACCCGGGCGATCACCTCCGCCACGCTGAACGGCTTGGTGATGTAGTCGTCGCCGCCGAGGTTCAGCCCGGTGAGCCGATCCTCCAGCGAGTCCTTCGCGGTCAGGAAGACCACCGCGAGCTCCGGGAGCCCGCGGCGCAGGTCGTGGACCAGGTCGAAGCCGGAGCCGTCGGGTAGCATCACGTCCACGATCGCCAGCTCCGGAGCCAGCTCACCGGCGACCGTCAGCGCCTCGGACCGGGAGCCGGCGGACCGGGCGTCGAACCCGGCGACCCGCAGGGTGCGCAGCAGCAGCTCGGCCAGGGCCGGTTCGTCGTCCACCACCAGCACGCGGGCCCGCCAGACCGAGCTCAGCTCGGCGGTGGAGCCCGGCCGCGGTTGCCGGGCGGAACGTCCTGTGGGTCCGGCCATGGTGTCAGTATCTCCGGCGTGGGGACCGGGGAACCTGCCAATCGGCTGCCGAACGGCTGACGGTTTGCTGAAGGCCCGACGGACCGTCCGCGGAACGCCGCCGGTGGCGACCAGGTCCGCATCGCCCGATCCGGATCGTCAGCAAACCGGAAGGTACGCCGGAGGGGACCGGCAGGTCGGTGCGGTTGCCTTGGGGCATGAGCCGGACTGATCTGCCGACCAGGGCCCGCCGACCGAGCCGGACCAGGCCCCGCCGTACCGATCGCTCGCTGGCCCGCCGGTTGCGGTTGCCGCTGGTGCTGGTCGTCGTCGCGCTGGTGCTCTCCTACGGCGCCGATCGGTTCCTCGCCGCCGCGGTCGAACGGCGGGTGTCCGCGGCGGTCGGCTGTCGCCTCGACGGCGCCGAGCTGACCACCTCGCTGCCCGGCCCGTTCATCACTCCGCGACTACTGACCGGCGAGTTGGGCGACGTGACCGTGCAGGGCATCGTCGACACCGAGGCCGGGCCGACCCACCTTCAGCTCTCCCTGCGTGACGTGCACGCCCGGCCGTTCTCGGACGAACCGGTTGACGTGGCCGGCGCCGAGGCGGCGATGACCCTGCCGTACGACCAACTGCCCGGCACCGAAGCGGGCCAGCAGTGGTTCGAGAACGCCGGTGACCAACTCGCCGTGGTCCGGCCGGGCGTGGTCCTGGGCGGCGAGATGCGCGTACTCATGGATCTCGCGGTGGCCGGCGAGGAGCTGGTGCTCACCCCGGCCACCGTGGAGGTGGCCGGGCAACAGCTGCCAGTGGACCTGGTCGCCCCGCTGCTCGGCGTACGCGACCCGGAGCTCGCGGGGCAGTTGGAGCCGCGCCACGTCGCCCTGCCGGGCCTCCCGAACGGTCTGACGCCCGACCGCGTCGCCGTTGGCCCCGACGGCCTGACCCTGCAGGCCAGCCTCGACGCCAACGAGCTCGCCGCCGCGGGCGACTGCCGCGCGTGACGGCCCTCGATCCAGTGACCCAGATCCACCCCACTCCCTTCGGAGGTTTCGGTGCGTAAGGCCCTGTACTCGTACGGCCGGCTGGCCGCCCGCCGGCCCTGGCAGCTGCTCACCGCCTGGCTCCTGGTGGCCGCGGCCGTCGTGGGCGCGTGGGTGACGGTGGGCACCAGCATCGACGACGGCATCACCATCCCGGGCAGCGACAGCAGCCGCGCACAGGAGATCCAGAACGCGGTGTTCCCCGCCTCCGCCCTCGGCAACGGCACCCTGGTGTTCCACGACCCGGACTCCCCGGTCACCGCGCCCGAGGGGCGGGCGGCGATCGAGGCTTCGCTGCTGGCGGTGCGGGATGTGGAAGGGGTGACACAGGTGGTGCCCCCATTTCCGCAGGAGCCCGGCCAGCCCGCGCCGCGGATCAGCGCCGACGGGCACACCGCGTACGCGCAGGTCTACTTCGACGTGCCACCCGCCGCCCTCGGTGAGCAGGATGCCGACCGCGTGTTGGCCGCCGCCACCCCGGCGGTGGACGCCGGGCTGGAGGTGCTCCCCGGGGGGCAGCTCGCCCAGGCGGCGGCCGGGGATCCGGGGCACCGTAGCGAGTTGATCGGTCTGGCCGTGGCCGCCGTCGTCCTGCTGGTGGCCCTCGGCGCGGCCGCGGCGATGGCCCTACCCCTGCTCTCCGCGCTGGTCGGGCTGGTGCTCGGGCTCGCCGCCATCGGGCTGCTCAGCCAGGTGGGAGCGATCCCGGACATCGCGACGACGGTGGCGAGCATGATCTCGCTCGGCGTCGGTATCGACTACGCGCTCTTCATCGTCGTGCGGTACCGCACGGCCCGGCAGGAGGGGCAATCACCCGAGCGGGCGTTGGGGGTCGCGGTGGCCACCGCGGGCGCGGCGGTGCTCTTCGCCGGCGCCACCGTCGCCGTCGGCCTGGGTGGCCTACTGCTGGCCGGGCTGCCGCTGCTGACCTCGCTGGGGTGGACCGCCGCCGTGGCGGTCGGGCTGTCGGTGGTGGCCGCGGTCGGTGTGCTGCCGGCCGTCCTCGGGGTCGTCGGCTCGCGGCTCGACGTCGGGGCGCTGCCCCGGCGTCGCGCGAAGAAGGCGTCGAAGGCGGGCTGGTGGCACCGGATCGGCGAGGGGACGGCCCGGCGGCCGTGGCTGGCGGTGGTCGGTTCGCTCCTGGTGCTGGCGGTCTTCATCGCGCCGGTGGCGGACCTGGAGCTCGGCCAGCAGGACGGCGGCCACGACCCGGTCGGTACGCCCACCCGGCAGAGTTACGACCTGCTGGAGTCGGCGTTCGGCCCGGGCGTGAACGGGCCGTTGCTGGTCGTCGCCGACCTGGGTGACACCGCCGAGACTGACCCGGCCACGGTGCAGCGACAGGCCGCCGCCCTCAGCTCCGCTCTGGCGGACGTGCCCGGTGTGCAGTCCGTCCAGGGGCCGCGGGTCTCCACCGACGGCAGTGGCGCGCTCTGGCAGGTGGTGCCGACAACCGCGCCCAGCGACCCGGCCACCGGTGACCTCGTCACCGAGTTGCGCGCGGAGATCCTGCCGCCGCTGGCGACCGACGGTACGCAGCTGCACGTCGGCGGCCAGACCGCCGCGAAGATTGACTTCACCGACCAGGTGGCCCAGCGGCTGCCGCTGGTGTTGGCGGTGGTGATCGCGCTGAGCTTCCTGCTGCTGGTCGTCCTGTTCCGCTCCTTCGTGATCCCGCTGACCGCCGCGCTGATGAACCTGCTCTCCGTCGGCGCCGCGTACGGCATCCTCACCTTCGCCTTCGCCGAGGGGCACCTCACGGGGCTGCTCGGGCTGGATGGGCCGGTGCCGATCGAGAGTTACATCCCGCTGATCCTTTTCGCGATCCTGTTCGGGCTGTCGATGGACTACGAGGTCTTCCTGGTCTCGTCGATCGCCGAGCGGTGGCACGCGGTCCGGGACAACCGGCGTGCGGTGGTGACGGGGCTCGGCTCGGCGGGACGGGTCGTCACCGCGGCAGCGTTGATCATGTTCAGCGTCTTCATCAGCTTCGCCGGCCAGGACAACCCGCTGATCAAGATGTTCGGGGTGGGGCTCGGCCTGGCGGTGCTGCTCGACGCGGTGATCGTCCGTGGGTTCCTGGTACCGGGGATCATGGTGCTGCTCGGCCGCGCCAACTGGTGGTTCCCCCGCTGGCTGGACCGGTTCATGCCCCGGGTCGACCTGGAGGCGTCCCCCGTGACCGACGAGACGCCCGACGAGACGCCCGACGGGCTCCCGCCGACCGATGCCCGGATCGTCCTGGAGGCCAAGTGACCGTCCGGTTAGGAGAAGGACTCATCCACACCCGGTTTACCGATGAATTTGACCTCGGGGAACTTCGTGACCAGCTTCGTCACGCTCTCCACCACCGAGTCGGGGTTCTCACCGCGCAGGAGGATCCGGTCGAGGATGTTCGCGACCTCCGCCATCTCCTGCTCCGCCATGCCCACGCGGGTCAGTTCCTGGGTGCCCAGCCGCAACGCCGGCAAGCCGCCGCTGCTCGGCAGCGGAACCGTGGTGCTGCGCACGTTCGCCTGTTTGAGTAGCCGTCCCCACCGGTGCGGACCGATCTCCGCCGGAATGTCCAGCCACACCTGGTGGGTGTCCGTCCAGCCGAACGCCTCGCCCGCGACGCCGAACCCGCGACCGGCCAACTGGCCGGCGAGTTCGCGAGCATTGGCGATGACCTGTCGCGCGTACGAGAGTCGGCAGGGCAGCAGTTCCTCCAGGGTGATGGCCAGCGCGCCCACATTGGCGGCGTGGCTGCTTGAGGCGGTGTACGGGATCCGTGCCTCGACCTTGCGGACGAGTTCCTCGTGGTTGGTGACCATCAGGCCCTTCTGGGGCCCCGGCATGGTCTTGTGCGTGCTGCCCTGGATGATGTCGAATCCACCGTCGAGGACCCCTGTCTGCGGAGCGGCGGGGAGCAGGCCCATCAGGTGCGAGGCGTCCAGGATCAGCAGCGTGTCCGGCGCGGCCGCGCGCAGGGCCCGGGCGTCGGGAAAGCGCAGCATACTGGAGGCATCGACGTAGATCACGTCGACCGGCTCCTGTCGCAGCCGATCGGCGAGCCGCTCGTAGTCGATCAGCAGCCGTTCCCGGTCGAAGGGGAGAAATGACAGGGTGTGGCCCGAGCCCTCGCAGATGGTGACGGTGGCGTAGTGGCCGCCGTCCTCGGGGTCCAGCGTCATGATGCGACTGCCCGGCGGTACCAGCGCGGTGATAACGGTGTACATGGTGTGCAGGCCCGACAGGAAGTGCACGCAGCCGTACCGCCCGCCGAGGTATTTCCTGGCGAGGTCGACGCAGTAGGCGTACACGTCGTTGAGCCCCGAGACGTCGCCGTAGTGGGTGAGGGCCCCCTCGACGTACGGGTAGCGGTTATTCGCATCACTCGAGAGCGCCATTCTCGCCCGTGGGGAGAGTCTGTTTTCGATCGGAAACAAATTGAGGCTGGCCGTTCCCTGAAGGGCTCCCAGGACATCCACGAGTTCTCCTCCGCGCCGGAAATATGAGCTGTCCATAGTGCGCGCCGGATCTTGCTGACATCCTGTGTTTCTCTGTCGGCCCCACGGGCGGGCCCCACCCCACCGTCGGCCCCACTGGCGGGGGCCGGCGGACGCGCCTGCGGGAGAGTCCGGCACTGCGGGGTTGTTCACGCCCGTGCCGCCGGGGTGCTCTGCGTCGAGTCGGTCCGGTAGCACCTGACTCGCGGTGGCCCTGACCGACCTGCCGGCCGTGGCGGAGCGCCCTCCGGCGAGAGTGGAGCGTCGACTCCACCGGACCGTCTGGTGTCATTGCTCCAGCACGCAAGGTAATCGTCAAAGTCCTTGCAAGTCCGCCACTTCAGGGTAGTGCCAGCCGACCGGGCCTTCGAACACGTACACCAGCGTTCGCGGGGCCCGGTGCGCGGAATTTTTCCTACAAGTGGGAGCTCTCAATGTCGCGAGTGTCGAGCATTCCGGTCAACGGTGACACCACCGCCCGCCTCCTCCTGCAGCGTCTGCGTGACCACGGGATCACCAACGTCTTCGGCGTCGTCGGACGGGAGGCTGCGTCGATCCTCTTCGACGAGGTCGAGGGTCTGGACTTCATCCTGACCCGGCACGAGTTCACCGCGGGTGTGGCCGCCGACGTCCTGGCCCGGATCACCGGCCGTCCCCAGGCCTGCTGGGCCACCCTTGGTCCCGGCATGACGAACCTGACCACCGGTGTCGCCACGTCGGTCCTTGACCGCTCGCCGGTCATCGCGCTGGCCGCGCAGTCGGAGTCCCACGACATCTTTCCGAACGACACGCACCAGTGTCTCGACTCCGTCGGCGTCATGCGGCCCATGACGAAGTACGCCCGGGAACTGGAGCGCCCCAACGAGGTCACCGACCTGGTGGATTCGGCGATCAGCGCCGCCATGAGCGAGCCGGTTGGGCCGAGTTTCCTGTCCCTCCCCGTCGACCTGCTCGGTGCCGAGGCCGACCTGTCGTCGCCCCGGCCACCGGCCCACCCTGTCGCCAAGCCCGTCGCCACCATCGACGCGAACTGGCGGCACGCGGCCGACCAGGCGCTGGACCTGCTCGCCCGCGCCGAGCACCCGGTTCTGGTGGTCGGGGCGGCGGCGATCCGCTCCGGGGCGGTCCCGGCCCTCCGGGAACTGGCCGAGCGGCTTCGGATCCCCGTGGTCACCACGTATCTGGCCAAGGGCGTGCTGCCGCACCGACACGAGCTCAACTACGGGGCCGTCACCGGCTATATGGACGGCATCCTGTCCTTCCCCGCGCTCGAGACCCTCTTCGGCCCCGCGGACCTCGTGCTCACTGTCGGCTACGACTATGCCGAAGATCTACGGCCCTCGATGTGGGCCCGAGGTGGCCCCAAGAAGACCGTGCGGGTGTCGCCGACGGTCAACCCGATCCCTCGTGTCTACCGCCCTGATGTCGACGTGGTGACCGACGTCCTCGCCTTCGTGGAATATCTGGACGAGCGTGCCACCTTCGCGGCGAAGACCCCGCACGACATCTCGGCCCTGCGGGCCCGGGTCGCCGAGTTCCTGGCCGATCCGCAGGAGTACGACGACGGCATGCGGGTGCATCAGGTCATCGACGCGATGAACACGGTGATGACGGAGACCGCGGATGCCGGACAGGGCACCATCGTGTCGGACATCGGCTTCTTTCGACACTACGGTGTGCTGTTCGCCCGTGCCGACCAGCCGTTCGGCTTCCTCACCTCGGCGGGCTGCTCCAGCTTCGGATACGGCATCCCTGCCGCCATCGGGGCCCAACTCGCGCGTCCCGGCGAGCCGACGTTCCTGATCGCGGGCGACGGCGGTTTCCACTCCAACAGTGCCGACCTGGAGACGATTGCCCGCCTGAACCTGCCGATCGTCACGGTAGTGGTCAACAACGACACGAACGGCTTGATCGAGCTTTATCAGAATCTCGGGCACAAGCGGTCACACGACCCCGCGGTGAAGTTCGGTAGCGTCGACTTCACCCAGCTGGCGCAGGCGAACGGCGTCGACGCGGTACGCGCCACCAGCCGAGAGGAGTTGCTCGCTGCCCTGCGTAAGGGGGCCACTTCCGGGGGGCCGTTCCTCATCGAGGTGCCGGTCAACTACGACTTCACGGCCGGTGGTTTCGGGGCACTGAGTATCTGACATGGTCACCACACTGCCCGCTGCGACCGGTTTCCTGGCCGTGGCCTCACCAGACAGCGGAGTCGCGCTCCGGCCGACCTTCGCCGCGCGGGGTTGCCGTACCGTGGTGCGGGAGAGCAACGGTAGCCAGCATCTGTACGCGGTCCTGCTGCACGGTGGTGCTGTCCCCGACGGGTCTCTGGCCCGCCGCGGCGGCACCGCCGTACTGCTCGCCGGGGAGCTCTACAACCAGGCCGAGCTGTCTTCGCTGCTGCCCGACGATGCCGGCGCGGACAGCGACGTCCATCTGGTGCTCGCGCTTCTGGACCGATACGGCGCACCCGCGTTCCGGCTGTTGAACGGTCGGTTCGCGGTCGTCGCGATGGTCGGGAACCGGGTCCTTCTCGCGACCGACCACGCGGGTTCGATACCGCTGTACGCGACCGCGAGGCCAGGTCAGGTCGCCGCGGCGACAGAGGCGAAAAGCCTGGCCGGCACGGCGGGCGTTGGCGTGCCGCCCGGTGCTCGGGCCCTGGCGGCGCTGCCCGGGGTATGCCAGCTGAGGGCCGGGGTGGTCCTAGAGATCGACATCGCCACGGGCACGACAGATGTCCACCACACCTGGCGGCCGCCGCTCGAGCGGCGCATCCTGCCCGAGGGGGAGGCCACCGACCTGGTCCGGGACACGCTACGGCGGGCGGTGCGGGCCCGGACTGGGACCGACACTCCCTTGGTCGTCATCTCCGGCGGCATCGACTCGTCGAGCGTCGCGGCGCTCGCGGTGGAGGCGGCTGGCGGCGCGACAATCGACACGCTGGCGATGGGCTCCGAGCACGACAACGAGTTTCCCGAGGCCAGGACCGTCGCCGAGCACCTGGCTACGCGACACCGCGAAATTGTCGTGCCGACCGCCGATCTGTTGGCCCAACTGCCGCACGCCGTCTGGGCGGCAGAGACCATCAACGTCGACATCATCGAATACCTGTTGCCGCTGACGGCGCTCTACCTTCGGGTCGGCGATACGCCCCGGCGTATCCTCACCGGCTACGGCGCCGACATCCCACTCGGCGGCATGCACCGGGAGGGCCGGCTGGCCGCGTTGGAGCAGGCCGTCAGTCATGACATGGCCACCTTCGACGGGCTCAACGAGATGACCCCGGTCCTTTCCGCCGTTGGGGGCCACTGGTCTACGCATCCCTTTTGGGACCGTGAGGTACTGGCGGTCCTGACCTCGCTCGAAGCCGGGCTGAAACACCGCCACGGGCGAGACAAGTGGGTGCTACGCACCGCGATGGCGGATCTGCTGCCAGCGGCGACCGTGACCCGGCCGAAACTCGGGGTACATGAGGGCTCCGGCACCACCGCCGCGTTCTCCGCGTTGCTCGTCGGTGCCGGGGTACCCCCGTCCCAACTGCGCGAAGTCAAGCATCTCGTCCTCCAGGCGTTGTTCCGCCGAGTGGTCGCCAATGGCGAGCACCCGGACGCTGTTGACCTCGCAAAAATTGTCGACGAGGTCGCCGGAATGCAACGCCCGTCCATCGGATGACGAGCAGATTCCGCGTGTCCTTACCTCGACCGGAGGAACGGTGAAGTGGTGGAACGTATAGACACGAGCATCTCACCCCGATACGCCCAGATCCCCACGTTCATGCGGCTGCCCTTCGACCGTACCCCTCGTGGCTTTGACGTGGTGGTCGTCGGCGCACCCTACGACTCGGGCGCGAGCTACCGGCCCGGCGCGCGGTTCGGTCCGCGTGCCATCCGTTCCGAGTCGGGCCTCATCCACGGTGTCGGAATAGACCGGGGCCCGGGCACCTTCGATCTGATTCGCTGTGTCGACGCGGGTGATCTCGACCTCACGCCGTTCAACATGCAGATCGGTATGGATTCGGCTCAGCGGGGGCTCGAACAGATTCTGCAGAACAACGCGGCATTTCTCATGCTGGGCGGCGACCATTCGGTGACGTTAGCCGCCCTGCGCGCTACCGCCGCCAAACACGGGCGCCTCGCCGTCCTGCACCTCGATGCGCACTCGGACACCAACCCGCCGTTCTACGGCGGCGAGTACCACCACGGAACCCCGTTCCGGCACGCCATCGAGGAGAAACTCATAGACCCGCAGCAGACCATCCAGATCGGGATCCGCGGCCACAACCCGCGACCTGACTCACTCGACTACGCGCGGGGGCACGGCGTACGGATCGTCACCGCGGACGAGTTCTCCACGCACTCCGCGGAGAGCGCGGCAGCTCTTGTCCGCGGCGTCGTGGGGGACAGCCCCCTCTACGTCTCCGTGGACATCGATGTCGTTGACCCCGCGTTCGCGCCTGGTACGGGTACTCCCGCCCCCGGTGGTCCCTCATCGCGCGAGATCCTCGCCCTGCTGCGCTCGGTCGGCGCGCTGAACCCGGTCGGGTTCGACGTCATGGAGGTGTCGCCGCTCTACGACCATGGCGGCATCACCGCGATCCTGGCCACCGAAATCGCCGCCGAACTGCTGTACCAGTACGCGCGTGCCCATCACCCGGAAGGGAAGAAACCATGACCACGATCGACTGCAGCGCACACTCGACGCGACTGCTCGCTCTCGCCGCTCGGCTGCCCCGGGTGCCGCGTGCCGACCTGTACGGTTTCCTGGAAGCTGCGCAGGGCCTCGCCGGCGAACTACCCGGCGAGATCGGCGACGCACTGGACACCTTCAACGCGAACGGCAGTACCGACGGCCACCTTGTCCTGTCCGGACTACCGGTCGAGGACGATGAGGCCCTGCCGCCCACCCCGACGAGCACCCCGGCACCCGACGATCGGCCGCTGCTGAGTATGGAGGCGATGCTAGCGATCTTCGGCCGACGGCTGGGCCTGCATACCGGCTACCAGGAGCTGCGGAGCGGGACCGTCTTCCACGATGTCTACCCGTCACCCGGGGCGCATCATCTCTCCTCCGAGACCTCCGAGACGCTACTCGAGTTCCACACCGAGATGGCGTACCACTTCCTGCAGCCGAACTATGTCATGCTCGCCTGCTCCCGGGCCGACCACGAGCGGCGAGCCGCCACGCTCGTGGCGTCCGTGCGCAACGCACTACCCCTGCTGTCCGACACGACCCGCGCTCACCTCCACGAGCGGCCGATGCCGTGCGCGGTTGACGTCGCGTTCCGGGGCGGCGTCGACGACATCGGCACGATCGCCGCTGTCAAGCCGCTCTACGGCCCCGAGTCGGACCCGTTTCTCGGCTACGACCGAGAGCTGCTCACCCCCCGGGACCCGCGGGACGTCGCGGCCGTCGCGGATCTGTCAAACGCACTCGACAAGATCACCGAGTCGGTCTACCTCACCCCCGGGGACGTCCTGATCGTGGACAACTTCCGCACCACACATGCTCGTACCCCGTTCAGCCCCCGGTGGGACGGGCACGACCGCTGGCTGCACCGCGTCTACGTCCGTACCGAGCGCAACGGTCAGCTCAGCGGCGGCGAGCGCGCGGGTGACGTGGTGGCGTTCACCCCCCGCCGGTGATGCCGCGACGGGTGGCGGCTGCGCTCTGACCGAGCGACCACAGACCAGCCGCCGCGCGGCCCTCCCGGTCCGCAGCGGCGGCTGGTCGGATAATGGCAGTTGAGCACAGGTTCCGTGTCCGGCTCGGCATTCAGGAGGGCAACCCACTCATGACCGACAGCACTGTTCCCGCGCCGCGGGGCTTCGCGGTGCACACCGCCCATGTGGGCATCCGCGAGGGCGACCGGGACGACCTGACCATCGTGTTCTCGACGGTCCCCGCCGCCGTCAGCGCGGTCTTCACCCGGTCACGTTTCGTTGGTCCCAGCGTCATACTGAGTCGATCGGCTGCCGCTGACGGGCACGCCCGCGGGGTGGTTGTCGTCGCCGGAAACGCGAACGTAGCCACGGGGGCTCAGGGCCTCGAGAACGCGCGTGAGCTTCGGTCGCTTGCCGCGAAGGCGATTGGGGCAGCGGAGGAGGAGCTACTGGTCGCCTCCACCGGTGTCATCGGGCGGCAGTACCCGATGGATGGCCTGCGAGAGCATCTCACCGCGGTGGCCGCGCCTCCGGCGGACCGCGGGTTCGTGCGGGCGGCGCGGGCGATCATGACGACCGACACCCGGGAGAAGATCGCGGTCCGTCGGATCGGCGACGCCACGCTCGTGGGTATCGCCAAGGGCGTCGGCATGATAGAGCCGGACATGGCCACGCTTCTGACCTACTTCGCCACCGACGCACGGCTGGCCCCCGGGGAGCAGGACCGCCTCTTCCGTCGCGTGATGGACCGCACCTTCAACGCGCTCAGCATCGACACCGACACCTCCACCAGCGACTCGGCAGCGCTCTTCGCCAACGGTCTGGCCGGTGAGGTCGACGCGGACGAGTTCGAGCGGGCGTTGGCCTCCGTCGCGCTCGAACTCGTCAAGGAGATCACCCGTGACGGCGAAGGTGCGACCAAGACGATCACCGTCGAGGTGAGCGGAGCCCGCGATGTCGACCAGGCGAAGCGGGTCGGGAAGACCGTCGTCAACTCGCCGTTGGTCAAGACCGCCGTCCACGGCGGTGACCCCAACTGGGGTCGGGTCGCGATGGCTGTCGGTAAATGCTCCGACGACACCGACATCGACCAGGACGCGGTGACGATCCGGTTCGGTGACACGGTTGTCTACCCGCCGGCCCGCACTCCCGTAGATCAGAACGACGACCGTGCCCGTGCGCTCGTCGCCGAGCATCTTGCCCAGGACGAGGTCGTCATCGGTGTCGACCTCGACATCGCCGATGGGGCCTTCACGGTCTACGGATGCGATCTGACCACCGACTACGTTCGTCTCAACGCGCACTACACCACCTGAGCCGCGGGGCGTCGCCGACTGACCCGGGGGCGTGGGCCGATCCACGCCCCCGGGTTCGGTCAGTTGCCGACGAGACCCATGAGAAACGCGTCGTAGCGCGTACCCGAAATGGCGGCGGGGGGCAGGGCCGCCTCGATCTCCAGGAGCTGCTCGGCACTGAGCTTCGTCTCGATGGCCGCGAGGTTCTCCACCAGGTGATCACGGCGCCCGGTGCCCGGAATCGCCACGACGTCCTCGCCTTGATGGTGCAGCCAGGCCAGGCTGAGCTGGGCGAGCGTCAGCTCGTAACGCTCGGCCAGCGCCCGCAACGGTTCCAGGGCAACAAGATTGCGGGGGAGGTGCTCCGCGGAGAACCGGGGCAACGTCCGCCGGAAGTCGCCTTCGCGAAAGCTGGTCGTCGGGGTGACCTGCCCGGCGAGGAAACCGCGCCCCAAGGGGCAGCTGGCGACAACTCCCACGCCGAGTTCGCGGCACACCCCGAGTACGTTGTCCTCGATGCCGCGGGTCCACAGGGACCACTCGGACTGCACGGCCGTGACGGGATGAACGGCGTGCGCACGTCGAAGCGTCTCCGCCGAGACCTCGGAGAGGCCGACGTGACGAACTTTGCCCTCCCGGACGAGCTCGGCCATCGCTTCCATGGCCTCCTCGATGTGTTCGCCCGGTGCGACCCAGTGTTTGGTATAGATGTCCAGGTGCTCGACACCGAGTCGCTTCAGTGACGCCTCGCAGCGACTCCGGATGTAGGCACGGTCGCCGCGAACCCCCAGGAAGTCGCCGCTCGCGGAGCGTTGGAGCCCCACCTTGGTGGCGATGAGGACCCGCTCGCGCCGGCCCGCCATGGCCGCGCCGACCAGCCGTTCGCCATAACCGAGGCCCTGGACGTCGGCCGTGTCCAACAGGGTCACGCCCCGATCGATCGCCTCGTGCACGGTGGCAATCGCCTCGGCCCGGTCCGTGGTGCCATAGAACGAGCTCAGGCTGAGGCAGCCGAGTCCCTGCCCACTGACGGCAAGGTCGCCCAGCTTGCGGACGGGTGGTCCGCTCCGGTCAGCCGAAGAGTCGGTCACAGCTGTCCTCCAGTACGTCCAGCGCGTCGGTGAGCAGCGCCTCGGGCATCACCAGTGAGGGAAGGAAACGGAGCACGTTGCCGTAGGTGCCGACGGTGAGGAGCACGACGCCTGCGGCCTGGCAGGCCCGGGCCAACCGGTCGGCCCCTTCCGCGTCCGGCCGGCCGGTGTCGGGGTGCACGATCTCGGCACCCATCATCGCTCCACGCCCCCGTACCTCTCCCACCTCGGGATGGGCGGCGGCGATCGCGGTGAGGCGGGTGGTCAGTGTGGTTCCGATCTGCCGTGCCTTCGCCCGCAGATCCTGCTCCCGCATGGAGCGGATAGCGGCGAGGGCCGCGGCGCAGGCGACGGGGTTGCCACCGAACGTCCCACCGAAACCGCCAGGCTGTACGGCGTCCATGATCTCCGCACGCCCGGTGACCCCGGCCAGTGGCAGACCACCGGCGAGGGCCTTCGCGGTGATGACCACGTCTGGCGTGATTCCCTCGTGTTCGCTGGCGAACCAGGTACCGGTCCGGCAGAAGCCGCTCTGGATTTCGTCCGCCACCAGGAGCACTCCGTTGCGACGACACCAGGCGGCCAGCTCGGTGAGGAAACCCGGGGCCGGGACCACCATCCCGCCCTCTCCCTGCAGCGGCTCCACCACCACCGCAGCGACGTTCTCCGCGCCGACCTGGCGTTCGAGCGTCTCCACGGCCCGGCTGACCGCCTCCTTTCCCGTCATGCCCTTCGGGTCGCGATACGGGTACGAGGTAGGAATGTGGTGAATATCCGGTACGAATGGCCCGAAGCGCTGCTTGTAGGGGGCGTTCTTGGCGGTCAACGCGAGCGCCAGATTGGTCCGGCCGTGGTACGCGTGGTCCAAGGCAACGATCGCCGTACGTCCGGTGGCAGCCCTGGCGACCTTGACGGCGTTCTCGACGGCCTCCGCGCCGGTGCTCAGCAGCACCGACCGCTTGGGATGGTCGCCCGGAGTCAGCCGGGCCAGTTCCTCGCACACCGCGACGTAGCCCTCGTAGGGTGTCGCCAGGAAACACGTATGGGTCAGTGACGCCACCTGCTCGCGTACCGCGTCGACGACCTCCGGCGCGGGGTTGCCCACCGAGGTCACGCCAAGGCCCGAGCCGAGGTCGATGAGGGTGTTGCCGTCAATGTCGTGCAGCAGTCCCGCTCCGGCCGCCTCGATGAACGTGGGAACCGCGCAGCCGACGCCCTGCGCGACCGTCGCCCTGCGGCGCTCCAGCATGCTCCGGGACCGTGGTCCGGGTATCTCGGTAACCAGTTCACGCTTCCAGGCCCGAACGGAGGTGGTCGACATGGTCACGAGCTTCTCCTCTGGACTTCTGCGAGTGCGAGGCCCGGTCGGCCTCTCCGGAGTGTCGCTGACGGCATTGCTCATGCATCGCACGACTACTCGGAATGGAGGCTATCAACGGTTTGTTGATAGCCTCAGAGGCTGCCGGAAAAATTGCTTCAAGGTTTCTCCAAGGTAGATTCAAACACCACAGGTGATCCTCTTTGCGCCGATGAGGAGGAGATAGCAATGACAATGTTGAACCTCAGTCCCGACGCGCTGCTCACCACGACCAGGTCCGTCCGTAAGCGACTCGACCTCACCCGCTCCGTCCCGCTGGAACTGGTTAAGGAGTGCCTCACGGTCGCGCTGCAGGCACCAACGGGGAGTAACCGCCAGACCTGGCACTTCGTTGTCGTCACCGATCGTGACAAGCGCAGGGTGATCGGCGACTACTATCGCCGGGCGGTACACACCTACCTGGCATCGGAGGGCTCCTGCGGCACGCTTTACCCGGAGGACGCCGAGCGGCACCTCACCCAGCAGCGGGTCGCCGACAGCGTCGCCTATCTCGGTGAGCACATGGCAGAGGTTCCGGTGCATGTCATTCCCTGCCTTGATGCCACCGCCGCACCCGAATACAACGAGGCCGGCCGGTGGGGGTCGATCATTCAGGCCTCGTGGAGCTATTCACTCGCCGCCCGAGCGCGGGGCCTGGGCACCGCCTGGACAACCCTGCACCTCATGTACGAGAAGGAGATCGCTGACCTGTTGGGGCTTCCAGACGGGCTGATCCAGGCGGCACTGCTGCCGACGGCCTACACGATCGGCACGGATTTCAAACCCGCGCCACGACAGCCGCTGGAGTCGGTGCTGCACCTCAACTCGTGGCTGGCGCAGTGATGGCAGCGCGTCGCCACCAGGTGGGACAACGGGCGGCTGGGCTGCGGGACCTGGTCCTGGCACCGATGATCCAGTTGGCTCGGGAACTGGACGCGGCGGACCTCGCCATCGGCATACCGCCCGGTAGTCCGCCGGCGGCGGCCGTTTCCGCCGCTACCCGGGCCATGCGCTCGGGTCTCAACCAGTATGCCGACCCCTCGGGTGTTCCGCACCTGCGCGAGATGCTGGCGGAGCGGATCGCCGCCCGGAATGGGACAGGCATCGACCCGACGACCGAGTTGACCGTGACCGCGGGCTCGACCGAAGCGGTCCTGGTGTCCCTACTCACCGTCACCGATCCAGGTGACGAGGTGATTGTTATCGAACCGGCGTTCGAGACGTACAGTGGCGCGGTCCGGCTCGCCGGCTGCGTGCTCGTTCCGGTCCGGTTGCGCAACCCTGGTTGGCGGCTCGACCTCGACCGGCTCGCGGCCGCCTTCACCGAACGCACCGCGGCCGTCATCGTCAACACACCGCACAACCCGACCGGACGGGTCTTCTCCCGCGAGGAGATGGCAGGCCTGCTGGCGCTCTGCGAGCAGCATGGTGTCGTGTGTGTGTCCGACGAGGTCTACGCCGACTTCGTCTTCGACCGGCGGGCACACGTCTCGGCCCTTGACTTTCCACAGCACCGTGAGCACCGGATCGTTTCCGGAAGCCTCTCCAAGGCCAACGAGATGGCGGGCTGGCGCATCGGATACTGCGTCGCCGCCCCCCGACTCACGGCGGTGTTGCGCAAGGTGCACGAGCGGACGAGCTTCAGCACCAGTACACCGCTGCAGCACGGCGCGGCGGCGGTCGCCAGTGCCACCTGCGGGCCGGATCAGTTCGAGCACCGTCGCAAGGAGATGGTCGATCGGCTGCGGGACATGGGGTTCGACGTACACCCGCCGGAGGGCGGCTGGTACGTGATGGCGGGAACCGAACCGCTCGGGCTGGACGCGGAACGTCTCAGCGACGCACTGCTGCGTACCGCCCGGGTACTGGTGGTCCCCGGCACACCGTTCTTCGAGAACACCGCAGACGGTCGGCGGTGGATCCGGACCACCTTCGTCAAGGACCCGGTGCGACAGACCGCTGCCCTGGACGCGATGGAGGCCCATCTGCCCGCTGTCGCCAAGGTGAGTGAGCTGCGGTGAGCCTGATCAGTCTCCAGGATGTGCGGGACGCCGCGCGGCGTCTCGACACCTATGTCCGCGTCACTCCGGTGGTACCGTGCGACACCCTCCCCGGCCATCCGGGGTGGCAGATTGTCGTCAAGGCCGAGAACCTGCAGAACACCGGCAGCTTCAAGGTACGAGGGTCGACGAACGCTCTGTGCGCGCGGCAGGAACGGGGCGAGAAGGTATCGGCAGTCGTGACCTACTCGGCGGGCAATCACGGAGCCGGGGCGGCGTACGCGGGCAGTCGACTCGGACTCCCCGTGACCGTCTGCATGCCGACGTGGTCAACGCCCGCGAAGGTGGAGGCGGTTCGTCGCTACGGCGGTGAGGTAGTTCTCACCGAAGAGCTTGTCGACACCACGCTCCGGCTCGCGGCGCAGGCCGATGTCGCGATGCTGCACCCCTTCGACGACAAGGACGTCATCGCTGGCCAGGGCACGGTTGGCCTGGAACTACTGGAGCAGGTGCCCGAGCCGGACGCGGTGGTTGTGCCGGTGGGCGGAGGCGGGCTGATCAGTGGGCTGGGGACGGTGTTGTCGGCGCTGTCGCCGCGCACCAGAATTGTCGGCGTGGAGCCGGCCGCCGCCAGTTCGATGGCGCACGCGCTGTCCGTTGGCGAACCAGCGTCACTGCCGCTGCCCGTGCGGTCGGTGGCCGACGGCCTCACCGCCCCGGCACCCGGAACGCTCACCTTCGCGCACGCCCGTCGTTACCTCGACGAGTTGGTCCAGGTTGAGGAGGACGAGATCCTGGGGGCGTGGGCACGGACGCTGTCAGCGACCCGACTGTTCGTGGAGCCGTCCGGTGCCACGCCGCTGGCCGCCGTTCTGCACCGTGAGTTGGCGCTGCCGGAGCGAGCGCGCATCGTGCTGATCGCCAGTGGCGGTAACGCGGCAGTTCACCCAACTGGCCTGGACATTTAGGGGAGGACAGAAGATGGTGCGGCACGTGGTCTCCCCACGTCCGGGGAGGCTCAACCTCTTTCAGGGCACTGCGCTCTACGTCAGTGCCGTACTCGGGACGGGGGTCATCACCCTCCCGGCGATCGCGGCACGCATCGCGGGGCCGGCCTCACTTCTGTCCTGGTTGCTCCTGGCACTGCTCTCCGCCCCACTGGCGTATATCTTCGCGGCGTTGGGCGCCCGCTTCGGGGACAGCGGCGGTGTGTCGACCTATGTGCGTCGTGCCTACGGCGACCCGGCGGCGGCAGTGGTCGGCTGGTGCTTCTACCTCGCCGTTCCCACCGGCACAGCCACGGCAGCGGTCTTCGGTGGGGCGTATGTCGCCGCAGCCACGGGCGGGGGTGCCGCCACGACATACGTGACCGCATTCCTGTTGGTCACCGCGGCCGTGGTGATTAACGTCGCTGGGCTGTCCCTTGTCGGGCGCATTCAGCTGTTCCTGGCAGTCCTGCTGGTCACGGTACTCCTGGTGGCCTCCGGAGCGTCGATGCCCCAGGCGGACACCGGAAACCTGGTTCCGTTCGCGCCGCAGGGCTGGCTGGCGATCGCCCCTGCGGCGGCGACGCTGGTGTGGAGCTTCGTCGGTTGGGAGGCGATTACCCACCTGCACGGAGAGTTTCGCAACCCCGCGCGGGACGTGCCCCGGGCGACCTGGACGGCGGTGGTGCTCATCGGTGCCCTGTACCTCGTCGTCGCATTCGCGGTGATTACCGTACTCGGCCCCACCGCCGCGAACAGTAGCGCGCCCCTGGGTGAACTGCTGGCGGTCGGGCTCGGTGGGCAGGCCCGGGTCCTCGCCGCGGCGGCGGCGGTGACGCTAACCCTCGGGGCGACAACGGTGTACGTGGCCAGCGCGGCGAAACTCGGCGCGCAGCTCGGTGCGCACCACGACCTGCCGGCGCGTCTGGGCCGAGGTAACGGGCCGGGCGACATACCGCGGACCAGCCTGGCGGTGTTCGCCGGCCTGACCTATCTCTCTCTGCTCGCCATCGTCACCCTTGGCGTCGGCATCGAGACGTTGGTGCGCATGACCAACAGCGCTCTGGTCGCGGTCTACGTCGTTGGCACGGCGGCAGCCGTACGGCTGTTGCCACGCGGCACCCGAGGGAACCAGGCAGCGGTGTTGTCACTGGTCACCGTGCTCGGTCTGTTGGTCAGCTCCGGCTGGTACCTGCTCTGGCCAGCCGCGCTCGGCGCGGGGGCACTGCTCTATCGGCGGTTTCGGCACCCGGTACGGGTGGGTCGAGGAGACGGTTCACAGGCATCGCCCTCCAGACGGGGGCACCTCGGCCGGACCACACACCGGCGTTGACGGACCTGTCGCCGTCGGCGTTGTCCAGCTCGACGGATGGTCCAGCACCTGCCGAACACCAGGCGAGCGGGGCTACCGGAATAGTCGTTTTGCCGCCTGCCCGGCTAGTTGGAGAAAAGGCCTGATCGCCCCCCAGGCGCCCGTGTCCAGTGCTGCCCGCCGGCCGCGGAGGACCCTGGCGGCACTGCCAGCGCCACCTGCGGGCAGCGCTCTGCTCACCAGGTGGTGCAGTTCCACCCGGCGGGTGGGGCTCATGTCCGCCAGGACCAGGTCACGCACCAACTCCTGGGCGAAAGTAAGGTCGTTGCTGTCGGAGCGGATCAGGCCAGAACGCAGCGCGCTGTGCACGGCGTCCGCCGGCACGCCTAGCAGATGTAGGACCGAGGACAGGAGCCGAGGCTCGACCACGCTACCGATTACGGCACAGACCTCGACTACCGTGAGCGCATCCGGCGGGCATTCCGCCAGCCGTCCCCGGACAACGACCTTCACCCGAAAGGGTAGTTGCCTTCGGAGGGCGCGGGAGTCGACTTCTGGCGTCAGTGAGAGGGTCATCCGGGTTAGTAGGAAAGGGTTGCCGCCCGTCGAACGGTGCAGGTTCGAGATCTCGTCCGAAGAGACGTTCATCCCGCGAAGACCCACGACCACCGCTTCGGATTCAGCCCGTGAGAACGGAGTCAGTAGGAGATCGTCTACCAGATCTTCCTGCAGGATTTCGGAAAGCGTTTGCTGCAGTTTCGGATTGCTTGATACGGCATGGTCCCGTGCGGTGGCGACTATGGTGAACCGGGGGTCTCGGGTCTCCCGGATCAGTCGGTGCAGTAGGTGTAGGCTCTCGTGGTCCGCACAGTGGATATCTTCGAGGAACAGTGCAATCGGCGCCTGCCGGCCGGCCTTGTCGATTGCCCAGCACACCTCCTCGTAGCTCAGCCGCCGCTCCGGTGGCGGTTCGGTCGGATCCTCCGTCGCTACCTCGTCGCTCGGCATGGCGTTCCGGCGGGCGGTGTAGCGGCCTGCCTTCCGGGTTACCTGGTGCCAGAGGTCCAGTTCCGACGCATCGGCGGAGCGCTTCCCCCGTGCCCAGACGACCTCGGTCCCGGCGGCGAGGAGTTCCCGCTCGAATACCTGGAGGAGGAAAGTCTTGCCCACTCCTTGTTCGCCGACAACGAGCAGCATCCGGCCGTAGTTACCGGGTTCCGCCGTCATCCGGAGACGCTCCATGGCGGAATGGCGTCCGACCATGCGCTCATCGGCGGGTGGAAGCGGGCTCGTCGGGGTCCCGACGGCGGGAGCGGATGTCGACTTCGTGTCCGGGGTGGCCGCCGCGGGTTCACCGGTGGGAAGGTCCTTCCGGAGGACGGCCTGGTGCAGTTTCTGTAGCTGGGTGCTGGCATCGACTCCGAGTTCGGCGGCGAGGTAGGAGCGAATGTGTTCGTAGGTGATCAGTGCTTCCGCTGGTTGGCCGCTGTGGTACTGGGCCAGCATGAGTCGGCCTGCCAGGCGTTCTTGCGTGGGGTTGCGGCGGACCTCCTCCCCCAGCCGTTCGATCACTTCGTCGTGTTGGCACATCTCGAGCGCCGCGTCCGCCCAGATTTGGAGTCCTCGGAGCCGCAACTGGTCGAGGCGGGTAGCTTCGAGCGCCGCGAAGTTGTAGGCCGTCAGCTCGTCGTACGGCGTGCCGTGCCAGAGGGAGAGGGCAGACTCCGCAGCACCTTTCGCGAAATTCGGATGGCCTTCGTCTAACAGGTCCGAGGCGAGTTCGATGGCGTTTTGAAACTGCACGAAGTCGGTGCAGTCAAGGTCTGTCTCAAGCATGTATCCCGAGGCCAGGTGACGGATCCTGATCTGGAAATTGTGGTTCGTTCTGGAGGTTTCGTCAAGTGACTGCCGTAGCCTCGACACGTATGAATAGATTGTACTCCGCACGGATGTGGGCGGCTTCGAGCCCCAGAGCGAGTCAATTATCCTTGGTATGGATATTGATTGTCCGGCATTGATGAGTAATAGCGCGAACAGGGCGCGTTGGCGTGGAGGGCCAAGGCGGAAGCACCGTTTGTCGCCGGCTCTGATCGAGATTCTTCCCATCGTCTGTATCGTCACGGACGAGGCCGTGACGCACCTTGAGTAGGGGGTGGTGAGCGCGCGGTTCGGGTTGGTGGCTCGGCGAGTTTCCTCAGCTGACTTCGCTCTGCCTCGCGGTGGCGGTGTCTCAGTGGTGTGACCGCCCGGCTCGGTCTTGGTGGCGGTCTTTTGGAGCTCGTTGATGTACCTCTGTGCGGCGCAGTTGGCCGGAGCCCCGTCTTTGCGGCCGGGACGCTCTGGTGGTTGCTTCGTCTCCACGGGACTTCCTTACGGCGGTCGTTCGACGGTGGCGGGCAGGGGTCAGATAGCCGACAAGTGGGAGTTGGGCGGAGGGTGGGTGTCGCAGAGTGCGAGCGTGACGCGAGCCGTCTGATCTTGATTAATGTGTGAGAGCTCCTAACCTGATCTCCGGTTGTCCTGTGTGGTTGGACGTCACCAGCAGATCAGCCTGCAGCCGGGGGATACAAGGGGCACCGTGAAGGTCGAGGTGATGTTCTCAGTGGATGGTCAGACGGCGGAACCGGTGTCGTGGTGCGGTGCCTTGTTCCATGACATGGCGCAGTTCGCCCAGGCCCTTGATGTGCCTGCGTTCCGGGACGTGGGACGGACCGGCTCGGTCCGTCGTTTGCGGCAGGCGTCGCGGAATCTGGCGCTGTCGTATCCCTTTTCCGCCGACCGGACGGGGAGCCGTCGCCGGAGCGCGACCCGACACTCGCCGACCGGTGGTGGTGCGTCGAGTGGGTCCCCGGCGTACTGACGATGTAACCGGTCGCACACCCCGTGTCGCTCCAGTGGCGGGGCCCGCGCCAACATGAAATCCCGGAATCGAAGCCCAACTCCTGGGGAGGGTCCTCCCAGTCGATGTTGGTGTGCGGCGCGAACAGAGTCCCTTGTGAACACCGTTGATCTGGTGTCGGCCGTGCCCCCGGTGACCGTCGCGGCCCTGTGGCAGTAATGGCTCGATCAACTCCCACAGCTCGTCATCAATGACCCGTGGCTTATCCATGTCGTAGAAAACGACCACAATGGGTAATCATAACAACCATCATCTTCGATCTACAAGATTGTGTGACGTACTCTGAGTAGATGGTGCCGTGGGCGGCTGTGATACATCAGTACATCAAGATTTTCGCAGCTCGGACGGCTTCCTGCCGGTGCTGGCCAGGGCTTCGTCGCGCCTGGTCGGTGGGGCGTGTTCGGCGAACTGGCCGGAGCGCTGTCGGGGTCGCGGCCCGGTTCAGCAACCGTACTCGGGCGAGATCGACGATGCCCCCGCGTAGTGGAGGGCGTCGGCCGCGCTGCGTGACGGCGTACCCGGCGGTGTCGGCTGGGCCGGATGCGCAAGGATAAGTGTGCTGTTCACCCCTTACCCGCGGGAGTCGTCTGTGACTACCGACCTGACCGCTCCGGCCCGGATCCGGTCGGAGGTGGCGCCGATCCAACGGCGCACCCTGGGCCTGCTGTTCGGCACCCAGATCATCGGTGGCATCGGCGTCACCATCGGGGTCGCGGTCGGGGCGCTGCTCGCCGCCCGGATCGCCGGCACCGCGGTCGCCGGTCTGACCCAGAGCGCCGCCGTGGTGGGCGCCGCGCTGCTCGCCATCCCGATCACCCGGATCACGAACGGGCACGGGCGTCGTCCGGGACTGGTCGTCGCCTATCTGGTCGGTGCGGTCGGCGCGGTGCTGGTGGTGCTCGCCGCGGTCACCCGGATCGTGCCGCTGCTCTTCCTCGGCAATCTGCTGTTCGGCGGCGGCGCCGCCGCGAATCTCCAAGCCCGCTACGCCGCGGTGGACCTCGCCGAGCCGGCGCGTCGGGGCCGGCAGCTCGCCCTGATCGTCTGGGCCACCACCATCGGGGCGGTGGCCGCGCCGAACTTCGCGGCGCTCGCCAACGCGGTCACCGGCGGGTGGGGGCTGCCGCCACTGGCCGGCCCGTTCGCCTTCAGCGCCGTCGCCTTCGTGCTGGCCGCCGGCGCACTCTTCGCACTGCTGCGGCCCGACCCGCTGCGCACCGCGCAGCGACTGTCGGCGGCTGAACCCGCGACGCCCCCGGGTCCGGCGGCTGAACCCGCGACGCCCCCGGGTCCGGTGGCCGAACCCGCGACGCCCCCGGGTCCGGTGGCCGAACCCGCGTCGCCCCCGGGTCCGGTGGCCCGGCGGGGCGCGGGGATGCGGGCGGCCTGGCGGGTGGTCCGCGACCGCCCGGCGGCCCGGCTCGGCGTCGCGGCGGTGGCGGTCGGGCACGCCGTGATGGTGGCGGTGATGTCGATGACCCCGGTCCGGCTCGGCGAGTCGCACGGCGACGCGGACGTCCTACGGGTGGTCGGGATCGTGCTGAGCCTGCACATCGCCGGCATGTACGCGCTGGCCCCGCTGGTGGGCTGGCTCGCTGACCGGCTCGGCCGGCCGGCGGTCATCCTCGGCGGGGTGGGGCTGTTGCTCGCCGCGTGTGCCGTCGCCGGCACCGCCGGCCACCACACGCCGCAGCTCTCGGTGGGTCTGGTCCTGCTCGGGCTGGGTTGGTCCGGCACCATGGTGGGCGGCTCCACCCTGCTGTCGGAGTCGGTGCCGGCGGCGGTGCGGCCGAGCGTGCAGGGCTTCTCCGACCTGACCATGGGGCTCGCCGGCGCCAGCGCCGCCGCGGTCAGCGGGTTCGTCATGCGGGCGGCCGGCTATCCGGTGCTCACCCTGCTGGCGGCGATCGTGGTGGTGCCGTTGGTGGCGTTAGCGTTACGTCGGGGGCCCACCGGGGCGCCCGACCGGGAGGATGACACGTGCGGCTGACCGACTTTTGGGCGCGGCTGGAGGAGGCGTTCGGGCCGGGCTACGCGGCCAGCATCGCCAGCGACCAGGTCCTGGCGCCCCTCGGCGAGCGGACGATCGAGCAGGCGCTCGCGGCGGGGGAGGAGACCCACGTCGTGTGGCGTGCGGTGGTCGCCGCGTATCCGGACCGGGTGCCCGCGCGGCTCCGTTGAGCAGCCATTTCGTTACGTTCGCGGGTTGCGCCGCCACTCGTACACCTGTTCGGCTATTGTCCACAGCGAGGCGCTCGTCCGCAGCTCGCGGCATGGTCGCTGGCGTTCTGTCGGACCATGCGCCTAGCGTGTCCGCGTGACGCGAAGCTCAGGAAAGTCGGCGAAGGCAGGGGTGGCGACGATGGCGGCAGTGCCTGATCGGGAGAGGGCACTCGACCTTGCTCTCGCTCAGATCGACAAACAGTTCGGCAAAGGCTCGGTGATGCGACTGGGGGAGCGCCCGGTCGTGGAGACCGCGGTGGTGCCGACCGGCTCTATCGCGCTGGATGTGGCCCTCGGCGTGGGCGGCCTGCCCCGGGGGCGGGTCATCGAGGTCTACGGCCCGGAGAGCAGCGGTAAGACGACGGTGGCGCTGCACGCGGTGGCCAACGCCCAACGTGCCGGCGGCATCGCCGCCTTTGTCGACGCCGAGCACGCCCTCGACCCGGAATACGCCCGGGCCCTCGGCGTCGACACCGACGCCCTGCTGGTCTCCCAGCCGGATACGGGCGAGCAGGCCCTGGAGATCGCGGACATGCTGGTCCGCTCCGGTGCGCTCGACATCATCGTGATCGACTCGGTGGCCGCGCTGGTGCCGCGCGCCGAGATCGAGGGTGAGATGGGCGACAGCCACGTGGGTCTCCAGGCCCGGCTGATGAGCCAGGCCCTGCGCAAGATGACCGGTGTGCTCAGTCACACCGGCACGACGGCGGTCTTCATCAACCAGCTCCGCGAGAAGATCGGCGTCATGTTCGGCAGCCCGGAGACCACCACCGGTGGGCGGGCGCTGAAGTTCTACGCCTCGGTCCGGCTCGACGTGCGCCGCATCGAGAGCCTCAAGGACGGCACCGACGTGGTCGGTAACCGCACCCGGGTCAAGGTGGTGAAGAACAAGGTGGCCGCTCCCTTCAAGCAGGCCGAGTTCGACATCATGTACGGCAAGGGGATCTCCCGCGAGGGGTCGCTGATCGACGTCGGCGTCGAGCAGGCGATCATCCGGAAGTCCGGCGCGTGGTACACCTACGAGGGCGACCAGCTCGGCCAGGGCAAGGAGAAGGCCCGCGAGTTCCTTCGGGAGAACCCGGACGTGGCCGCCGAGATCGAGAAGAAGATCCTGGAGAAGCTCGGCGTCGGTGCCGGCGCGGGTGACGCCGCAGGCGGTCCGGAGCTGCCGCCGGTCGACTTCTGAGACCGGTGCCGTCACGACGAGCCCGTACGGGGCGGGGGTGGGACGCCAGCCCACCGCGCACGGGTGATACCACCGCGGCGGCGGCCCCCCGCCGTGGTCGACGTAACGCTGACGCCGCGACCAGCTCGGCCTCGTCCGTGGACGAGGCCGAGCTGGCGCGGGAGGTCTGCCTGCGGCAGCTCGCCGTGCGTCCGCGTACCCGGGCCGAGCTGGCCCGGGCGCTGACGCGGCGGGGCATCTCGGCGGAGGTCGCCACCACGGTCCTCGACCGCTACGACGAGGTCGGCATGATCGATGACGCGGCCTTCGCGCGGGCCTGGGTCTCCAGCCGGCACGCCGGCCGTGGCCTCGCCCGCCGTGCCCTCGCCACCGAGCTGCGCCAGCGCGGCGTCGATGGTGACGTGGCGAAGGCCGCGCTCGGCGAGCTGGACGACGAGACCGAGGCGGAGACGGCCCGTGCCTTGGCGGAGCGGAAGCTGCGCGCCACCCGGGGCGAGCCGGACGCGGTGTTTCGGCGACTGGTCGGCATGCTGGCCCGCAAGGGCTACTCGCCGGGGGTGGCGATTCGGGCGGTGAAGGAGGCGCTCGCGGCGCAGAGCGCCGAGGCGGCCGAGTTCGTGGAGCAGATCGACGCTGAGGCGCTCAGCGACACCGAGGTCGATCCCTGACCAAGGGTTCACGTGGCTGCTCGGTCGCAGTTATGCCAGTCAAAGGCAATTACGTCCCGTTTAGTTACTTCTATCCGATCACCGGTCAGCGCTGCGTAACGCTGTAAACTCTCTCCGTTCGGATGTATTGATCATGGTTTCCTTGACCGGACCGGCTCCGGGGACCTAGCCTCGCCATAAGGCTCACATTGCCCGACCAGCGCAGGCAAAGCGCACAACATAGATCGTGTAACAGAAGCGCATCACTTTGGCCGATTCGTTGGCCCTGTGTCAGCTCCGGACCCGGCCGGTCCGGAGTCGACGCGACAACTGCAGCTGCCGTTGGCAGTGCCGCCGTGGCACCGCCGACGGGAGGGCTCCCCTTTCGGCCAGCCGCTCCGGTCGGGCGTCCAGAGCCGCGGGAGCGCGCCCACCGCACGTTGCCGGCGGCGCGACGGTCAAGGGGAGGCGCGCGATGGCGAGGCGGCAGGGGTCGACAGGACATTCACCATGAACGGGCTCGATGCGGTCCTCCTCGTGGCCGTCCTGCTGCTCACCGTCGTCGTGGTCGGTGCGGTGCTGATCGGCATCCGGGCCGTCCGCGGCATCGCCGGCACCGCACGCCCCGAGGACCCGGCCTTCATCGCGGAGAAAGACCGCCAGGAGCAGTCCCTCGCCGCGCTGCGGTCGGCCGCCGACGAGGCGAACAGCACCATCGACGCGGCGAAGTCCGCCGCCGCTGCGGCCCGCACCGAAGCCGCCGCCGCCCGCGCCGAGGCCAAGGCCGCCCGCGCCGAAGCCCGGCGGGTGCTCGACGGTGCCCGCGCCGAAGCCGACACCGTCCTGGAACGGGTGCACAAACAGGCTGAGGCCGAAGCCGAGCAGCTACGGACCGCCGCCCGGCGTAGCGGAGAACGCGAAGCCGCCGTCCTCGCCGCGACCACCCGGGAACAGGCGGCCGAGGTGGAGCGGCGGGCCGCCCGGATGGACGACCGGGAGCGGCTGCACAGCGAGGAGGTCGAGCGGCTGGCCGAGCGGGATCGGCAGCTCGGCGCCGTCAACGCCGCACTGGAGGTCCGGGAGTCGGCGCTCGCCGAGCGGGACCGGGAGCTGGAGCAGGCCGAGCAGCAGCGACGCCGCGAGTTGGAGCGGGTCGCGGGGCTCACCGCGGAGGCGGCCCGCGGCGAACTGGTCGAGGCGATCGAGGCGCAGGCCAAGCGGGAGGCTGCGCTGCTCGTACGGGACATCGAGGCCGAGGCGCGCAGCACGGGCGAGGAGCGCGCCCGGCACATCGTGGTTGACGCGATCCAGCGGGTGGCCAGCGAGCAGACCGCGGAGAGCGTGGTCAGCGTCCTGCACCTGCCCGGCGACGAGATGAAGGGTCGGATCATCGGCCGGGAGGGGCGCAACATCCGCACCTTCGAATCGGTCACCGGCGTCAACCTGATCATCGACGACACCCCGGAGGCGGTGCTGCTCTCCTGCTTCGACCCGGTGCGTCGGGAGGTCGGCCGGCTCACCCTGGAGAAGCTCGTCCTGGACGGGCGGATCCATCCGCACCGGATCGAGGAGGTGCACGACCTGGCCCGGCAGGAGGTGGCGCAGCTCTGCCAGCGCGCCGCCGAGGATGCCCTGGTCGAGGTCGGCATCACCGAGATCCACTCCGAGCTGGTCAGCCTGCTGGGCCGGCTGCGCTACCGCACCTCGTATGGGCAGAACGTGCTCAAGCACCTCGTCGAGAGCGCCCACATCGCCGGGATCATGGCCGCTGAGCTGCGGCTGGACGTGCCGACGATCAAACGGTGCGCGTTCCTGCACGACATCGGCAAGGCGCTCACCCACGAGGTCGAGGGCAGCCACGCCATCGTCGGTGCCGATGTCGCCCGCAAGTACGGCGAGAGCGAGGACGTTGTGCACGCCATCGAGGCGCATCACAACGAGGTGCCGCCGCAGACCGTCGAAGCGGTGCTCACCCAGGCCTCGGATGCCTGCTCCGGGGGGCGGCCGGGGGCCCGCCGGGAGAGCCTGGAGGCGTATGTGCGGCGGCTGGAGCGGATCGAGGAGATCGCGGGGGGCAAGCTCGGTGTGGAGCGGGTCTTCGCGATGCAGGCGGGCCGGGAGGTCCGGGTGATGGTCCGGCCGGACGACGTTGACGACATCAGCGCCTCCGTGCTGGCCCGGGACGTGGCCAAGCAGATCGAGGAGGAGCTGACCTACCCGGGGCAGATCCGGGTCACCGTGGTCCGCGAGTCCCGGGTCACCGAGATCGCCCGCTGAGCCGCCGGGTACGCCCGCCGCGTCCGGTACTCATCCGTGCACCGTATCGCGTGCCTGTCTGCTCATCGGAGTGTGCGTAGCCGTCAACGGTCGGCCCGGGAGACCCGGGCCGACCGTTGCGTGAGACGGTCAGTTGCCGCCAGCGCCGCCAGCGCCGCCCTCGGCTTGCGAGGTGAGGGCGGCGGGCGGCAACTGTGGGGCGGCCGGCGTGTTGGCAGTGCGCCGGCCGCGGGAGAGCCGGTTCTGGACGGCCTGGGCCAGCTTCGACAGGGAGTAGTTCACGGCGATGAACAGCACGGCGAGCACGGTGTAGACCTGGATGGGGTTGTCCAACACACCGATGATCTGCTTGCCGATGTTGAGCGTCTCCTCATAGCTGATGATGAAACCGAGCGAGGTGTCCTTCAGGACGACCACGAGCTGGCTGATCAACGCGGGAAGCATGATCCGGAACGCCTGCGGAAGCAGGATCATCCGGGTGGTCTGCAGCGGGGAGAGGCCGATCGCGGCGGCGGCCTCGGCCTGCCCACCGGCGAGTCCCTGCATCCCGGAGCGAAGAATCTCGGCGATCACCACGGAGTTGTAGATGGTGAGGCCGATGACCAGATACCAGAGATTGTCGAAGGTGATGCCGAACTCGGGAAACCCACGCGCCACGAAGAAGATCGTGATGACGACGGGGAGACCTCGGAAGACCTCGACGCAGAAGCGGGTGACGGCCGACAGCATGCGGTTCAGCCCGCGCAGCAGATAGGCCAGGTAGGGGTCCAGCCCGGCGTAGCGGCGTTGGGCCAGACCCTTGAGCTGGATTCGCAGCACCGCCAGCAGGGTGCCGACCGCCAGCGAGGTGACGATGGCCAGCGCCGCCGCGATGAGGGTGTTCTTGATGCCGACGCCGAGTCGTTCCCAGACCAGGGCGAAGTTCTCGTTGCCGGGGTCGATCAACGGACCCCACAGTTCCATCGAGAACTGGCCGGTCTCATCCAGCGGCTGGTAGATCAGGTAGTACGCGCCCACCAGCAGCCCGATGAGGGCGGCGACGCTGCCGAACAGGGTGATTCGGCGCTGCCGTGGCCCGGGAACGTCGTAGAGGACGCTGCTCTGCTGGGTCATCGAGCCACCGCCTGCCGCCGTTCGACCCGGTCAAGGAGTGCGCCCAGAGGTACAGTCATGATCAGATATCCGATCGAGATGCCTATGGCGACTGGAATGAAGGGTTCGCCCCCGGCTGAGGTGAGTTGGTCCGCGGTCTGGGACAGGTCGCCGATGACACCGAAGAAGCCGATCAGCGCCGAGTTTTTGATCATCGCGATGATCACGGAGCCGAGTGGAACGATCGACGCCGTCCACGACTGCGGTAGCACCACGTGCCGCAGGTTCTGGATGAAGGTCAGCCCGAGGGACCGGGCCGCCTCCGCCTGGCCGGCGGGTACCGCGTTCACGCCGGAGCGCAGCGCCTCGCAGACGAAGGCCGCGGTGTAGAGCACCAGGGCGATCAGCGCGAAGCGAAAGTATGGCAGGTCGGTGCCGAGCCGACTGAACACGATGTCGAGCCCGGGGATACGGAGGAAGTCCGCATTGGTACCGAGCGCGGGGAGGCCGAAGGCGGCGAAGAAAAAGACGATGGTCAGCGGCAGGTTACGGAAGGTGTTGACGTAGGCGGTGCCGAGCGCCCGCAGCGGCGGAACCGGGGAGATCCGTAGCACCGCCACGACGGAGCCCAGGATCAGGGCTCCGATCGCGGCGAGGAAACAGATCTGGAGGGTGAGCCAGAATCCACTCGCGAAGACGTCGAACTTGTCGATGAGCACACTCACGGTCGGTCTCTCTCCCCACCCTCCAGATCAGCCCAGCTCAGCTCAGTAGCGCACGATGGTCGGCGGGGTACCCAGTTCGGCACCGAAGGTGCCGGCGGTGTCGTCCCAGGCCTTCTGCCAGCTGCCGTCGGCGTACGCCTTCTCCAGGATGTCGTTGATGAAGTCGCGGAACTCGGTGTCCTCCTTCTTCACCCCGATGCCGTAGGGCTCCTTGGTGAAGTTCTCGCCGGCCAGCTTGAAGGCGTCCGCGTCGTCCGCGATGTAGCCGAGCAGGATCACGTTGTCCGTGGTGACGGCGTCGACCTGGCCACTCTGGAGCGCGTCCCGGCACTTGTCGTAGGTGTCGAACGGCACCAGCTGGGAGGGGACATCCTTGAGGTACTTCTTGATCTCCTCGATCGGCGTGGAGCCGGTCGCCGAGCAGATCTTCTTCGTGCCGTCCTGGAACGACTCAGGACCGGTGATCGAGGTGTCGTCCTTCTTCACCATGATGTTCTGACCGGCCTCGTAGTACGGGCCGGCGAAGGAGACCCGCTCCTTGCGCTCGTCCTTGATCGTGTAGGTAGCGACGATCATGTCGACGCTGCCATCGGCGATCTTGTCCTCGCGGACCTTTGAGGGAGTCTCCACCCACTCGATCTTGTCCTCGGGAACACCCAGCTCCGTGGCGATGATCTTCGCGATCTCGACGTCGAAGCCTTCCGGCTGGCCGGACAGGCCCTTGAGGCCGAAGCCCGGCTGGTCGAACTTGGTGCCGATGGTGATCGCCTGGGCCTTGTTCAGGCGCTCCATGGTGCTGCCGGCGGCGAAGGACTTGTCGCTGCCGCCGCTGCCGGTCTCCTCACCAGCGTCGTCACCACATGCGGTCAGGCCGAGCGCCAGTGCGGCGACCGCGGCGAGCACTGCCGCGCGCTTGGTACGCATATCTGTCTCCTTCTCAGACGGGGCGAGCCGGGGGCGGCACGCCCACAACGGACGCCTAGTGCGTGAGAATCTTGGATAGGAAGTCCTTGGCCCGCTCGCTGCGCGGGTTGGCGAAGAACTCCGTCGGGGGGGCGTCCTCGACGAGCTGCCCGTCGGCCATGAAGACCACCCGGTTGGCCGCGTGGCGGGCGAAACCCATCTCGTGGGTGACCACGACCATCGTCATGCCCTCGCGGGCCAGGGAGGTCATCACGTCCAGGACCTCGCCGACCATCTCCGGGTCGAGGGCGCTGGTCGGCTCGTCGAAGAGCATCGCCTTGGGCTGCATCGCCAACGCCCGGGCGATCGCCACCCGCTGCTGCTGACCGCCGGAGAGCTGGGCCGGGAACTTGTCGGCCTGGTTGGCGATGCCGACCCGGTCCAGCAGGGCCAGGCCGCGTTCGCGGGCCGCCGCCGGCTTCTCCCGGCGCACCTTGATCGGCCCGAGGGTCACGTTCTCCAGGATGGTCTTGTGCGCGAAGAGGTTGAACGACTGGAACACCATCCCGACCTCGCTGCGCAGCTTGGCCAGGGCGCGGCCCTCGGCCGGCAGCGGCTGACCGTCGAAGGTGATGCTGCCGGAGGTGATCGGCTCCAGTCGGTTGATGGTGCGGCAGAGCGTCGACTTGCCGGAGCCGGACGGCCCGATCACCACGACGACCTCGCCGCGTCCGACCGACAGCGAGACGTTGTCCAGTACGTGCAGCGGCCCGAACCACTTGTTGACCGATTCCAGCACGATGAGCGGTTCGCTCGTCGTCACGTCGTCCACCGTCCCTGTCGTCACGGGTGGGAGGCCGAATGACCTCCGGTTGGCAAACTCTAGGCGGGGAGATGTGGCGTGGGGCGGCTCAGATGGTCACGGAGCAGTAACACCTCCTTTCATGAGCTGGGGAGGCCGCTTCTGGCCACTCGGCAGGGGATCCCGCCGACCGCTCGGTGGGTTTCCATGGGGTGAGTTGACCCGTGTCGTGCGGCGGAGCACCGCTCTATACCCGATAAAGTGTCATCTTCCCGCTGGTTGCCGCGTCATCACTCGAGGGAATTTTGCCCGGAATGGTCACAGACCGGTAACTTGCCCCCGGCTGGGGCTATATGGCCCCCACCATCGTCAGTAAGGCCCGATCCGGGGCTGGAGAGACGATCGCAGCGAGGAGGCGGCATGACCGAGCTGTGGAACTGGAGAATTGACCAGGTACGGCCGACGGAGGTCTGGCCGGCACTGGCCGAGGCGCTCGGCCGGGTGGTGATGCCGCTGGCCGTGGCGGACCCGGCACGCCTGCCGAGATACGCCGTGGTCTGCGACATCTGGCAGGCGCCGGGAGAGTTCGCCACCATCGTCGACTGTTACGGCGTGCCGGACACTCTCGCCGAGCTGCCCAGCGTCGCGACCCTGGCCCGCCTGCTGGACCGCAACTGCGTGCTCCGCGACGACACCCTCGACGAGACCCGGCACCTGCTGGTGGCCCCGGACGGGACGATCCGCCCGGTGCACTTTGACGTCCGGGAGACCGACGACGGCGAGGTGCTCAGCCACCAACGGCTCTGCACCGAGGCCAACCCGGGCTGCCGCGGCTGGTCCCGGTGTCACCGCTCCCGCTGGGCCCCCGACTCGGTGCTCCCCGCCCTCGCCGCCGCCTGACCTGGGCGAGTCGCGACGTGTTCCGGTGCCATCAGAATCGCCGACGCCCGCCAGCCAGCACCGTACGATCAGCGCCCATGATCGAAGTGTCGGCGCGCCGGGTTGGTCAGGTCCTGGTGGTCGGTGTCGAGGCGGAGGTCGCTCGGGCCGCCGCACACGTCACCCAACCTCCCGCTGATCCCGGCCGGACCACCGTGCAGGTTGTCGGCGACGACCTACCTGACTGGGAACCGCTCGCCCCGACCCCTCGCCGCGCACACGTCGGATTTGGGCACCTCGGTGCGCCTGGTATCGCGGCCGGCGATGAACCCGTGGTCGACAGCGTCCGCGCGTGGGACGTCAGGCCGCGTCCGATCCTGGCTGGCGGCCAGCGGTGAGCTGCTGGGTTGTGACGAGACAGGGCGACCGTATCGGTCGGAGTAGCCGTTTGACCGACAGGTCTGTGCGGTATCTCTGGCCAGGCGCCCGGCTAGCGGATCACCGCCGTAGCCTCCGCTGCCGTCGGCAGATAGCAGACCAGCCCCGTGCCGTCCTCGGTGGTCACCACCCATGGATGACCGAGGAAGGTCACTTGACGGTGGGACTTCCCGGGGATGATGTCCCCATAGTGCCGGGGCTCCCCGCTCTGGTCGACCCAGTACAGCCGGACCGTCGCCTTGCGTTCGTTGCGAAATATCAGGACCGTCGTGGCGCCGCCGCTCACCGACTTCTGGCACGCCTCGCTGGAGGTGGGAAGTGCCGGCAGCCCACGTGGCGTCGGCGATGCCGGCGCCGGGGAGGTCCGCGGCGGAGTTTTGGACGGCGCCGGTTGGGTGGCCGTCGCTGTCGTGGTGGGAGTCGGCGTCGGTGTCGGTGTCGGAGTCGGCGTCGGCGTCGGTGTCGGTGTCGGTGTTGGGGACAGGGGTGGCGGCGACGGCGCGGGTGACACCGTGTTCAGCGTAGGTTCGGCGCTGGGGGTCGCGTCGGCGGCGACGGGAGGCGACGATTCCACCGGTGAGCGCTGGACTGCGCTAACGGCGAGTGCGGCCAGGATGACCACCACAGAGCCCGCGGCAACGACGTGTTGACGCCGCAGCCGCGTCGGGGCCGAGCGGCGATGGCGTGGGGTGCTGAGATCGGCGTCTTTCGGCTGCTGTGGGCCACCGCCGTGGGGTGGGTCGCCCAGGTGGTCCAGTCGGTCGTCGACTTCCGCGCCTGAGTACGTCGTGCCCGCCTTCGTGGTGTCGTGTGGTGGTGCTTCGGCGGGTTCCTCGGGCCAGCTAGTGTCCGGCGGTGACCACTCCAGTGGGCCGGCAGCGGGCTTGTCCGCAGGGGTGTCGCCGGAAGTGGATGACTCGGTCATGGGCTCCGATCCCGGGTATTGGGGGTGATCATAGGTGACGACGCGAGACCGATTGTGGGCTGAACATGAGATTTGGTCAATTGAATCCGGTTTGCTTGGGTGAGTGCGCTAGGTGATCGACATCATCTGATGACCCGCCCAGAATGGGGTGAAATGGTTAGGCTGACGTGGTGCAGCAGCTGCAACCCACGAGCCATACCCGCCGATCCCACCCGACCTGGTGGGATCGCCTGAAGCCACCGACCCTGGCGCCGGAGACCTCAGGGTCTGGTTGTTGACCATGCGGATCGGAGTGCTCATCCTGCCCTCCTCGCCCTGGGACCAGGCCCAGCAGATGTGGCGGAAGGCCGACGAGATGGGTTTCGCCCACGCCTGGACGAGCGATCACATCGGCTGGCAGGACATGGTCGGTAAGGAGTGGTATGCGGCGGTGCCGACCCTGGCCGCCGCGGCGGTCGTCACCCGACAGATCAAGCTCGGCACCCTCGTCTCGTCGCCGAACTTTCGACACCCGGTGCCGTACGCCAAGGAGGTTGTCACCCTCAATGACCTCAGCGGCGGGCGCTTCATCCTGGGTCTCGGTGCCGGCGGGAGTGGAATCGACGCCACCGCCCGTGGTCAGGAGCCGGAATGGACGCCCGTCGAACGTGCCGAGCGGTTCGCCGAGTTCGTGGAGCTGACCGCGGAGCTACTGGCCAACCCCGTCACCGATGCCGACGGCAAGTACTACCAGGCGCGACAGGCGCCCATCTGGCCGGTGGACACCTCGCCCGACCACATCCCGTTGGCGATCGCCGCCAACGGTCCCCGTGGCATGGCCCTGGCCGCACGCCATGGCGACATGTGGGTGACCAACGGCCGGTCGCCGCGCAACGGGGTCGTTCCCCCGGTGGCCCGGCCCGATGATGTCGCGGGACAGGTCCGCCGGCTGGCCGACATCTGCGAGAACGCCGACCGTGACCCGGCAACCCAGCGCCGGCTGTTGATGTACGTGAACCGGGAGCCGACGGCGCTCGCCTCTCTGGAGGTGTTCCGCGAGACCGTGGACACGTACCGCCAGATCGGGATCACGGACCTGGTGGTGCCGTTTCCCGGGCAGGCGCCCTTCGACACCAGCATGGCGGTCCTCGAACAGGTAGCCGGGATTCTGTCCGATCTGTGAGGCGGTAGCTCGACTCCGGTCCATCCGGGGGCCCGGATAGGCTGTCGAGGTCATGACTACCGCAGCGGCGAGCAGCCCCCGCACCTACCAGGTGCGCACCTACGGCTGCCAGATGAACGTGCACGACTCCGAGCGCATCTCCGGCCTCCTCGAGCAGGCCGGCTACCTGCGGGCCGGGGCCGCCGACGACACCCCGGACGTGGTCGTCTTCAACACCTGCGCCGTGCGGGAGAACGCCGACAACCGGCTCTACGGCAACCTCGGTCAGCTGCGTCCCCGCAAGAGCCAGCACCCGGAGATGCAGATCGCGGTGGGCGGCTGCCTGGCGCAGAAGGACCGCAGCGAGATCGTCCGCCGGGCGCCCTGGGTGGACGTGGTCTTCGGCACGCACAACATCGGGTCGTTGCCAGTGCTGCTGGAGCGGGCCCGGCACAACGCCGCCGCCGAGGTGGAGATCCTCGAGTCCCTCGAGGTCTTCCCGAGCACCCTGCCGACCCGTCGGGAGTCAACCTACGCCGGTTGGGTGTCGATCTCGGTTGGCTGTAACAACACCTGCACGTTCTGCATCGTGCCGGCGCTGCGCGGCAAGGAGAAGGACCGTCGCCCCGGCGACATCCTCTCCGAGGTACGCGCCCTGGTCGACGAGGGCGTGTTGGAGGTGACCCTGCTCGGGCAGAACGTCAACTCCTACGGCATCGAGTTCGGCGACCGGTACGCCTTCGGCAAGCTGCTGCGCGCCTGCGGCGACATCGACGGGCTGGAGCGGGTGCGGTTCACCAGCCCGCACCCGAAGGACTTCACCGACGACGTGATCGCCGCGATGGCCGAGACGCCGAACGTCTGCCCCTCGCTGCACATGCCGCTGCAGTCTGGCTCCGACGACGTGTTGCGAGCCATGCGCCGCTCGTACCGGTCGGAGCGCTACCTGGGCATCATCGAGAAGGTGCGGGCGGCGATGCCGGACGCGGCGATCACCACGGACATCATCGTCGGCTTCCCCGGCGAGACTGAGGCCGACTTCGAACGCACCCTCGACGTGGTCCGGGCGGCCCGGTTCTCCTCGGCCTTCACCTTCCAGTACTCCAAGCGCCCCGGCACCCCCGCCGCGACGATGGCCGACCAGCTGCCCAAAGCGGTGGTGCAGGAGCGCTACGAGCGGCTGATCGAATGCGTCGAGGAGATCACCTGGGCGGAGAACCGGCGGCTGCTGGGGAAGACCGTCGAGGTGCTGGTGGCCGTCGGTGAGGGGCGCAAGGACGAGCGCACCGGCCGGCTCTCCGGGCGGGCCCGCGACGGCCGACTGGTGCACTTCGACGCCGGCAGCCTCACCGGGGAGATCCGCCCCGGCGACATCGTGCAGACCGTGGTCACCTACGCCGCCCCACACCACCTCAACGCCGACGGTGAGCCGCTCGCGCACCGGCGTACCCGGGCCGGCGACGCGGCCGAGGCGGGGCACCGACCCCGTACCGCCGGGGTGTCGCTCGGGCTGCCCACCGTCGGCGCTCCGCCGCCGATGCCGCCCGCGGCCTCGTCGGCCTGCTCCTGCTGACACCGGGGACGGGAGCTGCGGGGTTGACCCCCGCAGCTCCCGTCACCCGGGGCTGAACACGCCTGGGGCCCCGGTTCACGAGGAACCGGGGCCCCAGGGCGGCCTGCTAACGGCTCAGCTGGACTGCTCGGCCAGGCTGAGGAACTGACGCTTGGAGCTGAGGGCCTGCTCGGCGTCGCGGACCCGCCGGGCGTCCCCGGCGGCCTTGGCCCGCGCCAGCCGCTCCTCGGCCTCGGCGACCTGCGCCCGCATCTGCGCGAGCAGCGGGTTGTCCTGCGGAGCGGTGCGCCGCCACGCGGAGTCCATCACCTCGCGAACCTTGTCGTCGACCGCGCGCAGTCGACGCTCCAGGCCCCCCGCCGCCTCCCGGGGCACCCGTCCGGCCTCGTGCCACTGCGCCTGGATCTCCCGGAGCTTCGCCTGCGTGCCCTTCGGGTCGCCGTCGACATCCAGTGCCTCGGCCTCCGCCAGGAGCGCCTGCTTGCGCTCGAGGTTGGCGCGCTGCTCGTTGTCCCGGGCGGAGAAGACCTCGCTGCGCCGGGTGAAGAAACCGTCCTGCGCGGCCCGGAACTTCTCCCAGAGCCGCTGCTCGGCCTCCTTCGATGCGCGGGGCGCGACGCGCCACTGGTTCATCAGCTCCTTGAGCTGGCTGGCGGTGTGGGCCCACTCGGTCGAATCCTGGAGCTTCTCGGCCTCGACGACCAGCTCCTCCTTGATCGCCTGAGCCTGCTTCCGCTGCGCGTCCAGTGAGGCGAAGTGGGCGCCCCGGCGGCGGGTGAAGCCATCCCGGGCCGCCGCGAACCGTTTCCACAGCTCACCGTCGGTCTTCCGGTCCACCCCACGGATCGACTTCCACTCCCCGAGGATCTCCTTGAACCGGTCGCCGGCGGTCTTCCAGCCGGTCGACTCGGCGGCCAGCTTCTCGGCCTCCTCCACCAGTGTGGTCTTGCGGGCGAGAGCCTCGCTCCGGGCGGCGTCGCGGGCGGCCCGAGCCTCGGTGGCCTTCTCCTCCGCGAGGGTGGCGAGCCGATCCAGCCGGTTGGCGAGGCCGTCGATGTCGCCGACGACGTGCGCCTGGGCCAGCGAGGCGCGCAGCCGGCGGATCGTGCTGAGCGAGTGGTTCGCATCAGCGGCGCCCGAGTTGAGTCTCGCCTCGGCCAGCTCCACCTCGGTGATCAGATCGGCGAACCGGCGGGCGAAGTGCGCCAGCCCCTCCTCCGGTGCACCCGCCTGCCAGGAACCGACCACCCGCTCGCCCTCGGCGGTTTTCACGTAGACGGTGCCGTCTGCGTCCACCCGTCCGAAGGCAGTCCAGTCGCTCATGTGCCCATCCTCGTTCTCCCGGCGTCACGGGTCATTCCCGCGAGCGCCGCCACGGCGCAGCCCAACGTTCTCCACGGCATTGTCACAGGTGTGCCCCCGCCTCCGTCGAGCGCCTATCGCCGACCGTGACCATACGGTGTCCTAGCGCCCCGATGGGCCCGGATGGGGCGAGTGTCGGAACCTCCGTTTGGGTGTACTTGTCAGTATCCGGAATCCGGGGTGCCCGGCCGCGGGAAGGCGCGCGGCGGTGCGTTCGGACCAGCCGCTACCGTGACCCTCGTGCCCCTGGTCGCCGCCGCCGTCTGCCCGCATCCGCCGCTGCTCGTTCCCGAGGTGGCGGGTGCCGCCTCCGCCGAGTTGGACGAGCTGCGTACCGCCTGCGACGGGGTCGTGGCCCGGCTGCTCGCCGCCGAGCCGGACCGGATCGTGATGATCGGGTGTGGGCCGGCGACCGAGACCTTCGATGCCGCGGAACACGGCGCGTTCCATCGGTACGGGATCGACCGGCGGGTGCCGCTGTCGCCGACCGACACCGCGGACCGCACTGATGCGGCCGCCCTCGGGCCGGCGCGGCTGCCGCTGAGTCTGACCATCGGGGCGTGGCTACTCGGTCGCGCTGGTACCACGCTGCCCCGGTCCGCGGTGGCGGTCGCCGCCGACGAGCCCGCCGACCGTTGTGCCGCCCTCGGGGCGGGCCTGCTCCACCAGGACCTGTTCGATGTGGGCCCGCTCGACCCGGATCTGCGCGGTTCGGTGATCGAAAACGCACCCGACGGCGGTACGTCCGGTCGGCTCGGGCTGCTCGTCCTGGGTGATGGGTCGGCCTGCCGGGTGGAGTGGTCACCCGGCTACGACGATCCACGCGCCGAGCCGTACGACCAGGCGGTGGCGCGGGCCCTGGGCGGCGCGGACACCCGTGCCCTCGGTGCGTTGGACGCGGAGCTGTCGGCGGGGCTGAAGGCCGCCGGCCGTGCCCCCTGGCAGGTCCTGGCCGGTGCGGTCCGGGCGGCCGGAGGCCCCTGGCACGGTGAGCTGGCCTACGCCGCGGCACCCTACGGGGTGACCTATTTCGTCGCCTCGTGGGCGCCGACAGGAGCGGCCCGGTGAGCGCCGACAGGAGCGGCCCGGCGCGCGCCGCCGACGCGGCTGACGACGCTCGCCGGGCGGCGGCCGCCGGCGAGGTTGATGATGCTGACCTGGCAGCGGGCGCGGTGCCGGCGGGCGATGCGCCGCTGGTGGCCGGCACGGTGGTGGGTGTGGTCGGTCCGACCGCGGCCGGTAAGTCGGCGTTGAGTATCGCCCTCGCGCACGAGCTCGACGGTGAGGTCGTCAACGCCGACTCGATGCAGCTCTACCGGGGCATGGATATCGGCACCGCCAAACTGACCATCGGCGAACGTGCCGGGGTGCCGCACCACCTGCTGGACATCTGGCCGGTCACCGAGCCGGCCAGCGTCGCCGAGTACCAGCGGCTCGCTCGCGCGGCGGTGGACGACATCCTGGCCCGGGGGCGGGTGCCGCTGCTGGTCGGCGGCTCGGGCCTCTACCTCCGCGCCGTGCTGGAACGCTTCGAGTTCCCCGGCACGGATCCGGTGCTCCGGCAACGGTTGGAGGCGGAGCTGGCGCAGGCCGGCCCGGCTGTCCTGCACGAGCGACTGCGCGCGGTCGACCCGAACGCGGCGGCGAACATTCTGCCGGGCAACGGCCGGCGGATCGTCCGGGCGTTGGAGGTGATCGAGCTGACCGGTGCGCCCTTCGCCGCCGCGCTGCCCGACCCCCGCCCGTACTACCGGTCGGTGCAGATCGGCGTTGACCTGGACACCGCTCAGCTCGACGAGCGGGTCGCGCTACGGGTGGACCGGATGTGGGCCGACGGCCTGGTGGCCGAGACCCGGGTGCTGGCCGACCAGGGGTTGGCCGCGGGCCGTACGGCCAGCCGTGCCCTCGGCTACCAGCAGGTCCTGCGGTTCCTGGCCGGAGAGCTGACCGAGTCCGAGGCGTACCAGGAGACGATCCGCGCCACCCGCCGGTTTGTCCGGCGCCAGCGGTCCTGGTTCCGCCGGGATCCGCGGATCACCTGGCTCGACTCGGCCGGAGCCGGGCTGGTGGCAGAGGCGCTGCGAGTTGTCCGGCCCGCTGCGCGATGATGGGGTCGTGGAGTTCACCAAGGGGCATGGCACCGGCAACGACTTCGTGATCCTGCCCGATCCCGACGGCACCCTCGAGCTGACCCCGGACCTGGTCGCGGCCCTGTGCGATCGACGGCAGGGGATCGGAGGGGACGGCGTGCTGCGGGTGGTCCGCGCCGCGCGGCACCCCGACGGAGCGGCCCTCGCCGGTGCGGCCGAATGGTTCATGGACTACTGGAACTCCGATGGCTCCGTGGCCGAGATGTGTGGCAACGGCGCCCGAGTCTTCGTGCGCTACCTGCTGGAAAACGGGCTGGCGGTGCCGTCCGAGGCGGCACTGCCGGTAGCCACCCGCGCCGGTCTCGTGCGGGCGCGGGTTGCGGGGGAGGAGCTGGCGGTCGAGATGCGGCGGCCCCGGTTGGCCGACACCTCGTTCGCGGTGCTCGGCGGGCTGGCCCTGGCCGGCACGGCGGTTGATGTCGGTAACCCGCACCTGGTCTGCCCGGTGCCGGCCGGGCTGGAGCTGGCGGCTCTCGACCTGACCCGGGCCCCGGAGTTCGACCCGGCTATCTTCCCGGCGGGGGTCAATGTCGAGTTCATCAGCTCCGAGGGCCCGACGGACGGCCTCGATGGCTACGTTCGGATGCGGGTCTACGAGCGGGGTAGCGCGGAGACACGTTCCTGCGGTACCGGTGCGTGTGCGGTGGCCGCGGTCGTCCTACGGGACGCGGGCCGGGACACCGGCGTGGTCGCCGTGGACGTGCCCGGTGGTCGTCTGGTGGTGACCCAGACCGCCCAGGGCTGCTGGTTGGCGGGGCCCGCCGTACTGGTGGCGAGCGGTGAGGTGACGATCGCGGCGCTGGCCTGACCCGCTACCTGCTCGACGGCGGGCGGCCGTCGAAGCTCCACCGTGGTGCCGGACCGGCGGCGTGCCGACGAGGCCGGCATCTAAGCTTTCCAAGATGAACGACGGAGTCTTGGTGGCTGGTGCCGGGATCGCAGGTTTGTCGATGGTTCGGGCGTTGCGGCGTCACGGTATCCCCGCGACGGCAGTGGAGCAGCGGCCCGCCCTGACGGAGGCGGGGCTGGCGATCAATATTCCCGGCAATGGCGTGCGGGCGTTCGCGGCACTCGGCGTGGCCGACGGCTTGCGTGCCATCGGCGTGCCGGTGTCGAGACGCGAGTACCGCACCCAGCGGGGGCGGCTACTCTTCTCCGTTGCCGAGGACGAGTTCTGGGGCGTGGCGCACCAGCCCCGGTGCGCGCGTCGTCGGGACCTTCTCGAACTACTGGAACGAGACCTGCCCTCGGGTTCGGTGCGGCGCGGGGTGGCGGTGAGCAGGGTCCGCGCGACAGCCGGTGGCGTCGATGTGACACTCTCCGATGGCAGCACCGACCGATACGGGTTCGTGGTCGGGGCCGACGGAGTGCACTCGGCGGTTCGCACGTCCCTGTTCGGCGACGCCCGGCTCGAAGCGGCGCTGCTGTCCGCGGCGAGCTGGCGGTTCATGGCACCCAACCCCGGCATCGCCTGCTGGACGGCGTGGTCCGGCGACAGCGGCACGGTCCTGCTGCTTCCGGCCGGAGCCGGCGAGGTGTATGGCTTTGCCTCCGCGACCAGGGGCGGCCCGATCGGGTCCGACCCCGCCTGGCTGTCGGCGACCTTCGCCGGGTTCCCCGAATCGGTACAGACCGCGATCGCCGAGGCCCTCGTCCGCCCGGAGTCGATGTACCACTCCCCGATCGAGGAGGTGCGCATCCCGCGGTGGCATCAGGGCCGGGTTGTCCTGATCGGCGATGCCGCGCACGCCACGGCGCCGGTCTGGGCGCAGGGTGCCTCGCTTGCCGCAGAGGATGCGCTGGTGCTGGCCGAACTCCTCGGCAGCCGGGACTGGGAAACGGTCGGTGGGGAGTGGGAACGGCTTCGGCGTGGGCGGGTAACCCATGTGCAGACCGCGACCGACCAGCTCTCCCGGGCCGTCACCAAACCTGCGTGGTTGCGGAACCTTCTGCTGCCGGCGATCGGTCAGCGCAGCTACCGGTCGGCGTACGGCCTGCTGCGCACCCCGGTGGCAGCAACGGCGGCGCTTGGCTGATCCGCGGTGGCGGTCGAGATGCGGCGGCCCGGGTGGCTGGCGCATCGGCCGCGGTGCCCGGCGGGCTGGCGCTTCTCGCGGCGCACGACATGGGTGTCATCTCGTGCGCCGCAGCTCCGCGAGTAGTTGCTCTACTCGGTTCCGGATCTCGTCGCGGATCGGGCGGATCGCCTCGACGCCGAGGCCGGTGGGGTCGTCGAGATCCCAGTTCTCGTGGCGTCCGGCGGGAAGGCCGGGAAAGTCACTGCGGCACCCGATGGTGATGATGACGTCAGCGGCCGCCGCGGTCGCGCGCCGCAGAAGCGTCGGCACCTGACCGGTGATGTCGATGCCGACCTCCCACATGGCCACCGCGACGGCGGGGTCGACCTGGCGGGCGGGGGCGGAGCCGGCGGAGCGGACCTCGACGGTGTCGCCAGCGAACTGGCGTAGCCAACCGGCGGCCAGCTGCGAGCCGCCGGCGTCGTGGACGCAGACGAACAGCACCGAGGGTTTGTCGACCCCGAGGTGCTCCTCATCGATCTGGTGCGAGCTCGGGGGTGGTGTGACCTGCGAGCTCGGGGGTGGTGTGACCGGGGAGCGACGGCGGTCCGCTCGACGGGTCGGAGGCCCCCGGGTTCCCGTCACTGCCGGCTCCACGGGGACGACGATCTGGTCGGCGGCGACACCGGCGTCGGGGTAGAGGGTGGTGAGCAGGCCGACGCCGACGGCGAGTCCGGCCAACTGGGCCAGGATGAAACCGGGTACCGAGGTGGGGGCGATGCCGGCGAAGGTGTCGGAGAACGCGCGGCCGATGGTGACCGCGGGATTGGCGAAGGAGGTGGACGAGGTAAACCAGGACGCGGCCCCGATGTAGGCGCCGACGGCGGCCGGGGCGACCGACGCACGCCCGGACCGGGCCAGGGCGAAGATCAGTAGGACGAGCCCGGAGGTGGCGACAACCTCACCGACCCAGAGATGCCAGCCGGCCCGCTCCTTGCCGGCGAAGTCGATCGCGGCGAGGTCGAACATCAGGTGCGCCAGCACCGCACCGGCGACCCCGCCGAGGATCTGGGCCGCTCCGTAGGCACCCAGGAGGCCGGCGGTCAGACCGGTGCCGGCGCGCCGCCCGAGGAACCAGTCCGCGGCGGAGACGACCGGGTTGAAGTGGGCCCCGGAGACCGGCCCGAAGATCAAAATCAGCGTGCCGAGGGTGAAGGCGGTGGTGATCGAGTTAGCCAGCAGCTGAAGGCCGACCTGGTCGGGGGCGAGGGTGGTGGCCATGATTGCGGAGCTGACCACGGCGGTGACCAGCAGGGCGGTGCCGGTGAACTCAGCCAGCAGGCGTCGCCACAGTGTGCTGGTCATCGCTTGGTATCCCACCATCCGCGGTTGCCGAGGACCGCCGAGCGGCGATTACCAGCTGTGGTGCGGCCCAAACTACGCCCGGATCACCTGTTCCTCGAGGTGATCCGGTGCGGTGGGTTGTGGTGGCCTAGGGGGTGGCGCTGGCGTTGGCGGCGATCTCGGGAAGGTCAGCCGGGCCGGGGTCGGCGGCGGGCGGCGGGGTGGTCGCCGGGTTCTGCGCGGCGGCGCGGACGGCCGCGGCGACGGCCGGGGCCACCCGGGAGTCGAAGACGCTGGGGACGATAACCGTCGGGTTGATCTTATCCTCGCCGACGACGTCAGCGATGGCCTGGGCCGCGGCGATCGCCATCTCCTCCGTGAAGCCCTCCGCGTGCGCGTCCAGCATCCCCCGGAACACGCCCGGGAAGGCCAGCACGTTGTTGATCTGGTTAGGCTGGTCGGAGCGGCCGGTGGCGACCACCGCGGCGTGCTTGCGCGCCTCGCGCGGGTCAACCTCCGGGTCCGGGTTCGCCAGGGCGAACACGATCGCGTCCTTGGCCATGGCGGCGATGTCGTCTCCCGTGAGCAGGTTGGGGGCGCTCACGCCGATGAAGACGTCCGCGTCCCGTACCGCCCCGGCCAGATCACCGGCGTAGTTCTCCCGGTTCGTGTGCTCGGCCAGCCACTGCCAGGCCGGGTTCAGCCCGGTCATCCCACGGTGCAGCGCACCCTGCCGGTCGTACGCGATGATGTCGCCCACACCCTGGCGCAGCAGCAGTTTCATGATCGCGGTGCCGGCGGCGCCCGCGCCGGAGACCACCACCCGTACCTGCGCCAGTTCCTTACCGACAACGCGGAGCGCGTTGGTCAGCGCGGCCAGCACACAGATCGCCGTGCCGTGCTGGTCGTCGTGGAAGACCGGGATGTCCAGCGCCGCGCGCAGCTGTGCCTCGATCTCGAAGCAGCGCGGCGCGGCGATGTCCTCCAGGTTGATGCCGCCGTACGCGGGTGCGATCGCCTTGACGATCGACACGATCTCATCGGTGTCCTGGGTGTCGAGCACCACGGGCCAGGCGTCCACCCCGCCGAAGCGCTTGAACAGCGCCGCCTTGCCCTCCATCACCGGCAGCGACGCTGCCGGCCCCAGGTTGCCCAGGCCGAGCACAGCCGAGCCGTCGCTGACCACCGCCACCGTGTTGCGTTTGATGGTCAGGCGCCGCGCGTCCGCCGGGTTCTCCGCGATGGCCTGGCAGACCCGGGCCACCCCGGGGGTGTACGCCCGGGACAGCTCGTCTCGGGTGCGCAGCGCGACCTTCGAGCTGACCTCGATCTTGCCGCCGAGGTGCAGCAGGAACGTGCGGTCCGATACCTTGCGCACGTCCACCCCGTCGAGCGCGGTGAGCGCGTCAACCACCTGGTCGGCGTGGCTGGCGTCGGCGGTGTCGCAGGTCAGGTCGACGGTGACGTGGGTGTGGTCGGAGTCGACCACGTCGAGCGCGGTGACGATCGCCCCGGCCTCGCCGACCGTGGTGGTCAACCGCCCGATGGAGGAGGCATCCGCGGTTACTGCGATCCGGACCGTGATCGAGAATCCGGCACTCGGCAGTCGGGTGGTGGCCACGCAGTTCCTTCCGATGATGCTGAACGGCTCGCCCCGCATTTCTACTCGCCCCCGGTAGCGGTACCGCATCCGGCCCCGTTACCAGCGGGTAGCCCCGGGCATATTGCCGATGCGGGTGGCGTTGTCACATGTCAGGATTGCTGGGAGCCGGCCGCACATTTCCCGGCAGCACGGCGGGCAAACAGCCAGCCGACCGCAGACAGACAGGAGGCGCGGTTTGCGAGAGCAGGAGACCTTCCTTCCCGACGAGGGCGACGAGTTCGACGCCACCACCGGTGAGTTCGAGCTGTCGGAGCGGCAGGCGCTGCGGCGGGTCCCGGGCCTCTCCACCGAGCTGACCGACATCACCGAGGTCGAGTACCGCCAGCTCCGACTGGAGCGGGTCGTCCTGGTCGGGGTGTGGACCGAGGGATCGCAGCAGGACGCCGAGAATTCCCTCGCGGAACTGGCGGCGCTGGCCGAGACGGCCGGCTCGCAGGTGCTTGAGGGGCTGATCCAGCGCCGGCAACGGCCCGACCCGGCCACCTACGTCGGCCGCGGCAAGGTGGATGACCTGGGTGCGTCCGTGCGCTCCAGCGGCGCCGACACGGTGATTTGTGACGGGGAGCTCTCCCCGTCCCAGCTGCGCAACCTGGAGCAGCGCACCAAGGTGAAGGTCGTTGACCGCACCGCCCTGATCCTGGATATCTTCGCCCAGCACGCGAAGAGCCGGGAGGGTAAGGCGCAGGTCGAGTTGGCCCAGCTGGAATACCTGCTACCCCGGCTGCGGGGTTGGGGTGAGACCCTCTCCCGGCAGAGCGGTGGATCCGGCCGCGGCGGTGGTGCCGGCGGCGGCGTGGGCCTGCGTGGCCCGGGTGAAACCAAGTTGGAGACCGACCGACGGCGGATCCGACACCGCATCGCCCGGCTGCGCCGGGAGATCAAAGCCATGCGCACGATGCGCCAGACCAAGCGCGCCCGTCGCTACCGCAATGCAGTGCCGGCGGTGGCCATCGCGGGCTACACGAACGCCGGCAAGTCCAGTCTGCTGAACCAGCTGACCGGGGCCGGGGTGCTGGTGGAGAACGCCCTCTTCGCCACGCTGGACCCGACGATCCGGAAGGCGACCACCGCGGAAGGGCGGCACTACACCTTCTCCGACACGGTGGGCTTCGTGCGGCATCTGCCGCACCAGATCGTCGAGGCGTTCCGCTCCACCCTTGAGGAGGTGGCGGAGGCCGACCTGGTGGTGCATGTCGTTGATGGCACCCATCCGGACCCGGAAGAGCAGGTTCGTGCCGTCCGTGCCGTTCTCGCCGAGGTGGGCGCCGACCGGTTGCCGGAGCTGCTGGTCGTCAACAAGACCGACGCCGCCGACGCGGAGACCCTGCTCCGGCTCAAGCGGCTCTGGCCGGAGGCGATCTTCGTCTCCGCGCATTCCGGCTACGGCATTGCTGACCTGCGCCGGGCGGTCGAGGCCCAGCTACCCCACCCGGCCGTGGAGGTCCGCGCGGTCCTGCCGTACGAACGGGGTGACCTGGTCGCCCGGGCGCACCAGCAGGGCGAGGTGCTCAGCACGGCACACCTGCCCGAGGGCACCCTGCTGCAGGCCCGGGTCGATGCGGCGCTCGCCGCCGAGTTGGCGCCCTTCCAGGCGACCGAGGTGACCGCGCCGGAGCCGGCGGCGGTGGGCTCCGGGGTGCCTTCGTAGCCGTTCGGTGCGGGCGGCGATGATCCGCTGCCGTGCGACACTGGGTGGATGCGTCGCTTTCACACCCTGACCACGGCTGCCCTCAGCTTGCTGGGGGCAGCCGCGGTAGCCATCGCCGTAATCCTGGTCATGGTGCCGTCGCCGGCTGCGGCGGAGGGGCAGAAGCGTTGCACCGTCACTGACGATCGGCTGCGGGAGCTGTCCGGGTTGGTGGCTACCGAGACCGGTTACATCGTGATCAACGACAGCACCGACGTGGAGAGCCGCAAGCGGGTCTTCTTCCTGGACGCCGACTGCGAGATCGCCGGGGACCCGGTTCGCTACTCGGTCGGCGGTCCCCTGGACACCGAGGACCTGGCGTTGTCGCCAGACGGAGAGACCCTCTGGGTCGCCGACACCGGCGACAACGTGACCAGCAGCAACCGCCGGGAGCGGGTGGCGGTGTGGAGCATGCCGGTCAGCGGTGACGAGAGGCTGACGCTGCATCGCCTCGCCTACCCGGACAACGAGCCGCGGGATGCCGAGGCCCTGGTCATCGACGATGACGGCGTCCCGGTGATCATCACCAAGGTCGCCTCCGGCAACGCCGAGATCTTCACCGTTGATGGGGAACTACCCAGCGGCGACACCGAACCGGGGAAGATGAAGAAGCTCGGCGAGGTGGAGCTGCCGGCGACCGAGACCGAGAACGCGCTCGGGGCGCTCGGGCGCACGGCGATCACCGGGGCCGCCCGTTCCCCGGATGGCACGCGGGTGGTGCTGCGCACCTACGCGGACGCCTTCGAGTACGACGTCACCGACGGTGACCTGGTGACGGCGCTGACGACGACGGAGCCGCGGGTGACTCCGCTCGCGGATCCGTTCGGCGAGGCAATTACCTACACCCCGGACGGCACGACCTTGCTGACCGTTTCCGACGCCGGCCAGCTCGACGACGGCGAGCCGATAGACATCCTGTCGTACGCGCCGGCGGCGAAGACGGAGCCAGACCCAGGGGCGAACGCCGACGGATCGGAGGAGCCAACGGCCTCCTGGTTCGCCCGCCTCACCCTGCAGGAGAAGGCGTACCTGGTGGTCGGTGCCGTGGGCCTGATCGGTGTGGGGCTGGTTGGGGCGGGCGTCACCGGCGTCATTCGGGCCCGGCGGCGACCGGCGAAGCCGAAGGGCGCCGACGGGCCGGCCGACGACAACGCTTCCCGTGACCCCACCGACCGGTCCCGCGGCGCTGTGTACGGCGGTGCGCCGGTCGCCGGGGCGCGCCGGGATCCGGGTCGGGCGGCCGCTCCCGCCGACAAGGGCGGGTATGGCGGTGGGCATCCGCCGGAGGGCGGTCGTCCCGCTGCCGGCGTCTATGGCCGGCGGCCCGTCGCTGGCGCTGGTGGGTCTCGTCCCGCTGCGGGCAGCGGTCAGGGCGCCGGCGGTGGTCGGGCGGCCGGTGGGACTCGCGGCGGTGGGGTGTACGGCGGGGGTGCCGGTGGTGGGCGCGGCGGTGGTGGTCGTGCCCAGCCGCCGCGCCGCGACGGCGGTGGGGCGGCTGGGCGCGATGCGCAGCGCCGTGAGTCCGGCTCCGGCCCGACCCGACCCGGCCCGGAGCCGGGCGGGGGGCGGGACCAATACGGCGGCCGCTACTGAGCCGGCCGCCGCTACGGCCGCTGTTGCTGGTCCGGCCGCTACGGCGGCCGCTGTTGGTCAGATGCGGCGGAGCACCGTGACGACCCGGCCCATGATGGTGGCGTCGTCGCCCGGGATCGGGTCGAAGGCCGGGTTCTGCGGCATCAGCCAGACGTGTCCGTCCCGTCGCCGGTAGGTCTTCACCGTGGCCTCGCCATCGAGCATGGCAGCCACGATGTCGCCGGAGTCGGCGGTGGGTTGTTGTCGGACGACTACCCAGTCGCCGTCGCAGATCGCCGCGTCCAGCATTGAGTCGCCCTTGACCTGGAGCATGAAGACCTCCCCCTCGCCGACCAACTCGCGGGGGAGCGGGAAGATGTCTTCGATGGCCTGTTCGGCGAGGATCGGACCGCCGGCGGCGATCCGGCCCAGCATCGGCACATAGGCCGGGACCGGCCGCTGCGCGAGCGCCGCCTCGTCGTCGAGGGCGTCCCCGGGCGGCCGGACGTCAACCGCGCGTGGCCGGTTCGGGTCGCGGCGGAGAAAGCCCTTCTTCTCCAGCTCCTTGAGCTGATAGGCAACGCTGGACGGCGACACCAGACCGACCGCCTCGCCGATCTCGCGCACGCTTGGCGGGTAGCCGTGTCGCTCGACCCAGGTGCGAATGAACTCCAGGATCCGCCGCTGCCGGGCGGTAAGATCAACGGTTGCCGGTTCGGGGAATGCGCTGACGACGGGGGTGACCGGACGCACCGCGGGCGAGCCGGTGCGGCCCCGCGCGGCACGTCGACGGCGGGTGCTCGCCGTGCCCGCCTCGGTAATCTGCTGCGGGCTCTTCGGCCGGTTGGTCCGGTCCTCGGTCACGTCCGTCCTCCCTGGTCGGCGCTTGGGTGCCCCGTCGCTCGTGGTGTTGGCTCGCGGCGGGAGCCGGTTGCGAGCCGGTCGTACCTGACCGTATAGGCGAGATCAGCCTTCTTCAAACATCTGTACGACCTTGGTCGGCGTGTCGAGGGTACTTCTCGCCTGGGTCGCACTTCTGTTCTGGTAAATAGTACGACGGGTCGTACTTGTGTTCTAATTTTGGGTTCGCGAGGGTGATTGGTCGTGAATGACCCGTAGCGATCCGGGGGTGCCGAGGGTTGGAATTCTCGGTGCCGTTGGTGCTGGCTGTGCGGGTTGCGCGGGCGGCGTGATCCAGGTCGCTTGGTGACGCGCCGGACAGGCTCGTCAACTTGACCTCAGTTCCCGGGCGACATACGGTCAACCCCTAGATGTAGTAGTCATTGGGCGCTAGTTGCCTATAGGTTGGGTTCGACTACGGACCGCACTTCATCCGCCAGCACAGCGAAGACCGTCGGAAGGGCGGCTGCGCCGTGGTGACGTGTGTCCGGGTGCGGCCCGGTTCGGCCCCACGGTCGATGAAGGAGGTCGGGCTCCATGCGGTGTCCGTACTGCCGGCACCCCGACTCCCGAGTCGTCGACTCGCGGGAAGCCGACGACGGTCAGCTGATCCGGCGCCGGCGCTCCTGCCCGGAGTGCGGCAAGCGGTTCACCACGGTGGAGGAGGCGATCCTCGCGGTCGTCAAACGCAGCGGGGTCACCGAGCCCTTCAGCCGCACGAAGATCATTGGCGGGGTGCGAAAGGCGTGCCAGGGCCGTCCGGTTGACGACGACTCCATTGCCCTGCTGGCGCAGAAGGTCGAGGAGACCGTGCGGGCCAAGGGCGCTGCCGAGCTTCCCAGCCATGAGGTCGGGCTGGCCATCCTGGGGCCGCTGCGAGACCTGGACGAGGTGGCGTACCTCCGGTTCGCCAGCGTCTACCGATCGTTCGAGTCGCTCGCCGACTTCGAGCGGGAGATCGAGACGCTGCGGACCGGGGCGCAGGTCCGCGAGGGAGGCTGAGGCGGCCGGTCGGGGCAGCCGGCCGCACCAGAGCGGGCCGCGGGTGCGACGCGGATTGGTTTGACGGTAGGGCCGCGCGTGGGGCGCGGACTGGTTTGACGGTAGGGCCGCGCGTGGGGCGCGGACGAGGGGCGATGAGATGCCGGGGGACGGTGTGACAACGAGCAAGTCACGGAGCAAGGCGGCAACGGGTCTGAAGGTCGAGCGGGTGTGGACCACCGAGGGGATCCACCCGTACGACGAGGTGACCTGGGAGCGTCGGGACGTCGTGATGACGAACTGGCGGGACGGCTCGATCAACTTCGAGCAGCGCGGCGTGGAGTTCCCACAGGAGTGGAGCGTCAACGCGGCCAACATCGTGACCACGAAGTACTTCCGGGGTGCGGTGGGGACCCCGGAGCGGGAGTGGTCGCTTCGGCAGCTGATCGATCGGGTGGTGGCCACCTACCGCACCGCCGGTGAGGAGTACGGCTACTTCGCCACCCCGGCCGACGCCGAGATCTTCGCCCACGAGCTGACCTGGATGCTGCTGCACCAGGTGTTCAGCTTCAACTCGCCGGTCTGGTTCAACGTCGGCACCTCCTCGCCGCAGCAGGTCAGCGCGTGCTTCATCCTCGCCGTTGACGACTCGATGGACTCCATCCTGGACTGGTACAAGGAGGAGGGGCTGATCTTCAAGGGCGGCTCCGGCTCCGGAGTCAACCTCTCCCGGATCCGCTCCTCGAAGGAGTTGCTCTCCTCCGGCGGCACCGCCTCCGGCCCGGTCAGCTTCATGCGGGGTGCCGACGCGTCGGCGGGCACCATCAAGTCCGGCGGTGCGACCCGCCGGGCGGCCAAGATGGTCATCCTCGACGTCGACCACCCGGACATCGAAGAGTTCGTGGTCACGAAGGCGCGCGAGGAGGACAAGGTCCGCGCCCTGCGCGACGCCGGCTTCGACATGGACCTGGGCGGCGCCGACATCGTCAGCGTGCAGTACCAGAACGCCAACAACTCGGTCCGGGTCAGCGACGAGTTCATGACGGCGGTGCAGGACGGCGGCACCTTCGACCTGCGGGCCCGCCTCGACGGTACGGTGATCGACACGATCGACGCGAAGCCGCTGTTCCGGACCATCTCGCAGGCGGCCTGGGAGTGCGCCGACCCGGGGCTCCAGTACGACGACACCATCAACGACTGGCACACCTGCCCGGAGACCGGGCGGATCACCGCGTCGAACCCCTGCTCGGAGTACCTGCACCTGGACAACTCCTCGTGCAACCTGGCCTCGCTCAACCTGATGCGGTTCCTCCGCGCCGACGGCGGCTTCGAGGTGGAGAAGTTCGTCCGCTCGGTTGAGCTGGTCATCACCGCGATGGACATCTCGATCTGCTTCGCCGACTTCCCCACCGAGAAGATCGGTGAGACCACCCGGGCGTACCGGCAGCTCGGCATCGGGTACGCCAACCTCGGTGCGTTGCTGATGGCCTCCGGACTGCCGTACGGCTCGGACCAGGGTCGTACGTTGGCCGCGGCGATCACCTCGCTGATGACCGGCACCGCGTACCGGCGCTCCGCCGAGCTGGCCGGCATCGTCGGCGCGTACGACGGCTATGCCCGCAACGCCGAACCGCACAAGCGGGTCATGCGCAAGCACGCCGCCGCGAACGACGAGATCAAGCCCACCGGTGCCGTGGCCACGGCGGTGCAGCGGGAGGCGACCCGGCAGTGGACCCTCGGCAACAAGGTCGGCGACCGGAACGGCTGGCGTAACTCGCAGGCCAGCGTCCTGGCGCCCACCGGCACCATCGGCCTGATGATGGACTGCGACACCACCGGCGTCGAGCCGGACCTGGCGTTGGTCAAGTTCAAGAAGCTGGTCGGCGGCGGCTCGATGCAGATCGTCAACCAGACCGTGCCGCGTGCCCTGCGCAGCCTCGGCTACCAGGAGGAGCAGGTCGAGGCGATCGTCGAGCACATCGCCGAGCACGGTCACGTGGTGGACGCCCCGGGGCTCAAGCCGGAGCACTACCCGGTCTTCGACTGCGCGATGGGCGAGCGCTCCATCGCCCCGATGGGCCACGTGCGGATGATGGCGGCCGTCCAGCCGTTTATCTCCGGCGCCATCTCCAAGACGGTCAACATGCCGGAGCAGGCCACCGTCGAGGACGTCGAGAAGATCTATTTCGAGGGCTGGCGACTCGGCCTCAAGGCGCTGGCGATCTACCGCGACAACTGCAAGGTCGGCCAGCCGCTCTCGGTGGCGAAGAAGGAGAAGGCCACCGCGCCCGCTCCGGTGGAGGCGACACCGGCCGCGGTCGAGAAGGTCGTGGAGAAGGTCATCGAGTACCGGCCGGTGCGGAAGCGGCTGCCGAAGAAGCGCCCGTCGGAGACGATCTCCTTCTCGGTCGGCGGCGCGGAGGGTTACCTCACCTCGTCCTCCTACCCGGATGACGGCCTCGGCGAGGTCTTCCTCAAGATGTCAAAGCAGGGCTCGACCCTGGCCGGCGTGATGGACGCCTTCTCGGTGGCCATCTCCATCGGTCTCCAGCACGGTGTCCCGCTGGAGACGTACGTCAGCAAGTTCACCAACATGCGCTTCGAGCCCGCCGGTATGACCGACGATCCGGACGTGCGGATGGCGGCCTCGGTGATGGACTACATCTTCCGTCGCCTGGCGCTGGACTTCCTGCCGTACGAGCGCCGCGCGGAGCTGGGCATCTTCACCGCCAAGGAGCGGGCCGCCCAGCTCGCGGCCGAGGCGGAGGCGGAGGCGAACACGGCGGACCTCACCGCGATGGCCTCCTCCGCCCCGGTGGAGACCCGGCCGGAGGAGCCGAAGGTCGGCCCGATCGCCCAGCCGGCGCAGGAGTTGGCCGATGTCGCGGCGGTGCAGCCGGCGCCGTCGGTGGGGTCGAGCACCGAGCTGCTGGAGGCGGTGATCGGTAAGGCCGCCGACGCGCCGCTCTGCTTCACCTGCGGAACGAAGATGCGCCCGGCCGGCAGCTGCTACGTCTGCGAGGGCTGCGGCTCCACCAGCGGGTGTAGCTGACGTACGCGCCACGTGTGACCTCGGGTGAGGGTGCCCGGGGTCACACGTGGCGGTAGTCGATGCGGGGCATCGGGCTCTCCTTTGTGGTGCGATCCTGTGGACGTGACGACAGCCGATACCTATCGCACCTTCGCCACCCGGGAAGCGTGTGGTGTGTCACCGGCGTACGAGCGCCTGGCGCTGGCGGTATCCGGTGCCACCGAACTGCTCGCGTTGATCGAGCGGCTTCCGCCGCCCAAGCGGCAACCGAACCTGCTCTTCGGTGTGGTGCGGCTGCTCGGTGGCCCGGTCGAGGACCCCGCGGCCTTCCACGCCTACGTCGTGGCGAACTGGCCGACGATCGAGGTGGAGATTCGGCGCAGGGCGACCCAGACGAACGAGGCCGGGCGGTGCGCCGTCCTGCTGCCGCTGCTCGCCGCGCTACCCCAACCACTGGCACTGTTGGAGGTCGGCGCGTCGGCGGGGCTCTGTCTCTACCCCGACCGGTACGCGTACCGCTACGACCGCCAGTTCCTGGGTGCCGGTCGTCCTGTCCTCGACTGCGCGCTCACCGGTACCCTGCCCCCGCGCCGGCTCCCCACCGTGGTGTGGCGGGCCGGACTGGACCTCAATCCGTTGGACGTGACCGACCCGGACGACCTTGCGTGGCTGGACGCTCTCATCTGGCCGGAGCATGGTCATCGGCGGGAGCGGCTGCGGGCGGCGGCGAAACTGGTCGCGGCCGAACCGCCACTGCTCGTCCGCGGCGACCTGGTGGACGATCTGCCGGCGGTGGCCGCACTGGCCCCACCCGAGGCGACCCTGGTGGTGTTCCACACCACGGTGCTGTACCAGGTGCCGGAGCACCGACGCCGCGCCTTCGTCGAGGTGGTTCGTGGGCTGCCCGGCACCTGGATCGCCGCGGAGTCTCCGCGAACGCTGCTCTATGACGGATTGCCCGAGCCATCCGGTGCCGGGTTCAACAATGTGCTCGCGCTCGACGGCACGCCACTGGCCTGGGCCCAGGCACACGGGCAGGCCGCGGCCTGGTTCGGCTAGCCACCGGCCCTGCCGGGGCGGGTGCCGGGGTGGGGCCGCGACAGGCGGGTCCTACACTGCCCGGCGTGGGTGGGAAGCGAGAACCGTTGGCGAACCGGCCGTTGACCGAGCCGCACCCGTCCCGGTTGCCGCCCGAGGATCCGCAACGCGAGCGGATCTGCGCCGCCCACGCTACTGCCCTGGCGGCCGGGGAGGCCGGCTACCCCGACCCGACCACCGGTCTGTTCGTGCTTACTGCCGGCTTCCTCGCCCGCCGGGGCACCTGCTGCGGTCGCGGCTGCCGCCACTGCCCGTACCTGGACTGAACACTCGACCAGGTGGAGGCGACCGGGTCGGCGGCGGGTACCGCGGATCCCGGCCCAACGCGCGCGGTGCGTGGCTGCCCGGCAGTGGCGGTCAGCCGGCGGCGACGAAAACGCGGGAGGCCACCTCGCGGGGGAGGCGGACGCGGTCGCCGTAGCGGTCGACCGAGACGCCGTCCCGCTCCTGGGCGACGGTCACCGTGGCGCCCGGGTCAACCCCGGCGGCGTGCAGCTGGCGCAGCACGTCCGCGTTGCTTTGTAGGCTCTCGCAGATGCGCCGGACCACGACCGCGCCGGAGAGGCCGGGGAACGCCAGGTTGCGCTCCCCCTCGGCGGGCTCCGTGGCGGAGGGGTCCGCCGATCCCAGCGCCTCCAACCCGGGAATCGGGTTGCCGTACGGCGAGCGGGTCGGCCGGTTGAGCAGGTCGTAGACCCGCTGCTCGACAGCGTCGCTCATGACGTGCTCCCAGCGGCAGGCCTCCTCGTGGGCCTCCTCGTAGGGCATGCCGATCACGTTGACCAGCAGCAGCTCCGCCAGTCGGTGTTTGCGCATCACGGAGACGGCCGCGTCGCGGCCGGTGTCGGTGAGCGTGAGGTGGCGGTCGCCCTCAACGGTGAGCAGGCCGTCCCGCTCCATCCGGGCGACGGTCTGGCTGACCGTGGGACCGCTCTGGCGCAGCCGCTCGGCGATGCGGGCACGCAGCGGCGGCACACCCTCCTCCTCGAGCTCGAGGATGGTCCGTAGGTACATCTCGGTCGTGTCGACCAGTGAGTGCGCGATGATCTCAATCACCCGTTAACGAGAAACAAATCGGACGGCAAGTGTCTCACGCACGACCCCCACTCATCCACGTGACCCGCTACCGCAGGTTGTGGTTGACCATGGCAGTTCCCGATCCGATCTGGGGTTACGCGGTCGCCCGGCCCTCAGGTTCGGCGTGAGGTACGTCGATGTTACCCGCACTGAAGGCGCCGGTCGCCGAGGCCCAACCCGTGGGCGTGAGTTGGACGGCACGGGCACGTATACCGGATCAGCATGAACGTCACCCGTTCCGTCTTCGACGCTATCCCCAACCCTCTGCCAAAGTCGGGTCCGGCCCGATCGGCACTCTCCGTGTTCGGGTCAACGACAAGTAGGGAGTCACGATGACGATCTCGACACGGCGGGTGATCGCCGCTCTCGCCGGGGCGACGGCACTCATCCCGCTGTCCGCCTGCGCCACCGCGGACCCGGCCGGGGAGCGGTCGCCCGGCAGCGCGGTGACCGTCGGTACCTCAGCCGCTGCAGACCTGAGCCACGAGTTCCGGCAGCTGGAGGAGAGGTTCGACGCCCGGCTGGGAATCTACGCGGTCGACACCGGCACCGGTCGGACGGTCCGCTACCAGGCCGACCAGCGGTTCGCCTACGGCTCGACCTTCAAGGCCCTGGCCGCCGCCGAGGTCCTCGACGCGACCACCGACGCCGAACTGGACCAGGTGGTGCGGTACTCGGCGGACGATCTGGTGGATTACTCGCCGATCACGGAGCAACACGTCGCCGAAGGCATGACGTTGCGAGCCATCGCCGACGCCGCCGTTCGCTACAGCGACAACACCGCCGGCAACCTGCTGCTGGAGCACCTCGGTGGGCCAGAGCGGTTCGAGCAGGAGCTGAAGGGGATCGGCGACAACGTCACCGACGCGGCTCGCTACGAGACCGAACTCAACGAGGCGATCCCGGGCGACCGGCGAGACACCAGCACCGCCCGAGCCCTGACCGAGGACCTGCGGGAGTATGCCGTTGACGACGCCCTCGATCCCACCGACCGCGACCTCCTCAACGCCTGGTTGCGGGGCAACACCACCGGTGGGGAGCTGATCCGCGCCGCCGTCCCCGACGGTTGGGTGGTGGGGGACAAGACCGGAGCGGCCGGGTACGGCACCCGCAACGACATCGCGGTGATCTGGCCGCCGGACCGCGCGCCGATCGTCCTCGCCGTGCTCTCCAGCCGGGACGAGGCGGACGCCAGCTTCGACAACGCTCTCATCGCCGAGGCCGCCAAGGTGGTCATCGCCCAGCTGGGAACCTAACCCCACCACGGCGGGGCGCCCGTGCGCAGGTAGCCGTGCAGCACCCGCGCGACATGCGCCATGGTCGCCTCGCTTCCCGGCTGCGCGACGGCGGGTACGCGGGAGGCGGTCAACGCGGCGACCGCGTACGACTGCCCGTCGGCGTGGTCCACCACCCCCACCTCGTGTCGTAGATGCAGCAGGGTGCCGGTCTTCGAGGACCAGCGCGCGGTGTCGGAGGTGAAATCGGGTGCGAGTCGATGCCGGAGCACGGTGTCGGCCATCAGGTCGCGCACCCGGGCGGCGGTGGTCTCGCCGATCGCGGTGGGCCGCCAGAGGGCGTGTAGCAGGTCAACGAAGGCCCGGGCCGACCCGGCGTTGGCGCGGGTGACGTCGAGTTGGGCGACCGGGTGGCCGCTCCCCGCGGTCGTGGCGCTGATGGCGAGAGCCTGAGCCAGGTGCGCCTCATCGGGGCGGAGCCGTTCCCGCGGCGTGTCGGTGAGGTCACTGATCCGGTGTCGCACGGCGATGCCCTCAATGCGGAGTCGCCGCAGCTCGGCGGCGACCGCGGCCGGTGGGGTGCGGTCGAACAGGGCGTCGGCGGCGATCCCGTCGCTGATGGCGATGCTCAGGTAGAGCAGGTCGTCCAGGGCGATCCGGGCGGGGTGGCGAAACCGGCTCAGCCCGGTGGTGCCCGGTGTGGTGACCAGGCCGGGTGCGATGTCGACCGGCGTCGCCGGGTTGAGCTCTCCGCGCGCCACCCGTTCCAGGACAGCTACCGCCAGCGGTACCTTCACCAGCGATGCCGCCGGAAAGGGGACATCCGCGTCGAGGCCGATCTCGTCGCCGGTGTCGAGGTTGCGGACGAGGAAAGCCCCGTGCAGCCCCGCCTCCTCGAGGAGTTCGCGCGCGTTGCGCAGCACGGCGGAGACACTCATCTTGGCTCCCCGGTCGACGGCTTGTCCGGCAGCCGGTCCCCGGAGGGTTCCCGGGGGCCGGCCGGGGCGCCCAGGCAGCGGGCGATGTCCGAGTGCAGGGCAGTACGCAGCTGTTCGAGGTCCTGGTGTGCGCCGGCGGCGATGTCGTAGCCGCGTTGGAGCCGGGGATCAGCCAGGGTGCACCAGTGCAGCCCGAACTCCTCGGCCTGCGGTGGCGAACAGAGCAGCAGATCAGGCGAGCTGAGGACGTGGGCGGCGGCATCGACCAGGGATGGCGTGACCGCCACCTGGGCCGGTGCCAGACCGACGGCCTGGCCGGTACGGGTCAGCGGGTCCCGCAGGTGCGCGACGTCGTCCTCGGGTTGGATGAGGATCCGTCGTCGCGCCGCCGCGCCGGTTCGGCCGGCGCGCAGGGTCTCCAGGAACACCATCCGGGCGGGGAAGGCGGTCCGGGAGGCCAGCCCGAGCGGAACCCGCCAGACCGCCGCCTCGGCCGGAACCGCGATGATCCCGGCGCTGACCTCCAGGGTCCGACAGAGCTGTTCGCGCACTGCTGGGTCGGCCGGCCGTACCTCCAGCTGGGTCCGTTGCCGCCGCCCGGCGGCCACCAGGGTGGCCAGGCGGTGGGGTGGGCAACTGTCGGGTACGGCGATTCGCAGTGGGCGCAAACGAGCCCGCTCGGCGTCCTCGGTCATCGCGTCGGCGAGGTCGACCAGGCGGCGTGCCGTGCGTAGCATGTCCTGCCCGAACGGCGTCAACCGGACCGCCCGGGACGACCGGTCGAAGAGCCGGGCGCCGAAGTGTTCCTCCAGGGCGGCGATGCGCCGGCTGGCCACCGACTGGGGAATTCCCGCCGCGGCGGCGCCGGAGGTGAAGCTGCCGTGGCCGCTGACGGCCACGAAGGCCCGGCAGGCCGCCACCACATCCACCCGCCGATTTTAAGCCCGAGTGACTCCGCGCCTACCGCGACCACGGGTGGAGGGCAGCAGCCCGTGGTGTCGACGGCAGCGGATAGATCATCTCGATATCTCCGGACCACCCTCTCCGACGTCGGGAGTGTGGATCTAACGGTGTTTCCGGCCTGACCTGCCAGGCGTTGTGCCTGGTGAGGAGGGTGCCGTGATGACCGCGACACTGAACGATCAGACCGGACGTAAGAAGCGGCCCGAGTCGACCGCGGAGGCGAAAGCCGCCGTCGAGTTGGTCCGAGCCGCCAAGGAACAAGGGCTGTCGTTGACGGGCCCGGACGGGCTGCTCAAGCAGCTGACCAAGACGGTCCTGGAGACCGCACTGAACGAGGAGATGACCGAGCACCTCGGCTACGAAAAGCACGACCAGGCCGGTGTCGGGTCGGGCAACATCCGTAACGGCACTCGGTCGAAGACGGTGTTGACCGACGGCAACGGCCCGGTGCAGATCGATGTGCCGCGGGACCGGGCGGGCACGTTCGAGCCGCAGATCGTCCGTAAGCGGCAGCGGCGCTTGTCGGGGGTCGACGAGGTCGTGTTGTCGCTGTATGCCAAAGGCCTCACGACCGGGGAGATCAGCGCGCACTTCGCCGAGATTTACGGGGCTTCGGTGTCGAAGGAGACGATCTCCCGGATCACCGACAAGGTGCTCGAGGAGATGGCGGATTGGTCGCACCGGCCCCTGGACGAGATGTACGCCGCGGTGTTCATCGACGCCATCGTGGTCAAGGTCCGTGACGGGCAGGTCGCCAACCGGCCGTTCTATGCCGCGATCGGCGTCACCCTCGACGGCGACAAGGACATCCTCGGTCTGTGGGCCGGCGCAGGTGGTGAGGGCGCGAAGTTCTGGATGAGCGTGCTCACCGACCTACGCAACCGCGGCGTCAAGGACGTGTTCTTCCTCGTCTGCGACGGGTTGAAGGGCCTGCCCGAGGTCGTGACGAACGTGTGGCCCCGCACGGTGGTGCAGACCTGCGTGATCCATCTGATCCGCAACACCTTCCGGCTCACCTCCCGCAAGTACTGGGACGAGATCAAACGCGACATCAAGCCGATCTACACCGCCGTCAACGCCGACGCCGCCCGAGCGGCGTTCGACGACCTGGCCGACAAGTGGCGCGGCCGGTATCCGGCGGTGATCCGCTTGTGGGACAACGCCTGGGCGGAGTTCATCCCGTTCCTCGACTACGACCTGGAGATCCGCAAGGTCATCTGCTCGACCAACGCGATCGAGTCGCTCAACGCCCGCTACCGGCGGGCGGTCAAGGCCCGCGGCCACTTCCCCAACGAGCAGGCCGCGTTGAAGTGTCTGTACCTGGTGACTCGCTCCCTGGACCCCACCGGAGCAGGCAGAACCCGATGGACGATGCGCTGGAAACCCGCGTTGAACGCCTTCGCCATCACCTTCAGCGACCGCTTCCCAGCCGCTGAAACCTACTAACCAAGATCGCCGGAAACACCGCTAGCGAGACAGCCCCCGTCTGGTTGCCAGCCTTGCTTGACTGACTGCCGGCACTGGTCGGGGTCGCCTCCGGTGGCGGTGAAGAGCACGGTCAGGAGGAGGGGGCCGTGGGCGAGGGTCGGCCGGGGCAGGGGGCCGGTGGCGACGAGGGAGACCAGGCCGTGGGCGACGGCCCAGCTCTGGGCGGCCAGTTTGAGTGGGTTGGTGTCGGCGCGGTAGCGGCCGGGTCAGTGCGCTCATCGAGGTCGTCAAGCGCTCGTCGGCCTCGTTCGGCGGTGTGGACCAGGCATTCCAGGGCGTCGTCCGCCGCCGGGGCGTCTTCCAGGTCGACGTTGGCGACGAACATGGCCCGGTGCAGGTCGGGGTGGTCCAGGGCGTTGCCATGCTGTCGATCCCGCCGAAGTGGGTGTAGACGGCCATGGTTGACCCGCTCGTGTCGGCCACCGGCGAGCGGAGGGTGATGGGCTCGCGGGTGCGGAGCATCTGCGCGGCTCGCTCGATGAGTTGGGTACGGACCGCTGGGTCCTTGGTGCTGGCCACGACCCAGAATGCATAACATTGCTGTGTTATGTTTAGGTGGTTGAACCGACAGCTCCAGGAAAGGGAGTCAGCATGACCATCACCCTGGTGAACCCCGAAGGGCTTCCGAAGGTCGACCTCTATTCCCAGGTGGCGGTCGCCACCGGGTCTCGGCTGGTCTTCCTCGCCGGCCAGGTATCCGTGGACCCTGACGGGAACACGGTCGGCGTGGGTGACCTCGCCACCCAGGTCGAGCAGTGCTACCTCAACGTCGCCACCGCCCTGGCCGAGGTCGGCGGCTCCTTCGATGACGTGGCGAAGGTGACCGTGTACGTCGTCGACTGGACGCCCGACAAGATGGCGCTGCTGGGGGAGGGGATCGCGCGGGCGGCGGCGAAGCTGGGCGTCACCCTGGCTGCCCCGTTGACGGGCCTGGGCATCAGCGCCCTCGCCGGCCCCGACCTGCTGGTCGAGGTGGAGGCCACCGCAGTCCTCGGCGGCTAGGGCCGAGGAAGGGGCCCCAAGCGGGACTGAGAGTGACACGACGCGGCCGAACCGTCACGGGTGACCGTCGATGTTCGGCCGCGTCGGTAGCAACGCACCCGGACTGCCTGAGCCCGACCATTCCGCTGACCCTGGCCGGCCTGTCGCACCGCCGGGACGCACGGCCACAGATCGGGGGGTGCGTAACGGATCCTCCGGTGGGACTGGGCGTAACTGCAATTGGCGCTGGTCCGCACCCTGGCCCGTCGTTCAGCAAAGGACACGCCGAGTTGCGACAGTCGGCTCACCCCGGGACGTCGGCGACCGTGTCCGGGAGGCTGCCGCCACCGGGGTGCGGGACTGAACGCCAGCGAAAATGTCCAAACAAGACGGATAAGGCAAATGCCTCCGGCGGCAGCGGATGGTGTTGACTGGGCGTCATGTCCGGTATCGAAAACCTGCTGGTCGAGGTAGACCAGCTCGCCGCCGAGATGCGCGGTGACGACCCACCGACCCTGCTCGACGTCCGCTGGCGCCTGACCGGCCCACCCGGGTGCGACGACTACGCCGCCGGGCATCTTCCCGGGGCGGTCTTCGTCGACCTGGACACCGAACTGTGCGGCCCGCCGGGCGTCGCCGGCCGGCACCCGCTACCCGAACCCGCAGCCCTCCAGGCCGCGCTGCGGACCGCCGGCGTCCGGGCCGGACATCCGGTCGTGGTCTATGACGGTGGGGACGGCATGTCCGCCGCCCGCGCCTGGTGGACGCTGCGCTGGGCTGGCCACCGGTCGGTACGCCTGCTACACGGCGGCCATCCCGCCTGGGTGGCGGCGGGGTTGCCCACCTCCACGGAGGTACCCACTCCGCGTCCCGGCGACGTTGCGGTGCGGCCCGGCGCCCTGCCGGTGCTGGTCGCGGCCGAGGCCGCCCAACTGGCCGCGGCCGAGGCGGCGACGCTGGTCGACGTCCGTGCCGCACCGCGCTACCGGGGGGAGACCGAGCCGGTCGATTCGGTTGCCGGGCACGTGCCGGGTGCGGTCAACCTGCCGGCACCGGAGTACGTGACCGAGGGTCGTTTTCCCGCGGCCGGTGTGCTGCGGGAGCGGTTCGCCGCCGCCGGAGTGGCTGCCGCCGAGCCGGTCGGGGTCTACTGTGGCTCCGGTGTGACCGCCGCGCAGGCGGTTTTCGCCCTGCACCTGGCCGGTCGCCCGGATGTCGCCCTCTACGTCGGGTCCTGGAGTAACTGGGTCGCCGACCCGTCCCGCCCCGTCGCGGTCGGGCAGGAATCCGGGGCCGCCCCGGCCTGAGCCGTCGTTGCCAACTCACCCGGGGCGGTGATCCGAGCCGCGGGTGGTCGCTCACTTTTCCGGGTCCTGGCTGCCCACGCCGCCTCGACACCAGCGGCGTGGGCAGCGCGTGCGGCAGGTCGGCGAAGTCCTCGTGCGACGATAGGCCCATGTCGGACGACACAGTGGTGGTGTGGGACGAGACACTGCTCTCCTACGACCTCGGCGACCACCCCCTCGACCCGGTGCGGGTCGAGCTGGCTGTCGCGCTCGCCCGGGAGCTGGGCGTGCTCGGGCGTCCCGGGGTGCGGCTGGTCGAGCCGAAGCCCGCCGACGACGAGCTGTTGGTCCGGGTGCACGACCCGGCCTACCTGGAGGCCGTGCGAGCTGCCCCGCAGGATCCGCTCTACACCGGATTCGGACTGGGCACCCCGGACAACCCGGTCTTTCCCAAGATGCACGAGGCCAGCGCGTTGGTTACCGGGGCCACCGTCGCGGCAGCGGAGGCGGTCTGGCGGGGCACGGCACGTCGGGCGGTCAATGTGGCGGGCGGGCTGCACCATGCGATGCCCGACCGGGCTGCCGGCTTCTGCGTCTACAACGATCCCGCCGTGGCCATCGCCCACCTGCTCGACCTGGGCGCGCGTCGGGTCGCCTACGTCGATGTGGACGTGCACCACGGCGACGGGGTGCAACAGGCCTTCTGGGATGACCCGCGGGTGCTCACGGTGAGCCTGCACGAGACCCCACTCGCGCTCTTTCCGGGCACCGGGTTTCCCGACGAGACCGGCGGTGCGCCGGCTCAGGGAACCGCGGTCAACGTGCCGCTGCCACCGGGGGTCGAGGACGCTGGCTGGCAGCGGGCGTTCCACGCGATCGTGCCGTCGGTGCTGCGGGCGTTCCAGCCGGAGATCCTGGTTACCCAGTGCGGCGCGGACGCACACCGGCTAGACCCCCTGGCCGACCTGCGCCTGTCGGTGGACGGGCAGCGTGCCACCTACATTGCTCTGCGGGCGCTCGCCGACGAGCTCTGCGCGGGCCGCTGGGTCGCCACCGGCGGCGGGGGATACGCGTTGGTCGAGGTCGTGCCCCGGGCCTGGACCCACCTGCTCGCGGTGGCCACCGGTGAACCGCTCACGCCGGCCACGCTCTGTCCGCCCGCCTGGCGTGAGCTCGCCCAGCTCCGACGTCCGGGGCAGGAGGTGCCGTTGCGGATGACCGACGACGTCAACCCGTCATACGAGTCGTGGCAGCCCTCCGGGGAGCCGAACTCGGTGGACCGGGCCATCGTGGCCGCCCGCAAGGCGGTGTTCCCGCTGCTCGGGCTCGACCCGTACGACCCGCGCGACTAGGGCCGGTGTCGAGTCACCCGCCGGTCGCGTTGACCTTCGACGACACGAGCCCGAACGCGGCCGGGAGGAAGGACGCTCGCGTGACCACAGGTGAACAGCCGGTGGACGTGCTGCTCAGCGACGGCGCCACCGTCCAGTTGCGGCCGATCCGGCCAGCGGACGCACCGGGCATCGTCGCCATGCACTCGCGTTTCTCCGAGCGCACCCGCTACCTGCGCTACTTCTCGCCGTACCCCCGGATTCCCGACCGTGATCTGCGGCGGTTCGTCAACGTTGACCACCACGACCGGGAGGCGTTCGTCGTGCTGGCCAGCGGCCAGATCGTCGCGGTCGGCCGGTACGAGCGGCTGGGTCCAGCCGCCACCGAAGCCGAGGTCGCCTTCGTGGTCGAGGACGCCTACCAGGGCCGGGGCATCGGATCGGTGCTGCTGGAACACCTCGCCGACGCGGCCCGGCGGGTCGGCATCCCGACCTTCGTGGCGGAGGTGCTGCCGGCCAACAACGCGATGCTCCGGGTCTTTGCCGACTTCGGCTATCAGGTGCGGCGTCAGTTCGCCGACGGTGTCGTGCACCTGAGCTTCCCGATCGCGCCGACCGAGGCGACCCTTGAGGTGCAGCGGGGCCGCGAGCACCGCACCGAGGCCCGGTCGGTCGCCCGGCTGCTCGCGCCCCGGGGAATCGCCTGCTACGGGGCCAGCGCCACCGGGCAGGGGGTCGGGGCGGCGGTCCTCGGGCACCTGCGCGACTACGGGTTCACCGGTGCGGTGGTGCCGGTGCATCCGAGCGCGCGAATGGTGGCCGGGCTGCCCGCGTACCCGTCGGCCGCCGAGGCGGGCTTGCCGATCGACCTGGCGGTGGTGGCGGTGCCGCCGGCGGCGGTCGAGACCGTCGTCGCCGATGCGGCTGGCGCCGGGGCACACGGTCTGGTCGTGATCAGCGCGGGTTTCGCCGAGGCCGGTGCGGACGGCGCGGTCGCCCAGCGCCGGCTGGTTCGGGCGGCGCACGCGGCGGGCATGCGGATCATCGGTCCGAACTGCTTGGGGATGGCGAACACCAGCACCGAGGTACGTCTGAACGCCACGCTGGCCCCGCGGTTGCCGGTCCCCGGTCGGGTTGGTCTGTTCAGCCAGTCCGGTGCGTTCGGGGTGGCGCTGTTGGCCGAGGTGGAGCGGCGGGGACTTGGGCTGTCCAGCTTCGTGTCGGCCGGGAACCGGGCCGACGTCTCCGGTAACGACCTGTTGCAGTACTGGCAGGACGACCCGAACACCGATGTGATCCTGCTGTACCTGGAGACCTTCGGTAACCCCCGTAAGTTCGCCCGACTGGCCCGCGGCATCGGGCGGGAGAAGCCGATCGTCGCGCTGGCGCCGTCGGCCCACGCACCCGGCCCCGGCCCGTCAGCGGGCCCAGCGGAGGTCGCCTCGGCTTCGCCGTCGCCGACGCGGGACTGGTACGCCGCCGGTGTGGCGGCGGCGGGTCACGGCGCGGTGGGCCCGGACGCGGCGGGTCCGGACGACGTCGCGATCAGCGCCCTCTTCGCCAAGTCCGGGGTGATTCGGGTGGATACCGTCGCCGAACTGCTCGATGTCGGCGTGCTGCTGGCCAACCAGCCGCTGCCCGCCGGCGACCGGGTGGGGGTCGTCGGTAACTCCTCGGCGTTAACCGGGTTGGCCGCCTCCGCCGCCACCGCGGTGGGGCTCACCGTCGCCGACGGCTACCCCCGCGATGTCGGGCCAGACGCCGGGGCGGCCGACTTCGCCACCGCTCTCGGCGCCGCCGTGGCCGACGACGGGGTGGACGCCTTGGTGGCGGTTTTCGCCCCGCCGCTGCCGGGCCAGCTGCCCGACGCCGAGACCGACTTCACCTCGGCGCTACCCGCGGTGCTCGCTGGCGGCAAGCCCACCGTGGCGACGTTCCTGGCCGGACGCGCCCCCTCCGGGGTGCCCGCGTACCCGAGCGTGGAGGAGGCGGTGCGTGCCCTGGGGCGGGTGACCGCGTACGCCGGGTGGCTGCGTCGCCCCACCGGCACGCACCCGGAACTGTTGGACGTGGACCGGAACGCGGCCCAGGCGGCGCTGCGGCCGGAGTCGTTCGACCCGGCCGGGCTGCTCGCCGCGTACGGAATCAACGTGGTGGAGTCGGTGCGGGTGGCGTCGGAGCAGGAGGCCGTCGCGGCGGCGCGAAAGCTGGGGTACCCGGTGGCGATGAAGGCCGCCGACCCCGGTCTGCGGCACCGGCTGGATCTTGGCGCGGTCCGCCTAGACCTGCCCGACAAGGCGCGGGTACGACGCGCGTACGCCAAGATGGCGGCGGAGTTTGGCGCGGATGTCCTGGTCCAGCCGATGGTCCCGCCCGGAGTGGCCTGCGTGGTGGAGCTGGTGGAGGACCCGGCGTTCGGGCCGGTGGTGGGCTTCGGCGTGGGGGGTGTCGCCACCGAACTACTCGGCGACCGGGCCTGGCGTGCGGTGCCGCTGACCGACCGCGACGCTGCGGAGTTGGTTGACGAGCCCCGCGCGGCCCCACTGCTGCGCGGTCATCGTGGGGCGGCGCCGGTGGACCGGAAGGCCCTGGCCGAGTTGCTGCTGCGGGTCGGGCGGCTCGCCGACGAGCAGCCTCGGGCCCGCACCCTGACGCTCAACCCGGTGCTGGCCCGGCCGGACGGCTTGTCGGTGCTGCACGCCACCGTCCGGCTCGGCTCCGCTACCGTCCGCCCTGACACCGGCCCCCGTCGCCTGTGAGGCAAGTCCGTGCGGCTTGGCCTTGAGCTGACGGTCCGGAGCTGGTCGCGCGGCCTAGCAGGCGTACGCCTCCAAGCGCTGTGCCCGCTCCGGGGCGCGTAGCTTGTGCAGCGTCCCCTTCTCGATCTGACGGATCCGCTCCCGGGAGAGGCCGAATTCCCGACCGACCTCGTCCAGGGTGCGCTGCCGACCGTCGTCCAATCCGAACCGGAGCCGGATCACCGCCTGCTCCCGCTGGGACAGGGTGGCGAGCACACCCCGCATCTCCTGGCGCAACTCGCCGCGGCTGGCGGTGTCGTCGGCCCCGGCCGTCGAGTCCGCCGCGGCGACGAAATCACCGAGCGGGCTCTCGCCGTCCTCGCCGACGGTCTGGTCCAGGCTCACCGGCTCCCGGTCGTAGGAGATCAGCTCGATCACCTGGATCTCCGGAATGTCCAACGCCCGCGCCACCTCCATGATCGTGGGTTCGCGGCCCAACGCGACCGACAGGTCGCGCCGGGTCCGCACCATCCGGTTGACCTGCTCGACCATGTGTACCGGGATGCGGATGGTGCGGGCCTGGTCGGCCATGGCGCGGGTGATGGCCTGGCGGATCCACCAGGTGGCGTAGGTGGAGAACTTGTAGCCCTTGGTGTAGTCGAACTTCTCGACGGCGCGGATCAGGCCGAGGTTGCCTTCCTGGATCAGGTCGAGGAAGGCCATCCCGCGGCCGGTGTAGCGCTTGGCGATGCTGACGACCAGGCGGAGGTTCGCCTCCAGCAGATGGTCCTTCGCTGCGCGCCCCTCGGCGGCGACGAGCTCCAGATCAGCACGGAGTGCGACGGAGACCGGCGTGCAGGTCGCCAACTTGGTCGCGGCGAAGAGCCCGGCCTCGATCCGCCGGGACAGTTCGACCTCCTGGGCGGCGGTCAGCAGTTTCGTCCGGCCGATTCCCTGGAGGTAGGCCCGGACCAGATCGGTGGAGACACCGCGTTCGTCAGTGGCGTCCAGATCGGTGAGGGTGTCGGCGCCGCTGGTGGGGCGTATCCCGTGATCCATCATCTGTAGAGCCATCTTTCGTCTCCCCGTATCCACGTCTGTGCCGTGAGCCGGCGCGGTTCCGCCGGTTGACAGTCAGCTTGGTGCGTCGGGCGTGAAACGGGAGTGAGGCGCGATCCCCGGCGGGACCGGATCCGGAGTGCTCGTGGTCACACCCAGCCTTCTCGGGCGGCGTGCCAACCGAGCTGCATCCGGGACTCGGCTCCGGCGAGGTCCATCAGGTGGCGCAGACGCCGCTGCAGGGTGCGCAGCGACAGGCCGAGCTGGCTGGCCACGACCGCGTCGGTGAGCCCGGCCAGGAGCAGGGTAAGGATCTGGCGGTCCAGGTCGGTTGGGCTGTCGGCGTCGCCGTCGGAGTCTTCGCCCAATGTGCCGGCCGCCGACAGGGTCAGCGGGTGGGCGCATCGCCACACGGCTTCGAACAGCGCGTCCATCGCGGCCAGCAGTCCCGTGCGATGTAGCAGCACCGCACCGGGCTCACCCTCGGTTGTGGCCGTCAACGGGACCAGCGCCAACGCGGCGTCAGCGATAATCAGTTTGATCGGTAGTGACTCCGTCACCCGGATCTGCACACCGTCGCGGAGGGACTCCAGGGTCTCCGCGACCACGCCAGGTTCTGCCAGCGCCGGTCGGTCGATCACCACCCGGAACCGTACGCCTTGTCGCGCTGCCACCGACTCCACCGTGTTGGCGCCCGGTGGTACCGCGACGAAGGGAGGTGTGACGAAGCTGCGAACCTCCCGCCGGGCGGCGTGTTGCACCTGGGCGAACCGGTGACGGATGCCATCAACCCCGGTGATCACCTCAATCAACTCGCCGAGGGAACGTTCCGCGCTCGCCCCGCGGTACTCCTCGGCGAGCGTGACGAGGGCCAACTCCGCGGCCCGCAGCGCGGACTGCTGCTCGCCGATCAGCGCCCCGAGCGCGACCGCGGGCGGTGCCACCGAGAACGCCTCCTCCGATGCCTGCTTGGCCAGGCCGCGGTCGCTGAGGCGGGACAACGCCCCCGCCACGCCCGAGACGGGCATCCGCAGGGCATCGGCGAGCTCGACCGGTCCGGCCTGCCCCTGCCGGACCAGCAGGCGGTAGATCGCCTCGTCGTCGGGGCTGAATCCCAACACGCCCAGCATGAGTGGCTTCCTCCCTCGGCCCGCTGCGGCATGGTGGGCATGAGCCACCCGGATCCACCTGGAACGGTCGTCCGCGCTGGCCGGAGGCCCCGGCGGGGTCCCCGGACGATACCGGTCCGGGGGCCCCACCGGCCACCTCATCGCAGGCCGTAGGCGCGAATGAGCTCTTGTCGAATGGCGAAGCCGGCGTCGGTTTCGGCGGCGGCGCGGAGTGAGATGAAGCCGTCGGGTTGCTTCGGCAGCTTCAGTGTTCCGGTATGGCCGTCGCCCGCGGTGAGGGTGACGGGTTGCCAGGTGGTGCCATCGTCGTAGGAGACCTCAAGCTCCACCGAGGTGATGGTGCCGGCGCCGGTCGTGCCGGGTCGTGGTCCGGCGGTGATGCTGATTTCCTGGTGGCTGCCGGCCTCGACATCACCTCGTAGGTCGGTTTCCAGCTCGTAGTCGAGTTGGAGCAGCGGGATGGGAACCGGGTCGGCTGGGGGAGCCGAGTTGGTGCTGGAGATGAAGTCCCACTCGGTGTGGGTGCGGGTGGAGAGTCGCCACTCGTCTGCCGGGCGCGACGCGTCCAGCACCAGCCGGTAGGGCCGCGTGCCGGCCGGCACCTTCATCAACCCCAGCGAAGCGTGCCGGGTGTTCTCGAACAGGAGGTTGTCGCCCTGGTAGAGCTTCAGGTGCGTCGGCACCACGCGGTACGGGTAGTAACCACCGTGCTCAAGCACGGAGCCCGACGGGCTCCACGTCTGCACCTCGACGCTCATGGTGTCGCCGGCTCGATTGTTCTGTGCACTGCCGTCGGTCCGGCCAAAGGCTGGCCGGACAGCGGGTGCGAACCAGTCCAGGCTCGTGGTTGACCCCTTCTCGTACGAGTTGCGGTAGGAGGCGTCGGTCCAGAAGCGTTGCTGATGGGTCTCGCGCCATTCGACTCCTGGGGTGACCCATTCGGTGCGGGTGCCGGGGTACCACTCCGGCTCGGGGCTCCCGTAAGAGACGGCGAAGGTCAGGTCCTTGCGGTAGCCGTAACCTTCGGTGTCCTGGACAGCGTGGTAGCGGGCGTCGATTCGGGCCAGGTCGCTGTGCTTCGGGTGGTAGGTGAGGGGCTGGTCCGGCACCTGTTCCCGCCAGACCTGGACCAGGTCGTAGATGGTGTCGGGATACTGCTCCTGGCTGACCTTCAGCGGGGGCATGCCGTGTTCGGCGAGCTTGGTCAGGATGTTGCCGACGTCGCGGTGGACGCTGGCGACGGGAATGGGTGCCTTGACAGGAATTGGCGATTCGCCGACCCATTCGTGGAGGATTCCGGGTTTGTCGTTGACGATCAGGAGGAGTGCGGCTCCGGCGGCGGCTGCGGCGGCGGTCTGGTCGGCTGCGCTGATGTCGTCGCTGCGGGTGACGACGGCGATTTTGCCGTCGGCGTCGAGGTTGGCGTAGTCCTCGGGGGTGCCGGTGCCGGCGTGGACGGGATGTAGCCATTGGGTGCCGGTGGTGATGGTGCTGCCGGGTTGGACGACGGCGTCGATGGGGAGGAGGCCGAGGGCGCGCAGGCTCAGGACCGGGGCACCCTTACGCCAGCGGGCGCCGAGGTCGAATGAGCTTTCGCCGCCCTTCTCAGTGGGTAGTACGTACAGGTCGTCGTACCGAGGCGGAACCTCGTAGCCATAGTGGAAGGGTTTGTATTCGGGGTGCTCAAGGGTGAAGCTGAATTGGCGCTGCCGGTCTTCCGTGGCGCGCGGTGTCGCGGTGTCGAGCAGCTGGGCCTGGCTCGCGTCCAGTATCACCTCGGTCGGCTTGTCGAGGACGGTCTCGGGGGCGACCAGCAGGGCGAGGCCCAGCGAATCACTCCGCTCTCCGGCGACGTCAAGCTCGGTGAAAACAGTGTAGAACCCCGGTGGAAGACGTAGCGTTCGCTCGCCGTCCACGTCGGTGTATCCAGGGAATGGATAGTCTGCCGTCTTCACATGAACTTGTGCGCTGGTCGGTTGGCCGTTGTGGTCGCGGAGTTTGATGGTGAGGTCGTAGCGCTCGTCTTCTTTGATGAGGCCGAGGCTGGTGCGGGTGATGGTTTCACCGGTGGTGGGGTTGGTGCCGATGAGGTAGCCGGTGTGTTGGCCGATGCCGGCTGTCGTTGGGTCGCCGGTTACCGGGACGTCTATCTGGCCTTCGGCGGGGACGGTGACCCTGGGGATGTCGGGGGTGAACGCGTCGTTGCCGGTGGTGGTGAGGTTGAGGGTGACGGGGGTGGTGCTGGTGTTGGTGAAGGTGACCGACTTGGTGATGGGGGTGTCGGTGGGTTGGTGTGGCCAGTCGAAGTAGCCGAAGTAGGTGGAGCCGGTGGCTTGTACGGGGTTGGCTACTGCTGCTGCCACGTCGAGTCGGCCGGTGCCGACCTGGTATGCGCTGTAGGTGTCGCTTAGAGCTTGGGTGCTGCTCATGAGGGCGTTCTTGAGTTGGGTGTTGGTCCAGTTGGGGTGTTGTTGGGCGAGGATGGCGGCGGCTCCGGCGACGTGTGGGGTGGCCATGGAGGTGCCGTCCTGGCTGTGGTACATGCCGTCGCCGGTGCTGTGTTGGGAGCGGGCGGCGTTGATGGCGACGCCGGGGGCGGTGAGGTCGGGCTTGAGCCCTCCGCTCCCCGCCAGTGGTCCGGCGCTGGAGAAGCCGGCGAGTTGGTCCTGATTGTCGACGGCGCCGACGGTCAGCGCGCTGGCCGCGGTGCCAGGCGAGCCGATCAGGCCGGAGTTGTTGCCGGCGGCGATGACGAAGAGGGTGTCGTGTTGTGCGGAGAGGGTGTCCACGGCGAGGGCCATCGGGTCGAGTCCGTCGGTGCGGGAGGAGTCGCCGAGGCTCATGTTGATGATGTCGGCGCCGGATTCGGCGGCCCATTGCATGCCGGCGATGATCCAGGAGTCAAGGCCGTACCCGTCGTTGTTGAGGACTTTGCCGATGAGGAGGTCGGCTGCGGGGGCGACGCCGGTGTTGTCGCCGTCGGAGGCGGCGCCGGTGCCGGCGACGGTGGAGGCGACGTGGGTGCCGTGTCCCTGCGGGTCGGTGGTGTCCTGGTCGGGGACGAAGCTGACGCTGTCCTTGATTTGGTTGGTGAGGTCGGGGTGGGTGGGGTCGATGCCGGTGTCGAGGACGGCGACGGTGGTGCCGTCGCCGTCGTAGCCGGCGTTCCAGGCTTCGGGGGCGCCGATTTGGGGGACGCTGTCGGCGAGGGTGGCGTGTACCTGGCCGTCGAGCCAGAGCTTGGTTACACCGCTGGTCCGGGTCTGACTGGAGCCGGCGGTGAGGGTGGTCCAGAGGGTGCGGGTGTCTTCCTTATCGGTGGTGAGGGCGTGGCCGTTGATGGCGGGTAGGTCGTGGGTGAGGGTGGCGCCTTCGGGTGCGGTGGCGGTGGTGCGGGTGGTTTCGGGGTAGGTGGCGATCAGCGGTATGTCGGTGGTGTGGGCGTCGTCGTAGCCCATCTCGATCAGGTCGGTGACGTTGAACAGTCGCTGGTCGAGTCGGTCGTCGGCGAGCAGGGGGATGGCTTCGTCGGGGATGACGTAGAGGTCGTCGCCGTGTTGTTGGACGCTGAAGCCGCCGGTGGTGTCGTCGGGTTGGTCGACCTCGGCGATGGTTTTGCCGCCCGTGAGGGTGCGGACGGTGACGACGTCGCCGGTGACCAGGGTGACGGTCTGTGTGCCGGTGATCGTGTCTGCGGGGGTGGTTGTGGGGGGTGGGCCGGCGGTCGCAGCGGCTGGATTGATCGCGGCGGCGGAGGCCGCGATCATGCTGGCGGCCACGACGGCGGCGAGCAGCCGCCGCCGTGCCCCGCCAGCGGCGAAGGGTCCTGGATGGGAGTTCATGGATCTAGTTCTACTGATGTTGCTCGACCAATTGAATAGCTTCTGCTGGCGGTTAGCCGCCACTGCACTACTTCGCCACCGCGTGACGGGCATCTAGGGGAGTTGCTCTCCAACGGTGACTCCGCTGCTGGGCGTCTTGACTGGTCGGCGGGATGAGGGCCAGCTCCGTGGCGTGTGGCGCGGTCGCCTGTGTTAGGTAGGGCCAGCGGGGTTCCCGGAGCGTTGTCGGTTCGGGAACCCCGCTGGCTGGGTCAGTGTCCCCGGAGCGTCGTTGGTTCGGGGACCCCGTTGGTTGGGTCAGCGCAGGCCGTAGGCGCGGGTGAGTTCTTGTCGGATGGCGAAGCCGGTGTCGGTTTCGGCGGCGGCGCGGAGGGAGATGAAGCCGTCGGGTTGCTTTGGCAGTTTCAGCTTTCCGGTGTGGCGGTCGTTGTCGCCCGGTTTGAGGGTGACGGGTTTCCAGGTGGTGCCGTCGTCGTAGGAGACCTCGAGCTTCACTGAGGTGATGGTGCCGGTGCCGGAGCCGCCCGGCTGTGGCCTGGCGGTGATGCTGATTTCTTGTTTGGTGCCGGCTTTGACGTCGCCGCGCAGGTCGGTCTCCAGGTCGTAGTCGAGCTGCAGCAGCGTGATCGGGACGGGGTCGAACGGGCCAGCGTCGTTGGTGCTGGAGATGAAGTCCCACTCGGTGTGGGTGCGGGTGGAGAGTCGCCAGTCGTCGGCCGGGCGCGACGCGTCCAACACCAGCCGGTACGGCAGCGTGCCGGCCGGCACCTCCTTGTTCGGCAGGGAGGAGTCCGTGGTTCTCTCGTGCAGCAGGGTGTCGCCCTGATAGAGCTTGATGTGTTCCTGGGCGGAATACCCCGTCGTCCCGCCGTAGTCGAGCACGCCCGAGGGGCTCCAGGGGAGCGGGTTGAGAGTCATGTAGTCCTGGTACCGACTGTTTCGAAGATAGGAGGACTGGTTGAAGGCCGGTCGGATAGCAGGTGCGAACCAGTTTACTCTGCTGGTCGTGCCTTTCGCGTAGGTGCGTTGGTCGGCCCTGACGTTCCAACCGGACTGTTCGTGGTGTTCGATCCAGGGGATTTCGGGGGTGACCCATTCGGTGCGGGTGCCGGGGTGCGACTCTGGCTCGCTAACCGCGATCGGGTGGCCGATGGCCGTGCTAGCGCGGAAGCCGGAACCTTCGGTGTCATGGACGGCGTGGTATCGGGCGTCGATTCGGGCCAGGTCGTGGTGGCTGGGGTGGTAGGTGAGCGGCTGGTCCGGCACCTGATCCCGCCAGACTTTGGCCAGGTCGTAGATGGTGTCGGGGTACTGATCCTGGGTGACCTTCAGCGGCGGCATGCCGTGTTCGGCGAGTGTGATCAGGGCGTTTCCGATGTCGCGGTGGATGCTGGCGACGGGGATGGGGGAGTTGCCGACCTCTTCGTGGAGGATTCCGGGGTTGTCGTTGACGACCAGGAGTATTTCGGCTCCGGCGGCTGCTGCGGCGGCGGCGCGGTCGGGTGCGCTGACCTCGTCGTTGCGGGTGACGACGGCGATTTTGCCGTCGGCGTCGAGGTTGGCGTAGTCCTCGGGGGCGCCGGTGCCGGCGTAGATGGGGCGTAGCCATTGGGTGCCGGTGGTGATGGTGCTGCCGGGTTGGACCATGGCGTCGATGGGGAGCAGGCCGAGGGCGCGCAGGCCCAGGACCGGTGCGCCCTTACGCCATTTCGCCGCCATGGCGAATGAGGTTTCGGTGGTCTTTTCGATCGGTAGGACGTACAGGTCGTCGTATGCCGCCGGGATGAAATGGAAGTAGTGGTAAGGGTCGGTACCGGTGCCGTGGTCGATGGTGTACTGGAGTAGGCGCTGTCGGTTTTCGGTGCGTTGGGGGGTGGTGGTGTCGAGGAGTCGGGCCTTGCTGGCGTCCAGGTTTACCTCGGTTGGTTTGTCGAGCACGACCCTCGGGGCGGCCAGTAGGGCGTAGCCGAGGGAGTCCGCTTGCTCACCCGGGATCTCCGCTTTCGTCTCCAGCGTGTAGGTCCCCGGTGGCAGGCGCAGCGTCCGTTCGCCATCGACTGGGATATACCGGCGGAACCAACTGTCGTCCGCCTGGAACAGGATGAATGCCTGGGTGGGGTCGCCCTTGTGGTCGCGGAGTTTGATGGTCAGGCCGTAGCGTTCGTCTTCTTTGAGGAGGCCGAGGGCGGTGCGGGTGAGGGTTTCGCCGGTGCTGGGGTCGGTGCCGACGAGGTGGCCGGAGTGTGAGCCGATGGCGATTCCACTCGGGTCAGCGGTCACCGGGACGTCCACCTGACCGCCCGCGGGCACGGTCACTGTGGAGTCGTTGAGGGTGAATGCGTCGCTGCCGGTGATGGCCAGGTCGAGGGTGACCGGGGTGGTGCCGGTGTTGGTGATGGTGACCGGTTCGGTGGCGGGGGTGTCGGTGGGCTGGTGTGGCCATTCGAAGTAGCCGATGAAGGCGGAGCCGGCGGCGTGTACGGTGCTGTCCACGGCCGCTTGCACGTCGAGTCGGCCGGTGCCGACCTGGAACGCGGTGTAGCTGTCGCTCAGTGCCTCGGCGCTGCTCATCAGGGCGTCTTTGATTTGTTGGCCGGTCCAGTCGGGGTGTTGCTGGGCGAGGATGGCTGCTGCTCCGGCGACGTGTGGGGCTGACATTGAGGTGCCGGTCTTGATGGTGTACATGCCGTCGCCGGTGCTGTGTTGGGAGCGGGCGGCGTTGATGGCGACGCCGGGGGCGGTGAGGTCGGGCTTGAGCCCTCCGCTCCCCGCCAGTGGTCCGACACTGGAGAACCCGGCGAGCTGGTCCTGCTTGTCCACAGCGCCGACGGTCAGCGCGCTTTCGGCGTTGCCAGGAGTGGCGATGGTCATTGCGTTGTTGCCGGCGGCGATGACGAAGAGGGTGTCGTGTTGTGCGGAGAGGTTCTCCACGGCGAGGGTCATCGGGTCGAGGACATCGGTGCGCGCCTCGAAGCCGAGGCTCATGTTGACCACGTCGGCGCCGGATTCGGCGGCCCACTGCATGCCGGCGATGATCCAGGAGTCGTAGCCGACGCCTCCGTTGTTGAGGACTTTGCCGATGAGTAGGTCGGCTGCGGGGGCGACGCCGGTGTTGTCGCCGTCGGAGGCCGCACCGGTGCCGGCGATGATCGAGGCGACGTGGGTGCCGTGTCCCTGCGGGTCGGTGGCGTCCTCGTCGGGGACGAAGCTGACGCTGTCCTTGATTTGGTCGGTGAGGTCGGGGTGGGTGGGGTCGATGCCGGTGTCGAGGACGGCGACGGTGGTGCCATCGCCGTCATAGCCGGCCTCCCAGGCCTCGGGGGCACCGACCTGGGGGACGCTGTCGGCGAGGGTGGCGTGTACCTGACCGTCGAGCCAGAGCTTAGCGATGCCGCTTTCCGTGCGGGTCTGATCGGAGCCGGAAGCGGAGCTGATGGTGGTCCAGAGGGTGCGGGTGTCTTCTTTGTCGGTGGTGAGGGCGTGGCCGTTGATGGCCGGTAGGCCGTGGGTCAGCGTTGCACCCTCGGGGGCGGTGCTGGTGGTGGTGCGGGCTGTTTCGGGGTAGGTGGCGATCAGCGGTATGTCGGTGGTGTGGGCGTCGTCGTAGCCCATCTCGATGAGGTCGGTGACGTTGAACAGTCGCTGGTCGAGTCGGTCGTCGGCGAGCAGGGGGATGGCTTCGTCGGGGATGACGTAGAGGTCGTCGCCGTGTTGTTGGACGCTGAAGCCGCCGGTGGCGTCGTCGGGCTGGTCGACCTCGGTGAGGGGTTTGCCGTCGGCGAGGGTGCGGACGGTGACGATGTCGCCGGTGACCAGGGTGACGGTGTGCGCCTCCGAAGCGGCGCCGGGTGTGGCGAGGGGGGCGGTTGTCGGGGACAGGCCGGTGTTCGCGGCGGCCGGATCGATCGCGGCGACGGAAGCCGCGATCATGCTGGCGGCCACGACGGCGGCGAGCAGCCGCCGCCGTGACCCGCCAGCAGCGAAGGGGATTGATGGGAAAGACATAGACACAGTTCTACCCACAGCGTCCTGATAGGTAAACACTCCGTGAGTGATTGATTACCCAAATGGTGTTACCGCTGTGAGGTGCGACCTGGCTGCCGGCCGGTCGTCGCGGCGATCAGAGGTCGAGCAGGATGGTGCGCGGGCCGACGTTCACGCTCTCCACCAGCATCTGGGCCCGGAAGCGCCCAGTCTCCACCTTGGCCCCACGGGTGCGCAGCTCCTCAACGACCGCAGTGACCAGGGGCTCGGCCACCTCCGCCGGGGCGGCGGCGGTCCAACTCGGGCGGCGGCCCTTGCGGGCATCCCCGTAGAGGGTGAACTGGCTGACCACCAGGATCGGGGCACCGAGGTCGGCGGCCGACCGTTCCCCGTCGAGGATCCGCAGCTCGTGCACCTTGCGGGCGAGGGTTTGGGCGGTCTGCGTCGTGTCGGAGTGGGTCACCCCGAGCAGCACCAGCAGGCCGTCGTCGATCGCCCCCACCACCACATCGTCAACCGTGACCCGGGCCCGGCCGACCGTCTGCACCACCGCCCGCATCACTTCACCACCGGCTCGACGAAACCGCGCTCGACCAGGTGGGCCACGATCGGGCCGGCCGCCTCCGCCAGCTCGCCCGGGGCCACGTCGTGCGCGGAGGCGAGCAGGGCGAGCTGATCGCGCAGCGGCAACCGCCCATCCGCCCCGCCGACCAGGGCCAGGACGATTGGATCGATCTCCTCGGTCCAGCGTAGGCCGTGCGGCATGGCGAGGATCTGTCGGTTTACCGACCACCCCTCGTCGCTCATGGTGGCCTCCTGCCGCAGCTGGAGGTCGTCGGCGGCCCGGTAACGCGCCGCTAGTAGGCCGTCGGTGTCGCGGACCCGGAGCCACTCCTGGCGGTCGAACCATTCGGTGACGCGGTCGCCGAGCGGCGTCTCGACCAGTTGACGCAGCTCCTCCACCCGGACGACCGGGTCGTCGTGGCCGGAGCGGCGCAGCGAGACGATGCCGAAGCCGATCGCCTCCACCTTGTGCGCGTCGAACCAGTCCAACCACTCGGCCATCCGTTCCGGGCTGGCCGTTTCGCCGACATCGGAGAGCCACAGGTTGACGTACGCCATCGGGTCAGCGACCTCGCGCTGGATCACCCAGGCGTCCAGACCACTGCCGGCAAACCAGCCGGCGACCCGCTCGGCCCAGTCCTCACCGGCGACGTGCACCCAGTTCGCGAGGTACTGCATGGTGCCGCCCTCGGTGAGCAGGCTCGGGGCGGCGGCGGCCAACTCGGCGCCGATCGCGTCGCCCACCCGCCCGGAGTCTCGATAGACGTGCGTGGTGGTGCCCGGCCCGACTACGAATGGTGGGTTGCTGACCACCAGATCGAAGCGGCGCCCGGCGACCGGGGCGGTCAGGTCGCCGCGAAGCAACTCCCAGTCCTGCCCGTTGAGGGCGGCGGTGGTCGCGGCGAAGCGCAACGCCCGCTCGGAGAGATCGGTGGCCGTGACCCGCCGGGCGTGGGTGGAGAGGTGCAGGGCCTGGACGCCGGAGCCGGTTCCCAGGTCGAGTGCGGTCTCGACCGGCTGCCGGACGGTCGCCCCGATCAGGGTCTGGGTGGCGCCGCCGATGCCGAGCACATGCTCGGCCGGTAACGCCCGGCCGGGGTGGGTGCTGGCGGGCGCGTCGGCGAGCACCCACCAGTCATCCCCGTACGGCTCCAGGTCGAGGCCCATCCGCAGGCCGTCGCCGTGGCGCTCGACCACGCCACCGGCGAGCGCTTCCTTGATCGGCAGCGGCGCGAGCGCGGTGGCGACCGCCTCGTACGGCTCGGTCTGTTCGCAGACGAAGAGCCGGATCAGGGTGGCGAGGGGATCGCGGTCCTCGGTGGCGCGCAGCGCGGCTCGGAAGTCGTTGCGGGCCATCCCGCCGGTCGCCTGCGACCCCAGCCGGCCGGCGATCCCGTTCGAGGTGAAGTTCGCCCGGGTCAACGCGTTGCGCAGCGCCGCCACGCCGGCGGGGGAGAAGAGCATGTCATCTGGGTCCACGTCGCTATCCTGCCCGCCATCGACATTGTCGTGGGCGGCACCCGCCGGACTTCGGCCGCAGGTGTCAGCCAGGCGGGGCCTGCGCCGTCACGGCGTCGCCGGGGCTGCCGCGCCTACACGCTGATCAGAGTGGAGGTGACGGTGGTGGGGAAGACGCGGGCGGTGCCCTCGACGGTGACTCCGACCTCGGCACCTACCGGCACCGTCGGGCTGCCGTCGAGGATCCGGGCGGTGACCCGGGTGCCATCGGCCAGCCGGAGGCCGACCAGCGCGTCGTGCCCGTGGAAATCGTGCCGCAGCACGGTGGCGGTGACCGTCCCCGGGCCGGTGCCCAGGCGGACCTGCTCCGGTCGGACCAGGATGGTCACCGGGCCGGCCGGGGCGCCGTCGGCGACCGGCACGTCCCCCAGACAGGTGCGTGCGGTGCCACCGTCCAGGACGACCGCCGGCAGCAACACCGCGTCGCCGACGAAACCGGCCACCCACTCGTCGGCTGGCTCCCGGTAGACGGCGGTCGGCGTCCCGGCCTGTACCACCCGACCGGCGCGTAGCACCACCACCCGGTCGGCCACGGACAGCGCCTCGCCCTGATCGTGGGTGACCAACACGCCGGTCGCTCCGTCGGCGCGGAGGGCCTCCCGGACGTCGTGACGCAGTCCGGCCCGGAGCCCGGCGTCGAGGGCGCTGAAGGGTTCATCCAGCAGCACCACCGATGGGCGGGGCGCGAGCGCCCGGGCCACCGCGACCCGCTGCTGCTGGCCGCCGGAGAGCTGGTGTGGCATCCGGTGGCCGAGCCCGGCAAGGCCCACCAGGGTCAGCACCTCCTCGATCCGGTCGCCTCGGCGGGCGGCGCGACCCAAGCCGTACCCGACGTTGTCGGCGACGCTGAGGTGCGGAAAGAGTGCGCCCTCCTGGGGCACCACGGCGATGCGGCGACGGTGGGCGGGCAGGTGCCGGCCGGGCCCGGCGATCGGGACGCCATCGATGTGGATCTCGCCGTCGTCGAGGCGTTCGAACCCGGCGAGGCAGCGCAGCAGTGTCGTCTTGCCGCAGCCGGAGGGCCCCAGCACGGCGGTGAGTAGTCCGGACGGCACCGTGAGGTCGACACCGGCGAGCGCGGTGACCGCGCCGTACCGCCGGACCACCCCGGTCAGCGCTACCTCACTCATCCCCGGTCCTCCTTGTCGAGCAGGCCGCTGCGAGAGACCAGCAGCCAGGTGGGCAGCGCCGAGATCGCCACCAGTAGCGCCGCGTACGGGGCGGCCGCAGCGTACGCGCCGACCGACGTGGCGGTCCACAGCTCGGTGGCGAGGGTGTCTGTCCCCGTCGGCCGCAGCAGCAGGGTGGCGGGAAGCTCCTTCATGCCGGTCAGGAAGACCAGCGCCGCACCCGCACCGATGCCGGGCAGGACCAGCGGCAGGGTCACCGTACGCAGTACGGTCAGTGGGCCCCGGCCCAGCGAGCGGGCCACCTCCTCCAGCCCCGGTGGGGACTGGGTGGCGGCGCCGGCAACCGCGCCGACCGCGAGGGGAAGGAAGAGGGTCGCGTACGCCAGCGCCAGCAGCCAGCGGGTCTGGTAGAGCGGGTACGCCACGGTGATACCGAAAAAGATCAGCGACAGCCCGATCACGACCCCGGGCAGCGCGTGGGCGAGGTACACGAGCCGGTCCAGCACCGTGGTCAGCGCGTTGGGCGCGCGGGCGACGAGCAGCCCCAACGGCAGCGCCAGCAGCATGGTCAGCGCTGCACCACTCAACGAGACGGTCAACGAGTTGCCGGCGGCGACGGCCACCTCGGCCAGGGCACCCGGGCGGGACACACCGTCGGCGAGCCGTCGGGCCAGGCTCAGCGCGGGCACCCCGAGGGCGAGTGCCGCCACGCCGAGCAGCGCGGCGAACGCCGGCCAGCGGGCGGCGCCGAGCCGCAGCCGGGCCGGTGGGCGGCGGATGCCGCCGAGTCGTGCGTAGCGGGCGCCCCGCCGCCGGGTGGTGGTCTCGGCGGTGAGCAGCAGCATGGTCAGTACCACCAGCACGCTGGCGAGCACCAACGCGCCGGTGCGGTCGAACCCCAGGTCGAACGCGACGAAGATGGCTCGGGTGAAGGTGTCGGTGCGCAGGATCGAGACGGCCCCGAAATCGGAGAGCACGTAGAGGGCGACCAGCAGCCCGCCCGCCGCCGTGGCGGGACGGATCTGGCGTAGGGTCACCGCGGTGAACGTCTGCCATCCGCTGCGCCCCAGTGACCGGGACACCTCCTCCTGGGCCGGATCCGCGCCGCGCAGTGCCGCCGCGACCGGCAGGAAGACGTAGGGGTAGGAGCAGAGCGTCAGCACCAGCGCCGCCGGCCAGAAGCCCTCCAGCCCGCGTATTTCGGAGAGCCAGGCGAAGGCCGCGATGTAGGTGGGGACGGCCAGCGGCAGCGCCGCCAGCACTGCGAAGAACCGCCGTCCGGGCAGCTCAGTGCGGGTGATCAGGAAGGCGGTGCCGACACCGAGCAGGACGCAGGCGGCGGTGACCACCGCGGCGAGGGCGAGGCTGCGGAGGGCGAGCAGCGCGACCCGCTCGGTCCACAACTCGTCGACGACTCGGTCCCCGCCGGCCTCCGCGGTGCGGAGCGCGAGGTAGGTCAGGGGCAGCAGGGCTACTACCACCGCCGCGGTCGACGCCGCCAGCAGCACCGGTCGGGGCGTCAGCCGTCGCACCCGGTTGGGTACGGCGAAGCGGGCCGGCCCGCTGGTGGCCGACCCCGCCGTGGTCGTCGGAGTGCTCAGGGCACCAGCCCCGAGTCGGTGATCATGGCGACGGTGGCCTCAAGGGTGTCCAGGTCGTTGAGGTCGATGGCGGGCACCTTCAGGTCGGCCAGTGGCGGCACGTACGTCGGACCGGGCACGCCCGTCACCACCGGGTACTCGAAGGTCTCCTCGGCGAAGTACCGCTGGGCCTCCGCGCCGAGCAGGAAGTCGACGAACGCCTGGGCGTCGGCGTCCTCGGCGGCCCGGTTGAGCACCCCGACGCCGGCGATGTTCACCAGGGCGCCGGTGTCACCGTCGGGGAAGAAGTGCAGCTTGGCCTGCAACGCCTCCGGCGTGCTGCCCTGCTCTTCGGCGATCGCGCCGAGGTAGTAGTGATTGACCAGTCCCATGGGGACATCGCCGGCGTCGACGGCCTCAACGATCCGGATGTTGTTGTCGAGGATCTGCGCCTCGTTGGCCTTGAGGCCGGACAGGAAGTCCTGCGCCCGCTGGTCGCCGTGCTGTACCCGGATCGCGGTGACGAACGCCTGGAAGGAGGCGTTGGTCGGAGCGAGCGCGACCTTGCCCTTCCACGCCGGGCCGGTCAGGTCGAAGACGGATGTCGGGAGTTGGTCGGCGGGGACCTGGTCGGCGTTGTAGACCAGCACCCGGGAGCGGGCGCTGACTCCGACCCACTGGCCGCTGCGCGCCCGGTAGGTCTCGGTGACCTGGCCGGTGCTGGTCTCCGGCAGCGTGGCGAACATGTCCTGTTTGGCCACGGTGCCGAGGGCGCCGGCGTCCTGGGCGAAGAAGATGTCGGCCGGGGACCGGTCGCCCTCCTCGACGAGCTGCGCCGCCAACTGGGCGGTGGTGGCGTATCGGGGCCGGACCTCGATGCCGGTCTGCTCGGTGAACTTCTCCAGCAGCGGCTTGACGAGCTTCTCGTTCCGCCCGCTGTAGACGGTGATGATCTTGTCGTTGGGCTCGCCGGGGTCGGTGTCATCCGCACCGGACCCGCAGGCGACCAGGCCAACGGAGAGTAGTCCGGTCGCGACGAACGTCGCAGCGGACCGGCGGAAGAGTGCAGACACGACGAACCCCATTCACACGACAGGTCGGCGGAGACCAACCCGGTGAAGTTAGCACAGGCTAACCTCACCGTGATGCGGTGTGCGGGATGAATCACGGCGGTGGACTGACCGCGGGCCGACCGGGCCGGCAGCATGTCGGCGCGCGCAGGAGCCGGGCGACGCGCGCAGCGCCGGAGGGCGAGGTTGACGGCGACCTCCCGCGGCCGGAGGGCGAGGTGACAGGATGAGGGGGATCCCCGAGGAGGTCCGTGGTGAAGCGTCCGGCGTACCAGCCGATCCTGATCACCGACGCCCCGCGTAGCCAGGACGATCAGCTCACCAGCCGCCAGAAGCGGTACGTGCTGATGATGGGTGTCCGGGTGGCGTGTCTGATCGTCGGCGCGATCCTGGTCGGCGTGGAGGCCCCCATGCTCTGGCTCTGGCTGCCCCTGGCCGGCTTGGGCATGATCCTGATCCCGTGGCTGGCCGTGCTGCTGGCCAACGATCGGCCGCCGAAGGAGAAGCACCGCCTCGGTAGCCGGTTCCGGCCCCGGTCCCGCTCCTTGGCGGACCCGACGCCGATGAGTCTCACAGCCGAGGAACCGCCGCACAAGGTCGTCGACGCCGAGCAGTGACCGGGCGTCAGATCGGTGGTCGGGCCCCCACCTGGCCGACCGCCGAGGCGCCCAGGTCACCGGCCCGCTGCAGCACCGCCTCCGGGGTCGTCCCGGTCAGCCAGGTGGAGAGCAGGCCGGCAGCGAAGGCGTCGCCGGCCCCGGTGGGATCGACCACCGCCATCCGTCGGGTCGGGGTTACCGCGATCATGGCGTCCCGGTCCACCCAGACCGCGCCGGCCGCTCCCCGTTTGACCACCACCCGCCGGGCCGAGGCGGAGAGCACCCGCCCCTGCGCCGCCGGGTCGAGCCCGCCCGCCAGCACTCGGGCCTCCGCGGCGTTGACCAGGAGCAGGTCGATGCCGCGTACCCAGCTCAGGAAGGCCGCCGCGCCGACCCGCTGCAGCGGCGCCGCACTGGCCGCGTCAACGCTGATCGAAAGCCCCCGTTCGCGGGCCGCGGCCAGTGCGCGGAGCCCGGCCGGTCGGGACTCGGCATCCAGCAGGGTGTAACCGGACAGGTGCAGATGGCCGGCGTCGGGCGCGGCGTCAAGAGCGGCGTCCACCGCCACCGGCGAAAGCCACAGGTTCGCCCCCCGCTCGGTGACCATCGTGCGTTCGTCGCTGGTGGCCAGCACCAGGACCGTTCCGGTGGGGACCTCGGGTACCTGGGTGACCGCGCAGTCGACCCCACCGCGCTCCAACTCGGCGACCCGGTCCCGGCCGGGACCGTCGTCGCCCACCGCCCCGACCAACGTCACGGGCATGCCCAACGCGCCCAGCCAGGCCGCGGTGTTCGCCGCCTGGCCGCCCCCGGTGAACCGGATCTCGGCCGGCGTGTCCGAACCGGTCGTGAGCGGTCCGGCCAGCACCGCCACCACGTCGGTGATCAGGTCGCCGACGACGACCACCCGGGGTGGCGTCATGCCTGCCGGGCAGCCGACGCGACCGCGATCCGGGCGGCGAGGTCGGCGTTGCGCAGGATGATCCGGATGTTCACCGCGAGGCTGGCCCCCTCGGTCGCGGAGTGGAAGTGCGCCAGTAGGAACGGGGTCACCGCCTTGCCGGTGATCCCCTCCCGCCGCAACAGCGCCAGTCCTTCGGCCAGGGTGCGATCGTGAAGCGCCGGGTCGAGCTGCTCGTCGGTGGGCAGCGGGTTGGCCACGACCAGACCGCCGGAGTGCAACCCGTGCTGCTCCTGGGCGGCGAGCGCCCCCGCCACCTGCTCCGGTGAGTCGACCGACCAGTCCAGGTCGAAGCCGCCGTCGGTGAGGTAGAAGCCAGGGAAGCGGCGAGTACGGTAGCCGACGACCCCGACCCCGAGTGTCTCCAGGCGTTCCAACGTGGCGCCCGAGTCGAGAATCGACTTCACCCCGGCGCAGACCACGGCGATCGGCGTACGGGCCAGGGTCGTCAGGTCGGCGGACTCGTCGAAGCTCTGGGCCGCCTCGCGGTGCACGCCGCCGAGACCGCCGGTGGCGAACACCCGGATCCCCGCCGCCGCGGCCACCGCGCTGGTAGCCGCCACGGTCGTGGCGCCGTCCGCGCCGGTCGCGGCGGCCACGGCGAGATCGCGTACGGAGAGCTTGGCCACGTCGTCAACGGTGGCGAGGCGGGTCAGCTCCGCGTCGTCGAGGCCGACCACGAGCTGGCCGGCGACCATGCCGATGGTGGCCGGTACCGCGCCGGCGTCGCGGACGGTCTGCTCGATCTCGCGGGCCACCCGGAGGTTGTCCGGCTGGGGCAGGCCGTGCGAGACGATTGTGCTCTCGAGCGCTACCACGGGACGGCCGACGCGGAGCGCGTCGGCGACCTCGGCGCCGTGTCGGAGGTGAAAGGTGGTCACAGTGCCCCACCGTACGGCGTCGGTCAGTCGGGCTCGAAGTAGACCGGGCAAAGGGTGACCTGCCAGACTTGGTGGGTGGAGGTATGGAAGTGAGCACACAGGTTCTCGAGCGTCCCGAGGTGAAGGACGCCGACACCGGCCCCGAGATGTTCCATTATGTGCGCAAAGAGAAGATCGCCGAGAGTGCCGTGATGGGCACCTACGTCGTGGCGCTCTGCGGCGAGACCTTCCCGGTCACCAAGTCGGCCAAGCCGGGCTCACCGGTCTGCCCCAAGTGCAAGGAGATTTACGAGTCAATGCGCGAGTGAGTCGAGCTCGGGCGGTTCGCCGCCCCGCGCGAGCTGCGGCGGTACCCACCGGCTCCGTCCCCCTTCCGTCAACCGTGGCGTCGAGTGGGGCGTGCGGCGCTCGCTGGTTATGCTGGGCCGGCCCTCGCGGCACTGCGCGCGGGGGCGTTTTCATGGGCGGCGGCGGCGCCGATGCCGGTACGGCTCAGGGGCGTGCGTTCGTAACCCGCGATCCTCGGTCGGGGCCGTCCCGCCGGCGGTGAGAGGAGCTTCGCGTGGCAGCCCGGACGCCAACGCTCGAGACGTTCCCAGCCCTGCGCGCCTGGCAGCGCCGGGCGCTGGTGGAGTACCTACGTCGGCGGGAGCCGGATTTCACCGCGGTGGCCACCCCGGGGGCCGGTAAAACCACGTTCGCCCTTCGGGTCGCCGCCGAGCTGCTCGCCGATGGCAGCATCGAGGCGATCACCGTGGTCGCCCCGACCGAGCACCTCAAGACCCAGTGGGCCCAGGCTGCGGCCCGGGTCGGCATCCAGCTCGACGCGGCCTTCCGGAACGCGGATCTGCACTCGTCGGCGGACTTCCACGGAGCTGTGGTGACCTACGCCCAGGTGGGGATGGCACCGCAGGTGCACCGGCGGCGCACCCTGACCCGGCGCACCCTGGTCATCCTCGACGAGATCCACCACGCCGGCGACTCCCGGACCTGGGGGGACGGGGTGCAGGCGGCCTTCGAGGGCGCGGAGCGCCGGCTCATGCTCACCGGCACCCCGTTTCGCTCCGACGACAACCCGATCCCGTTCGTTAGCTACGAGCGGGGCGGGGACGGCCTCCTGCGCTCCCGCGCCGACTCCGTCTACGGCTACGCCGACGCGCTGCACGACGGCGTGGTGCGCCCGGTGCTCTTCCTGGCCTACTCGGGGGAGACCCGGTGGCGGACGAACGCCGGTGAGGAGCTGGCCGCCCGGCTCGGGGAGCCGATGACCCAGGACCTGATCGCGCAGGCGTGGCGAACCGCGCTGGACCCGGCCGGGGACTGGATGCCGCAGGTGCTGCGGGCGGCGGATGCCCGGCTGACGGTGCTGCGTAACGCCGGAATGCCCGACGCCGCTGGGCTGGTTATCGCCAGTGACCAGCAGACCGCCCGGTCGTACGCGAAGCTCATCGAGCAGCTGACCGGGGAGAAGGCCGCCGTGGTGCTCTCCGACGACGCGGGAGCCTCGGACCGGATCGCGACGTTCGCGACGGGTGAGCAGCGTTGGCTGGTGGCGGTCCGGATGGTCTCCGAAGGGGTGGACATCCCGCGGCTCGCCGTCGGCGTCTACGCCACCAGCGCCAGCACCCCGCTCTACTTCGCCCAGGCCATCGGGCGGTTCGTCCGGGCCCGCCGGCCGGGGGAGACGGCGTCGGTCTTCCTGCCCAGCGTCCCGCACCTGCTCGGCCTCGCCAGCGAGATGGAAGCCGAGCGGGACCATGTGCTGGGCAAGCCGAAGGACCAGGAGGGCTTCGACGACGACCTGCTGGAGCGCGCCCAGCGGGACGACCAGGCCAGCGGTGAACTGGAGAAGCGGTTCGCCGCGCTCTCCGCGACCGCCGAGTTGGATCAGGTGATCTTCGACGGCGCGTCCTTTGGCACCGCCGCTCAGGCCGGTACGCCGGAGGAGGAGGAGTATCTCGGGCTGCCCGGTCTGCTCACCGCCGATCAGGTGGCCATGCTGCTGTCCAAGCGGCAGGCAGAGCAGCTCGCCGCGTCGCGACGCCGGGGCGCCGCACGGCCGGCTGAGCCGGCCGCGGCGACCGCTGCCGCCCCGCCGGCGCCGATGAGCGCGGCGCAGCGCCGGGTGGCGCTGCGCCGACAGTTGAACGCCCTGGTGGCTGCCCGGCATCACCACACCGGCCAGCCGCACGGCAAGATCCATGCGGAGCTTCGCCGTCGCTGCGGTGGCCCGCCCAGCGCCCAGGCGACGATTGAGCAGCTGGAGGAGCGGATCGCCACCGTCCAGACCCTCTGACCCGACCGGCAGCCGATCAGTCCTCCGGAACAGGAGGGCAGCTACCGGACACGAGGACGGTAGGCCGCCGGAGACGACAAAGCCGGCCGGGCCCAGCGGGCCCGGCCGGCTTTCATATTCAGCTGCGGATCCTCAGTTGGTCATCAGATCGGCGCCACGCCAGCTGAACTCCGGGTCCGCCGCGTACCGCACAGTGATCTTGACGAGATCCTCCGCGTACTTGTTCGCGTGATGTCCGCAAAATACCAGTTCCCCGCCGCCAGCAAGGGTAATGCGGAGCTTGCCGGCAGCATTGCAGCGGTCGCACCGTTCATCGGCGGCCGGGGGGCTCACCGTCTCGGGCGGCGGCGTGAGGGTCGGGGTCATCGCCTTCCTCCTCTGGTCGTCACCGATGAACACTCTCTTCGGTCGTTGCTCACCTATCGTGCAACACCCTGATCAGGGCGCGCGTTCCCTGTGTGCCCGCGGGGGACCGAGGTCACACCTGACTCCGACAGCGTCCCTGTACCAAGGGTGCCACGTCAACGATCACAACCGGGCAACCATCCGACCAACGGATGGGGTTGCGCGGAGAGTGCTCAAACTGACACGCTTAGTTGACGTCTGTCGTGAGGTCCGGCGCGGATTTCGGTCCCCAGCGCCCCCTTAGTCCAGGTAATCCCGGAGAACCTGCGACCGGGACGGGTGGCGCAGCTTGGACATCGTCTTGGACTCGATCTGCCGGATACGCTCTCGGGTCACCCCGTAAACCTGGCCGATTTCGTCCAGCGTCCGTGGCTGACCATCGGTCAGGCCGAACCGGAGGCGGACCACCCCGGCCTCCCGCTCGGACAGTGTCTGCAGCACCTGCTGGAGCTGATCCTGGAGGAGCGAGAATGACACCGCGTCAACCGCGACCACGGCCTCGGAGTCCTCGATGAAGTCACCGAGCTGGCTGTCGCCCTCGTCGCCGATGGTCTGGTCGAGCGAGATCGGCTCCCGGGCGTACTGCTGGATCTCCAGCACCTTCTCCGGTGTGATATCCATCTCTTTTGCGAGCTCCTCCGGAGTGGGCTCGCGGCCCAGGTCCTGGAGCAGCTCGCGCTGGATCCGGCCGAGCTTGTTGATCACCTCGACCATGTGTACCGGGATGCGGATGGTGCGGGCCTGGTCGGCCATGGCGCGGGTGATGGCCTGGCGGATCCACCAGGTGGCGTAGGTGGAGAACTTGTAGCCCTTGGTGTAGTCGAACTTCTCGACGGCGCGGATCAGGCCGAGGTTGCCTTCCTGGATCAGGTCGAGGAAGGCCATCCCGCGGCCGGTGTAGCGCTTGGCGAGCGATACCACCAGGCGGAGGTTCGCCTCCAGGAGATGGTTCTTTGCCCGCTCCCCGTCCCGCGAGATCCACATCATGTCGCGCTGCATGTCGCGGCTGAACTTCTCGTCGCTCTCCTCCGCCGCGCGCAGCTGCTCGGTGGCGTAGAGGCCGGCCTCGATCCGCTTGGCGAGCTCGACCTCCTGCTCGGCGTTGAGGAGCGGGACCTTGCCGATCTGCTTCAGGTATGCCCGGACGGAGTCGGCGGAGGCGGTCAGCTCCGCGTCCCGGCGGGCCTGCTTGAGGGCCTCGGACTCCTCGTCGTCCCACTCGAAGTCGTTGTCGCTGGCAGAGTTCGCCGCGTCGGTTTCGGCGGCCCGGGTCAGCTCCGCCGGCTCGTCAACCACCACGTCCTCGATCTCGGCGGCCAACTCCTCCGCGTCGACCTCACCGGCAGCCCCGCTCTTGGCGGCCTTCGTGGCCTTCGCCGTCTTCGTCGTGGCCTTTGCCGGGCCGGTCGCCGCGGCCACGGTCGCCTTGGTGGCCCGGGTGGCCTTCTTCGCCGGCGCGACCTTGGCAGGGTCGGCGGCCGCACCGGTGGCCTTGCGGGCGGTGGCCTTCCGCGGCGCCGGGGCCGGTGCCTCGGCCCCCGTCGGTGCCGCCTTGGAAGCGGGCGCGGCGGCCTTCTTGGTGGTCTTGGCGGTGGTGGCCCGGGAGGCTGGGGTGGTCGACCGGGCGGCGGCCACCCGGCGGCGTGGGGCGGTGCTGGCCGAACCGTCAACCACGACGGTCACCCCCGCCTCCGAGAGCGCCCGGAGGATCTTCTTGGCCTGGGCCGGAGTCACCTCGGCTGACTCGACAGTGCGCGCGAGCTGTGCCGACGTGAGCTGACCGCCAGCGCTCTGCGCATGTGCGATCAAGGTGTCGGTGAGCGAACGAACGTCGGCGCCGGTCTGGCGGGGTTCTGTCACGAATGACCTTCCGGTGGCGAAGAGCGAGCACGGCAGGGTCGTCCGGCGTGGGGCGGAGCGCGGTGCCGGGCGAGTCGTTGGCCCCCCGTGTCGCGGGCCCGCCGGTTGGTGGCGGTCCGTGGCGCGTGGGCAGGGTGAATTGTAACGCTGTCCACGGCGATCATTCGGCGGCGCACGCCGGACCGCCGATTGGACCGCCGATTTGGCGCGGATGTGGACTTTGAAAGGATGATACCCGCATATGGTCGCGACCACCCCGGTCGTGCGGGAAGGGGACGAGAATGGTCCGCTCGGTACCGGAGCCGCGAGAACTGCTGGAGATCGCGATCGAGGTGGCGCGGGAGGCAGCCGCGACGGCGTACCGGATGCGCAGTCAGGGGGTCTCGGTGGCCGCGACCAAGAGCACCGTCACCGACGTGGTGACCGCGGCTGACCGGGCGGTGGAGCGGCAGGTGCGCGAGGCGCTGCGCCGGCTCCGGCCGGGGGACTCCGTGCTGGGTGAGGAGTACGGGGAGGCGGGCACCGCTGGCGCTGTCCGATGGATCGTTGATCCCATTGACGGCACCGTCAATTACCTGTACGGCGTTCCGTACAGCGCGGTCTCGCTCGCCGCCGAGGTGGACGGGGTGGTGGTCGCCGGCGTGGTGCGCAACGTCGTCACCGGTGAGGAGTGGACCGCGACCATCGGTGACGGCGCCTGGCGGGACGGCCAACGGCTGCGCTGCTCCACCGAGCCGGATCTGGGCCAGGCCCTGGTGGCCACCGGCTTTGGCTACGACCCGCGCCGCCGGCAGCACCAGGGCCGCGTACTGGTCGAGCTGATTCCGCACATCCGTGACATCCGTCGGTTCGGCGCGGCGGCCCTCGATCTCTGCCTCGCCGCCGAGGGGCGGGTGGACGCCTACTACGAGAAGGGGCTCGCCGCCTGGGACCTCGCCGCGGGAGGACTGGTGGCCACCGAGGCCGGACTCCGGGTCGGCGGCGTGGGTGGGGCGCCGGCCGGGCCGGATCTGGTGATCGCCGCACCCCCGGGGCTCTTCGCGCCGCTGCACGACCGGCTGGCCGACCTCGACGCCGCCGGCGGCCCCTGAGAAACCGCCGGCGGTCCCGGAAGACCGACCGGCGGGGGAGCCGCACCCGGAGTTTCGGTCACTCCTCCTGGAACGGGCAGGTGCCGGGCGGCGCCACCGGTGCCCCGAGGTCACCGAGGGACTGGTTGACCTCGGTCGTGGTGGCGAGTTGCTGGAAGGCGCTGCCCAGGATGATGTCCACGGTGGCCTCGGCGCGCTCCGGGTCGAACTCGATCGCGGCGTTGTCCAGGAAGTAGGCCCGCAGGAGGTGCGCCGAACCAACGCCCTTCGGCCCGTAACGCAGGACCGCGATGGCGTCGGTCTTCGCCGCGTCGCCGGTCTCCTCGATCTGGAACTTCCGATTTCGGAAGTCGTCGGAGACCTTGCCGGCGAGGCCCACCTGGTCGGTCCCATTGAGCACCTTGATCTTCACCTCGGCCGGCTCGCGGAGGGTGACGTCCGCGTCTGGCCAGCCCGCCTCGCAGCCGGCGCCGCGCCCCGCGTCGCGCTGCGTGTCCCGGACGAGGGCGACAACGGTGAAGATCAGCGCCAGGATCGCCAACAGGGCGACGACGACGAGTGCTCGCACTCGCGCAAAGCTCATCAAGGTGCTCCCGGGACGGAGGAGGGCGACGGTCGTCAACGGCGGGCGAAGCGCCCGAACGGCCGTCCGGTACGCCGCTGAGGTTAACGGTTGTCCGGCGGCGGCGTGGAAACAGCCGGACATGCCGGCGTGCCGGCCGGGAACGAGGTAGTACTACCCCTATCTTCATGTCGCCTGAGTCACATTGGGAACAACTTCCCGTGCGGAGGCGTACATCTCTTCCACGAGGGCGGTATACATGCCACGCCCGCAGTGGAGGTAAGGTACCGCGCTCGCTGGGGGTAGTTCCCTGGCGGCGTCGACCCGACTTCTGCCGGGTCGGGTGAACGACACAAGTGGTGGCCGCCCAGCGGAACCGAAACAACGTCGTCCGGCGTTACAACCGGAAGCGACAACATCGATATGGGAGAGTGAACCGATGGCCACCGACTACGACGCCCCGCGTCGCGACGAGGTCGACCTCGGCGAGGACAGCCTGGAAGAGCTGAAGGCCCGGCGCGTCGACTCACAGTCGGGCGCCGTGGACGTGGACGAGGCCGAGGTGGCGGAGAGCTTCGAGCTGCCCGGCGCCGACCTGGCCGACGAGGAGCTGACGGTCAAGGTGCTGCCGATGCAGCAGGACGAGTTCCGTTGCGGACGTTGCTTCCTGGTGCACCACCGCAGCCAGTTGGCGGTCCAGCGCAACGGCGACCTCATCTGCCGCGAGTGCGTCTGACCGGGACAAGAATCTCACCACGGGCGGCGGCTCTGTGCCGGGGCCGCCGCGCACCCCGGTCGCCGTGCGGGGGTCCGGTGGGCAGCGGTGCCCCCGTCCCGGTCGGCCGCCCGCGCGGCCCAGCCCAGCGGGAGGCCCGGTGCCATGACCGAGCGGGATCGCGGCGAGCCGGACCGCACCGTCGACCAACCGGTCGGTGACGCCGACGACCTCGGTGCCACCGTCGCGGAGCTGACCGCCGACGATGTCTCGTCGACGCGGCGCGGGCAGCTCCTCGGTCGCCTGGTCGGGCAGGCCCAGACCCGCGGGTTCGGCGACCTGTTCCGGCCAGGGTCGGCGCTCGGCTGGATGGTTGACACCATCGCCGAGATCGCCCCGCACGTGCCGGTCCGGGACCGGGTCACCCTCCGTCGGCACTTCCCTGACCTGGACGGTGAGGCGCTGGCCGAACGTCTCGTCCGGAACGCCGCCCGGGCGAGCGCCGGAGTGGGCGCTGCCGGTGGTGGCGTCGCCGCTGTCGAGTGGACGGTGCCCCCGAGCCTGCTCACGGCGCCGGTGCTGCTGGCCGCCGAGACGGTTGCGGTGGTCGCGATCGAACTGAAGCTGGTCGGCGAGCTGCACGAGGTGTACGGGGTGCCGCTGCCTGCCGGTGGCGCCCAGCGGGCGGTGGCGCTCGTCGTCTCCTGGTCCGGGCGGCGAGGGATCAACCCGATGAAGCCGGGCGTTGGAGTGAGCGCGGTGCTGGGCGCCGCAGCCCGCCGTGAGCTGCGGGACCGGCTGGTCCGACGCCTCGGCCGCAACCTCACCACGCTGGGCCCGTTCCTCACCGGCGCGGCTGTCGCGAGCTACCTGAACCGACGGGCCACGCGCGCGCTGGCCGACCTGCTCCGTGCTGATCTCCGGCGCCGGGCTGGGACACCCCCCGACCCACTGTGAGCCCGGCTGTCGGTGACCCTGTCCTGCGAGCCGCCCGCAGCCGGTGGCGCCCGGCCGAATCAGTCTCGACCGGTGTCGGCCGCCTCCTGGCCGGTGCGGGTCGTCTCCTGGCCGGTGTGGGCCGCGTCGCGGGCGGCGAGGAGCGCCTCCGCCAACCGCACCGGTCGCCGGGTGCTCACCACCCAGAACGGGGTCGGGTCAGCCGGGTCGTCGAGCACCACCTGCACGGCGCCGGGGATCCACGGCCGCTGGATCACGAACGCCAGTGGGTCCGCGCCGACGCCGAGCACCTCCCGTCGCCCGGCGGCGTCCAACGGGATGACCTCGGCGACGAACCGGGCCGGCAGCCGCGCGTCGTCCACCCGCAGCTCGCCGTCGTCAACCGTCACCCGGATCCGGCCCAGCCAGAGCAGGCTCACCAGGCACGCCGGGAGCAGCAGCACGAACGGCAGCCACGCCCGGACGCCCGACGCGCCCAGCCAGACCTCGGCGGCGAGCAGCCCGGCCACGGCGAATCCGCCCAGCCAGAGCCACCACGGCAGATCCAGCCGTTCGGTGTAACGGGCAGCCGGGGACGAGGAGACGCGCACGAGATGAAGGGTACGGCGCGCGCCGCGGCGAGTACCGGGCAGGATGGGCAGGTCACCCAGGAACCGGATGGAAGAGGGAACCGTGACCGACGTCGTACCCGTGCCTGTGCGGCAGCTCGACCCTGGCCTGCCGCTCCCTGCGTACGCCCATCCCGGCGATGCGGGGGCGGACCTGGTGGCCGCTGCGGATGTGGAGCTGCCCCCCGGTGGCCGGGCCCTGGTGCCGACCGGGGTGGCCATCGCGTTGCCCGAGGGGTATGTGGGCCTGGTTCACCCCCGTTCGGGTCTGGCGGCTCGGCTCGGCGTGACCGTGCTCAACGCGCCCGGTACGGTCGACGCCGGCTACCGGGGTGAGATTCTGGTCAACCTGATCAACCATGATCGGGAGGCGGTGGCGCGGATCGCGCGCGGTGACCGCATCGCACAGCTGGTCGTGCAGCGGGTGGCCCGGGCGGGGTTCCAGCTGGCGGCGGAGCTGCCTGCGTCCCAGCGGGGCGCCGGCGGGCACGGCTCCACCGGCGGTCACGCCGGCCTGGGGTCGGCCCCCGGGGCGACTGACGGCCGGCAGCCGGTGTCGGAGGCATCGTGATAGCCGGCGCGGGCGCATCACCGGTAGCGAAGGAAAGTGACAGGGTGGGCGTGAACAGCGTGAACAGCGGAGGGTGTACGCAGTGATCTTCTCCCGAAAGCGGGCCGGTGCCGAGCGACGCCCGCGCGACGAGCGGCCCGAGGCCCAGGACGCGCGCGAAGCGACGAACTCGGTGACCCCGGCCCCCGGCCCCTACGACGTGAGCGAGGCGCCGGCCGGGGTGCAGCGGCTTGACCTGGGGAGCCTGCAGATTCCCGCGGTCGGCGGGGTCGAGGTGCGGGTGCAGGCCGACCCGCAGGGCGCTGTCCAGCAGGTGGTGCTCGTGCACGGGCAGAACGCGCTTCAGCTCGGGGTCTTCGCCGCCCCGCGCAGCTCGGGCATCTGGGACGAGGTACGTGAGGAGATCCACCAGTCCCTGTCCAACGACGGCGCCACCACCGAGGAGGTCGCGGGTACGTACGGCATTGAGCTACGGGCCCAGGTCCCTACCCAGGACGGCCGTACCGACCTGCGGTTCGTCGGCATCGACGGGCCGCGCTGGATGGTCCGCGCCGTCTACCAGGGCGCGGCGGCGACCGAGCCGGATGCGGCCGGCCCGCTGACCGTCTGTCTGGAGGGCCTCGTTGTTGACCGGGGGCAGGAGGCCCGGCCGGTGCGGGAGCCGCTGCCCCTGCGCCTGCCCCGGGAGGCCGCCGAACAGGCGGCCGCGGACCAGGCCGCCGCGGGTGGCTCCGCCGGGGGTGGCTCCGCCGCCGAGCCGGAGCCGGACCCGCAGGCCTGACGGCGCTGCACCAATCGCTGGGATCCGCTCCGTCGGCGTACGCTGGCGGAGCGGTCCCGGCGTGCGGTGGGCCGCTCCACCGCCGGTCCCGGAGGGTCGGCCCAGCCCGGAGAGGGTGACGCGGAGGTCATGTCGACCGACGAGCGACGGGGTTCGCTGCGGCGCGCGCTACGCCGGCTCACCGCGACCGAGGCGGAGATCGAGGCGCAGGAGCTGCTCCGGGAGAGTGCCGAACACGGCGGAATGCCGGCCCGTCAGTGCTGCCTGGGGCAACTGGTCGCGGTCTCCGGCCGGCTCCGCACCGTGGTCTACACGCCGCGGACCAACCAGCCGACGTTGGAGGCGGACCTGTACGACGGCAGCGATGTGGTGACCCTGGTGTGGCTGGGCCGGCGGCACATCGCCGGCATCGAACCGGGCCGACATCTGACCGCACGGGGTCGGGTCGCCATTCGAGGTGACCGTAAGGTCATCTACAACCCGTACTACGAGTTGGAGCCGCCGAAGTGACGACGGGACAGCGCCCGACGGCGCAGCCGGGCACGGGGGAGGAGGAGCCGCTCCCGACGATCGCCGAGCAGATGGCCGACCAGCTGGGGGGCTGGCGCGGAATGTTGGAGTCCAGCATTCCGGTGGTCGTCTTCGTGGTCGCCAACATCCTCGGTGAGCTGCGCCCGGCGGTGATCGCCGCGGTGGCGGTCGCGGTGTCGATCGCGGTGCTGCGGCTGGCCCAGCGGCGGCCGGTGCGGCACGCGGTGAACGGGCTGTTCGGGATCGCGATCGGCGCGGCGATCGCCTGGCGCAGCGGCGACGAGCGGGACTTCTACCTGCCCGGCATCCTCTACGGCATCGGCTACGGTCTGGCGCTGCTGGTGTCGGCGGCGATCCGGCAGCCCCTGGTCGGCTGGATCTGGTCGATCCTGGTGGCCAAGGGCGCCTCCGACTGGCGTCAGGACCCGCTGTTGGTGCGGACCTTCACCCGGTTGACCGTGCTCTGGGGGGTGGTCTGGCTGGCGAAGGTCGGGGTGCAGGCCGGGCTCTACCTCGCCCACCAGGACACCGCGCTCGGCGTCGCCCGCCTCCTGCTCGGCTATCCGCCGTACGTGCTGCTCCTGCTGATCACGGTCTGGACGGTGCGTCGGGTGACCCGGCAGACCCCCCAAGCCCCGCTGACCCCCCAGGCCCCGGTCGAGTAACCGCCGGCCGCGGGGGCTCAGCAGGCCTTGCGGGTCCGCTCGACGCTGTCCGGGCCGAGCACCACCGTCCGGACGGAGTCCTCCACCTCCGCCGTGCAGACGAAGATCAGCTCGTCGCCGGCCTCGATCGGGTCGTCCGGGCTGGGCACCAGCACCCGCTTGCCGCGCAGGATCGCCACCAGCGCCGCGTCGCGGGGCAGTGGCACTTCCCGCAGCGGTTGACCGACGTACGGCGCGCTCGTCGGCAGCGTGATCTCGACCAGGTTCGCCTCCCCCTGTCGGAAGGTCATCAGTCGGACCAGGTCACCGACGGTCACCGCCTCCTCCACCAGGGCGGCCATCACCCGCGGCTTGCTGACCGCCACGTCCACCCCCCACTGCTCGGTGAAGAGCCACTCGTTCTCGGCCCGGTTGATCCGGGCGACCACCCGGGGCACCGCGAACTCGGTCTTGGCCAGCAGCGAGACCACCAGGTTGACCTTGTCGTCCCCGGTGGCGGCGACCACCACGTCGCGGTTGGCCAGCTCGGCCTCCTCCAGGCTGGTCAGCTCACAGGCGTCGGCCAGCACCCACTCCGCGTCCGGCACCCGGTCGGGTCGGAGCATCGTGGGTTGCCGCTCGATCAGCGTCACCTGGTGGCCGTTCTCGATCAGCTCCTGGGCGATGGAGCGGCCCACGTTCCCGGCGCCGGCGATGGCGACCCGCATCGTCACTGCCCCCCTTCCAGCGGCTGCGCCGCGACCGACGTGACCGTGTTGACGATGTCGTCGGTGACCAGCATGAAGATCTGGTCCCCCTCCTGTACGACGGTGCTCGGCGTCGGCAACGTGCCGATGCCGAACCGGGTGAGGTACGCCACCCGGGCGCCGGTTGTCCTCTCCAGCGCCAGCACCGACCGGCCGACCCAGTCCTTGTGCACCGGCACCTCCACGATCGAGACGGTGCTCGTCGGGTCCCGGAACAACGCCTCGTTGCCCTCCGGCGCCAGGTGCCGCAGCATCCGGTCGGCGGTCCACCGGACGGTGGCCACCGTCGGGATGCCGAGGCGCTCGTAGACCTGGGCTCGTCGCGGGTCGTAGATGCGCGCCGCGACGTGGGTGACACCGAAGGTTTCCCGCGCCAGCCGAGCGGAGATGATGTTGGAGTTGTCGCCGCTGGAGACGGCCGCGAACGCGTCCGCTCGCTGGATGCCGGCCTGCCGGAGCACCTCTCCGTCGAAGCCGGCGCCGGTCACCGTGATGCCGGCGAAGTCCGGGCCGAGCCGGCGGAAGGCGTCGGAATTCTGGTCGATGACCGCTACCGAGTGTCCGCGAGCCTCCAGACCGTGCGCGAGGGTCGCTCCGACCCGCCCACAGCCCATGATCACCACATGCACCGTGCCCCTCCTCAACATCCGCCCGCACCAGCCGTTGCGGCTGTTGGACGAGCCTGTCACGTCCCCGGGGGCGGACGCGGACCGACGGTACTCCGTGCCGACACCCCCCGGTCTCCGGCCACCCGGGCGTGGGTGTGGGCGAGGGTCGTACGCTTGGCGGTTGTGGCCCGACCCGCCTCGCTGGTGAAGCGACTGCTCGTCGGTCGACCGTTCCGGTCCGACCGACTCCAGCACACCCTGCTGCCCAAGCGCATCGCCCTGCCCGTTTTCGCCTCCGACGCGCTCTCCAGCGTGGCGTACGCCCCCGACGAGATCCTGCTGATGCTCTCGTTCGCCGGGGCCTCGGCGTTCGTCTTCTCGCCGTGGATCGCCCTGGCGGTGGTCGTGGTGATGCTCGCCGTGGTGGCGAGCTACCGGCAGAACGTGTACGCCTACCCGTCCGGTGGTGGCGACTACGAGGTGGCCACGGTCAACCTGGGGCGCCGCGCCGGTGTCGGCGTGGCCAGTGCCCTCCTGGTCGACTACGTGTTGACCGTCGCCGTGTCGGTCGCGTCCGGGGTGGCGAACCTGGGCGCGGTGATTCCCTTCGTGGCCACCCACAAGGTGGCGGTGGCCGTCGCCGCGGTGGTGCTGCTCGCCGCCGTCAACCTGCGCGGGATCAAGGAGTCCGGCACCACCTTCGCCATCCCCACCTACGGGTTCATGATCGTTATCGTCGGCATGATCCTCACCGGGCTGGTCCGGGTGGTGCTGCTCGGCCACGACCTGCGTGCTCCCAGCGCGGACCTGGTCATCGCCACCGAGTGGAGCGACACGACCGGGTGGGCGATGGCGTTCCTGCTGCTGCGGAGCTTCTCCTCCGGCTGCGCCGCGCTCACCGGCGTCGAGACGATCTCCAACGGGGTGCCCGCCTTCCGGACGCCGAAGAGCCGCAACGCGGCGACCACCCTGCTCATGCTCGGCGCGGTGGCGGTGACCATGCTGGTCGGCATCGTCTGGCTGGCCCGGCTGACCGGCCTGCAGTTCGTGGAGGACCCGGCCCGGCAGATCGTCGGCGGCCCCGACGGGTATGTGCAGAAGACCGTCACCGCGCAGCTCGGCGAGACCATCTTCGGCTCCGGCTCGCTGCTGCTGTTTGTGGTCGTCGGCGTCACCGCCCTGATCCTCTTCCTGGCCGCGAACACCGCGTTCACCGGCTTCCCGGTGCTCGGGTCGATCCTCGCCCAGGACCGCTACCTGCCCCGGCAGCTACACACCCGGGGGGACCGGCTCGCGTTCTCCAACGGCATCCTCTTCCTGGCCGGCTTCGCGATCGTGCTGATCATCGGTTTCCAGGCCGAGGTGACCAAGCTGATCCAGCTCTACATCGTCGGCGTCTTCGTCTCGTTCACCCTGTCCCAGGCCGGCATGATCCGGCACTGGAACCGGTACCTCCGGGTGGAACGCGACCAGCAGGTCCGCCGGCAGATGATCCGCTCCCGGGCGATCAACAGCTTCGGCATGGCGATGACCGCCACCGTACTGGTGATCGTGGTCGTCACGAAGTTCCTGCTCGGCGCGTGGATCGCCATCGCCGCGATGGTCATGAGTTACCTGGTGATGCTGGGGATCCGGAGGCACTACGACCGGGTCGCCGTCGAGCTCATCCCCGACGAGGGGCGGCCGGTGAAACCGGCCCGTAACCACGCGGTCGTGCTGGTCAGCAAGGTGCACCAGCCGACCCTGCGGGCGATCGCCTACGCGCAGGTCACCCGGCCGGACAGCCTGACCGCGGTAACGGTGAACGTTGACGACCAGGACACCCGCCGACTGCAGGCCGAGTGGGAACGGCGGGACGTGCCGGTCGCACTGACGGTGATTGACTCGCCGTACCGGGAGATCACCCGGCCGATCCTCGACTACGTGGCCGGTGTCCGTCGGTCCTCGCCCCGCGATGTGGTCACCGTCTTCATCCCCGAATACGTGGTCGGCCACTGGTGGGAGAACCTCTTGCACAACCAGAGCGCACTGCGGCTCAAGGGTCGGCTGCTCTTCGAACCGGGAGTGATGGTCACCAGCGTGCCGTGGCAGCTCGCCTCGACCGAGGGCAAGGATCTGGATCGGCTGGACGAGACGCTCAGTCGCGGGCCGGCCCGCGGTCCCCGGGCGACGCCAGGCGGCCCGGAGCCGGCAGACGGCCCGCCAACGGTCCCCGCTCCGCCGCCCCGGAGCGGTCCGGACCCGTCCGATGGAGGTGGCCGGTGACCGGCGACGAGGGGCTGGCGGAGGCCGAGCGGGTCGAGTTGACCGTCGGGGCGGCGGCCCCGGGCGGGCACTGCGTTGCCCGGGTCGCCGGCCAGGTGGTCTTCGTCCGGCACGCGCTGCCCGGCGAGCGGGTGGTGGTCGAGGTCACCGAGGTGCACCGTGGGTTCGTCCGGGCCGACGCGGTGACGGTGCTGCAGGCCGCACCGGAGCGGGTGGAGCCCCCCTGCCCGTACGCGAAGCCCGGCCGCTGCGGCGGCTGTGACCTGCAGCATGTGTCCCCCGAGGCGCAGCTGACCTGGAAGGCGGGGGTGATCCGCGAGCAACTCACCCGACTGGGCGGGCTGACCGAGGGGGAGTTGGACGCGCTGGGCATCCAGGTCGAGGCGCTGCCCGGCGGGTCGCTGGGCTGGCGCTCCCGGGTGCGCTACACCGTCGACGGCGCCGGCCGGGCCGGCCTGCTCAAGCACCGCTCCTACGAGGTGGTGCCGATCGACCGGTGCCGGATCGCCCACCCGGCGATTCAACAACTGCCGGTGCTCGGCCCCGTACGGTGGCCGGACGCCGACGCCGTCGAGTCGGTCGCCTCGACCGGTGGGGACGTGACCGTGACCGCCGTCGCCGGCGGGACGGCGCGGCCGGTGAGTGGGCCGGAACGGGTCCACGAGGAGGCCGTCGGCCGCCGGTGGACGCTGCCGCCGTCGGCATTTTGGCAGGTCCACCCGGCGGCGGCGGACACCCTGGTCAACGCGGTGCTGGCGCAGCTCGACCCGCAGCCCGGGGAGACCGCCTGGGACCTGTACGGCGGGGCGGGTCTCTTCGCCGCCGCGTTGGCGGAGCGGGTCGGTGCCTCCGGTCGGGTCACCCTCGTCGAGGCCGCCGGGGCCGGCATCGCCGCCGCCCGGCAGAACCTGCGGGACCTGCCACAGGTCGGCATCGTCCCGGGCCGGGTCGCCGCAGTGCTGGACCGGGGGCGCCGCATCACGCCGGTGGACCTGGTGGTGCTCGATCCGCCCCGCTCCGGGGCCGGGGCCCGGGTGGTGCGGGCGGTGGCCGCCGCCGGAGCGCGCGCGGTGGCGTACGTGGCCTGCGACCCGGCCGCCTTCGCCCGGGATGTCCGCGGCTTCACCGAGCTGGGCTGGCGGCTGGCCGCGCTGCGCGGCTTCGACCTCTTTCCCATGACCCAGCACGTGGAGCTGGTGGGGTTGTTGCTGCCGCCCGCCTCGCCGCACCAGCAGCGGAGCGAAGCCTGACCACCGGGTCAGCGTTGCCGGCGTCCGGCGGACCGCTCGGGGTGCTCCCGACCGGACTGCGAGGTGTCGCTCGGCCGATAGACTCTCCGGTCATGAGTGTTGAACGGGACCCGGCAAACCATCCGGGGCTGCTGGCCGCCGTCAGCGGTCCGCAGGACATCAAGCGGATGTCCACCGAGCAGCTGGATATCCTCGCCGCCGAGATCCGTGACTTTCTGGTGGCCAAGGTCTCCCGCACCGGCGGGCACATCGGCCCCAACCTGGGGGTGGTGGAGCTGACCCTCGGGCTGCACCGGGTCTTCGACTCCCCCCGGGACCGGATCCTGTTCGACACCGGCCACCAGGCGTACGTACACAAGATTCTCACCGGCCGGCAGGGTGGCTTCGACAAGCTGCGCCAGCGCGGCGGGCTCGCCGGCTACCCGAGTCAGGCCGAGAGTGAGCACGACCTGATCGAGAACTCGCACGCCTCCACCGTCCTCTCCTACGCCGACGGGCTGGCCAAGGCGTACGCGCTGCGGGGCGAGTCCCGGGCCGTGGCGGCCGTGGTCGGCGACGGCGCGCTGACCGGCGGGATGTGCTGGGAGGCGCTGAACAACATCGCGACCGCCGGCAACCCGCTGGTGATCGTGGTCAACGACAACGGTCGCTCCTACTCGCCGACGATCGGCGGGCTCGCCGACCACCTCTCGACGCTGCGCCTGAACCCCGGCTACGAGCGGGTGCTGGACACGGTCCGGGAGGCGCTCGGCTCGACCCCGCTGGTCGGCCGACCGATGTACGAGGTGCTGCACGCGGTCAAGCGGGGCATCAAGGACGCGGTCGCGCCGCAGGCGATGTTCGAGGACCTCGGCATCAAGTACGTCGGCCCGGTTGACGGGCACGACATCGCGGCGGTCGAGGGGGCGCTGCGCGCGGCGAAGTCCTTCGGCGGCCCGGTGATCGTGCACGCGGTCACCCGCAAGGGCTACGGCTACCGCCCGGCCGAGGACGACGAGGCGGACTGTTTCCACAGTCCCGGTGCCTTCGACACCGCGACCGGTAAGGCCACCGCCGCGCCGTCGGTGAAGTGGACCCACGTCTTCGCCGAGGAGCTGGTCGCGATCGCCGACGAGCGACCGGACGTGGTGGGGATCACCGCCGCGATGGCCGAGCCGACCGGCATCGTCAAGCTGGCCCGGAAGTACCCGGAGCGTACCTACGACGTGGGCATCGCCGAGCAGCACGCCGCCACCTCGGCGGCCGGGTTGGCGCTGGGTGGTCTGCACCCGGTGGTCGCGGTCTACGCGACCTTCCTCAACCGGGCATTCGACCAGGTCCTGCTGGACGTGGCGATGCACAAGCTGCCGGTGACCTTCGTGCTGGACCGGGCCGGGATCACCGGCCCGGACGGGCCCAGCCACTACGGCATGTGGGACATGTCCATCTTCGGGGTGGTGCCGGGCCTGCGGCTCGCCGCCCCCCGGGATGCCGCCACCCTCCGCGAGGAGCTGCGCGAGGCGGTCGCCGTGGACGACGGTCCCACCATCGTCCGCTTCCCGACCGGATCCGTCGCCGCCGACCTGCCGGCGCTGCGCCGGGTCGGTCCGGTGGACGTGCTCGCCGAGTCGGCCCGCGCCGACGTGCTGCTGGTCGCGGTCGGCTCCTTCGCCGGCCTCGGCATGGAGGTCGCCGCCCGGGTCGGCGAGCAGGGCTACGGCGTGACCGTGGTTGACCCGCGCTGGGTCCGGCCGGTCCCGGCCGAGCTGGTGGAGCTGGCCGCCGGGCATCGGCTCGTGGTCGTCGTGGAGGACGGGGTTCGGGCCGGCGGCGTCGGCGACGCCATCGCCCAGGCGATGCGGGACGCCGACGTCGAGGTGCCGGTGAAGGACCTGGGCGTACCGGTCGACTGGCACCCGTACGGCACCCGGGCCCAGATTCTCACCGACCTCGGCCTGACCGCCCAGGACGTGGCGCGCGACGTTACCGGCTGGATCTCCCGGCTCGACGTTGACGCCACCGGCAACGAGAAGGAGCTCGTCTCCGACCAGGTGGAGCCAATCGTCACACCGCGGGGGACCCCCGCGGCGAAGTGAGGGCGCGGGTGGGCGACGGCGGACCGCTCGCCGTCGCCCACCCGCACCGCGGCATCGCCACGGGCGCTGTCGCACCAGGCGCTACTGCGGAGCGGGCAGGGAACGGTAGTGGGTCTTCGCGCTGGTCGCCAGGCTCACCGTGACCGTTTCGTCGGCCAGGGGCAGGATCGCCAGACCCGGGCGGTTAACGAGGTGGGACGTGCCGGCCGGGACCGACAGCGAGTCCTCCGGAGTCGGCTGCCAGCTCAACACGCCCAGCCGCTGCCCCGCCACCGGCAGGACGTACGCCTGAAGTGGTGCGGCCCGATCGGCGGCTGACATCATCGCTGCGCCGCCGGTGCCCGGCCGGTACAGCATCGCCGTCATCTCGTCGTCGGCCGTGTCCCAGGTGAGCTGCTGCACCGCACCCGGCGGGCCGGCACCGAGCGCGCCCTCGTCAACCGTCCGGAGGGTCAGCCCCGCCATCGGCCAGGAGGCCGGCACCGAGGCCGCCGACTTCCGGCTCCCGAACTGGCGTTGGATGCTGCCGAACGGCCCCTCGTCGCCGGCGAGCGCGCAGGTGTCCAACCCGGCCAGGGCCTGCTGCCCGGAGCCGGACTCGTCCCGCACCAGCGGGTCGCGCGGCGCGTCCAGGCCGGTACCGAGGTCGAGGAAGCGCTCGGCCGCGCGCCCCTGCGGCAGCGACTCGGTGGCGCGTAGTGCGGCGGTGACCGGGACCGCGGAGCAGGCCGGCACCGCCACCGGTGTGCTCAGACCCCCCTCGATGGTCACCGCCTGGCCATCCGGACCGGTCAGGTCGGTGACCCGGGCTGAGACCAGGTAGCGGCGACCCGTTTCGGTGTGGACCGGGAGCACATCGGAGTAGACCAGGTAGCCGGGATCGGTGTGCTCGACGGCGTGGGTGACGGTGTGGCGCCCGTCCTCCCCGGCGACCTGGAGCAGCCAGGAGGCGCCCGTACCGGGAACCTCCGCGGCGACCAGGGCGAGCGGCGCGCCGTCGACCTCGCCGACCCAGAGGATGCCGGAGGTGGGCAGGTAGGCTCGGTCGCCGAGTGGTGACCGCCAGCCGCGGACCGCCTCGGTCACCGCCGTGGTTGTCGTGGCCTCGTCGGCGAGGGAGCCGCGGGCCGGCCAGACGGTGAGCGAACCGTCCCGGCTCTCATGCCCCATCGACAGGTCACCCGGTGCCCGGTCGGCGACCGCTCCGCAGCCGGCCAGGGTCGCCACCAGGGCCAGCGCAGCGGCGGTCGTCCTGCCGGTCCGGCGGGCTGCAAGCACCGTTAGCTCCTCTGTCTCCTGCGAACCGCAATGGTACGAGACGGCATGGTGCCGTCCAGCACCACCCACAAGGGATTGTGTGCTGGCTTTCGTGTGATTTCCGCTCAGGTAGACTCCGCCGATTGTGACGCCTGCTGACACCCGCGCCGACCGCGCCACCGTGGCCACGTCCGAGCCGGTCGATCTCCACAGCGCGGGTGCCTTCCCGCTGAACGGTGTCGCTGCGGGGGACCGGAAGCCAAGGCCCAGCCCTCCGGTGACGGCCCCCGGTCGCCGTCGGCTCCGGCTGCCGTCGTGGACGCCCCGACGGCAGCACTCGGTGGTGGTTGGCGGGTTCCTGCTCGCCGCGCTCTGGGTGACCAGTCAGATCTGGGTCGACCCGAGCGGCCGGGTGGCCGCGCTCTACAGCAGTGACCCGGCGCAGGTGCAGTTCTTCCTGGCGCACTCGGTGCGGGTGGTGCTCCACGGGGAGTTCCCGTTCTTCACCGAGCAGTTCAACTACCCGGACGGGGTCAATCTGATGGCCAACACGGCCATCCTCGCGCTGGGCATCCCGATGGTGCCGGTGACGCTCCTCTTCGGCCCGGCGGTGACCTTCGTGCTGCTGGTCACCCTCGGACTCGCCGGCACCGCGACCGCCTGGTACGTGGTGCTCAGCCGGCACCTCGTGCGCAGTCGACTGGCGGCGGCGGTCGGCGGATGGTTCTGCGGGTTCTCCCCGGCGATGCTGTCGCACGCCAACTGGCATCCCAATATCATCAGTCAGTTCCTGCTGCCGTTCATCGTGTGGCGGGTGCTCGTCATCACCCGGTCCCCGCGTCCGTACCGGGACGGCCTGCTGCTCGCCCTGCTGGTTGTCGTGCAGGCGTTCATCAACGAGGAGATTCTGCTCTTCACCGCGATGGCGTGCGGAGTCTTCCTCGCCGCTGTGCTGGCGCAACGGCCCCCACTGTGGCGGGCGGCGTGGCGGCCGTTGGCGAAGTCGCTCGCCACCTGCACGGTGGTGGCGGGCGCGCTACTGGCGTACCCGCTCTACGTGCAGTTCGCCGGCCCGATGGCATACCACGGGCTGAGCGACGCGGTCCGGGACTACGGCAACGACATCGCCGCGTTCGTCGCCCCGGGCTCGCCCACCCTGGGCGGGGACGACGCGGCCAACACCGGCCTCGCCCCGAACTACTCGGAGGAGAACGCCTTCTTTGGCTGGAGCCTGTCCCTGATCGCCGTCGGTATCGTCCTGTGGCTGCGCCACGATGTGGTCGTGCGGGCCCTCGCGGCGACCGGGATCTTCTTCGCGGTGCTCTCCCTCGGCGAGCGGATCTCGTGGTGGGACCAGGAGATCGGGGTGGGACCGTGGGAGTGGCTGGTTCGGCTGCCGCTGCTGGACGCGGTGGTGCCGACCCGGTTCGGGCTCATCACCACCGTCACCGTCGGGCTGCTGCTGACGCTCGCGGTTGACCGGTCCCGAAGGCTGCCGCTGCCCCGGCGCACCCTGCGGCTGCGCACCGCTGCCGGGCTGGCGCTGGCGTTGTTGCCGATCGCGCCCATGCCGCTGGCGGTGACCTCCCGACCAGCGGTGCCGGAATTCATCACCGCCGACCGGTGGCGCGGCTACGTGGCGCAGGACCAGACGCTGGTGCCCATTCCGGTGCCGAGCATGGGTAACACCCACGGCATGCGTTGGGCCGCCGCCGTCAACCTCGACTTCAAGATTCCCGGTGGCTACTTCCTGGCGCCGCGCAACGCCAACACCGGCGACCCGGGGCGGTTCGGTGGCCGCCCCAGCGGGCTCGGAGAACTGCTCAGCGAAGTCGCCAGCACCGGACGTACGCGGCAACTCGACGACCGGCAGCGCCGGCGGGCCCTGGACGACCTGCGGCACTGGCGGGCCGCGATCCTGGTCCTACCGGTGGACCAGCACCACGCGGAGCCGCTGCGGCTGACCGTCGAGCAACTGGTCGGCCCGGGCACGCGTGAACTGGACGTGTGGATGTGGGACGTCCGCGCGTTGACGGATCCGGACCCGGCCGCCTGAGGCCAGACCTCACCGCCGCCGGGACCCCAGGTTCACCCTGCTCCGACCCGGCCCTGGGCTCTCGGTCGAAGGAGTCGGCCGGTGCTGCTTCGGAGGCGCCGCCATTCGCCGGGACTGCTGGGACAAAGACTTCTATGCTTCGATATAACGGGAGCTTGCCCGAGCGGAGCGAGCAGCAGCGCAACGAGAGGATCAACGGAACGTGTGCGCCGGCTTCCTCGCCAACCTCGACATCTATCTCATGACTGCGGACGAGATGGCCTGGGCCAAGCGAGGTGCCCGGCGGGCGGGCAGTGACGCCCTGACCATCACCATCGCCTGTGGGTGGGCTCGGACCGGACTTGTGAAGCACGCCTTAGTCGACCAGGGGACGGACGTCCCAGAGCCAGACGTCGTCCACCCGCTGCGGTGTGCCGAGCAGCGAGGTCATCAGGTCGCGCAGCACCGCCTCCCGGGGCTGGGCGCCGAGCACCACCACCGAGGCCCGCCAGTACCGCAGGTCCTCGATCGCCTGCCGCCGCTCGACGTCGGTGATGTGTGGCGTGGCGTTCTTGCCCATCGTGGAGTAGATGAGTCGGGTCGTGGGCCGGCTGTCCGCCCCGAAGATCCCGTCCCCCTGCGCGTTGGGGCCGATGAAGTACCCGCCGGGAACGGGGAACGCGTGCTGGGTAAGCGCACTCCAGCGCAGTGTGGACAGGCCGTGCACGTTGCTCGGAATCGGTACCGGGACCAGGGTGCGCCCCTCGGGCACGTACGGCCGCCAGCCGCCGGCGGTGATGAAGTGCGGTGGGGCCGCCACCGCCTCCACCGGCAGCGGCCGGGGGATCAGCGGCAGCAGGGCCAGCGTGATGGCCGCGTAGCCGACCGGGCGTCGCCACCGCAGCGGGATTCGCAGCGGCTGGCCGGAGCGCCGCGTGGGCGCCGGGGAGCGGCCGGAGCGTGGCGCGGGCACCGGCGGCCGGCCGGTCCCGGGGACGGCGTCCCACGCGACGGCGAGCAGGATCCCGATCGCGGCGGCCACGATCAGGCTCAGCCGGGTCGGCATCATCATCTCGACCAGCGGCAGGTCCTCCGACACGTACGCCCACGGGCCGTTGATGTCGGTCTCGACGCCGTCGAAGCGGATCGCCGGGCCGAGGGAGGCCACCGTGAACACCACCGTCAGCACCGCCAGGATGCGCGCCACCAGGCTGCGGCGGACCAGCAGCAGAAGGGCCACCACGGCCAGGATCACCAGCGGCCAGCCGAACCAGCTGTTCTGCTCGGTCACGCCGATCGTCTGCTCCACCGCCGGGTCTCCGGCGAGGGTGTCCCGGGGGAAGGTGACGAAGGCCTTCAGGTCCTCGCCCCAGCTGTGGAAGACGCCGCCCTGGAGGCCGCGGTAGGACTGCGGACCGTTGAACTGGAACCAGATCGGGTACGCGGTGAGCAGCAGCGCCAGGCCGCCACCGGTGCCGAGGGCGGCGGCGAAGGTGCCGACCTGCCGTCGGGCGGCCCCCGGCCGCAGCACCGCGTACGTGGCGACGACGACGAGGCAGGCCAGCGCGGTGAGCAGCAGCATCTCCTCGTTGATGAAGATCTGGTACGCCACCAGCAGGCCGAGCAGGATGCCGTTGCGCCGCCAGCGGCCGGGCTCACCGAGCCGCAGCACGCGAAGCACGATCAGCGGGAGCAGGAAGTTGGAGGCGAAGTTGGGTTGGCCGTTGGCGTGGTGCACGACGCCGGGTGCGAAGCCCAGGAACGCGCCGCCGACGAACGCGGCGGCCCGGGAGCGCACCAGGTGCCGGGAGAGGACCCAGTAGGAGGTGCCGGCGGTGGCGGCCAGCGCGGCGCCGAGGTACAGCACGTACGTCACCTGGGGGCCGACCAGCATGGTCAGCGGTGCCAGCGGCAGGGTCACCCCGAGTAGTGAGGTGTTCGCCATCATGTTCACCCCGACCGGCGCGTTCTGCCGGGTGCTGAAGAGCGGGTTCTCCAGGTGCCACACCGAGTACGCCCCGTGCGCGAAGAGCCACTCGAACCAGCTGTGGTCGGTCGGCAGGTGGGCGGAGACCCGGTTGGGGATGTCTCCCCAGTGGTTGAGGCAGACCAGGACGCCGAGGGCCAAATAAACGCCGATGGCCAGGACGTCGGCGCGGGCGGGACGCCAGCGGGAACGCCGGGTCGGCGTTTTTGCCACAGTGGACGTGGCGGCGCTGGTCTCTGGCACGGAGTCAACCATCGGCGCGGGCACGACGCGCCATCGTACAGGCGGCCCGGGGGTGGACCTGCCGGCCCCGGTCACTCTCGGTCGCGGGGCTGTCCCGTCCCTGGTCGTGCGTGGTTCGGTCCCGGTCGTGCGGTGTCCCACCCCCCCCCGGTCGCGCACCGACTCGTCGCTGGCGGTGAAGCACTAGGTTGTCGGGGAGTTTCAGGCGCGAGGAGGCTGGGATGCGGGTACTGGTTGTCGAGGACGAACGCAACCTCGCCGACGCGATCACGCGGGGGTTACGCAAGCGCGGCATGGCGGTGGATGTCGCGTACGACGGTGACAGCGGGCACGAGATGGCCTTTGTCACCCGGTATGACGTGGTGGTGCTCGACCGGGACCTTCCCGGCGTGCCTGGTGATCAGATCTGTGCCGAGCTGGCCGCCTCCGGCACCCTGACCCGGGTGCTGATGCTGACGGCCAGCGGGACGGTCGCCGACCGGGTCGAGGGGTTGCAGTTGGGCGCGGACGACTACCTGCCCAAGCCGTTCGCCTTTGACGAGTTGGTCGCCCGGGTGCAGGCGTTGGGTCGCCGTGCCACCCCGGCGGCTCCGCCGGTGCTGGCGGTGGCCGACCTGGTACTCGACCCGGCTCGGCGGACGGCCACCCGGGCCGACGTGCCGTTGGACCTGACCAACAAGGAGTTCGGTGTGCTGCATGAACTGGTCAAGGCCGGTGGCGCGGTGGTCTCCAGCGAGGAGCTGCTGGAACGGGTCTGGGACGCGAACACCGACCCGTTCACGACCATCGTCCGGGTGACGGTGCGTACGCTGCGCCGTAAGCTCGGCGACCCACCGCTGATCGAGACCGTGGTCGGCGCTGGCTACCGCGTGGCCGAGGCGGCGGCGTGACCGCCGGCCGTGGCATGCGGCCCACCCTGCGCCTGCGGTTGACCCTGCTCAACGGGCTACTGCTGGTGGGTGCCGGGGTGATCATGGTGTTGCTGGCCTGGCTGTTGGTACGCGACGCGCTGCGCCCCACCGACGAGCTGCTTCCCGGGACGACGGTGGTGCTGGCCGACGGTCGTTCCCTGGACGCCGCCGAGTGGCAACGGCAGGTGGGCGACACGGCGAGCCGGGAACTGCTGGCCAAGGGGTTGGCGGCGCTGCTGGCGATCAGCGTGGTCGGGGTGGTCGGTGGCTACCTGGTCGCGGGCCGGGCGCTGCGCCCGCTCTACCAGGTCACCGCCACCGCTCGACGGCTCGGCGAGACCACCCTGGATCAGCGCATCTGCTACTCGGGTGCGGACGACGAGGTGGCCGAGCTGGCGCAGACCTTTGACGCGATGCTGGACCGGATCGCGGTCGCCTTCGACGCGCAGAAGCGCTTCGTCGCCAACGCCTCGCACGAGCTGCGCACTCCGCTCGCCGTGATGCGCACCGAGATCGACGTGACGCTCAGCGACGACGAGGCGGACACCGCCGAGTACCGCCGGATGTCCACTGTTGTGCGGGACGCCTCGGAGCGGGCCAACGGCCTGGTGGACGCGCTGTTGGTGTTGGCCCGCAGCGAGGCGCAGGCCGGCCATCGCCTCGCCCGGCGGACGGAGTGCGACCTGGCTGCCGGCACCGCCAACGCGTTGACGGCGGTACGCCGGGAGGTGGGGCGGATCGGTCTGCAGGTGGAGACCTCGCTCGAGCCAGCGCCGGTGGTCGGCGACCCCGGGCTGCTTGACCGGCTCGCCGGGAACCTGGTCGAGAACGCGGTGCGCTACAACCATCTGCACGGCCGGCTCTGGGTGCGGACCGGGTCGGATGGCCGGCGGTCCTGGCTGGTGGTGGGCAACACCGGCTTCGAGGTGGACCAGGCCGATGTGCCGGGGCTGTTCGAGCCGTTCCGGCGGGGCGGCCGGGAACGGACCGGTGCCCGCGGCTCCGGTCTGGGGCTCTCCATCGTCCGGGCCGTCTGCGACGCGCATGGTGGCGTGGTGCAGGCGATCGCGCAGCCGGGCGGTGGCTTGGAGGTGACGGTGCGGCTGCCGGCAGCAGATGGGCCGGGTCCCGGCGTTACTCGCTGAGGTGGCAGCGCACTTCGATGTGGGGGTGCGCTGTGAAACTTGGCAGTGCACATCTCCCTGCCACTCTTAACATATAGCACATAGGGGGTCTTGCGGCAAGACCCCCTTATTGCCGCAGAATCGTCGCCCGAAGCCAGTACCTGTGGAATCAGGGATTCGCGACACACGCGTGTGCGCGGGTTCGCGCCATCAATTCGGTGGAGGGCTGGGTCGAAACAAGTGTCGACGAATGGGGGCAGTTTTCATGTTTGACGTGATCATTGTTGGGGGCGGGCCGACCGGCATGATGTTGGCCGGTGAGCTGCGGCTGCACGGAGTGCACGTGGTGGTGCTGGAGCGCGACACCGAACCGCCGGTGATTGTCCGCTCGCTCGGGCTGCACGTGCGCAGTATCGAGGTGATGGACCAGCGCGGCCTGCTGGAGCGCTTTCTCGCGAACGGCCAGCAGTACCGAATCGGTGGCTACTTCGCCGGCATCACCAAGCCGTGGCCGGACAACATGGACACCGCGCACGGATACATCCTCGGTATCCCGCAGACCAGCACCGAACGACTCCTCGCCGAGCACGCCGCCGAGGCCGGCGCGGACATCCTCCGCGGCACCGAACTCGTCGGCCTGAGCCAGGACGGGGAAGCGGTGACCGCGGAACTCGCCGACGGCACCAAGCTCCGTTCCCGCTACCTCGTCGGCTGCGACGGCGGCCGCAGCACCGTTCGCAAGCTGCTCGGCGTGGACTTCCCCGGCGAGCCCACCCGGTTCGAGACGTTGCTGGGCGTCATGGAGCTGACCGCGGCACCGGAGGAGGTCACCGCGGTGATGACCGAGGTCCGCAAGACACAGCTCCGGTTCGGGGCCGGCCCGGTTGGCGACGGGGACGGGCTGTACCGCGTCGTCGTGCCCGCCGCCGGGGTGGCCGAGGACCGAACGACCCCGCCGACCTTCGAGGAATTCCAGCAGCAGCTGCGGGTGACCGCCGGCACCGACTTCGGTGTGCACTCACCGCGCTGGCTGTCCCGGTTCGGTGACGCCACCCGGCTCGCCGAGCGTTACCGGGTCGGCCGGGTGCTCCTGGCCGGCGACGCCGCGCACATCCACCCGCCGCTGGGTGGACAGGGTCTCAACCTCGGCATCCAGGATGCCTTCAACCTCGGCTGGAAGCTCGCCGCGGAGATCGGTGGCTGGGCGCCGAGCGGGCTGCTGGACAGTTACCAGGCGGAGCGGCACCCGGTGGCCGCCGCCGTACTGGAGAACACCCGCGCGCAGACGGAGCTGATCACCCTCGAACCGGGCCCCCAGGCCGTGCGCGCGGTGGTGGCGGAGCTGATGGACTTCGAGGAGGTGAACCGCTACCTGATCGAGAAGGTCACCGCGATCTCGGTCCGGTACGACTTCGGCGAGGGGCACCACCTGCTCGGCCGGCGGTTGCGCGATGTGGAGCTGAAGCAGGGGCGTCTCTACGGCCTGATGCACCGTGGTCGGGGAATGGTGCTCGACCAGACCGGTCGGCTTTCGGTGGCCGGCTGGGCCGACCGGGTCGACCACGTGGTGGACGTCAGTACCGAAGTGGACGTGCCCGCGCTGCTGCTGCGGCCGGACGGCCACGTGGCGTGGGTTGGCGACGATCAGGAGGAGCTGCGCACCCAGCTGCGGCGATGGTTCGGCACCCCGTCGGCGTAATACGGTTGATCGACGGACCGGGAACGGGGTAGCAACCTCCTATGCCGACATCTGTGCGTAACGTCTGTTTCGACGCCGTTGACCCGTACCAGCTCGCCACCTTCTGGAGCCAGGTGCTGGATCAGCCGATCGCCGCCGAGTGTGCGCCGGGCCTGGAAGAGGCGTACCTCGATGCGGTCGGGGGGTCGAGCCTGTACTTCCAGCGGGTGCCGGAGAGTAAGGCCGGAAAGAACCGGGTCCATGTCTGCCTCACCCCCGAGCTCAAGCGGGACGAGGAGACCGAGCGGGTCATGGCGTTGGGCGCGACGCTCGTCAGCGACCACCGAAACCCTGACGGCACCGGATGGGTGGTGTTGGCCGACCCGGAGGGCAACGAGTTCTGTGTGTTACGCAGCAACGCCGAGCGGGCCGGCTGAGGAGGAGGTGTGCAGGTCGTCACTCCCGGTGGGACTGCTCAGGTCGGCACCGTCCTGGATCGGACGGTGACCCGCCCAGGGGCACGAGGTTGTGCTGCTCACCCGGTCTCCGGGGTGAGCGCCAGACCCACCGGGATGGCGGCACGCCGGGCGGGGCGGCAGGGGTCTTTCTTGCTCTTCTGCCACGGTAGCGCCGCCGCGGAAATGGGGTCGCGGCATCGCCACCCGACGCCTACGGTGGGCTGATGCCATCGGTCAAGCAGGTCCAAATCACCTTCGACTGCGCGCAGCCGGAGCGGGTGGCACGGTTCTGGTGCGAGGCGCTGGGATACGTCGTGCCGCCGCCTCCCACGGGCTTCGCCACCTGGGACGACTTCGAACGTACATTCCCACCGGAACGGCAGGGTTCGGCGTTCGCCTGCGCCGATCCCGCTGGTGTGGGGCCGCGGCTGTTCTTTCAGCGCGTTCCGGAGGGGAAGACGGTGAAGAATCGGCTGCACCTCGACGTGCGGGTCGGAACCGGGCTCGTCGGTGCCGAGCGGGTGGCCGCCCTCGAGGCCGAGTGCGCCCGGCTGGTCGCGCTCGGCGCGGTGCGGGTGCAACTCCTGCCCGCCGACGGCTACAACGAGTCGTGCCTGGTGATGCAGGACGTCGAGGGCAACGAGTTCTGTCTCGACTGAGGCCCCGCCCGATCAGCGTCCGGGACCCGGTGGGGTCGCACGGGTCAGGACTGGTAGCCGAGCCCATGCACCGTCCATCCCGCGGCTCGCCAGCGGGGACCGGAGATCACGCCACGAGTGTCCAGCAACACTCGTCGCGCCACACCGTCGGCGACCAGGTGGGGGTCGAGGGCGCCGAATTCGGGCCAGCCGGTGCCGACCACGATCAGCTCGGCGTCGATGGCCGCCTCGGCCGCCGTCGCGGCGTAGCTCAGCTGCGGCGCGGACTGCCGGGCCATCGCCAGCCCCTGTGGGTCGTACGCGGTGACCTGCGCCCCGGCGGCGTGGAGCCGGACGGCGACGTCGAGCGCGGGGGAGTCACGCACGTCGTCGATGCCGGGTTTGAAGGCCGCACCCCACAGCGCGATCCGCCGTCCCCGCACCTCGCCGTTGAGCGCGGCGGTGGCCAGCGCGACGGCGCGGGTACGCATGTGCAGATTCATCCCGTCCACGCCGCGCAGAAACTCGGCGGCGGCCGTCACGCCGCCCCGCTCGGCCTGGGCGGTGAAGGCGTGCAGATCCTTGGGGAGGCAACCGCCGCCGAAGCCGAGGCCGGGCTGCAGGTACTGGTGCCCGATGCGCGCGTCGTGGCCGATGGCGTCGGCCAACTCGGCGACGTTCGCCCCTACCACCGCGCACATCTCGGCGACGGCGTTGACGAACGAGATTCGGGTGGCCAGGTAGGCGTTGGCGGTGGCCTTGACCATCTCGGCGGTTATCCGGTCAGTGACCACGAGCGGGCAGCCGTGGCCGCTGGTGATCGGCGCGTACAGCAGTCGTAGGGTCTCCTCGGCCTCGGTCGAGGCGACGCCGAGGACGATCCGGTCCGGGGTCAGGGTGTCGGCCACCGCGGTGCCTTCGCGGAGGAACTCGGGGTTCCACGCCACCTGAACGTCGTCACCGGCGGGGGAGAGCTTCCGGGCCTGGGCCTCGACCACCTCGGCGGTGCCGGGCGAGACGGTGGACTTGCCGACGATCAGGCAGGGGCGCTGGAGGTGCGGGGCCAGTCGCTCGATCGCCGCGCTGATCTGGGTCAGGTCGTAGGTGCCGTCCAGGCCGGAGGGGGTGCCGACCGCGAGGAAGTGCACATCGCCGAAGGCGGCCGCCGCCGCGAAGTCGGTGGTGAAGCGAAGTCTTCCGGTGTCGAGATTGCGGGCCAGCAGCACATCGAGTTCCGGTTCGTGAAACCAGCCCCGCCCGGCGTTCAACGTCTCGACCTTCTCCGGGTCGATGTCGACCCCGATGACCTCATGCCCGATGTCGGCCATCCCGGCGGCGTGGGTTGCGCCCAGGTGCCCCGACCCGATGACGGTGACCTTCAACAGCCGCCCTCCTTCCCGGTGCGAGTCGTCGTTGACGACAGCGGACTGTAACCCGCGGAACGGAGAGTTTCGTGCTGGAAGGGGTGCCTGCTGCGGGTGTTTCTTCGGGGGCCGTGGGGCTGCGCCCTGGATCCAGACTGTCTTGTCCCCACCCGGCCGGAGCGTGACAGTACCCTGACCGGATGCCGGTAACCGCAGCGCTGCGTGACTTGGTGCGGGCAGTCGCCACCGGCCACGACCCGAAGCCGGGGGACGCTGCCGCGTCGGGCCGGGCTCGTCGGTTGGCGCGGCTGCGCCCGCAGCTGCGGGTGTTGGCGCCGGTGGTCGCGTTCCTCCTGTGGCTCCTCGCGATGGCGGCCCTCGCGCCGTACCAGGTCGGCAGACTCGACACGATCCTCCTCGCCGCCCTGACCGCGGCGCCGGTGGCCCTGCTGCCCCGCCGGGCGCTGCTGGCGTGGCGGGTGGCAGCGGTAGCCACCCTGGTCAGTGGCGTCAACGGACTGCACGAAGCCGCTGCCCCCTGGCCCGGCAATCCGGTGCTGATCCTGGTCTACCTCGGTGTGCTCGTCGTGGTCGGCTACCGCCATCCGCTGGGGGTGCTGTTCTGGGTCTGGGTGTTCAGCATCGCGATGTCGCTGGCGTTTCTCGACCCGGGCGTCGGCTACGGCAGCATGTTGCTGGTCAGCGGCGTCCTGGGGGTGGGCCACCTGCTGGGCCGGTGGGCGCAGGCGCGCGCCGGCCTGGTCGTCGAGCAGGAACGGGGTGCGATGCTGACCGAGCGGACGCGCATCGCACGGGAGCTGCATGATGTCGTCGCGCACCACATGTCCCTCATCGCGGTGCGGTCGGAGACCGCTGCCTACCGCCTGAACGAGCTGTCGCCGGCGGCGCGCGCGGAGTTCACCGAGATCGCGGAGTCATCCCGGGAGGCGCTCACCGAGATGCGGCGGCTGCTGGGCGTACTGCGTGCCCCACCGGAGCAGCCGTTGAAAACGCCTCAGCCCAGCCTCGCGGAGCTGGATGCCCTCGTGGCGGGCGCGCGGGCAGCCGGAACCCCGGTCACGGTGTCGGTGCAGGGTGTGCTCACCGGTGTGCCGGACTCGGTGGGGCTCTCCGCCTACCGGATCGTGCAGGAGGCGCTCTCCAATGTGGCGCGCCATGCTCCGGGTGCGGCCACTGACCTCACCCTGCACCGGAATCGGCATGAGTTGATCATCCGGGTCCGCAACGCGGTCACGGTGGACCCCCGCGGCCACCCGGTGCCCCCGCCGGTCGCCGCCGTGACCGGCGCGAGCGGCAGCCACGGCCTGCTCGGGATGCGCGAGCGGGTGGCCATGCTGCACGGCAGCCTGCGCGCCGACCAGACCGACGACGGTGGATTCGAGGTGCGGGCGACGTTGCCCCTGGAGAGTCAGTCATGATCAAGGTGTTGCTCGTTGACGACCAGGCGATGGTCCGGGAGGGGTTCGGGGCGTTGCTCACCGCCCAGGAGGACATGGTGGTGGTGGCGGACGCCGCCGACGGTGAGCAGGCGGTCGCCGCAGCGCGCCGGCACGACCCCGACGTCATCCTGATGGACATCCGGATGCCGACAATGGATGGGTTGACCGCAACGCGTCAGATCCTGGAGGTGCCCCCTGGTGGGCGTCGGCCGCGGGTGCTCATCCTGACCACCTTCGACCTGGACGACTACGTGTTCGAGGCGCTGCGGGCCGGAGCGAGCGGGTTCCTGCTGAAGGACGCGCCGGCCGCCGACCTCATGCATGCGGTGCGGGTGGTGGCCGCGGGTGAGGCGCTACTCGCTCCCTCGGTGACCCGGCGGCTCATCGCGGACTACGCGAGCCGCGCGCGGCCGCGCCGAGCCGAACCGGATTCGATCAACACCCTCACCCGGCGCGAGGCAGAGGTGCTGCGGCTGATCGCGCGCGGACTGTCAAACCAGGAGATCGCGGCGGATTTGGTGCTCGCCCAGCAGACCGTGAAGACTCACGTCAGCCGCGTGCTGATGAAGCTGAACCTACGAGACCGGGCGCAGGCGGTGGTCTACGCCTACGAGAGCGGCATGATCAACCCGGGGGAGTAGTACCGGGGTGCCGGTCCGGGTTGGCGCTCGCGGGTGACGCTGCCGAGCGCCGCCCCTACCTAGCGTCGCTGCCATGAGGCGATGGTTGTTGCGGCTGCTCGTCGCGGTGCTGCTGGCCGCCGCCTGCCCGGCCCCGAGCCCGGCGGCGATCGGCGCGCCAGTGGTGCGGACCGTGGGTGATCTGGATGGGGCCGATCAGATTGTCGTGCTGGTGCCCGGTGCGGCCACCACACCGGAGAATTTTGACCGGGGGCACGGGGGCGTGCTGCGGCGCTCGCCGCACTGGCAGGCCCGGCAGCTGCATGCCGTGTGTGGCGGGCGGGTCGCGGTGGTGGCCTGGCTCGGCTACGTGCCGCCCGGCGGCCTCGACCTCGCCGCGATCCGGTCGGAGCGCGCGATGGCTGGAGCGACCGCCCTGACCGAGTACGTCGGGCAGCTCGCCACGGCCCGGCCGGACGCGGCGATAACGGTGATCGGGCACAGCTACGGCTCCCTGGTCCTCGCCTACGCCGCGGCCCGGCTGCCCGTTCAGGTCACCGACCTCGTGGCGCTGGGAAGCCCCGGGCTCGATGTCGGTGCGGCCGAACAGCTGGATACCGAGGCGCGGCTCTGGGTGGGCAGCGCCGACGATGACTGGACCCGGCGTATCCCCGAGGTGCGGGTCCTTGGCCTCGGTCACGGGGTGGATCCGAGCCGGCCCTCGTTCGGCGCGCGGACCCTGGACGTCACGGGCGCCGAAGGCCACGACGGGTACTCGCCCTGCTGCTACGTGGCCCGCTGACCCGGCTCGCCCGCCGCCCGCTGGTCTGGGCTGTCGTGGGCGCGACGAACCTGTCGGCCATGCGGATCTTCTTGTGGCACCAGACCGCGTTGGTGGCGGTGACCCTCTTCGCCTTGGGCTCCGCCCCACTGCCCGGACTGCACACCGCGCCCGACACGTGGTGGTGGGTCCTCGCCCGCCTCCGCTGGCTGCCCGTCTTCGCGGTTGTCCTGCTGGGCGGGCTGTGGCTGGGCGCCCGGATCGGCGCGGGGCGGCGTCCCCCAAAGGGCCGCCCGGTCCCACCTCAGGCTTCGGCGCGGCGGTCTAGTCCATTACCGCACTGCTCTGGACGGCGACCGTGAGGACGTGGCCGCTGGCGCCGAGCGTGGACGCTCGGCGATTACCGGGAATCACCCGGACCAGCCGGGGCTGGTGTGTGACAGTGCGAGACGTGCCTACGGTGCACCTCGGGCATCGGACCACTTCGCAACGTGAGGAAAACCCGTGCTACTTCGCCTGCACCACTTTCGTCACCTGGCCGGGAGTGCCTCACCTCACGGAGCCGCAGCGCAGGCCAAGCTGACGTTGGTAGCGGCGTCCTTCTGCATCTTCCTGGTGCAGCTCGACTTCTTCGCGCTCAACCTCGCGCTACCGAAGATGGCGTCGGAGCTGCGCACGTCTCCCACCAACCTGCAGTGGGTGATCAGCGCCTACATGCTCTCCCTGGCGGCGTTCCTGATTCCTGGCGGACGGCTCGGCGACATCCTTGGCCGCCGACGCATTCTCGTGGTCGGACTCGTGATTTTCGGCCTGAGTTCCCTGGGTGCCGCCCTGGCCCCCAACGCGGGGACTGTCATCGCCTTCCGGACCGTCCAGGGAGTCGGCTCCGCCATCATCTTCCCGCTCGCCATCGCCATCGTCACGAATGCTTTTCCCGCGGAGCGGGTGAAACGGGCGATCGGCTACGCCTACGGCATCGGCGCCGTGTCGATGGCGCTCGGCCCTCCCTTCGGCGGTGGGATAACAGAGCTGGTCGTCTGGCGGGTCGTGCTGCTCGTGAACGTACCGTTGAGCATTATCGCCATCGCGATCGTCGCCGCTGGCGTGCGTGAATCGCGCGACCCTACGGTGCCGCGGTCGATCGACCTGCCCGGCCTGGCCCTGGTGGCGGCTGGGATCGCCCTGGTCACGCTCGCGGTGGACCTGGCGAGCACCTGGCAGCCCCTCGCCACGGCCGGGATCGCCGTGGTCGGGCTGCTGGTTCTGGCGGCGTTCGTGCAGCGCGAGCGGTTGGCGAAGTATCCCTTGGTCAAACTTGAACTGTTTCGCAACCGTCCCTACGTCATGGTGACCCTGATGGGGACGGTCGCCAACCTCGCTCTCGTCATCGGAGTGTTCGGTAGCACGGTCTATCTCCAACAAGCGGAGGGCCGCTCGCCTCTCGCCGCGGGTCTGATTCTTCTCGCCGCCTCGGTGGCCACCGGAATCGCCGGTCCGATCTCAGGGCACCTCGGCGAACACCTGAACATTCCGGTAGTGATGGGTGTCACTGCGGTGACCGGTGGGATTGGCCTGTTCGTGGTCTCCCTCGGGGGTGGTTTCGAAACCTACCTGCCCGGCCTCGCGTTGTTCGGATTCAGCTACGGCGTGGGGTACGCGATGTCCAACATCGGCACGCAGTCGGTTGTCGCCCGGGAACTGGTGGGCGAAGCGTCCGGTGTCACCCTCGCGATCGTTATCGGGGTCTCCGGCCTCGCGGTAGCGGCCGCGGCGACACTGATCGACATCCAGTCGAGAAGTGTGGGGCTCACGGGGGCCATCGAAGACATCATGCGGTGGACTGCGGCAGGAAGCATCGTGGCCTCCGGGCTTCTCCTCCTGGTAGCTCGCCGCCGACCATGACCGGCACCGCATCCGGCATCGCCCACCTCCACAACATCATCCTCGCCGGGTGACACCAGCACCGTTGCCAGACAGCGCTTTCACCGAGTTACGAGACGTCCTTTAGACTGCTCTAAGCAGGGTTCGGACATTGTTCAATCTGCGATCGCTAAGGCGATTTCTCGGCCAGTAGAGGGCAGGGCATCGCGAGTGCAGAGGGGAGAATTCGGGCTCGCGGTGGTCGCGGCAGCGTATGATCTGGAGGCCAATGGGCGCTGGCTATGGCCTGTTCTGGGAAGATTCCCCGATATCCCCGAGCATGATTGGAACACGATTGGCCGCCTGGATGGCCAACTATTGTTGCACGGGATGGAGCGACAAGCGAAGTTTTGGCCACGCCGTTGTGGGTTCATTTTTCTATGCACTTTCAGATCAATGTAATGAAAATGTGGTAGTAGGCGCGAAGTGGTGGAAGGCCCCAAGGGTGGAGGATTATCTGTATACTCGCAAATAATGAAGACACGGTCGTCAGTCCGCGCTGGGTGAAAGATTGGGGGCGGCATTCCCCTACGCATTCTCTAGCCCAGGCTTTCACGTTATCCGGGGAATGCTGGTAAGTGTGGAAGCGATTTTATGTCTGAATTCAGAAAGAAGGATTAGGGTGCAAAATGCGACGCGACTGGGGGCATTCCTGGCCATCATTGGCGGGATTGCGCTACTGGGATTCGGTCTGAGTGAAGGATTGAAAGAAGCATCCATAGTCCTGGCAATTCTTGCACTGGTGACTGGACTCATCATTATGCATGCTGGGCTTTCGGCGGGTGGTGATGAGGACTAGCGGTGGGCCCGAACGTCGCTGCGGTCGAGCTACGTCTGATTGACTCGATCGAACACGACCGTGATTACCACGACCCGGGCCCGCAACGATGCTTGGTGCGTCGTCCCCAAGACGTTGCGCCCGTAGTCCACCGACGGGGCGGGCGGGCCGGCTGGACGGGCGGGTGGCGTGGTCGCGCCGGCCCGCCAGCATGTCGAGCGGGTCGGCGCCGGGCTGCCTGGAGCCCGACTGTTCGTGCTGGCCGCCGCGCCCGACGCACCGCCGCTGACCGATCGGTCGGCACTACGCCGGGCAGTCGGTGCTGGTGTCGTTCGACCGGGCGGGCTGCCGGCTCTGGCTGGCCGTGGGAGAGCACGTCCGGTCGCTCGAGCCGCCACCCTCGACGATGCGGTATCCGCCCTGTGGCTCACCGGTCGGGAGTAGTGCAATGAGCCGACGAGGAGTTCACCGGTTGTCGAGCTGCATCCACCGGTCCGGCTGTGCGAGCGGATCGAAGCCGAGCTTGGCGTACACGCCGTGGGCGTCCCTGGTGGCCAGCAGGATGCGGTGTACGCCGAACTCCGCGACATGGTCGCGGACCGCGCCGGTGAGCCAGGTGCCCAGCCCCCGTCCGCGCGCGGCCGGATCGATGTAGACATCGCAGAGCCAGGCGAAGGTGGCCCGGTCGGTCACCGCCCGGGCCACCGCTACCTGGCGCCCGTCCTCCGGCCGGTAGACGCCGAAGCCGATCGAGCCCGCGAAGGCGCGCTCCACGGTCGCCCGGTCCCGCCCTTGGGCCCAGTACGCATCGGTGGAGAGCCAGTGGTAGACGAGGTCAAGGTCGAGCCGCTCGGGCGCGGTGCTGAGCAGGTAGCCATCGTCTCGGGTCAGGGTGATCATCGGCCCGATGCTAGTCGCCGCTTTCTACCGCTTCACGCGGACCACCACCCACCGCCACGAATCTTACTCACTGCAGGCATTTCACTACCTAGCGTCTTGTTCTGGGTCGGTAGGTCTACTATCCTCCGACAGGTGCGAAGCGGACGGTTGACCCGGCTTCCCTCCTTTTCATTACCATTCGCTGCCTTTCTCGCATCACTGTGCATATTGCTCTGTCTTGCCCATGGCTATACCGGGCATCCTCGAAGTAGTGCGAGCCAAGCGCATCTTGCTGCTCAGGCCGCCGTGCACCAGCATTCGAAGCAGCATCATCACCTCTCGACCCAATGCCGACCTGTCGCGCCCACGAAGCGCTGGAATACGTCGGGTTCGCATCTCAAGCTCGCGGCCACGCGAGCCGTCCCATTGCCAAGCGATCAGGTAGTAGCCACGCGCGTGCCGGAATACCGTGCACCTCAGCGGGCTGAGGCGGGTCGGCAGTGTCTCTTGCTGAAGTGCGTAGCGCGGAACTGACGGTCGAGGGCATCTCCATGTCATTGACCAGTCATTCACGCGAAAGGTCACACACACCATGCAAGCCGCTATCCCTGCACGCCCGCTTCCCGGTCCGGCGCAGATCCTGGGGCACCCGACCGGTGTCCATCACACACCGACAGATTTGATCGGGAACACGCCGATCGTGTGGGTCGGCCGACCACTCACCTCTGCTGCCCACGGTTTCTGGGCGAAGCTTGAGGCGTTCAGTCCCGGAGGTATCAAGGACCGCAGCGCACTACACCTTGTGGCGCAGGCGCGCAAGCGAGGTGATCTCAGCCCGGGAGCCATGATTGTCGAATCGACCAGTGGAACCTTCGGGTTGGGGCTTGCGCTGGCAGCCAACGCGTACCAGCATTCACTCACGCTGGTGACCGATCCCGGCCTTGAGCCGATTATGCAGCGGCTACTGACCGCCTCGGGAGCTGCGATCAGCGTCGTCGACCGCCCACATCTACAGGGCGGGTGGCAGCAGGCCCGGCGGGAGCGCGTGGGCGAGCTTCTGGCCGCTACCCCTGGTTCTTGGTGTCCGGACCAGTACAACAACCCGGACACGTTGCCCGCCTACGAGGGTCTTGGTCTGGAGCTCATCGCACAGCTGGGACGCATCGATGTCCTGGTGTGCAGCGTCGGTACGGGTGGCCACTCCGCCGGCACGTTCGCGCCTATACGCCGGTACTTTCCACACGCACGGCTTGTCGGGGTTGACACCATCGGTTCAACGATCTTCGGTCAGCCAGCACGTCACCGGCTGATGAGGGGGCTGGGTAGCAGCATCTATCCCCGCAACGTCCAGTACGGCTGGTTCAGTGAGGTCCACTGGGTGGCGCCTGCCGAAGCCGTGTGGGCGTGCCGGCAGCTCGCCGCGCACGGCTATGTCAGCGGCGGGTGGAGCGTTGGCGCCGTCGCCCTCGTCGCCGCCTGGCTGGCGCGGACGTTGCCGGGTGACGCCCGTGTCGTGGCCGTCTTCCCAGACGGACCACAACGCTACTGGGACACCGTTTTCAATGACGACTACTGCCAACGGCACGACCTGCTTGGCATCGAGCCGGCCGCTGAACCCGACAGCATCTGTGCCCCGACCAGCCACGAGGTCCACCGGTGGACCCGCTGCACCCAGATCGTTGACCTCGGGCAGGGTGATCGGCAATGAGGGGTGTTCTCGGGCAATTCGGCTCCTTCGGCCGACCGGTACGCCTGCTCCTGATCAATCAGTTCGGCATCAATCTCGGCTTCTACATGCTGATGCCGTACCTCGCGAACTACCTGTCGGCGCAGCTACTGCTCGCCGGCTGGATCGTGGGGCTCGTCCTGGGCGTACGCAACTTCAGCCAGCAGGGCATGTTCGCCGTCGGCGGGAGCCTCGCCGACCGGTTCGGGTACAAGCCGTTGATCGTCGCAGGCTGCACGCTGCGTACTGTCGGCTTTGCCCTTCTCGGGCTGGTTGATTCCGTGGCTGTCCTCGTCGTCGCAGCGGCAGCCACTGGTCTGGCCGGGGCGCTGTTCAACCCAGCGGTACGCGCCTACCTGGCTGAGGACGCCGGCGAACGGCGGGTGGAGGCGTTCGCCATGTTCAACGTCTTCTACCAGGCCGGCATCCTGGTCGGCCCGTTGGTCGGGCTCGTGCTGACAGCGGCTGATTTCCGCCTGACATGTCTCGTCGCGGCCACCGTGTTCGCCATCCTGACCGTCGCACAGGCTCGCGCACTACCGACGCGCGGTGGGCGAAGGGGCGAGCCAGGCGGGGTTGGGTTGCTCAGCGAGATGGTGTCTTCCTGGCGGCAGGTGCTGCACAACCGACCGTTCATGCTGTTCACCGTGGCGATGGCCGGTTCCTACGTGCTGTCGTTTCAGGTCTATCTCACGCTGCCCCTCACCATCGAAGCACACGCTCCCAGCCCGGCAGTGGAGAAGCTCGCCGTCGCGGCCATGTTCGCGGCCTCAGGTCTGCTTGCCGTCCTCGCGCAGATCCGCGTCACCGCCTGGTGCAGACGACGCTGGTCACCGCACCGCTCACTCACCTGGGGAGTCGCGCTGCTGGGTACGGCGTTCCTACCTGTAGCCGCGGCAGGTACCGGGCCACCCATGCTCGTCGTCGCATCGGCCGTTCTCGCCGGAGCGATCATCGCTGTGGCGACGATGGTGGCTTACCCGTTCGAAATGGACATGGTGGTCACGTTGGCCGGTGCGGGCCGGATCGCCACACACTACGGGGTCTACAGCACCGTCTCCGGTGTCGCTGTCGCCATCGGAAACATACTCGCTGGCGGCGCAGTCGACTGGGCGCGATCCACACAGATGCCCATCGTGCTCTGGCTAGCGCTCGCGGCACTCGGCGCGGCCTGTGGCACGGCAATTCTGTTGTTGGGCAGGCGCGGCTTGCTCGGGCCTGCGATTCCCACGAAACAAGCGACCACTGTCACCGCCTGAGTCCCGGGTGCTCGTTGGGGCCGCCGAGGTTGGTGGCATTCGTCACCGCCGAGGCGGCCCCGCCCCGCCGTCCCGGAGGGCGGGGACCGGCCTCAGGAGCGTTTTTCGATCTCCGCTCGGATCTCGGCGAAGGTGGAACGGGCCGTGCTCGCTGACTCGGAGAACATCACGATCATGCCGACGCTGCTCTTGTCCGCCCAGGCACAGACTCCGAGCGGGATGTCCGAGGCGCTCCCGTCACCACATTTCGCGACGCCGCCGAGCGGGTCGGTGGAGACCGTGGACATCTTGCGAACGTTCAGGTCCGACGCGAGCTCCTCAACGGTGGCGTCCAACTCCTGGGTCGGGTTGAGGACGAAGCCCGAGGCGGCAGCGACCATGATGATGTCCTCATCCTCGAAGCTGCCGTAGAAGGCCCCGACCGTGCTGTTCCCGCTGCTGACCTTGGCTTCCAGCTCCTGCACCAGCTCGTCGGCGAGCGCCTTCAGCTCCGAGTCGGTGCTCCTGGACCGGCCGTCGAGTGACTTTGGTGCGACGAGGCGGATCTGTGGCTCGGGGCTGGGTTCGGGGCTGGGCTCGGCTGAGGGGGTCGGTTCAGCACTGTCGGCGGCTTGCGGCGTACCGGTCGAGGGCGGGGCGGCGGCCGGGGGCGGCGCCGGGCTGCCTCCGCCGGAACGGGTGAGGTAGGCGAGGCCACCCAGTGCGAGCACGAGCAGGCCGCCCAGGCCGAGCGAGAGCAGCAGGGTGGACCGTGCCGGCCGGTGGGACGCCGGGGCCGCGGAGTCGGACGGGGCGGTGGGGCCACCGGTCTCCGTTGGCTGCCGGTCGTGGTCAGCCAGATCGGGTTCGGCCGGAGGGGTCGGCGGGATAGCGCTGTGCACCTGGGTCGGTTCATCCATCGTGGCCGACCAGTGGGGAGGGACGGGTGTGGCGGGAGGGGTCGGTGTGGAGACCGGGGCCGACCAGGAGAGCGGGGCTGGGGTGGGGTCGAGCGGGGCTGGGGTGGGGTCGAGTGGGGGCGGGGGCCGCCAGCCGTCCGGTCGCGGTTCGGGGGGCTCCGGACGGGCGTGCCGGGCTGCCCGCGGCCGCGAGGTCGGCGGCGGATAGCTGGGCTGGGCACCGTGCTCCGGCGGGCCGGACCAGGGATCGACCGGTGAGGACATGACAACGCCTCCAGGCGAGGGTGCTGGCGGCTGATGCTAGCCGGTCGGGGACCCGGTCCACGGGACCGACCCCCGCCGGCCAGAGACGAATCGCGGTGGCCACCCGAGGGCGGCCACCGCGATCATGGGGAAGAGGCAGGTCAGGCCGGGAGGCTGGCGACACCGGCCGGCAGGAACCGCTTGCCGGTGACCCGTTCGGTGGTGCCGGAGCGGTCCAGGTACGGCGTGACGCCGCCGAGGTGGAACGGCCAGCCGGCGCCCAGGATCAGGCACAGGTCGATGTCCTGCGCCTCGGCGACCACGCCCTCGTCGAGCATCAGCTGGATCTCCTGCGCCAGCGCGTCGAGTGCGTTCTGCCGGACCTGCTCGGCGGTGAGCGGCTGGTCGCCGACCACCAGCAGGTTCGCCACCTCGGCGTTGATCTCGTCGTCCACGACGATCGGCTTGCCGGCCTCGGCGATCCGCTTGAGGTTCTCGCTGACCCCGAAGCGGTCCGGGAAGGCCGCGTGCAGGATGCCACCGACGTGGTGCGCCACCGCCGGCCCGACCAGCTGGAGCAGCGCCAGTGGACGCATCGGTAGGCCCAGCGGATCGAGCGCGTTGTTCGCCACCTCCAGCGGGGTGCCGGCGTCCACCGCGGCGAACACCGTGCCCAGGAAGCGGGTCAACAGCCGGTTGACCACGAACGCGGGAGCGTCCTTCACCAGCACGCTCGACTTCTTCAGCTGCCTGCCGACCGCGAAGACGGTGGCCAGGGTGGCGTCGTCGGTCCGTTCGCCGCGGACGATCTCCAGCAGCGGGAGCACGGCGACCGGGTTGAAGAAGTGGAAGCCGACCACCCGCTCCGGGTGCTCGAGGTCCGCGGCCATCGCCGTCACCGACAGCGACGACGTGTTGGTGGCCAGCACCGCCTCGGGCTTGACGATCTTCTCCAGCTCGGCCCAGACCTGCTTCTTGACGTTGAGGTCCTCGAAGACGGCCTCGATGACGAAGTCCGCGTCGGCGAAGACGGACTTGTCGACCGACCCGCTCACCAGGCCGTACAGCTTGGCGGCGGTGCCCTTGTCCATCCGGCCCTTGCTGACCGACTTCTCGATCTGTTCGTGCACGTAGGCCACGCCCTTGTCGACCCGGGCCTGGTCCAGGTCGGTCAGGACGACCGGCACCTGGAGACGGCGGGCGAACAGGAGCGCGAGCTGGCTGGCCATCAGACCGGCGCCGACGATGCCGACCTTGGTCACCGGCCGGGCCAGGTCCCGGTCGGGCGCCCCGGCCGGACGCTTGGCCCGCCGCTGCACCAGGTCGAACGCGTAGAGGCCGCTGCGCAGCTCCGGCGAGAAGACCAGGTCGGCCAGGGCCTCGTCCTCGGCGGCGGTGCCGGTGGCGAAGTCCGCCTCCTTGGCCAGGCCAAGTAGTTCGAGGGCCCGGTTGGCGGAGGGGACGGCGCCGTGCAGGCGGGCATCCAGGGTCTGCTTGGCGAAGAAGAGGACGCCGTCCCACATCTCCCGGTCGACCTCGGGCCGGGTCACGGTGTGCTCGCCGCGGATCACACCGGCGGCCCACTCCAGGGACCGTTCGAGGAAGTCCGCCGGCTCCAGCAGGACATCCGCGAGGCCCATCTCCGCCGCCTGCTTCGGCTTGAGCATCTTGTTCTGCATCAGCGGGTTCTGGATGATCACCTGGGTTGCCGCCGGGATGCCGACCAGGTTCGGCAGCAGCTGGGTGCCGCCCCAGCCCGGGACGATACCGAGCGAGACCTCGGGTAGGGCGAGGGCCGCCGCGCCGGCCGACAGCGTCCGGTAGTGACAGTGCAGGGCCAGCTCCAGGCCGCCGCCCATGGCCGCGCCGTTGACGAAGGCGAAGGTCGGCACGTCGCTGTCTTTGAGCCGGGCGAAGACCCGGTGGCCGAGCTGCCCGATCTCCAGCGCCTGCGCGCGGTCGGTGAGCAGCGGCAGACCGGTGAGGTCCGCTCCGACGCAGAAGATGTAGGGCTTACCGGTCACCGCGACGAACGCCGGCTTCGCCGCCTGGGCTGCCGTGATTGCCTCGTCCAGGCTGGTCAGACCACCGGGCCCGAGGGTGTTCGGCTTCTTGTGGTCGAAGCCGTTGTCCAGCGTGATCAGGGCGGCGGGGCGGTCCAGGCCCGGTACGTCCACCAGGCGCAGCAAGGCCTTGGTGACGACCTCGTTCGGTGCCGCGATGCTCACTGTGCCTCCTCCGTTCGGGACTGCGGGACGCACTGGCTCGACCCGTTGCTCGCGCTCACTTGGCTCCACCCTCCCAGTGCGGGTTCTCCCAGATCACGGTGCCGCCCATGCCGATGCCGATGCACATGGCGGTGAGGCCGTAGCGGACCTCCGGGTGCTCGGCGAAGTGCCGGGCGAGCTGGGTCATCAGCCGGACGCCGGAGGAGGCGAGCGGGTGGCCGATGGCGATCGCGCCGCCCCACGGGTTGACCCGCGGGTCGTCGTCGGCGATGCCGAAGTGGTCGAGGAAGGCGAGCACCTGGACCGCGAAGGCCTCGTTCAGCTCGAACAGACCGATGTCGTCGATGCTCAGGCCGGCGATGCGCAGCGCCTTCTCGGTCGACGGGATCGGGCCGATCCCCATCACCTCGGGCTCGACGCCGACGAAGCCGTAGGAGACCAGCCGCATCGCGACCGGCAGACCCAGCTCCCGTGCGGTCTCCTCGGCGACGAGCAGGCTCGCCGTGGCGCCGTCGTTCAGCCCGGCCGCGTTACCGGCGGTGACCTTGCCGTGTGGGCGGAACGGCGTCTTGAGGGTGGCGAGCTTCTCCATCGAGGTGTCGCGCGGCGCCTCGTCCACGGTGGCCAGACCCCAGCCGGTCTCCGGGTCCCGGACCGCCACCGGCACCAGGTCGTCCTGGAGCTTGCCGTTGGCGTACGCCTTGGCGGTCTTCTGCTGGGAGGCGAGCGCGAACGCGTCGGTGCGCTCCTTGGTGATGTGTGGTACCCGGTCGTGCAGGTTCTCCGCGGTGGCTCCCATGACCAGGGCGGACTGGTCAACCAGTCGCTCCGCGACGATCCGCGGGTTGGGGTCGACTCCCTCGCCCATCGGGTGGCGGCCCATGTGCTCGACGCCACCGGCGATGGCGACGTCGTACGCGCCCATGGCGATGCCGCCGGCGACCGTGGTCACCGCGGTCATCGCGCCCGCGCACATCCGGTCGATGGCGAAGCCGGGCACGGTCTTGGGGAGGCCGGCCAGGAGCGCGGCGGTCCGGCCGATGGTCAGGCCCTGGTCGCCGATCTGGGTGGTGGCGGCGACGGCGACCTCCTCGACCCGCTCCGGTGGCAGCTGCGGGTTGCGGCGCAGCAGCTCGCGGATGCAGCGGATCACCAGGTCGTCGGCGCGGGTGTTGGCGTACATGCCCCCCGCTTTGCCGAACGGGGTGCGGACGCCGTCAACGAAGACGACATCCCGAACTTCACGGGGCACTTGAGCCTCCTAGCCGGTTAGCCGGACTGGCGTTTTCTCGGATGCTACTTGCCAGTAACCAACTGGAGTACCACCCCCTGTGTGGCCCAGCCCACATCCGTGGCTCAGGTTCCGGCCGACGGTGGGCCGACCAGGGCCCGGGTCAGGTCTGACCGCAGCAGCGTGATCTGCCACTCGCGCGCACCCAGGCCCCGCAGGGTCTCCGCCACGGTGGCCTCGGTGATCTCCTCGGGCGGGACCCAGGCAAGGCGGCGAATCGAGTCCGGGGCGATCAGGTTCTCCGGTGGCAGGGTGTGCGCGCCGGCGGTCCCGACGACCACCTCCCGGCACCGGGTCAGCCGGGCCGCCGCGATCGGGTCCCGCTCGGCCCACCGGTGCGGCGGCGGCGGACCCTCGACCGTCGGCGCGACCGGCAGCGCCTCCGCTGGCAACTCCCGGGCATCGTCCAACGCCGCCAACCAGGTACGGGCCAGTCGGCGTACCGAGCGACCGCCGAAGCCCGGCAGGGTCAGTAGCGTCTTCTCGTCCCGCGGATCCAGCTCGGCGGCGGCGACGATCGCCGAGTCCGGCAACACCCGTCCCGGCGCCAGATCGCGGCGCGCCGCGATCTGGTCCCGGGCGTACCACAGGGACCGCACCCGGGCCTGCGCCCGCGCCCCGCGGACCCGATGGATGCCCGAGGTGCGGCGCCAGGGGTCGGCGCGGACCCGGGGCGGGCGCGCGCCATTGCGGACCAGCGCGGCGAATTCCTCGGCCGCCCACTCGGCCTTGCCCTGCCGGGTCAACTCGGCGTCGAGCGCGTCCCGGAGCTCGACCAGCAGCTCCACGTCCAGGGCGGCGTAGGTCAGCCAGGACTCCGGTAGCGGCCGGCTCGACCAGTCCGCCGCCGAGTGGTGCTTCTCCAGGCTGAAGCCGAGCAGGTTCTCGGTCAGCGCGGCGAGCCCGACCCGTTCGAAGCCGGCGAGTCGGGCGGCCAGTTCGGTGTCGAAGAGCCGCCGTGGCCGCAGACCCAACTCGGCCAGGCAGGGCAGATCCTGACTGGCCGCGTGGAGCACCCACTCGGCCTCGCCGATGGCCTCGTCCAGACTGGTCAGCTCCGGCAGTGGCAGCGGGTCGATCAGGGCGGTGCCGGCGCCGGCGCGGCGCAGCTGCACCAGGTACGCCCGCTGGCTGTACCGGTAGCCAGAGGCGCGTTCGGCGTCCAACGCCACCGGGCCGGTGCCCTGGGCGAAGCGGGCCACGACCTCGGCCAACTCCGCCGGGGTGGTCACCGGCTGGGGGGTGCCCTCGCCGGGCGCGGTCAGCGGCGTGGGGCCGTCCTCGGCGTCGCGCCGGGTGGTAGCTGGGCCACCAGCGGTCGGGTCAACGTCCGTGCCCCCAGACCGGATTAACGGCGGGTGCGGTGTGTCTCCCGTACGGTTTGCGGCGGCCCGACGGGGTAGGGGTGGTTCGTCGGTCACCCGACAACCCTATTGCGCTACCCGATCGGGCGGGTACAGCCGGTCCAGTGCGTGTCGGGAGTCGGCCGGGTTCGGTTGAGCACACCGTACAGGCGAAGCGTGCTGCCATGGATACGGTCCGTATGCCACGGCATTTCGTAGCAGTCGAACGGGGAGGCGGGGAGGCCGTGCCGGCGGGGCGGCGGCGTTCAGGGCGTGCCGGCGGGGCGGCGCTCGGGGAGTGCCGTCACCCCGGGCGGCGGGAGGCCGGCGGTCGAGGCGAGCAGGGTGCACCAGGCGTGCAGATGTGGCACGAGTTGGTCGTCCACCGGCGTCCAGGAGGCCCGGATCTCGACATCGCCGGCGGCGGGCGGCCCGGCCAGGTCACCGAATCGGGTCGACATGGTCTGCGTGACCGTCCCCCCGATCGCCCGGTGTCGGGCCTGCCGCACCTGGAGGGCGTCGGTCAGCCAGGTCCAGCCGACCTCCGGTAGCAGCGGATCGGCGGCCAGGTCCACTTCGAGCTCGGCGGTGACGTACGTGACCAGTCGTAGCGTGCCCTGCCACGCCTCGTGCCCGGCGGGGTCATGGAGGAGGATCAGGCGTCCGTTCGCCACCTCGTCGTCGTCCCGGAGGACGGTCGCGGCGAGCGCGAAGGCGAAGGGGGCCAGCCGTTGGGGGGCGCCAACCTCCTCCAGCCGGATCTCCGCCCGGGTGGTGGCCGATCGTAGCCCGTCAACCGCGCGGGCGAACGGCTCCGGGAGCGCGGTCGGAGGGGTCATCACTGAAGCGTAAGCGCCGCTGCCTCGGTCGATTCGGCGGCACGCCGGGGAACCGGAGCGGCGGCGACCACGTCCGGCCCAGAATGTCGCTTCCTGGGCGCGGATCACACGAAGTGACGGCGACGGCGGGGTGGGGCGGGCGGCGTGGCACGATGGGCGGCGATGAGCACCGACACCACGGGCGCAGCCGCCCGAGACGAGGGGCCTCGCCCCGGCGATCCGGCCGACTCCCCCTTCGTTCGGGCGTGCCGGCGTAAGCCCGGCCCGCACACTCCGGTCTGGTTCATGCGGCAGGCGGGCCGCTCACTCCCGGAGTACCGGAAGATCCGAGCGAACGTGGCGATGCTGGAGTCCTGTCGCCGGCCGGAACTGATCACCGAGATCACCCTCCAGCCGGTGCGCCGGCACGGGGTCGACGCGGCGATCCTCTTCAGTGACATTGTGGTGCCGGTCGCCGCCGCCGGGGTGGCGCTCGACATCGTCCCGGGCACCGGACCGGTGGTAACCGATCCCGTCACCACCGCGGCGGACGTGGAGCGGATCCGGCTGATCAACCGCGACGATGTCCACTACGTGGACGAGGCGGTCCGGATGCTCGTCGGGGAGCTGGGCGCGACCCCGCTGATCGGCTTCGCCGGCGCCCCATTCACCCTCGCCAGCTACCTCGTCGAGGGGGGCCCGTCGCGCAACCACACGAAGACCAAGGCCCTGATGTATGGCGATCCGGACCTGTGGCACGCCCTGGCCAGCCGGCTCGCCGAGGTGACGCTGGCGTTCCTGAAGGTGCAGATCGACGCCGGCGTCTCCGCCGTGCAGCTCTTCGACTCCTGGGCCGGTGCCCTCTCCGAGGCCGACTACCGCCGGTACGTGCTGCCGCACTCGCAGGCGGTCCTCGCCGGCCTCGCCGACGCCGGCGTTCCCCGGATCCACTTCGGGGTGGGCACCGGCGAGCTACTCACCGCGATGGGCGAGGCCGGCGCCGACGTGATCGGCGTTGACTGGCGTACGCCGTTGGATGTCGCCAGCCGCCGGGTCGGCCCGCAGCGGGCGGTGCAGGGCAACCTGGATCCGTGCCTGCTGTTCGGCCCGTGGCCGGTGCTCGAGGCCGAGGTCCGGCGGGTACTGGCGCAGGGGCGTGCCGCGCCCGGGCACATCTTCAATCTTGGTCACGGCGTGCTGCCGGAGACCGATCCGGACGTCTTGACCCGGTTGGTGGCCCTGGTCCATGAGTTGACCACGCACGTAGCCGGAAGGAGCTGAGGGGCATGGCGACGCCGTGGCGGATCGCGGTCATCGGCGGTGGCATCGCCGGCCTCGCCGCCGCCGTCCAGTTGAGGGATCACACTCCCGCTGACACCGAGGTGACGGTCTACGAGCGCGGCGACTCCCTCGGTGGCAAGCTGCGCACCGGCGAACTGGCCGGCGCCTCGGTGGAGTTCGGCGCGGAAGCGTTCCTGATGCGCGACCCCGGCGGTGGGGAGTCGGCCGCGGTAACCCTGATTCGTCGGGTGGGGCTGGCCGACGACATCGTCCACCCCACCGTCGGGCAGGCGGCGCTCCTGGTCGGCGGTGAGCTGCAGCCGTTGCCCCGAGGCACGCTGATCGGCGTCCCCGGGGACCTGGCGGCGGTGGCGGCGGTCGCCCGCCCGACGGGGGAGGCCGACGTGGACACTGGGCGGCCGTTGCTTCCCCCCGGTGCGGACGTCACGGTCGGCGAGCTGGTTCGGGCCCGACTTGGCGATGAGGTCGTTGACCGGTTGGTCGAGCCGATGCTCGGCGGCGTCTACGCCGGCCGCGCCGACGACCTCTCCCTGGCCGCCACCATGCCCGCGCTGACCCGGGCCGCCCGAGTCGAACACACCCTGGTCGGCGCGGTCCGCGCGGCGCAGGCGGCGGCGCCGCGGGCACCCGGGAGCCCGTTCTTCGGCACCCTGGCCGGTGGCCTCAGCACCCTGGTTGAGGCTGCCGCGTCGACCAGCGGCGCCACGATCCGGCGGAACGCGACGGTCCGGGCGCTGACCCCGGCCGGCGCCGGCTGGCAGCTGACCGTCGGCCCGAACGGCGACGCGGAGCAGGTCCACGTCGACGCCGTGGTGCTGGCGGTGCCGGCCCGGCCGGCGGGGCGACTGCTCGCCGAGGCCGCCCCGGCCGCGGCCGAGAACGTCGGCGACCTGGCCTACGCCAGCGTCGCCCTGGTCACCCTCGCGGTGCCGGCGACGGAACTACCCGAGCTCTCCGGCCTCCTGGTTCCGACCGGCGAGGGGCTGCTGATGAAGGCGTCCACTTTCTTCACCACCAAGTGGGGGCACCTGCGTCGGCCCGACGGGTTGACCCTGATCCGCGCCTCGATCGGCCGGTACGGGGACGAGGCGCAGCTGCAGCGCCCCGACGGGGAACTCGTCGAGACCGTGCACCGGGAACTGTCGGCGGTACTCGGCGCCGAGCTTCCCGCGCCGGTCGCCACACACGTGCAGCGCTGGGGTGGGTCACTGCCGCAGTACGCGCCGGGCCACCTGGACCGGGTGGCGTCGGCACGGGCGACGCTGCGGGCGCAGCGGCCAACCCTCGCGCTGGCGGGGGCCGGCTACGACGGCGTCGGGATTCCGGTCTGTATCCGTTCCGGCGCGGCGGCGGCCGACGAGATCATCACTGCACTGAAGGGTTCCGGGATATGACCGAGCAGACCAATGCGGCCCGGCTGAACGAGCTGAACGCGACGATCCGGTACACGATGTGGTCGGTGTATCGGGCGAACCACGCCCTGCCGTCACTACGCGAGAACGTCACCGCCGAGGTGACCGCCTTCTTCGACGAACTGGCCGGCGAGGACGTGACCATTCGGGGCACGTACGACGTGGCGGGGCTGCGCGCCGACGCCGACCTGATGATCTGGTGGCACTCCTCGTCGAGTGACGCGCTCCAGGACGCGTACCTGCGGTTCCGGCGTACCACGCTGGGGCGTTCGCTGACCCCGGTCTGGTCCCAGCTCGGGCTGCACCGGCCGGCGGAGTTCAACAAGAGCCACGTCCCGGCGTTCCTCGCTGGTGAGCAGGCCCGGGACTATCTCTGCGTGTATCCCTTCGTCCGCTCGTACGAGTGGTATCTGTTGCCGGACGCGGAGCGGCGGGAGCTGCTGGCCGAGCACGGCGGGATGGCCCGCGGCTACCCCGACGTGCGGGCCAACACGGTCTCCTCGTTCGCCCTCGGAGACTACGAGTGGTTGCTCGCCTTCGAAGCCGACGAGCTGCACCGCATCGTTGACCTGATGCGGGACCTGCGGGCCTCCCGCGCCCGCCGGCACGTCCGGGAGGAGATCCCGTTCTACACCGGCCGTCGCCGCGCGATCGCCGACATCATCGCCAGCCTGCCCTGATCGCGGTGCCTTCCCCACCCGGCGGTACGGCAGCGGCCCGGCCGGATCAGCTGTGCTGCAGCCGAGCGGCCTCGGCTGACCGCCCGCCGGTGGGGTGGGACGTCCGGGGGCGTCAACCCGAGGTGGGCGTGGTGAACTCCGGCTGGTCGAGCACGCGCAGCCAGGACCCGTCGGGTTGGCGGCGAACGACCTGCGCCCGTGCACCCGCGCCGTCGCTCGGCGGCGTCGAGGTGAGGGCGAGATCGCCGCAGACCAGCGTGGGCAGCGGCGCTTCCGGGGTGAAGTGTGGCCGGTTGGCGAGCACCTTCTCCCACAGGGCCTGGATCGCCGCGCGCCCGACAGTCTGGTCGCCGGGCGGGTAGGCCATGACCGCGTCCGGTTCGTAGAGCGCGGCGACGCCCGCGGCGTCGCCGGCGTTGGAGCGTTCGACGAACAGCCGGGTGAGGTCCTCGGGTTGCATGGCTTTCGTGCGGTCCGACACGGTGTTCCTCTCGATGTTTCCTGCGGAACCAAGCGTTCCATTCGATGTTTCTGCGGAGCGAGGCGTCTCGTTCGGCGCTTGCCCGCGAACCAAGCGTGCCTTCGGCGGCATCAGAAGTCCAACAGATGATTTTTATGAGAGCTAGAATCTCTCGTTATGGAATTGAGGCAGCTGGAATACTTCGTCGCAGTCGCCGAGGAAGCCAGCTTCACTCGTGCCGCCGAGCGGGTACGGATCAGCCAGCCCGGAGTGAGCGCCCAGATTCGCGAGCTCGAACGCGAACTCGGCACCACCCTCATCGACCGCTCCACCCGAACGGCGCGCCTCACCGATGCCGGCCGGGCCGCACTCCAACACGCCCGGGCCGCCCTCGCCTGTTCTGACGCGATGAAACAGGCGGTCGGCGACGTGGTCGGACTCATCCGCGGTCGCCTCACTGTCGGGATGGTCATCGGATGCACGATCACCCCGTTCTTCGACGCCCTGGCGGCGTTTCACCACGCGCACCCCGGCGTGGAGATCACTGTGCTCGAGCACCACTCGGCCCGGCTCCTGCGGGACGTCCAGGCCGGTGCTGTCGACCTCGCTCTCATCGGCACCGCTGATCCCACGCCGGCCGGGTCGAACACCCTCACGATCATCAGCGAACCACTCGTCGCCCTCGTCCCACCCGGGCATCTTCTCGCCGGAAAAGCGGCCGTGACCGTGGCCGACCTCGCCGACCACCCGCTGGTGTGTATGCCCGAGGGCACCGGCATCCGTACTGTCCTGGACCGGGCCTGCACCCGTCACCGAGTCCGGCCGACCATCAGCGTCCAGGCCAGCGCCGCGGACGCCATCGCCGACCTCGCCACCCGCGGGCTGGGCGTGGCCATCCTCACCGAGTCCATGTCGCGGCACTACCAGGGTCGCCTGATCGCGCTGCCGGTCGTCGACATCGACGAGCCGGCCCTGCTGTCCCTGGTCTGGAGCGCTACGCGGAGTCCAGCCCTCGATCGACTCGTCCGGCACTGCCGCGACACCTTCGCTACCGGGCCGTGAACTCGGGCCCGGCCCGGTAGCGATCCGCGGTGTGGCTACGTCGCCGGGGTGTCCCGGCGCATCGGCGTGTGCAGAATGCCGTCCTCGAGGTACTCCGGCCCGGTGGCCGTGAACCCGTGTCGGGTGTAGAAGTCGACCAGCTGTGACTGGGCTTCCAGGGTGCACGGGCGTTCGCCGACCTCCACGAGGGCAGCGGTCACCAGCCGGCCCGCGTACCCCGCGCCGCGCGCCTCCTTTGCCACCACCACCCGGCCGATCTGTCGCCGGCCGTCCGGAGCGGCCAGGATCCGCAGGTACGCCACCGGCGTCCCGGCCTGCTCCAGCCAGAGATGGCGGGTGCCCGGCTCCACGTCCCGGCCGTCCAGCTCCGGGTACGGGCACTCCTGCTCCACCACGAACACGTCCACGCGCAGCCGGAGCAGGTCGTGGAAGGCGCGGGCGGACAGGTCGGCGAAGGAGGCGGTCCGGAGCTCAGCGATGGGCGGCATCCTGTGATGGTAGGTCGCTGCCCGGTGCCGGCTGCCGGGCGGCGGAGCGCCGCCGGCGGAGCAGCGTGCCGGCGACCGTTGCCGCGAGCAGCGCGGCGACCACGGCCCCGATCGTCCACGGGCCCAGTCCGTCCACCCACCCGCTGATCGTGGTCTGTACCCGACCGGCCGCGTCGATCACCGGGTCGTTGACGTCACCGCCGCCGAAGAGCCGGATCTCGTACCAGCCGTACCAGGCGACGTAGCCACCGGTCAGCACCAGGAGCAGGCCGGCGATGCGTCCGAGCAGCGGCCCGGCCCGTCGGGTGCGCCGGACCAGAGACTCCCGGGCCAGCGCGACCGCGAGCGCGGCGGCGCCGACCATCAACCCCATCCCGACCGCGTACGCGACGAAGAGCCCGACCCCGGCGAGCGGGCTGCCCGCCCGGAACCCGGCGACCACCACGGCCAGGAACGGTCCGATGGTGCAGCCGAGGGAGGCGATCGCGTAGGCCGCACCGAAGAGGACCATCGATCCGAAGCTGCGCCGGACCTCGGGGCCGTTGGCGATCCGGGGAGCGAAGGTCGGTAGCGCCCGGCCGGCGACGAGCCAGCCGCCGGTGGCGACCAGGGCGAGCCCGATCGCGACCGACACCCAGGGCAGGCGGCTGGCCAGGGCGTCGGCGGCGGGGCCGGCGAGGAGCCCGAATCCACCGAAGACGGCGACGAAGCCGAGGGTCATGGCGGCGGTCAGGGCCAACGCCCGACCCACCGGCGCGAGTGGCCCGCGGCCGTCCGCCGGGCCGTCCCCCAGCACCAGCATCGACAGGTACGCCGGCAGTAACGCGAAGCCGCACGGGTTGACGGCGGCGAGCAGCCCGGCGCCGAGCGCGAGACCGTAGGGGGCGTCAACCATGTCAGGTCAGCTCCGCGACCCGCTCGCGGAGGTCGGTCTCGGAGAGCGAACCCTTGTGGACGATCTTGCCGGTGGAGTCCAGCAGCACGTAGTACTGCTGGGAGACCACCTCGAACCGCTGCCACACCTCGCCCGCGTCGTCGGCCAGCTGCGGGAAGCCCTCGATGCCGGTGTCCTGAGCGAATCGGCGCATCGCGTCGTCACCGCTGCCGAGCCCGGCCACCCCGACCACGTTCACCCGGTCGGCGTTCTCCTGCTGCACGGCCGCCACCGAGTCGGCCTCACCCCGGCACGTGGGGCACCAGGCGGCCCAGAACCAGAAGACGGTGGGCTTGCCGGCGAGGCTGGCCCCGGTGAAGGCGTCACCGTCGATGGTGCGGGCGGTGAAGTCGAGGGTCTGCGGCACCTCGGGTGCCGGCTCACCGGTCGGGCTCGCCGCGGTGGTGGCGGGCGCGCTGGTGGCGGCGGTCGTCGGGGCGGAGGTGGGCTCGTCACCCGCGGCGGTGTCCTCGGAGCTCCCGCAGGCGGAGAGCGCCAGAACGAGGGTCAGTGCGATCGGGATTGACCGGGTCATGGTGCGCATGTCCGGATGTTAGCCCGCTGCGGCACCGAGTCTTCTTACCGCTCGCTAACGTCGGCGGCTCGAACTCCACTACGCCTGGCTTTCGCCCCGAAGCCATTACCAGGGGTGATCGGCCACTTGCGCCCTGCTGTCTCTGCCGTTCAGGACGGTCGGGCTCCGACCGAGTCGCGGACCCGGGCCCCCTCGGACCCCTCCTTGCGCCGGGCACAGTTCGCGCAGCAGAAAAAGCGGCCGGAGACCTCGACGCCGTGACCTACGATCTTGACCTGGCATTGTTCGCAGATCGGCGCCAGCTTGTGCGCGGCGCACTCGAAGCTGTCGAAGATGTGCACGTCGCCGCTGATCGTACGCACCTCAAACGTCAACCAGTAATCGTTCTCGCAGACCTCACAGGTCGCCATGCTGATTCCCCCAGATATGGATTCCTGAGGTAAGCGTTAAACATCCACTCCGGGTCGGCAACCAGAATCGGTAAACCGGTGTGGGTCGATCGACGTCGGGGGTGGGCGGCCAGCCGGGCGGCTTCACGCCGCGGCGTGAAACTGCTCCGGCTGGCCGGCGCCGTCAGGAGTCGTGCGGCTTCAGCCGGAGGGACACCGAGTTCACACAGTGCCGGGTGTCCTTCGGGGTGAAGCCCTCACCGGTGAAGACGTGCCCCAGGTGACTGTCACAGCGGGCGCAGCGGATCTCCGTCCGGACCATGCCCATACTCCGGTCCTCGACCTCCCGAACCCGTCCGGGAAGGGCGTCGTCGAAGCTCGGCCAGCCGCAGTGCGAGTCGAACTTCGCATCGCTGGGGAACAGGTCCAGGCCGCAGGCGCGGCAGTGGTAGACCCCGGGGGTCTTGGTGTTCACGTACTCGCCGATCCCGGGGGCCTCGGTGCCGTGCTCCCGCAGCACCCGGAACTCCTCGGGGCTCAGCCGGACCCGCCACTCGTCCTCGGTGCGGGGCAGTTCACTGTCGTCAAGACTCACCCGCCAACGGTACGTCGAAGGTCGTAGCCATCGCATATGGTCGCGCAATGGGTGGCACGAGGGCCGCGGCCGAAGAGATCGAGGTCGCCGGGCATCACGTCCGGTTGAGCAGCCCCGAGCGGGTGGTCTTTCCGCAACGGGGCTTCACCAAGGCCGACGTCTTCCACTACTACCTCGCCGTCGGCCCGGGCATCATGCGGGCGCTCGGCGAGCGGCCGACCACCCTGCAACGCTTCCCCGAGGGGATCGAGGGGGAGGCCTTCTTCCAGAAGCGGGTGCCGGCCCGCGGCGTGCCCCCCTGGCTTCGCACCGCGCAGATCAGCTTTCCCAGCGGCCGGAAAGCGGCCGAGCTCTGCCCGACTGATCTGGCTCACGTGGCGTGGGCAGCCCAGATGGGCACCGTGGTCTTTCACCCGTGGCCGGTGCGTGCCCGCAACCCGGACCACCCCGACGAGCTGCGGATCGACCTCGACCCGCAGCCCGGCACCGACTTCGCCGACGCGGCGGAAGCGGCGGCCGAGCTCCGCGAGATCCTGGCCGAGTTGGGTGTCCCGGGTTGGCCGAAGACCTCCGGCGGTCGGGGGGTGCACGTCTATCTGCGGATCCAGCCGCGCTGGACCTTCGTCGAGGTCCGTCGGGCGACCATCGCCCTGGCCCGGGAGTTGGAGCGGCGCCGCCCCGACCTGGTCACCACCGCGTGGTGGAAGGAAGAGCGCGGCACCCGGGTCTTCGTCGACTACAACCAGATGGCCCGGGACCGGACGATCGCGTGCGCCTACTCGCTGCGCGCCAACGCCCGCGCCACCGCCTCCGCTCCGCTGGCCTGGGACGAGTTGGCCGACGCCGAACCGGACGATTTCGACCTGCGCAGCGTGCCGGCCCGGCTGGCCGAGCGCGGCGACCCGCACGCCGGCATCGACGATGCCGCCTGGGACCTCACACCCCTGCTGGAGTGGGTCGAGCGGGACGCCGCCAACGGTCAGGGCGACCTGCCCTACCCACCGGAACACCCCAAGATGCCCGGCGAGCCGAAGCGGGTGCAGCCGTCCAAGGACCGCGACCGCCCCCGCTGAGCCGTCACAGCGGCAGCTTCATGCCCTCGTGGCTGGCGACGAAACCGAGACCCAGATAGAAGCGGTGCGCCTCGTGCCGGGACTTGTCGGTCGTCAGCTGGACCAGCGCACACCCACGCGCCCGCGCCTGGTCGACCGCCCAGGCCATCAGCTGCCGGCCCAGCCCTCGTCCGCGCTGGTCGGAGCGGACCCGGACCGACTCGATCACCTGTCGTTCGGCGCCGTGCCGGCTGAGCCCAGGAATGTAGGTGAGCTGCATGCAGCCCAGCACCTCGCCGTCGGCCTCGGCGACGACGAACTGGTTGCGCGGGTCGGCCGTGATCTCCGCGAATGCCTGCTCGTAGCGGGCGTCAACCTGGCCCACCTCCCGGGTGCGCCCCAGCCGGTCATCGGCGAGCAGGTCGAGCACGGTGGGCAGATCGGCCCGGGTCGCCTCCCGGAAGATCACATCGCTCATCCGGGGAGCATGCCACAGCGGTGGGAACCGCACCCGGCGGCCGGGGTCACTGGGGCGGGCAGCTCTTCCCCTCAGTCGGCACGGTCAGGTCAACCAGGTACGCGTCAACCGCCGCGCTGATGCAGTCCGTCTGCGGATAGGCGGTGTGCCCCTCGCCCTCCCAGGTGAGCACCCGACCCACGCCCAGCATCTCGGCCAGCGCCGGGGTCTGCTCGTAGGGGGTCGCCGGATCCCCCGTGGTGCCCACCACCAGGATCGGCGGTGCCCCGTCCGCGGCTCCGGTCGGATACGGGTCCCGGCCGCCGGGCCACTCGGTGCAGGTGAGTAGGCCGACCGCGAGCGCCGGGCCGAACAGTGGGTACTGCTCACGCCACTGCGACTGGAGCTCCCGGATCTGCTCCCGGCTCAGCTTCTCCGCCTCGTCGGCGCAGTTCACCGCGAGGTTCGCGTCGAACAGGTTCGAGTAGGTGCCGTCGGGTTCCCGACCCGCGTACCCATCAGCGAGGTGGAACACCCCGGTCGCGTCCCCGCCCGCCAACTCGTCGATCGCCTGGGCCAGCTGCTCCCAGCCGGCCTCGGTGTAGAGCGAGGAGACCACCGCGTAGAAGATCCACCCCGGAGTCGCCTCCCGCCCATCGCCGCCCCGGACCGGGGAGACCCGGGCCTTGTCGATGGCCGAGGTGACCGCCTCCCGCGCACCGGGAGCGATCGGGCAGCGGTCGGGGTTGGTGGAGCACCACAGGGAGAAGTTGTCGAAGGCCCGCTCGAAGCCCTTGGCCTGGCTCTCCGAGCTGGCCACCTGGTCCAGTCGAGGGTCAACGGCCCCGTCCAGCACCAGCGCCCGCACCCGCTCCGGGTGGAGCTGGGCGTAGACGGCGCCGAGCAGGGTGCCGTACGAGTAGCCGAGATAGGTCAACTTCTCGTCGCCGACGGCAGCCCGGATCGCGTCGAGGTCGTGGGCCGCCTGCTCCGTGCCGTACAGCTCGAGCTGGTCGCCGTAGCGGTCGCCGCACTCACGCCCGATCTGTTGGTGCAACTCGACGAGACCGTCGAAGGACTGTTCGCTCTCCGGATCCGGGTCGTAGCCGAAACTGGCGTCGAGGTTGGCGTCCGAGATGCACTTCACCGGACTGGAACGGGCGACCCCCCGCGGGTCGAAGCCGATGATGTCGAAGCGGTCGGTGACCGCGGTGGGCAGGCCGCCGAGCGCGGCCGGGAAGGAGAGGTAGACGGCGGTGTCCACGCCGGAGCCCCCCGGCCCGCCCGGGTTGATCAGCAGCGAGCCGATCCGGTCCCGCTGGTTCGTGGAACGCGCCCGCAGCAGCGCGATCTCGAAGGTCTCCCCGGCGCCCGGGCCGGCGGTGGCGGCGGCGCCGTCGGCCCAGTTCCGGGGAACCTTGATCCGGGTGCACTCATAGCGCATGCCGGGTGCGGTACGCCCCACCAACTCCTCGGCCACCTCCGGACAGGCCTGCCAGGTCGGCCCGGCGCCGGACGGCTCCGAGGGCTGCGCCTCGGTGCGCGGCGCGAGCGCCGGCAGGGTGCAGCCGGCGGCGAGAAACGTGCTGGCCAGGAGGAGTGCGGCCGGGGCGAACCGGCGGGCGGGGCTGCGAACCACGGGGTGGACCTTTCGGGTCGGGGTAGCCGGCTAGCCCGGCCCGGACGTGGGGCCGCCGTGCTCCGGGTCGCCCCGGAGCACCTGATCCACGTCGAACCGGACCGGACGGTCGAGCTGGTCGTAACGGCAGGAACGGGGCTTGCGGTCCGGGCGCCACCGGACGAACTGGGCGGTGTGCCGGAACCGGTCGCCCTCCATCGCGTCGTAGCTCACCTCGACCACCAGCTCCGGTCGCAGTGGCTCCCACTCCAGGTTCTTCGTGCCGGTCCACCGGCTGACCCCGCCCGGGATGCGCTGACCGCGCTGGTGGTCGCCGTGCACCCAGGGATGGTCGTCGCCGGCTCCCCGGTACGGCTCCAACTCGTCCACCAGCTCCTTCCGGCGGGCCATCGGAAACGACGCGCTCACCCCCACATGATGCAGGACGCCGGCGTCGTCGTAGAGCCCGAGCAGAAGTGAGCCGACCACCGGGCCGGACTTGTGCCAGCGGAAACCCGCCACCACAACATCGACCGTGCGTTTGTGTTTGACCTTGAACATCAGCCGTTTGCCCGGCTCGTACGGCAGGTCGGCGGGTTTGGCGATCAGGCCGTCCAGCCCCGCCCCCTCGAACCGGTCGAACCAGCGGCGCGCGGTGGCCGGGTCGGTGGTGATCTGGGTGACGTGCATCGGCGGCGCGACGCCGCCCAACGCCGCCTCCAGCCGGGACCGCCGCTGTGGGTACGGCTGGTCCAGGAGCGACTCGTCGGCGAGAGCGAGCAGGTCGAACGCCACGAAATCTGCGGGGGTGGTCTCGGCGAGCAGGTTCACCCGGGAGGCGGCCGGGTGGATGCGCTGGGCCAGCAGCTCGAAGTTGAGCCGGGGCTGCCCGCCCGGGCGGTCGCGCTGGATCACGATCAACTCGCCGTCCACCACGCAGCGCTCGGGCAGCTGCCGGCGGGCCTGCTCGATCACCTCGGGGAAGTAGCGGGTCATCAGCTTGCCGCCCCGGCTGGTCAGCTCGACCTCCGCGCCGTCGCGGAACACGATGCACCGGAAGCCGTCCCACTTCGGCTCGTAGGTCATCCCGGACGCGGTCGGGATCCGGGGGACGCTCTTGGCGAGCATCGGTTCGACCGGCGGGCTGATCGGCAGCTTCACGGCGACCAGTCAACCAGACGGCGCCGACAGCCGTGGGGAGGAACACCAGCCAGGCTGCCCCCTTGCCGGGCGCCGCGCAGCCGTTGGGCCCGGGTGGGTGCGGGCCCCGGAATCAGCAGCGGGACGGCACCGTCTTCTCGAGCAACGCCAGCGGCACGCCGTTCGGGTCCTTGTCGTGGCCCACCAACCGGTAGCCGGAGCGCTGGTAGAGCCGCCGACTGCGCACGCTCTCCGCCCCGGTGAACAGGGTGAACCGATTCACCCGCGCGCCCGCCACCGTCTCGACCGCGCGTAACAGGCGGCCGCCGATGCCCCGACCCTGCTGGTCGGGGGCGACCGCCAGCCGGCCGATGGAGGCGATGACGCCATCGACGCGCACCCGGACCGAGCCGACGAGTCGATGGCCCAGCCGGGCGGTGAGCACCATCTGCGGGCCGGCGAGCACGGTCCGAATCTCGTCCAGGGTCTCGGTGAGCGGTGGTAGGAACGGGTCCGCGTAGCGCTGCGCCTCGGCCAGGTACGCGGCGAGTTGGACGGTGAGGATCTCCCCGGCGTCGGCCGGGGTCGCGGGAGCGATCAGCGGGCGAGCGGTCACCGGCCCAGCCAACCACAGCGTCGCGACCCCGTGGTGTCCGAGTCCCTTGACGACAGTCCGCTACCGGAGCTGGTAAATATCGTTACTTATGGATGCCGTGAATGGTGGGTGTCGTGCCGGCTCGGGCCTGCCGCTGCACCTCGGCGAGACGGCTAGAAGCGCGCGAACGAGCGCAGCGGTGCCCGCGGGCCGAACTTCGGAGCGGTGATGCCGGCCGCCGCCAGCAGGACGCAGACCCGGCCCCGGTGGCCCCGGAACGGTTCGAGCAGGGCCAGCATCCGGGCGTCGTCGCCGCGCGCCTCACCGGCAAGGGCCCAGGCCACCGTGTTCGGCACGTGGTAGTCACCGACGCACACCGCGTCCGGATCGCCGTAGGCGACGCGGACCACCTCCGCCGCGGTCCACGGGCCGATCCCCGGGACGGCGGTGAGCCGGCGGGTGGCCTCGGCCGAGTCGGCGCACCGCTCCAGTTGGTCGGCCACCGCGGCGGCCCGACGCAGCGTGTCGGCGCGGCGCTGTTCGATCCCGAGGGGGTGGAAGGCCCAGTACGGGGTGGCCGCCACCGCCGCCGGCTCCGGCGGCAACAGCAGCGGCTGCATCGGCCCCGGGGCCACCGCCCGGAAGTGGCGGACCGTGGCGGCGTACGCCCGGTACGCCTCCTTGCCGGTCACCCGCTGTTCGAGGATGGCCCGGAACACCCGGGGGAAGACCTGGCCGCTGGTCGGTAACCGCAGCCCCCGGTGCCGGGCGGCCAGGTCGGCCACCACCGGGTGCGCGGCGGCGAGCTCGGCGAAGCCGGTCACGTCGTCCCGGAGGCCGGCGAGGGCGTCGGCCTGGTGCACCACCCAGTCGGCGCCGGGGCCGTACCCCTCGGCGACCAGGCGGCCGGCGTCGGGACGCAGGGCGAGGGTGGCGGGTCCGTCCGGGGTCCGGGTGGCCCACCAGAGCGTCCCGGCGGCGACCCGCGCGCAGGGGTCGTACGGGCTGAAGGTGAGGGGCCGCACCGACGCGGCCAGCCGGTACCCGGCCGGCGGGTGCAGCAGCCGGCGGGCGGTGGGTTCGGTCCCGGACACCCCGACATGCTGTCACCAGGCCCGGCTGACTGTCGCCGGCGGCATGGGGAATGTGGCCTGGCCGGCTCTCCGCGGGGTTGCGGGAGCGCAGTGGGTGCGGCAGGCTGCATGCCACTGGCGGCGACCGTGTGGTTTCGCCACGTGACTTCTTCCGCAGGAAGTAACCGGGGGTAGTGGTGGGAAAGCGGCTGCTGGCCTCGCAGCGGGGCCCGCAGCGGGGCTGGCTGGTGGTGTTGGCGACCCCGGTGGCCTTGTTGCCTGGCGTAGCGATTGTTATCGGCCCCGAGCGAGACATGACGACCGACGCGATCTTCGGTCGATTCGGCGCACAGCTCGTGCTGATCTTTGCGTTTGGGCTCGTGGTCGCGGGCGCCTTTCTCGCCTGGGACGGGCCTTCCGCAGCGGGTCACCATCGTTTACTCGCGGTACTGCTCTGGATCGCAGCAGCGGCGGTCGCCGGCCTGATATACGCATTCATTCACTACGAGGTCGAGAACGTCATGTTCACCCCCCTCGCGCACTCGATCGTGGCAATGGTCGTGATCGGGCGGCTTCTTGTGACTCGGTCAAAGCCGGATCAGAAAACCCAGGTCGAAGGGTGATCGTCAGATGATCGAGAAGATGCTCGCGCGGTTGGCCGAAATCCAGGGTCGCGTCCTGGAGCTTGAGGCCGTGGTTAGCGCGATGCGGGCACAGTATCGACCCGCTCCCGGGCACGGCACTGACCCGAGTGGCTGCGTCGCCGTCGTCGTCGACCCGGACGGTCTGCCTTCCCGCATCGAGATTCGGACGGGTTGGCAGCGTCAGCTCGCGGCCGAGGCGATGAGTAGCGCGGTGATGCTCGCCTTCGAGCAGGCGGTTGTTGACTCGATGCGGGCGTGGTCGGACGTCCCGGACGCGCGGGGGCAGCGCGTTCAGGGTGAAGGCGCGGGCCAGGGGGAGGAGAAGCCGCAGAGCCCGGTGCCGCAACCCCTGCCCCTCGGGAGCCCCCGCGAGCCGGTGGCGTTGGCCGAGGAAGCCCTGGATCTTCTGAAGGCGGCGCGGTCTGCGGGTGCGGCGCCGCCGGATCAGTGCTCCGGCTCGGGTGGTGCTGGCGCCGTATCGGTCACCTTTGGCGTCGGCGGGTTTCAGGCGTGCAGCATTGACCCGCAATGGGTGCGGCGGCAGGGCGTGGCTGTCGTGAACTCAGCTCTGACGGAGGCGCTGCGTGAGGCCCGTGCGGTGCGCGAGGATCAGGTCACGCAACGGCGGGCTGAGACTCAGCGGCTTAACGACCTCGAGCGTGACGCGCTGGCCACGCTCGTCGGGTTCAAGGATCTGACCGACCTGTCGGAGAGATGCTGATATGACATCCTCCACCAACGACCAGGTAGCCGTCGCTACTGACATTCTTCGCTCAGAGGCAGGGGAGTGGGACCGGCAGAGCGCGGCGATAGCAACGGTCGCACCACTGGTTGCGGGCATGGAACTAGGCAGGGTGGAGGCGGGGCTGTTCCAGCTCATCGTCGGTCCCTACAACGAGATCATCCAGCACGTGACGGACCGGTGTCGTCAGGGTCAGGCGGCAATGGCCGAAGTCGCCACAACGCTGCGGCAGGTCGCCGACACGTATGAAGAAGAAGACCGTAACGCCGAACACCGGATACGGAACCTCTACTGACGGGGGCGTCGTGGAATTCAGCAAGGCGCAGTTTGAAGGGCTGATGGCAGACATCAGCACCGGACTGGATGATCTTTCTGGGCGGCTCGAACAGATCGGGCCAGCCGCTGCCGATGCCGCTGACCGCTGGTTCCTCCCGGATGGGGTGGCCGATTCGATCCGTTGGCTGGGCCAAGAGACGGTCCGGATCGGCAAGGAGGTCCTGGAGTTCCTCGGGGACTTATGCTTGGGGATCTTCGCGCCGATCTGCATGTACAACGACGCCATGATGTGGGGGGAGGTGCGCGGGGTCGTGTCCAACGTGTCCGCTCATCTGGCGTCGCATCAACTGCTAGTTGATAATTCGGACTGGTCCGGCAAAGCGCGAGATGCCTACGTGGAGAGCGCAGCTGCCCATTCGCAGGCGGCGGGTCAGGTCGATAGAATCGCGTGGGCGGTGACCCTCCGTCTGGGCTTCTGCGCGTCGGCGGGTGCGGTATTCTACGTCCAGCTGGCGGCTACGCTCGTAAGTCTTGTTCTTGCCGCTAAGGCTGCTTTTCTGGCATTTGCCAGCGCAGTCTTCTCCTGGGCGGGAGCCGCACTTGTTATCGAGCAGGCCGGTTTCACTACCGCCAGTGTCACGCTGGGCCTCACCGGCCTGGCGACCTTCCTCGGCTTCCAGGCTGAGGCCATGGTGAACCTGCACGGCGAGGCACAGAACAAGACCGCCTTTCCCGACGGGAACTGGCCCTCTACCAACACCTCTACCTTCAGCGACGCAACGGTCAAAGACGGAGACGCTGACTGGTCGCTCGCTCCCCACTAGCCCGTTGGCGGCACGTAGCTTTTGTGGGAAATCCATCTTTGCGCGAGGCCGCCGGTATGCGACGGCCTCTGGTCGCGACGGTGGTGGATGACGTGACGACGCCCGGGCGCCGTTAGTTCCGCACAGGTTGCAATCTGTTGACGAACGCGGCGAACTCGGCCTCTTGCTCCTGGGTCATCGCGTTCTTCGGCACTATGACTGCCGTTTGCGACTTGCCCAACATGAAGTACCAGATCTCGGGGGTCTCGATTGCTGGTTCCAGGCAGGACCATCGAAACCGTGACTCGATGCACGGAGCAGTCAAGGTTGTCCATTCGTCGTCAAGCGTCAACTGATACCCGGTCTTGAGTGCGCTGGGTGTCATACGCATCAAATTTGCCACGGTGATGGGTCCTGACCCGAAAGTGATCAGCAGTCCAACTCCCAGGGGGATTGAACCGAGGTGAGTTGGCAGGTTTATTGCTATCAGTGCGACGCCGAGGGCGATCAGCACTCCGCCGAGGATGCGGAAGGTCCTAGACTGCCTACGGACAATGTGTCGATAGAAGCGGCGCATCTGTTGCTCGTCGTAGGGGACCCACACGGAGATGTGCATCGCCGCATCCTAATACGACAGTCGGTGCGTCCGAGGACGTGCCTTGTCCGTGGCGGTTCTAGCCGGGGAACTGTTCGAACATGAGCTCGTAGCCGTCCGGGTCCAGGCCGTAGAAGATGCGCGCCCATCCGACGTCTTCCGGATCGAGGGTCACGGTCAGGCCCTCCTCCCGCCAGAGCCGCCACGTCGCGTCGAGGTCCGTGGTCGGTACGACGAGGACGAAGCCGAGCCCGACCGGGCCCTGCCTGGTCTGCTGCCCGCGCTCGGCGTGGTGATAGCCGTGCTGGTGCAGGTCCGACAGGATGAGCCAGGTGTGACCGTAGGTCAGGTAGCGCAGCTGCGTCTGCTCCGGCTGTGGAAGGTGCCGGAAACCGAGCCGTCGGTAGAGATCGAACGACCGGTCCAGATCGCGTACCCGCAGGCCAACCTTCAGCTGTTTCGTCGGCATTCTCGTCATCGTATAGACGCTGCGGATCAGTCGACAGTGGCCGGCTGCTCGGCATCGGGGGTGCGCCGGATCAACCGCCGACCGAGAAGATCCCCGGCGGGGGCGGTGCGGAGTCGGTGGCGTCGGTGTCGTGGACGACCGGGGCGCCGCCGCTGAACCGGACCAACTCCCCGCCGGCGAGCAGCCGGCCCGGGAACCAGTCACCGGAGACCCGCCGGGTCAGCTCGGGCACCGGCGGGGTGGTGCGGCCGGCGAGCAGCACCAGGTTGCCGAAGCGGCGGCCCCGCAGCACCGCGGCGTCGCCGACCAGCGTCGCCTCGGGTAGCACTGATCGGACGGTGGCGACCTGTCGGCGGGCGTGCCGCAGCGGCGGGCCGTCGGCGATGTTCGCCAGGTACCAGCCGGTGGGTCGGAGGACGCGGGCCACCTCGGCGGCGAACTCCACCGAGGTCAGGTGGGCGGGGGTGCGGGCGCCGGCGAAGACGTCGGCGACCACGATGTCGATGCTGGCGTCCCGGAGGCCGGTGAGGGCTTCCCGGGCGTCGGCGACGCGTACCCGTAGCCGTGGGTTGGGCGGCCAGGGCAGCTCCCGGCGGACCAGCTCGACCAGCGCGCCGTCCACCTCACAGACCCGTTGGGTCGAGCCGGGACGGGTGGCGGCGACATACCGGGGCAGGGTCAGCGCGCCGCCACCGAGGTGCAGCAGGCGCAGCGGGGCGCCGGCCGGGGCGAGCAGGTCGATCGCGGCGCCGAGCCGGCGCACGTACTCGAACTCCAGGTGGGTGGGGTCGGTGAGATCCACATGTGACTGCGGGGCGCCGTCGAGCAGCAGCGTCCAGGAGCCCATCCGGTCTGGGTCGGGGACCAGCTCGGCCATCCCCGTGTCGACCTCGACGGCGGCCCGGTCGGTGGAGCGGCGGCGCCCCATCAGAGCGCACCGCCGGGTGGCTGTGCGGCGGCGGGCGTGGCGCTGCGCGCGGCGGCGACCAGGGCGCGGTGCAGCAGCCGGGAGTCGCCGATCATCCGTCGCAGGCGGCGTTCCAGACCGGCGATGGGGATCAGGTTCTGCGGCGCCCGGGGGTCCTTGTACGGGGTGGAGGCGAAGCGGGGCAGGGTCACCACGGACAGGTCCGCCAACGCGACCGCCGCCGCGATGTCCAGCTCGGTGGAGCACTCCACCCGCACGATGCCCGCCCACGGGGCGCCGCCGGCGACCGGTAGCCGCAGGTACCACGACCAGCCGCCCCACGCGGTGCCCAACCGGAACACCGGGGAGCGTTGCCCGGCGGTGAGCCCGGTGACCACCGCGGTGAGCCGCGCGTCGAGGTATTGGCTGTGTTGGGTCTTCACGTAGCCGAGGGTGCGGGGCAGGAGCCGCCGGTTGCGCAGCGGCCCGTCCACCACCAGCAGATCATCGTCGCTGCGGGCGGCGCTGGAGACCGCCACCTCCAGCGCGGTCAGCGGGCCCTGCACCGCCGCCGGCAGCTTGGCCAGCTCGCCGCTGCCGCCAACCTGGTGCACCGGGTAGTGGACGTTGCCGGCGTGCACGTCCACCGCGGACGGGCTGGCGGTGAAGAGCCCCCGCTCCACCCGGGCACCGGCCAGCTGGGCCGCGCCGCGCTCCAGGTCGCAGCGGACCACCCCGGCCGCGTACGAGGCGGCCAGCCCCGGGTACGAGACCCCGTCGGGCTCGGTCAACCACAGGCTGGCGTCGTTTCGGCGTACCCCGTCAACGAGGAGCACCACGGCCGGGGCGTGCACGCCGGACCGGGGCCCGACCGCCCGCCAGTCGACCGCGGGCAGCTCGTGGTCGGCCTCGACCCGGGCGCTGCTGGGCGCGGCCGGGCCGCCGGCGGCGGCCTCGAACGAGGCCCCGTACGCCGGGTCCCACGCGTCGACGAAGAAGCGGGTCACCCGGGTCGCCCCCGCCCACCGTCGGCGCTCACCGGCCGGTCCGTTCGATCCGGGCCGACCGGGCGTCCTTGCGGACCTCGAAGCGGACCGGAATGCGCTCGGCCAACGCCGGTACGTGGGTGACCACGCCCACCATCCGGTCGCCCCGCGCGGCCAGGTTCTCCAACGTGGCGGCCACCGTGTCGAGGGTGGCGGTGTCGAGCGTGCCGAACCCCTCGTCCAGCACGATGGACTCCAGGCTCGCCGCGGTGGTCGACATCCCGGCGAGCTGTTCGGCCAGGGCCAGTGCGAGCGCCAGCGACGCCTGGAAGGTCTCCCCGCCGGAGAGGGTGCGCACACCCCGGCGCAGGCCGGCGTCGTGGTGGTCCACGACGAAGAACTCTCCCTTGTCGTGGACCAGGTCGTACTGGTCGCCGGAGAGTTCGCGCAGGATTGTCGACGCCCCGTCCACCAGCAGGTCCAGCGCCTCGGCGAGCAGCCACCGTTCGAAGTTGTTCGCCCGCAGATGGCCGGCGAGCGCGCGGGCCATCTGCGCCTCGCGTTCGTAGGTGGCGCGCTGCTCGCGCAGGTCACCGGCCTGCTCCCGGCGGCGGGTCACTTCCCGCAGCTGCGCCTCGGCCCGTTCGAGGGCGACCGCCGTGTCGCGGCCCGGGTCGTCGGTGGCCGGCACCCCGCCCGCCTCGAGGAGCCCGCCGATCCGCGCTTCCACCGCGGCCACCTGCGCCTCGGCCGTGCTCACCGCCGCCACCCGGTCGGCGCGCTCGGAGCGCCGTCGGGCCACCTCGGCGGTGGCCCAGTCGGTCAGCGTCGTCCACGCCGCCGCCACGTCCTCCCGGTCGGTGGCCGGTGGGCCGAAGCGGGCCAGCCCGTCCCGGGTCGCGTCGAAGGCCCGCCAGGTCGTGCGGAGCCGCTCCTGCGCGGTGTCCACCGCGGCCCGGGCCCGGCGGGCCTCGTCCCGGCCGGCGCGGACCGCCGCCGCCGACTCCTCCAGCTCCCGCCGTAGCCGCCCGTGCTCGGCCAAGGCCTGGTGCAGCGCCGCCGGCTCCGGGGCGTCGGCCAGCTGGGTGTGCAGGGCGGCCAGCCGCGCGTCGAGCTGCTCCTGCCGGACCCGCGCCGCCACCAGCTCCCGTTCCCGCTCGCGGACGGCGCTGTCCCGCTGCGCCACGGTGGCCTTGGCCGCCTCGCTGGCCGCCCGCGCCGCCTTACCGGCCGCGATCGCCGCCGGCACCGCCGATGTGGCCGGGATCGCCGGGACCTGGGCGACGGTCTGCTCGCAGACCGGGCAGGTGGCCCCGTCGTGCAGCGGCTCCCGCACCGCCATCGCCAGGTCGGTCGCCTGGGCCTGCTCATGTGCCTGGAAGGCCGCGGTCAGGCCGGCCTCGGCCTGCTCGGCCGCCGCCTGTGCCGCGGTCAGCTCCGCCGCCGCCGCCGCATGCCCGGCCTGAGCCGCCGCCACCGCCGCCCGGACCGTCTCGGCCTCGCCGGCCAACCCCGCCCGGTCGTCGTACGCCCGCAGCAGCAGGCGTAGCGCGCTCTCGTCGCCGGCCGCGGTCAGCTCGCCGCGAAGCTTCTCCTCCCGCTCCTCGGCGAGCGCCACCACGGTCGTGGCCCGATCCGCGTCGGTCTGTGCGGTCGCCACCGCCCGGGCGACCTCGGTCACCCCGGCCGGGGCGCGTACGGCGTCGAGCACGGCCAGGTCGGTGTCGAGGGTGGTCAGCGCCCCGCTCGCCTCCCGCGCCGCGGTGTGCGCCGCCGCCTGTTCGGGAACGGCGGCGGTGACGGCGGTGGCCAGCTCCCGCATCTGCTCGACGCGGGCCGACACCTCGTCGAGGGTGGCGTCGTCGATGTCGGTGAGGCCGGTGAGGGTCTGGTTGACGACCTCGAACTTCGCCTCGGCCTGGCTGGCCCGGGTCCCCGCCTTCTCCCGCACCTGCTCGTAGACGCCGAGGCCGAGCAGGTTGACCAGGATCTCCTGCCGTTTCGCCGGTCGGGCGTGCAGGAAGTCGGCGAACTGCCCCTGCGGCAGCAGCACACAGCTGGTGAACTGCTCATACGGCAGCCCGACCGCCGTCAGCACCGCGTCTTCCATCTCGGCGACCGTGCCGGCGAGCACCTCGCCCAGGTCCTCCGGGCTCAGCCCGGTGTCGAGCTTGGCCGGGTCGAAGCCGGGCGGCATGAGCTGGAGGCCGGCGCCGGAGGTCTTGACGTTGCCCCGGCTGTCCCGCCGGACCACCCGGGTGGCCACGTAGCGGTCGCCGGCCGACTCGAAGACCAGCCGGACCCGCGCCTCGGCCGCCGACGGGGCGAGGGCGTTCGCCAACCCGCGGGTGCCGCCCCAGCGGGGTACGGTGCCGTAGAGCGCGAAGCAGATGGCGTCCAACACGGTGGACTTGCCGGAGCCGGTCGGCCCGACCAGAGCGAAGAAGTCGGCGTCGGTGAAGTCGACCGTTGTCGCCGCCCGGAAGACGGTGAAGCCATCGAGGTCCAGTCGCATCGGCCGCATCAGTGCTCGACCTCCTCGAAGAGCTCGTCGAAGAGCCCCCGGACGTCGTCGTCGGCGTGCCCCCGGTCGTCCAGGTAGTCGCCGAAGAGCTCCCGCGGCGACCGGCCGGCGCGCTGGGCGACGCGGGCACCGCCGCCGGGCGCGGACACCAGCTCCGGATCGATTCTGATCTCCAGGGCGCGGGGGAGGAGCTCCTGCACCTCCTCGCGGAGGCCGGCCCGGGGCTGCTCCCGGACGAAGACCCGCAGCCAGGCGTCGGGCACCTCGACCTCGGCGAGCTGCGCGAGCGTGCCCCGGACGGTCCGCAGGGTGGCGGCGGCGGGGATGGGCACCTCGCGCACCTGGGCGGCCGTGGTGGCGGTCACCTCGACCACGGTCACCGACGGGACGTTCTCCTGCTCGCCGAAGTCGACCGCCAGCGGGCTGCCGCTGTAGCGGATCGGGCACCCGCCGTCGACCCGCTGGGCGCGGTGCAGGTGACCGAGGGCGACGTAGTGCGCGGTGCCGGGGAAGACCGCCGCCGGCACCGCGTAGCCGAGGACGGTGTGCGCGTCCCGCTCGCCGCCGCCGGTCGCCGCCCCGACCACGGTCAGGTGGGCGGTGACCAGGTGCACCCGGTTCGGCTCGGTGAAGCCCTCGGTCAACCGGGTGACGATCCGCCCCAGGTGGTCGGCGTACGTCTGGTTCGCCTCGGCGGCGGTCAGCTCATACATCTCCACGGCCCGGACCGCGTACCGCTGGGACAGGAACGGCAGCGCGGCGAGCTGCCAGCGTTCACCGCCGCCGGTCGTACCGTCGATGATGTGCTCGTCGGGGTCTTCGCGGACGTTGCCCCGCAGGGTGATCCCGGCGGCGTCGGCCCACGGCCGCAGCGCGTCCAGCGCCGCGCCGTTGTCGTGGTTGCCGCCGATCGCGACGACATCGGCGCCGGTGCGGCGCAGCGCGGTCAGCGCCCGGGTGACCAACCGGGTCGCCTCGGGGGTGGGGGCGGCGGTGTCGTAGAGGTCACCGGCGATGATGATCAGGTCCGGCGCTTCCCGCCGGGCCACCTCGATCACTCCAGCGAGGACGGCCTTCTGCTCCTCGGCCCGGGACTGCCCCTTGAGGACCTTGCCGACGTGCCAGTCGGAGGTGTGCAGGATCTTCACGGCTCAATCACCTCAGAACGGGATGTCGTCGTCACCGGAGCCCACCACGGCGAACGGGTCGGCCGACTGGGTGATCGACCGGAGTGTCTGGGAGGGCACCGCGCCCGCCTCCGCGACCCGCGTCGCCCAGGCGGGGAACGGAAACTCCAGGCAGAGCGGCACCGGGATGTCGGGCTGGTTGACGAACATCGTGCCCGGCTTCGCCAGCAGCGCCCGCTGCCGCTGCGCCGGCGGGAGGAAACCGTACTCGGGGCGGGAGGCCTCCGCCGGGTCGAGCCGACCCACCACCCGGACCGCCGAGTTCGTGACGATGCGCCGCTCCACCTCGCTGGCGGTCTGCTGCGCGCCGACCAGGATCACCCCGAGGGAGCGGCCCCGCTCGGCGATGTCCAGCAACACCTCCTTGATCGGGGAGGAGCCCTCGCGGGGGGCGTACTTGTTGAGCTCGTCGAGGACGACGAAGAGCAGCGGCTTGGCCGTGCCGCTCTTCTCCTTGCGCTCGAACTCGCTCTTGAGCGTCACGCCGACCACGAACCGCTGCGCCCGGTCCGGCAGGTTGTGCAGGTCGACCACGGTGACCTGCGCCGACTCCGCGGTGTTGATCCGGTGCGGGCGTCGGGTGGCCAGATCGCCGCGGATCAGCCGGGACAGGTCCTTCTTACTGCCGATCAACCGGCGGGCGAAGGCGTTGACGGTGCCGAGGCCGACCGCGCTGCCGGCCCAGTCGCCCCGGGTCTCGTCGTCGTTGAGCTGCTCGACGATGTGATCGACCAGGTCGGCGTAGCTGCCGAGGCGGACCCCGTCGATGCTCACCCCGCCGTCGGCGGGCTGCGCGTACCGGGCCAGGTGGGCGGTGACCGAGTGCACCACCATCGTGTACTGCTGGCGCTCGTCGTCGGCGTCGGCGAAGACGTACGGCAGGAGCCGGTCGGCGCAGAACTCGTCGAGCGTCCAGTAGAAGCTGTCCACCCCGCTGAGCCGACTGCTCACATCCGGCGTGCCGGTGGCGTCGCCGGCCCGGGGCGGAGCGTAGACGCGTACGTCGGGGAAGGCCGCGGCGTCCAGACCGAGCCGGGCGTACGCCGTGCGGGTGGACTCGTCCAGCCGGGTGTTGGGGTGGTCGAGGAAGAGCAGGTCCTCGCCCTTGACGTTGAAGATCAGCGCCTTGGCGTTGACCGCGTCCCCGCCCAGGACGCCGGAGCGGAAGACCGAGTAGAGCAGGAAGGTGGCGAAGCTCGTCTTGGTGGCGACGCCGGAGATGCCAGAGATGGAGACGTGCGCACCCCGGGTGCCGTCGAGGAAGTCGGCGTTGAGGTAGACCGGCACCCCGTCGCGGCCGGTGCCCATCGGGATCCGCCGCTCCATCCGGTCGAAGTGCAGCGCCCGGGCCCGGGCGTCCCCCTCGGCCCGGTGCACGACGGCGCCCGGCGACGGCGGAACGTAGAGCTCCGGGTCGACCCGGGTGGTGGTGATCTCGGCGGCCTCTTGCACCTGGGCGGGGAGCATGCCGTCGGCGATCGCGAAGACGTCGGAGTCGAACTGGGCGCCCTCGTGTCGGGCGCGCACCTGGGTGACCACCCCGGCGATCGTCACCGGCTCCCGGTCCGGCAGCTCGCGGCGGGTGGCCACGACGTCGTCGAGCTGCAGGTAGCTGGTGGGGGAGACCGCCGTCCAGAACTGCAGCGGGGTGGCGTCGGCGGTGCCGAGCACCCGGCCGACCAGCTCGCCCGGGCTGTCCGCGGCGTCGTTGGTCATCGGGTCACTCCGTGGGGCTGGGGGGCGAGGTCGGCAGACACGTCCTGCATCCTGCCCGAGACCTACGACCAGCCGCCACGTGACGCGGCGGAGACCACGCCGCGCCCGCCCCCGACCCGCCCAGGGCCGGTGCGCGACGGGCCCTGGGCGGTGCGCGTCTGGGCGTGCTGGCGGTGCGCGACGGACGCTGGGCGGGGCGCCTCGGGTGCCGCGGCTGGGTGCTATCGGCGAATTCCCCACGAGTCGGGCGCGAGCTGGGCGATGCTGTAACGGATGAAGCTGCGGGAGGAGTGGCTGCGGACGCCCCGCGGTCGGTTCAAGGCGCTGGTCGCACTGGCGGCGGTGCTACCGGCGGTGGAGGCGACGATCATCGCGGTGCTCGGATTCCAGGCTGTTCGCGGGCTGTCGCCGCAGGTGAGCGCCATCTGGCCGTACGGCACCTTCCATGAGCTGCGGTGGCTGTTCGTCTACCACCGGACCATCCCCGGGTTCTTCCTCACCTTGGTGGGGATATCGGTGCTGCGGGGACTCCTCACCACCGTCATGGCGAACCTGGCCTGGCCGGAGGGAACCCCCCATCCGTCGTGGCGCTGGCTGCTGCGACGCAACATCTGGGTCACCCTCCTGACCGCGGTGCTCCTCTCACCCTGGGTGGCACTGGCGATGGCCTTCGCCACGACCGGGCTCTCCTGGTATCTGATCGCCTCGCTGCTGCCGTTGCTGCTGTTCGCCCCGTTCCTGCTGCGGGCCGGGCTGGCCGCGGACCGGTGGCGGGGTCTGCCGCGGCTCAAGGTGGTCGGCTGGGCGTGGCTGAACTTCGCCGTGCTCACCATCGTCGGTGCGGTGCTGTCGGCGGTGCCCATCTGGTGGGGCATCCCGTTGGCCGCCGTCGGCGGCGCGCTCAACGCGTTGCTCTGGCGCAAGAGCGTCGCTGCCGTCCTGGCCCCCGGCCGGGTCCGCTTCCGGATCGTGCCGGTGGTGCCGCTGTTGGTGGCGCTCATCCTGCTCAGCTTCCCGGCGATGCCGCTGGCGGCCGAGCGGGTCCAGGGCGGGCGCGGCGGGTGGCGACCGCCGATCATGACGGAGCCGTTGCCGGACTCGGTCCCGTACGCGGTGATCGCCCTCGGCGGGCACGACTCCGCGTACGACGGTGAACCGGCGGTGGATCCGCGGGTGGAGCGGTTCTCCTACCTCGGACTGGATGAACAGAACCGGCCGTTGCCGTACACGGCGGTGGCCACCCACCGGTCGTTGGGCGACAGCGCGGCCCTGTTGGCGGAGCAGGTCGAGATCCTGCACGAGCGGACCAACCGGCCGATCGCCCTGCTCGGGCACAGTGAGGGGGCCATGGTGGCCCGGACCTACCTGGAGCGGTGGCCGATGACGGAGGTGGAGGCGGTGCTGCTGTTCAGCCCGCTGGTGATGCCGGGCCGGGTGTACTACCCGCCGGCGGAGATCAGGCGGGGGTGGGGCGTGGTGGCCGGTTGGGAACTGCGTGCGCTGCAGTCGCTCTGGAACCTCACCGACACCTCGGAGGAGGTGCCGGACCAGGATTTCATCCGCTCGTTGCTGGCCGACGCCCCGTTCTACCGAAACCGTACGCTCTGCCCGGTGGCGGGGGTGCGGATGGTGGCCTTCCTGCCGACGGTCACCGCGATCGAGGCACCGCCCGGCCAGTACCACCGGATCCCGGTGTACGAGCTGCCCGCGTTCCACGGTGAGCTGGTCGGCCGCGCCGACGTCGCGGACCTGGTGCTCGATTTCCTCTCCGGCGACTCGGTGCAGCGGTCCGAGTGGCAGTACGAGGTGCTCCAGCGCATCGGCTCGGCCTGGCAGCCGCCGCCGTTGGCTCTGAGGATCAACCCGGTGTGGTCGGCGGGGCGGGAGGCGGACCCCGCCTTCACCGGCCGGATCTGCGAGGCCCGCGACGCCGGGCCGAGATAGGCGCGACGCCGGGGCCAGACAGGTCGGGTGCGCGACGCCGCGCCGAGACAGGTCCCATAGCGGTCGCGGGCGGGCGGGGGTTAATCACGGGCGTAGCGGAGCAGCAGCCCGCCGTCGGCGGCGGCGAGCACGTGCCGCAGCGGTAGGTGCCGCACCGGGCTGGGCTCTCCGGCGGTGATCCGGCCCGGACCGGCGCCGGCCAGTAGCGGGGCGACGGTCAGGCAGACCTCGTCCACCAGGTCGGCGGCGGTGAGCGCGCCGAAGAGGTGCGGGCCCCCCTCGCAGAGCAGCTGGCCGAGCCCGCGGCGTCGCAGCTCGGTCAGGCCGGCGTCGAGGTCCACCCGGTCGTCGCCGCATTCGACGAGGTCGGCGACGTCGGTCAGGCCGGTCGGGGGGGTGGCGGCGGCGTGCGTGAGCACGATCGGGCGTACCGGTGCGTCGGCGAGGGCGGGATGGGTCGGGTCGAGGGTGGCCGAGCCGGAGACCACGACGAGGGTCGGGCACTCCGGTAGGCCATGTTCCTGGCGCCAGGCGCGGCGTCGCTCGTCCAGCCGCAGTGGCCGGTAGCGCTCGTGGCGCATCGTGCCGCCGCCGACCACGAGGCCGTCGCAGAGCATCCGCAGCAGCCGGAAGACGCGCTTGTCCGGCTCGCCGGAGAGCCCGGCCGAATAGCCGTCGACGGTGACCGCGCCGTCCACGCTGGTCACGAAGTTTACTCGTAGGTGTGGTCGATCGGCCCGGCCGTAGCAGTCGGTGAGCGCGGCGTCGTCGAGGCTCGCACGGGACGGCGCTGGCCAGAGGGCGGTAATCGGCGTTTCGACGGTCATTCGCTGGCCGGACCCGTGACCGGAGGGGGTGGCGGAGGGGTACGGTGCTGGCAGTCACACCAGTTTTGGCCGCGACAGTCGTCGTGCCGCCTCGCCCGGCACGCTCGGCAGATCATGGTCGCAGCTTATTCTGCGGGAGGACGGGATAGCATGCCGCGTCAGATCTTCCAGCTGAGGATTTCCCTGGCCGGGGTCCGGCCGCTGGTCTGGCGCCGGGCGCTGGTCCCGGGCGGCTTCACCCTTGACCGGGTGCACCGGGTGGTGCAGCACGCGATGGGTTGGCGGGACTGCCACCTGCACTCCTTCGAGGTCGACGGCGAGCAGTACGGGGAGCCCGACCCGGACGGCGAGCTGTCGCTCCGCGACGAGCTGGACGTGCGGTTGGACGCGGTGGTCGGTAAGGGCAGCCGCTTCCACTACACCTACGACTTCGGCAATTGGTGGGAGCACGACCTGGTGGTGGAGGACGTCCTTCTGGCCGATCCGGAGGGGCGCTATCCCGACTGCGCGGATGGGGAACGGGCGTGCCCGCCGGAGGACATCGGCGGTCCGGCCGGCTATCTGGTGCTGCTGGCCGCGCTCGCTGATTCGGGTCATCCCGAGCATCACACGTTGCGGGACTGGGCAGGGGACCGCTTTGATCCGGCAGCCTTCGACGCCGGTCGGGCGGGCACGCTGCTCCGTCGATTCTGCTGACCAATTTCGCTGCATCAGGGCGCTGACCCGGGAAAGCGCCATTTCGCGGTAGGGATCGCGGGCGCGCGGTAACGATCCGGGATTCACTCCCATCGGCCTATTGACACGTCTGACACCTCCCGGCAATCTCATGGGAGCGTTCCCAGTGGTGTGGTGCGGCTCACTCGTCCACACCGGACCGTCGTCGAATCCATCATCGTCGGTCGACGCCCCGTACCGCCTCCCCCATCACGACAGACGCAGCCTCACATCGAAAAGAGGGGTCAGGATGAGCCTCACCACGCGGCGTTCCCGCCTGGCGGCCAGCGCCCTTGCCGCGATCACCGCCCTCGGCGGCCTCGCGGCCTGCGGCAACGACGACGAGCCGGCCGCGGGCGAGAAGCCCAGCAAGCTGATCGTCGAGACGTTCGGCGAGTTCGGCTACGAGGAACTCGTCAAACAGTACGAGAAGGACACCGGCATCAAGATCGAGCTGCGCAAGACGGCGCAGCTGGGCGAGTACCGGCCCAAGCTGGTGCGCTACCTGGCCACCGGCAAGGGTGCGGGTGATGTGGTCGCGCTGGAGGAGGGCATCCTCAACGAGTTCAAGTCCAACCCGCGAAACTGGGTGGATCTCGCCCCGCTGGTTGACGACCTCTCCGAGGACTACCTGCCCTGGAAGTGGGAGCTGGGCAAGGCGCCGGACGGCCGGCTGATGGGTCTTCCGACCGACGTCGGCAGCCTCGCCGTCTGCTACCGCAAGGACCTCCTTGAGGCGGCTGGCCTGCCCACCGAGCGGGATGAGGTGTCGGCGCTCTGGCCGGACTGGGACAGCTTCCTGGAGACCGGCCGCGCGTACAAGGAGGGCAGTGGCGGCAAGGCCCTCATCGACTCGATCACCGCCGTCTCCGACGCGTCACTCTTCCAGCAGGGCGACGACCTCTTCTACGACAAGGAGAACAACATCATCGCGGACACCAGCCCCGCGGTGAAGGCGGCCTGGGACACCGCGATCTCGATGGTTGACATCTCCGCCAAGGCCGCCACCTGGTCACCGGAGTGGTCCGCCGGCTTCAAGCAGGGCAGCTTCGCGGCCACCTTCTGCCCGTCCTGGATGCTCGGCGTCGTCGCGAAGAACTCCGGTGAGGCGAACAAGGGCAAGTGGGACGTGGCGGCGGTGCCCGGTGGCGGCGGCAACTGGGGCGGCTCCTGGCTGGCCGTGCCGGAGCAGAGCTCCTACCACGAGGAGGCGGCGAAGCTCGCCGAGTTCCTGACCAACGCCACCAGCCAGGTGGAGGCCTTCAAGGCCAAGGGTCCGCTCCCCACCCACCTGGAGGCACTGCAGGACGAGGCCTTCCTCAGCTACACCAACGAGTACTTCAGCGGCGCCCCGACCGGCAAGATCTTCGGCGAGAGCGTCAGCAAGATCGAGCCGATCCACCTGGGGCCGAAGCACCAGGCGGTGAAGGAAAACGCCTTCGGGCTGGCGCTGCGGGCGTTCGAGAACGGACAGGCCAGTGAGGACGAGGCCTGGCAGCAGTTCACCAAGGACGCCCAGATTCAGGGCGCCTTCTGAGTGAATCCGACCTGGTGGCGTTCGGAAACCGTTCCGGGCGCCACCGGTCGGTCCCGGAGCCGGGGTGCGGCCACCTGCTGGTGCGTGGTGCGTCGCGCCCTGCGCGAGGGCACCAACCCTGCCAGGAAAGGAATCCCCATGAGCCACCCTGAGCGAGCCGCCGGTCGACCTGGCCTGCCAGCACCGCAGGGCGACCCGGAATGCGGCGGAGCGCCGACATGAGTCACTCGACCACCGCCGCCCCGCCGACACCCACCGCACCACCACCCGGCGGTACCCCCAAGCGCTGGCGGCTCTCCCTGGCCCGCCTGGACATCAGGTACTCGCCGTACCTCTACATCGCGCCGTTCTTTCTGATCTTTGGCGTCTTCGGGCTCTACCCGATGCTGCGTACCGCCTGGATGTCGCTGCACGACTGGGACATGATCGGCGATCGCACCTTCATCGGGCTGGACAACTACACCCGGCTACTCACCGACGAATACTTCTGGAACGCGCTGATCAACACGTTCGGCATCTTCGCGCTGTCGACCGTCCCGCAGCTGTTGCTGGCGCTCTTTCTGGCGAACCTGCTCAACCGCACCCTGCTGCGGGCCAAGACCTTCTTCCGGATGGCTATCTTCGTTCCGAACGTGGTCTCGGTCGCCGCGGTCGCGATCGTCTTCGGCATGCTGTACCAACGGGAGTACGGGCTGGTCAACTGGCTGCTCGGATTCGTCGGGATCGACCAGATCGACTGGGACGGGCAGACCTGGAGCTCCTGGACGGCGATCGCATCCATGGTCAACTGGCGGTGGACGGGATACAACACCCTGATCCTGCTCGCCGGTATGCAGGCGATCCCCCGGGACCTCTACGAGGCGGCGGAGATCGACGGCGCCGGCCAGTGGCGGCAGTTCTGGCGAATCACCCTGCCGCTGCTCCGGCCGACGTTTATCTTCGTGGTCATCCTCTCCACGATCGGCGGCATGCAGCTCTTCACCGAGCCGCTCCTCTTCGCCAACGGCAACATCATCGGCGGCACCCAGCGCGACTTCCAGACCCTGGCCATGTACATGTACGAGATGGGTATCACGAATTTGAACAGCGCCGGTTACGGGGCGGCTGTCGCCTGGGCCCTCTTCATGATCATCGGCCTGATGTCGCTGCTCAACTTCGTCCTCGTCCGCCGCGCGGCCAAGTGAGGAGCCCTCGATGATCTCCGCATCCACGCGTCTCTGGCGCACCAGCCCGTTGACCTACCTCGCTCTCCTCCTGGCGACCCTACTGTCGATCTACCCCTTCTACTACCTGGTGGTGATCGGCACCCGCACCCTGGACTCGATCAACGACGTGCCGCCGCCGGTCATCCCCGGTGGTGCCTTCAGCGACAACTTCGGCCGGGTCCTCGACAACGACGCGGCCAACTTCCTCACCGGCATGATGAATTCGATCATCGTTTCCTCGGTGGTCACCGTGTCGGTGGTCCTCACCGGCTCGCTGGCCGGCTTCGCCTTCGCGAAGCTGCGCTTCCGGGGCCGCAACGTCCTGCTGCTCTCCATCATCGTGACGATGATGATCCCCACCCAGCTGGGCATCATCCCGCTCTGGGGCATGATGCAGACGCTGGGGTGGTACGACACGCTCTACGCGGTCACCGTGCCGTTCCTGGTCACCGCCTTCGGTGTCTTCATGATGCGGCAGTACGCCAGCCAGGCGGTCTCCGACGAGCTGATCGAGGCCGGTCGGGTCGACGGTGCCAGCACCCTGCGGATCTACTGGAACATCGTGCTGCCCGCGCTGCGCCCGGCGGCCGGGGTCCTGGGACTGCTGACCTTCATGGAAACCTGGAACTCCTTCCTCTGGCCGTACGCGGTGCTCACCCCGGAGAACCCGACGTTGCAGGTCTCCCTTTCCTTCCTGTCGTACGCGTACTACACCGACTACTCACAGGTCTTCGCCGCCACCGCCGTCGGCACCCTGCCGTTGGTCATCGTCTTCCTCCTGTTCGGCCGCCAGATCATCGGCGGGATCATGGAAGGTGCCGTCAAGTCGTGAGTAATCCTGCGCGCCCACCCGCCGCCGGCGTTCTCGCCGAACGCCCGCCGCTGACCTTCCCGCCGGGTTTCCGCTGGGGCGCCGCCACCGCGGCCTACCAGATCGAGGGTGCGGCGGCCCTCGGCGGCCGGACGCCGTCGATCTGGGACACCTTCAGCCACACCCCCGGGCGGGTGGTGGCCGGGCACACCGGTGACGTGGCGTGCGACCACTACCACCGGCTCGACTGGGATGTCGCCCTCATGGCCGAGCTGGGGCTGAAGTCGTACCGGTTCTCCGTGTCCTGGCCTCGGGTGCAGCCCGGCGGCACCGGCCCGATCAACCAGGAGGGATTCGACTTCTACCAGCGGCTGGTGGACCAACTGCTGGCCAACGGCGTCGAACCGTGGCTGACGCTCTACCACTGGGACCTGCCGCAGCCACTGGAGGACGCGGGCGGCTGGCCGGCGCGGGACACCGCCGCCCGGTTCGCCGACTACGCCGCTCTGGTCGCCGGCGCGCTCGGCGACCGGGTGCGGTACTGGACGACGCTCAACGAGCCGTGGTGCTCGGCCTTCCTCGGGTACGGCTCCGGGGTGCACGCCCCGGGTCGGTCCGACCCCGCCGACGCGGTGCGGGCCGGTCACCACCTGCTGCTCGGCCACGGGCTGGCCGTGCCGGCCGTACGGGCAGCGGCCCAGTCCGACGTCGAGGTCGGGGTGACCCTCAACCTGTACCCGGTCACCCCGGCCACCGACTCGCCCGGCGACGCCGACGCGGCACGCCGGATCGACGGGCTGGCGAACCGGTTCTTCCTCGACCCGCTGCTGCGCGGCTCGTACCCGGCGGATCTGAGGTCCGACCTCAGCCAGATCACCGACTTCGGGCACGTGCGTGCGGAGGACCTGACCACCATCGCCGCCCCGCTGGATCTGTTCGGAATCAACTACTACAGCCGGCACGTGGTCGCCGCGCCGACGGCCGCGTCCCCGCCGGAGCCGTACTGGCGTAAACCGTCGTGCTGGCCTGGCAGCGCAGACGTTCGTTTCGTTACCCGGGGCATACCGGTCACCGACATGGACTGGGAGATCGATCCTCCCGGGCTGGTCGAGACGTTGCGGCGGGTACACGAGGAGTACACCGACCTGCCGCTCTATATCACCGAGAACGGTGCGGCCTTCGTGGACGCGGTCGTGGACGGTCAGGTGGACGACCCGGACCGCACCGCCTACCTCGATGCGCACCTGCGCGCCGCACACCAGGCGATCGCCGCGGGTGTCCCGCTGCGGGGCTATTTCGCCTGGTCGTTGCTGGACAACTTCGAGTGGGCCTGGGGCTACACGAAGCGCTTCGGCATGATTCACGTCGACTACCGCAGTCAGGCCCGCACCCTGAAGTCCAGCGGTCGCTGGTACGCCGAGACGATCCGACGTAACGGTCTGGCTGCAGAATAGGCTCGGACCAGCTATCCGGGTGGTCCCGGTGTCACCGGTGGGCACCGGGGCCTTCCGCCGTCGGAGGAGCAGACGATGACAACGCAGCGCACCCGCTCGCTCGGGCGCCCGACTCTCGATGCGGTCGCCGCACGTGCCGGCGTTGGCCGGGGCACGGTCTCCCGCGTCGTCAACGGTTCACCCCAGGTCAGCCCCGAGGCCCGCGCCGCGGTGCAGCGGGCGATCGCAGAACTGGGGTACGTGCCGAACCGGGCCGCTCGCGCCCTGGTCACCCAGCGGACCGACTCGATCGCCCTGGTGGTGTCAGAATCCGGGGACCGGGTGTTCGCCGAGCCGTTCTTCGCCGGCATCGTGCGGGGCGTGAGCTCCGGCCTGCTGGGGACCCCGTTCCAGCTCTGGCTCGTCATGGTCCAGTCCCCGAGCGAGCGGGAGCGGGTCGAGCACCACCTGACCAACCAGCACGTTGACGGCGTCCTCCTGTTGTCGCTGCACGATGCCGACCCGCTGCCCACGCTGCTGGCAGAACGGGGCCTGCCCACCGTGCTCGGGGGCCGGCCAGCCCAGATGCTGCACGCCGACGCGGAGCCGGCCTGGCTCGTGGACGCGGACAACGTCGGCGGAGCCCGGCGCGCGGTGGAGTACCTCGTCGGGCGGGGACGGCGGCAGATCGCGACCATCACCGGCCCCCAGGACATGGCCGCCGGTCTGGGGCGGCTGACCGGCTACCAGGAGGCGGTCGCGAAGACGCCGAGCGGAGGCAACCCAGACCTGATCGCGTACGGGGACTTCAGCGAGGACAGTGGGGAGGCCGCGATGCGCCAGCTGCTGGCCGCGTGCCCGGACCTGGACGCGGTCTTCGCCGCCTCGGACCTGATGGCGTTCGGTGCGCTCCGGACGTTGCGGGAGGCCGGTCGGCGGGTGCCCGAGGACGTGGCCGTGGTGGGCTTCGACGACGCGCCGATCGCCCGCCAGTCAGACCCGCCGCTGACCACGGTCTTCCAGCCGATCGAGGAGATGGGACGGCAGATGGCCCAGTTGCTGGTGTCCCGGATCCGTGGTGAGCAACGGGCCACCACGACCATCCTCCTGGACACCGAGTTGATCGAGCGCGCCAGCACCTGACCGCCGCCGCTGGCCTCCGCACCGGAGCCGTCGCTGCGCGTGGCGGCCCTGGCCCGGTGCCCGGTGCCCGGTGCCCGGTGCCCGGTGCCTCGTGCCCGGTAGCTGGTGCGCGGCGGCCGGTGTCCGGCGCAGCGATCGAGGTGTGGCGATTCAGGCGTAGCGGCGGAGTTCGCGGCGGGCGAGAGCGGCCTTGTGGACCTCGTCCGGCCCGTCGGCGAGGCGCAGGGTGCGGGCCTGGGCCCAGAGCGCCGCCAGCGGGGTGTCCTGGCTGACGCCGGCACCCCCGTGCGCCTGGATGGCCTTGTCGATCACCCACTCCGCCATCGACGGCGTATCGATTTTGATGGCCTGGATCTCGGTGTGCGCGCCCCTGTTCCCGACCGTGTCCATCAGCCAGGCCGTCTTCAGCACCAGGAGTCGGGACTGCTCGATGCGGACCCGTGCCTCGGCGATCCACTCTCGCACCACCCCCTGTTCGGCGATCGGCCGGCCGAACGCCACCCGATCGAGGGCACGACGGCAGAGCAGCTCCAGCGCTCGCTCCGCCATGCCGATCAACCGCATGCAGTGGTGGATCCGGCCGGGACCGAGCCGGGCCTGGGCGATCGCGAAGCCACCCCCCTCCGCACCGATCAGGTTCTCCACCGGCACCCGGACATCGTCGAAGTCGATCTCGGCATGGCCACCGTGTGGGCCGTCGTGGTAGCCGAAGACATGGAGCCCGCGCCGGACGGTGACCCCAGGTGTGTCCCGCGGTACCAGGATCATGCTCTGCTGCCGGTGCCGGTCGGCCGACGGGTCGGTCCGACCCATCACCACGAAGATCTGACAGGCCGGATCCATCGCGCCGGACGACCACCACTTGCGGCCGTTGATCACGTAGTGGTCGCCGTCGCGGGTGATCTGAGTGGCGATGTTGGTGGCGTCGGAGGAGGCGACCTCCGGCTCGGTCATGCAGAACGCCGAGCGGATCTCCGCCGCCAGCAGCGGGCGCAGCCACCGCTGGCGCTGCGTCTCGGTGCCGAACTCGGCGAGCAGCTCCATGTTGCCGGTGTCCGGCGCCGCACAGTTCAGTGCCTCCGGCGCGAGGTGTGGGCTCCGGCCGGTCAGCTCGGCGAGCGGAGCGTACTGCAGGTTGGTCAGCCCGGCGCCGTGGTGGGGGTCGGGGAGGAAGAGGTTCCACAGGCCCCGCCGGCGGGCCGCCGCCCGCAACTCGGCCAGCACCGGCGGCCGAGCCCACTGGTCCGCGGCGCCCGCGACCTGCTCGGCGTAGACGGCCTCGGCCGGGTAGACCTGCTGCTCCAGAAAGTCGGTCAGCTCGGACCGCAGCCGCTCGGTGTGGGCGTCGTGGGTGAAGTCCATCAGCTCCTCCTCGAGACAGCGGTCAGTCCGTACGCGACCAGCGGAGCGACCATCTCGCCGATCTGGTCGAAGCCCGCCCCGAGGGTCTGCCCCTGGCGGTGCCGGTAGTGGATGCCCTCGCAGATCACCGCGAGTTTGAAGCACCCCAGGGCCACATGCCAGTCCAGCGGGCCGACATCGATCCCGCTGCGGCTGGCGTACCGCTCGATCAGCTCGGCGCCGGCGGGGAAGCCGGCCCGGGGCCCCAGCCCGTCGGCGACGGGATTACTCGGGACCGCATCCCCGCCCATCGCATCCCAGTAGGTCAGCAGGAGGCCCAGGTCGGCGAGCGGGTCGCCGAGGGTGGCCATCTCCCAGTCGAGCACCGCCTGGACGGCGACCGGGTTGACGGTGGCGAGGAGATTGTCCAGCCGGTAGTCGCCGTGCACGATCCGCCCCGGGCCGGAACTCTCCGGAGCGGTGCTGGCCAGTCGGTCGCGTAGCTCGTCAATGCCGGGCAGTGGCCGGCTCCGCGAGCTGTCGAGCTGCCCGGACCAGCGGCGGACCTGGCGGGCGAGAAAACCCCGCGGGCGGCCGAAGTCGGCCAGACCGACGTCCGCCGGGTCCACCGTGTGCAGCGCGGCGAGGGTGTCCATCATCGCCATCGCCAGCTCCCACCGCTGCCCGCGGGGGAGTGGGTCCGTCTGGCCCCGGGAGCGGAACACTGTGCCGGGAACGCGGTCCATCAGATAGAACGGCGCCCCGATCACCTCCGGGTCGGTGCAGAGCAGCAGCGCCTTCGGCACCGGCACCTCGGTCGGGGCGAGCGCCGAGATGACCCGGAACTCCCGCGCCATGTCGTGTGCGGTAGCCAGCACGTGGCCCAGCGGTGGCCGGCGCAGCACGAAATCCCGCCCGCCCGCGCCGAGCAGGTACGTCAGGTTGGACCGGCCGCCGGCGATCAGCTGGGCGGTCGGTGGCCCGTCGGCCAGGTCCGGCCGATGCTCGGCGAGGTAGCCGGCGAGCCGGCCCAGGTCCAGACCCGGCGGGGAGCCGGTCGGTGGGGAATCGTCGATGGCCGGCTCGGTCATCCGAACAGTTGATGGCAGCTCACCTCTGATGTCAAGGCCGGTGCCAATTCTCGGCGCCGAAACCGACCCGTCACCCTGGGTTGCGGGTTCTGCAATGGCGCTGGGGGAGGGTCGTAGCGCGGAAAGGGGTAGAACATGACGCGGTGGGGACAACAGACCCTGGTGGCGGACCGGCTGACCGGTCCGGCGGTGCAAGGACTGGGCGACCTGGTCACCCTGCGCCTGCCGGACGGCGCTGAGGTGGGCGTACGCTCCGCGGCCAGCGATGACCTGACCGGCGTGGCAGACCTGCACGAGCGGTGTTCGGCGCGTAGCCGCAACCGTCGCTACCACGGTGGGTCCGCCCGGCCCGCCCCGGCACGGTTGCGCCGACTGTTGGAGCCGGCCCGGGGAGTCACCCTGTTGGCCACTGCGACCGCCGCCGGCCTGTCCGCCGCGCCGGTGGTGGCAATGGCCAATCTGCTCGGTGAGGGAGACCTGGCAGAGGTGGCGTTGCTGGTGCGCGACGACTGGCAGCGTCGCGGGCTCGGATCGGCGCTGCTGCATCGGCTCGTGTGGCAGGCGGAGCAGGGCGGATACGCCGCCTTGGCGCTGCACATTCAGGCGGAGAACACTCCGATGCTGCGGACCGTCCGCCGGTTGGGCCCGCTGTCTGCGGTGGACCGGGACGGCTCGCTGCTGACACTGACGGTGCCGTTGATCGCGACGGTCTCCCCGGTCGGGGCGGGTCAGCCGTAGACCGCGCCGCGATGCCGCGATCGTCAGTTTCGGCCGGTGCGGATAGCGGACTGCTGTCGGCGTAGGACATTTCGGTGGCAGTGGCCACCTACCCCGGTTCTCTGACTGCTGCCGCGCGCAAATGGTGATGAATGCGAGTAGCGCACCGGAACGCATTTCCTCGTACTGTTGAAGGAGCACCACCTCACCCCCCGAGGAGGCACTCCAATGGTCAACGACTTTCTGATCTCGTTCATCCGCACCGCCGTTCCGGTCGCGGTCGGTGCGGTGCTGGCCTGGCTCGCCTCAAAAACGGGAATCATCCTCGATGCTGACTCGTCCGCTTCGCTGACCGCCGGAGTGGTCGCCGTGGCCGTGGCTGTCTACTATGCTCTCGCCCGTGCGCTGGAGACCCGGTGGCCCTGGCTCGGCGTGCTGTTGGGGCGGCGGGCGAAGCCGGTCTATGAGGTGCCGCGGACCAGCAGGAGCGAGAGCTGAGGCGCTCGTCCCTCCCGTCGTTCGCAGTAGCCGAGCGGGGTGGCGGGTGGCCGGGGAGCCACCCGCCACCACCGAAGGGCCCCTGACTTCCACTGAGTAAGCGGAACCAATTGCCGGGAGTGTGGAACACCGTCCGGGAGTACGGGGCCGGATCCTCACCCCGGGAATATCAACTGCTTTCCTGTCCCTGGATTCGTTCCGTTCAGGACGGCGTCGTCAGCTGTATCCAGGGGTTGTTACAGGTGAAGTTCTGCCCCTGCGTGGCGCATTCGGTTTCCCACACCTCACCGTCGGTGGTAAGTACCTTCACCCAGGCGTCATTCCCGGCGGCGGAGATGGCGACCCCGCAGACGGACTCTCCTGGGTAGTTGGCGTTACCGCTGAGGTCGGTCCAGGTGTAGGGCCCCGGCGGTGCTGGCGTGAGACTTCTGCGACCGGCGTAGGTGACGCCGTCCGAGACCACGGCGCTGAATTCTTCGGAGGCCGAGGGGGCGAGGCTGTCGATGTCAGCACAGGGTCCGGGTGGTCCTGTGGGTCCGGGTGGTCCTGTGGGTCCGGGTGGTCCTGTGGGTCCGGGTGGTCCTGTGGGTCCGGGTGGTCCTGTGGGTCCGGGTGGTCCTGTGGGTCCGGGTGGTCCTGTGGGTCCGGGTGGTCCTGTGGGTCCGGGTGGTCCTGTGGGTCCGGGTGGTCCTGTGGGTCCGGGTGGTCCTGTGGGTCCGGGTGGTCCTGTGGGTCCGGGTGGTCCCGGTGGTCCCGAAGGGCATTTGTGTCCACACTTGTCGTCCCAGTAACCCTGGTCCCAGTGCCCCTGATCCCAATGTCCCTGGTTCCAGTGCTCCTGCTCCCAGCCCCACTCCTCATCTGGGGAGGCGGTCATGCTCGTGTTCGTAGTGTTACCCCAGGTGTGGCCGAACGCTGGGGCAGTCAGGCCGACGAACGTGAAGGTGAGCGGTGCCATCACGCCGATGGCCACCCACCGTCTGCGACCCGCCAGCGGGCCTGCCTTCAACCCCTGGTAGCGATGGCGTTTCATGATCCTCCTCAGATGTCGGAGCGCTTCCGAAATAGCTTCTTCTCCTTGATATCTGCTACTCTGCGACCACTTAAGTGTTTTACGAAACTTTATCCAATTTGTCCCTGTTTGGGGTACGGCTTGGTTGCCCTTGCGGAGGTCCGTCCACAGTTGTCAGCCAGCCAGCCAGCCAGCTCGGTCGAAGCGGGCTGTTCCCCACGCCAGGAGTGAGTCCGGGTCTTGCCGGCAAGATCACCCGTCCGGTGCGCCAGGGCAGAGCCCGGGCCGGGCACCGGACGAAGCGTCCGGGGGAGGCGTCGCAGGGAAGCGGGGTTACCGGCTCGTTCGCCCGAGCCTCCGGCGACAGTGCGATATCCCGATCATCCGGGGGTCTCCACTGGGGCCGCTCGGGCGCCAGCACCGAGCGCCCTCTTGGCGGGATTTGGTGAACAACGGTAAAAGAAGACAATGGTTTGGCTTGAACAAAATTGCCCTGGACGGTTGTTTCCGGCCTGTATGTCGGGCTGAACCGGCATCCGGATAAATGGCAGCCCACACCGTGACACTGTGTAGCCCTTGATCGCAATCCTGTGATGGATTGGTTCGGTGCTCCCCGGGGGCTTGGGGGGAGTCGTGCTAGCTTGAAAGGAGCTTCGTTGAGAAGGTCTTTTCCGTATTTCGTGCGCCGTGCAACTTTTGCCTTTATGGCGGTCGGCCTTGCTACGGTGAGCCTCTCCTCCATCAGCCCGGCAGTGGCGGAGGGCAAGCCAGTTCCGGCCCCATCGGTTACCACCTTGGCGGATGGCACGACCCACGGGGTCATCCCTCCGCAGGAGTGCATCGGCAGACGCTGTGGAGTCGCAGTCGCTTGCCGTCGGAAGTCTCGAGGTGCCGCAAAATGAACCTCTGTAACGGCGGAACCGCCAGTTGTCACGAGGACGGAAAGTCGAAACGGCCGATATTGGTGACTGGATCTGCTACAGTTTCAAGCCGTCTCGGAATAGAGACACCGGCGTGAGTCGCCTGCGTCACCCACCTCGCCCATCTGCCGGTGACCTCAACAGGAGGTACGAGGGTATCGGAAGTGATGTGCAGAAATGTGTCCCCAGCGGCCACACCCGTAAGGGGAGAGGGCCATGTGCAGCACGTCATATTCTCGAACGACCTGATTTTCGAAGGCAGTCAAGCCCTCCCGATGGAGTGCACGGATCATGTCGCCTGGTGGGTGGGGTTGGGCACCAACCGATGCCGCTGGGGGCGGTGGATGGGGCCCTGTTGGTCCATCCACCGCCCCCAGCGCGGCGCGGCTTCGTCAACGCGACAGCGCTTTCCCGGCGCGACAGCAGCGGTCCGACGCGAGGCGACGCGGTCCAAGGCGACACGCCGGGCGACGCGTCAGACGTTCGGTGGTAGCGCCGTCCGGTCCGGGAAGTTGCCGTACAGCCGATCGTCGTCACCGCCGACGGTGACCGCCTGGACCAGCAGGTCGCCGCCGACGAAGGCGCCCTTCCAGGAGGCACCCCGCCCACCGAACGGCTCCTGGCGGTCGCCCCGGGAGCGGGGTTTGTTGATGCCGACCTTGAACGCCTGCACGTCCATGGCGAGCTTCGCCGCCTCGTCCTCGTCGTCGCAGGCGAGCGAGGCGACCAGTGCGCCGTTGGAGGCGTTCATCGCGGCGAGGAGCTCGTCGGTGGTGTCCACCACCACGATCGTGTCGACCGGCCCGAACGGCTCGGCGTGCATCAGCCGAGATCGACCGGGCGGGGCGAGCAGCACCGACGGCGCCACGTAGGCGGAGGTGTCCTGCCCGTCGAGGAACGGCGCCCCGTCGAGCCGGCCCCGGTGCAGCGGGACCGCCCCGCCCCGGACCGCCTCGTCGACCTTACGGCGCAGCTCGTCGGCCTTGGCTGCGCTGATCAGGGGCCCGAAGTCCAGCTCGGGGAGGGGGTCGCCGGCGGACCATCCGTCGCCGACCGCCAGCGGATGTCCGAATCGTACGGACCGCACCACCGGCAGGTACATGTCGAGGAACTGGTCAACCAGGTTCCGTTGGACGACGAAGCGGGGGTAGGCGGTGCAGCGCTGCTTGCCGTACTCGAAGCCCTTCTTCAGGTGCGCGGCGAGCTGATCCCAGCGGGAGAAGTCCCAGATCCCCCAGGCGTTCAGCCCTTCCTGCTCGATGAAGTGCCGCTTGTCGCTGTCCAGCAGCGCCGCCGCGACCTTTCCGCCGTTGGAGCGCCCGCCGACGAACGCCACCGCGCCGACCTCCGGGGCGCGGACCAGCACCTCGGAGAGTTCCTCCCCGCTGCCGGAGATCAGCGTGGCGGGCAGGCCGGCGCGGCGCAGCAACGCGTGCGCGACGGTGAGGCAGACCGCGCCCCCCTGCGACGGCGTCTTGGCGATCACGGCGTTCCCGGCGAGGAGCTGCACCAGCTCGGCGTGGACCAGGACGCTCATCGGGTAGTTCCACGAGGCGATGTTGCTCACCGGACCGGGAAGTGGTTCCCGGCCGTCGGCGAGCATCCGGTCGATCTCGTCGACGTACCACCGGACCCCGTCCAGGGCCCGGTCGACGTCGGCGGCGGCGAGCCGCCACGGCTTGCCGATCTCCCAGACGAGCAGGAGGGCGAGGAGGTCGCGGTGGGCGGTCAGGGCGTCCAGGGCCTCGACGACCCGCGCCTTCCGTTCGGCGAGGGGAGTGTCGGCCCAGTCCCGGTGCGCGGCGGCGGCGTGGGCGACCGCGGCGCGCGCGGCCGTCGCGTCCAGCCGGGGGAGGCGGACCAGGGTCGTGTTGTCGACGGGCGTGCGTACGGTGGCCGGGGTGCCGACCGCCCGCCAGTCGCCCTCGATCAGGTTGTGCAGCGTTCGGATGCCGTCGGTCGAGGCGGAAAAGGCTTCGGGGGCGGCGGCTACCGCGCGGTCGAGGACCTCGGACCAGGCGGTCCCGTCGGCGAGTCGTAGAGCCATCGCGTTCTCCTCAGGGTTGTCCGGGGAGCGGCGGCGTCGATGGCACCGCTGGTGTGGCGTACTGTCGCCCGCCGGGAGCGGGGGCGGCAACAGTACGTTCGTATGTCAGGACGGCGGGGCTGCCGCCGGCTCGCTTATTGAGCGGTTGTGGAGTGGCCCCTCACCGTCCTGAACTGGCCCAACACCAGAATTATATTTAAGATTTTCGATACTGTGAGGAATCTCCGGGCGCCGGTCAGGCCCGTGTCTCACCGTGCTCGACGCAGCCCGCCGCCCAACCGACCGGCAGCACCTGCACCTTCATCCGTCGCCGGCAGTGCCCGCAGTAGCGGGGTGGCTCCAGCTGCCGGGCGGCCCGGCAGGCGGTGTGGTCCCCCTCGCCGACGGGCGTACCGCACCGGTCGCACCAGGAGGCGCCGGCCCCCGCCGGGCCGCCGAGCCGTGTCGACGTGCCAAGCGGGGCCGGACCCGTCGTGTCGCCGCTCATCCCGGCCAGGCTCACAGCGTCTCGGAGAGCGCCTTGACCGGCATCTTCAGGTCCTGGAGCAGCTCCAGGTCCGTCGTGGCCGGGCGACCCAGCGTGGTCAGGTAGTTCCCGACGATCACCGCGTTGATGCCGCCGAGCAGGCCGCTGCGGGTACCCAGATCGCCGAGCGTGAGCTCGCGGCCACCGGCGTACCGGAGGATCGTGCGGGGCAGGGCGAGCCGGAACGCGGCGATGGCACGCAGCGCGTCCTTCCCCTCGACCACCGAGCGGTCCCCGAGCGGGGTGCCGGGCCGGGGGTTGAGGAAGTTCAGCGGAACCTCGTGCGGGTCCAGCTCGGCGAGTTGGGCGGCGAACTCGGCGCGCTGCTCAACGCTCTCCCCGAGGCCGAGGATGCCACCGCAGCACACCTCCATGCCGGACTCGCGGACCATCCGCAGCGTCTCCCAGCGCTCCTCCCAGGAGTGGGTGGTGACCACGTTCGGGAAGTACGAGCGGCAGGTCTCCAGGTTGTGGTTGTAGCGGTGTACGCCCATCTCGACCAGCTCGTCGACCTGCTCCTGGGTGAGCATGCCGACCGAGGCCGCCACCTGGATATCGACCTCCGCCCGGATCGCGGCGACGCCCTCCCGCAGCTGCCGCATCAGCCGGTCGTCCGGGCCGCGCACGGCCGCCACGATGCAGAACTCGGTCGCGCCGGTCTTCGCGGTCTGCTTCGCGGCCTCCACAAGCGACGGGATGTCCAGCCACACCGCGCGGACCGGCGAGGTGAACAGGCCGGACTGCGAGCAGAAGTGGCAGTCTTCCGGGCAGCCGCCGGTCTTGAGCGAGACGATTCCCTCGACCTCGACCTCCGGACCGCACCAGCGCATGCGTACCTCGTGCGCGAGCTGGAGAGCGGCGGGTAGGTGCTCGTCGGGGAGGTTCAGCACGGCGAGGACGCCGGCCTCGTCGAGGCCGACGCCGTTCTCCAGTACCTGGGTGCGGGCCTGGTCGAGGATCTCTGGCATGGCCGTACCCTACAAGGCCGCCGCCGCGGGAAGGGGTGCCCGGGGCGGCGCGGGCCAACCACCAGCGGGACCGGAGCGCGGCGCGCCGGAGCGGCGCGCGGCACGCCGGAGCGGTGTCCGGCCAGGTGGTACGTTCGCCCCGGCGGAGGCGCCCGGCGAGCGGGAGCCGGGGAAGGAGCGGCGGTGTCGGACTGGCTTGCAGCCCTGGACCGCCGAGCCGAACTGCGCGCCAAGGCGGGGCTGACCCGCACCCTCCGCCCCCGCGCCGCCGCCGACGACCTCGTTGACCTGGCCGGCAACGACTACCTCGGCCTGTCGAGGCACCCTGCGGTGACCGCGGCGGCTACCGCGGCGCTGAACGAGTACGGGCTGGGCGCCACCGGGTCCCGGCTGGTGCGGGGCTCCACCGCACCGCACCACGCCCTCGAAGAAGATCTCGCCGGTTGGCTCGGGGCCGAACGCGCCCTGCTCTTCTCCTCCGGCTACCTGGCCAACGTCGGCGCGGTCCGGGGCCTGGTGCGGCCGCGGACGCTCCTGGTATCCGATGCGCACAACCACGCGTCGCTGATCGACGGGTGCCGGATTTCCGGTGCGGAGACGATGGTGACCCCGCACGCGGACGTGGACGCGGTCCGGGCCGCGCTCGCCGCCGCGCCGGGTCGCCCGGCGGTGGTGGTGACCGAGTCGGTGTTCTCGGTTGACGGGGACCTCGCTCCCCTCGCCGAGCTGCACGCGGTCGCCCGGGAGCACAACGCGTTGCTGCTGGTGGACGAGGCCCACGGGCTCGGCGTGGTCGGGCCCGGCGGTGCCGGGGGAGTGACCGCGGCCGGTCTGGCCGGGGAGCCCGACGTGATCGTCACCGCGACTCTCTCCAAAGCGTTGGGCGGAGCCGGCGGTGTGGTCGCCGCTCCGGCGGAGTTCGTCCGGCACCTGGTCGAGACCGGGCGGACGTTCATCTTCGACACCGCCCCGCCGCCGGCAGTGGCGGCCGGGGTGCGGGCCGCCATGGAGCTCGCCTGGAAGGGCGATCAGCTGCGGGTGGAGCTCGGCGACCGGGCCGCGTACGCGGTCCGGCGGTTGCGCGCCGCCGGGCTGACCGGGTCGGCACCGAAGGGCGCGGTCGTGTCGGTGACCGCACCTGGTCCGGAGGCGGCCACCGCCTGGGCCGCCGACTGCCGAGACCGGGGCGTCGCGGTCGGCTGCTTCCGTCCCCCCTCCACCCCGGACAGCCGTTCCCGGCTCCGGCTGACCATCAACGTCGGGGTCCCCCGGGCGGACTTCGAGCGGGCCCTGGAGGTCATCGTGGAGTGCGCGCCGTGAGTGCGACGCCGTGGCGGGGGCCGGTACTGGTCACCGGCACCGACACGGGGGTCGGCAAGACCGTGGCGACCGCGGCGGTCACCGCGGCGGCGCAGGCCGCCGGGCTGCGGGTCGCGGTGGTCAAGCCCGGCCAGACCGGTACGGCCACGGGTGACCCGGTCGACATCGACGAAGTCACCCGACTCGCCGCACCGCTCACCGGGCGGACGCTGGCGAACTTTCCCGATCCGCTGGCCCCGCTGGCCGCGGCCCGGGTCGCCGAGTTGCCGCCGCTGGAGCTGTACACGGCGGTCGACGCCGTCCGCGAGGAGGCCGACAAGCACGACCTGGTCTTGGTCGAAGGGGCCGGCGGGCTGCTCGTGCCGATGGGGCTGCGCCCGTCGGGTGAGCCGTGGACGATGGCCGATCTCGCGGTCTCCCTCGGCTGCCCGGCTGTGGTGGTGGCGCGGGCCGGTCTGGGCACCCTCAACCACACCGCGCTCACCCTGGAGGCGTTGGAACGCCGGGCGGTGCCGGCGGGGGTGTTGCTCGGTGCCTGGCCGGTCGAGCCGGAGCTGGTCCACTGGGCGAACCTGACCGACCTGGTGCCGTACCTGGTCGGCGCGTTGCCGGCTGGTGCCGGGGCGATCGATCCGGGCGTGTTCCGGCGGTCCGCGCCGGGATGGCTCACCCCGGCGTTGTACGGGGTGCTCGACGACTGGCGAGCCTGGGCCGAGGAGGTTCGCTGAGGCGGGCGGGCCGAGGAGGGCCGCTGAGCCGGCTGGCCGGTGATCCGCTCTGCCGGGTGGTCAGCGGCGGATCACGAAGGCGTCGGGCATCCGGAAGGTGAGGTTGTCCGGATACCACGGAGCACGCACCACGGACGTCCCGTCAAGTAGCGGGGTCGCCTGCTCCACCACCACCGCCGCCTCCATCCGGGCCAACTGGTCGCCGAGGCAACGGTGGGCGCCCGCCCCGAAGGCCAGATGCCGGCGTGACCCCCGTTGGCCGGGCCGGAACTCCTCGGGCGCCGGCACGATGGCCGGGTCACGGCCGGCCCGGGCCAGCCACAACAGCATGCTGGTGCCCGCCGGCACGGCGGTCCCGCCCAGCGTGCTGTCCACGGCGGCGACCCGACGCCAGGTGACGATCGGTGGTTCCAGCCGTAGCCCCTCCTCGACCACGTTCGCCACCGAGACGCTGCCGTCCCGCAGCGCGGCGCGAACGGTCGGCTCACCGGCCAGCCGGTGCAGGAGCAGGGTGAGGAACTGCGACGTGGTCTCCTGACCGGCTACCAGCAGGAAGAACAGCGCCCCGACGAGCACGTCCGGCGGGTGTCCGGTGGCCCGCAGGGCAGCGGCCAGCCCACCGCCGGTGTCCGCGAACTCCCGCAGCACCTGGTGGAACCGGCCGACCTCGTCGGCCAGGGCCAGCTGGCGGTCAGCGTCCAGCGGGGCCCAGAACAGCTCCAGCGCCGCACGGGCGAACTGCTTCACCGCGGAGACCGGGGCGTCCGGGAGTTCGACCAGGCGGGCCAGGACCAGCAGCGGCAGGTCGGCACTGAGCTCGGCGTGCAGGTCGGCGGAGCCACCAGAGTCGAGAGTGGCGCCGATCGCGGCTACCCGCTCGGCCACCAGCTTGGTCAGCCAGGGTCGTTGGGCGGCGACCTTCGCCGGGTGGAGCGCGTCGGCGACGAGGGCGCGGATCGCCGGGTGGCTCACACCACCGTTGTTGGCCAGGGTCGGGGGGAGGCGGAAGCGATGTCCGGCGAGCACCCGCAGGGCAGGTACCGGGATCGGGGTGACAGCGTCCAGGGCATTGTCCGGACGGTAGGTCACCTGGTCCGTGAGTACCTGCCGGACCAGCTCGTGTTCGGTCACCACCAGGTGTTCGGTGCCCTGCTGGTCAGCGACCCGGGTGACGGGCGGCCAGTGGGTGCCGGCGGTCTTCGTCCAGCTCCGGAACAGCACGGCGGACACGCTAGCGGGCCGTTCCGGGCAGGCCGGCCCGCAGCCGCCACACCGTGGCACGCTTCACGCGTACGCTCTCCAGCGTCTCCGGCACCGGCACCTCGTAGCTGGCCAGCGGGTCGAAGCGGTCCCGGGGTAGGAACGCGCGCTCCGGGTCACCGACCAGCACCGTGGCCCCCGCGCGGGCGGCGGTGAGCAGGAAGCGGAGCATCCGCCTCGCCATCGCCGCGCTGTAGAACACGTCTCCGGCGAGTACGACCTCGGCATCGCCCGCGTCGCGGTCGAGGATGTCGGCCAGCTCGGCGTCGAGGCGTACCCCGTTGGCCTCGGCATTGACGGCGACGGCGGCGACGGCCAGCGGGTCGACCTCGACCGCGCGGACGGCGGTGGCGCCGGCCCGGGCCGCGGCGATGGCCACCAGCCCCGAGCCGGCGGCGAGGTCGAGCACCCGCCGCCCGGCGACCAGGTCCGGATGATCGATGACGTATCGGGCGAGGGCCTGCCCGCCGGCCCAGGGAAAGGCCCAGAAGGGCGGTGGTTGGTCGCTGCGGAACTCACCCTCGGTCAGTTCCCAGAGCCCGACCGCGTCGTCGGCCTGGTGGAGTCGCACCTCGGGAACGAAGGGGACCGGCGCGAGACGGGCGTGCAGTCGGACGAAGGCGCTGGCGAGTTCGGACACCGAGTGATTCTCCCGCAGCCGGACCGTCCGGGTTACGGCCCCGTCCGGCCCACTCCAAGCTAATCCTGAGCTGCGAAAACGCCAGCTAAAGATCATCGGGTACAGCCTAGCTCCGATCTTGGGCTCGGTAGCTACGCTGCCCGACACCGCCTGAGTTTCCGCAGGAGGTCACCGACCAGACCACGCGGCCGGTCCTTCTTCGGCAGCCAGTGCACGTAGGACGATGGCCAGTAGCACGTGCGCGTGGTTGGTGAGGAATGTCCACCCCGCGGTCCTCTACTCCGATTTACGTAGTTCGAGACACGAAACCAGCATCGCAAATCTTCTCCCTAGTGCCGTGACCACGAACGTTCACGGTGTTGGTTGACACGCCGTCTGGCCTGCCGGCCGGGCGGTGTCGTGGCGGTCAGGCTGTGGCGGTGGCAGAACTTGTTCGCGTTCGGCGGCTCAGTGACCAGGAGGGTGAGCAGCTGCTGAGGATCACTTGCCGGGGTAGCGGCTCGCCGATCCGTTTGCGGCGGTCGATGGTCGTGCTCGCTTCGGCTGGTGGGAACACGGTGCCGGCGATCGCTCGTCTCGTCCACGCCGATGAGGACACGATCCGGCAGGTCATCCACCGGTTCAACGAGATGGGGATGGCCAGCCTGGACCCTCGGTGGGCGGGTGGCCGTACCCGCCAGATCAGTAGCGACGAAGAGCAGCAGATCGTCGAGACGGCCAGCACCCGCTCCGAGAAGCTGGGGCGGGCTGTTCACCCGGTGGAGCATCCGCAAATTTGCCGACCACCTGTGCCTGCACGCGACCCGCCGTGTGCGGATAGGGCGGGAGCGGCTACGGCAGATCCTGCAGCGGCATTGGATCACCTTCCAGCGGACCAAGACGTGGAAGGAGTCCACCGATCCACACCGCGATGCCAAGCTCGCCCGGATCGAGCATGTGAGCAGCAGCTTCCCGCAGCGGGTGTTCGCCTTCGACGAGGGCGGGCCTCTGGTGATCCGCCCGCAGGCGGGCACTGGGTGGGCGCCCGCGGGCCGTCCGCACCGGTTGCCCGCGAACTACCACAAGCTGCACGGGGTCCGGCAGTTCCACGGCTGCTACAGCCTCGGTGATGACCAACTCTGGGGCGTCGTGCGCCGGCGCAAGAGCGCCGCGAACACCCTCGCCGCGCTCACATCGATCCGCGCCGCCCGACCGGATGGGGCACCGATCTACGTCATCCTGGACAACCTGTCCGCGCACAAGGGCCGCAAGATCCGCACGTGGGCGGCACGGAACAAAGTTGAGCTCTGCTTCACCACGACCTACGCCTCCTGGGCCAACCCCATCGAGGCTCAGTTCGGACCGCTACGCACCTTCGTCATCGCCGGCTCGAATCACCCCAACCACCCCGCCTTTACCCGGCGACTGCAGGCCTACCTGCGCTGGCGCAACGCCAACGCCCGCCACGCCGACGTCCTGGCCGCCCAACGCCGAGAACCCGCCCGCATCCGCAGCGAACGCCAACGACGCTGGGGCCAACCAGCTACCCGAGCAGCCTGACCCCAACACCGCGAACGTTCGTAGTCACGGCACTAGCCTTGACAGGCGAAGCATGCTTCGTGAATAATTCGTCGTAGTTCGAAGGGGAGTACCCGACGTTCCGCGCACCGCCGTCAGTACGAGTCCGGCCTACCCGGGTTCCGGTGGTGCAGCCACTGGTGCAGTGGCTTGGGGAGACCTTCGTCCAGCACCGGCCGGCCCTTGTGTGGGTCCGGCCAGGACGAAAGGTCTCCCCTGGCATGTCCGTGTCCTGGTGGGTCTGGGCCGTACTCATGTTCGCGGTTGCCGCGATGCTGGCAGTCGACCTGTTCCTGCATCGCGACAACCACGTCATCGGGTTCCGCGAGGCCGCGATCTGGTCTGGTATCTGGATCGTCGCCGGTCTGCTGTTCGGCGTGATCCTGTGGCTGTGGCAGGGTGGCGAGGTAGCCGGCACCTACTACGCCGGATACCTGATCGAGAAGGCGCTGTCGATCGACAACGTGTTCATCTTCGCGCTGATCTTCACCTACTTCGCCGTCCCCGCCGCCTTCCAACACAAGGTGCTGTTCTGGGGAGTCATCGGCGCCCTGGTGTTTCGGCTGGTGTTCATCATCGTCGGCGCGGAACTGCTGGAATCGTTCTTCTGGACCGCCTACGTGTTCGGTGTGTTCCTCATCTACACCGGCTACCAGATGGCATACCGCCACGGCGGGCAGACCCCGCCGGACCGCAACCCGGTCGTACGTCTGGTGCGCAAGGTGATCCCGACCGACCCGGCATATCACGGCGACAAGTTCTTCACCCGAATCAACGGCAAACGGGTGGCCACCCTGTTGTTCGTGGTGCTCATCGCGGTCGAGGCCACCGACCTGATCTTCGCCATGGACTCTGTGGCGACGATCTTGGCCATCACCACCAGCACCTTCATCGTCTGGACCGCCAACGCGTTCGCGATCCTCGGGCTGCGCAGCCTCTACTTCTGTCTCGCCGGGCTGCTGCGCCGCTTCGTGCACCTGCACTACGGACTTGCATTCCTGCTCACCTTCGCCGGCGTCAAGCTGATCCTGTCGGAGACCCCGGTCGGCAAACTCCCGATTCCGGTCACTCTCGGCGTCATCGTCGCCACGCTCACGGTGTCGATCGTATGGAGCCTGCACAGCACCCGCGGCACCACCACGGACGCCATCGATGCCGGCGAGCCGACTGACTCCGCCCCGGATTCGCGCACTGATCACCTCGAACGGTTGCCGACACCGCGACGAGGGGCACGGCGATGACGACGACCCCGCTGTTTGTCCGTCGAGCTGCCCACCACCGCGACCACCGATGTCGGGAACTATTCGACGCATGCCGCCGCGCAGCGGGCCGTGGGCTGCCTGCCCGGCCGACGGCCTTCCGGTCCGGCACGCCACCGTCGTCGGTGTCGACCTCGCCGTCCGGAAATGGACAAGCAACCGCCACGCCCGGCCCTCGCGAGCGAGGTGGGCAGCGACCCGGCGGCGAGGCCGAGCCGTACAGAGCTGCTCAGCCTCGCCGTGACACGTCCCTCGTGAGGCGCTGCCCCGTACCTACCAGACAGGAGGACCGATGGACGCCACCCGACGAGATCTCCCGCCCGGATCCGTCGTACGACGCCAGGCCGGCCGCATCGCCGATGTCCTGCGCGCGGAGACGACCGGCGGGGCGCTCCTGCTCGCCGGAGCCGTCATCGCGCTCATCTGGGCGAACTCGCCCGGATCCCCAGGCTACGACGCCATGCGCTCGTTCACTGTCGGTCCGACCTGGCTGCACCTGGATCTGTCGCTGGCGGCATGGGCCAAGGACGGCCTGCTGGCCATCTTTTTCTTCGTTGCCGGGCTGGAACTCAAACGCGAGTTCGTGACTGGTGAACTCCGGCAGCCGCGCCGCGCCGCGGTGCCCATCGCCGCCGCCGTCGGCGGTGTCCTGGCACCCGCAGCCGTGTACGTGCTGATCACCGCCGCCGCCGGAGCCGACGCCCTACGCGGCTGGGCCATCCCCGCCGCCACCGACATCGCCTTCGCCTTGGCGGTACTCGCCGTCATTGGCCGGCACCTGCCACCCGCCGTCCGGGTCTTCCTGCTCACCCTGGCCGTGGTGGACGACCTGATCGCCATCATGATCATCGCCGTTTTCTATACCGCCACCCTGTCGGTCACGCCGCTGTTGGCCAGCGCCCTACCGCTGGTTGCCTTCGCGATCTTGTTACGACGCCGGGTGACCTCCGCCTGGCTGCTTCTGCCGCTGGCTCTCACCGCCTGGGCACTCGTGCATGCCTCCGGGGTCCACGCCACCGTCGCCGGAGTTTTGCTCGCCCTCACCGTGCCCGCCCGCCCGCAGGCCCAGCACGAGCACACCGCCGTGCCCACCAGCCTGATCGAACGCTTCGAGCACACCGTCAAACCGGTCTCCGCTGGCCTGGCCGTACCTGTCTTCGCGTTGATGTCCGCCGGAGTTGCCATAGGCGGCCTGGGCGGACTGGTGTCCGCCCTCACCGATCCGGTCGCCATCGGCGTCATCGCCGGGCTCGTCATCGGCAAGCCCCTCGGCGTCGTCGCGGTCACCTGGCTCGTCACCCGCCTCACCCGAACAGGTCTCGGCACCGATCTGACCTGGACCCACATCACCGGTCTGTCCATGCTCGCCGGAATCGGCTTCACCGTCTCCCTGCTCATCGGTGAGCTCTCCTTCGCCGATGGCACCGGACGCCATGACCATGTGAAGATCGCCATTCTCACCGGCTCTCTGCTCGCCGCCGTCCTCGCCGCCGTCATCCTGCGTCGGTCCCACCGTGTCCACCGACACAGCAACGACGCGATAACCCGCGACCCCGAGCAGACCCGAGCCGGGGAGACGGCAGGGACCGCGTAGATTTCCGTGCTGACCTGGGTGTGGTCCTTCCTGGACAGGACGTCGATCCTGTCCAGGAAGGACCACGTCATGGCAGACCAAGAACAACGCTGCTCAGCTTCCTGAACCGACGTCGGCGGAGGCGGAGTTCGCGCAGCAGTTGGTCGAGCGGGCCAAGGCCGATGGAGTCTCGTTGGTCGGCCCGGGTGGGCTCCTCGCGGGGATCACCCGGACCGTCCTCGAATCAGCGCTCGGTGTGGAGCTGGATGCTCACCTCGACAAGGCCGGCGGTCAGACTCAGCAGCGGCGCGGGCGTAGCGGGAGCGGATCACCGGTGATCGTGGCGAGGTGGTTCCCCTGGCGGTACCTCCGGCCCGCCGGGGTTACGGCCTCGTCCGGCCCGCCGGAGTGGCGGCCCGCTGCGGGCCGCGCTCAGTCCAGCTGCGCCGGGTCGAGTCCCAGCTCCCGGGCGGTCACCAGGCGTACCCACTCGGTGAACTGGCGTCGGGAGATCACCCGGTCGTGCACCGCGAGCTGGACGGCGAGACCGTCCATCACGGCACTGATCCGCCACGCGGCGCCAGGCGGGTCGGCGCACTCGAAGGTGTGGTCGGCTACCCCGTCCGCGATCACCGTCGCCAGGTCCTGCCGCCAGCGCAGGTCCAGCCGGCGGGAGGTCTTCTCCAACTCCGGGGTACGCAGCGATTCGGCCCAGCCGTCGATCCACATTGCCCACGACGTGGGGCGGCCGGCGGGGGTGTAGAGCCGCACCAGTCGGCGGAGCTTGGCCAGCGGTGGGGCGCTGGAGCGCAGCACCGCGTCCAGCCGGGCCAGATCCTGCTCGACGGCGTACGCGAACGCCTCGGCGAGTAGCCGGTCCTTGGTGGCGAAATGGTAGAAGACCAGTGCCTGACTCACCCCGGCCGCCTGGGCCACGTCCGCGGTGCGGGTGTTCGCCAACCCGCGTTCCACGATCACGTCACAGGCGGTGCGCAGCAGGGCATCCAGGCGGATCTCGGCCGCACGTCTCGTCACGACCGCTACGGTAGTGCACCCGAACGGGTACGAGTTGGTACCACTCAGGGTGAATCTGTCCTACCGTAGTCGGAAGTAGGACAGTTACCCCGTGGTGCACCACGGGGCCCTTCGGTGTCGCATCACGGGGCACTTCGGTGATGTGGCTCGATCGGTCCAGGGTGGGTTCTGGCCCTGGCCGAGGTGCGGCGGGGGCGCGCCGAGGGGGTCGAGTTGGCAAGTGTTCACCGACTCGGCTAAAGTTCTCATCCGTCACCGGGAAGCCGGGACGTGCGGACGTAGCGCAGCTGGTAGCGCATCACCTTGCCAAGGTGAGGGTCGCGGGTTCGAATCCCGTCGTCCGCTCGGAGATGCCGCCACGTTTGACCGGGGGCAACCCGGTGGGGTGGCCGAGAGGCGAGGCAACGGCCTGCAAAGCCGTGTACGCGGGTTCAAATCCCGTCCCCACCTCAGCATCATCGAGGGCGATTGGCGCAGTGGGAGCGCGCTTCCTTGACACGGAAGAGGTCACTGGTTCAAACCCAGTATCGCCCACCAGTTGAGTCGGGCCCGACACCGTTGGTGTCGGGCCCGGAGTCTTTTGCCAGTGGTTCTCTCAACCCTGAGGTGATCAGATGCCACCGGCGGCGGCGAGGTCGGCCGGCGACGCGGGCCTCGGCCGAGGTGGCCGTGGTCTCGATCGACTTGTGGTGGCGTTGGCCCGTGCTGGGGTCGACCAGTTATGTGCGCGCGTCGTGTGGTTCGACTTCTGAGTGGCGCGTGCGGCCGGAAGGCTGGCCGGGGTGCCCGGCTCCAGCGATCTTGCCCTCGGGTAGAGTGAGCTCGTCGTCGGCGTGGTTTCGACGGCACGCGGACGTAGCGCAGCTGGTAGCGCATCACCTTGCCAAGGTGAGGGTCGCGGGTTCGAATCCCGTCGTCCGCTCGCGTGCTGCCCACCTGGTCCTGGGTTGTGGTGGCAAGGGCGATTGGCGCAGTGGGAGCGCGCTTCCTTGACACGGAAGAGGTCACTGGTTCAAACCCAGTATCGCCCACTCGTGACACTGGAACAGGTTGTCCATCCATAGATGGCTGTTTATTATTCCTGACCTGCTTCAAGGGACGTATCGGGCTTATCCCGGCGATCTACCTGGATGCGGCGGTCGTTCGGCCTTTCTGTCGTGCTGATCGCCACGTCGGGCCGCCTCGGTCTTTAATCGATGCTTATCAAGGTCGAAACAGTCCGTCGTTCGGCGCCGACTCGCCCGGCGGATATCCGTAATCTCGCGGACACCCGGCTGGGCAGCTCCGGGAGGCCTGCCTGCTACGGCCCACCGCCATCGACAGCTCCGCCCCACCTCGACAACCACCCTTCGGGAAAGCCATCGGCTGGCCGGTGTTGCCCACACCGATCCGACATCTGCTTTGGAGGAACGATGCCTGTCCTGTCCCGACGGCTGCGGCCACTGGTAGCGGTCGGCGTTGGCCTGACCCTCGCCGTGCTCCACGTGTCACCCGTGGCGGCTGCCGACACCGACGTCAACTTCGCCTGTGAGGCTCGGCCGCCCGTCGGCTCGCCACAGACCTTCGACCTGGCCGCCGGCATCGACGCGGTCGCCCCTGCCTCGGTCGCCGCCGGTGCCTCCTTCACCGTCGAACTCGCCCCCACCCCGATCACCGTCCCCAGCTCCGTAGGCGGGTTCACGGTGCAGCAGATCAAGGACCTCCAACTGTCGGTGCCTGTTCCGGCGAACGCGACCCTGACCGGACAGCAGATCTCCGGCGGTTCCGGGTTGGGAAGCGCACCGCCCACCGTGCACGTCGCCAACGGCAGGGTCGTCGTGACGATCCCCGGACCGATCGACGGCGGGAACACCTTCACCCCACCCATGCTGACGCTGACCATGACCGCCGGTGCCGCCGGCACGACCGTCGAGACGATGATCGCGGGCAGTAGCTACGATGATCCTGGCCTCACCTTCACCGCGCGAGTGCCGGTCTTCTTGCTCGTCATCGACGTCCCAACGTCGTGCTATCCCTCGCCCAGTCCGGTGCTCAGCTCCACGGCGATACTCTGATGGTGAGCCGAGCGACCCGTCGGCGATCTGCGGTGGGGAGCCGGGCGGTCCGTCGGCGATCGGTGGTGGCGACCGTCCTGCTCGCCGTGACCGCGCTGCTGCTCAGCACGGCGGCGCCCAGTGCGGCGGAGGAGTCCGACTGGTGGACGCCGACCGACCGGCCGGCGCCCGACTCCGCGATCGGGGTCACCGGAGCGCCGTTCACCGGCACCGACGCCGAGGGTCAGGTGCGCGGTTTCGTGGACGCGCACAACCACGTCATGTCCAACGAGGCCTTCGGTGGGCGGCTCCTCTGCGGCAAGCCCTTCTCCGACGGGGGCATTGCCGACGCGCTCAAGGACTGCCCGGAGCACTACCCCGACGGCTCCCTGGCCCTGTTCGACTTCCTCACCAACGGTGGTGACGGCCAGCACGACCCCGACGGCTGGCCGACGTTCGCGGACTGGCCGGCCCACGACTCGCAGACCCACCAGCAGAACTACTACGCCTGGATCGAGCGGGCCTGGCGTGGTGGCCAGCGGGTCATGGTCAACCACCTGGTCACCAACGGGGTCATCTGCTCGGTCTACTTCTTCAAGGACCGAAGCTGCGACGAGATGACCTCGATTCGGCTCCAGGCCGCCAAGACCTACGAGATGCAGGACTACATCGACCAGATGTACGGCGGTGCGGGGCAGGGATGGTTCCGCGTCGTCACCGACAGCGACCAGGCCCGTGAGGTCATCGCGCAGGGCAAGCTCGCCGTCGTCCTGGGGGTCGAGACATCCGAGCCGTTCGGGTGTAAACAGATCCTGGACATCGCCCAGTGCGACGAGGAGGACATCGATCGCGGGCTCGACGAGCTGCACGACCTCGGCGTACGCAGTGTGTTCCTGTGCCACAAGTTCGACAACGCGCTCTGCGGCGTCCGATTCGACACCGGGACCACCGGGATCGCGGTCAACGCCGGGCAGTTCCTGTCGACCGGGACCTTCTGGATGACGGAGGAGTGCCGGGGGCCGCAGCAGGACAACCCCATCGCCTCCGTGGACCTGCCCGGGCTGGGGGATCTGCTCCCGTCCGACGTCGAGATGCCGTCGTACTCGTCCGACGCGCGGTGCAACGTCCGCGGGCTGACCAACCTCGGCGAGTACGCGCTGCGGGGCCTGATGGACCGCAACATGATGGTGGAGATCGACCACATGAGCGTCAAGGCCACCGGCCGGGCCCTGGACATCTTCGAGTCCGTGTCGTACCCCGGTGTGGTCTCGTCGCACAGCTGGATGGACCTGCTCTGGAGCGAGCGGGTCTACCGACTCGGTGGGTTCATCACGCAGTACATGCACGGTGCCGAGCGGTTCATCAGGGACGCAGACCGGACGAAGGAGCTGCGCGACAGCTACGACGTCGGGTACGGCTTCGGTACCGACATGAACGGCTTCGGCAGCTGGCCCGGCCCCCGGGGTGTGGACACCTCGAACCCGGTCCAGTACCCGTACCAGTCCGCGCACGGCGGTGCCGTCATGGACCGGCAGACCACCGGTGACCGGACCTGGGACATCAATGCTGACGGTGCCGCCCACTACGGACTGGTGCCGGACTGGGTGGAGGAGATTCGGGTCCTGGGCGGTCAGGAGGTGGTGGACGACCTGCTGCGCGGCGCCGAGTCGTACCTCGGCACGTGGGGCGCCACGGAGGGCCACGCGCCCGGTGTCAACCTCGCCGCCGGGTCGTCCGCCTCGGCCAGCTCGACCGCGTGGTATCCGTTCACCACCTTCGCCCCCCGTCGCGCCGTGGACGGCGACCCGACGACCCGCTGGGCGAGCTGGTGGAGTGACGACCAGTGGCTGCGGCTGGATCTCGGCTCGGCGCAGCAGGTCCGACGGGTCACCCTGGAGTGGGCCGGCGAGTACGCCAAGGCGTACCGGATCGAGGTGAGCGCCGACGGCAACTCCTGGCAGACCGTGGCCTCCATATCGGATGGCGATGGTGGTCTGGATACGGCGTTCTTCGACCCGACGTCGGTTCGCTACGTCCGCGTCCAGGGTCAGGAGCGCGGAACCGACTGGGGCTATTCGCTGAAGGAGGTTGGCGTCCACGCCAGCTGAGCTCGCGGTCCGCCGCGCCGGGCACGGGCCGCGCCGGACGCGCGGTCCGTGCCCGGGACCGCTTCTGCCGTCAGCAGAACTGCTGACGGCAGAACTCGGTAGGCGCAGCCTGCGCGGGCCAGCACGGTGGAGGCATGAGATTGCTGGTGTTGGGTGGTACGGGATTTGTCGGCGGGGCGGTGGTCGGTGCGGGGCTGCGCCGGGGGTGGGAGGTGACGGTGTTCAACCGGGGCCGCCACGGGACGACGCCGGCCGGCGTGCGGCGGCTCCGGGGTGACCGGACCGCACCGGGCGGGCTGGCCGCGCTCGCCGGCCAGGAGTGGGATCTGGTCGTCGACACCTGGGATGGGGCACCGCGGGCCGCCAGGGATTCGGCACTGGCGCTGGCCGGGCAGGTCGGACGCTACGGCTACGTCTCCAGTGGGTCGGTCTACGCCGAGCCGGTGGCGTTGGGGTCGGCGGAGGACGCTCCGGTCGTCGACGCCGCGCCCGACGCTGTCGAGGGCGACTACGCGCCCAACAAGGCCGGCGCCGAGCGGGCCGTCCGGGAGGTCTACGGCGAGCGGGCGCTGATCGCCCGGGCCGGCCTGATCCTCGGGCCGGGTGAGGACATCGGTCGGTTGCCGTGGTGGCTGCGGCGGACCGCCCGCGGCGGTGCCGTGCTGGCGCCCGGCCCGGCCGACCTCGCCCTGCAGTACGTTGACGTCCGCGACCTGGCGGCGTTCCTGCTCGACCCGAAGGTGCCCGGCGGGACGTTCAACGTGGTCAGCCGTACCGGGCACGCGACGATGGGGGAGTTGCTCGCCGCCTGTGTGGCGGTGACGGAGGCTGATGCCCGGCTGCGCTGGATCGAACCGGAGCGGATTCTGGCAGCGGGCGTGGTGCCCTGGAACGATTTGCCGATCTGGATTCCGGCCGGTCATCCCTACCGCTGGATGCAGGAGCGCGACGTGCGGGCCGCGTACGCCGCCGGGCTGGTGTGCCGCCCGGTGACCGACACCGTGGCCGACACCTGGTCCTGGCTGCGGGCGGTTGGCGTGGTGCCGCCTCGCGCGGGCCGTCCACAACGCGCCCCGGTGGGCCTGGACCCGGCCCGGGAGGCGGCGCTGCTGTCGGCCGGACGCTGACCGCGCACCGCGGGTCGGCCGGCGGGCTCGGGCGGCCAGCCGGTCAGAGCGGCCAGCCGGTCAGAGCGGCTGGACGGTCAGAGCTGGGGGACGGTCAGGTCGAGCACCTCGTCGACCTGACGGCGGGGGGTGGGCCAGCCGGGCTGGCCGTACCCGATCCGCATCACCATCTGTGGGGTGCCAAAGCGGCCCAGCGATAGCCGAAGCTGCTCCCGGGCGGTTGGTACCTCGATGGGTTGGGACAGCATCGACACGGAGAGCCCGGCGTCCGTGGCGGTGAGCAGCGTGCGTTGTAGGGCCTGGCCGGCGATGACCTGGTCGACGGCGGTGTTGCCGGGGCCGCCGAGCACCGCGACGAGGGGTTCCGGCTCGAAGTCACGGCCGGGGGCGCGTTCCCGGCCGCCGAAGGCGCGCGCCGGCAGCAGGTCCTGCGGCTCGAACGGCGGGCCGCTGGCGGTCGCGGGCACCCCGTCGGGGGCCTCGTCGTGGTGGACCCACTTCTCCTGCTCGGCGCGGTATGCCGGGTTGCGCTCCAGCACCCGGTGGGCGCCCCGGGCGATCTCAGCGAACGCGTTCACCGCGCTCGTACCGACCAGAAGCTCCAGCCAGCACTCCTCGGCCCGGGCCGCCTCGGTGAGCCGCCACCGGGCATCGGTGGGCACCGGGTCGGGCTGGAAGGGGGCGCGGTTGCTGAACCGGCGGGGGATCGCCGCGTGGAGGGCCTGCTCGATCGGGGTGCAGCGGCGCGGCACGTCCGGGACCAGCCGGGCCACCACGTCGGGCTCGGCCGGGTACGGACGCAGCCGTACGGCCGCCGGTGTCTCCGCGACGGCCAGGGCGAGCCGGAGGTTGAACAGCGCCGCCCCGGCGGCGATGCGGATCCCCCAGCCGTTCGGGTCGGTGGCGGGCAGCCGTCGGGACGGGTCGGCCAGCACCTCGATTCCGCCGTCGCGCAGGCGGAACCGCCACGGCTGCGTGTTGTGCAGGGATGGGGCACGGATGGCGTCGGCCGCGGCGGCACGTAGCTGCGCTACGGTGTAGTGAGTGTCCATGGTGTCGCTCCCCTCCGTTGGCGCGCCACGTCTGCTGCTTCGTCCACCGTCTCCCAGGCGAGGCCCGGGAGCCCAGGGCCGGATGTCCCTTCTCTGCGGGACCGACCGTCCTGCCCCGGCTCGGGGGTTTCCGGTGCTCGCGTTTCCGGCCCCGCTGTCCGCATTGTCGCGCTTGCTGGTTCCTACTGAGTGGGAAACACCGGGCAGGTGTCCCGGCCGGGGTGGGTCGGGACCTTCGACCCCTGCAGAAGAGCCGCCGGCAGGGTAGAAACAAGGGATGATCCGCGTGTACCTACTCGATGACCATGAAGTCGTCCGCCGTGGCCTCGCCGACCTCCTCACGGCCAGCGGCGACATCGAGGTCGTCGGCGAGTCCGGCCTGGCGCAGGAGGCGGCCCGTCGCATCCCCGCGCTCCGGCCCGACGTGGCGATCCTTGACGCGCGGCTGCCCGACGGCAACGGCATCGACGTGTGTCGGGACATCCGGGCCCTGGACTCGTCGATCAAGGGCTTGATTCTCACCTCGTACGAGGACGACGAGGCGCTCTTCGCGGCGATCATGGCCGGTGCGGCCGGCTACGTGCTCAAGCAGATCCGCGGGACCGATCTGGTGGACGCGGTCCGGCGGGTGGCCGCCGGGCAGTCGCTGCTCGACCCCGCGATCACCACCCGGGTGCTGGAGCGGATCCGCAGCGGCGTCGAGCAGCCCCGGGAGCTGAAGTCCCTGACCGAGCAGGAACGGCGGATCCTGGAGTACGTGGCCGAGGGGCTCACCAACCGCGAGATCGCCGGCAAGATGTTCCTCGCCGAGAAGACCGTGAAGAACTACGTCTCCAGCATGCTGGCGAAGCTCGGCCTGGAGCGGCGGACGCAGGCAGCCGTACTCGCCACCCGTCTGCTGGGCAAGACCAACTGACTCGGCGGGGTTGATCCGGTGCCGCTGGCGGCTCAGCTGTCCAGCGGCACGGACCAGTGCAGCCGGGTGCCGTGCGGGTGCTCCGGCCGCACCTCAAAGACCCCGCCGTGGCGCTCGGCACGTTCGCGCAGGTTGACCAGCCCGCCCCGGGCGGCGGCCGGATCGCAGCCGAGCCCGTCGTCGGTGACGGTCACCGAAACCTGACCGGCCGCCACCCGGACGGTGACCGCGACGCGCTGGGCCCGGGCATGGCGTACCGCGTTCGACAGCGCCTCCCGCAGCACGGCCGTGAGATCGGGACGCAGCGCGTCCGAGACGGCGCTGTCGATCGGGCCGGCCAGCTCCAACGCGGGTCGGAAACCCAGCGATTCGGCAGCGTCCTCGACCGCCTCGCGGATCTCCGAGCGCAGCTGCGCGGTCATCGGTGTGCGCAGCTCGAAGATGGTGCGACGGATGTCCTTGATCGTGGCGTCCAGGTCGTCCACCGCCGCGTTGATCCGGTTGGCGAGCTCGGGGCGGGTGCTCATCGGCACCGCGCTCTGCAACTGCAGGCCGGTGGCGAACAACCGCTGAATCACCACGTCGTGCAGGTCCCGGGCGATCCGCTCGCGGTCCTCCAGGACCACCAGCAGTTCCCGCTCCTCCTGGCCCCGGGCCCGCTCCATGGCCAGCGCGGCCTGCGCGGCGAAGCTGCCGAGCAGCGCCAGGTCGTCCTCGCTCGTCTCATCGTGATCAGCGCTGTACGCCACCACCAGCACGCCGTGCAGGGTGTCCGCGGTCGCCAGTGGGGAGAGCACCGCCGGCCCGGTGTCCAACAGCGCCGGCCAGGGCGCGGCGTGGGCGAGGTCCGCCACCCGGTCGTGCCGGCCATGGATGACGGCGGCACCGAAACTGGTGTCGGCGGCGGGTAGGACGGTGCCGACCAGGGCAGCGGCCTGCTCCCCCGCACCGTCAACCACGTCCACGGTGAAGGTGTCGGCGCCGGGGTCGTAGAGCAGCACCAGCGCCAGCTCCGCCTCGGCGACCTCCCGGGCACGCCGCGCCACCAGCGACAACGCGTCGTTACGGCGGACCTCGCCGAGCAGTAGCGTGGTGATCTCGGCGGCGGCGGCCAGCCACCGCTCCCGCCGGTGCGCCAGCTCGTAGAGGCGGGCGTTCTCGATCGCCACCCCAGCCGCGGCGGCCAGCGCCACCACGATCTCCTCGTCGTCCTCGGTGAACTCGGCCGCCTCCCGCTTCTCGGCCAGGTAGAGGTTGCCGAAGACCTGGTCCCGGATCCGCACCGGGACCCCGAGGAAGCTGCGCATCGGTGGGTGGTGCGGCGGGAAACCGTAGGAGGCGGGGTGCTGGGTGATGTCGGGCATCCGCACCGGGCGCGGATCGTCGATCAACAGGCCGAGGACGCCCCGACCGTGTGGCAGCTCACCGATCTTGGCGCGCTGCTCGTCATCGATCCCGTGGATGACGAAGTCGTGCAACGCCCGGTCCCGGCCGAGGACGCCGAGTGCGCCGTAGCGGGCTCCGGCCAGCTCGCAGGCCGCCTCGACGATGCGTTGCAGCGTGCTACGCAGGTCGAGGTCGGTGCTGATGCCGACCACCGCGTCGAGTAGGGCCCGTAGCCGTTCCCGGCTGGTGACCACCTGGCTGACCCGCTCCAGCATCTCCTGCAGCAGCTCGTCCAGGTGGACCCGGGACAACGGGGTCAGCCCAAGCGAAGGGGTGGCGTGCGGTTCGTGTTCGGGACTGGGCGTCACCCGGCTGATGCTAACGCCGCCGATCAGGGACGTGACACGCCCGTCAGGTTCCGTCGACCGCTGAGGTGTCCACCACCTGCTCCACCGCGAGCCGCGGCGTGTGCGGCGGCCCGGCCTGCGTCGGATCCGCGCGGCCCAGGCGCAGCACGAGATACGGATGTCCCATACCGGCCAGCACCCCGCGCAGCTCCGCGCGGGTGCCCGGCACCTCGATCACTCCGCTCAGCGGCACCACCGAGACGCCCAGCCGGGTCGCCGTGAGCCAACCCGCCGACAGTGCCTCACCGGCCCGCAACCAGGTGCTGGGCTCGTCCTCGTCGCCGTAGAGCAGCGCGTACGCGGCTTCCTGGTCATGACCGGGCCCCACCGGCAGCGTGCCGGCCCGGCCGAAGTCCCGGCCGGGCACGGTGGTCTGTGGAGGTGACTCCGGCAACACCGCCGGCGGCAGACCGACGTTGTCGGCCCGGCTGGTCCAGTAGGCCAGCTCCGCGCGCAGCCGGGGGTCCTCCGACTCCACGGTGTCGGCCTGAGACGCGGCGGTCGCCAGCTGCAACACCTGGTCCCGGTCGAGTTGCTCCAGCCGGACCCCTTCGGCGGTGGCCGCCTCAGTGATCTCGGTGAGGGCCGAGTCGGTGATCGGTTCGTCACCGACCGGTCGGCGGTCGGTGTGCCGGATGCGCATGCACTGCACCAGGTGCATCGCCTCGGGGTCCGTCCCCACCCGGGTCAGGCCGGTGAGCCGGGCCAGCAGGTCCGGATCAGCCGGGTCGGGGGTCCGCTCCACCGCATCCGGGTCGGGGATCCGCTCCACCACCGCCCGCCACCCCTCGGCGGCCAGCGCGACCCGGGCGTGGTGCAGCGCCGCACCGCAGCTTAGGACGAGCAGCCGCCCCTCCGGGTCGGTGGCGGTGAGCTGCCGGTCGCGGACCACCCGCAGCTCCAGCGCGTCGGGCCGGACCCGCCACCGCCACGGTTGGGTGTTGTGCACCGAGGGGGCGCGACCGGCGGTCGCGGCGGCCTGCGCGAGCGCGGTGGTCAGCGCGTGGTCCGTCTGGCTCATGCTCTCGACCCTTCCCTCGAAACACATCGTGCCGCACCCGGAGCGCACCCGGGTGCCGTTGCCGATCCATCCTGCGACATTCGCCCGCCGAGCACACGGGGCGCAGGTCCCGTCGCCGCCGGACCATTCGACCCGGGTGATGCACTGGGCACCTCGGTGGCCCGCCGGAACGGCACTTGACCCGGTGTGGGTCGGTGACGAGTGCCCACCGCGGTGACCCGCTGGATCGAATTTGACCCGGTGTGGGTTCGGTGATGCACCGCCCACCCGGCCGACCCACTGGGACGATTTCGGGGATGGCGGCGGAGCCGGAGTGTGTGCCCGAGCAACCGGCGCGGTCCGGGCCGGGCGGCCGGCTGCTCTGGGCGCCGCTGGTCGGGCTGACCGTGCTGGTGCTCGCTGGCGTGGCGGCGCGGCTCGCCGGCCGGCCCGGCCTCGCTGAACTGCTCTGGGCCGCCGCCACGGTGGCCACGCTGGTGCCGGCCGCGGGGTCGATGCTGCGCGAGCTCTGGCACCGGCGGTACGGCGTTGACATCATCGCCGTCCTCGCGCTGGCGGGCGCGCTCGTCGTGGCGGAGTACCTGGCCGGGGCGGTGATCGCGGTGATGGTGGCCACCGGCCGGACGCTGGAGGCGTACGCCCAGGGCCGGGCGACCCGTGACCTCCGCGCGCTGCTCGCGCACGCGCCGCGTACCGCGCGCCGACGCGCCCCGGACGGGACGATCGAGGTGGTCCCGGCCGACCAGGTTGTCGCCGGTGACGAACTGCTGGTCGGCCCTGGCGACGTGGTGCCGGTGGACGGGCAGCTCGCGGCGGCGGCCACGCTCGACGAGTCGGTGGTGACGGGAGAGTCGCGGCTGGTCCAACGTGCCTCAGGGAACCGGGTGGGCAGCGGCGTGGTGAACGCCGGTGCCGCCTTCGGGCTGCGGGCGACCGCGGACGCGGCCTCCAGCACGTACGCCGGGATCGTGCGGCTGGCCCGGGAGGCCACCGCGCAGAAGGCGCCGACGGTCCGGCTGGCCGACCGGTACGCCGTCGCCTTCGTTCCGTTCACCCTGCTGCTCGCCGGGCTGGGCTGGCTGGTCTCCGGCGACCTGGTCCGGGCGGTGGCGGTCCTGGTGGTGGCCACGCCCTGCCCACTGCTGCTGGCCACCCCGATCGCCATCGTCTCCGGCCTGTCCCGTACCGCCCGGCGGGGGGTCCTGGTCCGCGACGGCGGCTCCCTCGAACTGCTCGGCCGGGCCCGCACCCTGCTGGTGGACAAGACCGGAACCCTGACCGCCGGCCGGCCCCAGGTGGCCGAGGCGGTCCCGGCGCCGGGGACGACGGCCGACGAGGTGCTGCGCCTCGCCGCCTCCGTGGAGCAGCTCTCCCCACATGTGCTGGCCACCGCCCTGGTGGAGGGGGCGCGGGAGCGAGAGCTCGGCCTCGCCGAGCCGGAGGGGGTCACCGAGGACCCAGGCCGGGGCGTACGCGGGCGGGTGGAGGGCCGTGACCTATGGGTGGGGCAGCTCGACAGCACACCGCCACAGTGGGCGGCCTCGGCCCGGGAGCGCGCCGAGGAGGCCGGGCACTCGCTGGTGTGGGTCGGCGGGGCGCAGGGGCCGCTCGGCGTGATCCTGCTGGCGGACCCGGTCCGGTCCGATGCGTCGCGTACCGTCGGCCGGCTGCGGGCGGCGGGGCTACGCCGGATCGTCATGGTCACCGGTGACCGGCCGGCCATCGCCAGCCGGGTGGCCCGAGAGGTCGGGGTGGATGACGTCCTCGCCCGCTGCACACCGGCCGAGAAGGCGGACCGGGTCCGTGCCGAGGTGGACCAGGCGGTCACGGTGATGGTGGGGGACGGGGTGAACGACGCCCCCGCCCTGGCCACCGCGGATGTCGGCGTGGCGATGGGCGCCACCGGGGCCACCGCGTCGGCGGATGTCGCCGACGCGGTGCTCACCGTTGACCGGCTGGAGCGCCTGGCCGACGCCGTGGAGATCGCCCGCTACGCGCGCCGCATCGCCGTGCAGAGCGCCACGGTGGGCATGGGGCTCGCCGTGCTGGCCATGTTCGTCGCCGCCCTCGGACGGCTGCCGCCGGTGGCCGGCGCCTTCCTTCAGGAGGGCATCGACGTGCTGGTGATCCTCAACGCGTTGCGCGCCCTGCTCGGCCCGGGCACCCTGACCAGCCTCCGCCGGCGGTGACCAGCCTCAGCGTGACGGTGACCAGTCTCAGCGTTCGCGGACCACGGCGACCGGGGAGTGCGCGTGGTGCAGCAGTTGTTGGCTCACCGAGCCGAGCAGCATCCCGGCCAGACCACCGCGGCCTCGGCTGCCGACCACGACCAGCTGGGCGTTGCGGCTGGCCGTCACGAGCAGCTCGGTCGGATTGCCCTTGGCCACCTCCACCGTGATCTGCAGATCCGGGAACGCTCGCCGCCACCGGGCCAGTGCCTCCTCCAACTCGGCGCGGACCGTCTGGGCATCCGGGGCGGACGGCGGACGCGGACCTGGCGACGGACGCCATGCGCGCAGCACGTGCAGCGTTACCTTCCGGGCGGCGGCCTGCTCGACGGCGAAGCCCAGGGCGAGCAGCGACGGCTCCGAGCCGTCCACCCCGGCCACGACGTGCCCGGTCTGCCCCCGGCGGTCGGCATCCCCGCGGACCACCACCACCGGGCAGTGGGCGTGCGCGGCCACCGATCCCGCCGTCGAGCCGACCAGCAGGCCGGCGAAGCCGCCGAGCCCGCGCGAACCGACTACCAGCAGGCCGGCCCGCGCCGAGAGCTCCTGGAGCACCAGCGCGGGCGGCCCCTCGTACAGCTCACCGGTGACGGTCAGCTCCGGGCGGGTCGCATCCGCCGCGGCCTGCCGGACCAGCTTCTCCGCCTGCCGCCGCGCGGTGTCGTCGGGCCAGATGCTGGGCCCCCCACCAGGGCCGGTCCACCCGGCCATGGTGAGCCACTCGAAGACGTACGCGAGGTGCACCGACCGCCCGCTCCGGGCGGCCTCGGCCCGGGCCCACTCCTGGGCCCGGGCCGCGTCCGGCGAGCCGTCGTAGCCGACCAGGATCTCGGCTCCGTTCACTGATACTCGCCCAGGCCGGCGTTCGTCTCGCGGACCCACCGCCACTGCGCCACCCGCGGGTCGTCGGCGCCGTGCTTGCGGGTGTAGTCCCGGCACGACTGGCGGGCGTCCACCATCTCCTGTCGCAGGTGCGCCGCCCGCGCGCCGAGCCCGGGTACCCGGTCGATCACGTCGATGACCAGGTGGAACCGGTCCAGGTCGTTGAGCATCACCATGTCGAACGGAGTGGTGGTGGTGCCCTCCTCCTTGTAGCCGCGAACGTGCAGGTTGGAGTGGTTGGTCCGCCGGTAGGTCAGGCGGTGGATGAGCCACGGGTAGCCGTGGTACGCGAAGATGATCGGCTTGTCGGTGGTGAAGATGGTGTCGAACTCCGAGTCCGGCAGCCCGTGCGGGTGCTCGCTCGACGGTTGCAGCCGCATCAGGTCCACCACGTTGACCACCCGGACCTTCAGCTCGGGCAGGTGCTGGTGTAACAGGTCGACCGCCGCGAGGGTTTCCAGCGTCGGGACGTCCCCGGCGCAGGCGAGCACCACGTCCGGCTCCGTACCAACGTCGTTGCTGGCCCAGTCCCAGATGCCGATCCCGCGCCGGCAGTGCAGGACCGCCTCCTCCATCGACAGCCAGCTCGGTGTGGGTTGCTTCCCCGCGACGACCACGTTGATGTAGTGCCGGCTGCGTAGGCAGTGGCTCATCGTGGAGAGCAGGGTGTTCCCGTCCGGTGGCAGGTAGACCCGGACCACCTCGGCCTTCTTGTTCACGACGTGGTCGATGAAGCCCGGATCCTGGTGCGAGAAGCCGTTGTGGTCCTGCCGCCAGACGTGGCTGGAGAGCAGGTAGTTCAGCGAGGCCACCGGCTGCCGCCAGGGGATGCCCCGGGTCACCTTCAGCCACTTGGCGTGCTGATTGACCATCGAGTCAACGATGTGGATGAACGCCTCGTAGCTGGTGAAGAGGCCGTGCCGGCCGGTCAGCAGGTACCCCTCCAGCCAGCCCTGGCAGAGGTGCTCGGAGAGCACCTCCATGACCCGACCGTCGGGGGCGAGGTGCTCATCCCCGGGTACGGTGGCCGCCACCCAGGCCCGGTCGGTGACCTCGAAGGCGGCGCCGAGCCGGTTGGAGGCCACCTCGTCCGGGCCGAAGAGCCGGAACGTCTCCGGGTTCGCGGAGATGACATCGCGGATCCAGCTGCCGAGGGTGCCGGTGGCGCTGGTGACCGCCGTACCGGGGCGTGGCACGTCGACCGCGTAGTCGCGGAAGTCGGGCAGGACCAGATCACGCAGCACCTGCCCGCCGTTGGCGACCGGGTTGGCGCTCATCCGGCGGTCGCCCTTCGGCGGCAGCGCCAACAGCTCGGCCACCGGCGCCCCGGTCGCGTCGAAGAGCTCCTCCGGGCGGTAGCTGCGCAGCCAACGCTCCAACTCGGCCAGGTGCTGCGGGTTCTGGCGCACCTGCGGCAGCGGAACCTGGTGGGCGCGGTGGGTGCCCTCCACCCGGTTGTCGTCGACCTCGCGCGGGCCGGTCCAGCCCTTCGGTGTACGGAGCACGATCATCGGCCAGCGCGGGCGCTCGACCCGGCCACCGGAGCGGGCTTGTCGTTGGATGGCGGCGATCTCGTCCAGCGCCCGATCCATGGTCGCGGCGAGCGCCTGGTGCACCGTGGCCGGATCGTCCCCGGCCACCAGGTACGGCTCGTGACCGTACCCGCGCATCAGATCCAGCAGGTCGGACTCGGGGAGCCGGTCCAACACCGTCGGGTTGGCGATCTTGTAGCCGTTGAGGTGCAGGATGGGCAGCACCGCGCCGTCGCGGGCCGGGTTCAGGAACACGTTCGACAGCCAGCTACCGGCCAACGGCCCGGTCTCCGCCTCACCGTCGCCGATCACGCACGCGACCAGCAGGTCCGGATTGTCGAACGCGGCACCGTAGGCGTGGCTGAGCGCGTACCCGAGCTCACCCCCCTCGTGAATCGATCCCGGCACCTCCGCGGCGACGTGGCTGGGAATGCCGCCGGGGAAGGAGAACTGGCAGAAGAGCTGGGCCATACCGGCCTCGTCCTGGCAGGTGCCGTGGTAGAGCTCGCTCCAGGTGCCCTCCAGCCAGGTGTTCGCCACGAGCGCGGGACCGCCGTGGCCGGGACCGGTGATGTAGATGGCGTTCAGGTCACGGGCGACGATGACCCGGTTGAGGTGCGCGTAGAGCAGGTTCAGGCCGGGGCTGGTGCCCCAGTGCCCGAGGAGCCGTGGCTTGATGTGTTCCACGGTGAGCGGCTCACGCAGCAGCGGGTTGCTCCGGAGGTAGATCTGCCCGACCGTGAGGTAGTTCGCCGCCCGCCAGTACGCGTCCAGTCGACGCAGTTCGTCTTCGGTCAGTGGGCTGTGCTGGGCGGTTGCGATGTTCATGGTTACCTGAGCCTCTCGGTCGGGTGTGGCGCATCCGGGGCGTTGTGCTTAGCCTCGCCGACGGCTACCGCCGGGTTAAGAGGCGTTGGTCCCGGGCCTCACGGACTGTCTGCCGGGGCGAGTCCTCGCACCACCACCGTGGGCGTGGGCGAGTGGTAGAGCATGGCCTGACAGGCCGAGCCGATCATTCCTCGGCCGGGCTGTTGGCCGCGGGCCGCTATCACCACCAGCTGGGCGGACCGGGACTGCTCGACCAGGACATCGCCCGGAGCGCCCCGGACGGTGTGGCATTCCACCGGCACGCCCGGTTCTGGGCCGCCGACCTCGGCCACCGCGTCGGCGAGGATCGCCGGTGCGTCGTCGTGGCCGCGCTCCACCACCCGGACGGCGACCAGGCGGCCGGCCCGCCGGGCAGCGCAGTCGAACGCCCACTTCAGAGCCTGCCGGGAGCTGACCGAGCCGTCCACTCCGACCAGCACCGGCCCCTTTGTCGGCGGTTCGCGGCGGGTCACCAGCACCGGGCAGCCGGCCTGGGTGACGAGCTGCACCGCCGGCGTGTCGGCGGGGAGGGAACAGCCGAGCTGTCGGGTACTCATGCCGCTGTCGCCAACGGCGACCAGGAAGGCCGTCTCTGACCTGCGGATCAGCGGCTGCACCCGGGAGCCCTCGGCGATCTCGTGACCTACCGGCAGCGTCTCCTCGACCGTCCGGGCGACCTTGACGGCACGATCGAGGAGTTCCGCGGCCTCGTCGTGCGTGCCGACGACCGACTCCGCCGCGAAGGCTGCCCCCCAGTCGAAGGTGTGGATCAGCTGTAGGGGATGCGCGAACGCGGCCGCTTCCCGCGCGGCGAGCTCGACCAGCGGCAGGTCCCGTTCCGAGCCGACCCCGACGAGCACCGGCGCGTCGTTGGCTGCGGCCATGTCGGCATCACCTCCGCGGGAGTCGCCCCCGGCCTCCGTCCCGAGGCTAGTCCGGGCAGCGCGGCGCCGGGGTGGGATCGGTGCAGCGCGCGTGGCCGGGATTGCCGGCACCGGGGTGGGGCGGTGGAACCGGAGGCCGGCTGGGGCTCCCCGCCGCCCAGACACCGCGATCGAGCGGCCGGACGGTTACCGACAGTGTTAGCGTCCATTCGTGGGCACGAACCAGGAGATTCCGGAGATTGTCGTCGCCGCCACCGGTGACCTGCTCATTCTCCGGGACCGTCCGCACGACATGTTCCGTCACGTGCGAGACCATCTGGTCGAGGCCGATATCACCTTCGGCCAACTGGAGACCGCCTACTCCGACCAGGGGTCGCTGGGTTCGTCCGGCCCACGCGGCGGCGTCCCGCACGACGTGGAGAACCTCGCAGCGATACCGCACGCGGGCTACAACGTGATCTCGATGGCGAGCAACCACACCGGCGACTGGGGAGCTGACGCGCTGCTCGACTGCATCGAGCGGTGTCGCCGCAACGGCGTTACCGTGGTGGGTGCGGGGGCGAATATCGACGAGGCGCGCCGGCCCGGGATCATCGAACGCGACGGTACGCGGGTCGGGTTCCTGGCCTACTGTTCGGTCGCTCCGGAGGGCTACTACGCCGGGCCGGACAAGCACGGCGTGTCGCCGATGCGGGCGATGACCCACTACGAACCGTTCGAGTATGACCAGCCCGGCGGCCCACCCTTGATCAAGACCCAGCCGGACGAATCCGACCTGGCGGCGTTCGTCGCGGACATCGAAAAGCTGCGTGACCAGGTGGAGGTGCTGGTCGTGTCACTCCACTGGGGCCTGCACTTCCAGCGCTCACGGCTCGCGGAATACCAGCCGACGGTGGCTCACGCGGCGATCGACGCCGGCGCCGACGCCGTGATCGGGCACCATCCGCACATGCTGAAGCCGGTCGAGGTCTACCGAGGCAAGGTCATCTTCTACAGCCTGGGCAACTTCGCCTTTGAGATCAACGAGCGTTGGTGGCGGTCGTTCAGCAAGGAGTGGTTAGAGAAGGCGGACCGGATCCACCACGAACTCGCCGCCGGCCGGGATCTGCGGGAGGAGGGCCGGAACTCGATGATCGTCCGGCTGCATATCACCGGGGGTCGAATCGACCGGGTCAGCCTCGTACCCGTGTTCATCAACGAGGAGCACGAGCCGGTGCCGTACCGGGCGGACACGCCGGAGGGGCGCACGGTCTGCGACTATCTGACGGAGATTACGGCCGAGGCGGGGATCGACACCGCCTTCGACGTGGTTGACGACCGGATCCTGGTACGCGTCTGAGCCTTCGAGGGCGTTTCTCCTCGCCATTCCAGCAGTAGGGCGGTAAACATAGCTTTCGTCCTATTTGCGGATTTTGTGCGCTCGGAGGTGTTGAGCGGTGCGAGGATTTCGTCGGCGGGCAGGCCGTGCTGCCCAGGCGGACTGGGCAAGAATGGCCGCCGGGGTGTGCCTCGCCCTCGCGGTGGCCGTGACGGTCACCCAGGCGGTTGGCGTGTCGCCCGCGGCCGCACAGAGCAGGCCGTCCCCGTCGGCTGCCGCGGCGGACACCGCCCTTTCCTGGGGTGACAACGATTCCGGTCAGTTGGGTGATGGGACTACTGCTGACAGCAGCATGCCGGTGGCGGTCAGTTTGCCGGCGGGTGTCACGGTGACCGCGGTCGCCGCTGGTGCCGCCCACAACCTGGCGGTGACCTCTGCTGGCACTGTCCTTGCCTGGGGCGGCAATTCGTCGGGCCAGTTGGGTGATGGGACGACGACCAATCGCAGTACGCCGGTGGCGGTCAGTTTGCCTTCGGGTGTCACGGTGACCGCGGTCGCCGCTGGTGCTGCCTTCAGTCTGGCGTTGACGTCCGCGGGCACTATCCTCGCCTGGGGCGACAACACAATCGGTCAGTTGGGTGATGGGACCACCATCGACAGCCCTACGCCGGTGGTCGTCAGTCTGCCGACGGGTGTCACGGCTACCGCAGTCGCCGCAGGGGCCACCCACAGCTTGGCGGTTACGTCCGCGGGCACCGTTCTCGCCTGGGGTGCCAACGCCGTCGGTCAGTTGGGCGACGGGACCACCACTCCCAGCCGTACGCCGGTGAATGTCAGCCTGCCTTCGGGTGTCACGGTGACCACGGTCGCCGGAGGCGACGCCCACAGTCTGGCGTTGACGTCCGCGGGTGATGTCCTTGCCTGGGGTAGCAATTCGTCGGGTCAATTGGGGGATGGGACGACCTCCAATCGCAGTACGCCGGTGGCTGTCGGTACCACGGCTACGGCGGTCGCCGCTGGTATCGCCTTCAGCCTGGCGTTGACGTCCGCGGGTGATGTCCTTGCCTGGGGTAGCAATTCGTCGGGTCAATTGGGGGATGGGACGACGACCAATCGCAGTACGCCGGTGGCTGTCAGTTTGCCTGGGGGTACCACGGCTACCGCCCTCGCCGGAGGCGACGCCCACGGTCTGGCGGTTACCTCCGGCGGCGCCACAATTGCCTGGGGCGACAATTCCTTTGGTCAATTAGGCGACGGGACCAGTACCGACCGCGCCACACCGGTGCCCGTCAGCCTGCCCGCCGGCGCCACTGTCACCACTGTCGCCGCCGGCGCCGTTCACAGCGTTGCCTTGGTCGCGCCGTCGACGTCCCGCGTCATGTTGCGGGTCACGCCGTCGAGTCCGGAGGCGGGTCAGGACGTCACGCTCACCGCGACGGTCACCTGCACCGGCGACACGCCCACCGGAACGGTCACGTTCCGCGACAACACCACCATGCTGGCCACTACGTCCCTGACCTCCGCGGCCACCGCCAGCCACACCACGACGCTGGCGTCGGGCGCACACAGCCTCACCGCCGTATATGTCAGCTCCAACACCTGTCCGGACAGCCGATCCGCGCCCGTCAGCGTCACCGTCGCCCCACTACCTGACGATTCTGGTCTGCCGATCACCGGCCCGAACCTACCCACCACCGTCGGCACCGCCGCCCTGTTCATCCTGGCCGGTGCTGCCCTGATTCGCCTCACCGGCCGACGTCAACCGGCCTCGCGTCACCTGCGGTGACGAGTCGGTGCCGTGGCCGCTGCAGGAGGGTATTGACGATGCGGGGAGTCGGTCAGCGGCCGGGCCGTGGTGTCGGAGCGCGCCGGGCGGCGCGGGTGATCGCCGGGTGGTTCTGCCTCGCAGTGGCGGTGACGGCCGTCCAGGTGGGCGGCGTGTCGTCCGCGATCGCGCAGCACACGTCGGTAGCGCAGCACACGCCATCACCGACCACTGTCGCGTCGGATGCCGTCCTCGCCTGGGGCGACAACTACTACGGCCAGTTGGGCGACGGGACCACCAACAACTACCGCACCACACCCATCCCCGTGGGCCTGCCAACCGGCGTTGAGCTGGCCGCGGTCGCCGCCGGTGATGGGCACAGTCTGGCGTTGACGTCGGCCGGCACCGTTCTCGCGTGGGGCAGAAACCGCGTTGGTCAGTTGGGTGACGGGAGCACCATCAACCGCCGCACTCCCGTTGACGTTTCCCTGCCGCCGGGCACCACGGTCACCGCCGTCGCCGCCGGCTTCACCCACAGTCTGGCGTTGACCTCGGCCGGCACCGTCTTCGCTTGGGGTGACAATTCGACCGGTCAGTTGGGTGACGGGACCAGGACGAACCGCAGTACGCCGGTGGCGGTGAGCTTCCCGCCCGGCACGGTGATCACCGCGGTCGCCGCCGGTGGCATGCACAGTCTGGCGTTGACCTCGGCCGGCACCGTCTTCGCCTGGGGCGACAATTCCTCCGGTCAGTTGGGTGATGGGAGCACGACGAACCGCAGTACGCCGGTGGTGGTGGGGTTGCCGGTGGGCACGATTGTTACCGCCATCGCCGGTGGTGGCTCGCACAGTCTGGCGGTGACCTCGGCGGGCAACGCCCGTGCCTGGGGCAACAATTTCGTTGGCCAGTTGGGCGACGGGAGCAATATCAACCGCGACGCTTCCGTTCACGTCCGCCTGCCCCCGGGCACCACGGTCACCGCCGTCGCCGGCGGCCTCACCCACAGTCTGGCGTTGACCTCGGTCGGCACTGTTCTCTCCTGGGGCAGCAACAACTGGGGTCAGTTGGGTGATGGGACCGCCAGGGACCGGAACACGCCCGGCTCGGTGAGCCTGCCCCCCGGCGTCACGATCACCGCGGTCGCCGCCGGTGATCTCTTCGGCCTGGCGATCACCTCTGTCAATACCGTGCTCGCCTGGGGCAGCAACATCGTCGGCCAGTTGGGTGACGGGACCACCAGCGTTCGCCGGACGCCCGTCGCGGCCAGCCTGCCCACGGCAGCCACGATCACCGCCATCACCGCCGGCAGCGGCCACAGCCTGGCCTTGGCCGCACCGCGACCAGCGTCCACCACAGCCCTGCGAGTCTCGCCCCGGAACCCGACGGCCGACCAAGACGTCACCCTCACCGCCACCGTCACCTGCACCACCGACACCCCCACCGGTAGCGTCACCTTCCGCAGCAACACCATCGACCTCGCCACCGTGCCGCTGGGCGGCACCAACACCGCCACCCACACCACCGGGTTCCCACCCGGCACCCACACCCTCACCGCCCACTACACCAGCACCAACACCTGCCCCAACAGCCGGTCCGAGGCCACCACCATCACCATCGACACCCCCACCGACCCGGACACCCCCACCGAGCCCGATCCCCCCACCGACCCGGACCTGCCGATCACCGGCCCCAACGGGTCTAGCGCCGTGGGTGCCGCCGCCCTGCTCATCCTCACCGGAGTCACCCTCATCCACCTCACCCACCGACGTCGGCCACCCCAGCAGCGTCCGTGAGCCGGCGGACGTGACCCGCTGGGGCCGGGCGGAGTCCGGCCCCGGCCCGACAACGGCGGAGGGCGGCCTGGCCGGGCCCCGTAGGATGCCGCCATGCCGTTACTGAGCTGGCGTGATCCGCTACTTTGGCGGCCGAGCCGGGTCCTGGTCGCGGGAACCTCTGGGGCGGGCAAGACGAGCCTGGCGACGTCGCTCGCCGAGGCATGGCAGCTCCCTCGGGTGGAGCTCGACGCATTGCACCACGGTGAGCACTGGGTGCCGCGCCCGAGCTTCGTCGCCGAGGTGAGTCGATTTGCCGCTGGGCCGCGCTGGGTGACCGAGTGGCAGTACACCGCCAAGCTCGGCGACAAACTCTGCGGCAAGGCCGATCTGGTGGTGTGGCTGGACCATCCCCGGCAGCTGGTGATGCGGCAGGTGATCGCCCGCACCGTGGCCCGCAGTTGGCGGCGTGAGGTGCTGTGGAACGGCAACGTCGAGCCGCCGCTGCGGACCGTCCTGACCGACCCCGATCACGTGATCCGATGGGCGTGGCGAACGCAGAAAGGCCCGGGTGAGCGCGTAACCCGGCTGCTCCAGCAGCGTGGCGCGGCGGTCATGGTGGTGCGGTTGCGCGGCCGTCGACAGGTGCGCCGGTGGACGTCCCGGGTCCTGCCGTTCGCGGCACCATCGGATGCCGCACCGGCGGTGCTCTCTTCCAGCGCTGAGGCTGGACCCGTCAGTGCGGTCGGTCCTCGCGCCGACGCCCCCGGGAGCTGATGCCCAGGTCGTCGGCGAGCTCACCAAGAATCCCCTTGGGCTTCGACCTGCGGCGAGGGCGGAGAGCTTGGAACACGTCGATCACACCCACCAGGATGAGCACCAGCCCGAGCGGTCCACCTTGGAACCACAACAACGTGGTGTTCGGGAAAAACAGTCTGAGCACCGCCCCAACAATGATCAACCCTAGACCCAGGACCAGCTTGAACGCCATGCCGTCGCCTCTCTCGTAGAAGTCGAGAATGTCGGTGAAAACGGCGCAAGGCAACAGCGGTATGGCCAATCAGTCCCACGATCTTGGTCAGGGACGAAGGTTCTCGGTGATCACCGAAGTGTCTGGTTCGGATGGCACAGGTCCACCGGCTCCTACGCCCGCTGCGCCGCAACTGACCTGCCCGAGCTGCACCGGCTCGCCACCACGATCGAGACCTGGTGGCCACAGATCCACGCGTTCCGCACCACCGGCATCACCAACGCCAGCTCCGAAGGAACCATCCGGGTCATAAAACGTCGCCCGCGACGCCTACGGCTTCCGAAGCCCCGAAGGCCCGCGACTATGCACCCGCACCGCCACCATCCGACGCCACCGCGGACACCTCAGCTCCGCTTAACCTCGAAGAGTGATCATTCACGGCCCATCCACCTGTCGAGCGAGAACGCAACGGCCCTGCGGAGTCCACACGCAGCTGCCGGGCAACGGATCCGTGGTAGCCAACAAGAAGTCAACACAAACTGATATCAAACTTCTCCCAGGACCTGATACTGGCCGCACGGGCCTGTAGCGGAGCGTCCGGCAAACTGAGATTTGCAGTTACGTATCCACCGTTAGCCACAGCCTTGATTGCGACGTAGCCCTCCTCATTCTGAAGCGTGAACTTCTCCCACGAGCCAATTCTGGTGGCGCGGGCCTGTAGTGGGGCATCCGGCACACTGAGATTTGCAGTCACATATCTGCCATTGACTAGCGATCGGATGGCCCACAGGCCGGAGCCCAATTCCACGAGTTCGAACTTCTCCCACGAACCGATACTGGCTGCACGGGACTGTAGCGGAGCGTCCGGCACACTGAGATTCGTCGTGGTGTACCTGTGGTTGGCTTGCGAATAGATATTGGTCAAACAGGACCTCGTAAAGCCGATCGCGTTGGGGATGGGGCGCTCCGTGCCGTCCGACGGAGCGTTCAGCACGGAGGCTGATTGAGCACCAGGAATCCGGGCAACCATCTCCGTCGAGCCGCCGCCATCAAGATTGAGGGCGTCATCCGCACCGAGATCTTTGAGTAGTTGCCCCATCTCGACAAGATTCAGCCCGGTGTTGCTCGCCCCTTGGTCGGCCGTCACCATCCACATCCGGAGGCCGTCAGCGGAAAACCCGACCGCCGTCCTAGGGCGACGGTCCAGGGACTCCGTGGTCACGACACCATCCTGCAGCAGGATGTGTTTGCCACCGATAGCAACGCTGGCACCGTCCGCACCCTGCAGCTGATAAGTCACTCCGACCGAGTCTCCAACGATCAGACTCGCTAGATCATCGGCGCCGTCGCCAATACCCAGGAGCACGGTCGAATCGGCAGCCACCGTGCTACCCGCCGTGGTGCTCACTCGCGTCACCGCGCCGCCCCTGATTTCTACCTCCCGGACCGAGGTGGCAGCGCCAACCGAATCTACTCGAGAGGCACTACCCCATAGCTCGTTGTAGACGCCGATACCGTTGCTCGCGATGAGGGGGGAATTGAGATTGGTTCCCGCCAGGGTCACTCCCCCGGGAAGTGTGATAGTCGCGTTCATGAAAATCTGCGAAAGGGTCGCGCGATTGCCGGCGCCGTTCGGGAAAAGGGCAGCAGCATTGTTGTATCCGGCGGCTTTTGATCGGCCATGCCGGAGGGTGCCGTCGGCGATCCCAACGCCGTTCGGTGCGTTGGTCCTTCCCAGCTGGAAGAAGTCTCCATTAACCGCGGCAACCACTCCGGCGTTGTCGGCCATTGTAGACAATGTGGCGGTTTCGGTAACGTAGGTACTTGACAGGTACTTCGGCGCTAAGGTGGGTTCGTTCAGGTTCACGTCAAGAACGTGGATGGGAATGCTTTCGTTGTTGCCGTTTATGTGGTCGAACTCCTCAAGAGTCAGCCCGGAAGTAAGGGTGGTTGAGGTGGTATCGGCTGCTGCGGCATACGCCATATCGATTCGAGTGGGGACGACTATACCCAGCGTGGCGACAGTCAGAATACTGACATTGAGGGCGACCCGGCACCGCCACCTCGCCGCCCTCAGGCTCCGATCCATCATGTTCCTCCCGTTGGTGTTGATACCGTCAGCGACCTGGCGGCCAGCAGTTTCACAGAGGGAAGACGCGGTGTTCTGCTGACGGCGAACCATACCATCGAACGCAGAGACTTCCTGAGGCGCGAACTGCCAAATGGTCGCGGATAGTGCAGCGCCGGAACCAGCGGTACAAGGAACGCAGCTTTCACAGTCTGGCTATCGTTCCGTCGAACTCAACCACGACCTTGCAGGTGTCCCCACCGAGTAAGGTCTGTCGAGCGTGGGTTGGGGGTCAACGGGGCGGTCAGGGCGTGCGTCGTCGGGCCTGGGCGCTCTGCCAGTCGCGCAGCGCCCGTTTGATCCGGGTGTTCTCGTCGTGGAGCCGAACAACCTCCTGTCGCAGCGTGGCCAGCTCGTGTGCGACCCGGTGCAGGAAGTGTCGTACCTCGTGGGGGTCCAGGCCACGTCGGCCGAGGCCCACCGTGGCGAAGGTCCGTTCGCGGACGAGGCGGGGACGGAGTCGCTCGGTGCCGCCGTAGACGGTGCCGTGCCGCATCGATCGGTTCCTTTCGTTGGTGTTGGAAGGGGCGGCCCCGGTCGGAGGGACATTTCCGGCGCCGGGCCGCCCCGCCCGACGACCGCAGCCCTCCTTGGCGGTACGGCCACCGGGCTGCCGGTGGATGGTGTCAGTTCGCAGCGAGGCAGGGTCGCGGAGACCCGCCTTTCCGTGATAGATATTCGTTAAGTCGGTCGGAGCCGGAATGCGCGCTAATCGCGGCTCCATGTTGAGACCCGACGAGAGCCGGTATGCGTCTGCCACACGCCAGGCCGTCTCTCGTCACCTTCTCGGCTGTTGGCACAGCCGCGGTTGCCGTGCTTGCACCGGGCGTCCCCGGGGGCCGGTGATCACCCTCACCCGAAGGCCACATTTCCAGTGGCCTCGGCATTGGTGCAACGACACCAACGGATCCATTTCGGCAGGATGCGTGGAGAGGTGAGCATGGCCGTCAAGAGAGAAGCCTTCGTGCGGACGCTTCGGGCGCAGTGGCTCGGCCAACAGATGCGGGAGCTGCGCGAGCGACGTGGCCTGACGCTCAAGTACGTAGCCAAGTTCCTGGAGCGGGACTTCTCGTCGCTGGCACGGTACGAGCGAGCCGAGTGGCCATTCCGTCGAGATCTCGTCGTGGAACTGTTGGATCTCTATGGGGTCTACGACGAGCGGGAACGAACCCGGATCATCCAGCTTGCGCAGGACGCCTGGAGGGTTGACCGCTGGGACAACGACTTCGACCAGACGATCTATGACACGTCATTCATAGATTTTCCCTGGCTGGAGTCGAAAGCGGAGCAGGTGTGCACCTACGCCTCCTTGCTCATACCCGGCCTTCTGCAAACCCGGGACTACGCCGAGGCGGTGATCCGGAACGCGGAGGCCAGCTCCACCAGCGAGGTGCAGATCCGGAAGTGGGTTCAGCTCCGGATGGATCGGCAGCGCCTGTTGGAACAGCCCACCGGCACGCGAATCGCAGTGATCGTCGAGGAGTCGGCCCTACGGCGTCCGGTGATGAGCCGGCAGGTCATGGCGGCCCAGCTCGACCACCTGGTGCAGGCGCTGCGGAAGCCGACGGTCGAGATCCGGGTTCTGTCCACAGGCCTTGGTCTGCACGCGGGGTTGGACGGCACGTTCTGGCTCTTCAAGATGCCTCCGCCCTACACCGATGTCGCGCATGCCGAGACGCTTGGTGGCCGGCTCTTCATGGAGTCGGGCAAGGCGCTGCGATATGTCCGCGCGTACGATCGCCTCCGGGAGGCCGCACTCACCGTGCGCGAGTCGGCGAGGCTGATTTCTGCACTTGCGGAGGAGCTGTCATGAGCGACACCATGCCCGACGTTGCGTGGCACATCAGCACCAGGAGCCCGGACCACGGCGGCAACTGCGTCGAGGCGGGGCCGTTGCTGGACGGGTCGGGGCGGGTGGCGGTGCGGCACAGCAAGGCCCCCGAGGCGGCCACGATTATCTATACCGCCGAGGAGTGGGCGGCGTTCGTCGGCGGCGTGCGCGACGGTGAGTTCGATTTCGCCTAGCTTGCCGGCGAGCCGGACCAGTGGTGTGGTTGCCGGTGCCGGGTAGCGTCCACAGCAATGGGAGTGTCCGGCGGAGGTGGCGGCCGACCCGGCGCTGGTGGGAGACTTGCGACGGCCTCTCGACAGCATCCGGTACGGTGCACACCGTCACCGTCGGCTCCAGGAGAGTGCGACACCAGACCCAGCGGGAGTTCCGATGGTCTTCAAGAAAATGTTGAGCGCGTTAGGCGTAGGCGGACCCAGCGTGGACACCGTCCTCACGAACCCCAACACCCGGCCCGGCCTGGCCCTCGACGGCCAGGTCAACCTCATCGGCGGGGACTCGCCGGCGGCCATCGAGCAGATTGTCGTCGGCCTGGTCACCCGGGTCGAGATCGAGGGCCACGACACCGAGTACGCGGGGCTCATGGAGTTCCAGCGGATGCCGGTCTCCGGGCCGTTGCAACTGGCTCCCAAGCAGCAGTTGTCGATCCCGTTCCAGCTGCCGGTGCCGTGGGAGACCCCGATCACCGACGTGTACGGCCAGCGCCTGCACGGCATGACGATGGGGCTGCGGACCGAGCTGGCGATCGCCCGTGCCGTGGACAAGAGCGACCTGGACCAGGTCAACGTGCACCCGCTGCCGGTGCACGAGCGCATCCTGGAGGCGTTTACCCGACTCGGTTTCCGGTTCAAGAACGCCGACCTGGAGCGCGGTTCCCTCTACGGAGTGCAGCAGACGCTGCCCTTCTACCAGGAGATCGAGTTCTTCGCCTCCCCGCAGTACGCGCAGACGATCACCGAGGTGGAGCTCACGTTCGTCACCAACCCGCACGGTGTCGACGTGATCCTGGAGTGCGACAAGCGCGGTGGCTTCTTCACCTCCGGGCAGGACGTCTTCGGCCGCTACCAGGTCGCCCACCAGGACGCGGACCGGGTGGACTGGATGCAGGTGGTGGACGGGTGGCTGCGTGAGACGACCTCCCGTTACGGCAGCCTGCGGGCGCAGGGCTTCGGCGTTCCGCAGCAGCACGGCCAGCGGGGGATGGGCATGGGCGGCATGATCGCCGGTGCCGCGCTCGGCGTGGCCGGCGGCATGATCGCCGGTGAGATGATCGAGGACGCGATGGAAGGGGACTTCGGCGGGGACTTCGGCTTCGAGGAGTAACTCCGACCGCGCACAGTCACCCAGGCGAGAGGGTGCCCGCCGGGACGTAGATCCCGGTGGGCACCCTCGCGTCATAACCGGCTAACGCCGGGCCATGCCCCGCTCATTGGTGAGACGCCGATCCGAGCCGGCCTTCGCCAACCCCCGACTGATCAGGTAGGCGGCGGTCAGGGCGGAGAGGAACCACCACGCCAAGGTTGGATCGTTGATGTTCAACCCGTTGGTGCCCGATCCACGCCAGAAGGCGGAGATCAACACAAGGACGACCGCGCCGGCGTAAACCCAGAACTCGGTGGTCAGGAACGAGTTCTTCGTCTCCGTGTCCGGAGCGGACATCTGCTCCCGGTGCCCGTTGTCCATCGCCCGCATCGGGCGGGTCGGGGCGTCCTGCAGGCGGTCCCGGCTCTGGACCTCCCGCATATGCTCCCTGTCCTGGGCGTCCGCCGAGGGCCGGTTCTGCGGCCTGGTGGATGCAGCCTGCGTGCTCATCTGGTCCTCCTCGGATTTGATGAGTACCTGCGATCCCGCGCCCCGCTACCGTGTCTCGGCCACGGCACGGTTCGTGGCGGGGACACCCGGGGATACCCGACCGGCCGGGGCCAGTAACCCCAACCTCGGCTCGGCCGAAGAGTTTGGCCGTTCCGGGGGCGGGAACCCCACGAGACTTCCGACGAGTCTGCGAGGTGATGCGACATGCGCACCGACGACACACGGAACGAGGCCGCCCGGCAGGCCGAGGAGCGGATCGCCGGCGACCGGTACGGCGCGGGAGTCCTGGACGAGGTGACCGTGCCGCAGACCGACGTGCAGCGGGTCATCCAGGACGAGGACCCGGGCGACCCGGCGCACCACCGGATCGACCCGCAGGTGCTGCGCGACGGTGGTCCGACCCGGGGTCAGGGCGCGATCACGACGACGGGCGGGAACGCCGGCCCGGCCAGTGTTCGCCGGGTGGCCCGGCAACCGGAACGCCACCGGGGCAAGGTCGCCCCGACCACGACGGGGGATGCCACCACCGGCGGCCTGAGCACCCCGACCGCCGGCTCCACGAGCGACGCGGCCGGTCCCGGCGTGCACGTCGCGAACCTCGCCGACGACTGACAGTCCGCCCCGACGGCCTGGCCCGGTTCGGGCCAGGCCGTCGGCCGACGTACCCGGACCAGGCCGGGCGCGGGGCGGTCAGGAGGTGGGGCGCAGAATCGTCAGCCGTTGGGTGGCGCGGGTCAGCGCCACATACAGGTCGTTGCGACCGCGAGGCGACTCCGCGACTATCCCGTCGGGGTCGACCACCAGGACCGCGTCGAACTCCAACCCCTTGGCCTGGGCGACGGTGAGCAGGACGGTACGGCCCAACAGGTCGGTCTGTTCACCGATGGTGGCCTCCGGAACAGCATCCGCCAGGGCGGGGCCCAGGTCGGCGATGCGGGCGGCCGGGACGATCACCCCGAGCCGGCCGTCGGTGAGGGTCGCCGCCGCGGTAGTCGCCGCGTCCACCAGCTCCGCCGCCAGCCGCTGCGGCGCCACCGCCCGATCGGTCGGCGGCACACCGGTGGACCGTACCGACCGGGGTGGGCGCAGCGTCGGGTCGATCTGGGCGAGCACCTCCGCGGCGACCGCCATGATCTCGGCGGGGGTGCGGTAGCTGACCGCCAGCTCCGTTAGCCGCCAACGCTGCGCCACGTACGGTTCGAGGGCGTCAGCCCAGGACGCGGTGCCAGCCAACGCGCCGGTTTGCGCCACATCACCGACGATGGTCATCGACCGGCTGGGGCAGCGGCGCATCAGTAACCGCCACGCCATCGGCGACAGCTCCTGCGCCTCATCCACGATGATGTGGCCGAACGCCCAGCTCCGGTCGGCGGCGGCCCGTTGCGCGGTGGTCAGCCGGTCCCCCTCCTCCTGCCGCTCCACCAGCCGGTCGGCATCGAGCAGGTCGGTGACGCCGAGGATCTCACCCCCGTCCGCCTCGTCCTCCACGTCGATCGACCGGGACCCCCGGGCGATCTCCAGCACGCCCTCGGCGTACTCCCGCTGCAGGGTCCGCAGTCGCTCCCGGCGGGCCGCGGCGGCGCGGTCGTCCTCGCCGAGCAGCTCAGCCGCCTCGTCCAGCAGCGGCACGTCGGCCGGCGTCCAACCACCCGGCTGGCGGTGCAGCAGGGCCTGCTCGGCCTCGGTCAGCATGGGCGCGGCGCTGGCGATCCGCACCGGATCGGCGTACAGGTCGGCGAGCAACTGCTGCGGGGTGAGCAGCGGCCACAGCTGGTCCAGCGCCGCCCGTACCTCCGGGTCGTCCCGCAGTTCCCGACGGATCTCGGCGCGGTCGGCCTCCTCGAGCAGGTTCTCCCCACCCAGCGGGTCGGCGCCGATGCGCTCGGCCACCTGCGCGGCGAGCGCGTGCACGACCTCGACATCGAAGACCGCCCGGGCGAGGTTGTGCGGCCGGCCGGACCGGCGGGCCCGGTCCCGGGCGGCCCGGACGGTCTCCGGGTGCAGCTGCAGGATCTCCCGCTGCGGCTGCTCGATCTCCAGCGGTTCGTCCGGCACCCACTGCCGGTCCCGGACCGCGGCGGCGAGGACATCGACCAGCACCGCGCGGCCCTTCAGCGCGGCGGTCTCGGCCGCCTCGGCGCGTCGCGCTGTGACCCCGGGGAAGAGGTCAGCCTGGGTACGCAGCAACACACCGGTCTCGGCGAGGGCGGGCAGCACCTGGGAGATGTAGCGCAGGAAGGTAGCGTTCGGTCCGACCAGCAGCACGCCCCGGGTGGCCAGTTCCCGCCGGTGCGTGTAGAGCAGGTAGGCCGCCCGGTGCAGCGCCACCGCGGTCTTGCCGGTGCCCGGACCGCCCTGCACCACCAGCGTGCCCGGCAGCTCGGCCCGGATGACCGTGTCCTGCTCGGCCTGGATGGTCTCGACGATGTCCCGCATCCGGCCGGTACGCCCGGCGGTGAGGGCCGCGAGCAGCGCCGCCTCGCCGGTCAACTCCTCGTGGGCGGTGGGGGAGGCGGCAGCCAGGTCGAGCACCTCGTCGTTGAGGCCGGTGACCTTGCGTTGTCGGGTCCGCAGGTGCCGCCGTCGGTGGACGCCCTGCGGGTTGGCGGCGGTGGCGAGGTAGAAAGCGCGCGCCGCCGGGGCCCGCCAGTCGATCAGTAGCGGGTCGTAGTCGCCGTCGGTGTCGAAGATGCCGATCCGGCCGATGTAGTGCCGGCCGCCGTCGTCGGTGTCCAGTCGGCCGAAGCACAGGCCCTGCTCGACCGCCGAGTACTGCTCCACCTGCTCGCCGTACATCCGTACCGCGCTGTCGCGTTGGGAGCGGGCCTGGAGGGTGCCACCGGTCGCCCGGAGCTGTTCGGCCAGCCGGTGGGTGGCCTGTTCCCGCAGCGCGTCCAACCGGCCGTAGAGCATCGAGACGTACTCCTGCTCCTGGCCGAGCTCGTCGTCGTTTATCGCCGAATCGCCGGGACCGCCAGAGTGCGGTGAAACGCCGGAGTTGCTTGACAAGCCATCTCGCAATTCGCTACCCTTGATCGAAGGAACGGCCATCCGCCGTTCTTTTTTTATTCCCTGAACTGGTCAGGATACCGGGCGGAGTGACCGCCGGGGTGCCCATGGCGATTCACCGGCTGGCCGAATGTGGGTAGCGACCCCGGGCACGGGCAGCAACTCCGGGCGGGGCAACAACAAACCCCCGGGGCCCGTGCAGGTGCGGGGCCCCCGGGAGTTGTCGGCGATGAAATCAGCCCCGGGCCACCTCGTACAGCCGCTCCGGTGCGACCGCCCCCACGATCAGCCGGCCGTCGTCGGTGAGCAGCGCCGTGACCAGCGCGCTGCGGAACAGTCGCCCGCTGCCCCAGTCACCCTGGACCGCCGGCAACTGACCGGCGAGCAGGTCCAGGTCGGGTGCCTCCTCGGCGGCAGCGGTGGGACGCTCCACCTCGCCGACCTCCGCGACGAAGACCGTGGCCCAGCCCGTGCCGACGGTACGCAGGCCGGGCTGCCCACCCTCGGTGGTCGGTCCCGGCTGCTTCGGTCGCTCGGGCTGCTTCGGTTGCTCGGGGTGCTCCCAGCCGTCCTTCTGCTCGGTGACCTGAACACCCGGTGGCGGGTTGAAGGTGAACTGGTCAGCATCCGGCCGGGCATAGTCGATCTGGGTGAACGCCAGCTCGAACGCCGGGGGATCACCGGCCTCGGCGAAGACCTCGAACCGCAGCGGCAGGTGCTCGGTAGCGTCGATGGCGATCCGGACCTGGTGCACCAGGGAGGCGGCGTCCCGGGGCTCGAGCACCAACTCGTAGGCGTCCCGCCCGGCGACCGTGGCCGACCGCCCGACGCTCACCTCGGTCGTCGGATCAACCGCGGCGAGGGCCTGCGCGGCGGCCTCCTGCGGCGTCGCCGGCACCTCCGGAGGCTTCGCCACCTCCTCGCCCTCGGGCAGCAACCCGTGGGTGGCCGTGTTCGTGCGGCTGTCCCACAGCCACACGTCCCGCCCGTTGCGGATGTAGTCCCGCTGCCCGAGTGTGTCCACGAACGCGACTCGCTGCTGGTCCGGCCCGGAGTGCCAGACCCGCAACGTGTGGGAGCCGGTCAGCAGGCTGGCCGGACCCTCCTCGGCGAGCAACCCGGCGATCGGCGGTAGACCAAGGTCGGCCCGCTGCACGACGGTGCCGGACAGACCCTCGAAGCGGGCGGTCTGGAGATCGACCAGAAGCTGGGCGGCGGATCGGGGCGGCAGGCTCGGTTCGGCTTCGGCGGCGAAACGGCCCAGCGCGGCGCCGCCGCCGATAACAGTCACGACGGCGGCCACCGGGACCAGCCACCGTAAGGCGGGACGGCTTGTCAGAACGGACATCGGGCACCTCCTGCCGACCATCCTGCCGAACGTACCCTGTGCGGGCGCTGAGGACGGCGCTTCCGGCGCGCGTGGCCCGATGGCACTCTTGACCCGTGCGACTGCTGGTGGTGGAGGACGAGGCGCGGCTGGCGGCCGCACTGCACCGGGGGCTCCAGGCCGAAGGCTTCGTGGTGGACGTCGCCGCGACCGGGCCGGCCGGGCTGGATGCGGCCCGGCACGGCGACTACGACGCGATGGTCCTCGACGTGATGCTGCCCGGCCTCTCCGGCTACGAGGTGGTCCGCCGGCTGCGGGCCGAGCGGCGCTGGCTGCCGGTGCTCATGCTCTCCGCCAAGGACGGCGAGTACGACCAGGCCGACGGGCTGGACTGCGGGGCCGACGACTACCTCACCAAGCCCTTCTCGTACGTGGTGCTGCTGGCCCGGCTGCGCGCCCTGCTGCGCCGCGGCGCACCGGAGCGGCCGGCCGTGCTGGCCGTGGGGGACCTCCGGCTGGACCCGGCCCGGCGGCGGGTGACCCGAGACGGCGTCGAGGTCGCCCTGACCGGCCGGGAGTACGCCCTGCTCGACTACCTGATGCGCCGACCCGGCACGGTGGTCTCCAAGATCGAAATCCTGGACCACGTCTGGGACGCCAACATCGAGACCGCCCCGAACGCGGTGGAGGTGTACGTGGGCTACCTGCGCCGCAAGCTCGGCCGAGACCGCCTGGAGACCGTCCGCGGGGCCGGCTACCGCCTCGTCACCGCATGACCGAACCCGCCGCCCCCGCCGATCGTCCCCGCCCCGGCACCCCACCCGCCACCAACCCCCCACCCGGCACGGGCCCTCCACCCACCGCGCGCCGGGCGCGTGGATGGCCCTGGAACCCCCTCGGTCTCCGCGGCCGGCTGATGGCGATCGGCCTACTCGGCGTGTCGGCGGGGCTCGCCGTCGGTGGCCTGGTGCTCCTGGCCGTGCTCAACTGGACTCTGCACCGCAACGTCGACACGGAGGCGCTGCGCACCGCCGACGCGATCGCACTGCTGACCGCCGAAAACGCCCTGCCCGACCCCCTTCCCGTCGCCGGCAGTCAGGTGCGGGTACAGGTGATCGACGCCCAGGGACGGGTCCGCGCCGCCTCCATCGACGCCGACCGGCTGGTGCCGATGGTCCGGCCGGAGCAGGTCGACCGCACCGCCCGAGCCGGCATCACCGTGCCGGGGCAACGCATGGGGCTGACCGGACCGATGCGGGTGGTGGCCGTACCGGCCGGCACCGACGGCGACCCGCTCACCGTGCTGGTCGCCCGTTCGCTGGTGGACGTGCGGCAGAGTATCCACGTCGTCCAGACCATCCTGCTGGTCAGCTTCCCGCCGCTGGTGGGTCTGCTCGCCCTCGTGGCCTGGCGGGCCGTCGGCGTGACGCTCCGCCCGGTGGAGGCGCTGCGGCGGGGCGCCGAGGAGATCACCGGTCGGGCCGGGCGCGGCCGGCTACCCGTACCGGCGTCGCAGGACGAGATCCACCGGCTCGCGGTGACCCTCAACGACATGCTGGATCGGCTGCGCGCCAGCCGCGACCGGGAGCGGGCATTCGTCGCCGACGCCGCGCACGAACTGCGCAGCCCGTTGACCAACCTGCGGACCGAACTCGAGGTCGCGCAGCGGCTGGGGGAGCGGACCGACTGGCCGGCCGTCTCGGTGGACCTGCTGGCCGACACCGAACGGCTCGGCCGGCTCGTCGACGACCTGCTGCTGCTCGCCCGCCTCGACGAGGCCCCGCCCGCCCGCGGCACCGGGCCGGTCGACCTGGGTGCCCTCCTGGCCGAGGTAGCCGCTCGCTACCCGGCCGAGAGTGTGCACCTGACACCGTCGGCGTCGCCGCTCTGGGCGGTCGGCGACCTGGAGGAACTGCGCCGGGTGTTGGTCAACCTGGTCGACAACGCGGTACGGCACGCCCGCAGTCGGGTGCTGCTCGGCGCGGAGCCGGACGGGCCCGCGTACCACCGGGTGATGGTGACCGACGACGGGCCCGGCATCCCGCTGGCGGACCGGGAACGGGTCTTCGGCCGGTTCACCCGGCTGGATGTCGCGCGCGACCGGGACGCCGGCGGCGCCGGCCTGGGGCTCGCCATCGTGCGCGAACTGGTGCGGCGGGCCGGCGGTCGGGTCGACCTCGGCGACGCTGACCCGCCGCCGGGCCTGCGCGTCCGAGTGACGCTGCCCGCGCTGCCCACCGGTTAGCGGGCGCGTCCACCGAGTAGCGAACGTGGCGTCAACCGCGATTGGTGCAGACCTCCTCGGACCGGGCGATCGTCTCCGTTGACCACACCACCGCCACGGCGAAGCAGTAGTCGTCGCCACCGTTGAGCCCATACACGACGAATTCGGTGCTGCCCGCGGGCAGGTTGGCGAAGACGGTCTGCGACTCGCCGGGCTTGCCTCCCGAGACCACCACCGGACCCGCGCCCCCCTCCGGGTAGGTCCAGCGCAGGGCGATGTTGTCCCGGTTGTCGGTCAGGGTCACCGCACCGGGCGGAGCGTCCGAAGCGTCCGCCGGCGTGGCCGGAGCCTCGGTCGCCGGGTCCGTCGCCGGCGGCGGTGCCGACCCGTTGAACCGGTAGACCCCGGCGATCACCGCGGCCGTCCCCAGCAGCACCACCAGCGCACCCACCACGAGCGGCAGCCGGTGCCGGGGCGGCGGCGTGGCGCGCGGCACCGGCACCGGCAACCGCCGCGACGGCTGCTCCGTCGCCGCATCGGGCATCCCGTGCGGTCCGACCCGGCGGACCCCGTCGGCCTCCTCCAGGTGGGCCAGGGGCAACACCGCTGGGGGTACGGCGGCCCCCCACTGCTCGGTCGACGACTCGGGCCACCACGGGTCGTACTCGCCCCCGCCGGCCGGTAAATCCGGTGGGGCGGGCTCGGGCGGCTCAAGGAACCCGGAACCGTCCAGCGGTAGCCGGGGCATCGGGACCGCCGGCGGCGGCGAGTACCCCGCCGCGGGATGCTCCTCGGCCACCGGCCGGTCCGGCTCCGGCGAAAAATACAGGTCGGTCGGTCGATACCCGGGCTGCGACGGATGCTGCGGCCCGTCCCCATCCTGCGGCCCGTCCCCATCCTGCGGTGCGTCGTCGGGGAGGGGCCAGTCGTCGGGGCGCGCTCCCCCGCCGGGGGATTCCCGATCGTCGGGGAGCGACCGGTCGTCGGGGTGTGGCCCGTCCCCAGGCAGCCGTCGGTCCTCCGGGAGTGGCCCGTCTCCCGGCGGGGGCGTCCGAGCGGACGGCACGAAGAGGGGCTCCCGCCCGTGGGGTGCGCAGCGGTGCTCCGGATCGGCGCTCGCCCGCCCCAACGCGGCCACCTGCCCCGCCAGCGGATCCTCCGTGGCCAGGTGCTGGCCGCACAATCCCTCGGCCAGCGCCAGGCTCTCCTGCGCCGACTCGACCAACCCGCAGTCGCGTTGCATCGCGCCGAGCCGGGCGAGCATCTTGATACCGCTGGGATGCCCGTCGCCATACACCTCGCGGTGCAGCTCCCACGCGTCGGCGAGCCGGTCGCGGGCCATCTGGCACTGGCCGCGGGCGTACTCCAGCGTGGCCAGGTCGGCGTGCGCGGCGAGAACGCGAATCGACTCCGGACCGTCCAAGGCCGTCAGCTCGATAATCACCTCCTGGTAGATCCGGGCCGCGCGGGACCAACTACCGACCCGGTGCAGCACCGCGGCCAGGGTGGCGGCAGCCGCGACGGTCCGTTCGTCCGAACGGCCGTGCAGGTGATTGCTGGCCGCGTACGCGTAGGCGGCCCAGCCCCGCGCGGCCTGCGGATCGCCGAGCCCCACCAGCACCCGCGCCTGCAGGCTCGCCAGCTCGGCTAACTCGGCGCTGGCGTTGGTCGGCCGTGGATCGGCGTCGGCCAGCGCGTCGGAGAGGAGCCGCCGGGCGCCGGCGAGATCGCCGGTAGCCACCAGCTGATGCGCGTGGTCAGTCAGTTCCCCGAAGCCAGAAGGCACGCCCCATGGTGCTCAACCAGCGACGGTATGTACAAGCCCCGCGCCGGTTGGGTTTCCCCGTGCTGCTTTTGGGCCCTGCCGCTCCGGGCCCATCCCCGTACGGTAGAACCGATGACGTGATGGACGGGGTGGTACGGGAACTGTTCGGCCGGCAGCTCGAAGCGTGGTTGTCCCGGGCGGTTGCGCAGGGGCGGCCCAGCGTCGTGGCGCTCGCCTACGGGCCGGGGGCCCTGCTCGCGGCCGCCGACTCCGCCGAAGTGGTCCTCGGTGTGCTCGCCGAGCACGCCGGCCAGCTTCGCGGGCGGCAGCTCACCGTGCTGGTGCTCGCCGACGGAAGTGAGGAACTCCCCGCCCGGCTGGGCGCGATCGAGGCGACCCTGCCGGCCGAGATAGCCGTACACCTGGTGCCCGGCGGGCCCGCCCGGCTGCCGGTGGCGGTGAAGGCCGCCGGCGCCACGGGGGCGCCGCTGCTGTCGTACCTGGACGGGGCCGGCGCTCACGACCCCGGTGTGCTGGCCGCCAGCGCCGCCGGCCGCCCCGCCGAGCTCCTGCTGGTCACCGAGGCGAACCCCGCGGCTACTGCCTCCGCCGGGTCGGTGCGGGCCGGGCTCACCGGTGCCGGTTTCCCGCTCACCACCCAGGTCGATCTGGTCGCGGTGGACGGGTCAGCCGCGCGGCGGCTCGCCTTCGGCACCGGCCACGACCGGAGCCTGGAGGCGTTCAAGGAAAACCTGTGGGCAGTGGATGACGACGCCGCGGTTCGCTACCGGGACCCCGCCGACCCGAGCGGGCAGCTGCTCGACATCGCACCCGACCCCGAGTCGCTGGGCCAGGAACTCCTCGCCGAACTGGCCCGCTCCGGCCCCCGTACCGTCACCGATCTGCGCCGACACGCGCTGACCGCGACCGCCTACCGGTCAGTCGACGTGCAGCGGGCGCTCACCGGGCTGCTGCGCCGCGGCGCCGCCGTGCGCGACCCCGAGCACGGTCGACTCGGCGGTGACGTGGTCATCGCGGTGGCCCGGCATCCGTAGCTGACTGCCGCCAGCATCGGCGGGCGGGCGCGGGCGTACCAGGGGCGGTCCGGCCGGCGGGAAGTAGTCAGCGGCACGCGCCCGAGCGGCGCGGAACGCACCCGGGCTGACCCCGACCTCTCGGCTGAAGAACCGGCCGAAGTTGGTCGGCTCGGTGAAACCGAGCCGCTGGCCGACTCGCGCCACCGGCTCGTCGGTCGCCGCGAGAAGGCGGCGGGCCTGCAGCGCCACCCGATCGTCCACCACCTGTTTGGCGCTGCGTCCGGTGACCGCCAGGCAGGCGCGGGTCAGGGTACGAACCGAGCAACCCACCCGGTCGGCGTAGTCCTCCACCCGGCGGCTGCGCTGGTAGCCCTGCTCCAACTCGCGACAGAGCACTCGAAAGGTGCCGGTCTCGGTGCGCGAGGCAGACCGCGACGCGGGCTGAGGCCACGGACTGGAACCCGGCAGCAGGGCCAGCCGAAGCAGCAGCACCGCCAACTGGTGGCGGAGCAGGGCGGTGGGCTCCCCGCGATGCCGCTCGCAGTCCACCGCGAGCTGATGGACCCCGGCCCTGATGGCAGCCCCGTCCGCACCGGTCAGCTCAAGCCAGGCTGGGGCCGCCTCGGGGTCAATGCCGAAGCCGTGCAGCGCCGCCGAGGCCCAGCACACCACGATCGCCTCCAGGCTGGCTGGCCCACACCGAAGCACCTGGCCGGCCCGGACCCGCAGCAGTGTGCCCGGGTGGCAGGGCAGGGGGTGGAAGTCCACCTCGGCGCTGCCATGCCCCGCGGTGACCAGTATGAGTAGGTCCTCCGCCAGCAGGATCGGACGTCGCCACGCCGGGTCGGCCACCAGGGCACCTAAGCTGTGCGCCACGCTGACGGCGGCGTCCGGGGAGCGATGAACAGCGGAGGACATCACCTGCGACGGTAGCCCCGTACGCCGATTCCCGCATCACCGTCATCGCCGCGCGGCCACCGGGCTGGGTGGCGGGCCAGCATCGACGGACTCCCGGTTCGGGAGCCGCCCCGACTCCGCCGGGTCGGTCGGCGGGGTTGTGGGGTTGTGGGGGCTGAGCGGGGCGATTACGTTACCGGGCGGTAGGGGTGGATGGCGAAGGAGACGGGCATGACGGATCTTTTCTCGGTTACCGGCAAGACCGTTCTGGTCACCGGCGGCACGCGCGGGATCGGCCGGATGATCGCCGAAGGTTTCGTCCGGGCCGGTGCCAAAGTGATCATCTCTGCCCGGAAAGCGGACGTCTGCACGGCGGTCGCCGCCGAACTGTCGGCGCTGGGCGAGTGCACGGCGGTCCCGGTCGACCTCAGCAGCGCCGCCGGCCCCGAGGCGCTCGCCGCCACCGTACGAGAGCGGCACGATCGACTCGACGTACTGGTCAACAATGCGGGCGCCACCTGGGGTGCACCACTGGAGGCCTATCCGGAGAGCGCCTTCGACAAGCTCTGGGCGGTCAACGTCAAGGCCGTCTTCCGGCTCACCACCGCGCTGCTGCCCGCACTGCGTGCGGCGGGCACCGCGGACGATCCCGCCCGGGTCGTCAACATCGGCTCGGTGGACGGGATCCGGGTCCCGTCGATGGAGGTGTACGCGTACTCCGCGACGAAAGCCGCCGTGCACATGCTGACCCGCAGCCTCGCCCACCAACTCGCCGCCGAACACGTCACCGTCAACGCGATCGCCCCGGGTCCCTTCGAGAGCAAAATGATGGCGTTTGCCCTGGATGACCCTGCCTCCCGGGCTGCTGTCGAGAAGCAGGTGCCGCTGGGCCGCATCGGCCGGCCGGAGGACATGGCGGGTACCGCGATCTACCTGTCCTCGCGGGCCGGCGCATACCTGACCGGCGCGGTCATCCCGGTTGACGGTGGTATCACCACCCACGGCTGAGCCCGGCGCAGCCGTGGGTCGGCCACTCGCATACCGACCGGGGTGGCCGGGGTCGCGCGGACTCGGCAGCTCCGCGCGGCCCCGGCTAGCCGGTCACCAGAATCCGGTCCTTCGATCTCAGCGTCCGGCCAGCAGCCGGTTCACCGCCGTGTCGACGTCCAGGTGCTCGGCCTCGCGGCCGCGCGCGACGACGACGTAGGTCCGCCGCAGGAAGCGCACCAAGACGCTCCGCGGCACCTCAAACAGGGCGTTACCGTCCGGGGACGACAACGCCAGGGCGACGAAGTCCCCGCGCGGGGTGGCCCAGGGCCAGACCCGCACATCGCCGATGCCGGCCGGCTCATCAAGGCCGGTCACCAGCAGTTCCCGTGCGAACGACCAGCTGACCGCCTCGCCACCAGCCGATTCGGCATGGAACAGGACGTGGACCGCATACGGATCAGCAGGGTCGTAGCGCAAACTGGCGCGCACCGGCAAGGCCGTGGCGTCAGGTGCTACGAGCCTTAGCGACGTCTCGACCTCTACGGTCGTCGGTCGGATGACACTCATGGACGTTCTCCCCCCGGCACCGCTGCGGAACGCGCGTGTCCCGCTTTTCCCATACTCAGGTGCTGCCCCTAGCTACGCTCCGCCATACGCTGACTTCACCCAGTGGTGGGAAGGCCTTCGGAGTGTCCTCCAGAATGTGAAAGTTCCTGTAGGATTTCCGGTTCCACCCGTCCGCGGTGCCGCTTGGCATCAGGTGCTTCAGTCGTCGACTTACTCCGGTAACGTCCAGTCCACGGTCGCAGTGACGGGCGCGCGCCACACTGGGGGAAGGAAATGTGACAGGGTGATCCTCAGTGGATCGTGTCACGCCGTCGGGTCGGCCCATCATCGCGACCCAGACGGTTGAACGGCGGGGGTGCGGGGTGTCGAACGAGCAGCGGAGTAAACCGGGCCGATCCGAGTCGGATCTCGGTGTGCCGGCAGCAAAAGTGGCGCTGGTCGAAACCCGGGGAGGGTGGTCGCGGTGGCGCCAGCGAGCCTCGACCACCCTCGCGCTGATTCGGGCCAACCCGACCGGTCGACTCGCCCTGAAGGTCTTCGTCGCGATCACTGGCGCCATCGTCGTGACCGTCGGAATCGCGCTGATCCCGCTACCGGGCCCCGGCTGGTTGTTGGTGATCGCCGGCCTCGGGATCTGGGCGGTGGAGTTTCACTGGGCGCGACGGTTGCTCACCTTCACCCGCCGGCACGTCTACGGTTGGACCAGCTGGGTTACGCGACAGTCACTCTCGGTGCGGTTCGTGATTGGCTCGGTCGGTCTCGTCTTCGTGTCGACCGTCGTGTGGCTGTCGCTCAAGTACAGCGTCGGCATCGACGTTGTGGCCTGGGTGCTGGATCGCCTTAAGGGGAGCTGAGCCGGTTTGGGGTCGGCATCGGCGATCAGGTAGAGTCATCCGAGCCAACGGGCGATTAGCTCAGCGGGAGAGCGCTTCGTTCACACCGAAGAGGTCACTGGTTCGATCCCAGTATCGCCCACGTTGAATATAGGCAGGTAAGAGGGCCGGTTGGAGAACTCCAGCCGGCCCTTTTGCTATCCGAGGGTAGAGATCATGAGTCGCCTGTGAGTCGGCGCCACTGCGCCCCTGGCGGCCGACCGTCTGCGAGTCCAGCCTTGTAGCCGGTCTCGAAGCCCGACAGCAGCGCATCCTCCAGTTCGGCGGCAAGCTGTTCGCGAAGGTGCACTTCCAACAGGCGCCGCTGATCGACGACCGCCGTGCGTCTGCGGGCGTCTACTCGGGAGAGTTCGCCCAGGACGAATTCCTGGCGCCGCACCTCCAGGTCGTGGCCCGTCACCTTGATGACGCCCCAGCAGTGCCGGACCTCGTTCCGGAGCCGCCGAACCTCCTCCCTGAGCCGCTGATTCTCCTCCTGGTACAGGCGTTCGCGCTTGCTGGTCATTGCGCGCTGGTAGGCGGTGGTGGCGGCGTTGGCCACGCGGGCGACCAGTGGCATGGCGGGACGACGGTGGGGGTGGGGGTGGGAGGGGTAGTTCATGCGCTGTCGAAGACCTCCATTGAGTGCTGACAGGAGCGTGCTAGTCGAACACACGTACGAGGCGATGGGAAGACTTCTCGTAGGTGTGTCGATGAATCCGCCCGGTTAAGGACGGCGATGGTGCGCGACCGAGGGCCACGACCCCGTACGAAGGTCCCCCGTCACCGTTGCTCGTGATCACTGATCAGCCGGAACAATTTTAGTAGCGTATCCATAGTCGACAAGTGATATCGGCGAATGGTTTTGGTCGTCCCAGTGACGTTGTGAATGTCCGCTACTTCATAGCGGATAGCGCGAACCTGTTCGGAACCATCATTCCGTGGTAGGGCGTACGCCGCGACGCGCCGGAACATCCATACGGACAGGTGACGGCGTGACGTGCGGGCAGGGAGCACCGTCGATGGCGGCAAAGCGTCGGGGTTTACCGCCGAGAGGCGGCCTGCTCCACCTCACGCAGCATGAGTGACAGGCTCTGCGACCGTCGGTCGGCCGGTAGGGCATCCATTGCCCGCTGGGCGTAGGCGACCCCGCCGGCACTGTCACCGGCTTTAACCATCGTGAGTCCACGATGCAGTTCAATATGAGTAGCGAAACGCGGTAGATTAACAGGTCGCGTACGGTCGGCTTCCTCCTGGGCCTCGGCACCCGGGCTGGGCATCCCGAGGCGGGCATACAACATGCTCCGGAACGTGGCCATCCGCCACGGCGGGACGGCGGTATCAGACACCTCCCCATCCGCCGATGCCACATGCTCGAACACCCGCCGAGCATCGGTGTCGAGCGCGACGGCGCCGCTGCGGTCCCCGCGTCCGGCCGCCACGTGTGCCTGCGCCATCAGCGCCTGGACGCGCCCGAGTGACGGCCGGTCTGACAGCGCGACAGCCTGATCGGCGTACCGCCGCGCCGTGGTCAGCGCCGCCCCCTCGTAGGCCAACGCGATTGCGGCCCTGCCCCGGACCCACACCCGCACGGCGAGGTCGTCGGAGCGGTCGGCGGCCACGCCGGCTAGGTCGTACCACCGGATGGCCTCGGTGGGGTTGGGAGTGGTCTTGCCGTAGGTCACCAACGCCCTGGCGGCGTGTGACCACATGACCGGCGTATCCAAGTGCTGTTGCAGGATCACAAGGTCGTTCGCGAGGCGGGACTGCAGCGCCACGGCTCCCACCGCCATGTAGTCCCGACCGTACTGGTCGACCCGCTCCCGCCAGTTTTCCTCAGCGGTCCGGCCGCGCAGCGCAGCGCTGAAACCGGCCCGGATCAGTTCGCCGGCCACGACCGGGCCGACGACGCCGGCCGCCAGGCCGAGCATCTGTCGACGCCTCATCTCACCCTCCCCCAGGAGCCGCGCGTAGGCGAGCACGATGTCGGGCGTTGCTGTCCTCCGCCCAGCCTCGACATTGCTCAGGTGTGACACCGAGTACGAGGTACGAGCGGCCATTGAGGCCAACGTGACCCCGGCCTCGGTACGAGTCTGCCGGAGCTGGGTGCCGAAATCATCCACACGTCCCCCTGCTGAAAAGCCCTGAAAACATCGACCTCCTTCCGAGCGTAGTCCCGTAGTCGCACGCTGAAATCACACGACGCGGCCGGATGGATGTCCGAGACGCCCAGGGTGAGGGAGCACGCGCATGATCCGGCCATTCCGCAGACTCCGCCGCCGCCGTTCCGCACGGCTGGACGCGGTCGGTCCCGCTACTCGGTACGAGGCGCGGGCCGGCGCCTACCACCCGCTGTGGGACCAGCCGACGGTGCTCCTCGATACGCGGCCGTTGCTGACCCCGCTGGCCCGGCAACGGGCCAACCGCCGCCGGTGATGGCCGCCCACGCCCGGCCTGCTCCGGCCGGCCTGTCGGCGGCGCAGCTACGCGCCCGGATGATCCTGTCCGCCCGGCGGATCATCACCGGGCACTGGCCCCGGGTGGACCGGTGCCCCGTGTGCGGTTGCGGGTGGCCGTGCCCGCCCACCGAGACCGCATACGACTACCTCGCCACGGTCGGGCAGGGCAACTGGGCGCCCCCGCAGCGGATGCGGGCACAACGGTGACGCCGGGCCGACGCGACCGTCCGCCGCTGGTGGCGGGACCTGAACGAGCACCGCCAGGTCGACGGACGCTGCCCCGTGTGCGGCACCCCGCGCCGGTGCTGGCCCTGGGCGGACGCGTACGCCGGGCTACTCACCCATGGCCTGCTCGGCCCACCCCTATCTCTGGAGGCGACGTGAAAACTGCAACCGTGCCGTACGACACCGACACGATGTCACGGCGTCAGCGCCGCGCCTGACGGCGATGCGCTGGAGCCGCGCCCCGCCCACCCCGCCGGTACACTGGCCCGGCCCGTGAGCAGCCACGATCCCCCGGATAGATCAGGAGAGCGCCCGTGCAGGTAACCCAGGCCCTGGACGTGATGACTGCCATCCTCCGGGCAGCCGAGCACCCCGACATCGTCGAGGTCACCCGCTACGGCGCCGACTCCCAGCCGGGCGGACAGTCGCCCCCAGGGATCAAGGTCAAACACCAGTCCGGGACAGTCGCCATGCTGTGGGCCGGCGTACCGCCGCGGGACGCCACGTCGGTGCCGCTGCCCACCGGGCCGCTGCCGCCGCGGCAGCGCGCCGCCCGAATCCTCGTGCTCGCCCAGCAACTCCTGGATGTCGCCCAGCCCGAGGTGTTTACCTCATGGGAGCTGTGCCAACAGCCCGGCGTGGAGGTGCCGGTCGCCGCCGCGATCCGCATCGCGGCCCGCGACGGATCGGTGATCTACCTCCGCGCTACTGCGGCATCCGGGGGCACGTCCGAGCCCGAGACCGACCCGTATCCGGACTACCAGATCCCCCAGGGAGTCCAGTCATGGCATCGTCTCAATGCTCCGCATGCGGAGCCCGCGTCAGTGTGAGCCCCGGCCGGTCCTGCCCGCCGCATCAGGCGATGGGTGATCGAGCCCGCTGCCCGGGCTCCGGACAGCCCACCATGTGACACAAGGCGGCCCCGCTCTCCCAGGTCGGGAGGGCGGGGCCGCGCCGGCCTGGGTTACAACCACTGCTCATCGATGTTGCCGGCGTACAGGTAGGCGGTGCGGTAGTCCGGCCTCGCGAACAGCGCTGACTCGCCCGCGTACACGGCAGCGAGCAGACCCGGCCGGTACCACCAGCCGTTGGTGATGCCACCAACCTCTGCGACCGGTTGCATGGTGTTCAGGTCGAGCTGGTCGACGGCCGAACCGGTCAGCCTGGTGACCGTGTCCGCGATGTCCATCGCCGCCCATGCCAGAGCCAGGGCCTCAACCCACCCGTCGATGCTGCGATACAACGGGATCCACTGCCCATCGTCGCCACCGGCGATTCCGATCGTGCCGTCCGGTCCGATCAGGAATGAATACGGCACAGCGGTGCGTTGTGGACCGGCCTCGAAAAACCACCCCTTGGGAGCAAAGGCGGCTTCCCACTCCGGCGTGTCCCCGCTGAGCATCCGTGGACCCGCCGCATCTTCGGGCATGCCCGGCGCGGACGGCAGCACAAGACCACCCCACCGGGCCCGATACGCCTCGGCGCGGTCGATGACCTCGTCAGGAACCTGCGCCTTCTGCCATGCGCCTCGAAACTGGCTCACCGGCGGCGCATCGAGCCACACTCCGTGAACGCCGACGAACGAGCGAGCACGTCTGCTCAAACCGGTCGGCGGCCGACGAAAGTTCCACACATGTGCATGATATCGGGGCTTTGGGCACACCCCGCCTATGCAGTGGATGTGTGAAACGTGATCGCTCGGTCAGGCGGCTGCCGTCAACTCGACACGCGCCCGGCCCCGACCGGTGGTGCGGGTGAGCATCTCCACGTGGGCGGCCTGGTCGTAGCGGTACCAGGTGGTGCCACGCCCCTGCCCGGGTAGGTGGTGGGCGGGCAGGAGGCCGTGCAGCCGGTCTCCGGCGTGGCGGGAGCGGCGGGCCCAGTCACGGACCCGGGCGGCGGTGATGTCGGGGCCAAGGGCGGCGGCGATCTGCGCGGCGGTGCCCCATTGACGTCCAGCAGCCGAAATCATCATTCCACGATAGCTCACGCCGTTAGGGGCGGAAAATATTATCCGCCCCTAACGGCTCGCACGCTACTGGTTGTTGCTACGTTTTCCACGATTCCAAGAGTAATGCAAGATCACCCCTACTGGAATTGCGGCGATTGCGCTGACGGCAGCTGCAAAGATTCCGGTGGCGTCGTTGAAAACAGCCTGCAGTAACAGGAAGAATGCCGTGAATCCGATCCAGCTCAACCAAAAGACGCCAGTCCTAGATCTATTCAACGACTAGCCCCAATCACGGCTGATGTGACGGTACGTGCAGCGAGCAAATACCAGCAATGCGCCGATGAAGGTGGCCAACCGTATCCCGACTTCGAGATTCGGGTCCGTCCCAGCTGAACCAGCAATTACGGCTATGCTCGCTACCCCGGCCAGCAGGATCGCGACGGCGACAACGGACAACGCAGCGCGGGCCATCGAGGTGACACTATGCTCTTGTGTCAGCATGCCAGTCACCCTACCGGTGCAGCGCAGGGCGTGCCCAGCGTCAGCAGGTGCCGGTCCGCCAAGTGTCTTGGACGCCGCCTGGCGTCCAGCGCGCCTTCCAGTAGCAACCCTCATGGACGCCGTACTCCCTAAACGCTTCTGCTACAGCCGTAATGACTAGAGCGCCTGCTGCAGCGCAAACGGCGGCCACTGGCCCTCCAGACGCACACATGAGCGCCCCAACGGCAGCCCCGACCGCCGCCCCGCCGGAAGAGAGAATAATTCGTTGATCTGCGGGGTTCAACGTGACGACAAAAGTAAGCGGCCACCAGCTTTCACGGCTAACGCTCGGATCTGCAGCGATCGGGAAGGTCGCTCCAGCGGTAGAGATATGCTGGGTCAGGTATTCGCCTTCGACACTGTAAGAAGTGTGTAGATTCTTGCCGCTTGCATCCACGGCCCAGGGGGCATTTATTACAGCTGCGCCAGCGGTTACGCCATCCTCGCCAACGGAGTGAAAGACACCAACTCGCCCGTCGCCGAGCGGAACAAGCAGGCGGTGGCGATCCTGCGGGCGGGCCGACGTGCACTGGCGGGGCGGGGCCGAACTGGCAGTGCTCGACCTCGCCGCGCCCGCACCCGGTGAGACCGGACCCGCGGCTCGGGCTGCGGCTTCGATGGATCTCTATATGATGTCGCTGTTCGGTGGGTCCGGCGGAAGGGAGCGGACTGTCGAGCACGTGGAGCGGCTGTTGGTGACGGCTGGTCTGCGCGTCACGTCCACGGCTCGATTGCCCAGCGGGATGGCTGTGGTGCGGGCGATTGCGAGCGAGGCTGGCGGAGATGTCGTGACCAGTTCCGGGGCCCCGATTTGATAGGTAAATGCACGTTCATTTACCCTCAGTGGGGACTGCGACACACCCCATGGAGGTAGACCGAACGTGACCGAACTGAACCAGAGGCCAGAGGCGACAAGCCAGCCACCTTTCGCTGCCATCGCAACGTTGTGCCTGGTCCAGATGCTGCTGATCCTCGATATGACGGTGCTCGGCGTCGCAGTGCCCGTCATCCAGGTGGACCTGAAGATAGACGCTGCGGACACGCAGTGGGTGGCCAGCGCCTACATGCTGACATTCGGCAGTCTGCTCGCCCTGTCCGGGCGACTCGGCGACCTGTTCGGACCGCGGCGGTTGCTGCTGGTCGGCCTCGGGGTGTTCGTGGCCGCGTCGGTGTGGTGCGGCTTTGCGACGAGCGGTACCGAGTTGTTCGCGGCCAGGGCTGTTCAGGGCGTGGGCGCGGCGATGGTCTCCCCCACCGCCCTGGCCCTGCTCAACCTCGTCAGCACCACCGGCTCCGGGCGCAACCGGGCTGTCGCGTGGTGGAGCTTCACCGGTCTCGCGGGGGCGGCGCTCGGCCAGGTCGTGGGCGGACTCGTGACCGATGCATTCGGGTGGCGCTGGATCTTCTTGCTCAACCTGCCGATCGGGCTCGTGGCCGGACTCGCCGTGGCATCGCTTTTGCCGCGCACCCGGCCGGAGCAGCGGGTGTCGCCGGACGTGCTCGGTGCGCTCACGCTCACCGGCTGGCTCGGGATGCTCGTGTTTACGCTGACGAGGGTCGAGCACGGGTCAAGCACCCTGGTGATGACGATGAGCGTGGCCGCGACGATGGTGTTGCTGGCAGCCTTCGTGGCCGTGGAGCGCAGGCACAGCGACCCGCTCGTGCCGTTGGCGGTGTTCGCCGAACCTGGGGTTCGGGCGGGCAATGTGATCAACCTGCTGTCCACCGCCGCCAACCTCGGCGTCATGTTCTACGTGACCTTCTACATGATGCGTGTGCTTGGCTACTCAGCCACGGACGCCGGCCTGGCCTACCTGCCGATCACGCTGGTGATGGCGGTGATCGCGACCAGGGTGGCGGGGTTGATGGAGAAGGTGGGTGCGCGAGCACTGCTTCTGATGGGCACAGCAGGTGGCGCGGCCGGTTCGCTGTGGTTCGTGTTCGCGCCCGGCGACGGCTCCTACCTGGCGTGGATCTTCCCACCCCTGCTGCTGATCGGCGTCGGCGCGGCGTTCATCGAGGCTCCCGTGATCATCGTGGCGACGCGCGGGCTGCCGGAACGAAAGCAGGGGCTCGCGGCCGGCCTGATCAATACCTCCGAACAGGTGGGCCCGGTGCTGGGTCTCACGGTGGCGGTCACCATGGCAGCGGCGATCGTTCCGGTGACCGCCGACGACACACCCGTGCGGCTGCTCGACCACTACCACGTCGCCTTCGTCGCCGCGGTGGTCATGTACGTGCTGGCAGGCCTTGCCACGTTCCTCGTACCGCGGCGCAGCTACATCGGATCGGCTCCGGCACCCCTTGCGGCGAGTGCCGAAAACTGAACACAGCCTTGTAACGCCAAACGATCACTACTCCTGTGCGTATCGAATGAACCGGAGAGAGATACAAGACGAACATCCAGCCTGGGAGGCTTCTGAACATGGATGCCAACGAGGTCAAAGTGATCCGCTGGCCGAAAGGGCAGGAGAAGCGGGCGCTGTATCGCGATCTGAGGGTGTTTCGACTACTTGTGGTCGACCCTGCTTCACCAGCGCCGATATGCACCGATTCGCGCGCGGACTGGATTCGCGCGCCGATCGTCAGAGACGACTTCAATGCCCGGCTGACCAGCCTGCGAGTGAAGGCCAACAACTTCCGCCTGCACATCGACGAGAACCAGGTTCTCCATGTCGAGAACCGCGCCGTACCACTTATCGGTGAGCGTTTTCAGGCGGGCCCCGGAAGGGTGACCTCAGGGTTGGCGCAACGGACAGGGCTCCCGTGCCGTTGAGAAAGGTTCTACGTCTCAACTCGCCAGCCCGGGACGCCATCGCGGCCAGCGATCTGCGGCCTCGGACCGGGGGGGGCCGGGTTCGGCGAGGAAGTCCGTCATCGGTGGGCGGCCGCGCTTGCGGAACCGGATGTCGTGGGCGTTGCAGAGTCCGCGCCTGGCCGACGCTGCCGTCCGGTCGCAGTCCGTGACCGCGCACTCGTCGGCGATGAAGAGGGGTCGCCCGGAGCGGGGACGTAGATCCCGGTGCGGAACTCGGATCGAACGACGGCCATGAGCTGCTCAAGCAGCCTCGTCCGTCCCGGTGCCTTCTTGGCGGGGAAGGTCACAGCCGGACCTCCCGGCCAGTGAACCAGCCTGCCGCCTCCAGCGTCCGCCCGAGGCACTCCTTCACCATCTCCATCCCGGCCCCGCGGCGAAGCAGCCAGGTGGTGAGGTGCAAAAGCGATCCCAGTGGTCTTCCTGTGTCGGCGGCGGCTGAATTTCAGGCGTCGCCGACATTCCGGAGCCGTCTGACCAGGTCATAGACGGCCGGATAGCCCCAGGGGCGGCCGCGGGGTTCGGCGAAGAGGCATGACTCCACCGGCAAGTCAGGCCGCGTGACTGAAACTGTCACCTATCGGTGCAGCAGACCCTGGCGTCCGCGCGATGAACCGCATCCCGGCGACTACCGGCATGCAACTGCTGGTGCGTCGGCTCCTCGAACGGCCGACTGCCGTCAAGCCGGCTCTGGCAGCGCAGAGGCGCGGCCATGAGGAGGCTTCTGTCATCTCAGTGCTGTGGCGGGAGGTCAGATGATCACGCGACGCGGCGTTAGTAAACGTCAATTCACTTATCGGGTACTATCCGTGCCATGAGCCCGCGACCGATGTCCGTCACCAACGAGCAGATCTTCATCAGCGCGTCCCGCACGCTGGCCCGCATCGGCCCGCTCCGCGTCACGCTCAACGACGTGGCATCCGACCTCGGAATCTCGGCGGCCACGCTGGTCAAGCGGTTCGGGTCCAAGCACGACCTGCTGGTCGCGATCAACGAGTACGAGGCGTCCAAGGTCGACGAGTTCTTCACCGAGATCGTCGCCAAGTACGAGTCGCCGCTCGAAGCCCTCTACGCATTCATCGCGGCGCTCAGCAGCGACGTGGACAGCCCCGCGGAGATGGCCAACCACGTGGCGTTCCTGCATCTCGACCTCAGCGACGACGCACTGCACTACCACGCCGTGAGGTTCGCCCAGTCGATGCGCACGGGCATCGCGTCGCTGCTGGAGCGGGCCGTTGAGCAGGGTGAGCTCGTCGAGTGCGATGTGGACGGTCTTGCCAGGGCGGTGCAGACGGCGTACAACGGCGCGCTGATCATGTGGGCGATCCTCGGTGACGGCGAGCTCTCGGAGTGGGTGCGGCGCGATGTCGCGTTCCTGCTCAACCCTTTCTTCGTAGCGAGGTGAACGGAGCGAACGACGTGCGGCGTCACGACGACCACGGCTGGATCGAAGTCACCGGTGCCCGGACCCACAACCTGCGCGACATTAGCGTGCGAATCCCGCGCGGAAAGCTGGTGGCGTTCACCGGCGTCAGCGGCAGCGGGAAGACCTCGCTGGCGGTCGACACAGTGCACGCCGAGGCACAACTGCGCTACCTCGAGGGCATCTCGCCGTTCGTGCGGCGCTACCTCGGCCAGCGCGACCGGCCCGAGGTCGACCGCATCACCGGCCTCGGCGCGACGCTCGCGGTCGACCAGCGCCGACGAAACAACAATTCTCGTTCCACCATGGCCACCGTCACCGGCATGGACGCGTACCTGGGCCTGGTCTACTCACGCCTGCCCGCGCTCCGCACCGGCGCCGAGCTCGCGACGACCAGCTTCGACAGGTTCAGCCCCGAGGGAGCCTGCCCGGTGTGCCACGGAGCGGGCGGTGCCGTGCGCGCCGACGCGGAGCTGATCATCAACAATCCTGAACTTCCCCTGTTCTCAGGGGGTTCGCATTGGTTCGCGAAGTGGCGCTCCGGCGAGCACTCGTTCATTCCCGCCCTCGCCGAGTTGCACCGCGTCGATCTGTCCGTGCCTTGGCGCGACCTGCCAGCGACTTTCCAGCACGCGGTCCTGCACGGCACCGGTGAGCAGGTCATCGACACCAGCGTCACCATTCCGAGCCGGGCCACCGGCACCGAGTGGACCTACAGCAGCAGCCAGCCGATGCGCGGCGCCCTCGCCGAGGTGGAGCGCGTGTTCGCCAACGCGGGCAGCGAGACGAGCAAGCAGCGCTACCAGCGGTACATGCGCATGACGCCCTGCCAGGAATGCGCTGGCAGTGGGTTCGGCGAGGCGGCCCGCACCGTCACCGTCGGCGGTCGCACCTATCCGGAACTGATCACACTTACCGGCACAGACCTCATCGACTGGGTGCACGAGGCCGAAGCCGAACTCGGCGACCAGGATCGCGCGGTCGGCCTCCCGCTGCTGCGCGAACTGGGCGCCCGCCTGACCGTCCTGCACCGCACCGGCCTGTCCCACCTGCAACTGAGCCGCGAGGCCTCGACCCTCTCCGGCGGCGAGCTGCAACGCGCACGCCTCGCAGCGCAGCTCAGCACTCCGCTTGAAGGCATCACGTTCGTCCTGGACGAACCCACCTCCGGCCTGCACCCCGCAGACAAGGCAGATGTCCTCGACATGCTGAAGGCGCTGCGGGACAACGGCAATAGCGTGCTGCTCGTCGAACACGACCCGGAGATCGTCAAGGCCTGCGACTGGGTCGTCGACATCGGACCGGGAGCCGGCCGCGACGGTGGTCACCTCCTCATCTCCGCACCACCGGTCGAAGCGGCCCACCACGAGACCTCACCGACCGCGGCCTACCTCTCCGGCCGAAAACGACGCGTCGAACGCAAGACCCGAGACGCCGATTCAGCCCGTTGGCTCACCGTCCGCGACATCAGCAACCACAACGTCGACGTCGCGGAAGTACGGGTGCCCCAGGGCAGACTCACCTGCCTGACAGGCCCGAGCGGCAGCGGCAAGAGCAGCCTGCTGCACGCGTTCGCCTCCGCCGTCGAAGCCGACGACACAGCACCCGTCGCCTGGGTGGCCGTCGTCGACCAGGACCCCATCGGCCGCACCCCGAGGTCGAACCCCGCCACCTACAGCAAGGCCTTCGACGCGATCCGCACCCTGTTCGCCTCCACAGACCACGCCCGCAAAGCCGAGCTGAATGCTTCCACATTCTCCTTCAACACCGCCGGTGGCCGCTGCGTGGACTGCTCCGGCCACGGCCGCAAACTCGTCGACATGCACTTCCTGCCAGACGTCTGGGTCACCTGCACCACCTGCGCGGGCCGCCGCTTCACCCAGCAGGTCCTGGACGTCGAGTACCAAGGCCTCTCCATCGACGCGGTACTCGACCTGACCGTCGACGAAGCCGCGGAGTTCTTCACCGACCCCGACTCCCTGGGCGCCACACTCCACGCCCTGCGCCAGGTGGGCCTCGGCTACGTCACCCTCGGCCAGAGCGCGACCGACCTCTCCGGCGGCGAAGCACAGCGCCTCAAACTAGCTACCACGATCCAACGAGGCAACCGGGGCCGCAAACGCGGCCTGGTCGTCCTGGACGAGCCGGTGACGGGCCTGCACCCCGCCGACGTCCAGCGCCTCGTCGAAGCCCTCGACGTCCTCATCGACGCCGGCAACACCGTGGTGGTGGCGGAGCACGACCTCCACCTCGCTGCACGCGCCGATTGGATCATCGACCTGGGCCCGGGAGCCGGCCCTGCCGGTGGCCGAGTGGTCGCCACCGGCACACCAGCAGATCTGGTCACTGCCGACACCAAGACAGCACGCTACCTCCAGCACGTCCTGAGCTGAGCAGCGTTGTGCGTACCGGAGGAGGAGGGGCTTCCTTCTTGGTCTCGGCGGATCTGCCAGTGGCGAAAACATCTGCCGGACCGGTCTCGACGATCGCTATAGTCCGGCTTTATGACGTCCATCACGACGAGTTCGGTCGAGTACCCGGCCGACGGCCTGACGATGATCGGGCACCTCGCCCTGCCCGTCGGCGTCGACCGCCGGCCAGCGGTCCTGGTCGGACCCGAGGGGCCGGGGCTCAACGACTTTCAGCGCCGCCGGGCCGACGCCCTCGCGGAGTTGGGGTACGTGGCGCTGGCCTTCGACATTCACGGCGGACGCTGGTTCACCGACCCCCAGGAGATGCTGGCACGCCTTACTCCGCTGCTCGCTGACCCCGACCGGATGCGGGGCATCGGCCACGCAGCGCTTGACGTGCTGCGCGCCGAACCACGGACCGACCCGGAGCGGATTGCCGCCATCGGCTACGGCACCGGGGGAGCCATCGTGCTGGAACTCGGCCGAGCCGCCGCCAATCTGCGCGGGATCGCAACGATTAACGCAATGACCACCGGCCGGCCGGGCGAGGCGGCGCACATTCGCTGCCCGGTGTGGGCTGGGGTCGGGTCGGAGGACCCGATCGTATCGCCGGCCCAACGGGACGCATTTGCCGCCGAGATGCAGGCCGCGGACGTCGATTGGCGTCTCGTTGTCTACGGCGGCGCCCTGCACGCCTTCCACCACCCACCGATGGGAGCCGACCAGACTGTGCTTCCCGGCGTCGGCTACCACCAGCGGCACGCGCAGCGGGCCTGGCTCGACATCGTGGCCCTGCTGGCGGAGTGCCTTCCCGTACCGGAGGACGTTGCTCCGGTACGTGGGTGACAGGTCTGGGCTAGACGAGTTTGTGTTCCCGATGTTCAGGCTGTCTCTTGGAGGGCCTGCACGAGAGTGTGGATGGTGCCGTAGAACTCGGTCTTTGGCCGAGGCGGTGTCTCCGGGGCGCCTTTCCGGGTGAGGTGGATGAGTGCCCAGCGTTCGGGACGTTGAACGAGGTTCTTCCGCCAGTTCTGTGTGACATCTTCTATGGAGATTGCGCAGCTCAGCTCCCCTGCATAGGCCATATTTGAGCAACAACTGTGTTGTTGGCTTTGGGCCTCGGATATGTTTGTCTCCTTGTCTGGGGGTAAGTGGACTTCCTCTTGCGGACGGTCGGCGTCGCTCTGGATCGTGCAGGAGTCCTGCCGCACGCACGGACCGCGGCTGGCGGGAAGACCCTGCCCGCCGTGCCGAAGCCGGCATCGCCGTGAACGTTGAATTGCCGCGAAGCCAGCGCTACGCCTGTGCATGCGGGCCGCTGATGGGTCCGCCGACGCCAGATAGGCTAAGTTGTTGACCTTGCGTAGAGCTTGCTGCCGCCGGGCTGTCGGCCGCCGCGCTGCTGCTGGCTACTTGCGTAGGACTGTTAGTCAAAAGTACGGAGGGTGTTGTGGTGATCTGGATCGGGGCAGGCGCTCCTGCTGGTCTCGTCTGAGGGTGATGCTGCTGGCCGCGGTGGCGGTGTTGACCTTTGCTCCCACGCCTGCACACGCTGTGTCGGTTCCGCCAGGTGGGCGCGCCAACTACACCGTGGCCTTGATGCGGAACGTGGGCACCGAGTCCTTCGTTCGCTTGGCCGAATACAGCCTCCGGCCCGACGGTACTGCCCGGGCGGACTACTGGGCGTGGAATGCAAAGACCCTGGTAGGCCGAGCGGCGACCGGACTCACCACGTCGGGACGCGTTCACGCCTGCCCGGTCTATACGGCCGCTGGATTCGAGGCCGCGCCTAAGCAGTTGTATGGCACTTGGTCGGTGTCTGGCAACGATTTAACCGTCCAGTGGACGACCAACTCCCAGACCGAGCGGTGGAAATTTACGAACATGGCCACGGTCACAAAGGTCGACTTGGCGAGCCATCCGACCGCCAATCGCGGCTTTGGTTGGGGGAGTGCGACGAACTTCAGGACGGGCGTCAGTGTCACCGACATCTACAACCTTCATGGCACATACTCCGGCCCTGGGGTAGAGAACAACTACGGCAGGATCACAGAGTTCCCGGCGATGTCGCAAAAGGTCCACTGGCCCGACGACTACAATCCAATCCGCCTGTGCAGTATGAACTGCATAAACCTCTCGACGGTCACGCAGGACGATGCCGGTGCGACGGTGCCAAGTAACAAGATTTACCTGGCCGGGAGTGGTGCGGACCGGAAGATGTACTACAATCACCAGTTATACAGCGTCAACGCGGACCATTGTATCGGTGGCGGTTCGCCCTATGCTGGACACCTCAAGCCGGCCCTGCAGATCGTCGATGATACCGGAATGTTTCGTGGTCTCGTTGTCGTCGAGGCGAGCTTGTATTCGTTCGCCTATGGCAGCAATATTCTTGGCGTGTTTGACCTCAATGACATCTGACTAACGCCCTGATTTGGGTCGCCGCTTGGGCGGCGGGCTCGGTGACGACCCCGGGCTCCGGCCGGGGTAGGTCCTCGGGGATCTTGTTGCCGTCCTCGTCCTCGGCGCCCTTGAAGTAGAGACCGTGCATCATCCAGATTCCGGTGCTGAAGTCGAGGCTCACGCAGCCGCGGCGCAGGTTGAGGACCTCGCCGACCCCGGCGCCAGACAAGTAGCATCTGGCCGGCGACCTCGATGGTGTGGTCCGGCAGAAGGTCCGCCACCGCGCCAGCCGTACGAATGTCGTATCGATGCACCTGCCACCGGTACCGCCAAATCGTTCCTCGCGTGATCTTTGACGAGACCGCGCAACAACAGATACTGGCTACCGAACGAACGATCTCGTCCGACGCCTCGGATCTGGCAACGATCCTGGTGGGCTGGCCGTGCAGCGGGTGGCCAGGGGCCCGATCCGGTCTGGTTGCCGCGCGTCGGGCAGCAGCCTGGCCGGCGGCGGATCGTTGACCACCTTGGCTGTGGTGGCGTCCGCGGTGTGTCGGAGGGTGATGTGCACGGCCGCTTCGGGCGCGTGTCGGGTGGCGTTGGTGAGGGTCTCCTGGACGGTCGGTAGACGGCTCGGTCGGCCAGCTGCGACAGATTGTCGGAGGGACCCGTACGGGAGAGCGGCTGATCTGGTTGTAGGCAACCGGCATGCTGAGCGTGGCCCAGAGCAGGGTGTCGAGGATCCACTCCCGCCTCCCGCGCGCTGCGCTCACATCGCCCCCATGCCAAGCCCGCTGCCATTGAGGACAGGGTAGCCAGCATGAGCGTGGGCCCCGGGTCTCACCGACCGAGCATCTCGACGGGACCTGTCGTGATCAGTTTCACGTCGGTCGGAGGCAGTAGGAATCGGGCGCTCCGCGTGAGCAGCCCGACACTCAGGTGAGCTCGTTGGCATGCCGGCCCACCCTGAACTAAGAGGACCTTCGCTTCAACTTCGCCCCGATGCCCGATTTCACGACATCGCAGCACGCTGGCGATGATTAGTCGAATTTTTGGCTGGATTCGGTCATGCAGGACACGGTTCTGTACGTTGCTGCGGTGACAATCGACCCTCGCCTACCTCCACATCGACGGCAGCTACCCCCGCATCGACGGCAGCTCACCTGGTTGCCGCTCCCCATCGGTGTGCTCAGTGCCGGGCTGCTGATCAATGCGGGGGTAACGATCTGGGATCTTCGCAACTTCGATGAGCTTATGAACTACGGCCGTAGCATGAACGGGTCGATTGCTGCTTTGTATGAGTTGGCCTTCGCGTACTTTCAGTTGATTTTGACGGTCGTGCTGGTGCCGGTGTTGTGGATTGCGGCAAGGCGGGCGAGGCTGGCTGGATCGCGGTCCCCCGGGTTTATCGGGCTGGTCTGCGGGATGCTCGCCATGTGCGGTGGTGGCTGGGCGGTAGCCCCGCCGAACGACGGCAGTGATCCGAAACGTCTGGGTGTCGTCCACGACGCCGGGGTGCCGGGGTGGGTCAGCGTGGCTGATGTCGCAGCGCCATTCGCTGTCCTCCTCGGTGCTGCGGGTGCGGCGCTACTGGTGTGCTGGATGCTCGTCGTTCGCTTGCGTGCTGGTGCTGGTGCTGGGCGGTGAGCCCCAGTCGCGCGGTGTGCCTATGGTTCACGGCATGGAGGGAAACCGGTACGGCCAGCAGATTGGTGCGCCGGCTCCGCACTGGTCAACCCGTCCACTGCCAGGACGCGGAACGCTGGCAGGACGGTACGTGACGGCGGAACCGATCAGTCTGCGTCACGCAGATGCCCTATTCGCTGCGGTTTGTGGACCAGGAAGCGGGGCGTTGTGGATCTATCGGCCCGTGCCCCAGCCAGAGAACATCGCGGAGTTCGAGGAGCGGGTATTGCGTCCCCTCGCGGAGCACGCTGAGTGCACCTCCTTGCGTTCGTTCCTGCGGGTGACCGCGCATCCGGGCTTGCCACTTTCTCCTCCTGCTTGCCGGACGCGGGTGTAGTCGAAATCTCCGGGGTCCTGTGGGGGCGGTCAAAGGCGGCGGTCGACCGCCGCGACCGAAGCGATCCATCTGATGCTCCGTTACGTCTTCCAGCGACTGGGGTATCGCCGGGTGGAGTGGAAGTGCGACAGCCGCAACGAGCCGTCGGGTCGAGCCGCGCAGCGGCTCGGCTTCACCTACGAGGGGCGGTTCCGCCAGCACGTGATCGTCCGGGGCGGGAACCGGGACACCGACTGGTACTCCATGCTCGATACGGAGTGGCCAGCGATTCGTGCCAGGAACGAACGGTGGCTTGACCCGAGCAACTTCGACCAGAACGGCCATCAGCTCCAGCGGCTCGAGGAGATCCAACTCGCCGGTAGCAATATGGGAGCTTCTTTCGCGTATTTTCTTCGCGTTAGCTGTCCTATGGGCCTGATGTCGGTTTAGCTCGAGGGCGGGCCGCTACCGCCTGTCTGGTAGCTGAGGAACACGCCACCCTCGTGTCCCTTGCGGTGGTGGGTTCCTCGCCGTTCACGGGGAAGGACATCGAGACCGCAATGCCAACTCATCGACATGCCTACAGCTCTACCCGCACAGATAGGCGGCCCCCACGGTGGTGGGCCGTCGGGATGGCGGGGTTGACCGGCCTGGCGTTTACCACGGCCGTTCTGGCCACCGCCGCACACGCTCAACCGAACCAGCCCGTGCCGGGATCCACCGCGGCGACCGATGCGGGCTCCGGGCCCATCGCGCCCGGCCGGGACGGAGTCGGCACCGGCACTCCCGTCGCGTGTGACGCGGATGCGTTGATCGCGGCGATCACGTCCGCCAACGCTGCGGGCGGCGGTGTGTTCGACTTGGCCAAGGAGTGCACCTACCTGCTCACCGCCGACATCGACGGTGCCGGTCTGCCCACGATCATCACCCCGATCACCCTCAACGGCGGCAAGAACACCACGATCGAACGCGCCACCACCGCCGCCGACCAGTTCCGGATCTTCACCGTCGACTCCGGTGGCGACCTCGCCCTCCACCACCTGAAGATCATCGGCGGTCAGACCACCACGGCGGGTACCGACGGGGGCGGCATCCTGGTCAACGCGGGCGGGGGTTTGACAGTCAGCCACAGCGCAGTCACCCGCAACATCGCCGGCGGTAATGGTGGCGGCATCGCCAACAACGGGACCACCACCGTCAAGCGCTCGATCGTCAGCCGTAACACTGCCCCGCTGGAAGGGGGCGGCATCTACAACACGGGCTTACTAACCGTCAACGAGTCTGAGGTCAAGGCGAACACCGGCACCCTCGCGGGAGGCGGTATGGGGAGCACGGCAGGAACGGTCGAGGTTTCCAAGAGCTCCATCTCCGGCAACTGGTCCGATCAGGGAGCTGGTCTCTTCATCGTTGATGGCGGAATCGGCTCGGTAACCGGTAGCCACATCAAGAATAACTCCGCTGCCGATGCTGGTGGAGGTGTCTTCCTGCTGGGTCAGTTGACGCTGCAGAAAGTCGTCCTCGCCGGCAACACCGCCGAAACCGGTGCCGGCCTCATTGTCGACGAGGAGTCCACGGCCGACATCACGGGCAGCCGCATCGTCGACAACACCGCCGGCGCCCAGGGCGGCGGCATCTATAACGCTGGCATGACCACGGTGACCGGCACCAAGCTCGACGGGAACCAGGCCGACACGGGCGCCGGTGTCCAGAATCTCGCGGCAGCGACGCTGACCTTCTTCGCCTCGACGGTCACCGACAACCTTGCCGTGACCGACGGCGGGGGCATCGTCAACGACGTGGGTGGGACCGTCACCCTGAACACGGCCACCGGCACCACCGTTATCAGTAACCGTCCGAATAACTGCGTGAATGTTCCCGGCTGCGCCGGCTAGCGACCCTGCGTGGGTCAAAGTTCACCCGGGCCCCGCTCCTGCCGGATGCGGTAGGGGCGGGGCTCCGTCGTGCGATGGCTCACCAGAGCTACGGCGCGCCGCCGGATTCGTTGCCGGCGCCGCTGTCGAGGGCCTGGCCCTCGCTGTCACCGCCACCTTTTCCACGGAGGCTGCCGGATCGCCGACGGCGGCCCTGACGGGCACTCTGGCGGATCACCTTGCGGGCGTTCGCCATCATCTCGTGTCTGCTGTCGGCCCGGGGCCGCAGGGCCCCGGCAAAGATGTCAGGTGATGCCGAGTAGTGCCAACGGGCGAGTGCTGTCGCGGGCGTGATGGCGGTTTGTGGCGGAGATACTGGTGATGCCGACGGTATGGAGTGCGCCGATGGCGGCGTTGCGGAGGGCAGCCATGACCTGTGGTCCGGTGCCGGTGCGGATTGGGGATCGGTCTTCGTCGTAGGTGACGTCGCGTACCCAGTGGGCCTTGTTCTCGATCGATCAGTGGCTGCGGGTCCAGCCGGCGAGTTGTGCCGGTTTGGCCCGGTGTACTTGCAGGTCGGTGACGGAGTAGACGGTCTCGGTGGTGAAGCGTTTCGGTTGGTCGAGGCGGTGTCTGCGGCGGCGGATCTGCAGGGCCTGGGCGGCGTGCGGGAAATCGATCCCGGTGGAGATTGTCCGGATTTTGCAGGTGCGGACCTCGCGGTGGCCGTGTCCGCGGTCGGTGTCGCGTGCGGTGTCGGGGACGGCCCGCCAGGGTGGGGCGGCGAGTTGGGTGTGCAGGTTGAGCTGGTTGGCCTTGACAGTCACGATCCAGCGGGCGCCGTGGGGCCCTGGGTACTCGGGTTGGTGGCCTCAGACCCGCTCCATGCGTAACGCGGTGCGCAAATGATACTGTGGATATTTCGGGTTCACCCGAACTTTTAAATCGATAGTTTGATTGAAGTCTGCAGCGTATGCGACGTGGGACGGGTGCGATGGACGGTCGCCTTTGTTGTTCCTCCGCCGTAGGCTACAGACGAATAGGAGCGATGTGACACCGAAGGAAATGCCGTCGTTCAGTCGTCGAGGGATGATCGCCGGGCCCCTTGCGGGAGTTGGCATGGCGGCCGGTGCGGCGATCCTTGGCCAGGGGGCGCCTGCTCATGCCGCGGCGGCAGGGCTAGTTGCGCTCGCGCCAAGTGGAGACACCAGCGGCGAGAGCGATCGTAGGGCTATCCAGGACGCGCTAATACCGGGTGGCGCACAGGTGATTTTGATGCCCGGGGATTTCCATATCAACGCTCCGATTGTGATGCACAGCAACCAGAGATTGGTTGGGTCTGGTGCCGGATCCACCAAGATTTATCAAGTCGGTACCAGCCACGGCATCAGTTCAACCAGCGCGTACAGCATCAACTACGTAGTCATCGCTGGAATTACCCTTATCGGCATCCGGGCTGCAGGCAGCTCTGGGATCCGCCTCACTCCAGCCACAAATCCATCGACTCCCGAAGATTTCGTAAATATAACTAACATTACCATTGAAGACTGTGTCGTGAAAAATTGGGGTGACTGCGGCGTCTACCTCGGGGCGCCGATCGCGTCGAGGGTCACCCGGGTCCAGTCCGTCAATAACGGCGGCGACGGATTCTATGTCACAAAGGCCCACTTGGATTCTGACCGTACCATCGTAAAGGCAGCGACCTCTCTGGCGTTCGATTCCTGCTACGCCCTGGGGAATGTTAAGAACGGCTACGAATTGGACACCGTGAGCTATTCGTCCCTGACCGGGTGTGCCTGCGACAAGGGCGGGCGCGGCTACGCGCTTTTCGGATGCAGGGCTGTTTCCCTTACTAGCTGCGGCGCCGAGGTGTTCAGTACCGAAGGATTCCTGATGAGAAATTGCACGAGCTGCAGTTTGTTCGGGGCGTATACATATGGTGGAGAAACAGTCGGCATCCACGTCGCGGGAACCACGACACACCAGACGATCGGCGGTGCGGTACAGTCGCACCCCGGTAGCCTGACAGAACACTTTATTTGGACCGAAACGGGAACTTCGTCCGTGGTCTGGGGTGTGTCACGAGCCGATGCTACCGCCAACACCCTCGATGGCCAGGTCGTCAATCTCGACGGCAGTGCCTGACTATTGGCCTGCTGTCGATTACACCAGGCCAAACCGGCACAACACGCCGGCTGGACCCGCAGCCACTGGTCGATCGAGGACAAGGCCCACTGGGTACGCGACGTCACCGAGGAGGTTCTCGGAGCCGGTACGGTCAGCTACCGGAAGGGGCTGCCGCGAGCAGATAGTGGAGCACGTCGGTGGCCGCGTAGTCCTCCCCGAATCGCCGGTGCAGCTCGGTGAGGACGCCGATGTCCTGGCCGATGGTGATGATCGGTGGCTCGGTGCCGTCGTCGGCGCGTCGCTGGCCCAGGCCGATCGTGCCCATTAGTCCGTTGCACAGGCAGCGGCTACCCGTGGTGTCCTCCGCCGCGCCGCCCTTGCGGATGTAGTCGTCGACCGGCTCGGCCGGGCACCGGAAGCCAATCCGACCGGTCGGCCGCAGGTACGGGGTGCGCAGATATCCCAGATCGCACCGGCGAGCGCGGGCCTGGTAGATACCGTCCTCGGCGGCGGTCCCCTCCATCTGGGCGATCTTGAAGGGGAAACCGGTCGGGGAGGCGGCCGGATCGTTCTGGACCGTGAGCCGCCCGTCGGTGGCCCGCTGGAGCAGCTGGCGCCGTAGCTGGGGGTTGATTCCGGATTCGTGGCAGAGGGCGAAGGCGGTGCCGACCTGAACACCGGTGGCTCCGGCCGCCTGGACGGCGGCCACCCGCCGCGGGTCGGCCTGCCCGCCCGCGACCCAGAACGGCAGCCCGGCTGCGGCTACCTTGGCCAGGTCGATCCGGTCCCGCTCGCCGTAGACGGGTTCGCCGTTATCGTTGAGGACCATCTTGCCGCGTGGCCGAGCGGAGTGGCCGCCCGCGGTGGGCCCTTCGAGGACGAAACCGTCGGGGCAGGTACGGGGGCTGCGGGCAAGGTAGCTGACCAGGGACGCGGCGGAGACGATGGCCAGGAACCGCGGCCGTGGGAGGGGCGGTAGTTGCTCGCCGGTCACATCAGGCGGGTTGAAGGCGACGGTGTGGGCTTCCCCCGCCGGGCTGCCCTCGACGGCGACGGGCAACTGGACCGGCCGGTGGTGGGTCAGGGCGTCGATCAGGGACGGGATCTCACTGGGTAGGCCGGCACCCATCAGGATGTAGTCGATCCCGGCCAGCATCGCTCCGTACACCGCGGCGGGGGTGGCGAGCTGGATCTTCTCCAGGTAGTTGATGCCGACGACGCCGCTGTGGCCCTGCTTGGCCAGGTAGACCTCGACGAAGTTGGCGACCACGGCCAGCTCGTTCGCGTGTCGTCGGGGCCGCATGCTCAGCAGTGGTGCCGGTCGGAACGGCTTGTCGGCGGGGATTCCCCCCGGTACGAAGTAGCGGTCCAGCACCCGTTGGGCGACCTCCGGCGCGGGGAATGCGCTCAGCGCCTGCCGGAGCGTGCCGTCCTCGTCGCCGAGCTGTAGCCGGCGGGCCAGTGACGCGTCGAGTGCTACCCCGGACACCACCCCGAGCTGGCCGGCGGCGGATACGGCGGCGGCCAGCCGCCAGCTGGAGACACCGACGCCCATCCCGCCCTGAATGATGATCGGAAGTTCCACCTGTTTCCTGCCCTTCAGCCAGCCTGTCGGCACTGGCAATCCTGTGGTCTGCCCGGCCGGAGGCGACAGGGCATTTGGTCCTGTAATCAGGTGGGCCAGGTCACGAAGGGGCCTGTGGCCGGAGGCCGGACCACGGGCGGGCGCCGGCCACGCACCGCACACCCTTGTCTGTTTTAGGAGTTTTTTCGGATTCATGTTCGGTTGGGGTCAGTGTCGGTTTAGCGTCTGAGATGGCTGCTACCGCCTGCCTGGTAGCCGAGGAAGCTGACCTGGGTCGGCCCTTCCTCGCCGTTCACGGGGGGAAGGACATCGACACCGCGATGAACCAGCAGCATCACACCCACGAAACCGGGGCCGACCGCTCAGGCGATCGCCGGGCGCGGTCGCGCTGGTGGACGGTCAGCCTGGCCGGGGTAGCCGGGCTGGCCCTCACCACCGTCGGCGTCGCGACGGCTCCGGCCGTCGGCGCTGCCGGACGCGCCGCCACCAGCGCCGAAACCCAGCCTGGGGACAGCCGCCGGGACAACGGCAAGTCCACGCATGACGACAGAAGCAAGGGCGACAGGGGCAAGGGGAAGAAGGTTACGCCGAAGGGCACGCCGGTCCCCTGCGACGCCGATCTGCTGATCGCGGCTATCACGTCCGCCAACGCCACCGGCGGTGGCGTGTTCGACCTGGCGAAGGACTGCACCTACCTGCTGACCGCCGACATCGACGGTGCCGGGTTACCCGCGATCATGACCCCGATCACCCTCAACGGCGGCAAGAACACCACGATCGAACGCGCCGCCGCCGTCGACGATTTCCGGATCTTCATCGTCAACACCGGTGGTGACCTCACCCTCAACCACCTGAAGGTGACCGGTGGACAGACCGACGGCAACGGTGGGGGAGTCCTTGTCAACGCCGGGGGAGCGTTGACCACCAATCACAGCGTCATCACCCGCAACATCGTCCAGGGTGATGGCGACGGCGGTGGCATCGCCAACCTGGGCGTCACCCGGGTCAAGCACTCCACGGTCGACCGGAACACCACCAGCGAGCAAGGCGGTGGGATCTTCAGCACCGGCCTCTTGGAGATCGTCAAGTCGCACATTGACAACAACATCGCCGACAGCGGCGGGGGTATCTACCAGAGCGGTAGCACCGTCACCGTCAAGGGTGGCAGTATCTCCAGCAACCAGGCCTCCGCGGGCGGAGGGTGGTATCAACTTGGCGGAATTGGTGGGCTGACCGGCACCAGGGTCGCGAAGAACACCGCCAGTGGAAACGGTGGCGGTATCCGCGTCGGCGAAGGCGGGCAGTTGACGCTGCGAAAGGTCAGCCTCACCGACAACTCCGCGCTGACGGGTGTCGCCGGTGGCTTGTTCGTGGAAGGTGCCGAAGTGCTGGACACCATCGCTGTCATCGAGGACAGCCTCATCAAGAACAACACCGCCTTCGACATCGGTGGAGGGATCGACAACTCGGGAGTAGCCGTGTTGCGAAACACCAAGGTCATCGGAAACCAGGCCAACGAGGGCGGCGGCATCTTCAACTCCGGCACGTTGACGCTCTTCGCGACGCAGGTGGTCAAGAACATTGCGGTCACCGATGGCGGGGGCATCTTCAACACCCTCGGCACGGTGGAGCTGAACACCGCCACCGGCACCGTGGTCGTCAAGAACCGACCCAACAACTGCGTGGACGTCCCCGGCTGCGCCGGCTGACACTCCGCGCAGAGCACCCAGGGTTCCGCCCCACCGCGAGCACGCGGTGGGGCGGAACTTCGTTCCAGCCACCTTGGCGATGACCGAAGGCCGCGTCCGATCCTGCGCTGTCGTTCCTCACCGCGCGGGCGGTGACCAGCGCCGTGCTGTGGCGCGCCCCGACCGGCCGGATGATCACCGAATCGGGTTGCGGTAGGCGGCGTCCCACGTCTTGCGGCCCAGTAGCCCGTCTCTGCTGAGGCCCTGATCCGCCTGGAACGCTTTGATCAGCTCTCGGTGCTCCGGGCCATACGTGCCGTCGTGGCCGTTCCGGCGGAGGTACCGCTTTCCCTTGCCCGCGGGCCAGCCTCGGCGGGTGAGCTGTGTGGTCCACATTGCCAGCCACTGTCGGTCCGATTTTCCGTTGAATTTTCGGCGGTAGTACCCTGACACCGACCGATCTCCTCCGCTACGGGAGCCAAAGTAGTAGCCGCTCGGCAGCGGGAATGACACCGCTGGCCCCGGTGCGGGTCGGACCGGGGCCGGCTTTTCGGGCTTGACCGCTCCCGGTTTGCCGAGCTGGTCGAGCCGCCAGTTCGTGCCGCGCACCGTGTCGGCGGCCTGGGTGAAGTCAGAGTTCACGTGGCAGTGGGTCGTGTGCCGGTTCGAGCCGGTGTAGGTGTGGGTCGTGAAATTGTGCCGGCGGTGCCAGATCCGGCCTCTGTAGATGATGTACCGCACCCACCACAGGGCGCCGGAGCGGGCGAGTGTCACCCACAGCTGCACGACCTGTTCCATCGTGACCCCGTGCGGGTCGTGCAGGTCGGCGTCGAAGTCTCGGGCCCGTACCTCGTCGAGGTTGTCGCCGTCGCGATACTCCGCCCGACCGGTCCGGTCCGGGTTGTGGCTCGATGGGGAGCTCTGGTGGGAGGTGTCGCCGATCGAGCCGTCTGACCTGGTGTCCCGCTTGGGGAATCGCTTGTTGAGTTGATCACGAGCTTCATTCAGGTTCGGTACCACCATCCATGCCATCGATGTTCACCTCCACAACTGGCCAGTCGGTCTGCTCAGGGTCTAGCCATGGATCCGGGGTCTGCATCCCGATGTGCTGCTCCGGGTCCTCGTTCGGGACCGGGTGCGGGTTGGTGGCGGACATGACCCTCCCCTCAAGTGAGATGCAATTTGATCGGTGGGTAGGCCCAGCGTTTGCGGCGCGATCGGCGAGATTGTGATTCCTCCATGAATCACGATCTCGACAATTTATATCGGCCCGCCGGTGATTAGTCGATTCTAGCGGCCGGGTAGCTCCTGGGCATGATCAAAACGTTATCGCAGATTGCTCTGTGGGTGAGTGACCGGCGTGACGAGATGTGAACCCACATTCTTGATTGTGGGCGGTGCCCCCCGGTGGTCGGTGATCATTCGGGTGTGTGCCCGTCGAAATGCCCGTCGCCCTACTGATTCGACGGCGTTCGGCGCGTGGTTGTCCGGCGGGCTGGCGGCCTGTCAGCGGCCGGTGTCGTGGCGGTCCCGCGCCGCTCCTGCCTGGTCGTTCCGCTTCTGGGCCGGGATGAGGGATGGGACTGCGACGAGCTTCGGCACCCTGCTCGTGCCCCCCCGGCCCGGGGTGAGGGTCGGTTGGGGGTAGCCCCGAAATTCACCTCAGTCGAGGCTACAGATCTGCTGACCGCTAACTTTCTTGCGACTGGTGGGTGGTGGGGGGATGCTTCCCGGGTGGTTTATCGAAAAGGAGTGCCCACTGCTATTCGGGCTTCGCCTTACTGGCCGGTGTTGCAGCATCGCATTCTGCGGCGACTGTTCCCGGGGTTCGTGTTGTCGGCACTGGGTGATGGCATGAGCCTGGTCGCGGTCAGCTGGCTTGCCCTGCAGTTGGCCCCACCGGAAAACAAGGCCACCTGGGCCGCGGTGGCGATCGCCGCCTACACCCTGCCGGGGGCGCTCGGGTCGGTGCTGTTCGGTCGATGGCTCGGTGGCCGCGGCGGTGCCCAACTGGCCGGGTGGGACGCGGTTCTGCGGACCGTGATGCTGGCGCTGATTCCGGTTGCGCACCTTGCCGGCGTGCTGGACATCTGGTGGTACACGGTGTTGCTCGGACTCTCCGCGCTGCTGCGGTCGTGGGGGTCGGCCGGTCGCTTCACGCTCGTCGCCGAACTACTTCCGCCGAAGCACCGCTTGGCGGGTAACGCGCTCATCGGTCTCCTGGTCGAGGCATCGGTCCTGGTCGGCCCGGCGCTCGCGGCGGTGATCATCGGGCTCGGCGGCCCGGTCGTCGTTATCGCCATTGACGCCGCGACGTTCGGCGTTCTGGCGATCACCTACCTACTCGCCGTGCCCAAGGCGGCGCACGCTCCGCGCGGAGCGCGGAGGTCGTCCGGTCTCGCCGGCTTCGCTGCGATCTCACGGGACCGCGGCATACGTGGTCTCTCCATCCTGACGTTCGGCTTCTTCTTCCTCTACGGGCCGATCTTGGTGGCGCTGCCGGTCCACGTTGGGGCGGCGTTCGGCGACTCAGCTGGAAGTCTCGCCGCGTTTTGGGTGGTCTTCGGTGCCGGCGCGATCGTCGGCGGTTTCGCCGCTGGCTACCTGCGGCGCTGGCGACTGTGGCCGGTCACCATCGCCATCGTGCTGGCCTGGGGCGTCGCCCTACTGCCGCTGGGTGCCGGGGCGCCGATGGGGGTGGCGCTCATCATGTTCGCGGTAGGAGGGCTTGTCTGGGCCCCCTTTCCCGCTACCACGATGGCCCTGTTGCAGGCCCAAACCGAGGGGGGTACGAGAGCTCAGGTGATCGCCGCGTACAGCGCGATCGCGACTCTCTCCGTGCCGCTCGGCACCCTTGCCGGCGGACCGATGATTACCAGCTTCGGTGCCCAGCCCACCATTCTCGGCTGCGCCGGACTGACGCTGGCCCTCGGCCTGGTGGCGGCAACTGTCGCGATCGGCCGGGCTCGCCAACGGTCGGACGGCCTGGTCGCGGCCGAGTCTCGGCCCAGCATGGAGTCGGCAGCCAGGGGAGCGTAAGAGGTATTCACGTTCGTCTGGTTTGGGTGGATTTAATCGAATTTAGGGCTCTGTGCCGCTCCCCTTTGTTTAGCGTGCGGTGGCTGGTATCACCCGCCCGGTAGCTGAGGAGTGACCTCGACTGGCACCCGGGCCGGGTGGTTCCTTGCCGTGCACGGGGAAGGACATCGAGATCGCGATGAACCATCAGCGCCACGCCCAGGGGGAGTCGCCCGACCGGCCGGGCGAGAAGCCGGCGCGGCCATGGCGGCGGTGGTGGTGTGTCGGGTTGGCGGGGGTGACCGGTGTGGCGCTCACCGCCGTCGGGGTTGTCGTGACCCCGGTTGGCGAGACGATCAGACGCGCCCTGCCGGCCGTTGGTGCGTCCGGATCCCCGGTTGACGGGCCACCCGCCGACGACCCGCGGGGCGGAAGCAGCGGCGAGGCCGGCCAGAGCGGCGGGGTCGTGGGCGACGCGGGTACGGGCGACGGGCAGCAGGGGGAGCGGCGGGAAGGCAGGCCGGTCCCCTGTAATCCGGATCGGCTGATCGCCGAGATCGCTCTGGCCAACGCCGGCGGTGGTGCCGTGCTCGACCTCGCTGCGGACTGCACCTACCTGCTGACCGCTGATGTCGGGGAGGGGGCCGGTCTGCCCGCGATCATCACCCCGATCACCCTCACCGGCGGCAAAAACACCACCATCGAACGGGCCGCGGCCGTCAACCAGTTCCGGATCCTCGCCGTGAACGCCGGTGGTGAGCTCACCCTCAATCAGCTGACGATTACCGGCGGCCACGCCGCCGAGGGGGGCGGAGGGATCCTCGTCAACACCGGTGGCGTGTTGACCGTCAACCACAGCGTCGTTCATCGCAACATCGCCGACGTCCTCGGCGGCGGTATCGCCAACAACGGCACCGCCCGGGTCAGCCACTCCCGCATCGAACGGAATATCGGCAACCAGCGCGGCGGTGGGGTCTTCAGCGCTGGTCCGCTGGAAATCGCCCAGTCCCACGTTCGCAGAAACCTTGCCGACCTCGGCGGCGGCGTCTTCGCCTCCGACAGCGGCGTGACCGTCCAGGGCGGCAGCATCGCCGACAACTGGGCGCAGTCTGGTGGTGGGTTGTTCGTCTCCGGCGGCATCGGCACGGTTACCGGCACGCGAATCACCGGAAACTCGAGCCACTCCGACGGCGGTGGCGTCCGGGTTGGTCTCGGCGGCCAGCTGACCCTGCGGTGGGTCCGCCTGACCGGTAACACCGCACTCTCCGGTCTGGCTGGTGGTCTCTTCGTCGAGGGGGACATCGGCGGAGGGAGCTACGTCGTCATCGAGGACAGTGTCATCCGGAACAACACCGCGATGGCTGCCGCGGGCGGTGGAATCTTCAACGCGGGGCAGACGGTGGTGCGACGTACCCGGATCCTCGGCAACCGGGCCGCCCGGGGTGGCGGCATCCACAACTCCGGGACGGCCAGCCTCAGCGCTACGAAGGTGGTCGACAACGTCGCCGTCATCGATGGTGGGGGGATCGTCAATGACGGCGGCACCGTGGAGCTGAACATCGCCACCGGCACCATCGTGATCAAGAACCGGCCGAACAACTGCGTCGATGTTGCGGGGTGCGCCGGATAGCCGCCTCGATTTCGTGATCGAGGGTGATTCCTTGTTGGTAGCCCGCCTTCCGGCCCTCGTTGTCAGTCGGGTGCACGTCTTGAGAAGAGGTAGCTCGACATGAATCGCGCGTCCGGAGCCGGCCTGGCCGTTCCGGTCCAGTCCGTTGCTCCCGTCATCATCCCGGCACCTGCCCGGACGGTGGACCTCGAACTACGGGTGTCGGCGCCAGTGACTGGCTCGCGCCGACCCCTCGTGCTGTTCTCGCACAACCACGGGCCGTCCAACCTCTCCTCGTGGCGCGGGTACGACCCGCTCGTGGAGATCCTGGCAGCCTGTGGTTTCGTCATCGTCCAGCCAACGCACCTGGACTCGTTGGCCCTCGGCCTACGCGACGCGGACGCTGCCGAGGCTCCGCTCTACTGGCGTTCGAGAGCGACCGACCTGTCGTTTGTCATCGACAATCTCGACGCGGTCGAGGCCGCGGTGCCCACACTCGAGGGACGGGTCGACCGGGAACGGATCGCGGTCGTCGGGCACTCGGCGGGCGGCCACACCGCCTCTCTCCTCCTCGGCCGCCGCCTCAAGGACCCCGAGGACGGCTCGATCGTTGAGCTATCCGACCCCCGGGTTCGGGCCGGAGCGATCCTCTCGGGCCTTGGCCGGGGCGGCGATGCCCTGAGCGAGTACGCGAGGGAGAAGTATCCGGTGCTGCAGACGTCTGACTTCAGCACGATGACCACTCCGGCGCTTGTCGTCGCGGGCGATCAGGACTGCGGGCCACTCAATGTTGTCGGCGCCTCCTGGCACCGGGACTCGTACACCTTGTCTCCCGCGCCGAAGTCCCTGCTGACCGTCTTCGGGGGTGAGCACAGCCTCGGCGGAATCGTCGGCTTCGGTGCCGCCGAGACCACGGATGAGGACCCCGATCGGGTCTCGGCGGTGGGCGCCATGGTCGGCGCCTATCTGCGCACCGCGCTCGGGGTTGACGGCGAGGCCTGGGCCCGGGCGAGGAGGGAACTGGACGCCTCGCCCACGCCGCAGGGAAACGTGACCGACAAGTAGCGATTCGGCGGTGCTATCTGTAGGTTCAGGAGCTTTTTTTCTGGTTCATGTTCGTCTGGGGTCATTGTCGGCTTAGCGTTTGACTGTCGGCTACCGCGGGTCAGGTAGCCGAGGGACGCCACGCCGGGCTTGGCCCCCGGTCGGTGGAGTTCCTCGTCGTTCAGGGGAAGGCACCGGCACCGTGATGCAGTACCAAGACCACGACCAGGGGGGTAGACCGGAGCGTCCGGCCCGTACCCGACCATGGTTGATGGCCGGGGCGGCCGGCCTCCTTCTCACCCTTGTGGCCCCTGCCGCCGCCGCGCGTCCGGGAACGGGAACCGATGACCAGACGAGGCCGAAGGGCCCGCCGGTGCCCTGTGCCGCGGACGCGTTGATCGCTGCGATCACTCTCGGTAACGCCCGGGGTGGTGCGGTGCTCGATCTCGCCAAGGACTGCACCTACCTGCTGACCGTTGCTGTCGGGGATGGTGCCGGTCTGCCCGCGATCACCGCGCCGATCACCCTCACCGGCGGCAAGAACACCGTCATCGAACGCGCCGCCGCGGTCGAACAGTTCCGGATCCTCACCGTCGAGGCCGACGGCGACCTCACCCTCAACCACCTGAAGATCGCCGGTGGCCACACCGCCGAGGACGGCGGGGGGATCCTCGTCGCCGCCGGTGGCGCCCTCACCCTGAACCACAGCAGGATCGTGGGCAACATCAGTGCCCAGGAGGGCGGCGGTATTCGGAACTCGGGCACCGCCACCATCACCCACTCTCACCTCGAACGGAACACCGCCGGTGCGGGTGGGGGCGGGGTCGCCAGCACCGGCGTTCTTGACCTGCGCTCCTCTACCGTGGGCGAGAACGTCAGTACGAACGGCGGGGGCATCTCCAGCGCCGGGTCTGTTGTCGTCGCCGGCAGCGCGATCACCGGAAACCGGGCAACCTCGGTCGTCGGCGGCGGGCTGCTCGCCACCGGAGGAAGCGCCCTGCTCACCGACTCGCAGGTGGTTCGTAACTCCTCCAACACCGAGGGCGGCGGGGTGGTCGCCATCGCTGTGCAGCTGCACCTGCGGCGGGTCGTTGTCGCCGACAACGCGGCCCGCAGCGGGGGCGGCGGACTGATCATCAGCGGTACTTCCTCCGCGACCGTGCAGCAGGGTCTCATCCAGGGCAACACCGCCAACACCGATGGCGGTGGCGTCTTCAACGCCGGGGCGTTGTCGCTGTTCGGCACCGAGATCCGGGGCAATCACGCCACTCGGGGCGGAGGTGTCTACAACAATGCCGACGGCACGCTCACCCTCCACACCTCCACGATCGGGAAGAACACCGCGGTCAACGACGGCGGTGGAGTCTTCAACGTGGCCGGTGGAACGGTCGAGCTGAACACGGCCACCGGCACCGTGGTGATCAGGAATCGGCCCAACAACTGTGTCAATGTCCCCGGCTGCCCGGGCTGAAGCCCGGCGAAACTCCCATCACACAATGCGCCAGTAGCGAACCTAGAGGTGATCTTCCAATGTGCGGGATAGCGGGCTACATCGGCATCAGCGCATTCTGGGGTGAGCCGGTACTTCGCCGGATGGCCGACGCCCAGGTCCACCGGGGCCCCGACGGAGACGGCTACCTGACCGACGGGCTGATCGGGTTGGCGCACCGGCGGCTGGCGGTCATCGACCGAGCCGGTGGGAATCAACCGTTGCGCTCGGCGGACGGCCGGTGGGTGCTGAGCTACAACGGCGAGGTCTACAACTATCGACAACTGCGCGCGGAGTTGAGCGACCTGGGCCATCGATTCTCCACGGAGTGTGACACCGAGGTGGTGCTCGCGGCGTGGATCCAGTGGGGTCGGGCCGCCTTCGACCGTTTCAATGGAATGTTCGCCCTGGCCATCGCCGATCTGGAGCGTGGCGAGGTGGTGCTGGCCCGCGACCAGTTCGGCATCAAGCCGCTCTACCTCGCCGATGACGGCGACGGACGGGTCTTCTTCGCCAGTGAGATCCGTCCCCTCTTCGCCGCCGGTGCGGTTACGCCCAAGCCCGACGACCACACCATCTACCGATACCTGCGGTTCCGGATCCACGACGACACCCCCCGGACGTTCTTCCACGGGGTCACCCGGTTGATGCCGGGAGAGACCGCCCTGCTCACCTCGGACGGCGCGATCCAACGCTCCACCTACACCCGCCTATACGAGGACATGGCGGCGCTCGCGGCGGCCCCGACCCGCTATGACCAGGCAGCCCAGGAACGGTTCCGGTCGGCACTCGACCAAGCGATCCAGGCGCGACTGGTCAGCGACGTTCCGGTCGGCACGGCCCTCTCCGGCGGGCTGGACTCCTCAACCGTGGTGGTCAGCATCCACCGCCTGCTGGCTGCCGCCGACCAAGCCATCCGACCGGTTGGTGCGACGCAACAGACCTTCTCCGCGGTCTTCCCGGGGGAACGAAACGACGAGGAACGCTACGTTGATGCGGTCGCGGCCACCTGCGGCGAGGCGCTTCAGGTGCACAAGGTGCGCCCGAACCCGGACCGCTTTCTGGTTGATCTGCGGGATTTTGTCCGGACGCAGGAAGAGCCGGTCATCTCCACCGCACCGTACGCGCAGTACTGCGTGATGCGTGCGGCCAGCCACCACGTGACGGTGATGCTCGACGGTCAGGGCGCCGACGAGCTGCTCGCCGGCTACCTGCCCTACTATCTGGTGCACCTGCGCGGCCTGCGCGGGGGCCGGGTGGCCGGAGAGCTGCTCCGCTCCGTCGATGTGCTCTGGCGCCTGGGCCGCACCCGGCTGACCGATGCGCTTGGTCGCCGGCGGCGGACCCCGATCGCCAACCTGCTGGGTCGGGATTTCGCCGAAACCTACCGGTACGAGCGCTTCCCGATGGTGCGCGACGACCTCAAGGCCCGGCTGACCGTCGACCTCTTTCGGCACAGTCTCCCGGCACTGCTCCGTTACGAGGATCGGAACAGCATGCGATTCTCGGTCGAGGGGCGGGTGCCGTTTCTCGACACCACCCTGCTGCGCACCGTGTGGGCGCTTGACCCGTCCGCGATTATCCACCACGGATGGAACAAGCGGGCGCTGCGGGACGCGACCGTTGACCTGTTGCCCCGGCTGGTTAATCGACGTCGCAACAAGATTGGTTTCACCACGCCCGAGGACAGCTGGTTCCAGCGCATCAAGAATGAGCTGTACCTGACTTTTGCCTCGCAGTCGTTCGGTGCGCGACCCTACTTCGACCAGCGAGCCGTGCTGCAGGCCTTCGAGGATCACGTCGCCGGCCGGGGCGGCGCGGAAACCATGACCTTCTGGCGGATGCTCAATGTCGAACTGTGGTTGCGCGAATTCATCGACACACCGCCGGCCAGCGAGGCGGACACCTCGGGGCCGGGTGAGCCGGCCCGGGTAGCCACCCAGCGGGTCACCGGCTCGGAGCCCGACCGGGGCGCAGCTCCGCAAGCATTTCCGAAGCCGGATTTCGTACCCAACCAGGGAAAGGAGTTGCTGACGCCCGGTGGCGCATGGGCCCGGTATCCACTGCGGACCGATCTCATCGCCACCGGTGACGACGTCCCCGCGCTCGCCGTCAACCGCGTCGGTGAGTTCTACAAACAGGGGGCGGAGCTGCCGTTCTCCGTCCAGCAACGGGCAACCGCCGGATCCTGGTACCTGTTTATCAGCGAGAAGGTGGTCGCGGTCGCGCAGGGACGAATCTTCAATGTAACCGATGTCAGGAGTGGGGCCTGGGCGCGCTTGCTGTCGCGCGGTGTCCTACGCACCCCGTACGGCGTCGGGCTGGGGCATCCGGCCACGATGCAGCTGGCCATCCAGGAGGTAGGGCTGCCCCGCATCCTGGCCGCCGCGGCAGTCGGGGCAGCGGGGAAGGCGGTCGGGCGGCGGGGGCTGTTCTACCGGGTCGCCGGCCCAGCGGTACGCGCCATCGACGGGCCCACCGAGTACTCGGCCTACCCGTCGAACATATCGGCGAAGCTGGCGCCGCACGATCCGCGTCAGGTCGCCCAAGATATCTCGTCGGCCATCCGGGCGGCCCTGCCCGCCGAGTTCGCGGAGCGGTTCGGCGGCACAGTGATCATCGATGCCAACGACTTCGGTCAGCACATCCTGGGCCAGGACGCCGACCTACCGGACACGGTGTTGGTGGAGGCGTTCGTCGACAACCCACTCGGCCAGGCCCGCGAGCAGACGCCGTTCGCGGTTGTGGTGGCCCAGCACCGGCGCGGGGTGGCGGTCCAGAGTGGTGGGCAGCGGGTGGGGCACACCGGGGGCTGAACCGGCACCGCCGATGCCACCCCCAGGTAGCGGGGGGCATCGGCGGTGGTGGTGCGCCGGTTGAGGTGCCTCAGCCGATGAAGCCCTCGGCCTTCATCCACTCGGAGACGACCTGGGCCACCGGCTCGCCCTGGACGTCGATCTTCTCGTTGAGCCCGCGGAGGGTGTCGTCGTCGAGCTTGGCGATCACCGGCTCGAGGATCGTCAGAATGGCGCTGTACGACTCGGCGGTCTCGCCGTTGAGGGTGGGAGCCGGGTTGTAGATCGGGAAGAAGCTCTGGTCATCCTCCAGCACCCGCAGGTTCAGGTGGCTGATCCGGCCGTCGGTGGTGAAGACCTCGCCGAAGTTGCAGGCCTCACCCTTCTTCGTCTCGGTGTAGACGACGCCGGTGTCGACGACCTTGACGTTGTCCGCCGGGATGTCCATCCCGTATGCCGCGGTCATTCCGGGCCAGCCGTCGTTACGGCCGGCGAACTCGGTCTCCAGGCAGAACGTCGCCTCCTGCGGGTTACTCTTGGCGAACTCGGCGAGCTCAGAGACGGTCGAGAGGTTCCACTCCTCGGCCTTCTCCTCCCGCAGCGCGATGGCGTAGGTGTTGTTCGCGGGAGCGTACGCCCCCCAGACCACGTTGTTCTTCTCCTTGTCCTCCTCGACCACGGCCGCGTACTGCTCGGCGGAGTCCTGGATCGGGTCGGTGTGGTCGAGGTAGGTGATCCACGCCGTACCGGTGTAGTCCCAGTAGACGTCGACCTCGCCGCTGAGCAGCGCCTTACGGACGTTGACCGAACCCTTGATGTTGGTCTTGTCCTCGACCTCCGCCCCCGCGGCGGTCAGCGCCTGCATCGTGATGTGCCCGAAGACGATGTTCTCGGTGAAGTCCTTGGAGCCGACCGCGATGCTCTGTCCCTTGAGGGTGGCGTCCTCCTTGATCGATCCCTCGCCGACCGCGACGTCGGCGCCGGAGTCCTCAGTCGTCACCGAGCAGCCGGTGAGCGCGAGGGCGACCACCGCGGAGCCGGTCATCAGGCGGGTGAGTGCAGTTCGATTTCGCATCGTTACCTTCCTTGGGCTAGTGCGAGTGTCGGGTGGTGGGTAGGTGCGGGATGCCGCCGTTCAGTCGAGCCCACGGGGGCGGAGCAGGTCGGAGATCACTCCGCCCAGCCAGTCCAGCGTCAACGCCAGGGCTGCGGTCAGCACGGCTCCGGTGACGAGGATCGTTTCGCGCTGGAGCTTGATCCCGGTCACGATCAGCGCACCCATGCCCCCCGCGTCGATGAACGTGGCGAGGGTGGCCACGCCGACGGCGAGGACGAGTGCGGTCCGTACCCCGGCGAGGATCACCGGAATGGCCAGCGGAAGCTCGATCCGGAGCAGGACGGCCAGTGGTGACATACCGATACCCCGACCCGCCTCGATCAGATGACGGTCTACCTGGTTGATCCCGACAATGGTGTTCTGGAGTACCGGGAGGACAGAGTAGGCGACCAGGCAGATCAAGGCGGTCGAGAAGTCGATGCCGAGGAAGATGCTCAGCAGGACGAGCAGCCCGATCGCGGGCGTAGCCTGGCCGATGTTGGCCAGGCCGGTGGCGAACGGAGTCAGCCACCGCAGGGACGGACGGGTGAGCAGGATGCCGCCCCCACCGGCGATCGCCACGACGAGCACGGTGGTCAGCGCGGCGAGCGTCACATGTTCCCCGGCCGTCCGCAGCAGGTAGTCGGCGTTCAGGAAACGCTGCTCGATGTCGTCCAGATTCGTGGCGCTGACCCAGAGGTAGGTGCCGAGCAGTACCACAGCGAGGATCACCGGCATCGTGGCGTGTCGCCGCAGCAGTCCGCGCCAGCGGGACGGCGGGGTGAGCACCGTCGCTGCGGCCGGGGTCTCGACGGCGCTGCTCATCGCTGCTCCGGGGTGAGTTCGGCGGTGGGGGCCACGCCCGAACGCTGGTCGGGAACGTCGGAGCCCGGTGCGCCTCGCTCGGGCGTGTGGTGGATCACCTGCATCAGGCCGTCGAGCGTCACCGTGCCGGCGTAGCGGCCGTGCTCGTCAACCACGACCGCGGCACCGTCGCGGGAGGCGAGCATCGCGTCCAGGGCGTCGCGGAGCGTCGCCTGCGGCTCGACCGTCGTCACCGTCTGGCCGGCGGCCCCGTCGAGGGCGCCCGCGTCAGCGGTCAGATCATCGGCGTTGACCCAGCGCAGCGGTCGGTTGTCGGCGTCCACGGTCAGCGCCGAGGAGCCTTCGGTCTGCTCCAGCTGACGCTTCGCGCCGTTCGCGGCCTTGTCCGGCTGGATCAGCGGGACGTCCTCCCACGCGATCGCGTCAACCCGGCGCAGGTCGAGCTGCTTGAGTCGGGCACCGCGGCCGATGAACTGGGCAACGGTGCTGTCAGCAGGACTCGCCAGCAGGTTTTCCGGGGTGTCGAACTGCCGAATCCTGGACCTCTCGCCGAGGACGGCGATCCGCGTACCCATCTTGATCGCCTCGTCGAAGTCGTGCGTGACGAAGACGATGGTCTTGCGCAACTGCTCCTGCAGGCGGAGGAACTCGTTCTGCAACCGGTCCCGGGTCATCGGGTCGGTGGCGCCGAAGGGCTCGTCCATCAGCATTACCGGCGGATCCGCAGCGAGCGCCCGGGCCACCCCGACGCGCTGCTGCTGGCCGCCGGAGAGCTGACGGGGCAGCCGATTGCGGTAGATGGCCGGCTCGAGGCCGACGAGGTGGAGGAGTTCGTCGGCGCGGGCCTCGATCCGCTTGCGGTCCCAGCCGAGCATCTTCGGCACCAGGCCGACATTGGTGGCGACGCTCATATGGGGGAAGAGCCCCACCTGCTGGATGACGTAGCCGATCTGCCGGCGCAGGTCGTTGCCGTCCAGCGCGGTCACGTCGGTGCCATCGATGAGAATCCGGCCGCTGCTGGGCTCGATCAATCGATTGATCATCTTCATGGTGGTGGTCTTGCCGCAGCCGGAGGGGCCGACCAAGACGATGATCTCGCCCTGCTGGATCGTCATCGACATGTTCTCGACGACCGGGGCTTTCTGCCCTCGGTAGAACTTGTTGACCTGCTGCAGGTCGATCATTACGTCGTGGCTCATTCGCGGCCTCCGAGGGAGGGGGAAGGGACTGCTGTGCTGGGCGTGAGCGTCGGGCGGCGCGCCGGCCGGGGGCGGAACAGCTTTGGCCGTTGCCCGGCCTGGGTGAGCTTGCCCAACAGGGCGAGGGCGAAGTCGACGGTGAGCGCCAGCACAATGACGCCGAGGGTCCCGACCAGCGCCTGGTTCAGGGAGTTCACGCCGCCGAGGTTGGCCAGGCCGGAGAAGATCTGGTTGCCCAACCCCGGGCCTCCGACATAGGCCCCGATCGCGGCGATCCCCATCGTCATCTGGGTGGACACCCGAATTCCGGTCAGGATTACCGGCCAGGAAAGGGGGATCTCCACAGTGGCGAGAGAGCGGAGTCGGCTCATGCCGATTCCCCGCGCGGCCTCGGTCAGGGCCGGGTCGATCTCGCTCAGGCCCACAATGGTGTTTCGGAGGATCGGCAGCAGGGCATACATGGTGAGGGCCACCAATGTGGGCGTGTAGCCCAGCCCGAGTGGTGCGATCAGCAGGCCGAGTAGCGCGAAGGACGGGATGGTGAGCAGGGCCGCGGCCATACCCGTCGCGACGGCCCGAGCACGTGGGTTGCGGTAGGTCCAGAGGGCGATCAAGACGCCGATGACCGTCGCCAGAGCGACGGACATCAGCACAATTGTCGCGTGTTCGAGGGTCTGTGCGAGTAGCAGCTCACGCCGGCTCTGTAGATATTCGAGGAACGTCATGTGTCACCTGTCACCTCCTGCTGTGGCAATCGTGGGCCCTGAGTTCAAGGAGCGGCTGGGTGGGCCGTAGCGAAAGCGGGTCAGCCATCAGCGAGTGGTGATCAGCCGATGGTGGCAAAGGGGGTTCCGATCAGGGGCTGAACCGCGACTCAGGGAGCACGGGCCCGCGTCGTTCGAAGCCGCCGTCCTCCCTTGCCTCGTCAAATTGGGTCACAATCTTAACTCAACGTCACACCAGGGACGGGGTGCCCTCGCGGGCATCGAGTGGGGGATGTGGGATAGAGCGGACGAAAGGTGCCGATGGCGCCCGTCGATCTGTGTCGTCAGTTGCCGTCGCGCCATGGGCTGGGCCACCGTGCGGAGATGTCTCGATGGTGAGGCGACCGCCCTCTGCGGCGGCTGGGGTGGTCGTACCGCGCCGTCCTGATTTGGTTCACATGGGTGCAAGAACGTTATCGTGTGTTCCTCGTCCTGTGATCTCTTCCGTATCTGCAGGTCAGGAGCGTGTGGGTTAGCGGGGTGCAGGAGAACGCGAGGTAAGGTTGCATCCCTGCACGCATCCGGTTCGACCCCCGAACCGGTCGGGAGCGCGCGGCCGGTCGGGAGCCGGTGCGGACGCACCGGACGGACGCGACTGTGGAGTTACGTGCGCCATGCCATCACGTCGCCGAGTCGTCCTGTCGTCATGCCCGGGTTCGACGAGTTCCGCGACCAGTTAAGTGAGGTGAGTGGAAGTGACAACCCAGCGTTACGACTTCGTCATCGTTGGTGGCGGTTCTGCCGGCAGCGCGCTCGCCGACCGGATCTCCGCCGACCCGGGCAACCGGGTTCTGGTCCTGGAGGCGGGTCGTCCCGACTACCCGTGGGACGTCTTCATCCACATGCCGGCGGCGCTGCCGTTTCCGATCGGGAGCCGGTTCTACGACTGGCAGTACAACTCGGAGCCGGAGCCGCACATGCACGGGCGGCGCATCTACCACGCCCGGGGCAAGGTGCTGGGTGGGTCGAGCAGCATCAACGGAATGATCTTCCAGCGGGGTAACCCGTTGGACTACGAGCGGTGGGGCGCCGACCCGGGCATGGAGACCTGGGACTTCGCCCACTGTCTGCCGTACTTCAACAAGATGGAGTCCGCCCTGGGGGCGGATCCGGACGACCCGTTCCGTGGCCACGACGGCCCGCTTGAGTTGGAGCGTGGCTCGGCGGACAACCCGGTGATCCAGGCCATGCTCGCGGCGGCGGAGCAGGCCGGCTACCCCCGCACCACCGACGTCAACGGTCCGCAGCAGGAGGGTTTCGCCCCGTTTGACCGGAACGTTCGTCGGGGTCGGCGGTTCTCCGCGTCCCAGGCCTACCTGCGCCCGGCGATGAAGCGACCCAACCTCGAGGTCCGTACTCGGGCGTTCGTCACCCGCGTTATCTTCCAGGGCACCCGCGCCGTGGGCGTCGAATACACCCGTGGCCGAGGGACGACTCCCCACCGGGTGTACGCCAACGAGGTGATCCTCAGCGGTGGCGCGATCAACACGCCGCAGTTGCTGCAGCTGTCCGGCGTGGGCAACGCCGACGAACTGGCCGGCCTGGGCATCGACACCGTCGCGAACCTGCCCGGAGTGGGCGAGAACCTGCAGGACCACCTGGAGGTCTACATCCAGCACGCCTGCACCCAGCCAGTGACGATCCAGCCCTACCTGAACTGGCGGTACGCGCCGTGGATCGGTGCGAAGTGGCTGTTCGGACGGACGGGTCTGGGCGCCACCAACCACTTCGAGGCGGGCGGCTTCGTCCGGAGTAACGACACCGTCGACTACCCGAACCTCATGTTCCACTTCCTGCCGATCGCGGTCCGCTACGACGGCTCCGGCCCCTCCGGTGGCCACGGCTACCAGGTGCACATCGGGCCGATGTACTCCGACGCCCGCGGTACGGTCAAGATTGTCAACCGTGATCCTCGGGTGCACCCGGCCCTGCGGTTCAACTACCTCTCCACCGAGCAGGACCGACGGGAGTGGGTGGAGGCGGTCCGGGTGACCCGCGACATCCTCGGCCAGCCGGCGTTGGCGCCGTTCAGCGGTGGCGAGATCTCCCCCGGGCCCGAGGTCCAGACCGACGAGGAGATCCTCGACTGGGTCGCCCGCGAGGGTGAGACGGCGCTACACCCGTCCTGCACGGCCAAGATGGGGACCGACGACATGTCGGTGGTGAACCCCACCGACATGCGGGTGCACGGGGTGACCGGGTTGCGGGTGGTGGACGCCTCGGTGATGCCCTACGTCACCAACGGGAACATCTACGCCCCGGTGATGATGGTCGCCGAGAAGGCGGCGGACCTCATCCTGGGCAACACGCCGTTGCCGCCGTCGCCGCTCGACTACTACCGGCACGACCGCGGTTCGTCGGCGGTGGCGTGATGCCGCGTCGCGAGGGCAGAGCTGTGTCAGGGAACCATTCGACGAGTGCACCGGGGAGTTGCGCGTGAAGGACCTTTACATCGATGGGCAGTGGCGGGAGTCGGTAGCCGGCGGGCACCGGGAGATCCGCTGCCCGGCCGACGGCACCTCGGTGGCCACCGTCACCGAGGGGACCCGGGACGACACGATCGCGGCGATCCGCGCGGCCCGTAAGGCGTTCGACGAGGGGCCGTGGCCGAAGACCCCGGCCGGCGAACGCGGCGCGTTGCTGTACCGCGTCGCCGACCTCCTCCAGCGGGACAAGCAAGAGTTCGCCCGCGCGGAGTCGCTCGACACCGGTAAACGGCTGGTGGAGAGCGAGTACGACATCGACGACGTGACCGCCTGCTTCCGGTACTACGCGGGAATCGCCGACACCGACAGTGGACGCGTCGTGGACACCGGACGCAGTGACGCGATCAGCCGGGTCGAGTACGAGCCGATCGGTGTCTGTGGGCTGATCACGCCCTGGAACTACCCGTTGCTGCAGACCTCGTGGAAGGTCGCCCCGGCGCTGGCCGCCGGAAACACCTTCGTCCTCAAGCCCAGCGAGCTGACCCCCGCGACCGCGATCCTGCTGATGCGGCTGCTGGACGAGGCCGGGCTGCCGCCGGGCGCGGCCAACCTGGTCCTCGGCGCCGGTGCTGAGGTCGGCGCGCCGCTGGCCGAGCACCCGGACGTGGACCTGGTCTCCTTCACCGGGGGTCTGCAGACGGGGCGTGGCCTGATGGCGGCGGCCGCGGCGACGGTGAAGCGGGTGACGCTCGAACTCGGCGGCAAGAACCCGAACGTCGTCTTCGCCGACGCCGACTTCGACGCCGCCGTGGACTTCGCGCTCACCGCGGTGTTCCTGCACTCGGGCCAGGTCTGCTCGGCCGGTACCCGGCTCGTGGTCGAGGAGTCCATCCACGACGCCTTCGTCGACGCGGTCGTGGATCGCGCCCGTCGGATTCGTCTCGGTGGGCCCTTCGACGCCGACGCGGAGACCGGACCACTGATCTCCGCCGCCCACCTGTCCAAGGTGGAGTCGTATGTCGCGGCCGGAGTCGCCGAGGGTGCGGTGCTGCGCTGTGGTGGCCGTCGCCCCGACGACGACCGCCTCGCCAACGGCTTCTACTACCTACCGACGGTGCTTGACCGCTGCCGTGGGGGAATGTCCGTGGTCCAGGAGGAGTCCTTCGGCCCGGTCCTCACCGTCGAGACCTTCACCGACGAGGACGAGGCGGTCCGCATCGCCAACGACACCCACTACGGCCTCGCCGGCGCGGTCTGGACCAGCGACGCCAGCCGCGCGCAGCGCGTCGCGCAGCGGCTGCGGCACGGCACCGTCTGGATCAACGACTACCACCCGTACGTACCGAAGGCGGAGTGGGGCGGCTTCCGGCAGTCCGGCAACGGCCGCGAGCTGGGCCCGACCGGGCTCAACGAGTACCGGGAAATGAAGCACATCTGGCAGAACACCGATCCCCGTCCGCAGCACTGGTTCCGCGGCTAGCGCCCCCACGCCACCCCGTAACCGTCGCCCGAGGAAAGAGACGAGTCAGCCATGTCTGTCCCAACCGACTATCACCGCCGTCCCGGCGGGCCCATCCCCGCGTACGTACTTCGGTGCGGCACGGGCGTGCCGAGGGCGCGGAGCAACGACCGGGCGGTGTGGGCCTCATGAGTACGGATACGGCGGTTCAGCCGCGCGGGCAGGTCAACGCTCACCAGACTCCGGTGATCTCGGTCCGGAACCTGTGGAAGGTGTTCGGCCCGAACGCGGAGCGGGTGCCCGACTCGGCCGAGCTGGCGGCGCTGTCCCGGCGGGAACTACGGGAGCGGGCCCGATGCACCGCCGCGGTCCGGGAGGTGTCGTTCGACGTCGCGCCCGGTGAGGTCTTCGTCGTGATGGGGCTCTCCGGCTCCGGCAAGTCCACGCTGGTGCGCTGCCTGACCCGGCTGATCGAGCCGACCGCGGGGGAGGTGGTCTTCGAGGGCGAGGACATCCTGCGTGCCGACAAGAGGCGGCTGCGGGAGCTCCGTCGCCGTAAGTTTTCGATGGTCTTCCAGCACTTCGGTCTCCTGCCGTATCGAACGGTGGTGGACAACGTCGGCTATGGACTGGAGATCCGGGGTGCCGGCCGCGCCGAGCGGATCCGTCGGGCGACCGAGGTCATCGACCTGGTGGGCCTCGACGGCTACGAGAACTCCTACCCGGACCAGCTCTCCGGCGGGATGCAGCAGCGGGTCGGGTTGGCGCGGGCGTTGGCCGGTGACCCGGACGTGCTCTTCTTCGACGAGCCGTTCTCCGCGCTGGACCCGCTGATCCGCCGCGACATGCAGAACGAGGTCATCCGGCTGCACCGCCAGGTCGGCAAGACGATGGTCTTCATCACGCACGACCTCTCCGAGGCGCTCAAGCTCGGCGACCGGATTCTGCTTATGCGCGACGGCAACGTGGTGCAGGCCGGTACCGGGGACGAACTGGTCGGGGCGCCGGCCGACGACTACGTGCGCGACTTCGTCCAGGACGTGCCCCGCGCCGATGTTCTCACCCTGCGGTGGATCATGCGTCCGGCCCGGGACTCCGACCAGCTGGACGGCCCCGAGCTGGGTCCGGGTGTGATCGTGCGGGACGCGGTGCGCCCGGTGCTCGCCGCCGACCGGCCGGTGCGGGTCGTCGAGAACGGGGAGCTGCTGGGCGTGGTCGGCCATGCGGAGGTCCTCGACATTGTCGCCGGCAATCAGGCGGGCGCCTAATGGCCACGACGACCATGACCGGCTCGTCAACGCGGACCACCCCACGTCGACGAATCACCAAGCCGCTCGCGGTGGTGGGTCTCCTCGCACTCTGGCTGGTCGCCTGGACCCTGCTGCGTGGCCAGGACATGTTGGAACTGCCCCGGGCCACGCTGACCGATCTGCACCACTGGCTCAACGACGTCAACGACTCGGTCGGCGCCAGCCGGAACAGCAGCCCGATCTTCCTGTACTTCTTCAACGAGATTCGCGCGGTGATGGACGCGCTGGTGACCTTCGTCCAGGGGTTCATCGCGCAACCGGCGTACGGGCGGCCGGTGCCGGTGCTCGGCTGGCTGGGCGTGGTCGCGCTCGTCTCCTACGCCTCCTGGGCGTTCGCCAACTGGCGGGTGGCGCTGCTCGCCGCGGGCGGGTTCACTCTCTTCGGCCTGCAGGGGCTGTGGCAGGAGAGCATGGACACGCTGGCGCTGACGTTGGTAGCGGTCTTCGTGTCGCTGTTGTTCGGCATTCCGTTGGGCATTCTGGCGGGGGTGTCCGACCGGTTCCACCGGTTGATCACCCCGGTGCTGGACCTGATGCAGACGATGCCCACCTTCGTCTACCTCGCGCCGCTGACCCTGGTTTTCCTGATCGGCCCGGCCTCCGCGACGATCGCGACCCTGATCTACGCGATGCCGCCGGCGATCCGGATCACCGCGCACGGGATCCGTTCGGTGCCCGCACCGCCGGTGGAGGCCACCGACTCGTTCGGTGCGACCCGGCGGCAGCGGCTGACCAAGGCGCTCCTGCCGCTGTCGAAGCGGACGATCGTGCTCGGCGTCAACCAGACGATCATGGCGGCGTTGGCGATGGTGACCGTCGCGGCCCTGATCGACGCTCCGGGCCTCGGTAAGACGGTGATCAAGGCCCTGCAGACCACCGACGTCGGTACCGCGTTCAACGCCGGTGTCGCGATCGTGGTGATGGCCATCGTCCTGGACCGCGTCACCACGGCGGCCAGCGTCCGTGCCGAGCAGGGCGGCGGGGAACTCAACCCCCGGATCCGTCGGCTGCTCCTGGCCGGGTTCGGGCTGGTCGCCGCGGTCTGCTCGTACCTGTCCTACACCTACCTGTGGGCTTCTGAGTTCCCGGATGGGGGCCAGCTCGGCGAATATCTGTCGCAGGGGGCCACCACGGTGACGACGTGGGCGCAGCACAACCTCGCGGACCTCACCACGGCGGTGAAGGAGGGCGTGACCATCGCCTTGCTCAACCCGTTGGAGGCGCTGCTGGCAGAGTCGCCCTGGTGGTTGATGGGTGCGGTGATCGTGCTGCTCGCCGCGCTGGTCGGCAATCTGCGGGCCGCCGCCGTCGCCGCGGTCTGTGTGGGGCTGCTGGTCGGCAGCGGGCTCTGGAACGCCAGCATGGTCACGCTGGCCATGACGCTCGTGGCGACGCTGTTGGTCGTGACGCTGGGAGTGGTCGTCGGCGTGTGGATGGGGCGGAGCAGCCGGGCCGACCGGGTCATCCGGCCGGTCCTGGACGCCGGGCAGACCATGCCGGCCTTCGTCTACCTGATCCCGGTCGTCGCCCTCTTCTCGGTGAGCCGCTTCAGCGCGATCGTGGCCGGGGTCGTCTACGCCGCGCCGGTCGCAATCAAGATCGTTGCGGACGGGGTGCGCGCCATTCCGGCGTCGACGGTGGAGGCGGCCACCGCCGCGGGCTCCAACACCTGGCAGACCATCACGAAGGTGCAGCTGCCGATGGCGCGGCAGTCGTTGCTGCTCGCCACCAACCAGGGGCTCATCTACGTGCTGTCGATGGTGGTTATCGGTGGCCTCGTCGGGGCCGGTGCGCTCGGCTACGAGGTCGTCGCCGGCTTCTCGCAGGGGCAGCTCTACGGCAAGGGCCTGGCGGCGGGCGTCGCGATCGTCGTACTCGGGATCATGCTTGACCGGATCGCGCGGGCCGCCGCGCAGCGGTCGGACCGTGCTCCCAGCGCCAACCAGACGTGACTCATCCGCCGTTCCGGTTCGCCGGGACCGTGGATTCGGAGTTGACCGATGAACAACACCTTGGGAGGGTGACAGTAAATGAGATCCATTCTCAGTAAGAGGGTCCTGACGGGCGTCTCGCTGTCCACGGTGGCGGCGCTCACGCTCACCGCGTGCGGTGGGTCCAAGATCGAGTCGACGGATGCCGCCGACTCGGGTGACTGCGGCACCTTCACCATCGCGATCAACCCCTGGGTCGGGTACGAGGCGAACGCGGCCGTGCTCGCCCACGTCGCCGAGACCGAGCTCGGCTGCAAGGTCGTCAAGAAGGATCTCAAGGAGGAGATCGCCTGGCAGGGCTTCGGCACCGGCCAGGTGGACGCGATCGTGGAGAACTGGGGCCACGACGACCTCAAGCAGAAGTACATCGAGGATCAGAAGACCGCGGTGAGCGCCGGTTCGACCGGCGTGGAGGGGGTCATCGGCTGGTACGTGCCGCCATGGATGGCCGAGGAGTACCCCGACATCACCGACTGGAACAACCTGAACAAGTACGCCGACCTCTTCGAGACCACGGAGTCCGGCGGCAAGGGACAGCTGCTCGACGGTGACCCGTCCTTCGTCACCAACGACGAAGCCCTGGTCAAGAACCTGGAGCTGGACTACCAGGTGGTCTACGCGGGCAGCGAGCCGGCCCTGATCCAGGCGTTCCGTCAGGCGGAGGAGAAGAAGGAGCCGGTGCTCGGCTACTTCTACGACCCGCAGTGGTTCCTCTCCGAGGTCGAACTGGTGAAGGTGGACCTGCCCGAGTACCAGGAGGGCTGCGACGCCGACCCGGAGAAGGTCGCCTGCGACTACCCGGTGTACGACCTCGACAAGATCGTGAGTAAGTCGTTCGCCGACGCCAACGGGCCCGCCTACCAGCTGGTCGACAACTTCAACTGGACCAACGAGGACCAGAACCTGGTGGCCCGGTACATCGCCCAGGACGACATGTCGCCGGAGGAGGCGGCTGAGAAGTGGGTCGAGGCCAACAAGGACAAGGTCGAGGCCTGGCTGCCGCAGAGCTGACCTCCCCGCAGGATCTGTGCGGTGGCGCCGGTACTCACCGGTGCCACCGCACAGCTGTCTGTCTGCTCGGCCTCCCGCCCTCCGGCGGCTCCCGGGGTCGCTCCGCTGACCCTCCGTTCGCGGGACCACGGACGGGTCGCGGTGTCGCTACGCTACGGCGGTGTTGTTGGCGTAGCTAACCAAACCGGGGGTCGATGTGTCGCAGAACCAGGCCGAGCAGCAGACCGGAGCCAGTGATTCCACCTTGGACGTGTCGGTGCCACACTCGGCGCGGGTGTGGAACCACTGGTTGGGCGGCAAGGACAACTTCGCCTCCGACCGGGCGGCCGGCGACCAGGTTCGGGCGATCTTCCCGGAGATCGTCGACGCCGCCCGCTACTCCCGGGCATTCCTGCGCCAGGCCGTGACCTACCTCGCCGCCGAGGCGGGCATCCGCCAGTTCCTCGATGTCGGCACCGGCCTACCGACCGCCGACAACACCCACCAGGTCGCCCAGCGGATCGCACCGCGAGCCCGCGTCGTCTACGTCGACAACGATCCGATGGTTCTCGCGCACGCCCGGGTGCTGCTGACCAGCGACCCGGCGGGCGCCACCCAATACCTCAACGCCGACCTGCACGATTCGGAGCGGGTCATCCGGGAGGCCCGGGCGACGCTGGACTTTGATGAGCCGGTCGGCTTGATGATGTTGGGCGTGATGGGTCACGTCGCGGACCCGGCCCAGGCGCGGGACGCCGTACACGCTCTGGTCTCGTCCCTACCTCCGGGCAGCTTCCTGACGATGTCCGACGGCACGGCCACCAGTGAGCGGGTGATCGAGTCCCATCGGCAGTACAACGAGAGCGGTGCGGCACCGTACCACCTGCGCGAGGTCGCCGACTTCACCGCCTTTTTCGACGGGCTCGAGCTGGTCGAGCCGGGTGTCGTGCCGCTGGGGCGCTGGCGACCGGAGCACGGCCCGCTGACGGTCGTGGACGGCTACTGCGGGGTCGCCCGCAAGCCCTGACCACCAGCGCGACCGCACGCCGGCTGGGCCGGTTTCGGCCCAGCCCGGCGTCAGTCAGTGGTGGCCCGGTGCTGGTCGAGCTGGTGGCGGAGGGCGTCGGCGAAGCCCTCCGCGGTGCGGAGCTGTTCGCGTAGCGTCTCCACCCGGGTGGCGGCGACGGTGTGGAACAGGTCGAGCCGGTCGAGCAGCGTGGGCCGGTCGGCGGCGCCGGCGGTGACCAGGGAGTCCAGGACGGCCAGCAGTGCCCGCATCTCGTCGAGGCTGAACCCGAGCGGCTTCATCCGCTTTACCATCGCGAGACGCTCCAGGTCGGCGTCGGTATAGAGGCGGAAGCCACCCTCGCTGCGGGCCGACGGAATGATCAGCCCGGCGTCCTCGTAGTGCCGGATGGTGCGAATACTCAGCCCCACCCGCTCGGCCGCCTCGCCGATGCGCATCAGTGGCCCGGCGCCCGACGGGCGCCCGGTGGACCCGGGCGCGGGACCACCGAGCACCGGGCTGGGCATCAGTGGCCCCCGCCGAGGGTGCCGGCCAGGTTGCCGTGGATGGCGGCACTGGGTTGGTTCAGCTCGATGATCTCCACGGTCTTGCCGCGAGCCGCGTACTTCGTGGTGATCGCGTCCAGCGCCGCGACCGACGAGGCGTCCCAGACGTGGGCGTGGGTCATGTCGATAACCACGTGCTGCGGGTCGTTGGCGTAGTCGAACTGGTAGACCAGATCGTTGCTGGCGGCGAAGAACAACTCGCCGTGCACCGAGTAGATGCGGCTGCCGCCGTCGGGGTCCAGCACACTCGTGACCTCCACCAGGTGCGCGACCCGGTTGGCGAAGATCACCATGGCGGTGAGGACGCCGATGACCACCCCGATGGCCAGGTTGTGGGTGACCAGGGTCGTGGCGACGGTGGCGACCATGACCAGCGTCTCGCCCCAGGGCATCCGCTTCAGCGTGGCCGGGGCCACCGAGTGCCAGTCGAACGTCGAGACCGAAACGATGATCATCACCGCGACCAGGCCGGCCATCGGGATCGCGGCGACCACGTCACCCAGGCTGACCACCAGGATGAGCAGGAACACGCCGGAGAGGAAGGTCGACAGCCGGGTCCGCGCGCCGGACGCCTTGACGTTGATCATCGTTTGGCCGATCATCGCGCAGCCACCCATACCGCCGAAGAAGCCGGTGACGATGTTGGCGACGCCCTGCCCCCAGGACTCGCGGGTCTTGTTGGAGCGGGTGTCGGTGATGTCGTCCACCAACTTGGCGGTCATCAGCGACTCCATCAACCCGACCAGCGCGATGCCGAGGGCGTACGGAGCGATCAGGGTCAGGGTGTCGAGCGTCCACGGGATCTGCGGCAACCCGAGGGTGGGCAGGCTGTCGGGCAGCTCACCCTGGTCGCCGACGGTCGGCACGGCGATCCCGGCGGTGACTGTGATCCCAGTCAGGACGATGATTGTCACCAGCGGGGCGGGTACGGCCCGAGTGATTCGGGGTAGCCCGATCATGATCGCCAGGGCCAGGCCGACCAGCGGGTAGACCAGCCACGGCACCCCGAGCAGGTACGGCACCTGCGCGGAGAAGATGAGGATGGCCAGCGCGTTGACGAAGCCGACCATCACGCTGCGGGGGATGAACCGCATCAGCTTCGCGACCCCGAGCAGCGCCAGCAGTACCTGGAAGACGCCGCCGAGGATGACCGCGGCGATCAGGTAGTCCAGGCCGTGCTCCTTCGCCAGCGGTGCCACGACCAGAGCGATCGCCCCGGTCGCCGCAGAGATCATCGCCGGTCGGCCGCCGCAGATCGCGATGACGACAGCCATGGTGAAGGAGGCGAACAGCCCGACGCGGGGGTCCACCCCGGCGAGGATCGAGAAGCTGATCGCCTCGGGAATCAGCGCCAGGGCGACGACCAGTCCGGCGAGCGCCTCGGTACGAAAGACCTTCGGTGTCAGCCAGGACGGGCGGGACAGGCGCGGCCGGGTGACCGCAGGCAGCTCAGAAGACATACAGCCGTTTCCACTCGGGTGTGCGCGGGGGCGCACACGTGTCGCCGGATCCCGCTCGGGGCATGGCGAATGTCGTACACAGCATTTTCCGGTCGGAAAGTCCGGGCCTTCCAGGCAACGTTGCCCGGTAGCGGGCCGTGAGGGAGCAGCAGCCGCACCTCGACGACCGGGGTCGAACCCTACTCTTCGGTGAGGGGAGAGTTGGTCCACCGTGATGATCATCACGGTGGACCGGGCCTGCCTCAGGTCAGCCGGTGCGGACAGACCAGGGCATATGGTGACAATCCACCTATTCTCTAAATCGTGCATCCAGTGCTGTCCGCCCAGCCGACGGGCACCGCACTGACGCCGACCGGCACGCCGTCTACGGCCTCGACCGGGACTCCCGCGTCGGGGATTGGCAGGGAGGTGCTGGCCTCCCGTGGCTCGACAGTAGGGGCCGGACGGTGAGGTTCTCCGGAAGGCTCGTGCCCTTGTGCGTGGAGGGAACGCGCCATCGGTGAGCGCGGTTCAGGTTCGGTTGGTCGTCCCCGGCGAGGTTGGTCAACGGGGGCAGAGACCAGTTGGCCGACGAGGCACGCGACTGACCGAGCCCCCGACCGGGCCAGCCGCCGGGGACCGCACCAGTCGCCTGCCCGCCTCAGAGAGCCACTGGCTCGTCAGCGTTGTTGTCGGCGTTGCGTGCGAATTCACCCTGGGGGGCGAGCCCCGGGGCAGGCGCCGTGTCGACTTCAATGTCGAAGCTGTTGGCAACGTTATTGAGGTCGGCGTCGATCGAGTTGTTCGAGTCCTCGTTGAATTCGGCCTCGATCGAGTTGAAAGAATCCTCGTTGTTCGAGTCGTTCACGGAGTTGTTGATATCGGTGGTGATGTCGTTTTCGATCGACTGTTCATTATTGGAGTTGTCGATGGAGCTGTTCTGTGACAGATCGGAGTTGTTGATCGAGTTGTCGATCGAGTTCGATGACTGGTCCTGAACACCCGAACCGAAGTTCAGGTTCGCGAGTTCGTTGCCTCCGCCAAAGTCGATATTGCCGTCGCCGAAGGTATTGTCGCCATCGCCGACGACCCCGCTGTTTTCGCCCGTGTTGACGTTTTCCACGTCATCGCCGGCGAGGACGGCTCCATCGCCGGTGTTGGCCTGCCCCGCGTTGTCACCGCCAATGGCCTGGGAGTCGTCACCCGTGGCCGCACTGACGTCGCCCTCACCTGTGTTGACGACATTGCCGTCACCCGTGGTGACGACACTTGCAATTGCGCCGTCCACGTCTACGTCCACTGAGTTGTCGACGGTCGTCGACTGGTCGAAGAAGCTCGTGGACTGGTCGATGTCCTGGTGCACGACGGTGACCAGCTCGGTGACGGTCTGCACGATCTGTTCCAGTGGCGGCTGCCCGCCATCTGTCGCCGGCCCGCCGTCGCTCGGGCCCTGCTCTCCACCACCCCCGCCACCAGAGGCCACCTGCGCAACCGCGTCCTTGGTTTCCGGTGGCAGCGCAGACTCCTGAGCGACGACCGCGGCGACCTGGGCGACGTTGACACCTGAGAGGTCGGCGTCGGAAATACCCTCGGCCGCGAGCACGCCCGCCGGGTCGGCCACGAAGTTCTCCGCGACTTCACGGTCACCGAAGACCTTGGAGAAGAAGTCCCGAAAGAGTTCACTAACATCAATGCTCATCTTTTTCTTCCTGTCTGGCTGCGGCCGGTCGGCCCCGGCATAGCCCTACACTGCCGCCGGAGCCCCGACGGTGACATCGGGGAAACCCCCACGGGCCCGCCCTGGCAATAGGGGCCACTGCCAGCCGACCCGGGGACGAGCACGGTCGCTACTCAGTCGACAACCCCCGGGTGTTCCCGCAGGGCGGCGAGAAATTCAGCGCGGCTGGACGCGTCCAGCTTGGTCCGCATCCGCGCCACATGGTGTTCGACTGTCTTCGGTGACAGGAACAGCTGGGATCCGATCTCCCGTTGGGTGCGCCCCTCGAGCACCATGCGGCCGACCTCTATCTCGCGTTCGGACAGGACCCCAGCCCGCCCGCGCTGCTCGCCTCCGCCGACCTCGGTGGCGGACAAGCCCCGCGCGTGCTCCAACATTCGCCGTGCCGCCGTCGCATCCGTGGTGCGAATCGCGGCCTGGCCCACCAGCCGTGAGGCATCCCAGGGCAGTTGGTTGGTCGCCAAGTCCCCCGCGACCGCGCAGACGCGGTCGACATCCACGTCGCCCGCAAGCACATCGGCCCAGGCCAGTGCGGCGGCGCCCTGCGCACGCTGGCGTGGCCCGGCAAGGGCAGCTGCCGTGGCCAGCTCACCGGCCACCGTGGCGGCCGTAGCCGCATCCTCGAGGGCGACGGCGACCTGAACCCGAATCCAGCCCACCGCGACAACCCACGTCGGCGGATCCCCGGCGCGTGCGACGACATCGTCGAGTACGTCCATCACGGGCCGAGCACGCACCATACGGCGCAGCCGTGCCGCCGTCACCACGAGCTCCTCCAGGACCTCGATGGCGAAGAGGTCCACCGCGCGTCGGGCCAGCTGCGTCTCCACCCCGTTCCATGCCTCGCGCATTCGCGCCACGTCACCACTACGGCGGGCCATCCCCGCCGCGAGCGCGGCGGCGAGCAGTTGGTCTCGGGCAGTGGGATCCGGCCCTGGCGCCAGCTCCGCCGCCGCAGTGTCATAGCGGCCGGCTCGCATCCGAGTGAAGGCCAGGAGCAGCTGATGTCGGCGGGCGGTCACCGGGCCACCGACACCCGCGGCCAACCCGGCGCGGAGCAGTCGTTCTGCGGTGGAAACATCACCGGTCAGCCCGGCGACGAGGGCGCCGAGCGCGTGCGGTGAGTCGGGCAACACGACGTCAGGTGGCGTGCGCTGCGCGGCCTCGGCAGACTCGATCAGCAGGGGCAACATGGCCTCCGGCTCGGCGAGGCCCGCCGCGGCCTCGGCCAGCCGGGCGAGGGCCTCCGGGGTCCGTCCGCTGGGCTCGGTGCGGGCACGACGGGCGGCATCACCAGCACGTTCGGCTTGCCCAGTCGCGGCCCAGGCCACGGCGGCCAGGGCCACACCGGGCCGGTCGGCGTCGGCCAGTGCCTCTGCCGCTCTGTCCCATCGTCCCTGTTGCGCGGCGATCGCGGCCCCCACGATGGCCAGCCGTGTCGGATCACCACTGACGTCGGTCAGGTCCACCGGTATCCCGAGCTGTGTGGCCGCCTCGGCCCGGCCCAGGTCCACAGCCGCCGGCTGTGCGCCCGCCTCGACCGCGGCGTCGTACCAGGACACCGCAGCACCAGGATCGCGGAATCGCAGATGATCAGCGGTATGCGCGTAGGCGATCGCTGCTGTGGGTGTCCGGACACGCGCCCGCCGCAGCTGCACTGAGGCCAGCAGCGGGTCGGTGCCCGAATCCAGGAGGGCGGTGGCCACCCGGTCATGCAGGTGCCGCCGCACCACCACTGGCAGGTCGGTCAGGATCGCCGCTGCGACGGCCGGAATCAGCGAAGCCGAACCAGGCGCGATCATGCCAAGTTCCTGTAGGAGGTTGCTGGCGTCGGCGACCGTCGCCAAGGTCACCCCGGCGGCCCTGGCCACCACGGAGTCCGGGACGTCCAGTAATAGCGCAAGCACCTGCGCCACTGCCGCGTCGTCGGCAGGAAGGCTCGCGAGGCGGCGCTGTACCCGGGCCCGCAGTGCGGCGGGGACCGCGCCCCTGGACGTCGCGGTGGCGAGGCAAGCGGCTACCACGGCCATCCCACCCGATGCGGTGAGGATCTCCTCGATCGTGTCCTCGTCGGGCTCGGTTACGCCCGCCTCGGTGACGACCGCGGCGACACCGGCGGCGTCCAACGGCCCGAGTTGGTCGACCGTGCCGGCCGCCGCGACGACCTGGTCCAGGTCAGCCAGCTCTGCGGCGCGGATTGCCGGCCGTCGTGCGATCAGCATCGCCTGGCCAGCGCGCGCGGCCTCGGCCAGGGCGCGCCAGCTGGACGGTTGCCCGTGGTGCACATCGTCGACGATCACCACGGCGCCCGCAGCCCGGGCGTCGGTCAGTACCAGATCGAGATCCGCATCGCTGCTGGGTAGCGCCACCCAGCGCACCGGATGATCGAGGGCGGCGGCGAGATCACGAATCCGCCGGCTCCGTCCGGCACCGTCGACACCCACGACCACGGTCGTGGCATCGGCGCCCGGGGCGGTCATCTGACCTTGGGCCTGCACCCGTCTCAACCTTCGGTGATCGGTGTGCAGTTTCCCGTCTCGTACCCGCCGTTGGTGTCCTCGACCAACCCGTGCCAATCAACCGCGATCCGCACACACACCTTGTCTGGCAGTGTCTGACCAGGAGGTGCGTAGGAAGCGATCGCTTTCCACCTGCCATCGCCCCAGGTGGCGACGGACGGAAGCTTGTCCTCGACGTACCACTGCTCCTGGTCGGTGGCGTGGGCACCCATGAAGGCGGGGTCCGGGCTGACGCCATCGCTGCCGAAGAGGTGCAGATGGAAGCCGCCGTTGACGTCCAGGGCCGTGCCCTCCGGGACACCGACATCGCCCTGGATAGTGAGGGCGGAACCGTCGAAGACCGCTGTGGTCAGACACGCCCACCGTGTGTTGGCACGAATCGTCTCGGTGCACTGCTCGTCCGCGGGGGGTGCCGCCTCGCGGGGAGTACCTGCCGCCACCGCCGCACCCCGATCCGTTGGCGGGGCATCGTTGTGGCCGAACATCGCGTATCCGGCGCCGGCAAGTGCCAGCACCAGGGCGAAGGCCGCGGTGCCCAGGGTCAGCACCCGGGACCGGTTCGGGGCGGCCGACAGCTTCTTCGGGTTCGACGATCGGTCGGTGTCGGAATGCCGGGTCCGGCCACTTCGGCCATCGTTGACAGCCGCCGCTCCGCGGACCAGCGGTGCTGCCGCGCCCCCGGTCTTCGGGACGGCCGCCGTCGCCGAGGTGTCGGCCCGGTGGACAACGGCGGTCGGTGTGGCCAACGGCGTTGTGGACACCTGCGCCGGTGCCTGCCCGGGGCCAGGCGTCCGGCTGCCTGCCGCGCGGGCTGGCCCACCCGCGGCGAGCCAGGCCGCGCCGAGTGCGACCGCGTGCTTCGGGTGGGTGTCCACCGCCACCGGGCGGCCCAGCTCGGCGCCGACCAGCTGCGCGACCAGTGGCATCCGGGATGAGCCGCCGACCAAGAGGACCGAATGTAGGTCATCTGACGTGACTCCTGCCGAGACGAGCGCCCGGCGCATTGCCTCAATGGAGTCGTAGAGCGGCGGGCGTACCATCGCCTCCAGTTCGGCCCGGGTCAGGCGGACCTCGGTGGACAGGTTCGGCAACATCACCGGGATGGACACGTCGGTATCAGCAGACAGCGCCTCCTTGGCCTCGACGCACTCGCCGCGCAACCGCGCCACGGCCGCGATCGCGGTCGGGTCGTCGTCGTCCAGCTCCGCGAGCTTCCCGCCAATCGCGGCCGCCACGTGCGCGAACACCGCCGCGTCGAAGTCGATACCGCCGAGCCGCTCGATTCCCTCGGGCTGGCCGAGGATCTCGAACCCATCCCCGGTGTGCCGAAGCACCGCCGCGTCGAACGTGCCGCCACCCAGGTCGTACACGGCCAGGGCGGCACCCCGATCGACTCGTTCCTGCTGGGCGTACGAGACAGCCGCGGCGACCGGCTCGGTGGTGTACTCGACCGGCTGCGCGATGCTGGCCAGCTGCACCGCCTGGCGTAGCATGTCGGTTTTGTAAGGTCCCCAGTTCGCCGGGTGCGACAGGCATATCCTGGCCGGCGGCTCGCCCTCGCGCCGGGCCACGTCGTCGACAACCGACCGAAGCAGCCGGGCCATCAGCGCCTCTGGCGAGTACGGTACCCCGCCAAGTAGCAGCGGCGTGGTGTCGCCGAACCTGCGTTTGAACTCCCGCGCCACTCGGCGTGGCTCGGTCAGCCCGCGCCTGCTGGCGGTCTCCCCGACCAGGAAGGTCTCGTCGTCGCGCAGCAGCACTACCGACGGGATCACGGCGGCTCGGGTACCCAGCGGGGCGACTTCCGCACGGCCCTCCCGCCACGTCGCGGCGGCGGTGTAGGTGGTTCCCAGATCAATTCCCAACACGTACATCTCTACTCCAGCGTGTGCGCCTTCAGGTTCACCACCCCACGCTTCGCGCTTCGCGGCCTGGCACCGTCGGTGCTGCGCGGGGCTCTGTTCACGGCTCGTGCGTCGCGGTCAGTCACCACCGCCATCCGCGACGATTAGGGGGCCAGTCGGGGATCTCCCCGCTGCGGTTTCGGTGGCACGATCCCTACCGTGGGTGGCATGGACTCGGGCCGACTTCTCGACGCGCTCGGTGACCTCGCCGGCAGCGAGAACGCCCAGCAGGCGTACGCCGCCGACCCGGATGCCTTCATCGGTGCCCACGGTCACCCTGGACTGCCCGCCGACCTCGTCAACGAGGCGGTTTCCCACTACGCCGACGTGGCGGAACCGGCCCTCGCGGAACACCTCGCCCCGACAGTCATGGCTCACCGCGGCTTCGGCGACACCAACACGACTGGGGACTTTGGTCTGGACCTGTTGGCTACCGCACCGCTTGTCGACGGCGGTGATCCGGTGGTGGACCTGGACGGTGATCCCGCTGCCGAGTCCAGCGACCCGACCACGGCGCGCTCCGAAAACGATGCTCTCGGCGGTGAACCGTGGTCCGAGCCGGCCAGTGATGCCTCTCCCGACCTGGCATTTGGGCTCGGCGCGCAGGTGGGTGCCGAGGAGGAACCCGACTATGGCCTGGACACCGACCTGGCGGGCGTGGCAGTGATTGTGACGGCACCCCTCGCCGACATCGACGGGACGGGCCAGTCGGTGCACCATCTGGCCAGGGTCGACGGCGCCCAGCAACCAGACGAGCCGTGGCTGGGCGACGCTTTCGACGGTGACAGTGTCTGACCGGTTCATTCGCCCCGGCCGCCGCCGGTCAGTGCGGCCAGCATCCCCTCGCAGGAGCGGACCGCGATCCGGCCGGCAATCGCCAGCTCACGGCTGGTCATCGGGCTTTCGCTCCGTATCTGCCAACGTTCGAGCGCGGCGTGGACCGCCGACGTCAGTTCCTGCGGCGTCGCGTCCGGCTCCAGACCCACGCGGACGTGCGGCGCAACGCCCCGACCGCCGATGACCCGCTCCAAGTCGTCAATGACGGCGGGCTTGCCGGTGACCCAGCCAGCCCGCACCGAAGTCAGCACCCGCAGCTCGCTGAAGGGGTGCGCACCAGCCAAGATCTCCTCGACCTCCGTCGCGGTCGCCTCGCTGCCAGGTGCTGGGCGGGTGCGGGTGAGGGTGTCAATGGCCAGCAGTGCCGATCGGCTCTTGAGCACGTCGCGCCGTTCGAAGAACAGTGAGCCGAGCACAGCCCTGAGCTCGACCAGGCCACTTCGCTCCGACAGCTCCCGGGCCAGTTCGGCGGCGGTCCGCACCACTTGTTGCCGTACCAGTGCCGCCGCCAGTCGTAGGCCGAAGAGGCCGAACCGCTCCAGCAGCACGTCTCGCTCGATCAGGGTCAGCCCCAGGTCCGGCATCGACTCTCGGAACCGGTCGGCGGACAGTAGCAGTGCCTCGACATCGCGGGGCGCCAGCGTCGCGATTCGTCGCAGCCGATCCATCTCGGCCTCGGTGAGTGTTGCCGCAGTCTCCGCCAACAGGCCAGCAACGGGTACGACGGTCTGCACCATCCGCCGCATTCTCGGGTCCATCGTCAGGTGTGCGGCAATGCGTCGCGCCGACGCCATCGAATCGATCCGACCGACACCGATCTCATCGGCGCGAGACAGGACGCCGATAGCGTTGATCGGATGGGGCCGAGACACCTCGCTGTCCCGAAAGGCCTTGAGAAATTCCATATCGGAGGCGTGTACGTGCCGCATGAGGTAGAGCACCGCGTCGGTCGGCATCGCTTCCTCCTCCGCGCGTTCGGCGGCGAGCAGTTCCCGGGCCCGTCGGGACACCGAATGGGTCAGGGATCCGATGCCGGGGGTGTCGACCAGCGTGGTGGTCCGCAGGGCCTGGGAGGGCCAGGTCACGGTGAGGTGGTCGATCTCCTCCGGTGCCCGGCCGGCGAGGTCGATCTCGATCGCGCCGTCGTCCCGGCTGAACCGCAGTTGCACCGGAGGTTGGTCAGCGACATGCGCGGTGACTCGGTAGGTGTGGCCGTCGGCGTACCAGGTCACGACGCGGGTGCACTCACCCGTGTCGGTCGGCGCCAGTCGTTCTCCGACCAAAGCGTTGAGCAGCGTCGACTTGCCGGCCTTCACCCGGCCGGCAATGGCCACGCGCAGCGGCTCGTCGAGGCGGTCGCGGATCGCAGTCAGCTGCGGCTCGTCCGCTGTGCCACGGTATACGCCTATCGCGCGGTTCAGCGCCGCGCGGGTACGGTCCAGCAGGTTCGTGGGGATCGGCCTGGTCATGCCGCATCCTCCGCGATCGCACCGGCCATCTGCCGCACCTTCGCCAGTCGAGCCAGTTCCGCATCGAGGTCCCGCAAGCGGGCCGCCCGGTTGGTCTTGGTGGTCTTTGCCGCGTCGGTGGCGGCCTTCAGCGCCTCGGTGGTGGACTTGTTGAGTTCCTCGGCCAGGGCGGCATAGTGGTCGCGTAGCTGTCGCTGGATTCGGCGTAGCGTGTCTCGGGAGTCCTTTCCGACGACGAAGTTGACCTCGTCGCAGTAGCGACGCACCGAGTTCTTCGCCTGGTTGCGCCGGTTCTGCAGCTGGCGCTTTTTCTCGTCGCGCAGGCCCTTGTGACCCATGATGAGCCCGATGCCGAGCCCGATCGGTCCCAGGCCCAGTCCCAGCAGGCTGCCGAGCATCGTGAACATCAGACCGCCGGTGTACGCGTTCTTCAACGCCACCATGGCCTGCTTTCCGACCTTCATCTTGGTCAGGTCGAGATCCTTGTGCTCGCCGGCCTGGGCCGCCAGCCGGCTCGGGTCGTGGACGGCGAGCTGTTCGAGCGCCGTTCCGGATGCCTTCCGGAAGTGGTCGGCAACCTCCCAGCTGAGTTTCTCAGCGCGGTCGCGCAGCACGGTGTAGTTCGCCAGGGCCTCGGCGGCGACTCGCGACTGTAGCCATGTCTCCACCGAGTCCCACGAGTCGGCCGGGTCGATGTCGGCGATCATGTCGTCCGAGTCCTCGACCACCTGCCGTATCCGGCTGCGCAAATCATGATCAACGTCCGCGGTTAGGTCGAGAATTCCGTCATTGAGCGTCTGGCTCCACCGGGCCGCGGCGCCGCGCAGGGCCTCGGTCTGGGCTCGGGTGGCGGCGAGGTCGTCGACGATCCGTTGGGCGGCATCCGGGTCAGCCAGCGTCGCCCGTTCGGCCCGGAACTGGGCGCTGATCTGATCCATCGAGTTCGCGACGTCCGCGGCGCATTCGGTCGCCAGACGCTTCGCCGCCGACACGCCAACCCGGTCGGCCACAAACGTGACCAGGTCCCCGAAGCCGGACTCGCGGTTGAGGTCCTTGTCTCCGGCAGCTATCGCACGGGACCGCAGCGTCGAGGACACCGCCATGATCGGGAAGTCGGTGCCGACGTGCCGCTGGTTGAGGTCGCGGACCTTGCGCCAGGCTGGATAGAAGTCGGTCTTCGTCATGACGCAGATGACGGTGGGGCACATCTCCCGCACCTGGTACAGGAAGTCGACCTCGGTGCGGGTCAGTTCCTGCGACGCGTCGGTGACGAAGACGACCGCGTTGGCCATCGAGGTCGCCGCCAGGCTGGCTGTCGCGTGGGCGGAGTTGAGGCCCCCCACGCCGGGCGTGTCGACCAGGACCAGGCCACCGGCGAGCAGCTTGCGGGGCAGGCTCACCTCGATCGCGCGTGGCGGCGTGGAACCAGACCCGGCATCGGGCTCCACCACGTGTCCGCGGATGTCCTCCAGTGTGATCGGTTCCCGTGCCGGCGGATCGCCCTCGCGTAGCAACACCGCGGCCACCTGTTCGCCATAGCGCACCTGGGTGGGAACTGCGGTGGCAGGACCGTCGTTGACCGGGCACAGATCCGTGCCGACCAGCGCGTTCACCAGCGAGCTCTTCCCCTTCTTGAACTCGCCGACCACCACCACGTGCACGTCGGTGGCGGACAGGCGGCGGCGGGCATGCCGCAGCCGGGTGGCGAGGTCTGCGCGTTGGTACGCCTCACTGGCACGCAGGGCGTGTTCCACCAGTTGCGCTGTCCGCTCGATCACGCTCGTCGCTGCCGTCTTCGATGCCGTCATCATCATGCTCTCCTCGTGCCCCCAGACGCCTGCCAACTCGGCAGGCGACCTGGGTGGCGGCCGTCCGGACCAGGGATCCGCACGGCCCGCGGTGCGCGGCTCATCAGGCCAGGCGAATGTCGCTGCCCTCGACGACGAGGTCCCGTGGGTCGAGGCTGCGCGGAGCTGGCCCGCCCACCACAGAGCCATCGGCCACCGAGAACCTGCTGCCGTGGCAAGGACAGTTGATCGTCCCGTCGGACACCTCAGCCACGGTGCAGCCCTGGTGCGTACAGGTCGCCGAGAATCCCTTGAACGTGCCCTCCTGCGGTTGGGTGATGACCACCCCGGCGTCGGCGAGGATCCTTCCCCCGCCGACCGGGACCTCGGCTGCCTGCGCCAGCACCTGCCCGCCGCTGGCCGCGTCTTGCGCGTCGCCGCCGGCTGCGGTGCCGTCACCGCCACCGGTGTTGTCGCCGCCATTCGTGGCCGGCGCGGAGTTGCCGTAGGTGGCACAACCGCTCAGGATGACCGCCCCGGTAGCGCCCACCCCGGCCAGCCACCGTCGCCGCGATGCGCATCCTCCTGGTTGCCCGCGGTCCTGACCGTCGGGTGGGTCGGGGCAAGTGGTCACTTCTGGGTTCAGGCCGTCGGGGCCGTGCGCCTCGCTGCCGACCACGGTTGTCGGCCGGTCGTTGCGGGCCAACTCGCCACCGGGCCTGCCGGCGGCCATCCTCAATTCGCTCACAGCGTGACTCCGATCGTGGTGAAGTACCAGAACGACGACGTCAACCACAGCGCGATCAGGGCGGTGAACACGGTGCCGCCCAGCGCCGGCAGGACCCAACCACGCAGGCCAGGCTTCGGTAGGGCGAGCATCTTGACCGTGAAGGCGCCGAAGAAGAAGCAGCCGAGCAGCCCGTGCGTCACGACGCGCAGGTCGTAGGTGGCGAAACCGAGCGCGTACAGGCAGTGGATCGCCACGGGGACGGCGAGCAGGAACGCCAGTCGCCCCGACCAACGATGTACGGGTGCGGCCCAACCGGGAGCCAGTGAGCCGAGTCTGCCCCACATCGACAGCGCGGACAGCAGCTGAATCACCGCGAGCACGGCCACGCCGGTGGCGAGCCACACCTTGACTGTCTGTGGGCTGGAGAAGCCACCCACGTTCACCGCGACACCGGTTGGTTCGTGCAGACTGCCGTAGACCCCGAGGGTCACCGCGACCGTGGCACCGATCAGGAATGGGACACCGAGCAGCGTCAGCTGGCTGGTGCCGGCAGTGCGCCCCGCGCCCTCGTCGACGGTGTGGTGTGTCGTAATCTCGTTGGGGATGGTCACGACAACTCCCTGGGGCGGGTCGGGGTGAGCACATCGCCGTCGACGGTGACCTGGCCCGCGGCGGTGTCCAGCGGTGGCGCGGGTTGGACGACGCCGTCCACAGTCACCAGGCCGACCTGGGTGCCGTCGGCGAGCACGATCCACCCGCCGTCGACCTGCGCGCCGCGCACCGTCGCGGTGGCCCGGTAGAGCCCGGACGGCGCCGTGACCGCTGCCACGGTGAACGGTAGGACCTGGTCGTCGATCTTGATTTGGCCGCTGGCCCGTCCCTCGCCGAACGTGCCGCTGAGCGTCTCGCCGGCACGGCCGGCCAGGTCGAGTCGTCCGCCCGCGGCAGTGCCCTGAAGCCACGCCTCGATCGCGGAACCGTCGCAGAGGTAGGCCACCGCGACGCCGTCTTGTACCGAGATCGCGAGTGTGCCGGCGGTCAGTCGCCCTGCCCAGGTGGCGTTGATGGGTGCGTGGGTTGGGGATGGCGATGGTGCGGCGGATGCTCCCGCGACGGCGGTGGCGGTGGGGGTGGCGGCCGAGACTGGTGGCTCGTCGTTCCCACCGGTGGCGTGCACGCTGAGCGCGAGCACAACCGCGCCGAGCGTGACGCCGCCGAGCAGTGTTAACAGCGGAGTGGATTTCACGCTGGGTAGTCAACGCGCGTTCGGCGCGGCAGTCTGCGTACTAGTACCCATAGCCGTCGGGTCGTGGGGTGTTGTGGGGCACGTATGGTGAGGCGCGTGTGGCGACAGCTGACCGGGTCTCCTGTTTCGTTGGCTCAGCGGTGGCGTCGTCCGCGGCCGGCTCGTCCTCGAGGCCGCCAGGTTGCGGTGCCGGTGCGGGCTCTGGTCTGGGTGTTTCACATGGCGCTGCCGCTTCTGGGGTTGTGGCTGCTGGTGGCGCGTCCGCAGGCTGATGTGCACTGGCACGATCCGTTGGGTCATTTCTATTTGATCGTTGCGGTGGCGCTGGTGAACCTGGTGATCGGCGTCATGGTCAGTGCGGCGGCGCATCGGCGGCATGATGCGCGACTGTTCCTCGTGTCGTTGGCGTTTGTGGCCAGCGCCGGGTTCTTCGTGTTGCACGGGTTGGCCACGCCGCAGGTGCTGGTGGAGCATCCGAATCTCGGGTTCGAGTTGGCGCAGCCGGTGGGGCTGGCGTTCGCCGCCGTGTTCGCGGTGGCCTCGTCGCTGCCGTTGGATGGCCGGCGGGGCGCGGCGATCCTACGCGCGCGGCATATCTTCTGGGGTGAGCTGGCGGTGATCCTCGCCCTGTGGGGCGTGGTGTCGTTGCTGGATATGCCGCCGTTGTCGGATCAGCCGGACCCGACGGTGCAGGACGCGTGGCTAGCCTGGTTGGCGCCGGTGTCGGTGGCGTTGCTGGTGGTCGCCGCGGTGCGGTACTTCCTGCTGTATCGGCGTCAGCCGTCGGCGATGTTGATCAGTGTGATCACGGCGTTCGTGTTGCTCGCTGAGGCGATGGTGACGGTGGTGCTCGCCGACAAATGGGCGTTGTCGTGGTGGCAGTGGCATGTGCTGCTGGCGCTGGCGTTCGGTTTTGTCGGCTACAGCGCGTTTGTTCAGTACCGTCGTGAGGGTTCGTCTGCCGGCTTGTTCGACGGGTTGGCGTTGGACCAGACCATTCGGGCGGTGCGGGCCGAGTACAGTGCGGCGTTGGAGGAACTGGTATCCGCGCTCGCGGAGCGGGAACGTGACGGCACCGGTGACATCGGCCCGGTCGCGGCCGGGCTGGGGGAACGGTTCGGGCTGACCGAGCGGCAGACCGCGGTGCTGGAACGCGCCGCACAGGCGTTGTCGGCGGAGCGGGAGGTCAGCCGCCGGCTGGGTACCCTGTTTCGGCACTACCTGTCGCCGGATGTCGCGGCTGCGTTGATCGCTGACCCGGACCAGGCGGCGTTGGGTGGCTCGGTTGTCGAGGTGACGGCCCTCTTCGCCGACCTGCGTGGGTTCACCACGTTTTCTGAGGCGGCCGAACCCGCGGAGATCGTGGCCATGCTCAACCGCTACCACGGGGTAGCGGTTCCCTGCATCCTCGACAACGGCGGCACCGTGGTGCAGTTCGTCGGTGACGCCCTACTGGCCCTGTTCAACGCCCCAGCCCGGCAGCCCGACCACGCGCTACGAGCGGTACGCGCGGCGACCCAGATGCGTTACGCCGTGGACGAGATCGCCGGCGGCCACCCCGACTGGCCGCGGTTTCGCATCGGCGTGAACACCGGCCCGGCGCTGGTCGGTAACATCGGCAGTGACCAGCTACGCGGCTTCAACGCGATGGGCGACGCGGTCAACGTGGCCGCCCGACTGCAAGCGATGGCCGACCCCGGCCAGATCGTCATTGGCGAATCCACGTGGCGATCCACCCGCACCCAGATCCCGGTCGAGCCACTCGGGGACCTCACCGTCAAAGGACGAACCGGCCTGGTCCGAGCCTACGCGGTACAGGTGCGGCAGTGAACGAATTCTGGAGCACCCTGACCACCAGCGAACGCGATGCCTTCCGGCAACGCGCCGCCACCCGCCACTGGCAACGCGGCGACGTCCTCTTCCACGAAGGCGACACATCCGGATGGGTCGCCGCCCTCGCCGCCGGCCGGGTCAAAGCCTCCTGCCACAGCGCCTCCGGCACCGAGATCCTGCTCGCGGTACGCGGACCCGGAGCACTCCTCGGCGAGCTGTCCGCAGTAGACCTTCTGCCGCGCTCAGCAACCGTGCAGGCGCTGGACCCGGTCACCGCACTCGTCATGTCACCGGCCGGATTCCAGGAGTACCTACAACAACAGGGCCGCGTCGCCTTCCAACTCATGCGGCTGCTCGCGGAACGGTTGCGTGACGCCGACCGCAAACGAATCGAGTTCGGCGTCCAGGACAGTACCGGCCGCGTGGCGGCTCGCCTGGTGGAACTGGCCGAACGGTTCGGCACCCCGGTGGACAACGGTATTCACGTCGCCGTCCGGCTGTCCCAGGACGAGCTGGCCGGCTGGATCGGTGCGTCTCGGGAGGCCGTCACCAAGTCCCTGCGTGTGTTGCGTGACTCGGGCTGGGTGCGCACCAGTCGCCTTTCGGTCGTGGTGCTCGACCTCGACGCGTTGCGGCGGCGGGCGGCCGGGTGCGCGACGGACTGATCCGCGTCTCAGGCGGCTGACTGGCGGGTACCACCGACCTGTTGCCGCACCTGGTCGGATGCCGTGGTGGTCGCGGCCGTTGCGGTCGTCGGCCAGGTCGGCTTCCTCGGCTCCGGCTCCGGCAGTCGTACCTGGGTTCGTGGGCGGGGTAGCGCCAACGAGAGCGGCGGGTGCGGAAAGCTCGATCAGGGTGACGCCAACGCGGTGTTCGCGCACGCGTACCCAAGGATGACCTTGAGGTGGTGGTGCCGCCCCGGCCTTGGCGGCCCATGTCGAGGCCGGGCGCCGGTGACGGGAATCCGACGTCGCTGACCGCGAATCGGTCGCGCACGATGCCCGAGCCGACGGGATCATGGTCGCGGTGCCAAAAACGTGGTCGTTGCCGCTAGCATCTGACTGTTCTGAGGAGACCGGATGGACGACGTCACCCTCCGGGCCCTGCGCCTCCTCGAGGAGGCACAGGCCGGCGGCGCGGCCCAGGTACTGGCGGCCGCCGAGTCCGCGCTGCGGGCACCGACCGGGGACATCTGCGACGGCCCAGCCGCCATGCACTTCGCGCGCGTTGTGGCGTTGACCCGACTGGGTGACCTGCGGGGCGCCCTCACCGCAGCCGACCTGATGCTGGCCGCCGCGGACCGGGAGCACAGCGTGGGTTGGCGTTCGTGCGCGCTGTCGCTGCGTGCCATCCGGCGGCTGCGTCTCGGCGACCTGGACATCCGCGAGCACGACATCGTCGCGGTGCTCCGCGATCTGGTCACCGCGGAGACCGCTCTGCTCGCCGGCGAACCCGACCCCGTCATCGCGGGAAACGCCCACACGGGGATCGCGATCGGGTACGCGCAGCTGCGCCTGTACGAGTTGGCCGAGCCCCAGTTCCAGGCGGCGTACGAAGCCACCTATCAGGCGGCGTACCCGGACAACGGCAACCGGGCGATGTGGCTGTGCAACCTCGCCGAAAGTAACCTGATGTGGGCCCTGGAGCTGTACCAGGTCGGCCAGGTGGCGGAGGCGGAGCAGCATCTCACGGTGGCCGAGGAGCACGCGGTACGGGCGGCGGCGGAGGCCTCCGGGCCGAAGGCGGAGGTGTGGCGGCACCTGGGGTTGCTCTTCGCGGCGTCCGCGCGTGCCGAAGGCCGGGATCCGACCGGCGCGGCCGATGACATCCCTCGGTGCATCGCCCAACTCCAGGCGTTCGGCGTGCCCGCGCAGCAGGCGGAGGTGCTGCTGTGCCGGCCTTTCCACGCGGTCGCGCTCAACCGCTCCGGTCGGCTGGACGAAGCCCTCCGTGTCATCGAGGAGGCCGTCGTCGACCTGACGTCCGACGTCGCCTGGCTGGTGTCGGCGGCGTTGCACCGGACGCACGCGGTGTTGTTGGCCGAGAACGGTGCGCGCGATGTCGGGCCGGGACTCACCTACGGTGACACGCTCGCCGAGCTGTTGTGGCGCCAACGGCACCGTTGGCTGCACGCGGCGGTCACGATGCAGTCGTACGATCTCCTGCGCTCGCAGCATGAGCAGGCAGAGCGGGCGGCGCGGACCGACCCGCTGACCGGGGTGGCGAACCGGCGGGGCCTCGACAACTTCCTGGGGAAGCTGGTGGACCCGGGCACCGTCGACGACGGCCGGGTCGCGGTGCTCGCCCTGGACGTTGACTCTTTCAAGCGGATCAATGACTCACAGGGACACGCCGCCGGGGACGAGGTGCTGCGCGCGGTGGCGCAGGCGCTGACGACCAGCGTCCGCAAGGGCGACTTCGTGGCCCGACTGGGCGGCGACGAGTTCGTCGCCATCCTCCCCGGTGCCGACTGCGTCGCCGCGGAACAGGTCGCCCTCCGGGCCGTTGCCGCCGTGAGCGGCCTGACGCCGTGGCGGACGGGGGTCAGCGTCGGGGTCGCCAGCGGTGCCGCCCACTCGCTCGGGATGTCGCTCGCCGATGCCGACCGTGCGATGTACGCCGCGAAGCGGGCCGGCGGCAACCAGGTGAGCCGGGCGCACGGCGCGGCCTGAGCTCGGCAGCGGCTCCCGCCGCCCCGGCGCCCGAAGGGCGCGGCGGCTGCCGATATCATGCCAGCCCGCAGTTCGTTGGGGGAGGATCTTTACGTGACGGGCGACATTCCTCGTGGGCGGCGGTGGTCAGCCCGGAGCACCGGGACCAACCGGCGCAGCTCCCCACTGCGGGCGTTCCTGCACACCGAGACCGGCAGCGCGCGGGTGCTGCTGGCCGCCGCCGTGGTCGCTCTCGTGTGGGTGAACCTCGACGAGTCGTCGTACGAGTCGCTGTGGGGTAGCACCTTCTCCGTCGAACTCGGCAACTGGCGGGTCTCACATGATCTGCGGTTCTGGGTCAACAGCGGACTCATGACGTTCTTCTTCCTGGTCATCGGCCTGGAGGTGCGGCGCGACTTCGATCTGGGCGAACTGCGGGAGCGGCGCAGGGTGATGTTGCCGCTGCTGGCGGGGATCGGCGGCATTCTGGCGCCGATCGCGATCTACCTGGCGTTCAACGCCGGGAAGCCGACGGCCATGGGCTGGGGCGTGGTGATGGCGACGGACACCGCGCTCGCGTTGGGCATGCTCGCCGTCCTCGGCCCCCGCTTCTCCGACCGGTTGCGCAACTTCCTGCTGACCGTCGCCGTCGTGGACGACCTGATCGTGATCGTGGTACTGGCGATCGCCTACCCGGAGCACCCATCGCCGACGGCGTTGTTCGTCGCGGCGGGCATCTTCGCGCTTGTCCTGCTCATCCGCGCGGCCGGCGTGCGGTGGGGGCCGGGTTACCTGCTGCTGGGGGTGGCGGCGTGGCTGGCGGTGTCCGAGTCGGGGGTTGACCCCGTGGTGGTTGGTCTGGTGATGGGGCTACTCACCTTCGCCTACGCCCCGGCCCGCACCGAGCTACGGCAGGCGGCCGACCGGTTCCGGCTGTTCCGGGAGCAACCCAGCCCGCAACTGGCGAGTTCGGTCCGCGCAGGGCTCGCCGCGGCGCTGTCCCCGAACGACCGGTTGCAACATATCTACCACCCTTGGGCCAGTTATCTGATCGTGCCGCTGTTTGCGTTGGCGAACGTCGGCGTGGTGGTCGACGGTGACCTTCTGGCTCGCGCGGTGACCTCCCCGGTCACCCTCGGCGTCCTCTTCGCCTACCTGGTCGGCAAGCCGGCCGGAATCGTGATCGCCTCGATGCTGGTGGCCCGGCTCAGCCGGAACCGGTTCCGCGCACCGGTCGGCTGGGCCGCGATCATCGGAGTCGGCACCGTCTCCGGCATCGGGTTCACCATCGCGTTGCTGATCGCCACCCATGCCCTCCACGGACCCGCCCTCGACGAGGCGAAGGTCGGCATCCTCGTAGCGACGGTCGCCGCCTCCCTCACCACCTGGTTGGTGTTCCGCCTCGCCGCCCGGCTCGCCCCGGCGCGGCGGGCCCGGGCGCTGCTGGGCGCCGCGGAGGGGATCATCGACCTGATGGTCCCGGTCGACCCGGACCGGGACCATATCCGTGGTCCACTCGAGGCCCCGGTGACCGTCGTGGAGTACGCCGACTTCGAGTGCCCCTACTGCGGGCAGGCCGAACCGGCGGTCCGGGAACTACTGACCGACTTCACCAGCATCCGGTACGTCTGGCGGCATCTACCCCTCACCGAGGTGCACCCCAACGCCCAGCTGGCCGCTGAGGCCGCCGAGGCGGCGGGCGAGCAGGGGGCCTTCTGGGAGATGCACGACCTGCTGCTGGCGAACCAGGGTGAGCTGCGCCCCGCCGACCTGCTCCGGTACGCCGAACGACTCGACCTTGATCTGGACCGGTTCCGGGAACACCTCGCCGCTCGTCGTGGCGCTGCCCGGATCGCCGAGGATGTCGACTCGGCCGATCTGAGCGGCGTCTCCGGTACACCGAGCTTCTTCGTCAACGGTCGCCGACACCACGGCCCGTACAACATCGAGGCGCTCTCCGCAGCGGTCACGTCGGCGTTCGCCAGTGCTCGGCTTCGCCCCGAGGACGGCCGGGAACCGGGCTACCGGCGCGAGGACGGGCCGGAACGGCCGGACGCGGAACCGGGAAGCTGAGGGTCCCGCCCCGGCGGAGCGACCGGGTGGTTCCGCCGGCGGGGCGGATGCGGACCGTGTGGGCGGGTCGGGGCGGGAAGGTTTCCTGGTCAGCCCGTCGGGGAAGCCAGCGGTATGGCCGAAACCTTCGCGGATCAGGATCTGGCTACCCTGCAGTCCATCGCGCGTGGCGCCGGGATAGCGGACACCGAACGCATGCCACACGACGAGTTGGTCGAGATGCTAAGTCGGGCGGGCTTGGCCGAACCGGACAGCGATGCGGCCGAGCAGCCGACCCGGGATCCGGCCGGGCTCGCCGGCCTGCCCCGCAGTGATCTCACCTTGGGCGACGAGAGCACTGGTGGACGGGCCGCTGAGGAGTCGATCGGTGCCAGGCCGGGGGAGTCGGGCACCGAGATCCCCGACCGCACCGAGCGCTGACCTCGACCACTGACTACTGACCACAGACTACGGGCACACCGCCCCCGGGAGCCGAACCAGCGGGTTCGGCCGCGGGGGCGGCACACGCGTGGCCCCACCTCGGGGGACCCGGTCGAGCTGGCGGCGGAACGAGCCCTCGACGCGACTGGCCGGGCGGTCCCCGCCGAACCAGGCCGTACCGACCGGCCCGGCAGGGCATGGTGGGGGTATGACGACCTCGCAGTCCGACCACGCTGGTCACCGCGTCAATCGGGGGGATCACCGCCCCCAGACGTTGCTCCTGCTGGGAGCAAGCGGTGACCTGGCTGACCGGCTGCTGCTGCCGGGCCTGGGGCGGCTGGTGGCCAGCGGTCCCGGTGCCCGGTCGAATCTCACCCTGCTCGGCAGCGGCGCGGACGACTGGGATGACGAGCGTTGGCGCCGCCGGGTGGCGGACGCCTTCGCCACGGCGGGCGCGACCGGTCCCCGGGTCAAGGAGCTCGTCCGCACCACCCGCTATCTGCCCGCCGACGTGACGAAGGAGAAGGATCTACGTCGGCTGTTGTCGAACTGTCACGACCAACTCGTGATCTTCTTCGCGTTGCCGCCGGCGATCACCGCCCAGGCGGCCGCCGCGCTAACCCGGATCGGCCTGCCGCCGGGCACTCGGCTGATGCTGGAGAAGCCCTTCGGCACCGACGCTGTCTCGGCCCGCTCCCTCAATGAGGTGCTGGCCCGGCTGGTGCCGGAGGAGCAGGTCTACCGCATCGACCACTTTCTCGGCAAGTCCACGGTGATGAACATCCTCGGGCTGCGCTTCGCCAACCGGATCTTCGAACCGATGCTGAGCTCCGCGCACGTGGCCTGCGTGGACATCGTCTTTGACGAGACGCTGGGACTGGCCGGGCGGGCCGGCTACTACGACGGTGCCGGCGCGCTCATCGACATGGTGCAGAGTCACCTGCTCCAGGTTCTCGCGCTGATCGCGATGGACGCCCCGCCCACCCTCGCCGCCCGAGACCTGCGGGGGCGGAAGGCGCAGGTGCTGCGGGCCACCCGGGTGTGGGCGGACGACCCGGCGACGTGGAGCCGTCGGGGTCGGTACGCGGCGGGGGAGATCAATGGCAAACGGCTGTCCGGGTACGCCGACGAGCCCGGTGTTGACCCGAGCCGGGGCACCGAGACGTTCGCCGAGGTGGTGCTCTGCGTCGACACGTGGCGCTGGGCCGGTGTGCCGTTTCGGCTGCGTACCGGAAAGGGGCTCGCGGCCCGCCGCAAGGAGGCCGTGGTCACGTTCAAGCAACCGCCCCGGGTGCCGTCCGGACTGTTCGGGTACGACCAGCCCGACCGGTTGCGGATCGGCTTCGGCCCGGACCGGCTCGGCCTCGACGTGAACATCAACGGCCCCGGGAACCCGTTGGAACTGGGCCAGGCGCACCTGGTGGCCGACTTTGGTCCGGGGGGTCTGCCGCCGTACGGGGAGGTGCTCCGTGGCGCCTTCGACGGCGACCCCACGCTGTCGGTCCGGGGGGACACCGCCGAGGACTGCTGGCAGATCATCGAGCCGGTGCTCGATTGCTGGCGGGCGGGGGCGGTGCCGCTGCGGGAGTACCCGGCCGGCAGCTGGGGCCCAGAGGATTCCCTGCTGACCCCGGTACCGGGCGTGGAGACCGAGGACTGAGCCCGGTACCGGGTAGGTATCCGCCCAGTTTTTTGACATGGTCCGGCTCGAAGGTGAGACTCACATGATCGTTCACTTTGCCGGGAAGAGTCCACAGGGGGGACCATGTCCAGCAAGAGATTCCGGGGGGCCGGTGTCGCGCTCGCCCTGACGTTCGGTCTGCTGGTGGGTTGCAGCGCCGGGGAGGGCGTCGAGGTTGACGGGGCGCAGGCCGGTGCGGGGGGCGTACTCACCGCCGCGATCAGCGGGGAGCCGGATCAACTGGACCCACACCACACCTCGGCCTATGCCAGCTTCCAGGTGCTCGAGAATGTCTACGACACGCTCGTCGAGCCGGACGCGAACCTGGCGATGAAGCCTTCCCTGGCGACCGAGTGGGACACCAGCGACGACCAACTGACCTGGACGTTCACCCTCCGCGAGGAGGTGACTTTCAGCGACGGATCCCCGCTCACGGCCGAGGACGTGGTCTATTCGTACAACCGGATCATCGACGAGGAGCTGAACGCCGCGTACCGGTTCGGCACCGTCGAGTCGGTGACGGCCCCCGATCCGGGAACCGTCGTCGTGCAGCTGACCGCGCCCACCCCGAACCTGCTCGCCAGCCTCGGTGGCTTCAAGGGAGTGGCGGTCGTCAAGAAGTCCAACGTGGAATCCGGGGCGGTGAAGACGGAGCCGATCGGTAGCGGCCCGTTCGCGGTCTCCTCCTACCGCGCCGGGGACAACATCAAGCTGGTGCGCAACGACAACTACTGGGGCACGAAGCCCAGGCTGGACGGGGTGACCTTCACCTTCGTGCAGGACCCGACGGTGGCCCTGCAGAACCTGCGCGGCGGCGAGGTGCAGTGGACCGACAACCTGCCGCCGCAGCAGGTGTCGGCGCTTCGCGAGGACGACGAACTCGTGGTGCGCTCCGCGGCGTCGAGCGACTACTGGTATCTGGCTCTCAACCAGGCGCGTAAGCCCTACGACGATGTCAACGTGCGCCGGGCGATCGCCTACGCGCTCGACCGGGCGGCGATCACCAAGGCCGCCAAGTTCGGGCTGGCGACGGTCAACCAGACCGCCATTCCGAAGGACAGCGCCTTCTACTACGACTACGCGCCGTACCAGCAGGACCTGGCGCAGGCGAAGCAGCTGCTGGCCGAGGCCGGCGGGACCGACCTGACGATGGATCTGATGGTCACCAACGAGTACCCGGAGACCGTGACCGCGGCGCAGGTCATCGCGGCGCAGCTCAAGGAGATCGGCATCGCCGTCAAGATCCGTACGCTGGACTTCGCCCAGTGGCTCGACGAGCAGGGCAAGGGGAACTTCGACTCGTTCATGCTCGGTTGGCTGGGCAACATCGACCCCGACGAGTTCTACTACGCCCAGCACCACAGTGCCGGCACCTTCAACTTCCACGGATACCGCAACCCGGCCGTGGACAACCTGCTTGACCAGGCCCGGACCGAGACTGACCAGGCCGCGCGGAAGCAGCAGTACGAGCAGGCGGCCAAGCAGATCGTGGACGACGTCAGCTACCTCTACCTCTACAACCCGGACGTGGTGCAGGGCTGGTCGTCGCAGGTCAGCGGCTACGAGGTCCGCGCCGACCGGGCGATCCGGTTCCGCGACGTCGCTCTGGCCCAGTGAGGTGGCGGATCCTTGCTGGTGATGCTCGGTGAGTTGGCGGGTCACTCCCGGTGACCCGCTTCATCCTGCGCCGTCTGCTCCAGTCCGGCATCGTCCTCCTCGGCGTGACGTTGGTGGTGTTCCTGCTGCTGCAACTCGTCCCCGGTGATCCGGTGCGGGTGGCGCTCGGCACCCGCTTCGACCCCGAGACATACGAGGCGCTGCGCTCGCGGGCCGGGCTGGACCAGCCGCTGCCGGTGCAGTACGCCAGCTACGTCGGGCAGGCGTTGACCGGCGACCTCGGGGTCAGCTTCCGCAGCGGACGGCCGGTGACCGCGATCGTGTTGGAGCGGCTGCCCGCGACGCTCTCCCTGGCGATCACCGCGGTCGTCTTCGCGCTCCTGGTCGCCTTCCCGCTGGGGGTACTCTCGGCCCTGCGGAGCGGCTCGGTGTTCGACCACGCCGCGCGCGTGTTCAGCCAGTTCGGGGTCTCGGTACCGGACTTCTGGATGGGCATCATGGGCATCCTGCTCTTCGCGGGGGTGCTGGGCTGGTTTCCGCCCTCGGGTTACGTGGCCCTCACCGAGGATCCCGCTGGCTGGGCGTCGCACGTCTTCCTCCCGGCGGTCACGGTCGGTCTGGTCACCGCGTCGATCCTGACCAGGTTCATCCGATCCTCCGTGCTGGAGGTGCTCGCTGAGGACTATGTCCGCACCGCCGAGGCGAAGGGGCTACCCACCCGCGTGGTGGTGGTGCGGCACGTCCTGCGGAACGCGCTGATCCCGGTGGTCACCGTCGTGGCGGTGCAGCTGGCGAGCCTGCTCGGCGGCGTGATCGTGATCGAGGTGCTCTTCGCCTGGCCCGGGGTGGGCCGACTCACCTACGACGCGGTGCAGGCCCGGGACTATCCCGTGCTCCAGGGGGCGATCCTGCTCGTGGCGGCGCTGTTCCTGTTGGTCAACCTCCTGGTGGATCTCCTCTACGCCCGCCTTGATCCGAGGATTCGGGTGCGATGAGCGGAAACGGTGACTCGACGTCGCGCCGGGCGCTGGTGGCGCTGGGCCGCGACCCGTTGGCCGTGACCGGCGGTGTGGTGCTCGTCCTCCTGGTCGTGGCGGGCCTGGCCGGGTCCTGGCTGGCCCCCGCCGGCATCAACGAGGTGGATGTCGACCGGATGCTTCAGCCGCCCAGCTGGGCGCACCCCTTCGGCACCGACGAACTCGGTCGCGACGTACTCAGCCGGGTCCTGGTCGCCGCCCGCGTCTCGCTTCAGGTGGGCGCGGTCAGCGTGGGGATCGCCCTGCTGGCGGGCGTGACGCTGGGGCTGTTCGCCGGCTACTACCAGGGGTGGCTGGACAACGTCCTCATGCGCTGCATGGACGTGTTGTTCGCGTTCCCGGTCCTGCTGCTCGCGGTGGCCATCGTCGCGGTCCTGGGGCCGGGCCTGAGTACCGCGATGGTCGCGATCGGCGTGGTCTACACCCCGATTTTCGCCCGGGTCACCCGCGCGGGAGTGCTCTCCGTCCGTGAGCAGGTCTTCGTCCGGGCGGCAGTCGCCACCGGGGCTTCGGACCTGCGCATCATGCGGCGGCATGTGCTGCCCAACATCGCGGCGCCGCTGATCGTCCAGACGTCGCTCTCGCTGGCCTTCGCGATCCTGTCCGAGGCGGCGCTCTCCTTCCTCGGGCTGGGAGTGCAGCCGCCCGAGCCGGCCTGGGGCCGGATGCTCTACGACGGGCGCGGATTCGTCACCGACGCGTGGTGGCTGGGCTTCTTCCCCGGCGCCGCGATCTTCCTCACCGTCCTGGCGTTCAACCTGGTCGGAGACGCGCTCCGCGACGTGCTCGACCCTCGCCAGCTCACCGTCAGCGAGGCGAGGAGGAACGCCGGATGACCGACGAAGAAACCGTGCTCTCCGTCGCGGACCTGACCGTGACGATCGGTACCCGCCGGGGAGCGGCCCGCGCGGTCGCCGGCGTCGACTGGTCGGTCCGGGCGGGGCAGACGCTCGCCCTGGTCGGGGAGTCGGGCAGCGGCAAGAGCATGAGCGTGCTTGCCGCCACCGGGCTCGCCCCCCGCGCGGCCCGGGTCACCGGGGACGTCCGGCTGCTCGGTACGGACCTCGCCACGCTGTCGGCGGCACGTCGCCGGCGGATGCGGGGGCGGCACGTCGGGTTCGTCTTCCAAGACCCGATGACCTCGCTGAACCCGGTGTTGACCGTGGGCCGCCAGATCGGCGAGGCCAGCGAGGTTCACCTCGGGCTGACCCGGCGGGCCGCCCGGGCCCGCGCGATCGAGATGCTCGAACTCGTCGGCATCCCGTCCGCCGCCGAACGGGTGGACGCCTACCCGCACCAGCTCTCCGGTGGGATGCGCCAGCGCGCGGTGATCGCCATGGCCCTGGTCTGCGAGCCGGATCTGTTGATCGCCGACGAGCCCACCACCGCGCTCGACGTGACCACCCAGGCCCAGATCGTCGAGCTGGTCGCCGACCTGCAACGGCGCCTCGGCACCGCCGTCGTCTGGATCAGCCACGACCTCGGCGTCGTCGCCGGACTCGCCGACACCGTGGCCGTCATGTACGGCGGTCGCATCGTCGAGCAGGGATCGGTGGACGCGGTCTTCGCCGAACCGGCGCACCCGTACACCGCGGCGCTGCTCGCGGCGCGGCCGGACCCGGACGCGAACGTCACCGAACTGGTCACCATCCCGGGGACACCGCCCAGTCCGCTGGAGCTTCCCGAGGGGTGCGCGTTCTGGCCCCGCTGTTCGGTCCGCGGGGACAGCCGCTGCGAGCGGGAGTTGCCACCGCTGGTGCCGGTCGCGGCGGGGCACCAGGTGCGGACCTTCTATCCGCGTCGGCCGACTGGGGAGGACCGATGACCGGGGAGAGTGTGGCCGCCGACGCGGTCGCGGAGCTGACCGACCTGGCGGTGTGGTTCCCGACCCCGGCGGGGGTGGTCCACGCCGTGGACGGGGTGTCGCTGACGGTACGCCGCGGCGAAACCCTCGGTCTGGTCGGTGAGTCCGGCAGCGGCAAGTCGACGACCGGGCTGGCGCTGTTGCGCCTGGTCGAGCCGACCGCGGGTACGGTCCAGGTGGCGGGGCAGGACGTGACCCGCTGGTCGCGGCGGCGGTTGCGCCGGCTGCGCCGCCGCGTCGCCATGGTGTTCCAGGATCCGCAGGCCTCCCTCGACCCGCGGCACACGGTCGGGGCGAGTATCGCCGAACCGCTGGCCGTGCACCGGCTCGCCGCCAGCGGCGCGGCCCGGCGGGACCGAGTGGCCGAACTGCTCGACCTGGTCGGCCTGCGGCGCGATCTCGCCGAACGGCACCCGCACGAACTCTCCGGCGGTCAGCGGCAGCGGGTGGGCATCGCCCGGGCGCTCGCTGGTGATCCGGATCTGATCGTCCTTGACGAACCGATCGCCTCCCTGGACCTGAGCGTGCAGGCACAGATCATGAACCTGCTCCGGGGGCTGCAGCGAGAGCTCGGGCTGACCTACCTCTTCATCGCGCACGATCTCGCCGCCGTCGAGCACATGAGTGATCGGGTGGCGGTGATGTACCTCGGCCGCATCGTGGAGAGCGGCACCCCGGCGCAGATCTGGCGGGAGCCCGCCCACCCCTACACCGCCGCCCTCCTGTCGGCGGTACCGGTGGCCGACCCACCGGTGCAGCGTAGTCGCCAGCGGATCATTCTGGCCGGTGATGTCCCGAGTCCGATCGACCCGCCGACTGGCTGCCGGTTTCGGACGCGGTGCCCGCAGGCCCGACCCGACTGCGCCCAGACCGACCCGGTGTTGGTCGAGATCGGCTCCGGGCACCAGGCGGCCTGCCTCTTCGCGGGCGAGGCGGTACGTGCGATGCGGGCGCAGCCCGTCGACGCGTCCTCGCCATGACCGCTGCGATCGCACAACAACAAGGTCAGTGCACCCGGTCCGGGGACAAGGCCGCCGGACCGAGATTGCCGACGAGTAGACGCCCCTGTGGTGTCCAACGGCGTGAACAGTCAACTAGTGGTTCCGAATTGCGATAGGAATTCATGTCGGCTCTACGAAATTAGCGGGAGTTGAGGTGTCCTCGGGTTCGTTGGGTGGTGGCGCAGCGGGTGCGTAGTCGCTGGTTGACGGGGTTGCGGAAGCCGTAGGCGTCGCGGGCGACGGTTTTGATCACTCGGTTGGTGCCTTCGGAGCCAGCGTTGGTGATGCCGGTGTGGAGGAAGGCGAGGATCTGGGGCCACCAGGTCTGCACGGTGGTTGCCAGGCGGGTGAGTTCGGGCAGTTCGGCGTGGGTGCAGCGGCGGTAGAAGCGGTAGAGCAGCTCGGCGACGCGTTCGCGATTGGGGTTGACGCGGGCCAGCGCGAGCAGGTCGAGCAGGTCTTCCTTGGCGTTCCAGGCGGCCAGGATCGGCGCCCCGATGCGTGCCGGCAGCGCGGCGAATTCGGCTTCGAGGTCGTCTACGTGCTCGGCGCGCATGCGGGCGGCCGATCGGGTCAGCCGGTTACGCAGTTCCCACTCGCGGTTGCCTTTGCGTCCGCGTCGGCTGCGGACCTGCACGGTGACCCGGCGGCGGACTCGGTGACGGTGGCGTTGGCCAACTGCACGAGGTGGAAGTGGTCGACGACGAGTTGGGCGTGCGGCAGGATCAGGGTAAGGGGGTCTTTGAGTAGACCTTTGACCACTGTCTTACCATTTATTGGGCCGGGCGCACGCGCTACAGCTGTTCCGGCTCCGCGCGCGCCCACCATGGCCATGCCGCCAACCAAGAGCAAGGCCAACCTACATGCGACGCCCAGAGGGCGGGCTCACCAGCAAGCCGAAATGGCCGTCATCGTCCAAGAATCTCAATCTTCACCTCCGCCGAACCTGAAGAGGGATATGGTTTTAGGCATCTCTACCGGATTGCCCCGACTGTCAGGGTCGTTAGAGCTGCCGCTCCTATGTCAGTTCCCATGCTTATCGTCCGCCGAAGCCGGTCCAGGACTCGGCCGGCCACTGGTCGACACGATCCACGGCTCCACCCTCGCCAACCTCAAAGAGTTACGCCCCGGCACCGTCCGCATCCTGTTCGCCTTCGACCCATGGCGCGACAGCATCCTGCTCGTCGCCGGAGACAAGGCCGGACGATGGCAACAGTGGTACACCGAAGCGATTCCCCTGGCCGAGCAACGCTACGAGATCTACCTCATGGAACGCGCCAAGGAGGAGGCCGACAGCCATGAACGGCTACGCACGCTGGAGCGGCATCCGCACCACCCACGTTGAACGCGCCGGCGGCGAACAAGCCGTCGAAGACGGCAAACAGGAACTCCTCGCCACCGTCGTCGGACACCGACTCGCCGAGGTGCGCCGCACCCGCGGCCTGACCCAACAGCAGGTCGCCGAGCGCATGGGCGTCACCAAAGGCCGCATCTCCCAGATCGAACAAGGCAAGATCTCCGGCCAAGACATCGTCGCCCGATACGCCACCGCCCTCGGCGGACGCCTCCACCAAGCCATCTACTGCGACGACGGCAACATCACCGCCATCGTATAGCCCAACCAACACGCCAAGATCGGGCCGGCTCAAAACTGCTCTACAAGAACATCATGGTGCCTCGCGCACGCGCTACGGCCTACGAGTAGACGTCCTTGCGATGTCCGACGTCATGGACGGTCAATTCGTCACCGTCGAGGCGGTAGAGCACCCGGTAGTCACCGACCCGCAACCGACGCCCGGATCCGTCCCGCATCTCGGTCGAGTTCTGCGGCGCAGGATCGGAGACCAGGCCGAGGATCGCGCTCAGGACGGTCAGGAACACGTTGCGGGGCTGCTTGTGCAGCCACACCAGCACATCCCGGTCGATCTGTACCTTCACGCCGCCGCACCACCGGCCCGGTCGGCCAGCAACGCCTCCACCTCCCGAGGATCCACCCCGAGCGACTCCAGTGCCGCCGACAACGGCACGAACTCACCCTCAGCACGGGAACGAGCAATCACCGCAGCATCCCGACGATCCCGGAACGCCTCGATCTCCTCCCACTCGTCGATACCGACCAAGACGGCCACGGGCCGCTCGTACTTCGTGATGACAACCGGCTCACCGGTGCGCTCAACCCCGTCCAGCACCCGACCCGCCCCATCACGGAACTCCCGCAACGTAATCCTTGTCATACACCATACCGTACCACGCGGTACCATGCGGACCTGGAGGAAACGTCGCAGCCCCGAGACCCCGGCCAAGCGACCCCGCCGTCGACGGAGCCACTGGGCCCAAAATGGCTTCACCATGACGATCCCCTTGCGGGTCAACCGACGCTATGGCATCCGGGGATCAGCCGCCATGCCGCTACGCGGGGTGGACCCGAGCAGTCATGCCGCCCGCATCAATCTGTATATCCGCATGTGCATCGTTGTCTTACAGTAGCCCTGACAGCAACCCACGCGTATAATCACGCCCCTCGGCGCACACAGGAGTGACACCAATACGTCGAGTAATGATGCCACTCCTGCGGAGAACTGATTATCTAGCGGGCCGGACTATAGCGACCGATCGCTCCCTTGATGCCGAGGCAGATCGCCTCAGTCGAGCCGAAGTCAAGCCCGGCCCCTCAAGATGTATGAGACACGCAGTGTGTGAAGAGTTCCTAGGGAAGCCGGAAGATCCCCCATTCGGTAAGCGCCATTTCAGCCACCCGCTTTGCATGCGACTCAGTTTCCAACTCCCTGTCTGGCCCTAGCCCAGCATCGGCCTCAAGGGGCGGAGTTGCCAGGATGGTGGGTGGCGCTCCGTCATTTCGCAGGTTGCGCACAACTTGCGACTTTCCGACCGCTGGACTGCCGCCATGGCGGCTGTGGGCAAGGATGTAACGCATGACCTCGGCATCACATTTCTTTGCGACCTCCGCCATGGAGCCAACCTGAGTTCTACATGGGGAAAATCGCCGAGCAGCTGAGACACCTCAAGCAGCTTGCGTTCGTTCGAAGATACGATATCGATCTCATCGATTTTATAACTAGCAGCCGATCCCAGTGCTCATGCCAGTCATGATAGCCGCCCGAGCTTGTCCAGCGCTTCGGGTGGCAGTGCAACGCCGCCGTCCACAACATCGGCCGTATGCGACATGATGCTGCTTGTCTGACTGGACGTTTGCTTCATCTTCGGGCCGGTAATGACCGATTCGCGCCTCGACCTCGATAGCGCGAGATGCCCGACCCGACCTAGACAGAAGACATATCGGTGGACATAGGCCTAACCGGTTTCAGCGGATATCACCCCGGGTTCGTGTCTGGTTCACTGTCATCCCGCACTGACGGACATGACGTCCGCCAGGTCAAGGCCCCGACACCGTACGCCTGCTTCATGACCGAACGGCGCCCCTATCCGTCCGACCTGTCCGACGCCCGCTGGACCCTCATCGCACCCCGCCTAACCGCCTGGCGGCAAGCCCGCACCGACGCCGGCGCCAACGGCCGTACCCCCACCCACGACCTGCGCGACATCTTCAACGCCATCCTCCACATCAACCGCACCGGCATCGCCTGGCGCTACCTACCCCACGACTTCCCGCCGCACCACACCGTCTACGGCTACTTCGCCGCCTGGAGCAAGGAAGGCATCTTCACCGAACTCAACTACCAACTCACCGGCCTCGTCCACGACCACCACGACCGCACCATCACACCCACCGCCTCCATCATGGACAGCTAGAGCGTGAAACCTCCACCAACGTCCCACTATCCACACAAGGCCCAGACGCCGGAAAGAAAATCATCGGCCGCAAACGCGGCATCATCACCGACACCCTCGGCCTCCTCCTCGCCGTCACCGTCACCGCCGCAAGCACCAGCGACAACACCATCGGCATCAACCTGCCCAACCAGGCCACCACCACCTACCCCACCCTCACCAAAACCTGGGTCGACACCGGCTTCACAAACCGCGTCATCGAACACGGCGCCGCACTCGGCGTCGACGTCGAGACCGTCACCAAAACCCCCCAGGCCAAAGGCTTCAACGTGGTCAAACGCAGATGGGTCGTCGACGCACCATCGGCTGGCTCATGCACCACCGCCGACTCGTCCGCGACTACGAAGCCCGACCCGACAACTCCGCCAGCATGATCACCCTCGCCACGATCGACAACCCCGCCAAACACCTCACCGCCGAAACCACCCCAACCTGGCGAGAACCACTACAACCACAACAAACACAAAATACGTAAATCAGACGTCCTCTGACACGGGCGGCGGGCGCCAACTCAAGCAGTTTGCTGATCGCCGACGCCACTAGTTACTGATGAAACGGCTCAACATCGCCCCATTCCCAATAAACCTTTTCTTCAGCAGCGACATGTTCAATGGTAGGCCAAAGACGACCAACCTCACGGCCTAGCGGCACGTCGATGGCGACGTGTCTATCGCCACTCCACTCAGATATCAGGGCATCATCGATGATGCCCTGAGTAATCGAACTACGCAACTCGCACGACTCAGAAACAGACAGCGAAGGCGTCAGGAAGACGCGGAGCACGCGATGACCGGAAGGACTGAGCACTTCAATTATATGTTTACCTTCGGAGTCGAGCCTTACCGCATCATTGAGCGCTAGTCCGTAAACTCGAAATGGAATACACGAGACCTCGTATCCATCTCCGTCGAGGGGTCTTAACCAGATCTGCTCCAGAGAGCCGGCGAAGCCATAAGGCTCAAGATTCACCATCGCCAGATAGTTTGAGCTGGCACGCCCCACGGGAGATTCATGAACGATGTACTTCGTAACGGACACGTCCTGACCAACTTTCACCAAAGCTGCGTCCCCGACGCTGACACCTCAACGTCGGGGGCGCGCAGCCACTACCGAATCTTTAGGTTACCGCACACTGGCTACCACCAAGGCGGAGGGAATGGGCCGGTGTAATTTGGAGGAGGATTAACAGGCTGACCCCGAGCACCCATCGAACTATTACAGAAGGTGCACGCTGGCGTGGTATTCGCGTCCGTTAGGTCCCCGCCATGGACCCGCGGTTCGACGTGGTCGACGCTTCTGGCCGGATTAGTGCAACAGTAGGAGCAAAGGGGTGTTGGCAAACTTGGGTCAGCATCAACGCCAATATTGTAATCCTCTAACATGCTTGGCGGAATTCGCTTCCCAGCCCCGGGCCCCCACTGGAACCAGCCGGAATATCGTAAATTGGGGGGCCGCCGGGGCCATATCCAATGGAGTATTGGTGTTATGTACGAGTACCGGCGTGTTGCCGGCTATCACATAGTACGTGTGGCATGTTCACGGCAAGCACGGAGAGTGACCTACGGCGGCATGCCGTTGACCTGGACTTTCATCGACCGCAACAGCGTCGGTCCTCGGCCGAGGACCTGGTTGACGGCAACGGTGACGGCAACACGGACAGACGCCAGCGCACGCCGCCGCACATCGAAGGGCCCGGCAGGTCGACCATTGGACGTCGTCGACACATCTCCTGGGACAGCCGGCCCAGGCCGCGAGCGACGACCCATGGGCGGCGCGAGCGTACGAGGCCGCCCCTCCGGCATCAAGGGCGCTACGCGTCGCCCTGCGACCGCCCTACGGGCGTCCCTTGACCCCGGAGACCACTACGGCCCCGCAGACGCCGACACCCCACCGGGCAGGCAACTGGCGGCACCCCGCCCGCCACCGCGCCACCCAGCCGCCAGCAAGTCGATCAGAACACCGAGCACCGACTACGGGAGGGAGCTGGTCCAAATTTGCTCTAAATAGTCAAGAACGGCCCGGCCGAAGCCGGGCCGCGCGCACGCGCTCAAGGCCTACGGCCCCGCGTGCACGCCCACCAACACCGAACCGCCCATCAACACGCGGCCATCTGCGGCGACGCAGGGCCGTGACGATCGCTTCGCGGGTCAACCAACGGCCAGCAACCGGCGATCGACGCCGAACCGCTACGCGGCACGCCACCGAAGATCCCATCACCTACGGCCGACCTGCAACCGGACCGGTGGGCACCAATCGACGTCTAAAGATGCGAGGCAAATCTTGACGGCAACCGTGACGGCAACCCGAACAGACCACGGCAGACCTCGACACCCCACCGTCACGCACAGTGATCGTCATCAGTAACCTCCGGACGGTCACGTAGCAGCATCCCCACCAATCTCATCGGGAAAGACCGACACAGGCAAGCTCCCGTCCCTACCTATGTGCCTAATACTTGCGATCACAGCCCTTCGGATACCAAATTGCGAAGCTCTTCTGCCGCGGGCTTCACCGTCTCATCTTCGTCGGCGGAGAGCTGTCCTACGATCTCCATCATGGTATCGGCCGTCTCGGAATTCATGCTCGCGGCATACATGGCGCCATTCAAGCAACTGACGAGATGATCTATATGATTTGTTTCAGTCGGCATTTTCGCAGCTACCGTCCATGCGCGCGCAAATATCCGCCAAGACGCGAGATCCCCCCGACCCAAAAGCGCGTCGGCCGTGGCGGTGGTTACAGCGGTGTCCTTCGGATCCAATACCAACTGAAGGACAACTGCATCAACCATAGGCTCCCCGATGCGAGCGACAAGCCCCTGGCCAGCCCGACTACGGTCCTGCCAGGACTGCGACTCAGCTAGCAGAAGGAGGTCGTCTACATCAGTCATTTCGCTACTCCACAATCCGTGGCGGATTCTCATTCAAATCTTAAAAACCGAAGGAATTGCTTATCAGAAACCACAGGGCGGTTCTCCCACTGGGCCTGCACCCGAAAACGCTTCACCCGTTTCCTGTACAAATACCTTTCCGGTCTTCGGATTTGTGTTTTCGCGATAAGGCTGCCAATGAGGAGTCTCTACACCGCCATGTGCGGCACCGAAAAGATCTACTCGATACCGAAGGTTCCCCCTCTCGTTATACACACCCCAGTCGACAATAGCGCCGCCAGCCCCTCGCCGATAGAGGACACCGTTCTCAGGGCCGCCACTTGTAGGTACGCGACCTTGTCCATTCCCGCGAATTGCTCCACGGGTTCAAGCTGTCGCCACCCTCGTTGTGGACGAGGACCGGGGTGTTGCCGGCGAGCACATAGTACGTGTGGATGTCGGCTACGGTAAGGTCGTAGACCATGGAAAGTTTCCTCGCAAACGGCGTCGATTCGGCGTTGCCCCCATCAGGCGCACTTTCGATAACCGCGAACTAACCTGCTATACGTCGAAGTCCGAGGGAAACACCAAATGTTGCCCCCCTCGCCTGAAGAGCCGCCACGCCTCAGATGGGCTGCCGCTAGCCGGAAACGCCTCTATCGCTACCCGATCCGATAGGTCTACACGCAGATCACCCGACTTTGTGATTCTTACATCACGGACGACGAGCGGGGATGACTGGGTTGCCTTGACAATACGATCAGCGACAACATCGAAGGCAGTTACGGATTCCTTTTCGGAATTGCGACCGATAGGATCGGTCATGACCTCACGGGAAGGCAGGGCGTCATTGGACCCAACCAAAATACGACCCCCTCTCGTCAGCCTAAAAGGACATTGCGCATGAATTGCGTACTCACTTCCCGTACGAGAGGCCCCCGTATCTGATTCAACCCAGGCCACGTCAGCCCCAAAGGAGAACACTCCCATATTCAGGGCCCTGCCAATGCCTGACAGACCGAGGCCGATCATCGATCGGATCAGTTCGGCGGCTTCCGACATTCAGCACGCCCCCCACCAAAACGTCCCACGGCCTCGTCAACAATTTGGTGATAGCCGTATCCCTGCTTAGTGATCGCTTCGTGCACCGATCGCCTATCAGCTGGCGAAAGGGCCCTGCCGATCTTCCTCTCAGCCTCGCGAATCGCATCATCGAACGATTTATTTTGAACTTGATTTCCGCGGGGGGTACGATATCCATCGTCATCCGCGTCTCCGGCGTTCCAGTCCGGTTTAGGACCCCAGGCGGGATTCCAGCTGTCATCTCCCCCTCCCGTATTGTGTACGAGTACCGGCGTGTTACCGGCTATCACATAGTACGTGTGGAGGCCGTCAACGGTGAGGTTGTGCACTCGTCCCTGGCAGGGAGCTTTGGTGATTGCGGTGATCTGGATCCAGGTTCGGCCGAGGCCCGCAGCCCATGCGGGGCTTGAATTGCTCGCGGCGACCGGTCCTGGCCTCGCGCAGCCGGTTCGGGTGTGCTCAGCGGTGGAGATAGCCGGTCCGGGCGAAGCCCCGGGGCGAGGGAGCGGCCTTGGCCTGGCCCGGGGCCAGGAGGGTCACCGTGGCGGGTCACGGGCGTCTGAGGCCAGATGGATCCGGGTGCGCAGCCGCCATCGGATCCCCGTCAACGGCCTGTCGGTGTTCGTGCCGTTGTCCGCCCGCACGGCGCAGGCGCAGGCGCAGGCGCAGGCGCAGGGCGCCAGGATGGACCTGGCCCGCCGTTCATCGGTGAGGTCGTGACCACATGGCACCTGAAGGTCAGCAGACGGCCGTGCGGGCATCCGCTTTCGACGGCTTGCTGGTGACGGGTCTCCAGGACAACCCGGCCGCGCCGACTGCGGCGGCGATCTGGAGGAGCCCGGTGGCCAGGAGTACGGCCTCAGATCCTGCCCAGCCGATCAGGGCTCCGCCAGCCAGCAGCCCCAGGGAGGTGCCTCCGGAGTGCAGGACTGTCTCTGCGGTGAATGCCGCCCGGCGTTCGGGGCCCTGGGTCTGCTCGCTGATCAGAGCGTTCCGGGCGGCGATCCCCCACGGCATCGCGGCTCCGCCCACTGCGGCCACGGCGGCGACACCGGTCAGGCTCGGTGCCACCAGTGGCAGGGCGACGAACACGGCCCCGAGCACGACCCAGGAGGACAGCATCGCCGTCATCCGCGGCAGACGGTCGATGACCATTGGCACCAGCAGGGAGACGGCCACGGATGCGGCCCCGTACCCGCTCATGCCCGCGGCGATGAGTGCGCCAGGCCGGTCGTGCTCGACCCCGAGCACGGCCAGGCCCAGGCTGAACCCGAACCAGCACACCCCGCCAACCCCAGCCATGAGCGCGCCGGTCGCGATCTGCGGGTGGGAGCGGAGCACTGCCAGAGCAGAGACTGGCCGTCCCGGCGTGGCCGCTTCCGGACCGCCGCCCTGGCCTTCGTGCGGTATCGCGCTGCGGGCGGGGACGGCCAGGAAGGCGATCGCGGCCAGGGCGGCCACCGCGGTCTGGCACCACAGCAGCGCGCTCGCGCCCAACATGGTCACGGCCCAGGCCCCAGCGGGTGGGGCGAAGATCATCGAGACCCGGTGGGCGAGGTCCTGCCGGGCCAACCACTTCGCTGGCCCGGTCCTGCCGCCACGGGCGAGGTGTTCGTCGGCGAGGTCGGCGACCAGGGATCGCTCGGCCGGGCCCAGCAGTGCGCCCGCGACCCCGGTCACCAGGCCCGAGGCGCACAGCGCGACCGCCCCGACCTGACCGACCAGGGAGGTCACGGGGACGATGGCGAGCCCGGCGGCGTGCACACCTGCCACTACCGCCAGAGCTCTCCCATCGGTGAGGCGCTCCCGCAGTCCCCTGCCCCACCAGCCCACCGTCAGTAGGGGTAGCCCGGCCATCCCGCCCACCAGCCCCGTGGTCCAGGCCTGTCCGGTCTCCTGCAGTGCGACCAGGGGCAGGGCGACGGCGGTCATCCTCGTCCCGACCCAGGTCACGAACGTGATCACGGTCAGTAGCAGCAGTCCTCTCCGCACGCACCGATCCTCAACCGCCCTCCGCCGACCGGGTAGAGATCTCTTCGCGTGGCTGGCTCATACGCTGGGGGCATGAGACCCAGCCTGAAAGCCGAGGACCTGGTGCTGGTCGAGGCCGTGTCCCGGCACGGATCGGTCGGGGCCGCGGCCAAGGAACTGCTGACCACCCAGCCCTCGGCCTCGCGTCGGCTGGCCGCGCTGGAACGCCGCCTGGGGATCAGGTTGTTCGAGCGGGACACGACCGGGGCCCGCCCGACGCCGGCCGGGCGGGAGCTGGCCCGGCGAGCCGTACGCCTGCTGGCTGACCTCGACGCCCTCCCCGCCCAGCTCGCCGCCGCGATGCAGGCCCCGTCGTTGAGCTTGGGCACGATCCAGGCGCTGGCCCCGATCGTGTTCACTGCCGCCCGGATCGAACTCGCGGGCGTGACGCTTCAGGCTGAGGTCGAGCACGGCCCCACCCTGATCGGCCGGGTCCACCAGGGCCTGTTGGACGCGGCGATCGTCACGATCGCAGACCAGGCCGTCCTGCCCCACGGCCTCCAGGTCACCGGGATCGGGATCTCCCCGTTGGTCCTCGTCCTGCCCGCGGACACCGCACCCCTGGCCGTCGGGAGGAGGGCATTAGCGGGAAGGGAAGTGCTGTACTCCTCTATTGATCTGGCCGGTGAGCACCTGCACGCAGGGTTGTCCGGGCTCGGTGCGCTCCCGCAGCCGGGCCCCACGGTCGAGGCCACCCTGCGTATCGCCCGGCACCGTAAGGTCCCGGCCGTGGTTCCCGACCTCGCGGCACGCTGGTGGGATGACCGCACCGACCGCCTGCTGCCCTCCCCGGTGCCGGGGAAGGTCGTGCTCTCGCTGGTGACCAGACCCCCGCAACCATCTCATCTGGCACAGGTGCTGCCTGCCCTGACCGCGCGGATCCTGAGCTCCCCGCGGGACGCACGGGGCGGGCCCGAGCTGGGTGTGGCCCGCCGGTAACGGCGGCCCGGCAGCCGCTCGTCCCTGGCCTGCCGGGCACGCGCACCGCCGGAGCGGCTACGACTGGGGTGTGGCCGCGTCGGATTGGCACCCGTCGGCGCAGCTCGGTGCCGGGTCAGCGGTGGTGCGGGTGGGCGGCCCGCAGTCGTCGCACTGATCACCCCGCCACGCCGCGATTCCCTCCCGTACCGCGACGGCCGCGATGGCGAGCGCGGCGATGGGGTCTGCCCAGGACCAGCCGAGCCCGGCGTTGAGGAGCAGGCCCACGAGGAGCACCGCGGACAGGTATGTGCAGAGCGCGGTCTGGGTGGAGTCGGCCATGACGGTGGCCGAGCCGAGTTCCCGGCCGGTACGCCGCTTGGCGCGAACCAGCAGGGGCATGACGATCAGCGAGGCGACGGCGAGGCCGATGCCGACCGGGCTGGGGCTGGCGTCTCCGTCGCCGAGTAACGCGCGCCCGGCGTCGACGGTGATCCAGGCGGCCAGGGCGAAGAAGGAGACACCGATCAGTCGCAGCGCCAGCCGTTCCCGCTCCTCCGGCACCCGGGAGCGGAACTGCCAGATCACCACGGCCGCGCTGGACACCTCGACGAACGAGTCGAGGCCGAAGCCGATCAGTGCGGTGGAGGAGGCCGCCGCGCCGGCGGCGATCGCGACCAAGCCCTCCAGGAGGTTGTATCCGGCGGTGGCGTAGGCCAGCCAGAGGCTGCGGCGGGACAGGAGCGCACGCCGCTGGGGGGTCAGGGTGGAGGTGGTCACGCGTCGTCCCCTCGATCCGTGGACGAGCCGTATGTCGGGCAGAGGGCGACGGCTTCGCCGGTGGCGGCGAGGAGTTGTTCCGCCGAGCGCAGCAGGGCGGGCAGCTCGGGCCGGGCCAGCGCGTAGAACGACTGGCGACCCTCGACCCGGAAGTCGATCAGTTGACAGTCCCGAAGGCAGGAGAGGTGTTTCGAGACGGTCGACTGCGCCAGTCGCAGCTCGCGGGTGAGGTCCACCACCCGGGCCTCACCACGGGTGAGCCGGTGCAGGATGGCCAGCCGGGCCGGGTCGCCGAGAGACCGAAACAGTGCGACGGCCGGTGTGAGCCCCGAAGGGTGTGCCTTCGTTGAGGGTGCGGGTGCCGTCGAGGAACCAATCGTCACGCAGCGATGATAGCACTGCTGGTGCATCACTCTGTTCACGGTCATCACGCGATGGAGCTGCACTCCCGGGCGGTCCGGTACCTCGAATCCGTTTTCGGTATGGATCGACGGGTTGTTTCGGTTGTACACGTACACCCCGCCGCCGTAGAGCGTGTGGTGCCGTACCCGGTCGTTGACCTTGTAGCCGGCCCAGCCCTGCACCTCGCCCTTCATCCAGTCGGCCTGCGTGGGCGGGTCGTAGGGCAACTCGTTCTGGTAGAGGATCGTGGTGCCGTGCTCGCCCCGCCACACCCAGGTGTGGTCGATCAACACGTCGTCGGCCTTGACCTCCAGCGCGGTGTGGGTCCGGCCGATGTGGGGCCCGCCGACCCGGAAGTACACGTCCGACAGCGTGATCGGGTTCTGTGGCGTGCGGTGGTGGCGTCCGTGCCGGTTGCCGACCCGGAGCAGCACCGGCGACTCGTGGAGCCCCGCGTCGATGGTCACCCCGGCCACCACGACGCCGGGAACACCGGCGACGTTGAGGGGTGTGGCGCCCTCCACGGCGGTCAGGGTGGCGTGCCCCAGCCCGAGGACGACCGTGCCCGGCCGGCGGATCTCGATGCTCCGGGCGATGTCGTACCGGCCGGGGGTGAGCAGGAGGTGCTTGCCCCGCGCCAGCTCCCGGTTGATCGTCTGCACGGAGTCACCAGGACGCGCGATGCGGAGGTCGCGGATCGGAATGGTCCGACCGGGGGTGCGGCCCGTCGCCCAGGAGACGCCCCGGGTGTCGCGGCGAGCAGTCGGCACCCGTACCTGGTAGTGGCCCCGATCGTCGACGAAGAGGTACGGCTTCTCCCGGCTCAGCGGGGTGGTGTCGAGCGTCGTGTACGGCGGGTCGGGGAGCTGTCGTCGGCCGGTGCGCCGGCAACGCCCGTGAAGACCTGGTTCCAGACGCCGTTGGACCAGCTGTCGATCTCGCTGTTGCGGGTCAACCACTGCTGTTGCGAACCGTTGACGACCTCGGGGAGCCGGGAGTCGGCGATGAAGCCGCCGCTGGCGTACTGCGGACCGGCGGTGCAGTAGTCCATCAGGGACAGGGTGCCGCCGCTGACATCGAGGCGGCGCATCGACACGGCCTGCGACACCGCCCAGAAGTTCGCCGAGGAGCGGCAGTCGTCCTGCCCGGCGGGGTCGATGCGCAGTGCCGGGTTGGACAGGGTGCGCCAGAAGTTGACCAGCGCGAGACAGTTGCTGGTGCCCTCGTCGTCGAGGCAGCGGTTGTAGACCTCGATCTTTCCGTTGACCTGGACGTCGGTGGGGGTGGCGCCGAGGCCGGAGACCTGGGTGTAGTAGCCGAGCTTGACCTGCAACGGCTGGTCGGCGCTGCCGTATTCGCCGGGTAGGAAGAGGTAGGCGTGCCGGTCTGTTCGCCCGGCTCGGAGGAGCTCGCCGCACCCCAGCCGAGAAGAGATCTGTCCCCTCGCGGCCGGGGACAGACCTCTTCTCGGGCTACCCCTGGGTCGCGAACTGGGCGATCCGGGCGGCCAGCGGGGTCGCTGCGGTGCGCGTCCAGCTGAAGTGGTCGAGCGGGCTGCCGCCCGGCTCGGCCCCGTGGCGCTCGCGGGTGATGGGAGCGCTGGTGAGTTTGGCGCAGAGGTGGTCGATGGTCTCGTGCGGGGTGTACTGGTCGTTGTCCACGCTGACCGCCAGCACCGGTGTGCGGAGGTCGCGGAGCGCCGCCTCGGCATCCACGCCGGCCAGTCGGGGAAAGCGCCCGGTGCGGGCGGTGTAGGCCCAGTCCCGGACGACCCCGCGCGCCAGCCGCCCGCCGAAGCCCCAGCCGGGCCAGACCCCGAGCAGTCGGGTGGCGACCGCGATCGTCTGGGAGAACGGGAGGACGCCGTAACCCCGCGGTCCGGGCGGATAGCTGCGCCACCAGGGGAGTCCGACGGCGACCAGGGCCAGCCCGTCCACATCGTGCCCGGGGGTCAGCGCCAGGTGCAGCAGGGCCGTCTGGCCGCCCAGGGAGTGTCCGAGCAGGAGAGTGCGCCGGCCGTTTCGCTGTTCCTTGAACGCCGCCAGCACCGCGCCGACATCGGTGGCCAGCTCCGCGTACCCGTAGCGGCAGCGGCGACTCGGGCGCGGTGTGCTCGCTCCGGTGCCGCGGAGGTCGGCGACCGCGACGGCGAGCCCGGCGGCGCGGAGCGCGGTGGCGAACGGGCGGTAGTACCGGGCGGGGACGCCCATGGCGGGGGAGATCAGCACCAGCGGGGCGTCGGCGGTCTCCGCCGGCTCCGGATAGATCTGCAGACCGAGGCGGGCTCCGTCGACCTCGACGAATTCTTGCTGGTATTCCGCATTCACCAGCCCAATCTACGGGGTGAATCTACCGACGAGTAACCAATCGGTGACTGTCGTCACGTCGATCTGGTCGGGCTGGCGTCGGTGCACCGGGAAACACAGACGCCTCACGGATCCGATCGGTGCGCGGATCCGCGAGGCGTCGGGGTGCGGTTAGGGGTCAGCTCACCGTGATCGCGCCGGTCGGGGAGCGGACGCAGGAGACCTCACGGGCGCTCGTGGCGGCGGCGCCGGTCAGGCACTGCCCGAGCGCCAGGTGACCGGCGGCGTTCGGGTGCCACGACTCCTGGCACGTCTGGAAGTGATCCACGCAGGTGCCGGCGATTCGGTTGATGTCGAGCTTGTCTGCCCCTTCGAGGCTGGTGACGTAGGTGCCGGTGGGCCCATCCATCAGCCGAACGGCGGTGGCGAGGGCGTTCTGCGGACCATCTGTCGTCTCACAGAGCCGGGCGCCGTCGAAGGCCTGCTGCACGTTGAGTAGGACCACGTCGGCGTTGGGGAACTCGCTGGTGACGTCGGTGTGGACCTGGCTCACCATTGTGCCCAGACCCTGCGAGAAGCGGTGGCCGGGAGCGATGCTGGCGCGGTGGATCGGGCACCCGGCGGCGTACCGTTCGCGGCCGAGGTCGCGGAACTTGTCCCGCGTGTCGTCCCGGTTGTCCTCGGTCCAGTAGGCCTGGTCCAGCTGCTCCGGCAACGGGTTCGTGTAGTCCTGGAGGACGACCCGGTGCTCGCCGTCGGCGTCCACCTCGGCGAGCGTACTGAGGACCTGCCGCACGGCGGCGTTGGTCTCCGCGGTCGCCGCGGCGAGCTCCGCGGCGGTTGCCAGGTCAGCGTCGGAGCAGGGATCCTGTTCCACCGCCCAGGGGTGCGCCCAGAACTCCCACCAGCCGATCCAGGCGTCGGAGATGAACCGGGTCGCGCACTTCTCGGCCACCGTGCCGAAGGTGAACGAGCTGTTGTTCGAACCGACGCCGATGAGGACCAGGTCGATATCGTGGGTTTGGGCCACCGCGCGGAGCTGGTCGAGCTGGGCGGCGACCTGGCGCCCGTTCGCCCGGTCGGCGGAGGCGTTGGCGATGTCGGCCGGCTGTCCGCCGGAGCAGGCGAGATTGAAGCGGTTCTCGATGCCGGGCAGGTCGGCCCGGTGGAGTGAGGCGTTCGCCGAGCGGTGGCAGAAGTAGGCCGCGCTGTTCGGTGCGGACCATCCGGGGAAGGTGCTGGTCTCCCCGTTGATGTCGACCACGGGGGTGTACGCCCCGGCGCCCTCGCCGCTGACAAAGCTGTCTCCGAGCGCTACGGCAGCGGTGGGTGGTGCGCCGGCCGGAGCGGTGAGCGGTGTCTCGGCCAGAGCCGGCGATATGACTGTCGCAGAGAATGTGGTCGTGGCGACGGCGATGCCGACGGCCAGGACGATACGACCCAATCTGGACATGTGATGATCACCCCTATCGAGATATGGAAGATCGACTGGAAGTGATCAAATCAGCCATCGATAACAGTGTCAATACTCACTAGTAACAAATCTCACGGCCGTGGGTTTTGTGGTGAAAAATATTCGTCGATCTCGTGGTGATGGGGGTGCTTGGCCGGGCCGGGCCGCTCCCGATGGGAGCGACCGGACGCGCCTGCGCGCCCGGGGCAGGATGCCGGCCCGCTCGGGGCCCACGGGTGTCGGCTCCGGCGTCGCCGCACTCGGGGACGCCTGTCGCCTGGGTCACGGCCGGAATCGTTGGACGGCCCCGACCCGTTACTCCGGTTGTGGCCGGGCGAACGGGCCCAGCGGGGCCCGTCGGGGCCTACGGCTAGGCTCGCTGCGGCGTGCCGCACCGGCCCATACCTGTCGTGCGTGGCACCATACCCGCCGAGACCTGGGGAGTACGACCAGTTGACCGCAGAGCCTGAGACCCTGTATGAGGCCGACGACCTCACGCATCTCGAGGGACTGGACGCTGTCCGTAAGCGTCCGGGGATGTACATCGGCTCGACGGACAGCCGTGGCGTGGGTCACCTTGTCAACGAGATCCTCGACAACTCCACCGATGAGGGGGTCGCCGGTCACGCGACCTCCATCGAGGTGACGCTGCACGCCGACGGATCGGTGCAGGTGGACGACGACGGCCGCGGCATCCCCACCGACGTGCACGCGAAGTCCGGAATATCGGGGGTCGAGCTGGTGCTCACCCGGCTGCACGCCGGCGGCAAGTTCGGCGGCTCCGGCTACAAGACCTCCGGCGGCCTGCACGGTGTCGGTGCATCGGCGGTCAACGCCCTCTCGCGCCGGTTCGACGTGACGGTCCGTCGCGGCGGCAAGATCCACACGATGTCGTTCCGGCACGGGGTGCCGGGCGCGTTCGGCGGCGACGGGCCGCAGGCGCCCTTCACGGCCGGCCCGGGCCTGCAGGTGATCGGTGCGGCGAAGCGTCAGCAGCGCACCGGCACCTCGATCCGCTACTGGTACGACCCGCGCTACTTCGAGGTCGGCGCCGCGCTGGACGCCGATGCCGTACGGATGAAGTTGCGCAACACCGCCTTCCTGGTCCCCGGGGTCAGCTACCTGCTGCGGGACCACACCGGAGCGGAGCCGGTGGAGGAGCGGTTCCACTACCCCAACGGTCTGACCGACATGGTGGACTTCCTCGCCCCGGCCGGTGACCGCCCGGTCTCCGGTACCCTGCTGGTCCGCGGCGAAGGGGCGTACCGGGAGAACGCCGCCGACGCCAACGGCGTGATGCAGTCCAACGTGCCGCGTCGCGCCGAGGTGGAGGTGGCCTTCCGGTGGGGCACCGGGTACGAGCGGACCGTGGAGTGCTTTACCAACACCATCCGCAATGCGCACGGCGGCACCCACCGCAAGGGCTTCGAGCGGGCCCTGACGCGGACCCTCGCCGAGGCGATCCGAAACACCCGCGGCCTGCTCAAGGCCAAGGAGGATCCGCCCACGCTGGACGACATCCTCGAGGGCCTGACCGCGGTCGTGCACGTGCGCGTCCCGGAGCCGCAGTTCACCTCCCAGACCAAGGACGAGCTCTCCACCGCCGGTATCACCAAGGTTCTCCAGCGCCTGGTCGAGCAACACCTCAAGGCCTGGCTGGAGGAGCGCAAGACCAAGACCGAGGCACGGACGGTCCTCCAGAAGATCGCCGATGCCGCCCGGGTCCGGCTGACCCAGAAGCAGCAGAAGGAGGCGGCGCGGCGCAAGACCGCCCTGGAGGGCGCGTCGATGCCGGCGAAGCTGGTCGACTGCCGGTCCACCGGGGTGGAGCGCAGCGAGATGTTCATCGTCGAGGGGGACAGCGCCCTCGGCACGGCGCGGTTGGCCCGCTCGTCGGAGTACCAGGCGTTGCTACCGATCCGCGGCAAGATCCTCAACGTGCAGAAGGCGAACCTGCAGCAGGTCCTGGACAACGCCGAGTGCGCGGCGATCGTGCAGGTGTTGGGGGCCGGGTCGGGGCGCACCTTCGACCTCGCCGCCGTGCGCTACGGCCGGGTTCTGATCATGGCCGACGCCGACGTGGACGGCGCGCACATCAGGACGCTGCTGATCACGCTCTTCGCCCGGTACATGCGACCGTTGATCGAGGCTGGCCGGCTGTACGCGGCGATGCCGCCCCTACACAAGATCACCACAAAGGGGCGCAAGCCGCAGACCATCTACACCTACACCCAGGAGGAGATGGAGGCGACCGTCCGGCGGCTGGAGCAGTCGGGCAAGCAGATCGTCACTCCGATCCCGCGGTTCAAGGGTCTGGGTGAGATGGACGCCGACGAGTTGTGGGAGACCACGATGAACCCCGCCGGCCGGGCGGTCCGTCGGATCACCCTCGAGGATGCCGAGGAAGCCGAACGGATCCTGGAACTGCTGATGGGGGAGAAGGTGGAGCCCCGCCGGAACTGGCTGATCGCCTCCGCCGACCGGGTTGACCGTGAGGCGATCGACGCATGAGACCCGGACCGGCCGCGGTTCGCGCGGGCACCGGCACGAGCACGGAAACAGTCCGAGGGGAAAGCTGAGTCATGGCACGCCGCAAGGGCCCGAAGGTCGACCTGTCCGCGTTCGACCAGGCGGGCGCTCGGGTTTTCGACAATCCGCTGGTCACCGAGGTCTCCGACTCCTACCTGGAGTACGCCTTCTCGGTCATCCACTCCCGCGCCCTGCCAGATGCCCGAGACGGGCTCAAGCCGGTGCACCGGCGCATCCTCTGGTCGATGTACGAGTCCGGCCACCGCCCGGACCGGGGGCACGTCAAGTCCGCCCGTGTGGTCGGCGACGTGATGGGCAAGTACCACCCCCACAGCGACGTGGCGATCTATGACGCGTTGGTCCGGCTGGCGCAGGACTTCTCCCTGAACGCACCCCTGATCGACGGGCACGGCAACTTCGGCAGCCCCGACGACGGGCCGGCCGCGGCCCGCTACACCGAGGCCCGGATGTCGCGGGAGGCGATGCTGCTCGTCGGTGAGCTGGGCGAGGAGACGGTCGACCTGGGGCCGAACTACGACGGTTCGTTGACCCAGCCCACCGTGCTGCCGGCCGCCTTCCCGAACCTGCTGGTCAACGGTGCCTCGGGGATCGCGGTCGGGATGGCGACCAACATGATCCCGCACAACCTGGGTGAGGTGGTCTCCGCCGCCCGCTGGCTGATCAACCACCCGGACGCGACGCTGGACAAGCTGATGGAGTTCGTGCCGGGGCCGGACCTGCCGACCGGTGGGCTGCTGCTCGGCCTGGACGAGGTACGGCGGGCCTACGAGACCGGCCGCGGCGTGGTGCGGATGCGCGCCAAGGTGGAGATCGGCCCGATCGAGGGCAGCCGCGGCCGGCAGGCGATCACCGTCGTCGAACTGCCCTACGGCATCGGCGCCGAGAAGGTCATCGCCGCCGTCACCAACGAGGTCACGAAGACCAAGCGGCTCACCGGGATCGCCGACGTCAAGGACCTCACCGACCGGGAGAACGGCACCCGGCTGGTCATCGAGTGCAAGGTCGGGGTGAATCCACAGGTCCTTCTCGCCGACCTCTACCGGCTGACCCCGCTGGAGCAGTCGTTCGGCGTCAACAACCTGGTGCTGGTGGACGGGCAGCCGCAGACCCTGGGGCTGAAGGCCCTACTGGAGGTCTTCCTGGCCCACCGGTACGAGGTGGTGACCCGACGCAGCGCATACCGGAAGCGTCGGCGGGAGGAACGGCTACACCTGGTGGATGGGCTGCTGGTCGCGCTGCTCGACATCGACCAGGTGGTCACGCTGATTCGGGGCAGCGAGGACGCGCAGGCCGCGAAGGACGCTCTCATGCGGCGCTTCGGGCTCTCCGAGATCCAGGCGACCTACATCCTCGACACACCGCTGCGCCGGCTCACCAAGTACGACCGGTTGGAGTTGGAGGCCGAGCAGGAGAAGCTGCGCGGCGAGATCGCCGAGCTGTCCCGGCTCCTGGACGACCCGAAGATCCTGCGGAAGGTCGTCTCCGGCGAACTGGGCGCGGTGGTGAAGCAGTTCGCCGCGCCGCGCCGCACCACCCTGGTGGACGGGGATCTGAAGGAGGTGCTCGCCGCGTCGGTGCCGGCCGGCCCACTGGAGGTCGCCGACGACCCCTGCCAGGTGATTCTCTCCTCAACCGGGCTGGTCGCCCGGACCGCCGCCGAGTCGGAGGAGGCGGTCGAGGGGCATCGCCGGCATGGCCGGGTCCGGCACGACGCGGTACGCGCCGTCGCCCACTCCACGGCCCGCGGCAAAGTTCTGCTGGTCACCAGCGGCGGCCGGGCATTCAAGGTGGACGTGCTGCCGCTGCCGGTGCTCCCCGAGCAGTCCGGCACGGTCTCCCTGCGCGGTGGGATGTCCGCGGCCGAGTTGGTGCCGCTGGCACCGGGGGAGACGGTGGTGGGGATCGCGCCGCTGGGCGCGTCCGCGGAGGGGTCGCCAGGGCTGGCTCTCGGCACCCGACAGGGCATGGTGAAGGTCGCCGCTCCGGATTGGCCGGTGCGCGCCGACGAGTTCGAAGTGATCAGCCTCCGGGATGGGGACGAGGTGGTCGGGGCGACCTGGCTGACCGACGGAGCTGAGAGCCTCGCCTTCGTCACCTCGGAGGCGTCGCTGCTGCGCTACCCGGCGGGGTCGGTCCGTCCGCAGGGACTGCGTGGCGGTGGCGTCGCCGGAATCAGCCTCCCCGATGCCGCACGGGTGGTGTACTTCGGCGCGGTCCGCACCGACGATCCCGCCCACGGTGAGCCGATGGTGGTCACCTCGACCGGCGCCACGGTGAAGGTGACACCGTTCGCGGCCTATCCGGCGAAGGGGCGGGCGACCAGCGGCGTACGTTCCCAGCGTTTCCTCAAGGGGGATACCGAGGTGGCCGTCGCCTGGGTCGGTCCGCGCCCGGTTGGTGCGACGGTGAATGGTGAGCCGGTGGAACTGCCCGCGGCTGATCCGCGTCGCGACGGCAGCGGCTTCGCTGTGCTGCTCGGCCCCGCCGTGATCGGCCATCAGATCGACCGCGACTGACCTACCGCTGGCCGCCGGGGACGGGCGTTGCGACAAGTGCTTGGACGCTCCTGCCGGCGGCTGACCTGACCCGGTCAGCACCAGCCACGCGGGCCTGTCCTCGTTCTTCCACCAACGGCCAGGCACAGCGGCGAGTTCGGCCCGGTGTTCTGCGGAGGTGAGCAGCTTGCCCAGGGTCCGGACGGCGTTGGTGCGGGCGGAGTTCCCGGCCGGTCCGGTGACGGTCAGCGCGGTCAGCTCGCCGAGCCCGGCCGCGATGCCCTCGGATCACTCGCCTGGGTCACCAGGTCGCCGGCCCGCACATCGGCGACCACCTGTAGGGACGACTCCGTCGACACCACTTGGCGTGTTTGGCCATCAATGTTCCGTTCATAGCGTCGAACGACCCGGACCCCCATCGGCGGACCACCTTGTTTCAGACGGTGTGCTGGTCTCGCAGGAGTTCAGGGCGCTCGGTAAGCCGGATGCAACCGTCCCCCCGGTAGTAGTGGGCTCCCGGCGCCGACCGGATCGGTGCCGCCCCGATGGGGTCGCCCGGCTGCCGCGGTGCGCGACAGCACCGTCGCTGCCGGGGTTCTCAGTTTCTCGATGGCTTCCTGCGGAGTGTCCAGTGGCGGGATTCGGGGCGAAGCTACAGCCGGCACTGTTGTAGCTTGCTGCCTGAACGTAGTCGATTTCTATGAGGCTGCTCATAGTCCGGTCGAACCGGTCAAGCAGCGCAGACTGTTCGATTAACCAAGCGTGTCGGTAGCAAATTTCGGCGAGCCGTCCCGTTCCTGGTCAGGCGTACCGTGACCGCCTACCGTCCCATTGGTTCAGGGCCGGGAGCGCTGTCCGAAAATTTTGCCATGATCGATGTTTTAGCAGGTCAGGGTGGGTTGGCGGGGGTGTGGTTGGCCAGTAGTGTCGGCGCGTCCGGTGCGGTTGACGATCGCAAAAGGCGACGCCGTGCCGACCCGCTCAATTGCCGACAGGCAAACCGGGGACCCGTTCTATCTGGGGTGAATCCGCGAGTTTGCGGTAGGGCGAACTTCCCGTCCGAATCCGTCAGCTAACCCGGTCAGCGGTATTGGAAGGAGTCCCGTTTCCGTGCAGCGTTATTTCGCCCAGCGGGCGTTCCGCCGCCTCCACGGCGCTGCGGGGTCCGCGTCCGTCCGGCCCGCCGCCGGGCGCTGATCTATCCCGCATAGCCCGGCACTGAGGCCGGGCGTAGTCCCCCCGTGGCCACCGGCGCGCGAATTCCGGCTTCGTGCGGCCATCTCTGCTGCCCGCCAACGGCGCGGTGCGCCACAGCCCCGACCGCCTGTGGAGGATCCCGTGAAACATCGCCTTAAACGACAGCTCCGCCGTCTGACCACGGAGCGCCCATACCAGCTGGCCGCCGCCTCGGCTGCCGTGCTCGTGGTGACCACTGGTGCCGGCGCCCTCGCCGTCGGCAGCGACGAGGGCTCCACCTCGCCGCAGCCGGCTTCCGCCGTCTCCGCGGCCGGCGACGTCGCCGACCCGAGCCCCGAGGCGGTCGCGGTCAACGCCGCGCCGTCGAGTGCCGCGCCGTCGAGTGCTGAGTCGTTCAGTGCCGCACCGTCGAGCGCGGCGGACCCGGACCTGACCAAGGAGGCGGCACCGGAGCCACCGACTTCCAAGGTGCTGGAGTACGACTACCAGGCGCAGATCAACTTCTACTACTGCGGCCCGGCTGCCGTCCGGAACGCCCTCAGCGCCACCGGCATCGAGCGGACACAGAACGAACTCGCTGGCCCGCTCGGTACCGACCAGTTCGGCACCGACTCGGCCGAGGACACCACGCGGGTGCTCAACGCCGAGGTGGAGGGCGCGCCCTACCAGACTCGGATGATCTCCGGCGGCTCGGCCACCCCGGCGCAGATGGACCAGCTCCAGGCCGACGTGGTCGAGGCCATCACTGATGACCGGAGCGTGGTGGTGAACGTCGCCGGTTCCGCCACCGACACCGCCGGGGGGTGGCACTCCTTCCCGGGCGGCCACTACGTCGCCGTGGTCGGATACGACGATGATGGTCGTCTGGTGCAGATCGCTGACTCGGCGAACCCCGCCACCAGCTCTTACTGGATGACCACGATCGCCCTGGCGGACTGGGCCGCGACGCGCGGCTACTCCGCCTGACCGACAGTTTTGTCGCCCGGGCGTCGGTCCCCACCACGGGGACCGACGCCCGTCGTCGTATCTGCGCGGTCAGCCGGTGGGGGAGACCGCCGTCCCGGCGGCGCGTGGCGTCGGAACGCCGCCGCCGGAATCGAGTTCCCGCCGAGCGGCGGCGAGGAAGCCCTCGGCGTACGACTCGGCGGGGAAGTCACCGAGGTAGCGGGTCCGGGTGGCCCACCGGGTCTCGGCCAGCGGGTCGTCCCCGAGGAGCCGGTCCAGCACCTCGCCGCTGTTGGACATGTCGTGCCGCAGCACATAGCCGGAGGCGGCGAGCGGGAAGTCCGCCGGGAACCGGTCGCGCAGGTCCAGCATGTCCGTCACCGCGTACGGCTTGCCGGAGTAGAGGTAGTCGGAGATGACCCCCGACACGTCGGAGACGAGCGCGTCGGAGCGGTTGACGCAGTCGGTCAGGGTCAGCTCACGGCTGGCCGCTGCCCCGAAGACGTGGCCCCGTCCGGTCCGCCCACGGTCGGCGGCGAGTAGCTCGTGGAGCCGGGCCAGCTGTCGGGCCGAGGTTGGGTTCTGCGTGGTGTAGGGATGGGCTCGCAGGATCACCGTCGCACCCCGGGCAAGCAGGTCCCGCAGCACTGTCTCGGCCGCCGGCAGCGAGCAGTAGTTGGCGTCCGCGTGATGCCCGGTCCAGGTCGGGGTGTAGAGGACGGTCGGCGCGGCGGCGGTCACCGCCCCACGGCGTACCTCGATCCCCTCCACCTGAGGGCGGCCAACCAGGACGAACTTCTCCGCCGGTAGGTGCACGCCGGCCCGGGCGTACCGGTCGACCGCCGCCTGACCTGCGACGAAGATCCGGTCGAAGATCCCCGACATCGGGTTGGCGCTGGGGGCCTTGTCACTGTCGCCGTGGTGTAGCTGCACGTGGGTGAGCTGGGTGAAGCGGACGCAGTGGCCGTTCTTCGCGCCGTGGTTGACGTAGAAGGCGACCCGCAGGCTCGGCACGAGCGCCTCGTCCATCGCGGGCAGCGTGGGGCAGTACGCGACCGGGGCATCAGTGGCCGCCGCGACGGTCGGCAGCAACTCCGGCTCGCGCAGCATGACCAGGAACGGCCGACCGAGCCGCTTTAGGTACGGCAGCCACATCGTCACCTGGTACTCGGAGCCGGGGGGCGCGGAGAAGTACAGCAGGAACTCGGGCCGGTGCCGGCGCAGCGCCCGGCCCACCGGTCCCCCCTCGGCGGCCGGACGGAAACGCCGTCGGGCCAGGTCCAGCGCCCCCGCGCCGGCGGCCGAAGCGACCAGCAGGGCGGCGGCCAGCGCCACCCAGGCCGGCAGGGGCACCGCGGCCGCGCTGGCGACCACGGCGAGCAGCACGAGCAGGACGGTCGGCAGTTCGGCGGCGAGCACGGGCGACCAGTCGCGTACCGGCAGGTTCGCGGTGCGGATCTCCCGGTCGGCTGCGGTCCGCAGCGGTCCGACCAGTAGGACCAGCCCGAGTAGGATCAGCGCCGTCGCGGCCAGCGCGGGGTCGAAGCCGGTGTCGAGGCGACGGGCGTACCCGATCAGGACCCCCGCCGCGAGCAGCGTGGTCTCGGCCACGCTGTCGGCCTGCGGTCGAACCCGCCGTTGCCAGCCGGTGGCCGCGAGCGCGGCGACTGCCAGTCCGAGACCCCAGCCGGTCGCACCGGTCAAGGCGAGCACGACGAAGGCCAGCACGGCCAGGCCGGCGGAGAGGCCCTGGGCGATCAGCTTCCGGACCAGGTCACCGCGCACCGTGGCCCGCCTCCGTCGGCTCCGCACGGTGGCCGGCCTCCGTCGGCTCCGCGGGGTGCTCCTCGCGCTCCCGCCCGACCTGCACCGGCAGGACAGCCGGCAACTCCGTCTCTTCGTCGTCTGCACGGCGGACGTCGATCACCTGACCGGTGAGCCCGGAGAGCAGCACGTCCAGCGAGGCCCGGGCCACCGCCGCCGCGGTGAGTAGGGTGTGCGCCGGTTCTGGGCCGAACGCCCGAGTACGCATCGGCGTGGCGGTGCGCTCCGGGTTGACGCAGTTGACCCGGACGTCGGCCTCGGCCCACTCGTCGGCGAGGGCCTGGGTGAGGTTCACCAGCGCTGCCTTGGTGGCCGAGTACAGCGCGTACCGGGCTCGGCCCCGCGTATACGAGCTGGAGGTGTACAGCAGCAGCTGACCCTGGGTTCGTCGAAGGTACGGTAGGGCCGCGCGGGCTACCGTCACCGGGCCGACGAAGTTCACCTGGAGCAGTTGGTCGACGGTGCCGGCGTCCATGTCGGCGAGCATGCCCTTCTCCAACAGCCCGGCGGTGACGACCACATGGTCGATCCGGCCGGTTGCGGCGAAGGCGGTCTGGAGTGCGGCCGCTACGTCCTCGGCTCGCTCCACGTGGGTGCCGGTGCTCGAGCGGCTGACCGGGAAGACCCGGGCGCCGTAGCGCCGAGCCAGCTCGGTCAGCTCCTGGCCGATGCCGTGGCTGCCGCCGAAGACGACGATCGTGCGGCCGGCCAGCTCCTCGGTGTAGGCCCGGTGGTCGGCCAGCCGGTGCGCCTTGGCAGCGGCGAGCTGGAACAGCTTGTCCGCCAGGTGCACGTCCAGCGGGTGGGTGACCTTGATGTTCTCGTCGGTGCCGTCGATCACCTTGATCGGCGTGGCGGGTAGATAGCGCAGCACCACGCCGCAGTCGTCGGTCGCGGCGAAGTCTGGGTCACCCGCCGCTTCCTGGTATGCCGCCCGGATGGTGCCGGAGCGGAACGCCTGGGGGGTCTGGCCCCGGCGTAGTCGGGAGCGGACTGGGATGTCGGTGATGCAGTCGTCCTCGTCCACCTGGATGATCGTGTCCGCAGACGGGATGGCCACGTCAACCGCCGAGTATGTCCAGAGCGCGTTCACGCACTCCCGGATGATTCGCCCGCTGATCAGTGGACGTACCGCGTCGTGGAAGAGGATGTTGCAGTCGCCGGGACCGATCACGTCCAGCGCGAGGCGGGTGGTGGCGTTGCGGGTCTGCCCGCCCTCGACGATGGCCGAGACCTTACCGAATCCAGCCCGCCGAACGATCCGTTCGACATCCGGGATGTGCCCGGCCGCCATCAGCACGATGATCTCGTCAATCTCGGGCGCGGACTCGAAGACGGCGAGGGTGTGCTCGATGATTGGTTTGCCGGCGACCTTGAGTAGCTGTTTGGGGATGCCGAGGCCGAGCCGGGTGCCGGTACCACCGGCCAGGATCACCGCGACGGTCCGGGTGGGCCGCCATGGGCAGTGGTCCGGCGCGGTGGCTGGATGCTGGGTCATGCGGGCCCTCACTGCGGTTACGGACTTCGTCTGGGATTTGTGGTATCGCCTACCCCGGTCGGGGTTGGGAGATCACCCTCCCGGGCTCGGTGACCTGTGTGGCCCGGAAGGTGCGACCCCGGTCCCTGCCGGTGGCGTGGGGCGGCCTACTTGGTGTTTGTGAACTCCTCGTACTGCGCGACGACCTCGCTAGTCGGCCCGTCCGCGCGAATCACGCCGGATTCCAGCCAGATGGTCCGCTCACAGGTTTCGCGGATCGTGCCGATCTGGTGGCTGACGAGGAAGACTGTTCCGGCACCCTCGCGCAGTTCGCGGACGCGCTGCTCGCTGCGTCGGCGGAACCGCCGGTCGCCGGTCGCGAGCGCCTCGTCGATGAGCAGTACGTCGTGGGTCTTCGCAGAAGATATCGCGAAGCGTAGGCGGGCCGACATTCCGGAGGAATACGTGCGCATCGGCAGCGAGGCGAAGTCACCCCGCTCGTTGATGCCGGAGAATTCGATTACTTCGGGCGTCTTCGCGCGCACCTCTTCCGGGGAGAAGCCCATAGCCAGCAGACCGAGAGCTACGTTCCGTTCACCGGAGAGATCGTTGAGTAGGGCGGCATTGACTCCGAGTAGGGAGGGCTGCCCTTGGGCGTAGACGCCGCCCTTGTTGACCGGCAGCAGCCCGGCGATCGTGCGCAGCAGTGTGGACTTGCCCGAACCGTTACTGCCAATGAGGCCGATCGCCTCCCCACGGTATGCGGTGAAGGTGACGCCCTTGACCGCGTGTACCTCACGCAAGGTGGGGGATGGTGTCCGCTTGATCATTCGCCGTAGGGCACCAGCCGCCGAGGTGCCGCCGGCTGGGCCGGCGCCATGAACTCGGTAGATTACGTGCGCATCATCGACGACGACAGTGGGGATACGCCGCCCATCGGTTGTGGTGGTGGTCGAGCGGTCGACGGTTACGGTGTTAGCCACGGCCGTACTCCATTTCGCCACGCCAGAAGTAGATGAAGCCCGCTGTGCCAATCACGACGGCCCAGGCGACGGCCATGATCCAGAGCTGTGGCGCCGGCGAGCTGAGGGGGGAGCCCTCCAGCAGCGCGTGCCGGACCAACTCGATGTAGACCAGTAGGGGGTTTGCATGCACGATGTCGACCAACACCGGGTGGGGCAGGTTTTCGGCGAACCGGTCGACGCTGTAGAGCACGCCCGAACCATACATCCAGGTGCGCAGGATGAACGGCATTAGCTGTTTGAGGTCGGTAACTTTGGCACCCACCCGTGCCATTCCCATTGCCAGGCCGGCATTGAAGATCGATTGGAGGGCCACCGCGGGTATCACCAACAGCCATTCAAGTGTGATCGGCTCGCCGGTGACGATCACGATGCCGACCAACACCACCATTGCGGTGATCAGATGTTGGAGCTGGGTCAGCATTACCGCCAGCGGAAGGCACCCGCGGGGGAAGTGTAACGCTCGTACCAGGCCGAGGTTTCCGCTAATTGCCTGCACGCCGCCGGAGGCGGTGCTGGATGTGAAGTTGAAGACGAATAGCCCAACACAGAGGTACGCGATGAAGTTGTTGATGCCGTCCCGTGTTCCGAGGATGATCCCGAAGATGAAGAAGTAGACGGCCGCGTTGGTCAGTGGGGTTAGCACCTGCCAGACCCGCCCGAGGCGGGCAGTGCTAAACGAAGCTACCAGCTTCGCGGTCGCGTAGGCCGAGACGAAGTGTCGGTAGGACCACAGCTGCCGCATGTACGCGGTCAGCCTGGGCCTGTCCCCGGCGAAGCTCAGGCCGTACCGCGCGGCGAGCTGTGTCTGCGTCAGTTCTGAGTCGGGGTCTGCCACCGCTGTGTGGCGCATGGGTAGGCGCTCCGATCTTCTGGATGTATGCGGGGCGGGCGCGACAAGCGGACGGCTGGCCGAAGTTGGTGGACGGCCCACCCCATCGCTGGACGCAAAGTAGTGCAAGGCTACGCCGCGACGCAACCGTTCCGTCCCTGCGCTACATTGTTCCACGTGGCGACCGAGAGGAAGCGCGCTCCCGCCGGTGCGGCGGTGCTTCGCGACGACATCACCGCGACCATCCGCGATGCTGTCATGCAGGAGCTCGCGGTGGTCGGCTATGCGCGGATGTCGATCGAGGCTGTGGCGCGACGGGCCGGGGTGAGTAAGTCCGCGGTCTACCGGCGTTGGAGTTCGAAGCTGGATCTGGTGTTGGAGATCGTCGAGTCCGTTGCTGGGCAGCGTGTCCAGCTTCCCGACACCGGCAGTCTGCTCGGTGACCTCCGGTTGGCTTGCATGGTCATATGCCGTGCCCTGCGTCACCCGCTGGCGTCTCAGATCATCCCGGACCTGCTGGCGGAGGCGGCGCGCAACCCGCAGATCGGCCAGACGTTGCAGGAGGCGCTGCGCACCTACCAGGAGGTGATGGGTGAGCGTCTGATCAGCCGGGCCGTCGTCCGGGGTGAGCTGCCGGCGGGCGTTGACTACTCGTTCGCCACGGACCTGATCGTCGGGCCGGTGTACTGGCGGCTTGCCGTCGCCCGGACGCCGTTGGAACCCGACGAGGTGTTGCGCCTAACCGAGGGCATCGTTGGTGCTCTGCGGGCCGTCGGCCAGTCCTCCGTCTCCATTCAGAGGGAGGCGTCAATGCAGAGGGAGGCGTCAGTGATCCCTCAGCAACCGTGAGTTTTCCCGGTTGCCCCCGGTGGGCACCGCACGTCCCAACCAACTTCGTACCGGTTAACATCGCGACCGGACGAGCTCCAACCGACAGGAGGAAGCCCATGCCCGGGCCTAATGCAGAGTTCATCCCACCAGCCAGACCAATGATTGGCGAGGCCGAGATCGAGGCGGCGGTTCGGGTGCTGCGCAGCGGCATGGTCGTTCAAGGGCCTGAGGTGGCGTCCTTTGAGCAGGAGTTCGGCGAACTTGTCGCCGGCCGACACTGCGTGGCGGTTAATTCCGGCACATCGGCCCTCCAGCTTGTTCTTATGGCTCTCGGGTTCGGCCCAGGAGACGAGGTCATCGTGCCTTCGTTTTCCTTTGCGGCGTCCGCCAATGCTGTCCGCCTGGTCGGTGCGACGCCGGTCTTCGTAGATATCGAGCCCGGCAGCTTCTGCCTGGACCCCTCGGGCGTCGAGGCGGCGATCACCCCGCGTTCGGTGGCCATCATGCCGGTTCACCTGTATGGGCATCCAGCCGCCATGGACCGCGTTATGGCGATCGCCGAGCGGCACGGGCTAGCTGTTGTTGAGGACGCGGCCCAGGCGCACGGCGCTACTCTCGGCGGTACGCCAGTAGGAGCCTTCGGTACCGCCGGCTGTTTCAGCTTCTACCCAACCAAGAACATGCACTCTCTTGAGGGTGGGATGATCAGCACCGGCGATGCCGACCTCGCCCGTACCCTGCGGCTACTCCGCAACCAGGGCATGGAGCAGCGGTATGCTAACGAGATCGTCGGCGCGAACATGCGGATGACCGACGTGGCTGCGGCGATTGGTCGGGTGCAGTTGCGTCAGCTGGCGGAGTGGACGACGCAACGTCGTGCAAACGCAAAGTTCCTCGATTCGCAGATCTCCAGCATGGTTACTCCACCAGTAGCCGATAGTGCGATGCACGTCTACCACCAGTACACTGTCCGGGTTCGGGGCGACCGGGATCAAGCCCAGAAGCGGCTGAATGAGCTAGGCATTGGAAACGCCGTCTATTATCCCACGCCTATTCACCGGTTGGCGCCGTTCCTGAACGAGGATGGCGAGCCCGGCCCGTGGGACCTGCCGGAAACCGAACGGGCAGCGGCTGAGGTAATTTCGTTGCCGGTGCACCCGTCGCTGAGTCAGGACGACCTCGAGCGGATCGCCGAGGGCGCGAATCTCGCCGGAGGGGCCCGATGAGCGGTAGGCAGCTACGTGCCGGCCTGATCGGTCTGGGTGCGATGGGGCGCAACCACGCCCGGGTGCTCTCTGGCCTGGACGGTGTGGAACTGGTTGGTATTGTCGACCCTGCCGGGGAACCTGCCGTCCCGTTCCGCGCGCCGGTATTCCCCACTATGGACGAGTTACTCGCCCTCGGCATCGACTATGCGGTGGTCGCGTGCCCTACCGCGCTACACGAGCAGATCGGGTCGGAGCTAGCCCGCAACGGCGTCAGTGCTTTGATCGAGAAGCCGTTGGCCCAATCGATCGAGGCGTCGGTCCGGCTGGTAGAGGCCTTTGAATCTGCGGGGTTGGTCGCCGGTGTTGGTCACATTGAGCGGTACAACCCCGCCCTGCAGAGCCTGCGACTCCGGCTGGAGGCCGGAGAGCTGGGCGAGGTCTACCAGGTGGTGACTCGGAGGCAGGGCCCGTTCCCACACCGGATCGCCGATGTCGGCGTGGTGATGGACCTGGCCACCCATGACATTGACCTTACGGGTTGGGTGACCGGTCGGGAATACAGCTCAGTCTCGGCTCGGACGGTTTCTCGCAGCGGCCGGTTGCACGAGGACATGGTTTCGGCGGTCGGGCAGCTATCCGATGGCACAATGGTCAGCCACCTGGTCAACTGGCTGAGCCCGCTCAAGGAACGCTCCACCGTGATCACCGGCGACCGGGGCTGCTATGTCGCCGATACGCTGACCGCCGACCTCACCTTCTACGCTAACGCGGCGATTGACATGGAGTGGGAGGCGCTGCGGACTTTCCGCGGCGTCGCAACTGGCGACATGATTCGTTATGCCATCCCGAAGCGGGAGCCGTTGCTCGTCGAGCACGAGCGCTTCCGGGACGCCGTGGAGGGTAAGGACAGCGATATCGTCACTTTGCGGCAGGGCCTGCGCACCGTCCAGGTCGCCGCTGCGTTGCTCGAGTCGGCGTCCGCGGGGACAACCGTCTCGGTTGCACCGTTGGACGGCACGAATCCGCTGTCATCCGTGGTCACGTCCTGACCGTCGTTCGACGAGCAGGACAGCGGACAACACCTGATTGTGCGCCGCGCCAGACCCGCGGCCGGGCCGTTGTTTCGTCCATAGAACTGGGTACAGGGTGACCCGTTGGTGCAGGAACAGCATGCTCGGTTGCGGGGCCGGCTGGGACGTCACACTGTTCGGCGTCCCCGTTGGGGATAGCGCGGCTGGTCGAGTGGAACTGGGTGGTTGCGGCTGATCCGTCTACCTCGTCCGCTCGACCCGCCCACTCCCTAATGCCTCCGCTGTACCTGGTGAACCCTGTCGACGACGCGCTGAGACTGACCCTCTAGCGGCGGATTGGGACTGACCCCTCCGAGGCTGGAGGGGTGATCGCATTGGAAGACTGGGCTGAGGTCCGTCGGTTGCATCGGGCTGAGGGTGTTCCGATCAAGGAGATTGCGCGTCGGTTGGGTTTGGCGCGTAACACGGTCCGTTCGGCGCTTCGGGCCGAGGCGCCGCCGTCGCGTGAGCGCGGCCCTCGCGGTTCGTGTGTGGATGGGGTCGAGCCGCAGGTCCGGGCGTTGCTCGCGGAGTTCCCGCGGATGCCGGCGACGGTGATCGCTGAGCGGATCGGGTGGACGAAGTCGCTGACGATCCTCAAGGACCGGGTTCGGGAGCTGCGTCCGTTGTTCGTTCCGCCGGACCCGACCGACCGAGTGGAGTACGACCCGGGTGAGGTCGCCCAGTGTGATCTGTGGTTCCCACCTCAGCCGATCCCGGTTGGTGGCGGGGCTGAGCGGATCCTGCCGGTGCTCGCGATGACCTGCGGGTACTCGCGGGTCACGGACGCGGTCATGATTCCCAGTCGCAAGGCCGGAGACATCCTGGCGGGGATGTGGGAGATCGTGGCCGGGTGGGGTGCCTGTCCACGGACCTTGGTCTGGGATCGGGAGGCCGCGATCGGTGGCACCGGGAAGCTCACGACGGAGGCGGCGGCGTTCGCCGGGACGATCGGGGTGCGTATTCGCCTGGCCCCGCCCAGGGATCCGGAGTTCAAGGGGTTGGTCGAGCGGCGCAACGGGTTCTTCGAGACCTCGTTCCTGCCTGGGCGTGTGTTCACCTCGCCGTTCGACTTCAACGTCCAGATCAGCGACTGGCTCGTGCAGCGCGCGAACACGCGCGTCCTGCGCGCGATCGGCTTGACGACGCCCACGGCTAGGTGGGCGGCGGACCGGGCCGCGATGGTGGCTCTGCCGCCGGTGGCGCCGGCGATCGGGCTCACGCATCGGGTGCGGCTGGGGCGGGACTACTACGTGCGTATCGACGGCAACGACTACTCCGTGGACCCTCGGTGCATCGGCAGGTTCATCGACGTGCTCGCCACCCCCGCCCGGATGGTCGCCTCGTGCGCCGGGCAGGTCGTGGCTGATCACGACCGTGACTGGGGCCATGCCCGCACGATCACCGATCCCGAGCATCAGGCCACCGCCCGGCTGCTGCGCCAGGACTTGGCTGCCCGCCGGCGGCAGGCCTCGACTCGTTCGCACGCTGATGGACACGTCGTGGCGATCCGTGCCCTGCCGGACTACGACGCCCTGTTCGGCGTGGACTTCGACCCCCGCCCCGACGTCGAGGCGGTCCAGAAAAGCGCAGCCGGAGGAAAGTAGATGACCACGACAACGAAGACCAGACCGGCGCCGGACGGGCTGAGATCCAAGCTCGCCTACCTCACCAGAGTCCTCAAGACGCCCACGATCGGGCGGACCTGGGAGACCTTGGCCGACCAGGCCAGACAGGCGAACTGGTCGCACGAGGAGTACCTCGCCGCCGTGTTGGAACGGCAAGTCGCCGACCGCGAGTCCGCCGGCACGACGATGCGGATCCGCACCGCGCACTTCCCGGCGATCAAGACCCTGGAAGACTTCAACCTCGACCACCTGCCGAGCCTCCGCAAGGACGTACTCGCGCACCTGGCCACGGCGACATTCATCCCGAAGGCGGAGAACGTGATCCTGCTCGGCCCGCCCGGCCTGGGCAAGACCCACCTGGCCATCGGGCTCGGGATCAAGGCCACCCAGTCCGGCTACTCGGTCCTGTTCGACACCGCGACGAACTGGATCGACCGCCTCGCCCGCGCCCACCACCGCGGCGCCCTGGAAGCCGAGCTGAAGAAGATCCGCCGCTACAAGCTCATCATCGTCGACGAAGTCGGCTACATCCCCTTCGACACCGACGCAGCAAACCTGTTCTTCCAACTCGTCGCATCTCGCTACGAGGCCGGCTCCATCCTCGTCACCTCGAACCTGCCGTTCGGGCGGTGGGGCGAGGTCTTCGGCGACGAAGTCGTCGCCGCCGCGATGATCGACCGCCTCGTGCACCACGCCGAGGTCCTCACCCTCGCAGGCGAGTCCTACCGCACCAGAGCCCGCCGAGAACTCCTCGCGAAGGACCGCAACAAGTAGCACGAAACGACCTCCAGGGGGTCAATCCCAAAACGTCGATAGGGGGTCAGTTCCAATCCGCCGTTGACAAACCCCGGAGCCTTGGCTGGTAATGGGCTGTTTTAGCGCGGGATTCGTGGCGAATCCGGCGTCCGTGGCGATGCCAGCTGCGGCGGGGGCAGGGCGTCGCCCCTAGCCGTAGGGGGCAGATACCCCGTACGGCCGACCAGCGGGCACCGGCTGAGTGTGGCGAAATGAAACATCGGAGCCCGGGATCACCGGGCCACCCCTAACCGGCACGACTCGTCGCTGCTACGCGAGACGTCGCGCAGTGCATCCGCCAACTGTGACACCACTGACCGCAGCAGGTCACCGCCCACCTCAACGCTGGCTACGACAGTGGTCGAGCGCACGCGATCGTGTCACGATCCGTCAACTCATCCAACGAGCCCGCACGCTTTGTCGCTGGGACACCCGGCGGGCAACTCGCCGCTCAGGTGAACGCCTGTTGCCGGTCGCTCTGGATCACGGATCTGCACCCGTCATCCGGCCTGCGTTCGGGCCCACCTGAGCCGCCCACCGGGGTCGCCGTCAGAGTTGGCGCTGGGGCAGGAAGAGCTCGTCGTATTCCTGCCGGACGACCGACCAGTCCCAGGCTTCCACCGCGTATGTGGCTGCCGCGGCACCCTCCGTGCGCCAGGTATCCTCGCTAGCGGTTGTCCTTCGGATCCGGGCCGCTGCCTCCTCCGGGGTGGCGACCACCCAATCCGGGGGGAACAATGTCCGTGCGCCGTTGGCACCCTGGGCAAAGAACGGCCAGTCCCGGACGACTGGGACGGCGCCACTGGCAGCCCCCTCGACCAGCGCACAGTGAAAGCTCTCCCGCACTGAACTGCTGATGATGATCCCGATGCTGGCTAACACTTCGGCTACGTCGTCGACGTGCCCGATGCGGGTCACCGCACCAGACGGCTCCAGTTCGGCGAGATCCGCTGACAGGGCTTGCTGGTAGCGGCAGACGGAGTTGCTCGCGGTCGGATCGAGGCCGCTGCCGACGAGCAGTAACCGGTATCGGTCGTCCTCTGCCCGTAGCCGGCGGAGTATCTCGATGGCCCACCGCGGGTCCTTCGCGATGGCACTGTTACCAATCAGGCCGAGGGTGAAGCGGGAAGCCGGTTCCTTTCGACGTGCGAAGCTGCGCAGGTTCATTCCGTTGGGGAGAACGTGCAGCGTGGGAGCCTGCTCGTCGGCCAGCGCCGGTACCACTCGGCGGGTCAGATCACGGAGGTGGCTCGAGACAAAGATCAGGTCGTCCACTCTGGAGAAGTCGACCAGGTGGGGCCAGAGGCTGAACGTCTCGAAGCTGTGCAATCGGACCATGATCCGGGTGTCTCCCGGATCGACCAGGGTGGTCATCGCGGCGGCGGCCACACACCAGTCGACGAAGAGTGTGTCGGCCCAGTCAAGGTGTGGGCGTAGCCACTCCTCGACCCGTTCGCCGTACTCACTGCGGCCTGTGACGAGGTGGTTAACGATCCGGCTCGGCTGGTGTGTGAGCGGTGCGGCGACCTCGTCATCGGCCAGGTGTAGATATCGCAGCTCGACTTCGGGCGCCTCGGCATACCGTTGCCGAATCTCGCTCAGGAAGTGCGCGTTGCCGTTGGTCATGACCAGGAGGCGTAACGGCCGGTCGGTCGGAGGCGGGGCAGGGCGGGCTGCTCGACCACGGGGCGAGGTCAATGCTCGGGCTGCTGGGCTCGTCCGAAGCGCGGCCAGGAACTCGCCTGGCTTCTCGACCAGCGGCGAGGAGAGCTGGTCGAAGTGCACCACACGGTGGAACAGTAGTCGCAGCGCTTTGTGTAGTGACGTCGACGCGCGGGCCGGCTGCTCGGGAAGAGCGTCGTCCGCGAGCGTGAGCTCGGCCTCGACGGCTTCGGCGAGGTGGACCGGGACGTGACCTAGCGCGAGTTCACCGGCGGCCTCCCGGGTTAGCAGGTCAGCGCGGCTCTTTCGGCCGTCTATCCGGCCCATGGCAAGAGCGGTGGTCGTCGCCGCCAGGTCGGGACGTCCGGCCTGTACCGAGCGCAGGTGTACCCGGTGCGCGAGGGCCGAACGAATTCGGTCCGGCAGGCCGGGGGCGGAAACGGCCGAGCGCCACAGTCCACCGCCTACTCGACTGCGGAGCACGGCGGGAGCCATCATGGCCTCCAAGGACCTTCGGGCTCCGGCTCCGGCGGCCCGTCTGACTCTACGCCCGATGACGCCGGCGCGGTCGGCGACGCCTTCAGTGGGAGGTCGAGTAGCGCTGCGCGGGCCCACGGGCCGACCCGCGAGGATGCGCCCCGCGGCCTCGATTCCTTCGCACACATCGGCCTGAGGCCGACGATAGGCCATCTCCCGTACCGTTTCGGTGGCTGTCGGGTCGAGCGCGACCAGTACGTCGGCAATCCGGACACGGCGCCGTACCCAGGGATCCGCCCATGCGCGCCGCCACAGAGCCGGGGACGGCTGCGGGGTCTGGTCCGGCGTCCGCCGGAGCGTCGGACCCGCCGCCTCGGCGGGAAGGAGGCGGATGTCGGCCACGGACGGACCGAGTCCCAGCTCCTCGGCACTGATGTCGCCGACCATGCTGATGGAGGCGCCCAGGTCGTGGAGCCGGTGCAGCGCCTGGTGTAACGCCGACATCTGCTGTGGTCGTTTACCGAGGACGATGAGCACCTTCGTCATGCCTGTCCGCTTTCGTCATAGATGCCGGCGGTGCTGGGCGCCAAGATGTCGGACGCCAGCGTAGCTACCTCGGCGAGAGCAAGAACGAGTTGCGCGTCGCATAGAGCGTACGGTGCGCGTCCGCGCCGCCGCACGCCGTGCATCGGTAGTCCCAACGGTGAGCTGTACGGCCGTAAGGGAACGAATCCGCGGTGGGGTGGGCCGGTCCGGTGTGCGATGTGTGGGCGCAGTTCTCGGTGGGGCCGCGGACGGGTAGCCGAGACCAGAGAGGTGCGGGGGAGAGGGCTATTGAGCATGGCGGTGTTCGACGATCTCTTCAGGGGTGGGTGGGTGCGCGCCGGTCAGGTGTCGACATCAGAGGAGAACATCGGGGAGCGTCGGATCGTGACCGGTGTCATGGCGACGCGCCGGCTTGTCGTTTCGGCCAGTGTCTGGCGATCGGCGTCAGCATGACCGACCGTGGCCGGGCACTAGCAACGCTGACGACGTTCACGTGCGGGCACTCCAAGTCTCGGCGGGGTCTGTCGGCGGAATGGGCGCTCGGACAGACTAACGAGTTCGTGTGAATAGCTACCACAGACGCGCCAACCCGGTAGGGGGCAACGCGAAGGGGCTGCTGTCCGTATGAGGTCCAGGGGTGCTTCGAGGTCGGTCGGATCGTGATTTGATGGGTGGCAGTATTACCCTGGTCTGAAATGCGCCTTCCGTTGCCGTTGGGGGTAGATGGCTGTGCAGCAGGCGGTGGTTGAGGCGCGGGCCCTGCCGGACGAGGTGCATGTCATGTCGGTGGCAACCGGTTCGCAGGCCGGTGCCTCGGCGTATGTCTACGGGGGCGGCAACTGAGGCGTGTAGCCTGGTGGATCTCTGCGGACGGAGACCTCGGGAGCCCGTCAGGCTCGTTGTGTAGTGCGTAGGGCATTATGGCAGCGCGGCGCTCCGGCCGCGTGCCGGAGTGCTCCTTCCATGGCCCGGTCCAGCCGCGGCTACCACACCGATCGAAGAGGTGCGATGCAACGAGACGAGAAGTCTGCCGGCTCCCCTGGTCGGCGCCCCCGCCTTCTCTATCTGGCCTTCTTCTTTCCGCCCAGCCGGGCCAGCGGTGTTTTCCGTGCCCGGGCGACGGCCAACCACTTCGTCGAGGCCGGCTGGGATGTGACCGTCATAACCGCTCCGCGGGAGTTTTTCAGCTACTACCTCGACCGTGGTAGCGACCCGTCCCTCGAGGCGACGGTCGATCCCCGGGTGCGTGTGGAGCGGCCGCCGATGAACACGTACCACTGGGAAACTGACGTGCGCCGGTTCAGCCGGTTCCGTAAGGCCGTGCCCGTGGTCGCCGACCGCTTCTATCGGCGGATGCAGAGGCTTTTTCTCCCGGAGCACTACATCGGTTGGATCCCGGGTCTGCTGAAGCGTGCCTTCGCATTGCATGCACGGAATCGGTTTGACCTTGTCGTCGCGACCGGCAACCCGTTCGCGTCGTTCGCTGCGGCCTGGCTCCTGGGGCGTACGTGGCGCGTGCCGTACGTGGTGGACTATCGGGATGCCTGGACCTTCAATCAGTTCACCGAACAGGTCCGGTTTGGCCCCGGCACGCGTACGGCGAGCTGGGAGGCGCGTGTGTTGCGGGACGCCGCGGAAATAGTCTTCGTAAACGACGGAATGCGGCAGTGGTACGCGGAGCGTTACCCATTCGCGGCCGACCGGATGACGGTGGTGCCGAACGGCTGGGAGCCGGAGTTCGTTGGTCGACCGGCCTTTCAGCCGGCTGTCCCGGATCGTCCGTTGCGCTTCGGCTACCTCGGCACGGTCACTCCGTACCTGCCGCTCTCCGTGCTCTTCGAGGGCTGGCGGCAGGCCCGCATGGATCCGCTGCTGGCGGACGCTGAACTGCACATCCACGGCCATCTGGGATTCTTTGCCCAGACGGTTGAGTCGTTGCGGGAGCAATTGGTCCGGCAGGAGGACGCCGGGGTTCGCTACTGCGGATCGTTCAGTAAGGCGGACGCAGCGAAGGTCTACGGCGAAACCGACGTACTGGTGTTTTGTGTGCCCGGAGCGAAGTATGTGACCTCCGGCAAGGTGTTTGAGTACATGGCGTCCGGTAAGCCCGTCGTGTCGGTGCACCAGCCGGACATCGCTGCCGCCGAAGTGCTGCAGGGCTACCCGCTTTGGTTCGCTGGCGAGCGACTGGACGCCGACTCCGTGGCTAACTCTTTCGTTGCTGCAGCGAAGGCGGCACGTGAGCTTGATCCGTCCCGCCACGCCAGGGCGCAGGACCACGCCGAGAAGTACACCAGGAGCGCGACGCTGCAGCCCTGGGAAGCCCGGATGCGCATGCTGGTCGAGGAGTCTCGTTGAGTACCACCCCCCGTCAGATTGTCTACCTAGCCCTTGGCCCACATCGAGTTCGTGCGGCTGTGCAGCATGTCACCCAGTTGGCTGGCGAAGGCGCAAACGTTACACTCATAATGCCCGATTTGGCCGAGTGGAGTGATATAGACCTTCCGGTAGGTGTTTCAGTGTGCCGGCTGGAAGGCAGCGACGCACGGGCCGCCCGACGGGTGCTGCGTGACTCGAGCGGTCCGCTGCGCGGGGCCGATATGCTCATCGTCGGTGATCCGTACGCCTTTCCCGTCGCCTGGGACGTGTGCCGGCGGTGGCCCAGCCTTGCGGTCGCCTTTGAGCCGGGGGGCGAGCCGGGTCGTCGGCCCGCCCCGGCCGACCTCGCCATCATCACGCCCTGGTACCCCTCGCCAAACAATCCGCTCGCCGGTGCATTCGTGGAGGCATCCGTCGGTGCGGTCCGGTCGCTGGCTCCTCGGGTCTCGGTCCTGCACACTGAGGACTGGCCATACCGCTATGACGCACCGAACGCCGACACCATAGCCCTCAGTGCCGCCCGCCTAGTAGCGCGGAGTGAACCGCTGGTGCGGGACACGCCGATGGGGGAGATCACTCGGATTCCGGTTCCCATCCCATCTCGGCGAAACTACGCTTCTTGGGCCAACAGTCATGTGGCGGCGGTACGCCGCACGCTGCCAACGGGCCAAATCGAGGCCCCGCTGGTGCATGCTCACACCGGCATTTACGGTGGGGTTTTGGCCCTGAGGCTCGCCCGGCCCGAAGCCCGGGTGGTGGTGACCGAGCACGCCAGTTTCCTGCGGCAGATTTTTAGGCAACCGGCGGCGCGTCGTCTCTACGAGGAGGTGCTGCACCGGGCAGACGCGTTCCTCTGCGTCAGCCAGCATCTGTACGACCAACTCCGGAACGAGTTTCCGCACCATGAGAAGAAGCTGCGCGTCGTCCCGAACGCGATCGACTTTGATAGCTTCTCGTTGCGTCCGGAGCCGCCACGGGATCTGCTGAAGTGGCTGTACCTTGGTCGGTTGAGTGAGCAGAAGGGGGTCGACCGGCTGCTGTCGGCATTCTTCACCGTGGCAGCCGAGGAGCCCGCGGCCACGCTGACGCTGGTCGGTTCCGGCCCCTTGGTGGAGCACATCCAAGAGGAGATTGAGCGCAGTCCGTACAGTGATCGGGTTGACCTGCGTCCCGCAGTGCAGCCCGAGGAAGTCCCCGACCTGATCCGGGCACATGACCTGCTTGTGCACGCCAGTCCGGCCGAGACCTTCGGGATGACGGTGGTGGAGTCCGTTGCCTGTGGCACGCCTGTGCTGGTAACGGCGAGTAGGGGCCCGAAGGAGACATTAGAGGGGCTGAACCGGCGCGCTGGCCTTCTGATCGAGGTTAGCGAGGACCCAGCGACGCTCGTGGACGGCTATCGTGAGCTGCGCAAGTGCATCAACGAGCTCGACCTACCGGCAGCTTGCGCCACGCTGGTGGAGCGATACGGGCTCGACGCTGTCACGTCTCGACTGCGGGAGGTGTATGCGTCAACGGAGCCGGTCGAGGTCGCGACCTCGACCGAGGTAACGACGCGGGTCGAGGCCCTGACGGACGCTGACGAGGTGGGGGGTGCGCAAGCATCGTCACCGCCGGGCGCAGCCGGCGCGGTCGCACCGCGGGTCGTGATCGTTGCGATTGGCACGCCCCAGTTCACGGTCGTGCGGCAGTACGCCCAACGCCTCCTCGACTCCGGCGTGGGCGTCGACGTGATCAGCAACGATCCGGCTCAGTGGCATCGGTCGCAGATAGACGAGCGGGTACGCCTGCTGCCGCTGAACGTGAGCGAGCGGCGCCGGCCACTCTACTGGGCCGAGCAGGTGGCCGTTTACCGCGCTCCGCGCAAGGCGCTCGGCATTGCGCGTAGGCGGGCCAAGACGGCCGAGGCCCTGTGGCCGGAGTTGATGGTGCATCGGATGCAACGGCGTCACACGAAGGCCGCGCAGTGGTTCCACCGGTCGGTCTTCGACCCGGGCTACCAGGTGGTGCGTCCGCGGGTGCTATGGAAGATTGTCCGGCGGGAAGTGCTGCCCAAGCTCGACCTTGCCAATACGGAGAGGATTGTGGTGAGCGGGGTGTTCGGCGTCTCAATCGGATGGCAGTTGGCTCGCCTGCGCCACGACCTGACCGTCACCACGTCTCTGCTGCCGCCAGAATCAGCGTCCCACTGATTTGCTTCACACCGGCAGCCGCGTCGCACCTCCTTGAGTGCCTGTCGGGGAGGGCGGCCTTCCGGCGCGACGTATGGGTGGTACGGAAAGTCCTCACGTAGACTCGCGGAGATTCGTGGCGAGTGCCGGTGTGCGGTGGCGGTGGTCCGCTCCGTGGCCTTCGCGAAGGTCAGGCGCAGGTCCGCAGAGAGGTAGAAACAGGCACAATGGCGATGGACAGTGCTGCTGCGCGGACGCGTGGACGGGTTGTCATGCTGGTTGACAACGGTGTGAACGGGGACTCTCGGGTACAGAAGGCCGCCCGCTCTGCTGCCGAGGCCGGGTGGGAGGTCATTCTGCTCGGCCGCTCGCCGGTAGCAGAGGGGAAGACCTGGCAGCTTGGCCGAGCGCAGGTGCGCCTGCTGTCGATGCCGGCCCCGTTGGCGCGGCGACGCCATGAGTTCCGGCGGGCCTGGCTGCGTTGGCCGTTGGCCTACCCGCCGAATGGGGTCGCCCCGTATCGTCAGCAAGCCGTCAAAGCCTGGCAGGCTGACCTTGCCGTGCGGGCCGCGCAACTGGCCGTCGCTGGCCCAGCGACTCCCCGGCTGGGGCTACGCCGGTGGGCCCTACGGGTCGAGCAATCTGCCGCAAGGCTGACCAAGACTTGGGTTTCCGGGCGGCACTGGATGCTCACCCAGGCTCGTGTCCGGCGGCGGTTCCGTCACCCTTGGGATCGCCTTTACACGATGTTCTGGCAAGCTGTCAAGGGTGATGGCTCATGGCGGCGGCTGGAGCCGGGTCTGTGGGATTACGAACTCGCGTACGGGCCGGTGGTTGACGGGCTACGGCCGGACTTGATCCACGCCAACGACTTCCGGATGCTCGGGGTGGCTTCCCGAGCCAAGCTTCGTGCCGCCGCGAACGGGCGGGACATCAAGGTGGTGTGGGACGCGCACGAATTCCTGCCCGGGATCAAACCTTGGCAGGACCACGCCCGCTGGCTGCCCGGTAACCTCGCCCACGAGCGGGAGTACGTGCCGTACGCCGACGCGGCGGTGACGGTTTCCGACGGCCTCGCCGAGCTGCTCGTCCGGGAGCACAGCCTGGTGACGGTGCCGGAGGTGGTGCTCAATGCCCCGGCGGTGGACTCGGGGGACCTTTGGGCGGATGCCCCCGTGCCGGACCTGCGTGCCGCTTGTGGAATCGGTCCAGACGTGCCGCTGCTGGTCTACAGCGGTACAGCTGCCCGGCAGCGCGGCCTGGACACCATGGTCGAAGCGTTGCCACAGCTGCCTGGTGTGCACGCCGCACTGGTCGTCAACAGGCCAAACGGACCTTACATGGCCGAGGTGCGGGCAACCGCTGCCCGGCTCGGTGTCGCTGATCGAGTGCACGTCCTGCCGTACGTGGCGCACTGGCAGGTGGTGCCGTACCTGGCTGGTGCCGACGCGGGGATCATCCCTATCCACCACTGGCCCAACCACGAGATCGCGCTGATCACCAAGTTTTTCGAGTATTCGCACGCGCGGTTGCCGTTGGTGGTCAGCGACGTGAAGACGATGGCCGACACGGTGCGTTCCACCGGCCAGGGCGAGGTGTTCCGGGCCGAGGAGGTGGCCGACTACGTCCGCGCCGTCAGGGCGGTGCTGGCGCAACCGGAACGCTACCGGGCCGCGTACGACCGACCGGGCCTGCTGGAGAGCTGGACCTGGGAGGCGCAGGCCAAGGTGCTGGACTCCGTATACCACCGCCTGCTGCCCGCGAGCCCGTCCGCGGCGGACCCGGCCGGGGTGCAGTCAGCGGCGCAGGAGGGGGAGCAGCCCGCAGCCGGAGTTGTCCCGTGACTGGCCCCGACGTCACCGTCATCACGGCGGTTTACAACACCATGCCGTACCTGACCCGGTGCCTGACGTCGCTGGTGGAGCAGAGCATCGGGCGGGACCGGTTGGAGATCATCGCGGTTGACGACGGATCAACGGACGGCAGCGGTCCGGAGCTGGACCGGTTTGCCCGACTCTATCCGGGCACGGTGCAGGTGGTGCACCAATCCAACTCGGGCGGCCCGGCTGCACCGAGTAACCGCGGGCTGGAGCTGGCTACCGGCCGATACGTCTTCTTCATCGGCTCCGACGACTACCTCGGGCCCGAGGCGCTGCAGCGGCTGGTCACCGCCGCCGACCGGTGGGAGTCGGACGTGGTGCTCGGGCGTCTGGTCGGAGTGAACAGCCGCTACATCCACCAGGCAATCTACGCAGAGACCTCGGCCAGCGTCGACCTGTTCGACTCGGCCCTGCCCTGGTCGCTGTCGAACACCAAGTTGTTTCGGCGGGAGCTCATCGAGCGGCACGGGCTGCGCTACCCGGAGGAGATGCCGGTCGGGAGTGACCAACCGTTCACCGTTGAGGCCTGTGTGCGGGCCCGTCGGATCTCGGTGCTCGCCGATTACGACTACTACTACGCGGTGCGCCGGCTGAACGCCCGTAACATCACCTACCGCAGCCGACACCTGGAACGGCTGCGCTGCGCCGAGGAACTGGTTACCTTCGTGGCCGGGCTGGTCGAGGCCGGCCCGAAGCGGGACGCGGTCCTGCTGCGTCACTTCACCTGGGAGGTCGCCAAGCTGCTGGAGAACGACTTCCTGCAGCTTACGCGCACCGTGCAGGACCAGGTGGTGGTGGGGGTACGGGCGCTCACCGAGGCGTATCTGACCGACCGCATCCGCGAGCGCCTGCCGATCGAGGCCCGGGTGCGGCTCGCCGCTGTCCGCTACGGTGACACCGACCACCTTCTCGCGGTGATCCGGCAGGACGCCGAGTTGGGAATTCCGGCCGCCGTGGTTGACGGTGAGCGCTGGTACGCCGGCTACCCAGGTTTCCGGGATCCGCAGCTGCAGATCCCGGACTGCTGGTACGAGATCACCGACACCGCCGCGGACTGGGTGGCCCGACTGGACACCGTTTCGGCAGCCTTCGAGGGCTCGCGGGCGCTGCTGGTGACCGCGCGCAGCCCTCGCCCCGACCTGCCGGAGCTGGCGTCGTCGGTCCGGCTCGCAGCAGGCGACGTGACCGGCGAGACGGTGTCGATGGTCGCTGACGCAACCGGGACGACCCTGCGTGCCCGGATTCCGCTGGCTCGGTTATTGGAAGACGCCGGTCCGGGCGGGGAACTACGCACTGTCCAGGCACTTGCGGAAGCTTTCGGTGCCACCGGCGCGGCGGCTCTGCGTGGTGCCCGGCGGCCGGTGCCACAGCGGGCGGTGCTGCGTCGGGGCGCCAGACTGCATGTCCTGACCACCACCACCAACCACAAGGGCCAGCTTGTTATCGCCGTAGCACCGGTCACCCCACGCCGGGTGATGGCTCGGCTGCGGCGCCGGCTTCCACTAGGAGGAAAGTAGTAGTCATGAACATCTGCGTCGTAGCCCTCGGGAAGATCGGGCTGCCGCTGGCCGTCCAGTTCGCGACGAAGGGGCACCGGGTGATCGGTGCTGATGTCTCCGAGCGGGTGGTCAGTCTCGTCAACAACGGCGCGGTGCCGTTCCCCGGCGAAACTGATCTGGATGTCAAGCTCAAGGAGGTCGTCTCGGCCGGCCTGCTGTCGGCCACGACCGACACCGCCGCCGCGGTGGCCGAGTCCGAAGCAGTTGTGGTCGTCGTCCCGCTCTTCGTTGACGCCGAGGGCGTGCCGGACTTCGGCTGGATGGACGACGCGACGCGGGCGATTGCTCGCGGCCTGAAGCCGGGCACTCTGGTCAGCTACGAGACCACGCTACCGGTGGGTACGACCCGCAACCGCTGGGCACCGATGTTGGCGGAGGGCTCCGGTCTGACCGCCGGCACCGACTTCCACCTGGTCTTCAGCCCGGAGCGGGTGTTCACCGGTCGGGTCTTCGCCGATCTGCGCCGCTACCCGAAGCTGGTCGGCGGGATCGACGAGGCCTCGGCTGCGCACGGGGTCAAGCTGTACGAGGCCGTGCTCGACTTCGACGAGCGCTCCGACCTGGGCCGGCCGAACGGCGTGTGGGACCTCGGCTCCGCCGAGGCATCGGAGTTGGCCAAGCTCGCTGAGACCACCTACCGGGATGTCAACATTGGCCTCGCCAACCAGTTCGCCCGGTTCGCCGACAGCGTCGGCGTGGACGTGCTGAAGGTTATCGAGGCGTGTAACTCGCAGCCGTACAGCCACATCCACGCTCCGGGCATCGCGGTCGGTGGGCACTGCATCCCGATCTACCCGCGGATGTACCTGTGGAACGACCCGGCCGCCACGGTGGTCCGCTCCGCGCGGGAGGCGAATGCGGCGATGCCGCAGTACGCCGTTGACCTGCTCGCCGCCGCGTACGGCGACCTGACCGACGCCGAGGTCGTGGTGTTGGGGGCCAGCTACCGGGGTGGCGTCAAGGAGACCGCGTTCTCTGGCGTCTTCCCGACGGTCGAGGCGCTGCGCGCCCGGGGAGCGAAGCCCTACGTCTCCGACCCGATGTACACCTCGGAGGAGTTGACCGCGCTCGGCCTGCCACCGTACGAGGGCCAGCCGGTCACCGCTGCGGTGGTGCAGGCGGACCACGCCGAGTACCGCACCCTCGCCCCCGCAGATCTGCCGTCGGTGCGGGTGCTGGTGGACGGCCGGCGGGTGACCGACCCGGCGCGTTGGGCGGACGTGCGGCGCGTCATCATCGGCGGCTGACTCAGCGCAGTTGGCAGAACGGTCCCGACCAGCGGTCGGGACCGTTCTGCCAGCGGGCTGCGGTGGACTCAGGACTGGGTGAGCCCGGGGGGTGGGTTCTCCACGTCGCGGGAGACAACCTCGCCCTTGGCGTTCACCCAACCCCTCGGGCGGGCCGGGTTCCCCACCACCAGTTGGTACGGCTGGACGTCCTTCGTCACCACGGAGCCAGCAGCAACCATGGCATATTCGCCGACCTCGATCCCGCAGACCAGGGTGGCGTTCGCGCCGATGGAAGCCCCGCGGCGGACCCTCGTCTCGGTGATCGTCCAGTCGGGGTTCTGGGCCCGGGGCCGGAAGTCGTTGGTGAAGACCGCGCAGGGGCCGACGAAGACCTCGTCCTCAAGGGCCACGCCCTGGTACACCGAGACATTGTTCTGGATCTTTACCAGGTTACCGACGGTAACCTCCGCGTCCACGTACACGTTGCGTCCGATGACGCAGCCCGCGCCGACCCGTGAGGTAGAGCGGATATGGGCCAGGTGCCAGACCTTCGTGCCGTCGCCGACCTGGGCACCGGCTTCCACGTCGGCGGTGGGGTGGACAAAGACCGGCGTGCGGTCGTTGGTGTCAGCCATGTCAACTCACATCGTCTTGGGTCCCAAACGCGTCGTAGCATAGCCACCCCACCGCGCCGGCCCGCCGGCCCGCCACGTCGGCCAACGCTGCGACCGGTCGCGACCGGCTGTGGGGTGAAGTCCGCCCTCCCATCAGCCGCCGATGTCTGCAACCATTCGTGGTCAGCGAAGGCAAGAGTTGGGGGCACTGGGTGCGGATCCTGCTGGTCGAGGACGACCACCGTGTGGCCGCCGCGCTTACCGCGGCCCTGACCCGGCGCGGTTACGAGGTGGAGCACGCGGCGACGGTCGCCGCCGCGCTCTGCGCTGCCCCGTGTGACCTGGCCCTGCTGGACCTCACCCTGCCCGACGGGGACGGCACCGACCTGTGTCGGGAGTTGCGGCGGCGCAGCAGCCAACTCGGGATCATCGCGGTGACCGCGCGGGGGGAGGAGCGCGACCGGGTGCTGGGGCTGCGGCTCGGTGCGGACGACTACGTGGTCAAGCCGTTCTCGATGGTGGAGTTGCAGGCCCGGATCGAGGCGGTGCTGCGCCGCGCCGCCCAGGCCGCGCCAGAGCGCAATCTGATCGAGGTTGGTCCGGTGCAGATCGATGTGGCGGCCCGTACGGTCCGCATCCACGGCCAGGAGGTGGCGCTGACCCGTAAAGAGTTCGACGTGCTGCTCTCCCTGGCCCGCCAGCCCGGGTCCGCCGTGCCCCGCGATCGGATCCTGCTCGACGCCTGGGGCACGACCTTCGCCGACCGGCACACCGTCGAGGTGCACGTCGGCTCCCTCCGCGGCAAGCTGGGCGACCCGCGCCTGGTGGAGACCGTACGCGGGATCGGCTACCGGCTGCGGAGCGGGTGAGGGGCGGTGCGTCGCCGTCTGGTGATCAGCTATCTGCTGCTGATGGTGCTGGTCCTGGTCGCCCTGGAAACCCCGCTCGCGGCCACCCTGGCCAGTCGGGAGACCGAGCGGGTCCGCGCCGACCGGCTCGCCGACGCCACCCGTTTCGCGTCGTTGGCCGACGCGGCGCTGCGCGGCGGAAGCGCCGGCCCGATCGGCAGTGAGTTGGACCGCTACGACGAGTTGTACGGCATCGGCGCCGCGGTGGTTGACCGGGACCGGCAGACGGTGGTCGCGTCGCCGAGCTGGCAACCCGCTCCGGGCACGCGGGGGGCGCTTGACGTGGCCCTCTCCGGGCAGCAGGCCAGCGGCCCCGACTCGGTGCTGCCGTGGGTGGACGGGCCGATCGTCGTCGCGGTGCCGATCAACGACGGCGGCGAGGTGCTCGGCGCGGTGGTCACCACTACCCCCACCGAGCGGATCCGGGGGACCGTCACCCGCTGGTGGCTGCTGCTCGCCGGCGCTGGCCTGCTCGCGGTGCTGGCCTGTGTCTCGACCGCGTTCGCCCTGGCCGGGTGGGTGCTGCGACCGGTTACCGAGCTGGACGCGGTTACCCACGAGATCGCCGAGGGTGACCGGACCGCCCGGGTGCAGCATCGGCAGGGCCCACCCGAACTACGCCGCCTGGCGGCGAGCTTCAACCATATGGCCGGCGCCGTGTCCGACGTGATGGATCGGCAGCGGGCGTTCGTGGCGCACGCCAGCCACCAACTCCGTAATCCGTTGACGGCACTGCGGCTGCGGGTCGAGGAGTTGGGGCCCAGTTTGGGTGACCCGCAGGGCCAGGCCGAGCACCAGCTTGCCCTGGCCGAGACCGACCGGCTGGCACTCGTGCTGGATGCTCTGCTCACCCTGGCTCGGGCCGAGCGGACGGAGAACCTGCGCGTGACCGTTGACGCGGCGGCGGTCGCCGCGAGCCGGGTGGCGGCGTGGGAGCCGCTCGCCCGCCGCCGGTCAGTCACGCTGCGGCTGGACACTGATGTTGCGCCGGCTTATGCGAGGACCGTGCCGACCGCCGTCGACCAGGCGCTTGATGCGTTGATCGACAACGCGGTGAAGTTCAGTGGTGCCGGGGGCGAGGTGACGGTGGAGGTTCGGGGTCGGGACGATGGGACGACGCTGCGGGTACGCGACACCGGCCCGGGCATGACGCCCAGCCAGCTTGACCAGGCGACCGAACGGTTCTGGCGGGCGCCGGAGGCGCAGAACATCGACGGTGCCGGGCTGGGACTGGCCATCGTCGCCGTCCTGGTGGACGCCTCCGCGGGGCGGCTCAGTATGTGTCCGAACCAGCCCCACGGACTGATCGCAGCCCTGTGGTTTCCCGCGTCGCTGCCGATGCCCGTCAAGGACGGGGCGCAGGAGCGGTACCGCCCTTCGGCGCGGAGCTGACCGGTGGCTACGGTTTGACCGCGTTGTACCAGGCCACCGCCCCGGGGTGCAGGGGTAGGGGTGTGGTGTTGATGGCCGAGCGCGGACTCATCTGGCCGGCTGCGGGGTGTGCCGATGCCAACTCCTCGCGCCGATCCATGAGTAACCGGGTCAACTCCCGGACCAGCCCCTCCGGCAGGTCGGCGCGGACGATCAGGTAGTTCGGGTTGGCGACGGTGGTCACCGGGTCCACCCCGTACACCGAGCGGGGAATGTCCCGGGAGACGTAGAAGCCGGGGTGCTGGGCGCGCAACGGCGTGCTCCACGCACCCAGTCCGACCAGCTGGACGCGTTGTTGTGCGGCCAGCGTCGCTACCGCCCCCACCGGTAGGCCGCCGGAGAAGAAGAATGCGTCAATGTGGCCGGCCCGCAGCGCCTCGACCGAGTCGTCCAGGCCGAGCCGCTCCCGACGGACCTCATCCCCGTCGAGTTGGGCCACGTCGAGCAGCCGGGAGGTGGTGACCTCGGTGCCGGATCCGGGTGCCCCCACGGAGACCCGCCGGCCCCGCAGATCAGCGAGGGTGCGGACGCCGCTGGTCGGGCTGGTGACGAGGTGTAGGAGGTCGTCGTAGACGCGGGCCACCGCGGCCACTGTCGGCGGTGGGGCCGGGAAGGTGGGGAGCACGTCGGCCTGGGTGAAGCCGAGTTCCGCTTCGCCCGCGCCCACGAGTTGGATGTTCTCCGCCGACGCGGCGGTCACCAGCACCTCAGCCTCCACGTTCGGTAGCTCCCGATTGAGGATGGTGGCCAGAGACTGCCCGAAGGCATGGTAAACGGCGGCGGGGCTGCCGGTGGCGATGCGGATCTGCATGGCCGGCGGAGGGCCGTGTTGGCATCCGGTGAGGCCCGGCAGCGCCATCGCCAGGAGCAGCACCGGTAGCACCGCGTCGCGTCGGCGACCTGGGATTCGGATCACGCGCTGCACTGTGCGTCGTACGGGTGGTCGGGCGCAACCCCCATTGCCCGCCGATGCGGTCCCGGCGTTCGTCCCGCCGGCCCACCGCGAGGATCAGACGGCGATGAGTTCGGGGGGTGGTGGCCCCAACTCCGTGGCCTGCATGATCCGTTCGCGGGCCGGTCCGTGTGGCACGCTCACCAGATAGCAGCCGGTGCTGGGGCGCAGTATCGCCGGTGCGTCCAGCAGAGCGGCGCTCCGGACCAGAATCGCCGCCAGGTCCCGGTCGGTCACCCGGACTCCGAGGATGTGCCGGCGGATGTGTCGGCCGCCAGCCAGCAGCGCGGCCCGCCAGGCCGCTGCGGCCAGCCGGGTTCGTCCCACTCGTCGGGCGCCGGACGCGCCGCGCACCGGCGCACCGATGAGTTCCCCGCGTCCACGGCGCCAACTGGCATCCAGCATGGCGGCGTACCTGGGCTGGTGGGCCGGGGCGAGGGTCAGCCGGTGCAGCTCGTAACGGCGGCGCAGGCCGCCGACGGCGCGTTCCTGGGTGACCGGAACGTCGAGCTGGTAGAGCAGGCGGCGGAGCCGCTGCGCCGCGTCCTCGCGGTTGAACTCCACCCGCTCGGGTGGGTGGATCGGGGTGCCACGCTGGCGTCGGACCGTCGTCGGCGTGGTCACGCAGCGCAGGAGGCAGGCGGCCTCGAACCCGGCGGTCAGGGTCAGCCAGTCCAGCGGGTGTGAGGTCGACGCAGACCGGGGGCGGTCCAGCAGGATCGGGTTCACCTCGGGACTCCTTATCGGCGTCGGATTTCCCCTACGGTGGCGGCTGTCACAGGCGTAGGGAACCGATCGGGCCAAGCCTTGAGGAAATCTTGCGGGTATGGCGCGGCGCGATGACGGTCGCCCTACTGCCAGGGCCGGAGCGGTGTCTCTGGGTAATACACCCGATACTCATCGATGTCGGCGATGAGGGCGGCGTCGGCTCGCTCGCCCAGCAGTTGGCGCAGCCGCTGTTCCTGGGGCGATCCGGTCTCCACCACGTAACCGGGCCGGCTCGCCACCGCCACCCGGTCCCAGTAGGCGGGGTGGCGGTTATTTCCCGGGTTGAGCTCGTCGTCGAGGACTCCGCAGGCCACCTCCTCGTCCGTGTTGAAGATCAGTCGGTTGCAGGTCCAGTAGGTCCCGTAGACCTCGTGGGGACCGGACGCCCGCAGGGCGTCCGCCAACTCCCGGGCGGCGCGTTCGTTGGCCCGAGAAGCGGCGGTGCCGGTGGTGATGAACAAGACCGTGATCAGTGAGGCGGTGACGGCGAGGGCAGCGAGGAACGCCGCGGCGAGCGCGCCCGCCAGCCGACCAAACACACCGGCGGTGCCCTGCAGGGCCGCGACCGCCGCCTGCCAGAGGGGCCACAGCACCGCGGGTAGGGACAGCTGCAGCAGCGCCAGGTAGCGGGCGTTAGCCAGGGGATCCGTGGCGGCGACCGAAGTGCGTATGTACGACAGGAGGGTCAACGCCGCGCCGACGACCAGCGCGAGGTGCACGACCGGGGCGACCCGCGCGGCCCGCCCGGTGGCCCGCCGATACGCGACGACCGCGACCACGGCTGCGATCACCAGCAGCGCCGGGTAGAGCAGGCCGAACCCCTCCAGCCAGCGGCTGCACCCGGTGACGGGGCAGAGCCCGGTGGCCAGCGGCACCCCCTCCAGAACGGCACCGGAGAACCGTTGGGCCAGCGGTGGGTCCGAATCGTCGTGGACCTGACTGAGCACAGACAGTGGGTCCGTACCCGGGCCGGCGGTGCGGTAGTACCCGATCATCGGTGCGACGCCGAGCGCGAATCCGGCGACCAGCAGCACGCCCGCCCAGCCGAGCAGGTCGCGGCGGGCCGCCCACAGCAGCGCCAGAGTGGCGGCCCCGAGGTAGGGCAGGAGCAGCCAGTCGGACCAGACGGCCACCCCGGCGAGCAGGCCGAACAGGCCGACAGCCAGCCGGCGGAGCCGGAGCGTCCCCCGGGCCAGCCCCACCACGACCAGCAGCATCAGCAGCACCGCGACCTTCCCCTCCGGGCGCCCGCCCACTGCGGTCAGCTGGTCCCGGATCACCCGCTCTGCACCGAGCGCGAGCAGGCCAACGATCAGGGTGGCGAACCAGGGGGAGCCGATCCGGCGGGTCAGCCGATGGATCAGCCAGAGGAAGAGTGCGTAGAGGGCCAGCAGCGGCAGCCGGAGCGCCGGCCAGCTCGGCCCGAAGAGCGCGAGCAGGGGCGCGGCGAGATACGACTCCAGCACCCCCATGTAGTGCTGCCCGTACAGGAACACGGGCCGCTCCTGGCCCGCGGCGATGTGGAGGGCGGCGAGTCCGAATGTCGCCTCGTCGCTGTTTGACGGCGGGACGGTGGAGAGCGTGAGGAGGAGCCGGTACCCGATTCCGGCCGCCCCAAGCACCAGCGCGACGACCGCCGGCGGGTCCAGCCGCCGGCGCCACCGCCCACGGCGCGGTAGAGGTTGCGACACGACCAAGCCCCCGTCATCCCTTCACCGGAGTCTGGCACAGGCGTCCGGCGGGGCGGAGCGGTTTCGCTGCCGGCCCGTTCGCCTGGCGTGGTCGCGGTAGGTCGGTTGTGGCAGGGTGGCCGTGTGCCACCGAACCCCGCCGGCCAACTGGCCGTACCTCAACTACACCGGGCCGCGCGGATGGAGGACGCCGTGCACCGTCTGGTCGAGCGGCGGCTCCGGCGCACCGGCTGGCGGATCCACACCGTGGCCTACCCGGGCTACGGAGCCCCGGGCTGGGTTCGGGTGATGTGTCGGGTGCTGTTGCGGCGGCCGGACAACCGGCAGCGAGGCCGGCCAGAGAAGGTTCGGGGCTGGCGTAGCTTCGCCACCCTGCCGGCCAAGCACGTCCAGGTGGACATCGAGTCGGGGGGCGAGCGGCATGAGACGCGAACCGACCGCAGCGGCTTCGTGGATACGATCGTGCCGGTGGACCTGCCCCCGGGTTGGGGATCGGTGCGGATCCGAGTCCCGGAGGCGGAGCCGGTCCAGGCGCCGGTGCGGATACTTGACCCCCGGGTGCGCTTCGGGGTGATCTCCGATGTTGACGACACGGTCATGGTCACCACGCTGCCCCGGCCCCTGCTGGCGGCCTGGAACACGTTCGTCCTCGACGAGCATGCCCGGGCCGCGGTGCCCGGGATGGCCGTGCTGTACGAGCGGCTGGTTACGGCCCACCCCGGCGCTCCGGTGTTCTACCTGTCCACGGGCGCCTGGAACGTGGCGCCGACTCTCACCCGGTTCCTGTCTCGGCACCTCTACCCGGCCGGGCCGCTGCTGCTCACCGACTGGGGCCCGACGGCGGACCGCTGGTTCCGCAGTGGCCGGGAGCATAAGCGGGCCACCCTGACCCGGCTCGCTCGGGAGTTCCCGGACGTGCGGTGGTTGCTGGTCGGCGACGATGGTCAGCACGACCAGGAGATCTACCGGGAGTTCGCGGTGTCCCATCCGGACAACGTCGCCGGGATCGCGATTCGCCGTCTCTCCCCGACCCAGGCGATGCTCGCCGGGGCGTTGCCCCACTCGACCAGCGACAGCGCGTCGGCTCCCCCGGTGGGGCAGGAATGGCTCTCCGCGCCGGACGGGGCCGGGTTGTGGAAACTGCTGCGGGACGCGGGCCTGGTCTGAGTTCTGGCCCCGCCGGATCTTGATAGCGTCGGGACTGGCGGACAGGGGCCGGACGAGGAGGTCAGCTGATGAGCACGCACTCCCGCGCGGGTCAGCCCGCCCAGTCATCCGACCTGGTGGACGTGGCGATGCTGGTCACCGCGTACTACGCCGGGCATCCCGACCCGGCGGACCCGGGGCAGCAGGTCTCCTTCGGCACCTCCGGGCACCGTGGGTCCCCGCTGCGAAACGCGTTCAACTCCGATCACATCGTCGCGATCACCCAGGCGCTCTGTGACTACCGGCGGAAGTGCGCTCTGGACGGCCCGCTCTTCCTCGGCCGGGACACCCACGCGCTCTCCGCCCCAGCGGCGGTGGACGCGCTGGAGGTGCTCGCCGCCAACGAGGTCCCGGTCCTGCTGGACAGCCGGGACGGGTACGTGCCGACGCCAGCCGTCTCCCATGCCATCCTGGCCCACAATCGGGGGCGGAGCAGTGGGCTCGCCGACGGCATCGTGATCACCCCATCGCACAATCCGCCGGAGGACGGTGGGTTCAAGTACAACCCGACTCACGGCGGCCCGGCAGACAGCAATGTCACGACGTGGATTCAGGAGCGTGCGAACGCGATCCTCGCCGCCGGGCTCAAGGAGGTGCGCCGTATCCCGTACGCGCGGGCGCGCACCGCCGACACCACCAGCCGGTACGACTTCCTCGGCCGCTACGTGGCCGATCTGCCGTCCGCGCTCGACCTCGACGTGGTCCGGGCAGCCGGCGTCCGGATCGGGGCCGATCCGCTCGGCGGGGCCAGTGTCGCCTACTGGGGCGAGATCGCCGACCGTCATCGGCTGGACCTCACCGTGATCAACCCGACTGTCGATCCGACGTGGCGGTTCATGACCCTGGACGGGGACGGCCGGATCCGCATGGACTGCTCGTCTCCGAACGCGATGGCGTCGCTGATCGCCGCCCGGGATCGGTTCGCGGTCTCCACCGGTAACGACGCCGACGCCGACCGGCACGGCATCGTCACCCCGGACGGCGGTCTGCTGAACCCGAACCACTACCTGACGGTGGCCATCGCCCACCTGTTCCGTACCCGGACGAGGTGGGCACCCGACGCCGCTGTCGGCAAGACCCTGGTCTCCTCGTCGATGATCGACCGGGTGGCCGCCGACCTGGGGCGCCCGCTGTTGGAGGTGCCGGTCGGCTTCAAGTGGTTCGTGCCGGGCCTGCTCGACGGCGCGGTCGGCTTCGGTGGCGAGGAGAGCGCCGGCGCCTCCTTCCTGCGTCGCGACGGCAGCACCTGGACCACCGACAAGGACGGCATCCTGCTCTGCCTGCTGGCGTCCGAGATCATCGCCACCACCGGGCGTACCCCGAGCGAACACTGGGCGGAGCTGGCTGGGCGGTTCGGCGCCCCCGCGTACGCCCGGATCGACGCTCCCGCCAGTCGGGCGGAGAAGGCGGTGCTCGGTCGACTCTCGCCGGAACAGGTGCCGGCTACCGAGTTGGCCGGTGAACCGATCACGGCCACGCTCACCCGCGCACCCGGCAACGGGGCTCCGATCGGTGGCCTGAAGGTCACCACCGAGAGCGGCTGGTTCGCCGCCCGCCCTTCCGGCACCGAGGACGTCTACAAGATCTACGCCGAGTCGTTCCAGGGCCCCGAGCAGCTGGCGCGCATTCAGGCGGAGGCGAAGGAACTGGTCTCGTCAGTGCTGGCAGCTGCGGGCGGGTGAGTCAACGGTGCGGAGGGAGCCGCCGTCGGCTCAGTTCCTCGCGGAGGCCTTCGGGGAGGAGCTCGCGGAGCTGCTCGGGCAGGAGCGGCAGGTCCAGCAGGCTCAACGTGAGTTGGTTGCGCTCTCGATGGCGGCGGGGGTCGAGGCGGACCACCAGGCCGGCGTCGCGGTGGTATCGCACCTCCACCGCGCCCTCGGTCACCGCGTCCTGGATCACTTGCCCGTCCATCTCCACCGCAATCGGTGCGGAGCCGGGGGCAAGCTCCAGCCGGATCCGTTCATCGGGGGAGAGGACCACCGAGCGGGCGATCCCCGCCATCGACGCGGAGGGGGTCACCACCACCACGTCGCTCGCCGGAGAGACGAGCGGTCCGCCGGCAGCATAGCCGTACGCCGTTGACCCGGTCGGCGTGCTCACCACCAGCGCATCGCACCGGTAGTAGCCGTACCGCTGCCCATCCACGGCGAGGGTGGCGGTGACGAAGCCCGCGCCGGGCTGCCGAACCAGCGCGACATCGTTGAACGCGACCGCGTCGTCCCCGCAGACCGTACAGGCCAGGCAGCTGTGCCGCTCCACGGTGAAGTCCTGGCGGGCCAGCCGGGACAATGCGGTCGGCAGCTCCGGCGGCTCGACCTCAACCAGGAAGCCGAGCTGGCCCAGGTGCACCCCGAGCACCGGTTTCGGGTCGCCGACCGCCGAGCGCAACGCGCCGAGCATGGTGCCGTCCCCGCCGATGCTGATCAGTGCGTCGCTGGTCGGGGCCACCTGCTCGGTGGGAAGCGGCTCGACCGTCGCCGGTACCCGGTGCCGGTCCGGCCCCCGAACCGCCAGCGTTATCCGGTGCCTCGTCGCCCAGTCGACGATGAGGTCGACCACCTCGGATACGTCCCGGGTTGGGTGCAGCACCAGTCCGAGCCGGATCTGATCCATCTGCCCAGCTCACCACATCCGGGCTGGCCCGGCGGGACTTCGCTGGGGCCGACGGTGCGGGCCCGCCCGCGCCCCACCGCGCCCCGCCCGGCGCCACGCGGGCGCCGGCGGCCTCCACAGACCGCCGGCGCCCCGAGCCGTTAGCGGCGATCCGCCGCGAACAGATGGTCAATCGAGCGCTGGACCAGGTCAGCCCGGGCCTCCGGAGCCAACCCCTCCAGGCCGAAGCCGAGGTAGACGGTGTCCGCGGTGACCACCGCCGACCCCTCCGCGAAGGCCTGCTGGCTGCGCCCCCAGTCTTCCGTGGTCTCGGCCGAGCCGGGCGGCGGGCCCGCCAGCGCCCAGTCGCCCAGGTCCGTCTCGAACGAGGTGTCGCTGACCGTGGCGCCGTCCACGATCACCCGGGCGTCGTCAAGGAAGACCCCCAGACCCTGGGTGCTCCAGTCCGAGATGTATGAGATCGACAGCTCGACCTCCTTACCGGCATACCCGGAGAGGTCGACCACGAGCTCCTGCCAGCCGTTGGAGGCGCCGGTGACGGCGTTCCAACTGCCGGTGGTACCCGTCGGCGAGCAGTCCTCGCTCTGGTAACGGGCGAGCCATGGGTGCAGCGCCTCGACCCAGCCCGACTCGCAGCTGTCCCCGGTGTCGGTGCTGGTCCGGCCATTGGCGTCCGGCAGCGTCGTCCAGCTGTCGCTGCCCACCTCGTGCGCCTCGACGATCAGGTAGTCCCAGCTCGTCTCGATGTCGTAAGAGGCGAAGAAGCGCAGCTCAGCGGCGTTGGCGCCGGTGAGGTCAACGGTCTGGGTGAGCCGCTTGTACGAATTGTTGGTCTGGTCGCTCCACAGGTACCAGTCACCGGTACGCGGGTCGAACGGCGCACCTCCCGGCCGCTCCCAGCCGAGCGGCGCCGCGCTTTCGAACTGTGGGAACTGCTCTGGTGGCAGGAAGCCGGACGTGGTCAGGAACGATGCCGTGTGCTCCTGGTTCTCCGCCGAACCCGGTGCGTTGAGCGCACCGGCGAAGCCGGTGAACCGGTCGTCGGTGCCGGTCACCGGGTACGGCCCGGTCTCGCCGGTGCCACCGTCACTGACGTAGGTGAAGGCCCCCAGCCAGTACTGCTGGAAGTCGTTGAGTACCGGCAGGCACGTCTCGTCGTTGGAGTCGGTGCACTCCGCCGGCCCATTCGGCTGGTAGCCGTACAGGCCGTTGGCGGCTTGGGCGTAGAGCGCGTACTCACCGCTGAGCAGCAGCTTGCCGCCCTCGTTCAGGTAGTCCCGGACAGCCAACTCGGTCTCCACCGCTGCTCGGGCGATGGTGCCCGGTACCTGTCCCGGAGCGCGCGGGATGATGTCGTCACCGGTCTCCCAGAGCACCATCTGGTAGTGCGACAAGACACCCAGATGGTGTGGGGCCTGGCGGCCCATCGTGTCAAAGTCGTAGACGTCGCTGGTGCGCCCGGCCGCGGTCAGTGCGTCGGCCATCTCGTCGGCATACTTCGCGCTGGTGCCGTCCTGATCGGGACTCGGCCCGGTGACGTCCTCCATCGCCAGCACCAGGACGTCGCCGCCGACGTCGTCGTGCACCTGGTAGGTGAAGCGCTCGCTGGTCACCTTCCCCGCTTTGGGCTTCTTGCCGCTGAACCAGACCTCGACCCGATCGCCGGGTGTGGCGCCCTGCACCGTGCCCCGCAGCTCAGCGTAGTAGTCGTCGTGGGTGTCGCCGTAGCGCTCACCGCCCTGCCACTCCCGGACGCTGACCGTCTTGGTCCGGCCGTCGTTGATCGTGTAGTGCATCCGGACGCTGCGCAGCGCCCGTCGGGTGAGCGAGGCGACCTGCTGGTCGCGGCCGTACGACGTGTCGAAGGCGTCCACCACGAAGTCCGGGGTGCTGCGGCCGACGACCGACACCGGCTCGTCCGGGTCGTGTGCCGACTGCGCCACGGCCAGGGCGAACGGCAGGTTCTTCGCCACCTCCGCGGAGATCAGTTTCTCGTCGTCGGGGAAGATGAAACCGCTGACGCAGTCCTCCGGTAGCCATTCGTCGTCCGGGTCGGAGGCCGCCGCGGCCTGACAGGTCGACATCTCCGGAGTGAAGCCGAGGGTCCCGTAGCGGACCGTGGCGTGGGTGTCGGTGTCGCCGTTGGTGGTGTACAGCTCGGCGGAGATGTCCGGGTCGTAACCGGGCACAGCCGGGTTCTCGTCGTCACCGACCATCGCCTCGTAGATGATGTCGTCCGGGGTGGGGGTGGCGACCTGCCAGCCCACGCCGTAGAGCAGCAGTTGGGCGGCGGAGTGGTAGTTCATGAAGAACTCGAAGCCGACCCGTCGGAACAGCTGGTCCAGCGCCCGGGTCTCGGGCTCCGAGTGCGGGCTGGGCCCCCGGTAGGTGTTGCTGTTCGGGTCGGGGGAGGAGCCTTCGTTGTCGTATCCCCACTTGTAGCCCCAGTTGCGGTTCAGGTCGACGCCGTCGGCGGTGGTGATCTGCCCGTCGCCGTCGTTGTCCCGTAGGTTCTTGCGCCAGAGCCGGTTTCCGGGTGTGAAGGTGTGGTCGTAGCCGTCCGGATTGGCGACGGGCAGGAACCACAGCTCGGTGGTGTCCACCAGCCGGGTGATCTCCTGGTCCGTGCCGTAGCTGTCCAGGACGTGGTGCATCAGCCGCCGGGTCATCTCCGGCGTGATCCACTCTCGGGCGTGCTGCGCACTGGCGTACAGCACCGCCGGCCGTTTGCCGTCCCGGGTCCGGTCCGCGTTCTTGGTTACCTTGACGGCGAGGATCGGCTGGCCCTGGTGGCTGTGGCCGATCGTCATCACCTTCGTCAGCTCCGGGTGGCGGGCGGCGGTGGCGGTGATCTCGTCTCGGATGCCGCCCGGCTCGCTGTAGGACCGGAATGCGGACCAACCGGTGGCGGCCTGTTCCCGCAGCGCCTCGCTGGCCGGCTTGCCCCGTACCTTCTTGACCTCCAGCTGCACGCCCTGGCTGGCCAGACGGGCGGCCTGGCGTTTGCTGAGAACCGTCTCGACGCGGATGTCGCCGGACCGGTCGGTCTCGGTGTGCTCGTGGCCGAGGTCGGCCCCGGCCTGCCGCAGCTTCTCCAGCTGCTCCGGGTCAACCGTGCCGACGTACACCTCCAGACTGTCCCGGCTGCCTGGTTCGGACGCCGGTTGTGCGGTCGCCGGTGCGGTCAGCGCCAATGCGCCGACCAGGGTAAACACGCCGGCAATCGCCAGCCGTGTGCGCCTCATCGCGCCTCCTGGGATGGAAGGGCCTGTGCCGCGAGCTTTCGCCATCCGTCAACGACTGTCAATCAAACGTCCGGGTGGCTTCTCCGCGATGGAGGGGGGAACACTGGGGTAGGTCGTCGCCGCTTCGGCGCCTTGCTGCGTGGTTCTTCCAAGGTCAGCCGGCGTCCTCCAGCCGCCGGCACAGCAGCGTCCGCAGCGGCACCGACTCGCCGTCGCGCCCACCCGCGCCGACGACCAGCGGCGCTGGACTGGGCTGGGGATTCGCGCCGAAGAGCCGGGCGCGAAGACCGCCGGGTACGACCAGGAGGTGGAATCGGCCGGTCACGTCCACCGCCCGGCTGCGGGCCCGGTCCACGTACCAGCCCCGCAGCCGGGTCCGGTAACGGCCCCGGCCCCCGTATCCGGTCGCCGTGAGCCGCTCGGGTGGCAGGCCGCGACGGCGGGCCTCGGCCACGAACTCCGCAACCAACTCGGCGGCCTCCGCCTGCTCGGCGAGTCGTCGGTGCTCCTCGGCCGCGGCGTGCGCCGCTACCGCCCGTCGTCGCTGCTCCCGCCAGTCCCGGCTCTCTTCCACGCCCACGTCCGTGACGCTACGCGAGCTCGCCACACGCGACGCTCGCCTGGGGTGGCGCGGCGGTGGTGGCGGTTAGGGTGGCTGGCCTTGGGAGCGCTCACCTTCACCCTCAACCTCACCCTGGACGGTTGCGTCGACCACCAGGAGGGGATCGCGGACGACGAGACGCACGTCTTCTTCACCCGTCTCATGGACGTAGCCGGGGCGATGCTGTGGGGTCGCGTCACCTACGAGATGTTGGAGGGCTACTGGCCGGCCGTGGCCCGCTGATCGACGAGTACAAGCTGCTCGTCTATCCCCGGATCGCCGGCCACGGTCCGAGGCTGTACCAGGGCGGGCTGCCCGGCACGCGCCAACTCGAGCTGCTCTCGGCGGAACCGCTCCGCAACGGCGTGGTGGCCCTGCACCACCGCCGCGCGCACTGAACCACCGGAGTCCCGGCGCGGTCCGAAGGCGTAAACCGTCCTGAGTATCGCTGGGTCGCGCTACGCCGCCAGGACGCCGTTGGGTCGATGTGCGCGGATCCGCTCGACCCGGCCATCGACCCGGTGCTGGGCCGTGGACCAGCCGGCCGTAGGCGAGCGAGGAACGCCTCGACCCCGGCCGGCTCCCACGCTCACCGAGCCGTTGCATCAGATGCGACTCGGCCTGTTTCCGGGCCCGGCGTCGCGCAGGTGCGATCAGGCGAGACCGGCGCGGCGTAGGGCATCCGCCATTGCGTCGTTGGCCGGGGCCCCGCCCCCACGTCCCGATCGTGGCTGCCCGCCGCGACCGCCCTGCCCGCCCTGGGAGCGACCGCCCTGCCCGCCGCGACCCTGGGAACGGCCGCCGGCTTCCCGGTCGCCGCCGCGGCCCCCCTGCTGTTCCCGCCCGCCGCGGCCAGCCTCGGTGTCGTCCAGGCGCAGAGTCAGCGAGATGCGCTTGCGCGGTACGTCCACGTCGAGGACCTTGACCTTCACCACGTCACCGGACTTCACCACCTCGTGCGGGTCCCGGACGAAGGCGCGGGACATCGCCGAGACGTGCACCAGGCCGTCCTGGTGCACGCCGATGTCCACGAATGCGCCGAAGGCGGCCACATTGGTGACCACTCCCTCCAGGATCAGGCCGGGCACCAGATCGGCGATCGTCTCCACACCCTCGGCGAAGGTGGCGGTGCGGAACTCCGGCCGCGGGTCCCGGCCGGGCTTCTCCAACTCGGTGAGGATGTCGGTGACCGTCGGCAGCCCGAAGGTGTCATCCACGAAGTCGGTGGCCCGCAGCCCGCGCAGGATCGTACTCCGGCCGATCACCGCCGGTAGTTCTTGCTTGACCGCGGCGAGGATCCGCCGCACCACCGGGTACGCCTCCGGATGCACGCTGGACGAGTCCAGCGGGTCGTCACCGCCGGGGATGCGCAGGAAGCCGGCGCACTGCTCGAACGCCTTCGGGCCGAGCCGGGGGACCTGCCGCAGGTCGCGTCGGCTCCGGAACGGTCCGTTGGCGTCTCGGTGTAGCACGATGTTCTCCGCCAGCCCGGCACCGATGCCGGAGACTCGGGTCAGCAGCGGTGCGGAGGCGGTGTTGACATCGACCCCGACCGCGTTGACGCAGTCCTCAACGACCGCGTCGAGGGACCGGGACAGGGACACCTCGGACAGGTCGTGCTGGTACTGCCCGACTCCGATCGAGCGCGGGTCGATCTTGACCAGCTCGGCGAGCGGGTCCTGGAGGCGGCGGGCGATCGAGACTGCTCCCCGCAGCGAAACGTCCAGCCCCGGCAGCTCCTGCGCCGCGTAGGCGGACGCCGAGTAGACCGAGGCCCCGGCCTCGGAGACGACGAGCTTGGTCAGGTTCAGCTGGGGGTGGCGCCGGATCAGCTCTCCGGCGAGCCGGTCGGTCTCCCGACTCGCGGTGCCGTTACCGATCGCCACCAACTCCACCTGGTGTGCGGCGGCCAGCCGGGCGAGGGTCTCGATCGAGGCATCCCACTGCCGGCGCGGTTCGTGCGGGTAGATGGTGTCGGTGGCGACCACCTTGCCGGTGGCGTCAACGACGGCGACCTTCACCCCGGTGCGCAGGCCGGGATCCAGCCCCATCGTCGCCCGGGTGCCGGCCGGGGCGGCCAGCAGCAGGTCCCGCAGGTTCGTGGCGAAGACTCGTACCGCCTCCGCCTCGGCCGCCTGCCACAACCGCAGGCGCAGGTCCGCGCCGAGGTGGATGAGGATTCGGGTACGCCAGGCCCAACGAACCGTGTCGCAGAGCCAGCGGTCCGCCGGCCGTCCCTGGTCGCTGACCCCGAATCGGGCGGCGATGGCCGTCTCGTACCGGGTCGGGCCGGTGGTCGCCGGATCCGGGGCCTCTTCCGGCTCCATCGTCAGGTCGAGCATGCCCTCCTTCTCCCCGCGGAACAGGGCGAGGACCCGGTGTGCGGGCAGTTTCGGGTACGGCTCGGCGAAGTCGAAGTAGTCGGCGAACTTGGCGCCCGCCGTCTCCTGGCCGTCGCGGACCCGGGACACCAGCCGGCCCCGTGACCACATCTGCTCGCGCAGCGTACCGATCAGGTCGGCGTCCTCGGCGAACCGTTCGACGAGGATGGCCCGGGCGCCGTCGAGCGCGGCGGCGGCGTCGGCGATGCCCCGGTCCGGGTCGACGAACCCGGCGGCCGTCGCCCGTGGCTCCTGAGCTGGCGCGTCGAGCAGGGTGTCGGCGAGGGGTTCCAGGCCGGCCTCGCGGGCGATCTGCGCGCGGGTGCGCCGCTTGGGCTTGTACGGCAGGTAGATGTCCTCCAGCCGAGACTTCGAGTCGGCGGCCATGATCTGTGCCGTCAGGGCTTCGTCGAGCTTGCCCTGGCTGCGGATCGACTCCAGGATGGCGTCCCGCCGCTGGGTCAACTCGCGCAGGTAGCGCAGTCTCTCCTCGAGGGTGCGCAGTTGGGTGTCGTCGAGCAGGCCGGTGGCCTCCTTGCGGTACCGGGCGACGAACGGCACGGTCGCGCCGCCGTCGAGTAGTTCCACGGCCGCGTGTACCTGGCGCTCGGCGACGCCGAGCTCCTCGGCGATCCGCTGGGAAACAGAGAGGGTCACGATCTCGATCCGCCTTCGGGAGTGGGTTCCCGTGCATTCTGCCGGGCCACCGAAGCGGTGGTGGAATCACCGTCCGGTACGGCGGTTCGGGTTGTCCTCTTCGATCAGGCGACCGCCTGCCACCAGCCATCCACCGGCGGTGGGTCGTCAACCATCACCCGCTGGCCTGGCCGGGGCACCGCCAGCCGCACGTCCCGGGCCTTCGTCTCGGCCCAGAGCCGGTCCACCGGCTCCGACCAGTCGTGCACGGCGAGGTTGAAGGTCGCCCAGTGCACTGGGACAAGTAGTCCGCCGCGCAGGTCGAGGTGGGCGGTGACCGCCTCCTCCGGGAACATGTGAATATCTTGCCAGGCCCGGTCATAGGCGCCGATCTGCATCAACGTCACATCAAAAGGCCCATATCCGGCACCAATGGCAGTGTATCCCGCGAAGTACCCGGAATCGCCGGTGTAGAAGACGCTGCGGTGGGCCCCGGCGATCACCCAGGAGCTCCAGAGGGTGGCGTCCCGGCGCAGGCCGCGTCCGGAGAAGTGCTGGGCCGGGGTGGCGGTGAGCCGTAATCCGGCGATGTCGTGACTCTCCGACCAGTCCAGCTCCACGATCCGGTGCTCCGGAACCCCCCACCGCTGGAGGTGGGCACCGATCCCGAGCGGCACCACGAACGGTGCGTCCTGTCCTGCTGTCAGCCCCTGTACGGTCGCGAGGTCGAGGTGGTCGTAGTGGTCGTGGGAGATCAGGATCGCGTCGACCGCGGGCAACTCGTCGAGGCCGACCGGTGGCGGGTGGAGCCGCTTGGGCCCGATCCGCGTCGACGGGGAACAACGCCGACTCCACACCGGATCGATCAGCACCCGGCGCGCCTCGATCTCGACCAGCGTGGAGGCGTGGCCGTACCAGACCACGTTCAGCTCGGGCGAGTGCGGGGCTGACTCCGGCGCAGGTGCTGGGCGCACCAACGGCACCGGCAGACGCGGGTGACGCTGCTGTTTGCCGAAGAGGAGCTCGCGGAGCAGGTTCCGATCCGTGGAGCCCGTCGTGGGGCTGGCGGCGGGACGGCTGCTTGCCGGGTTCCGGAAGGCACCGGCCCGGAACTGCGGCGAGCGGCGGGCACGCGCGGCCCGCGCACCGGTCAGCCGGCCACCGAGGGCCAGCGGGACATCCCGTACCGCCCAGGCGAGGCCGGCCAGCGCGGCCAAACCGACCACTCCGCCCAGTCGCCGCCCACCGCTCCGGTGCTGACGGCCCCGCAGCTGACGGCCCCGCTCCGTTGGTGCCCCCATCGCCGCCCCTCCGACTGGATTCCGCCGTACCCACCGGCCCTACCGCATCAGCGCCGTCGGCTCCGCCCCCCTCTCGCTTCCGAGAAGGGGGCTACCCGCAACGGAGGGGTTGAACCGACGGTGTCGCGGTCAGGAGCGCCCGGTGTGCTTGGCGGTGGCCGCCAGGTAGTCGCGGTTGAGTCGACCGATGGTGTGCAGCGGGATGCCCTTGGGGCAGACCACGGTGCACTCCCCGGCGTTGGTGCAGCCGCCGAAGCCGGCCTCGTCGTGCGAATCCACCATGCCGATCACCCGGGTGTACCGCTCCGGCTGGCCCTGCGGCAGCAGCGAGAGCTGAGTGACCTTGGCGGCGGTGAAGAGCATGCCAGAGCCGTTCGGGCAGGCCGCGACGCAGGCGCCACAGCCGATGCAGGCGGCCGACTCGAAGGCGGCGTCCGCGTCGGCCTTCGCCACCGGGGCCGCGTGCGCCTCGGGCGCACTGCCGGTCGGAGCGGTGACGAAGCCACCCCCCGCGATGATCTGGTCGAAGGCGTTGCGGTTGACCACTAGGTCCTTGACGACCGGGAACGCCCGGGCCCGCCACGGCTCGATGTCGATCGTCTCGCCGTCGGTGAACTGCCGCATGTGCAGCTGGCAGGCGGTGGTGCCGCGCTGCGGCCCGTGCGCGTTGCCGTTGATCATCATGCCGCACATGCCGCAGATGCCCTCACGGCAGTCGTGGTCGAACGCCACCGGCTCCTCACCGGCGAGGGTCAGGCGCTCGTTGAGTACGTCGAGCATCTCCAGGAACGACATGTCCGGGGAAATGTCCTCGACCGGGTAGGTCACCATCCGACCCTTGTCCTCGGGGCCCGTTTGGCGCCAGATGCGTAGGGTCAGGTTCACTTGTAACTCCGCTGCGTGGGGTGGACGTACTCGAACTTGAGGTCTTCCTTGTGTAGCACCGGCTGCTCGGTGCCGTACTCCCAGGCCGCCACGTACGCGAACCGCTCGTCGTCGCGCTGGGCCTCGCCGTCCGGGCTCTGGTGCTCGGCCCGGAAGTGGCCGCCGCAGGACTCCTCGCGGTGCAGGGCGTCGATGCACATCAGCTCGGCCAGCTCGAAGAAGTCGGCCACCCGGCCGGCCTTCTCCAGCGACTGGTTGAGCCCGTCGGCGTCGCCGACGATCCGGACCCGCTGCCAGAACTCCTCCCGCAGCGCGCGGATCTCGTCAACCGCCTTGCGCAGACCTGCGGCGGAACGCTCCATGCCGCAGTGCTCCCACATGATCTGGCCCAGCTCCCGGTGGAACGAGTCCACGGTCCGGTCGCCGTCCACGGAGAGGAGCCGGTGGATCCGATCCTCGACGGTGCGGCGGGCCTCGACCGCCGCCGGGTGGCTCGGTTCGAGCTTCTCGAACGGGCCGGAAGCGAGGTAGTTGGCGATGGTGTTCGGTAGCACGAAGTAGCCGTCGGCGAGCCCCTGCATGAGCGCGGAGGCGCCCAGCCGGTTCGCGCCGTGGTCGGAGAAGTTCGCCTCGCCGATCACGAAGAGGCCGGGGATGGTCGCCTGCAGGTCGTAGTCGACCCAGAGCCCACCCATCGTGTAGTGCACGGCCGGGTAGATCCGCATCGGCACCTCGTACGGGTCCTCGCCGGTGATCCGCTCGTACATCTCGAAGAGGTTGCCGTACTTGGCCTCGATGGATTTGCGGCCCAGCCGCTGGATCGCGTCGGCGAAGTCCAGGTAGACGCCGAGCCGGGTCGGGCCGACGCCGCGTCCCTCGTCGCAGACGTTCTTCGCGGCGCGGGAGGCGATGTCCCGGGGCACCAGGTTGCCGAACGAGGGGTAGATCCGCTCCAGGTAGTAGTCCCGCTCGTCCTCGGGGATCTCACGGGGATCGCGGTCGTCGCCCTCGGCCCTGGGCACCCACACCCGGCCGTCGTTGCGCAGCGACTCGCTCATCAGCGTCAGCTTCGACTGGTGGTCGCCGGAGACCGGAATGCAGGTCGGGTGGATCTGCGTGTAGCAGGGGTTGGCGAAGTACGCCCCCTGGCGGTGCGCCCGCCAGGTGGCGGTGACGTTGCAGCCCTTGGCGTTGGTGGAGAGGTAGAAGACGTTGCCGTAACCGCCGGAGGCGAGCACGACCGCGTCGGCGAACTCGGTGGTGATCTCGCCGGTCACCAGGTCCCGGACGACGATCCCCCGGGCCCGGCCGTCAACGACGATCAGCTCCAGCATCTCGTGCCGGGTGTTCATCTCCACGTTGCCGAGGCCGACCTGACGTTCCAGCGCCTGGTACGCCCCGAGTAGCAGCTGCTGACCCGTCTGCCCCCGGGCGTAGAAGGTGCGCTGTACCTGGGCGCCGCCGAAGGAGCGGGTGTCGAGCAGACCGCCGTACTCGCGGGCGAACGGGACGCCCTGGGCGACGCACTGGTCAATGATGTTGACCGACACCTCGGCCAGTCGGTGCACGTTCGACTCACGGGAGCGGAAGTCGCCGCCCTTGACGGTGTCGTAGAAGAGGCGGTGCACCGAGTCGCCGTCGTTGCGGTAGTTCTTCGCCGCGTTGATGCCGCCCTGCGCGGCGATCGAGTGGGCCCGGCGCGGGCTGTCCTGGTAGCAGTAGGACCGGACCCGGTAGCCCTGCTCGGCGAGGGTGGCGGCGGCCGAACCACCGGCCAGGCCGGTGCCGACGACGATCACCGTCAGCTTGCGGCGGTTGGCCGGGTTGACCAGCTTGGCGTTGAACCGGCGACTGTCCCAGCGGCCCTCGATCGGTCCGTCCGGGGCCCGGGTGTCGGTGACCGGGTTACCTTCGGTGTAGAGATCCATGATCAACGCACCAATCCGAGGAGTACGGCGAACGGGACCACCAGGTAGCCGACGCTGAGCGCGACGGCGAAGAGCAGCGCGACGCCCCGGGCGCGGCGTTCGCCCTGCGGCGTCTGCTGACCGAGGCTGCGCAGCGCGCTGTAGGCGCCGTGCCGTAGGTGGAAGCCGAGAGCGACGACCGCGAGTGTGTAGAACAGCGTCACGTACCAGCGTTCCGGGGCGAAGTCGGCGACCACGTTGGCCTGTGGCCGGGTCGGGTCGCCGACCGGGTTCAGGTGCCCGGTGGTCAGGTCCAGGATGTGGTAGATCACGAAGAGAGCGATGATCACGCCACCCCAGCGCATGGTGCGGGCGGCGTAGCTGCCCTGGACCTTGTTGCGGTGGGCGTACCTGACCGGGCGGGCGGAGCGCGCGCGCAGCGCCAGCATGGTCGCGGCCCAGATGTGGCCGGCCAGCGCGACCAGGAGCGCGCCCCGCTGCAACCACAGGTACCAGCCGTAGGGGAGCAGTGGCGTGCCGAGCTCACGCAGCCAGTGCGCGTAGTGGTCGAAATCCTCGGCTCCGGTGAAGATCTTCAGGTTGCCGAGCATGTGTGCGACGAGGAACAGCACCAAGACAAGGCCCGTCACCGCCATGACGGCTTTCAGGCCGACAGTGGAGCGGATGGGCGACCGAGTTCGTGACATGACTACCACATTGCTGACGCTAGGAGCAGTCAGATCAGTCGTCCAATGCATCGACTCCGCAGTCTTCATAGCCATAAGCTATGAAGATGCAACTCCATCAGCTTCGCTACTTCGCAGCGGTCGCAGAAGTACGACATTTCACCCAAGCCGCCGATCATGTCGGCATAACGCAGCCCTCGTTGAGTAAGCAAATTCACGCTCTGGAGACGGAACTCGGCACCCCGCTCTTCGAACGGGTAAGGGGAAAGATCGCGCTCACCGCCGCGGGTGAGGTGCTGCTGCCGTTCGCCAAACGGATCCTCACCGACGTGGAGATCGCCACCCGGGAGGTGCAGGAGCTGGTCGGCCTGCGGCGGGGTCGGGTACGCCTCGGTGCGACCCCCAGCCTGGCCACCGCACTGGCCCCACCCGTGCTGCGCCGCTTCCGTGACGCTTACCCGACCGTCGACCTGTGGGTGGAGGAGGGCGGCTCCCAGGATCTGGTCCGACACCTGCTCCGCGGCGACCTGGACCTGGCATTGATCATCGCGCCGGCCCAGGGCACCGACCCCGGGCTGCGCACCGACGCGATCCTCACCGAGAGCCTGGTGGTCGCCAGCGTCGGGCCCCTGCCGGACTCCCCGCCGACGTACCCGATGCGCGTCGCCGACCTGCGCGGCCACCCGCTGGTGATGTTTCGGGAGGGGTACGACCTGCGGGACGCGACCCTGCAGGCGTGCCGCGAGGCCGGCTTCGAGCCCTGGATCTCGGTGGACGGCGGGGAGATGGACTCCGTGCTCAGCTTCGTCGCTGCCGGGCTGGGGGTCGCCCTGGTACCCGGCAGTGTCGTCGCCAGCCGGCCCGGAATCCACGTCACCCGACTCGCCGCGCCCGGCGTCCGCCGGACCATCGCGGTCGCCCGCCGCCGCGATGTCGTCCCCACCCATGCCGGCCGGGAGCTGCGTCGCATCCTCCTCGAGTACGTTGACGACGCGATCGCCGCCGCCGCCCTGCCATCCGGCCTCGAGCCCCGCTAGGCCACCTCGGCGGCGTCCATGGCCTTGTAGATGCGCTGTTCGCTGACCGGGTACGGGGTCCCCAGCGCCTGGGCGAAGACGTTCACCCGCAGCTCCTCGATCATCCACCGAATCTGCCGGACGGCCGCCGTCCGCCGCTTCGCGGGCGGCAGCGCGGCGAGCAGGTCCGCGTACTCCCGCTGCACGACGGCGATCCGGTCCTGCTGCTGCTTGTCCCGGGCCGGGTTGCCGGGGAGCCGGTCCAACCGGCGTTCGATCGCGGTCAGGTAGCGCCCCAGATCCGGTAGCCGTGCGTAGCCGGCCTCGGTGATGAAACCCGGGTGGATCAGTCCGGTGAGCTGGCTGCGGACATCGGTGAGCGCGGCCACCACCGCCAGGTTTCGGGTCGCGCCGAGGCGTTGCTCGATCGCGTAGCCGGCGGCGAGTACCCCGCGGACCCGCTGCATCACCTCGACGACGGTCTCCACCAGACCGGCGCGGACCGTACCGCGTAGCGCGGCGAAACCCTCGGCGTCCCAGGCCGGACCGCCCGCGTCGGCGATCAACTTGTCGAGCGCCGCGCCGGCCGCGTCATCGATCAGCGCCGGTACGCCCCCGTGCGGATTGCGGCTGAGCGCCAGTTTCGCCTCGTTGGAGAGCCGCCCCTGGAGAAACTTCGCCGGGGACGGCGCGGCCAGCCGGAGCAGGCGTCGGGTCCCTGCCCAGTGCGCGGCCTCCTGCTCGGCGGGGGAGTCGAAGACCCGTACCCCGACCGTGGCGCCCTCGTCCACCAGCGCCGGGTACGCGGTGACGGCGTACCCGGCCCGGACCTGCTCGATGGTGCGGGGCAGGGCGCCGATCTCCCAGTCGGTCAGCCCGGTGCGGGCCACGTCCGGCGCGGCGGCGGCCACCACCTGACGTACCTCCGCGGTGAGCTGGCGTTGCAGCGCCGGCAGGTCCTTGCTCTCGGCGACCGGGCGGTCGTCCTCGCCGAGTACCCGGAAGGTGACCCGCAGGTGCGGTGGAAGCTTCCCCGGCTCCCAGGCGTCCCGGGGGACGGTGACCCCGGTCATTCGGCGCAACTGCCGGGTGAGGGCGTCCAGCAGGTCCTCCTCGCCGGCCGGAAGCTCGGCGAGCACGGCCCGGGCGTAGTCGGGCACCGGGACGAAGTTGCGCCGGAGCGCCTTGGGCAGCGAGCGGATCAGCGCGATGACCAGCTCCTCGCGGAGCCCCGGCACCTGCCACTGGAAGCTCTCCGCCGGCACCTGGTTGAGCAGCGGTAGCGGGATGTCCACCGTGACCCCGTCGGTGGAGGTGCCGGGGTCGAACCGGTACGTCAGTGGCAGGAGCACCCCGTCGGTGCGCCACTCGTCGGGGAAACCGTCCCCGTCCACGCCACCGCGGCCGGCATTGACCAGCAGCTCCCGGGTGAAGGTCAGCAGCTCCGGTCGTTGCCGGCGCTCCCGCTTCCACCAGGCGTCGAAGTGCCGACCGGAGACCACCTCGGCCGGGATCCGCTCGTCGTAGAACTGGAAGATCGTCTCGTCGTCGACCAGGATGTCCCGCCGTCGGACCCGGTTCTCCAGCTCGGTCACCTCGTCGAGGAGGCGCTGGTTGTCCCGCCAGAACTGGTGGTGGGTCTGCCAGTCCCCCTCGACCAGTGCATGTCGGATGAACAGCTCGCGGCTGGTCACCGGGTCGATCCGGCCAAAATTGACCTTGCGGGAGGTGACGATCGGAACGCCGTACAGCGTCACCTTCTCGACGGCCATGACCGCTGCCTGCCGCTTCTCCCAGTGCGGTTCGCTGTAGCTGCGTTTCACCAGGTGCTGGGCGAGCGGCTCGACCCACTCCGGTTCGATGCGACCGTTCACCCGGCCCCAGAGCCGGCTCGTCTCCACCAGCTCGGCGACCATCACCCAGCGCGGCGGCTTCTTCGCCAGGGCGGAGCCGGGGAAGAGGGCGAACTTCGCCCCCCGCGCACCCAGGTACTCGTACCGCTGGGTGTCCTTCAGGCCGATGTGGGAGAGGAGGCCGGCGAGCAGCGACTGGTGCACCTTCGGGGTGTCGATCTCCTCCGGCAGGTCCGCCCCGCCGCCGCGTCGCGCGCCGCCGTCGTCGGCGGCCGGCCCGCCGCGTCGCCGGCCCTGCTCCGGAGTCCGCAGCGCCTGTCGGAGCTGGCTGACGATGTCCTGCCACTCCCGCACCCGCAGGTAGTTCAGGTACTCCGACCGGCACATCCGCCGGAATCCACTGGACGACCGGGCCCGCTGCTGCTCGCGCAGGTAGCGCCACAGGTTGAGGTACGCCACGAAGTCCGACTCCTGGTCGGCGAAGCGGGCGTGCGCCTGGTCGGCCTGGGCCTGCTTGTCGACCGGTCGTTCGCGGGGGTCCTGGATCGACAGCGCCGCCGCGATCACGACCACCTCGGTGGCGGTGCCGTTGCGCTCCCCCTCGAGCACCATCCGGGCCAGCCGGGGGTCGACCGGCAGCTGAGCGAGCCGTCGGCCGAGCGGGGTGAGCCGTTTCGCCGGGTTGGTCTCGGCCGGGTTCAACGCGCCCAGCTCGTGCAGCAGGTTGACGCCGTCGGTGATGGTGCGCCGGTCCGGTGGGTCGATGAAGGGGAACGCGGCGATGTCGCCGAGCCCGATCGCGGTCATCTGGAGGATGACCGAGGCGAGGTTGGTCCGCAGGATCTCCGGGTCGGTGAACTCGGGCCGGGACTGGAAGTCCAGCTCGTCGTAGAGGCGGATGCAGATGCCGTCCGAGGTACGCCCGCACCGGCCCTTGCGCTGGTTGGCTGAGGCCTGCGAGACCGGCTCGATGGGCAGCCGCTGCACCTTGAGCCGGTTCGAGTAGCGGGAGATACGCGCCGTGCCGGGGTCCACCACGTACCGGATGCCGGGCACGGTGAGCGACGTCTCCGCGACGTTGGTGGCCAGCACCACCCGCCGGCCGGTGTGCGGGGCGAAGACGCGGTGCTGCTCGGCGGTGCTCAGCCGGGCGTACAGCGGCAGGATCTCGGTGTTGCGTAACGCTGGTCGGTGCGTGACGAGCTTGCCGAGCGCGTCGGCGGTGTCCCGGATCTCCCGCTCGCCGGAGAGGAAGACCAGGATGTCGCCGGGGCCTTCGGCGGCGAGTTCCTGCACCGCGTCCCCGATCGCCTGGACCTGGTCGCGAACCTGCTCGTCGTCGGTGTCGTCCTCGTCCTCGCTCACCTCGACCAGCGGTCGGTACCGTACCTCGACCGGGTAGGTTCGCCCCGACACCTCGACGACCGGTGCCGGGTTGCCGTCGGCGTCGGCGAAGTGCCGTGCGAACCGGTCGGTCTCGATGGTGGCCGAGGTGATGATCACCTTGAGGTCCCGGCGGCGGGGAAGAAGCTGCCGTAGGTAGCCGAGGATGAAGTCGATGTTGAGGCTGCGCTCGTGCGCCTCGTCAACGATGATCGTGTCGTACTGGCGAAGCATCCGGTCGTGCTGTAGCTCGGCGAGCAGGATGCCGTCGGTCATCAACTTGACCAGGCTTCGGTCGCTGACCTGGTCGGCGAAGCGCACCTGGTAGCCGACCACCTCGCCCAGTTCGGTGCCGAGCTCGTCGGCGATGCGGTCGGCGACCGTGCGGGCGGCGAGCCGACGGGGCTGGGTGTGCCCGATCAGCCCGTGGACGCCGCGGCCCAGCTCCAGGCAGATCTTGGGTAGCTGGGTGGTCTTGCCGGAGCCGGTCTCGCCGGCGACGATAACGACCTGGTGGTCGCGGATCGCCGCGGCGATCTCGTCCCGGCGCTCGCTGACCGGCAGCATCGTCGGATAGGTGATTCGGGGTACGGCGGCTTGCCGGCCCGCCAGCCGGGTCTCGGCTCGGATTACCTCCGACGTGATTTCGGCCAGGGCTGTTTCCCGGCGTTGGGGGTCGGGTATTCGTTGTGCGCCGTCCAGCCGCCGTCGGAGACGGTGCTGGTCACGGAGCATCAGCGGGCGTAGCCGGCGGTGCAGCTCGCGGGTGACGTCGGGCGGGGTGGAGGCGACTTCGTTCGGCATGTCGTCGCCAAGGATAGGCAGCCGGGTGATTCTCCGCCCGGAGTTACCTCCGCTGGAGCCCCGGCATCGCCGCGGAGCCGGCACGAGAAGTTGAACTGGCATTTTGCATGCAGAACGTCAGTCTGTATGGTGGGTCTCGAGGCGGACTGCTTTGGCCCGCCCAGCTACGGAGGGTTTGATCAATGTCAAAGATCCTGTTCGTGGTAACCGGCGCTCACTACTGGGAGCTCGCCGACGGCACCAAGCACCCCACCGGTCTCTGGGCCGAGGAGCTCGTGGTGCCCCACGAGATGTTGACCAGCGCCGGCCACGAGGTCAGCATCGCCACCCCGGGAGGAGTGGTGCCGCGGGTGGACCGGAGCAGCCTGCAGCCGGAGGCCACCGGCGGTCCGGAGGGGGCCGCCCGGATGACCAAGGCCGTGGAGAGCATCGAAGATCTACGCAAGCCGCTCACCCTGTCGGAGGTCAACCTCAACGACTACCAGGCTGTCTTCTACCCGGGTGGTCACGGGCCGATGGAGGACCTGGCGGTCGACCAGGACTCCGGCCAGTTGCTGGTGGACGCCATGCGGGCCAAGAAGCCGGTCGGCATCGTCTGCCACGGGCCAGCCGCGATGCTCGCCGCGGTGGACGCCGACGGCAGCAACCCCTTCACCGGACGCCGGGCGGCTGCCTTCACCAACGTGGAGGAGGCCCAGGCCGGCTTGGCCGACAAGGCCAAGTGGCTGCTTCAGGACCGCCTGGTCGACCTCGGCGTACAGGTCCAGGAAGGTGAGCCGTGGGCACCGAACGTGGTCGTCGACGGCAACCTGGTCACCGGGCAGAACCCGGCGTCCTCCGCGCAGGTCGCCACGGAGCTGCTGGGTAAACTGAGCTGACATGGACAATAGTCGGCTCTCCGACGTCCTCGACGCTACCTACACCTGCTTGACCAGGTATGGCGTACGGCGGACGACGATGGATGACATCGCCGCCGCGATGGGGGTCTCTCGGTCCGCCGTCTATCAGTACGTTCGTGGCAAGGATGACGCGTTCCGGCAACTCGCCGGACGTCTGCACACCCAGGCGCTGGCCCGCGCTCGGCAGGCCGCCAGCCAGGACGCCCCCTATGCCCAGCGCATTCGGGGCGTCCTGGCCGCCAAACTCGACCTGTCCCTGCGTCTGATCGGGGACTCGCCGCACACCGCCGAGCTCATGGACAGCAAGGCCCGGCTCTTCGGTGAGATCTGCACCGAGTTCACCGTGGAGCTGCGGAAGCTGCTGGGGGATCTCTTCACCGAGGCGGGTGCGGCGGATGCGGACGCGGCCGCCGAGATCTGTGTCGCCCTGGTCTCCGGCCTGGAGACGGTCCCGGACAGCCGGCGTCTGCTGGGGCGCGCCGTCGATGCGCTCGTCCCCGGTTTACTGCACCCGGTCGAGCAGGTCGGTCACGTCAGTGGTACCACTGGTTAGGATCCCTCCGTCGGCCCCGACGACACGCCGCAGGGGTCGGTAGGTCGAGCCGGCAAGATCGGTGTTGCTACCCGCTGGGGCTAGTCGGTGCGACAAGCTCCATCAGGAGAAGTAGTCCTCGAGTGTGCCGTCGCGCACGGTGTCCAGGGTGAAGCAGTGGAGGCCGCCGCCGAACAGTCGCCGATGGCGATGACGTACCGGTACGACGTCGAAGCCGTGCTTTTCCAGTGCACGGCTCAGCTCCGGGCAGGAATCGTTGACCATGATGGTGTGCTCATCAATGGACAACACGTTCAGGTCGATGAACGGGCTCGTGAGGATGACGTCATCGTCGTCGTACTGGGGGAAGTTCTGTGCTTTCGGCTCGGGCGCCTCGATGACATCCCACTTCTGGAGAGCTTTGGGCAGGTAGTCGAGGAACCGTCGGGAGCGGATCAACAACGTGCCCGGTCGCAGGGGGAGCACCATGCTGTCGATGTGGCTGTCGGCCAGCCGGTCGATCCGGTGGATGGTGTAGCGGCCCGCCAGGTGGCGCTCCAGCCACTCACACGCGAGGAGGTGGTTCGCCGTCGCGATGTTGACCAGGATGTCCCGACCGAATCGCAGGCACTGGGCGGCGTCGAAGAGCATCTCGATGCCCACGTCATAGGGGGAGTCGTTGATGGTGGGCACCGTCTCCATCGTGACGATTTGTTCGGCCTGGGCGAGGTCGAAGGAGCGGTCGGTCATCCACGGCCGGGGCATCACCGTCCACCGGGCACCGTGTTTGAAGTACTCCATGAAAACGGGCTTCAAAAACTGCGTCTCGAAGTAGCGCGAGCGCATCATTGGTGGCGTTTCGATGATCTCGTCACCCAGGATCAACGTGTTGTCCCGGACGTTCAGGGGCGGCAGCGCGGTGGCGGACCACGCGGGGGTGGCGAAGTGTGCGGCGCCCTCGCGGAGGTTCATCGGTCGGTGAACGCGTACGCCAAGGGACTTGAGCGTCCCGGCTATTCCTTCCACGTCTTCGTGTAACTCGTCCACATAGCGTTGCTTGATATCCAGGGTTTTCGAGGTCAATGACCCCGGCGTCGGCTGGCCGTGGGCCATGAACCGTGGATAGTAGATAGGGTGGGTCTTTGGGTTGTCGTGGATGAGGTTGTCGTAGAAGAAGAGATCAAAGGAAAGGTCGCGGGCCTGTTGTCGGTAGCCCGAGGCTGAACCCACGACGATTTCGCGTAACGGCGACCATTCATCGAAACTGTGCAGCCTCATGTGGCGCCCCCAGGAGACGTATTGTGGTGCGCTCACCCGCAGTGGCGAGGAGCGTGACGTTGTTGTTACCTGCAGTGGCGGCTTGGAGCTATGTCCGTCACTCATGCAACCAGTGATCGATACTTTCGGCAATGATGATCTAGGCCGGCGACGCGGTGGGGGTGGGCCGGCCGGCTGGGGTGGGTTGGCCGTGACCAGCGGTGATCGTAACGTCGGTGAGCTGCTTAAATCTCATGTGGATGAATGACGCGACCGGGCGTGGGTGGGGTGGCGTCGCTGATGATCTTTCACGGCGTGACCTCGGGAGGCCGATCGCCGCTACACTGGGTGCTTGCAAGATCACTCCTTGCTCTCGACGGTGTCAATTGATAGCGTGTCGATCAGCAAATCGGAGATCTCTTCATACGTTGCCACACGGTTCGTAACGATGCCCCGTTCTGTCTCATTTCGCAGCTCAACAGTCGGTTGATCCGGCTGGGCGGGGCCGTGTCCGAAAATCCCGCCGAACTGATGGGGCGGTAATGAGAACCTTGATTATCGGTAATAGTCGAACCTGGGAGATGGTCGGCGATCTGGCGGCGCTGACCGCCGACCAACTGCGCGGGGGTGGCTGTGCCGCGCAGCGCCTACTCTGGTTCGCCCGGGACGGCGACGTGCTGGTGTTGCCGTTCGCCCCGCCGGCGGATTACCTGAGCTACATCACTGACCTGACCGGAACCCGCGCCTCGACCCTGACCACTGTGATCCCGCCACCGGGCAGTCTCGGCTCGGACATCCTCACCCCAGATCGGCTCACCGATCCGAGCTTTTTAGACGAGCTACGCGGCGCTCTCGGCAACCGGCCTCCGGCCAAGATCCTGGCCGTCTACAAGGACCTCTCCATCACCAGGATCGCCCGGACACTCGGCGCCGAAGCGGCCCTCCCCGGCTATCCGTTCAGCAACCAGGCCGGTGATGCGCTGGTGAACAGCAAGGCCGGGTTCCGGGCCCTGGCCGCCGGAGCCGGGGTGCCGATCGCGCCGGGCACCGTGGTCGCCCGGCCGGAGCAGGCACTGGAGGCGATAGCTGACCTCTTCGACCAGGGACACGATGCGATCGTGAAGATGGAGTTCAACGGCGGTGGTCTCGGCAACGAGGTTCTCAGCCGTACCGATGGCGTCGCGCCGATCGGCGCGACCCGGGCGGTGGTGTTGCCGGACCGTCCCGCGCTGGTGGCATACGTAGGGCAGCGATGGGAAGGGCTCACCGCAGGCCAGACACACCGGCTGGTGGTGGAGCAGTTCTTCCCCGGGTCCGCCACCAGCTACGCGGAGTACATCGTCACCGACGAGGCGGCGCAGCTGATCGGGGTGGGAGATCTGCTGATGGCGCCAAGGGCGATCGGCCAGGTGCTGCCGGCGCAGACGATCGACGCGGAGACCAGGGCAGAGTTGCTGGACGGCGCCCACCGGCTGGTCGAGTCCCTCCGTGTACTCGGCTACCGGGGCGTGGTCTGTGCGGACGCTATCGCTACTCCGGACAAGCAGGTGCTCTTCACCGAGACCAACTGTCGCCTAACTGGCTCCACCCACCTCCACCTGGCCCTCTACGGTCGGGTGGTCAATCCCGGATACCGAGAGAAGCGGGTCTTCCTGGAACGCTTCGGTTGGGCCGTGCCGTCGTTCACGGCGGCTGTCGAGCGGCTCGCGACGGCCGGCCTGGCGTACGACCGCACCAGCCGTACCGGGGTCGTGATCACCTCCGACGACGTTGCCGCGGACGGTACCGTCGCCTGTTGCGCCATCGCGGATGACCTTCAGGCAGCGGAGGAGATGCACCGCCGGCGGGGGGAACTCTTCGTGGACCAGTCGGCATGACCTGCTCCGCGTCGTCGGGACGCACCCGTAGCGGTGGCTGGGGACCGGTACTCGTCGGTGCGCGCCGCAGCGGCCGTCGGCGGCCGCGATGACCCGGTCCATGCGTGCGGTGGTTCTGCGCCGACCAGATGGTCCGAAAGCACTACGCGTCGAGCGGATACCCGAGCCATCGCCGGGGATTGGGGAGAGTCTGATCGACGTGACGTTGACCGGGGTCAACTTCGATGACCTGGAGCGCTGCGCCGGTGCTCACCCCGAGCTGCCGCTGCCGGCGGTGCTCGGCGTGGAGGCGGTCGGGCGTCGACGGGCCGACGGACGGCGGGTCGTCGCGCTCCTACGCCACGGCGGTGGCTACGCCGAGGTGGTGGCGGCCCCGGAGGCGCACACGGTGGAGATTCCGGCGGGCATCGATGACCCGCAGGCTCTCGGTCTGTTCGAGCAGGGCAGCACCGCGTACGGGGCGTTGTCGTTGGCCGGTCGGCTGCGGGCCGGGGAGAGTGTCGCGGTCTCCGCCGCAGCCGGCGGGGTTGGACACCTCGCGGTGCAGCTCGCGGTGGCGCTTGGCGCCTCGCCGGTGATCGGCCTGGCGTCGACCGCGGCGAAGCGACAGTTCGTCACCGGGCTCGGCGCAGATGTGGTGCTGGACCCGGCAGATCCAGAGCTGGCCGACCGGGTGCGGGAGGCGGCCGGCGGAACCGGCGTGGACCTGTTCGTCGACTCGGTGGGCGGCGCGGTGGCGCGGGCCGCCCTGGTCGGCCTGGCGCCGTTTGGGCGGTTGGTCTGCCTCGGCTGGCGGCCCGGCAACTCGCGCGATCCCGGAACCGGCGTCGCTGGTGACGTGTCCGTCGGTCCGGAGGACCCCACCGGTGTCGTCGCGGTGACCACCGCGCAACTGGCCGAGCGATCCATCGGTTGTGCCGGCTTCTGGATGCGGCACGTGGTGGACGACCGTGAGCTGCTGTGCGGGATCGTCGGCCGGCTCTTCGAGCTGGCGGCCCAGGGCCAGCTCACGGTCCACGTCGACCGAACCGTCGCGCTGCACGAGGTCGGCGCCGCCCACACGGCGGTCGCCGCCCGCGCCACTTCGGGCAAGGTGCTCATCGACGTAGGGCGGGAGGTGTGATGTACGCCCGGTACTGCCGTTCCATGTTGTGTACGCCGGCGACCGCGGTCGGCAGGTACGCAACCTGCCACCGTTCGGGAGCCGACATTTGCCTGGTCGACCTGGAAGACTCGGTGCCGCCGCAGGACAAGGCCGAGGCCCGGGACCGGGGGAGCGCGTTCTTCAGTGGGGAGAGCGCGTCCGGTCGCCGTTGCGCCGTTCGGATGAACACACTCACCGAATCGGAAGGCATGCGGGATTTGCTCGCCTTGCGCGAGTATCCGATCCGGCCCTCCATCGTGCTGGTGCCCAAGGTCGAATCGCCACGCGACATTGAGATAGTCGCGCGACTACTCCGGCCGGTCCGTCCGGACCTCGAGCTGTGCGCGGTGATTGAGACACCACGAGGGGTGGAGGCCGCCGCGGCGATCGCGGCGACGTCGCCGCACCTGCGTGCGCTGATTTTCGGGTCGGCGGACTACGCGTCTGCTATCGGTGCCCCACTGCGCTGGGAGCCGCTGGAGCAGGCCCGGACCCGGGTGGTGAACGCCGCCAGGGCGGCTGAGGTGGAGGCGATCGACTCGCCGACCTTCCACGTGCAGGACCTGACCGCATTACGGCGGGAGGCGATTCTGGCACGGGACCTCGGGTTCAGCGGCAAGATCGCCCTGCATCCACGCCAGGTGGCGGTCATCAACCAGGTCTTTTCCCCCGACGCGGCATCCCTGGAGGCGGCCCGACGAGTGGTGGCCGCCGGCCAGCGAAGCGGCCAGGGCATCACCACCGTCGACGGGGTGATGGTCGGCCGGCCCTTCTTCGAGGCGTCCCAGCGGCTGCTTGACGAATTCGACTCATCCGGCTGACCCATGGCCGGGACAACAGCGGTCAGTCTCACTGGCAGGGAGAGGAAATGACGAGCACAGCGGAACACCAGAGCTTCGTCGGTCCGCACCGGTACCGCCACGCGGAGAAGATGATCCGGACCGCCGACCCGGTCTGGCAGGCAGCGGCCGACCACGGTTTGACCGGGATCAGTGTCGACACGCCCTCGGGCGACTCCAACAACCGGCTCGTTGACCGGGCGACCGGCCACGAGTTCGTCAACATGTGCTCCTGCGCCTACCTCGGCCTCAACCACCATCCGGCAGTGATTGAGGGGGCGGTGTCGGCGCTACGCGAGGCCGGCACCACCTGGCTGGTCACCTCCACCACCCGCATCCGGCACCAACTGCTGGCCCGGTTGGAGGAGGAACTGGGAGAACTGTTCGGTGCCCAGATCCTCCCCGGTACCACCTGTAGCGCGCTCACCGCCGGCATCTTGCCCCTGGTGGCCTCCGGGCACCTCGCTCCGGGCGGCCCCAGGGTGATGGTCTTTGACCGGCACTGCCACTTCTGCATGTCGTATGTGAAGCCCATCTGCGCAGAGGAAAGTCTGGTCCTCACCTGCGACCACAACGACCTGAACTACCTGGAGGACGTCTGCCGGCAGTACCCCAGCGTGGCCTATGTCGCCGACGGCGCGTACTCGATGGGCGGCGCCGCTGCCCTGGACGGTCTGTTGGAACTGCAGGACCGGTACGGTCTGTTCCTCTTCATCGACGACTCGCACTCGTTGTCGCTGGTCGGCGAGCGGGGTGAGGGCTTTGTCCGATCCCGACTGGTCATGAATCCACTCACCGTCATCGTCACCAGCCTGGGCAAGGGCTTCGGCACCGGCGGTGGTGTGGCCATGCTCGGCGACCCGGCGATGTCCCGCTTCCTGACCCGGCACGCCGGGCCGGTGGGGTGGTCGCAGAACATGGCCCTGCCACTGGTCGGGGCCTCGTTGGCGAGCGCCGCCATTCACCGTTCACCCGAGCTGGGCCAGTTGCAGCGCCGACTGGACGAGAACGTGGCGTACTTCGATGAGCTGCTGCCCACCTCCTTTGCCGGAAACGGACTGCCGGTACGTCGAATCACCGTGGGCGACGCCGACCGGGCGGTCCAACTCTCCGCGGAGTTGTACCGGCGTGGCTTCTACAGCTCGGCGGTGTTCTTTCCGATCGTGCCGCAGGGCCAGGCCGGGTTGCGGATCATGATCCGTGCCGACCTTGACCGGTCGGTCCTGGCTACCTTCGCCGACCACGTACGGGAGCTCACCGATGCGGCCTGAGCAGGCCGGGAAGCCGACCGGCTCCGGTCCAGTCGGCTTCCGCAGGGTAGGCGAGAACCGATACCGCGAGCAGGTCGGCTTCTACTACGACGAGATCGTCATCGGCACGGTGATCGAGCATCGGCCCGGCCGCACCGTGACCGAGATGGACAACGTGTTGATGAGCATGTTGAGCATGAACGCGTCACCGCTGCACATCGACGACGCATACGCCGAGGCCGGTCGGTGGGGCCAGCCCCTGGTCTCCAGTCTGGTGACCCTGAGCATCGTCGGCGGGATGACCGCCCGCAGTACCAGCGGCCGGGCCATCGCAAACCTCGGCTGGGAGCGGATCCACCTTCCCCAGCCGGTCTTCGTGGGCGACACGCTGTACGCCGAGAGCGAGGTGACCGCGAAACGGCTCTCCGCCAGCCGGCCGGGCGAGGGCATCGTGAGCTGCCGCACCATCGGCCGCAAAGCCACCGGTGAGGTGGTCCTCACCTTCGAGCGGAGCTTCCTGGTGCCGACCGCGCAATCCAGCATCGACGATACGACGGGCTACTGACCCTCCACCCACCCCACGCGGTCAGGCAGCAGTGCTCCACAGCGCCTGAAAGGCGATGGCCTCGCCGGTCAGCCAGCGCTCGATCTCCGCGGGTTTCGCGGTCGCTGGCGTGCGGTGCGTCCGGCCGCGCCGGACATCGACCAGGACGGGTTCGGCGTGCGGCAAAATCGCCTCCATCTGTCGGCCCATCAGGTGCAGCATGGCCAGCGCTGCCTCGTCGGTCGGCGGAGCCTCGTCAAAGTGCAGGCGGACGGCCTCGGCCCGCCCGTCGGCATACCGGATTCCGAAGTGTGGGTTGATCTTCACGGGTAGGTCGCCCAGCAGGGCGAGGGCGTCGCGGGTCTGGGCCAGGTCGATCGACCTGGGTGCGCCGAGGGACAGCAGCCAGGCCATCGCCCCCGGCGCCAACGCCTGGTAGAGCGGACGCCATCGGGGCTTGACGGTGGCGACCACCCGATCGAGGTGGGTGCCGCTGGTGTGGAAGGCGATGTCGGCCTTGAGGGCCTTGACGAACTGACCATGTGGGTTGAAGCCGGAGCGGCTGGCCCGCTGCCGGCGCAGGCCACCGACGAAGGTGGCCTTGGTTGGGCCGGTGCGGTCGACGTAACGGGTGAAGCCAAGGAGCGTGGTGTAGGGGGCGAGGGGAGCGGCGGGGGTGGGCACGGTCACGGGCATCCTCCCAGCTCAACAGCGATATTAGTACATACATTCTAATCGACCGAGCTGACGTCGCCCAGGACAAATCCCCTTCCCGCTTGCGCCTTAGGCTCTAGCTGGCGAATCGCTGGGGTGGCAGGCGAGCAGTTGGCGACGTTCGGCTCCGGTTGGTGAGTCGCGCGGGGCGATCGGCTGTCGGTGACCAAGAATGACCGCCGCCAGCGCCAGCGCCAGCGCCAGCGCTCGTACTCGTCACCATCGAGATACGCCTGATACTCGTCACCGTCGGTCAGGCAGGCTTTGGCGGCCGCGCGGGGACTGCGCCCGCAGTCCGCACAGAAGGTTGATCGGCTTCCGTACCGTCGTCGACATGGAGATTTTCTTCGGGCTGTTCGCCGCCGCGGTCGTTTTCACCTTCCTCGCGCGTCGGCGTACGGCGACGGGCCGGCGCGGCTCGTCGGCGTACGCGTCGTCGGTGCCCAGCGCCACGGCAGGCGGCGACGGTGGCGCCTCCTGCGACAGCGGTTCGAGTGGGGGTGGATGGTTCTCCGGCGGGGACAGCAGTGGAGGTTCCTCCGGCGGAGACGGCGGCGGCAGTTGCTGACGGCGGACGGTGTGGCGCGGCCCATCGTCAGCAACGGCCAGATCAACGGGGCGGAGGTTCGGTTCACCGCACCTCAATTTCCCACCGCGAGTAATCCGTAGCTGGTAGCACGTTGGACACCCATGACCCGAACGTGGCGAGCGAGTGCCATAGCCGCACTGACCCGCGCGGTCCCACCGGTCCCGTTGGTGGCGTGGTGAAGGAGTATCCAGTCTGTCCCGTCGGTTGAGGTTTCGACCCGATAGCTGGTCGCATGCCGCCGCTGGCCGTGAGTGTGAGTGTGGCGACGGGGGCAGTCCCGTCGCAGTGGCGACGGTGCGTGCCCACCGGTGGCTCAGCCGCTCGGAGATCTGCGAGCACACCATGGATCCCCGGCCCGACGCATCCGCGTGCCCACCAACTGCGGAAAATCAGGCAGCACTCCGGAGACCCTTGACGGTGTACTCACCGGTGATAGGGGAGGCACACGCCCATCGGGTACGAACGTTGTGGGATCGGGGTGCCGGACTGGCACACCGACGGTGCTGATGTCAGCGAACTCCCGCTGCTCAGGCAGTCGGCCACCCCGCCGTCGGGGCCGACCCCGTGGGTGCTGCTACCGTTACCGGAATGTTCCTCCTTCGTGCGTAGACCAAAGACTGCCTCCGCCCTGGTGCGGATCAAGGCCCTGCTGTCTTTGACCTGCCTTTGGCGCGTACGCGCGCCGCGTTCGATGAGGAACGTCACATGTCTTCCCTTTCAGGGAATCCTTCGTATTCTACGGTGCTGTGTCAGCCATCTGTGCTGTCGACCTTTGCTGCAGCCACAGTCGGCCGCTTGTCATACGGCATCGTCTTTCTAACTCTCCTGGCGCCACTGCGTGCCCGACTGCTCGACCGGCGAGGACCACGGCAGGTTCTGCCGGTCATGGCGACCGTCTATGCGGCCTTGCTCGCGACACTGGCAGCGGCAACCTGCGGTTCGGGTACATCGCCTTGGAGACCGCTGGTGCTGACGCTCTCGGCGGGCGCCTGCGCGCCTGCGCTCGGGCCGGTGATACGGGCCCTGTGGAGTGACCTGATGCACGGCCCGCGGGTCCTGCACGCCCGGCCGGGCGCGTCGTTCGCCGACACCGTCTCAGCCGTGAGCTCCCCGGTGGCATGACGGATTAGGCGCTGGCCACTCTGGACCGTCATGGCCTGGGCACGGCTACGGCCGACGCTCTCAAGGCCGCCGTGACCCTGTCCCTTGCCCGTATGCCGGGTGCTCCGTCCGGCGCCGGCACCGTCACGGGCCTCCGTCCGTAGCCGCCCACGGCCGCACCCCGGCCCCGGACGAACCCTGCCCTCCGCGATCCCGTACCCCCTGGTCCGCAGCCCGTCCCGTGCCCGCCACCGGGACGCGTGAACCCGCAGGAGTCCCCCGTGTCATCCGCATCCCCTGTGCATGCCCCCTCCTATCTCACCGTCCTCCGGCTACCGCAGGCGGCCCGCACGTTCGGTGCCGCGCTCGTCGCCCGGTTCGCCTACGGCATCGTCTTCCTGGCGCTGGTGCTCACCGTCGAACACGCGACGGGGTCGTACGCCGTCGCCGGTGGTGTCCTGGCCGTCTTCGGACTCGCCAGTTCCCTGCTGGCCCCGTACCGCGCCCGCCTCATCGACCGGCACGGTGTGCACCGGGCGCTGCTGCCCATGGCGGCGGCATGTGCGTCGCTGCTCGGCCTGATCGCGGCGGTGGCCTGGCAGCCCGGCGCCCCCGGTGCAGCGCTGTGGGTGCTCGGCACCGCGGCCGGCGCGTGCGCGCCCCCGCTGGGACCGTTCATGCGCACCCTGTGGCGTGATCTGGTCCCGGACGACGACGAGCAACTGCTCCAGCGGGCCTACTCGTTGGACACTGTCGCGGAGGAACTGCTCTACGTCGTCGGGCCCCTGCTGGCCGGGGTGCTCACGGCGCTCGCCGAGCCCGCCCTCGGAGTCGCCCTGAGCGCGGTGCTGCTGTTCGGCGGCACGGCTGTCCTCGCGGGTTCCCCGGTCGCCGCCTCCTTCCGCGGTTCAGCCGCGCCGCAGCCCGACACCGGCGGCGAGCAGGGGGCCGCCCCGCCCCGCCGGGACGCACGCTGGTGGACGTCCCTGGCCGATCCGGTTCTTGCTACCGCCGGGCTGGGGGCCTGCATGGGGGCCTTCACTCTCCTGGCCGTCGCCTTCGCGGACCGGCACGGCGCCGCTGCCTCCGTGTCCTGGGTGTCGGCGGCGCTGGCGGTCAGCAGCGCGCTGGGCGGGCTGCTCTACGGTGCGGTGCGCTGGCGGCTGTCCACGCGCACCCGGCTGCCGATTCTGGCCGCTTTTCTCGGAGTTTTCTGTGTGCTGTCCGGCCAGGCCACTGGAATGGTCGGGCTGGTTGCGCTGGCCGGTGCCGTTGGGTTTCTGATGGCGCCGGCGCTGACCACGGCCTATCTGATTGCCGGCGAAGTGGATTCCCAGGCCCGCAGTACGGAGGCCGGTACCTGGGTGAATACCGCCTTCAACACGGGAAATGCCGCGGGGGCGGCCGGGATCGGCCTGCTGCTGTCTCCCCTCTCTTTGGCCTGGTGTTTCGCTGTGACCGGAGCCGTTGTGCTGCTTCCCGCAGCCGTCACGGCCCTGTCTCAGACTGCTCGAAAAATTCGCGGAAGTGTGCGGGGTGAAATTCTCCGGACGGCTGTTAGCCTGAATTCAGGTGAGGGAGAGAAGTCCTTGAGGAAATAATCTCGGACCCGCTCTCGGGAAGCTGCTCCTCCTGCTTCGCTTCCCTTTGATTCCACCTCCTCCGATTTCCTTGTCGAGAGTGGTTCGTCCAGCAATCACGGTGAGTCACGCCGAGCATGGTGCTGGCGGCGAGATCTGCGTCCACGATTATCGTCTGATGACGCGAGTTGTTCCGGTGCGGCGGGGCCTGATTCGTGTCACGCGTCGGCGGGCCAGGCGCGGCGTACGGCGTCGAGGGCGGTTTCCCGGTCGGCGCCGAGCAGCTGTGCCTGTCGCAGGTAGGCGGCCGCGTGCCGGTCGAGTGCTTGGCGGTGTCCGTCGGCGGGTGGTGCGGGTGCCTGGTCCGCGACGCGGGTGCCGCCGCCGCGTCGGGACCGGATCAGCCCGGCGGCCTCCAACTCGCGGTAGGTGCGGGCCACGGTGCCGACGGCCAGGCCGAGGTCGCTGGCGAGTTGCCGCAGCGGTGGCAGGCGGTCGCCGGGTCGTGGTCACCGCTGCTGCCGAGAATTGGCTGGTCTGGATCTTCCCGCTACGGCAGCATCTCCGCCATGCTGCACAAGGACGAGATCTCGGTGGACGAGGCAGTCGTCACGTCACTTCTGCAGCTTCAACGCCCGGACTGGGCATCGCTGCCCTTGGCGCCGGCAGGCGCCGGCACTGACAACGTGATGTACCGGCTGGGAGAGGACCTCCTGGTCCGGCTGCCGCGAACAGCCGACAAGGCGCTGCCTGCAGGGGTGCGGAGAGGCCATCAGTACCTACTTCGCGGACTGCTGGACCACGATGGATGACGACCTTGATGTCGACACCCTGGCAGGACTCTGGAGCGCCGCCATCAGGCTGCCCGAGCCCCGCGGCCCGCACGTGTGGCTCCACGGTGACCTTCGCCCCGCCAACCTTCTGGCAGCGAGGGGCCGGCTGCACGCTGTCATCGACTTCGGGGGACTGTCGATCGGCTTTCCTGCCGCCGAGCACGCCCCGGTCTGGGACCTGCCGGCTCCAGCGCGACAGGCCTACTGGAATGCCATGAACCTCGACGACGTGAGCTGGGCGAAGGCTCGGGCATGGGCCATCGCCGTGGGCATCGCCGGAATCTCCTACTACCGGAACTCCTGGCCCGCCTTCGCGAGCGAATGCCGGACGCGACTCGACACGATCCTCACCGACGCCGCAGAACGCTGACTCCGGACTCTCGGTGAACGGCTGCGCCCATCGTGAACCACCGCCGAGCAACAGGAGAAAGGCGACCTGTGACACGGACAGTCCTACAATCTGACGACCTGCATGACCTGGTGCTGGACCAGTTCGGCGCAGACCGTAGACCTGCCGCCCTGGGCCGGCTGACCGGTGGCAGCAAGAAGGGCGTCTACCGGCTCACGTTGGACGACCAGTCGACAGCGATCCTCTATGTCTGGGCAACCGGCGAGAACTACTGGCCGCCGGCACCAGCCGTCCCCGACGATCCCTTCACCGACGCATCGGGCGTCGAGTTGTTCGCCACCAACCACGCGGCCCTCACCGCTGTGGACGTGCGGACGCCACGGCTGTTGATGCTCGACCGCGCCGGCCGCTACCACCCGGCCGACCTTGCACTGGTCGAGGATGTCGGTGCGGTGACGCTCGAGGCGCTCATGGAACATGACCCGGTCGCAGCCGTGACCCCGCTGTCCACACTTGGCGATGCCCTGCGCCGCATGCACACCACCCGCGGCACCCACTACGGCAAGCTTGCCGCCATCGCCCGCGGGGAGGCCCTACAGACCCGCAGCACCGAGGACATCATCCAGGACCGGGCGCTCGGCCACCTCGACGCGGCGGCCGTCCGCGACGTGCGGCTCGCCGATGCCCACGACCGAATCACCGACCATCTCCGGCGCCTGCGCGGCGCGGTCACCATTCGCCACGACTACCGGCTGATACACGGCGAACTCGGGCCGGACCACGTGCTCGTCCCGCCTTCCGGTGCACCCGCCATGGTCGACATCGAGGGGATGACGTTCTTCGACGTGGAGTGGGAGCACGCCTGGCTGCAGTTGCGCTTCGGTGACGCGTACCCCGCGCTGCAGTCCGTCGAACTCGACCCCAACCGGCTGGAGTTCTACCGATTCGCCCAGGTCCTGTCTCTGATCGAGGGCCCCCTTCGGATCGCCGACACCGACTTCCCGGACCGCCGGTGGATGCTGGCTTTGGCCGAGCGGAACATCACCAAGGCCCTGGCCATGATCTGACTTCTCTCGCAGCGCCGTCCGGCGGGACGACTCGGCCAGCCGGGGTCGGCTGATGAGGCGTGGCGATGGCTACCGCTCCGTACTCCCGAAGGCACTGGACAGGTAGGTGCGGGCGTCCGTGATCGCGTCCGCGATGATCCTCGCTGCGGCGCGTGCCTCCTCCGGCTCATGGTTTGCCTGCACCTGAAGCCGGAACCGCGACGAGCCGGTGGGAGTCACCGGGAACTCCACCATGAACGCGAGCACCCCACGGTCGAAGAGCAGGCGGTTCGCGATCCGCGCCAGCTTCTCGTTTCCGATCAGGAGCGGCACGATCGGCGACGGCTCACCCATACAGGTCAGCCCGTGCCCGGTCAGCTCATCGCGAAGCGCGGTGACGGCGGTGTGCAGCCGGGAACGGAGGAGGTCGCCCTCCGCGGAGCGGATGATCTTCGAGGCTTCCAGGACCACGGCGGTCTGCACGGGCGACAGCGCGTTGGAGAAGAAGTGCGACCCACCGAACATCTTGAGGTACTGCTTGAGCGCCGGGGAGGCCGAGGCGACGAAGCCGCCGTTGGAGCAGAACGTCTTGGAGAAGGCGCCCATCACGATGTCGATGTCGCCGAGCACCTCCTGCAACCCGAGGACACCGGTGCCACCCGGGCCCATCGAACCCAGGTCGTGCGCCACGTCGACGAGCAGCGTCGCGTCATGCTCCCGGCACACCCGCTGCAGGGTCACCAGGTCCGGCCAGTCAGCGTCCACCGAGAAGAGGCCATCTGTGACGACGAGGATGCCGTTGCGGCTGTCTCGCCGGCGGATGTCGACCAGGTGGCGACGGACCGCCTCCACGTTGAGGTGTTCGTAGCGCACCACGTTGCGGGTGGTCGCCCGGGCCCCCTGCTGGAGGCAGGAGTGCGCCAGCCGGTCGATCAGAACGTGGTCCTCCTGGCGGACCAGGCCCGCCATCGCCCCGAAGCCGGCGGCCCACCCGGTTGGGAAGAGCGTGACCTGCTCGGCCCGGACCAACTCACCGAGTGATGCCTCCAGTTCGTCGGAGATCCGGGTGTTCCCGAGCACCATCGGTGACCCCGCGCTGTGTGGACCGTAGTCCCGCATCGCCTTGGTCGCCGCCTCCCGGATCGCCGGGTGCGTGTTGAACGACAGATAGTCCTGCGAGTTGAAGTTGATCCCGCGGGTGCGCCGGCCGATGTCGTTGGTGATCTGGGCGATGCTGTCCGGCGCGGCTTCCAGCGTCCTGGAGTACTGCCACGTCTCGGTCCGCCGTCGCGCCTCGACCCACCCGTGGAATTCCTCGGTACGGGTCATCAGGTTACGGCCGGCCGGCCGGTAGAAGTCATAGGCGTTCTTGTCGAGCGCATACTCCTCGTCGGCGTCAACCTGCAGGTCGACGGGTTCCCACATCTGGGTCAGTTCGGCGACCACCTCGTTCAGGGCGGTCTCGTCCAACGAGTCGAACTCGTCCCACGGGATGTGGGTGGCCCAGTTGCGGGTCATCTCGGAGACCTCGGCCGCGGCTGCCGCCATCGCCTCCAGATCCTGCCGGCCGGCGGCCGCGAGGATGGTCTCGATCAGTTCGTCGTCGTCGCGTTGGTCAAGTTCAGGCAGGGACACAATCGATCTCCGGGCGGGATACGGGTCAGGCGAACAGGTTCTGCTGGTACATCCGAGCGGTCGCCGGGTAGTCCTCGAACACCGGGTACCCGGCCGAGGTCTCCTTCGCGGCGTCGTTGAGCAGGAGGAGGTTCGACGCCTGGAAGAACTCCGAGACCGGCGCGACGTCGGCGTGGGTGGCGACGAACCGGTCGATCTCCTGCTGGTTTCCCCGCAACGCCACGAACAACTGCAACTCGTCGTGGCGGTACGGGCGCATCTCCGCCAGCGTGCAGACGTAGTCGTAGTAGGCGGCGGCGTTCTGGCTGCGGCGGCGGTCCTCATAGCTGGCCATCGCCGCCTCCAGCGACACGTCTCCGGAGAACCACCGGCCCAGCGCGTCGGCGATCAGCTCCGCACCCCGGAAAGCGTGGGTCATCCCGATCGCGGTGCACTGGTCCTTGGCCGACTCGGCATCGCCGACCAGCACCCAGCCCGGTCCGGCCAGGGGCCGGAGGAACCCGGACTGATCCAACGTCCCGTAGATGCGCTCCGCCCGCACACCCTGCGTCCGGACCACCTCGCCCAGCTCCGGGCTGACGAAATCCAGCGCCCGCTGGACGTTGCCGGACACGTCGCGACGGAACTCGCGGGACCACTCGCTCGGGCCCCAGACCAGCACCATGTTCTGGTCGTGGTTGGTGGGTGCGACGGCGCAGGCCAGCCGACCACGTCGGTGCAGCTGCGCCGGGCCGAGGTCGAAGCCGGAGTAGTAGCTCCAGTAGGCGAAGGTGCATCGGGGCCGTTCGTCGAACTTCGGCAGGCCGAGGGAGCGGGCGACGAACGAGTTGCGGCCGTCGGCACCGATCACGATCCGGGCGCGCTCCTCGACCAACTGCCCGTTGGAGTCGCGTCCCCGTACCCCGACGACCTGGTCGCCCTCGGTGATGAGCTCCCGTACCGTGAAGTTCGTCCGTACCTCGGCGCCGGCCTTGCTCGCCGCCTCGACCAGGATCTGGTCGAGCACGTGCCGACGGATCGAGGCGTACGAGCGCACCACCCCCGAGTCGTCGCCATGCCAGTCGCGGAAGTACGCGCGCAGAAGCTCGTCCGGCACCGAGCCGGTGAGCGGAATGCCGTCGTTGACGAACGTGACCTCGGTGTGCGACGGGGTGACCGCCAGCACCTGATCCAGCAGGCCCCACCGGTTCAGGTAGGAGGTCCCGTGCGGCCAGAGAAAGTGGGTCGAGATGACGTCGCTGGGGAAGCTCGATCGGTCCACGACCAGCACCCGGTGTCCCTGCCGAGCCAGAAGCATGCCGGTGGACGCGCCCGCGCAGCGGGCTCCGATGACAATCGCGTCGTACCTGGGCATGCGGATTCCCTTCCGAGGAGTGGATAGCTCGACGATCTCGGCGGCTTCAGTGTGCTCGTTACCACTGTGTCTGTCTAACTAGGCCAGTGCTGTTCACCACAACGGCACTGAGCAGACCGGGCGCCCAGCGCCGCCGGATGTTAGCACCATCGCAAAGCGGCTACGCAGAGTGAAGTTTTCCCCAAGCGTCTGAGGTTGTGGCCGTGCGCGGGGGGGCGACCGGCGACGGAGCCAGATGTCCTCTTGAGGGCGTTTCTCCGCATATATCAGTGATAGTTGGTAGAAAATTTGCTCTGTCATATTGGCGGTATTTGCCGGCGTGGAGGTAGGAACAATGGGGAGACCCTGTCGATGGGCGGGCGGTGACGCGGGCCGGGCCATCACCGGCTGGCTTCTTCTGGTGTTGGCGGTGATGGTCACGCAGTTGGTCGCGGTGCGGCCCGCGGCCGCGCAGGACACGCCATCACTGTCCGGCGCATCGGACACCGTCCTTGCCTGGGGCCAGAACAACCAGGGGGAGTTGGGCGACGGGACCACCACCGACCGCACCGCGCCGGTGGCCGTCAACCTGCCTGCGGGAACCACCATCACGGCCATCTCCGCCGTCGGTGACTTTAGTCTGGCGTTCACCTCCACCGGCGGCATTCTTGCCTGGGGCGACAATTCGAGTGGTCAGCTGGGCGACGGGACCACCACCGACCGCAGCACGCCGGTTGAGGTCAGCCTGCCGGTGGGCGCCGAGGTCACTGCCATCGCCGCCGGCGACGATCACAGTTTGGCGTTGACGTCCACCGGCGCCGTCCTTGCCTGGGGCCAGAACGACCAGGGTGAGTTGGGCGACGGAACCATGACCGACCGCAGCACGCCGGTTGAGGTCAGCCTGCCGGTGGGCGCCGAGGTCACTGCCATCGCCGGCGGCAACAACCACAGTCTGGCGTTGACGTCCACCGGCACCATCCTCGCGTGGGGATCTAATTTCGGGGGCCAGCTGGGCGACGGGACCATCATCGACCGCAGCACACCCGTCGACGTCAACCTGCCCGTAGGCGTCACCATCACAGCCATCGCGGCCCACGGCGACCACAGTTTGGCGTTGACGTCCACCGGCGCCGTCCTGGCCTGGGGCGCCAATTCGAGTGGTCAGCTGGGCGACGGAACCACCACCAACCGCACCACGCCGGTGGCCGTCAGCCTGCCGGTGGGCGCCGAGGTCACTGCCATCGCCGGCGGCGGCGATCACAGTTTGGCGTTGACGTCCACCGGCGCCGTCCTGGCCTGGGGCGCCAATTCGAGTGGTCAGCTGGGCGACGGCACCACGACCGACCGCACCACGCCGGTGGCCGTAAGCCTGCCCGCCGGCGTCACCATCATGGCCGTCACCGGCGGCAACAGTCACAGTCTGGCGATCACCGCCACCGGCGCCGTCCTGGCCTGGGGCGCCAATTCGAGTGGTCAGCTGGGCGACGGAACCACCACCAGCCGCAGCACACCCGTCACCGTCGACCTACCGCCGGCAACCATCATCACGGCCATCGCCGCCGGCGATGCCCACAGCCTGGCCCTGACCGCACCACCGACATCCACCACCACCCTGCAGGTCACCCCCGCCAACCCGGCAGCAGATCAGGACACCACCCTCACCGCCACCGTCACCTGCAACGTCGACACCCCCACCGGAACCATCACCTTCCGCACCAACACCACCACCCTCACCACCACACCCCTCACCACCACCACCGCCACCCACACCACCACCCTCCCACCCGGCACCCACACCCTCACCGCCCACTACACCAGCACCAACACCTGCCCCGACAGCCAATCCCCACCCACCACCATCACCATCGCCCCACCACCCGACGAGCCCGACCTACCCATCACCGGCCCCAACCTGACCACCACCACCGGCGCCGCCGCCCTCTCCATCCTCGCCGGCGTCATCCTCAGCTACGCCGCACGCCGACGCCCACCACACCGGACCACGTAGAAACAAGGTGCCACCAGCCCACCCTCACCACCCCTGGGGCGAGCCTGAACAGGTGGTCAGCGTCGGTGTCGGCGGTGGTGTTCGTCGTTCTCGGCGGTGATGCGGGCGGAGGTCTCTTCGCCGAGCCGGACGTAGACGCCGAGGGTAGCCAGGTGCCGGTGGCGGGATTTGGCTTGGAGTTCGGCGGCGCTGCGGCCCTTGGCGGCGAGGTGGGTCAGCCCGGAGCGGCGCAGTTGGTGGAGGGTGCATCCGGCGTCGTGCGGGTCGTGGAGCTGAGATGCCTGCTTGAACAGGTACTCGACGCGCGGGTAGGACAGCCGGCCCCGGCCGGTTTCCGGGCAGATGTTGCCCAGGGCCGGGGCGCGGCGCCCCGCTGCTGCGGCACGCCGGTCGGCGAGGAACACCGGCCCGGTGGTGCGGCCGGCCAGCAGTCGGGGCAGCAGGCGGGCGGTCGGGGTTTCCCAGTGCACGTAGGCGCGGTCGCCGCCTTTCTCGGTGACGAGGGCGCGGCGGAACTCCATGTCGAGGTCGGGTACGTCGAGGCTGAGGATTTCCTCGGCGCGGGCGCAGGTCTCGTAGAGCATCCGCCAGAGGACCCGCTCGCGTAGCGGGTGGCGGTCGTCGGTGAACAGCCGCTCCAGGCGGGCGCGAGGGATGGCTTTGTCCCGGGTGCGGGTGACCTTGCGGCGTTCCAGGCGCCGGCCGGGGTCGGTGGTTAGCCAGTCCTGGCGGCGGCAGTAGGCGGTGAACGAGGTCAGCACGGACAGGTGCTTGTTCCAGGTGTTCGCCGCGCCCTGGTCCCAGCGCGCCATCGTCTGCTCGTAGAGCTGCGGGGCGAGCCCGGTGACCGGCATCTGGTCCCCGGCGGTCTCGCGCAGCCGACGCAGGGTCTCGGTGTAGGTGGCGCGGGTGGCGGGGTCGTCACGGAACCGGTCGAGGAACGCGTCGACGGCGACCACGAGCGCCACCGGGCGGTGGGCGGTCGGTAGCGGGATCACGGACACCTCAGCGACCTCTTCCGGTGATGTGACACAGAATGTGGCCGAGTCGCCCTCGCCGCGGTGACAGCGTCCCGCAGGTGGCGACGGATGGATCAATGGCTCTGGCGGATGCTTTACGAGACATGCGCGCGGGCCGAGGAGATCCTCGGCATCAACATCGAGGAGCTGGATCTTGCCGGCCGCCGCGCCCCTGTGAAGGCCAAGGGAGCCCAGCTGCGTACGCGCCGCCGAGGCGCCCCGCGTGAGGACTTCGTACTGGAGCCGGTCTTCTGGGACGCGGGCACGGCCCGGCTGCTTCCTCGGCTGATCAAGGGCCGCACACGTGGGCCGGTGTTTGTCACCCACCGCCGGCCAGGCCCGGGGAAGGTTGTAAGCCCGCGTGACGTTTGCCCGGACACCGGCTTCGCCCGCTTGTCGTATGGGCAGGCCCGCGCCCTGCTCGACGCCCACACGGTCCTTGGCGGAATGCCAGGCACGGGTTGGGATCTGCACGAGTGGCGACACTCCGGCCTCACCCACCTCGGTGGGGCCGGCGCGAGTCTGCCGATGCTCATGGCCAAGTCACGGCACAAGAAGCCCGAGAACCTCCGCCGCTACTTAAAACCCTCTGCGGCTGCGATTGCTGAGCTCACCAGTCTCCTCGCACCTGGCACGAGCCACTGATGATGAGGGCAAGTGAGAACGGGAGGGGATGTCGAATAGCGAAGCGCTGCTTGACCAGCCCCGGCTGTGACGGGCAAGGGTCAGGCCAGCATGTTCTCGATGAGGTCGGCGGCGTGCGGGGTACCGCCCTCGGCCCGCGCCCTGGCGCGCAACAGTGCCGAGCGGCGGGCGACCTCCACGTCGGTGACCAGGTCGTTCAGCGCCGACCGCAGGGTCTCGGCGGTGGCTTCCGCGGTGTCGATGCGACGGGCCACGCCCAGTTCCACGAGTCGGTCGGCGTTCATGAACTGTTCGGCGGCCTGCGGCACGGCGATCATCGGGACCCCGGCCAGCAGTCCTTCGCCGCAGCTGCCCATACCGGCGTGGGTGACGAAGGCATCCGCCTGCTCCAGGATCGCCCGCTGCGGGACCCAGGAGTGCACCTCGACGTTGGGCGGGACGGCGCCGAGCTCTCGCGGGTCGGTGTACTTGCCGATCTGGACGACGACGTGCCAGCCGGGCAGATCGCCGTAGGCCGCCAGGCACTGGCGGTAGAACTCCGGTTGACGGGTGTACGCCGAGCCCAGGGAGATCAGCAGCACGTTCTCCGCATCCGCCGGACGGGTCCAACCGTCAGCGCCCGCCGCCGCGTCGAAGCAAGGCCCGACGAAGGTCACCGTGTCGGTGTCGACCCGGTCGGCGTGCGGCTGCATCGCCCGGGTGATCAGGGCCAGGGCCCGCGATGGCCGGCCGGAGAAGGCGTCCACGTCGGTGGTGGACGCCCCGCAGTCGGCGGATGTCGGGATCGGCGAACGCGGTGTTGATGTCGGCCGCCCGCGCTTGCGGCGTCGCGCCCACCTGTCGGGTGGTCGGGTACTCGACAGGTACCAGGCCGGTGACCTCGGCGAGGCGTCGCATGGCCTGCTCGTGGATCGCCGGGTAAACGCCCGCCGCAGCGAACGACGGCGAGACGACCGCGATGCAGTCTCCTGGACGGGCCTTGCGGGGATGCACAAGATCGCGCTTCATACGGAGATCCAACAGTGACGACCGACCGTGCTGCATCCCATTTCCGTGCGCAGCGGTGGCCGACCAAGGTCTCACGCCTCGTGTGGCTGGCCAGAAGCACAGATCATTGATCCCGGATCTCAGTCTGCAACTGGCGATGGCGCCGCGGGCGTTGTGCCAATGTTGCGGTAGATCGTCATGGGAGTGACGCCGCAGGAAGCCGCGATTTCGGCCATGGTGAACTGCTTCGAGTCGTACATACGCTGCGCCTTGTTGATCAGGGCGGGAGTCATCTTCGGCTTACGGCCGCCGGTGCGGCCCCGGGCACGGGCAGCGGTCAAGCCAGCGAGGGTACGTTCCTTGATGAGGGCGGCCTCGTATTCGGCCATGAGAGCGAACATGCCGAAGACGAGCTTGCCGTGGGCGGTAGTGGTGTCGACGATGCCGTTGGTCAGCGACTTGACGCCGACACCGCGTTCTTCGAGGACGGCGACGATGTCCACGAGGTCGCGCAAGTTGCGGCCGAGCCGGTCGATCTTCCAGATGATGAGGGTGTTGCCAGGGCGAAGGTCACCCAGACAGGCCTGCCATTGAGGACGCTCGGCTTGGTTCCGGTGGCGACGTCCTTGTAGATCTTGAGGCAGCCCTCGGCGGCGAGCGCATCGAGCTGCAACTGTGGATCTTGGTCGTCGGTGCTGACTCGGGCGTATCCGATCTTGTGTCCCACCGGCCGACTCTATCGAAACTCACCTGCTGCGCGAAGTTACGGTGTCTTGTTTTCGGTGCGGGTTTCGGTAGACAGCTGCGCTGCGACGACGCCTGGCGGGCGGCAGATCCGGCAAGGGTCTATCGCAAACGAACGTTTGAGTGAGACTCGCCGCCGCAAGATCATTCTCAGTGCTAACCGCTGCACCGCTCTTCCCCAACCCCGAACGACAACGGCACACCCGGCCGCGTCCCCAAAGCCGAAGCGATGCTCGCCTACGTGGTGGTCACCCGCGCCCAGCAGATCCTCGACCGCGGCGGACTCGCCTGGATCGACGACCAACTCGCCGGCGTCACCAGCAACCAGCCCCGAACCGGCCGACGCCGCCACCTGTTCGACGACGACAGCCAGGACCACTGATCCGCTTCCTTTCCATCACGCCAGGCCCGGTGATGGAAAGCGAGTAGACCGACGATCGATTGCGGGAGCAGAGAAGTGAAGGAGTCACCCCATGACCGACAACACCGCCACTAGCACCTACGACCGAACACCACCGCCGGCTGCCCGGCGGCGGATTCACCTGCGAACGGCCCGGCTGCACACACGTCAACGGCCGGCCCGAAATGCTGCTACGAGACCTGGCGCAGGAGCTGGTCGACATCGGCCAGGAGCCGCCGACCCCGGAACGGGATCGCACGCCCGGTCCAGCGCCGTTCTGAACAACGCGCGGCTGTCGGCTACGACGCCGCTGGGTCGGCGGTGGTGACTGCCCGCCGGCGGCCTCGACTACTAATGCCAGGGCGCGCACCGTGACCGAAAGCCCTGGCCCAAGACCCCGGTCACGAAACGCGGGCGGCCAAGGCACACGCGCCTACGTGACCGCCAAAGTTTGTCGACCGGCCGCACCCGGGCGTTGCCAGCCGCCCGGCCCAGGTCTCGCCCCGCGCAACATGGCAGCCTAGCTAGACGATCGATTCCCAGGGATCAGTGGTCGTAAGCGATGAGGGAGCGCATGACGGGTTGGCCGGTGGTCCAGTTGTGCCAGATCGCGGCGGTCATCGCGAGGATGCGTTGTGCGACGCGTACGAGTACGCCGGTGGCGGTACGGCCGCCGTGTCTTTCGAGGTCGAGTTGACCTTTGAGGGTCTGGTTGACGGACTCGATGCCTTGTCGTGCTGCGCGTAGTAGCGTCCGTCCGGGGCGTGGCTGCTCGGTGCGGTAGGCGGGGCGGATCATGGTGACGTCGCGTTCGGTCAGCTGTCGTTCGGTGGCAGCGTCGCGGTAGCCCTTGTCCACGGCCAGGATCAGCCCGTCGGGATGGGTCAACAGGCCGGTGTCCAGGTCGAACAGGTCCATGAGTGCTTCGCGTTCGTCGGTCTTGGCGGTGGCCAGGGCGAATGCCACGCCGCAGGTCCGTGCACGGTGGTGACCAGGTGCAGACGTAGGCCCCAGAAGCGACGTGAGTGCGAGGCGCAGTAGCCGTAGGTGGCCCACCTGGCCAGATCAGAGCGTTTGACGGTCTCGCGGGAGCGTCTGCACTCCACCGGGGTGGAGTCGGCGGTGCGCACCGGGTGCTGCCACAGGTCGGTGTCCAGGGCCAGAACCCGGATCAGGTGGGTGATCTGCGTGCCGAGTGTCCGCAGCCGCTTGTTGTACCCGGGCTGTTTCGGGATGTAGGGGAATAGGTGGGTCAGGTTCATGCGGGCGTGACGGATCCAGCGGGCTTCCTTGTGGTAGCCGAGCAGGGCTTGCAACACCGACAGGGTGATCAGTTCGGCGTCGGTGATCTTGGGGTGATTCCGATTGCGGGTCGCCAGCGGGTGAGCTGGGGCGACGACTTCAACACGTCGTCGATCTTCACGTACAGTGCGGTGGCGAGGGTGTCCCGATCGACGTGCACGTGGCCTCCATGGTCATCGTTGCTCAGCAATGTCGATCATGGACGCCCTCGCCTCTCTTCGCTGTCCCCGTACCCCTTGGAATAGATCGTCTAGTTGACCATCGTGTATGTCAGTTTTGCAGTGGGGGTGTCGCCGGTTTGGCCGCCGTATTGGGTGCCGCTGCCGTGGATGGGGTCGTCGTTGGTGTCGTGGAGCCACCAGGTGCCGTTGGAAGGGCGGTAGAAGGCGAAGTCGGATTTTCCGTCGCCGTCGTAGTCGCCGGGTACGGGGGTGTCGCCGGTTTGGCCGCCGTATTGGGTGCCGCTGCCGTGGATGGGGTCGTCGTTGGTGTCGTGGAGCCACCAGGTGCCGTTGGAAGGGCGGTAGAAGGCCAGGTCGGATTTTCCGTCGCCGTCATAGTCCGCCATATAGACAGAATTACTTTGTGGGGCTGCTGTCCACCAACTGGTCTGCTTCGTGGCGCCGGCCCAGCTTTGGCTGAAGTGGATGTGGTCGGTGTGTGGATTGGCACCGGTGTAGGAGCGCCAACCCTCGTCCGCGCGTGCTGCCGACCAGATGCGACCGTCCCAGATCATGTACATGATCCCGAGCCGGCGGGCGATCGCGTGCTTGTTGCCGTGCTGGTCGGTGGCGAGCATCCAATTGAGGATGCTTTCCGCTATGGCCTTCTGTCCACTGTCGTTGATATCGAGCATGTAGTCAAGCGCTCGGCCTTCCTTATGCTCGCTTTTGTCGCCTTTACTACAGTCGCGCCCGATGTAGCCCTTGCGACTTCCGTAGGCCGTGTTGAAGATAGATCGTAGCGCCACGGTCCCTGGTTTGTCCGATGGATCGCAGGTATCCTGCGGATCGTGAGCGGCGTAACCATCGATGCTCGGACCGAAGTTCGGGGTGTGTGGTGGCGGTACGGTAGATGCCTGGATTTGAAACCGCGGATCGGTAGCGCCTCGCATGGCATGCGGGCTCTCGCCCGCCTCGTTTGGGATGGGGGGACCAGGGGTGGCAATTCCGGGGGTGGCTGGAATTACGGCGACGCTGCTTAGTGTAACTGTGGCCGTAGCCGCTATCAGCGCACGTCGGATGTTTTGTTTTCTCGATTTGATCAGTGTTTGCGCAGCATTAATATTCATTGAATATTTCGGTCTCCTGTCCGTGTAGATTGTCCAGGGCGCTCTGATTCGGTGATCAGGATGCATTAAGCCGTCTGTGGGTGCAATGATTGAGACGTATAGCACAGTTACTGAGGTGATCTCAGCAACGCATATGGGTTGATTGGCGTGACACGGGCGAAGGCGGCGAGTCGGGCGGCAGTGGAGACAGGCGTGGAGCCATCGATAGACATGTCCTTGCGACAGATCCACGTCTTCGAGAGGGCTCCACGTGATTGCCTATCGTGCCATGGTCGACGTCCCGAGGGAACTCGTGCAGCATCTCGCGCGGCTGCTGTACGCACAGCGCCGGGCCTGCGGCACTCGCCGTGGCACTCGGGCGTTGACCTGCTTCTACCAGGCCCTGATGGTGCTCGTCTGGTTTCGCAAAGGTGAGGACATGACCTTGCTGGCAGCCGGCTTCGGTATCTCCCGGGCGACGGCGTACCGCTACCGCGACGAGGGCATCACGGTGCTCGCCGCCCAGGCGGCCGACCTGCACATCGCTCTGCGTCGGGCCGCAGCCGACGGCTGGTCCCACGTGATCCTCGACGGCAAACTGTTCGATTGCGACCGGCTCACCGAGACCACCCTGTCGGTCAAGGGCGAGGTAATCGACGCCTGGTACTCCGGAAAACACCGCGACTTCGGCGCGAACATCCAAGCGATCATGCGCCCAGACGGGCTGCTGATCTGGACCTCGGAAGCGATGCCCGGACATCTACACGACACCAGCTGCGCCCGCGACCTCGGGATCACCGCCGCCGGTGAACTGGTCCGCCGCCGAACTCGACCTGCCCGCCCTGGCCGCCTCCGGCTACGAAAGCACAGGCCATGGCATCAAGACCCCGATCAAGCAGCCCACCGACGGCAACCGGCTCGCACCCGACAACCGCGCCTACAACCGACTGCTCCGCGGCCTGCGATGGCAAGGCGAACGCGGCTTCGCCATCCTGATCGGACGCTGGAAGACGCTACGCCATACGAACATCAGCCCACGCCGAATCGGCGACCTCGTCGCCGCCGCATTACACCTGACCCACTTCGAGTACAAATACGGGTCTGCTGCACCGATTGGTGACAGTTTCAGTCACGCGGCCTGGCTGGCCGGTGGGTCATGATGGTCTCGTACTCGATAGGGGTCAACCGGGACAGAGAGTGTTGTCGTCGGCGGCGGTAGGTCCGCTCGATCCAGGTCACGATCGCGGTCCTGAGCTGCTGGCGGGTGGTCCAGGTCCGCCGGTCGAGGACGTTGTTCTGCAGCAACCCGAAGAACGATTCCATGGCGGCGTTGTCGCCGGCGGCGCCGACTCTGCCCATCAACCCGGTCAGGTGATGCTGGTGCAGGGCGTGGACGAACTTTTCGGCTGCGAAACCTGCCTGGGTTCAACCGGTCGGTGTGCAGCACGCAGCCGGCCACGTCACCGCGGCGGGCTACAGCGTTGTGCAACGCGTTGACGGCCAGCCGGGACTTCATCCGTGAGTCGATGGAGTAGCCGACGATCCGCCTCGACCACACGTCCTTGATCGCGCACAGGTAGAACTTGCCCTCGCCGGTGCGGTGTTCGGTGATGTCAGCCAGCCACAACCGGTTCGGGCCGTCGGCGGTGAAGTCCCGTTGCACGAGGTCGTCGTGAACCGGTGGACCGACCTTGCCACCCTTGCCGCGCTTCTTGCGCTTACCGAAGGCGCTCCACCAGCCATTGTCCGAGCAGATCTTCCACCCGGTGCGCTCCGCCATCGCCTGGCCGGCGGCGCGGGCCTCATCGACCAGGAACCGGTACCCGAACTCCGGGTCATCGCGGTGGGCATCGACCAGGGCGTTCGCGCGATGAGGGGCGACGAGTTCGGCGTCACCGACGCCGCCGGCCGAGCCACCGGTAGTAGGGCTGACGAGCGATGTTCAATACCCGGCACGTCACCGCCACAGGGATCCCGTCGGCGGCCAGCTCACTCACGAGCGGGTAGAGCTTTTTCCCGGCAGATGCGCCTGCGACAAGTAAGCAGCGGCCCGACGCAGGACCTCGTTCTCCTGCTCCAACAACCGGACCCGCTTGCGGGCCTCGCGCAGCTCGGCTGACTCGCCACTGGGCGTGCCGGGCTTCGCGCCGACGTCGACGTCGGCCTGACGCAGCCACGTGAACAACGTCATCGGGTGCACCCCGAAGTCCTTCGCGATCTACTCGACCGTCACGCCTGGCTCGCGATCACGAGCCACCCGCACGACGTCATCACGGGCCGCCCGACTGGCAGGGTCGCGTAATCTAAGTGTCTTGTATTCGTGTTCTTGGCTCGTCTAGCAATCACGGTGAGTCACGCCGAGCATGGTGCTGGCAGCGAGATCTGCATCCATGATTATCGTTTGATGACGCGAGTTGCTCCGGTGCGGCGGGGGGCTTGATTCGTGTCACGCGTCGGCGGGCCAGGCGCGGCGTACGGCGTCGAGGGCGGAAGGTCGACGTGTCTGCCCTGGCCGTGGAGTTGGGTGACCGGTCTGTGGTGGTCAGTGGGCCGGAGCATTCGGCGTTGGCGTCGGTGCGGGATGCGGTGAACCGGGTCGTGTTCGCTGATGACGTCCCGGCGGAGTCGTTGTCCAGGCTGAGAGAGCGGCTGGCGATGGCATGGCGGGCACGTCATCAGGCGCCGGATCACCGGACGGTGCTGGGCGGTTTGTTGCCGGGGCTGCTGCGGGATGCGCAGCGTGCTGCGTTGGGGTACGAGGGTGACGAACGGCGGCAGGCGCAGGTGCTGTTGGCGGAGACGCTTGGATTGGCGCAGATGTTCATCGCGTACCAGCCGGCGGCCGAGTTGTTGTGGCGGGTGGCGGATCGGGCGATGGTGGCGGCGCAGGAGTCCGGTGACCCGGAGGCGGTGGCCGGTGCGGGGTGGTTCCTGTGCCAGGTGCATCGGGACGCTGGGGACTGGGACACCGCGATGGCGGTGACGCTGGACGTGCTGTCGGCCGTGGAGCCGGCCACGGTCGACGGAAGCACGAATCTGCTGGCGCTGTGGGGTGCGCTGAATTTCGAGGCCGCGTACACCGCCGCTCGTGCCGGTGCGGAAGGGCGGGCCTGGCGGTACTGGGATCGCGCGGATCGCGTGGCGCAGCGCCTGCCGCAGGGTTTCTACCAGCCGCAGACGTCTTTTTCCCGGGCCATCATGGGCGCTCACGCAGTGACCGTGGCGGTGGAGTTGCAGAAGTCCGGCGAGGCCGTGCGGCAGGCCCGCCGCCATGATGCGGCAGCGATCCCGTCGAGGCCGCGCCGGGCACGCCATTTGATCGAGGTCGCGCGGGCGCACTACGGCAAGGGCGATACGGAAGCGACGGTGGCGACGCTGCGGCAGGCATACGAGTCGGCCCCGGAGACAATCCGCTTCAACGGGTACGCCCGTCAGATCACCGTGGACCTGCTCGGCGGCCCGCGTGCCACCCGAGACGATGCCCGCGACCTCGCGGTCCGAGTCGGACTCGTCTCGTGCTCCGGAGGTAGGAACCTTACCCACTTCAGCGTGCAACCCACCGTAGCTTGTCGTGTACGGGATGCGGCGGGCGGTGCGAGTTGCGCCCCGGTCGTCGCGTCCTCCTCAATCAGAGGGCGGCGAGGCTGCCCTCGTGAGCGACGAGGGAGGGTGCGCGGCGGCTGCCGCGGGACCGGCTTGCGGAACGGATCCGTAACCTGCTCTCGTCGCAGAACATGTGTGTGCTGGCCACAGTCGGGCCCGACAGGCCGTTGGCCACCCCGGTTCGCTACTACCCGCTCGACTTCGCGGTGATGTTCACCGCCGCGCCGAGGTCGCCGAAGCTGCGCAACATCGCCGCTGACCCGCGGGTCTCGGTGGGTGTCTTCGCCCCGCTGGTCGGGCTGGCCAGCAGCCGCGGCGCGCAGCTCTTCGGCGAGGCTCGGGTGCTGCCACCCGAGCACCCCGACCGCGAGTCCTACTGGGCGGCGTTCCGGTGGGAGAACGAGCACGCCGAACGGGGCCGGTCGCTCGCCGAACCACCACGGGACACCCTGGTGGTGATCGAGGCGAACCGGATCGTCTACACCGAGCACTGGCTCCGCCGGGAGAGTTTCGCCGCCCGTCAGTTCTGGCGACGCCGCGAGAACGAGCCCGGGGCGGCGAACGCACCGGCTCCCACCCGGACGGCGACGACTGAGCCCGGCCGGGTGTCAGCCGCCGAGCTGTCCGACCTCGGTGATCCGGAGGACCGCCGCGCCCGCCTCGTCGGAGGCGGCGAGGTCCACCTCGGCGCTGATTCCCCAATCGTGGTCACCTTCGGGGTCGTCCAGGATCTGGCGTACGGTCCAGGTCGCGCCGCCCTGCTCGATCAGCAGCAGCGCCGGCCCGCGGGCGTTCGGCCCGATGCCGATCTCCGGGTACTCCTCGAAGTACGGTGCCAGGGCGTCTTCCCAGGCGGCGGCGTCCCAGCCGGCGGCGCTGTCCAGCTCGCCCAGCTCGTCCCAGCGCTGCAGGGCGGCCAGCTCCACCCGACGGAACAGGGCGTTGCGGACCAGCACCCGGAAGGCCCGGGTGTTGCGGGTGATCGCCGTCGGCTGGTCGTCCAGGGCGACGGCGACCTCGTCCACGTCGGAGGGGTTGCGCAGCCGCTCCCACTCGTCGATCAGGCTGGAGTCAACCTGGCGGACCAGCTCGCCCAGCCACTCGATGAGGTCGATCAGCTCCTCGGTCTTGGCGTCCTCGGGGACGGTGTGCCGGAGCGTCTTGTACGCGTCGGCGAGGTACCGCAGGACGAGGCCCTCGGACCGGGTCAACCCGTAGAACTGGACGAATTCGCCGAAGGTCATCGCCCGCTCGTACATGTCCCGGACGACGGACTTGGGGGAGAGCTGGTGGTCGGCCACCCAGGGGTGCCCCTGGCGGTACATCTCGTAGGCGTTGTCCAGCAGTTCGGCGAGGGGCTTGGGCCAGGTGACCTCGTCGAGCAGCTCGAGGCGGGCCTCGTACTCGATGCCTTCGGCCTTCATCGCGGCGACCGCCTCACCGCGGGCCTTGAACTGCTGCGCGGAGAGCACCTGGCGCGGGTCGTCGAGGATCGACTCGATCACACTGAGCACGTCCAGGGCGTAGGCCGGGGACTCGCGGTCGAGGAGCTCGATGGTGGCGAGGGCGAGGGGCGACAACGGCTGGTTGAGGGCGAAGTCGAGCTGGAGGTCGACGGTGAGTCGGGCCCGGCGGCCGGACTCGTCCGGCTCGGGTAGCTCCTCGACGACGCCACCGGCGCGCAGCGCCCGGTAGATGGCGATGGCGCGGCGGATGTGCCGGCGCTGGGCGGCGCGGTCCTCGTGGTTGTCGGTGAGCAGGTGTCGCATCGCCGCGAACGCGTCGCCGGGGCGGCCGATGACGTTGAGCAGCATGGCGTGGCTGACCTGGAAGCTGGAGGCCAGGGGCTCCGGATCGGCCTCGACCAGCCGTTCGAAGGTGGGCTTGCCCCAGCCGATCGACCCCTCCGGTGGCTTCTTCCGGACGACCTTGCGGCGCTTCTTCGGGTCGTCGCCGGCTTTCGCCAGGGCCTTCTCGTTCTCGATGACGTGCTCGGGTGCCTGCACCACGACCCGGCCGAGGGTGTCGAAGCCGGCTCGTCCGGCGCGGCCGGCGATCTGGTGGAACTCGCGGGCCTTGAGGAGCCGGGTCCGGGTGCCGTCGTACTTCGACAGCCCGGTGAAGAGCACGGTGCGGATCGGTACGTTGATGCCGACTCCGAGGGTGTCCGTGCCGCAGATGACCTTGAGGAGCCCGGCCTGGGCCAGCGTCTCGACCAGGCGGCGGTATTTGGGCAGCATCCCCGCGTGGTGTACGCCGATGCCGTGTCGGACCAGCCGGGACAGGGTCTTGCCAAAGCCGGAGGTGAAGCGGAAGTTTCCGATCGCCGCCGCGATCATGTCCTTCTCGGCCCGGGTGCAGACGTTGACGCTCATCAGCGCCTGGGCCCGTTCCAGGGCCGCCGCCTGGGTGAAGTGCACGACGTACACCGGGGCTTCGCGGGTCTCCAGCAGCTCCTCGAGGGTCTCGTGCATCGGCGTCGTGGCGTACGAGAAGAGGAGGGGGACCGGGCGCTCGGCGGTCTGGACGACGGCGGTCGGTCGGTCGGTGCGCCGCGTGAGGTCGGCGACGAACCGGGTGGTGTCCCCGAGCGTGGCGGACATCAGGATGAACTGTGCCTGCGGCAGCTCGATCAGCGGCACCTGCCAGGCCCAACCCCGGTCCGGCTCACTGTAGAAGTGGAACTCGTCCATGATCACCTGGCCCACGTCCGCGCGGGTGCCCTCCCGCAGCGCGAGGTTGGCCAGGATCTCCGCAGTGCAGCAGATGACCGGTGCGTCCGGGTTGACGCTGGCATCGCCGGTGAGCATTCCGACGTTGTCGGCTCCGAACACCTCGCAGAGCGCGAAGAACTTCTCCGACACCAGGGCCTTGATCGGGGCCGTGTAGAAGGTCGTCCGGTCGTCGGCGAGCGCGGCGAAGTGCGCCGCCATCGCGACCAGGCTCTTGCCGGACCCGGTCGGCGTATTCATGATCACGTTCGCGCCAGAGACGATCTCGATGACCGCCTCCTCCTGGTGCGGATAGAGATCGAGGCCGCGCTCGGAGGCCCAACCGGCGAACGCGTCGTACAGGGTGTCGGGGTCGGCGCTGGCCGGCAGCGCGGCGGTAAGTGTCATGGCGGGGTCCATGGTGCCTGGACCATTACCGCGCGCGCCAACCGGGCCGGTCATCGGCGTCTCGCCGGGGCTCAGCGGCGGTGGTAGATCAGGTCGGCCACCGGGCGGCCGGCAGCCAGCGCGCGGCGTTCGAACTTCGTCACCGGGCGGTGCTCGGGTCGGGGCGCGAAGCCCTCGTGCGGGTTCACCAGTTCCGGATCGGCGTCCAGGGTCCGCCGCATCGCCTCCGCGTACTCGGCCCAGTCGGTCGCGCAGTGCAGCGTGCCGCCGGCCGTCAACCGCGAGCGCAGCAGGGCGACGTGATCGGGCTGGATGAGGCGCCGTTTGTGGTGGCGGATCTTCGGCCACGGGTCTGGAAAGAAGACGTGTACCGCGTCGAGTGAGCTGGCGGGCAGAGCGCTGACCAGGTCCAATGCATCGCCCTCGGCGATCCGAACATTGCTCAGGGACTGCCGCTCCACCAGGTCGAGAAGGTTGGCGATTCCCGGCGTATGCACCTCGACCGCCAGATAGTCTCGGTCCGGATCGGCGGAGGCCATCGCCACGGTGGCGTCGCCCATCCCAGAACCGATCTCCAACACCAGGGGTGCCCGGCGCGGGAACAGGACAGCCGGCTCCACCGGCGTGCCGGGCATCTCCGGGACGGTCAGGCCGTACTGCGGCCACAGCTGTTGCAGCGCGCTGGTCTGGCGCGGCGACATCCGGCCGCGTCGCGGGTGAAAGGTCCGGATGCTCCGCGCGGGCGCGGTGGGGTGAGAGTCGGTGATGGTCACAGCGATCCGAGCGTACGCGAGGACCGCGCCGAATCGGATGTGATGTGTACCGGGGATGTCGGGATCCCCGTGCGACAGGCCGGGCGTACGTGCTGCCCAGCCGGGTCGGGAGGGGGCTGTGGTGAAGGGGACCCGCGGGGGCCTGGTGGCGACGATCGCGGTCGCGGTCGTCGGCCCGCTACTCGCGGTCGGGGCCGCGAACGCGACGGCTGGGCCAGCGTCAGCCCAGGTGGTATCAGCTGGACCGGCTGCTGCCCGAGCAGCGTCGGCCTGGTCCTCCGCCGTTGCGCCGTCGACTCCCGAGGGGGTACTCCGCCCGGTTGCCGCTCCTATGCAGCCCGAGGGGCCGAAGCCGGCAACCGTCTTCGTCGAGGTGAGTCCGAGCACGGTGAAGGCCGGCTACCTGGTCTGGATCCGGGCGAGTTGCCGGGACAACTCCATCCCGGCAAACGTCTGGTCCGACGCCTTCGGCCGCGTCCAGGTGAAGCCGGACAATGGGCTGTTGACCGCGACGGCGATGGTGCGGGAACGCACCCTGCCCGGCAGCTACCGGGTCAAACTGGAGTGCCGCGACGGCGAGACCGCGTCAACGATGCTCCAGGTCGTCAAGTCGGTCGCGCCCAGTCGTGGCCCGGCCACCGGGTTCGGCGGGTCCGCCAGCAACTTCTCCGCGGGGCTGCTGCTGCCGGCCGGGGTCGGGCTGACCGTGGCTGGTCTGGTGGTGTGGCTGGTGTCCCTCCGCCGAATTCGCCGGGCTGCCCGCCGATGACCAGGGCTCGCGCGGCCCGCGCGGCCCGCCGACCGGCGGGCCGGCGTAGCCCGTGGGCCGTACCGCTCGCCGTGTTGCTGGTGTTGGTGGGAGTCTTCGCCACTGGCGCCGGGCTGGGTCGAACCACCGGCCCACTGGAGTGGGCCAGCGCGGCAGACGAGGACCGACCCGCCAGCAGCGCCCGGCCCGAACCGGCCACCAGCCGGCCGGTTCGCCTCGCCGTACCTGCGATCGGGGTCGCCGCGCCGATCGCGCCGGTGGGGCAGGCCCGGGATGGCTCTATCGCTGTCCCGCCCCTGGAACGGGCCCACGAGACCGGCTGGTACGACCAGGGACCGGTCCCCGGCGATCCGGGACCGGCGGTCATCGTCGGCCACGTCGACACCAGGGCTGGTCCGTCGGTCTTCGTTGACCTGCACCGGCTGCGCCCCGGCGACCCGATCGAGGTGACCCGTGCCGACGGCTCGGTCGTGGGATTCCGGGTCGACTCGGTGGAGCGGTTCCCCAAGGACCAACTCCCCGCCGAACGGGTGTACGGCGATTCCGGGCCGGCCGGGCTGCGCCTGATCACCTGCGGTGGAGCCTGGATGGGGGGCCGTACCGGCTACGCCGACAACGTCATCGCCTTCGCCACGATGACGTGAGACCGGCCGGTGATCCGGTCAGGAAACCGCGTCGCGGGCCGGATAGCCGAGAACCTCAACGAGATTTCCGGTCGCCGCCGTAAAAGCCGCGTAGATCTCGTCATCGAAGTGGTTGCGCCAGTCGCCGGATTTGCCTTTTCGGTAGTGGGAGATCTTCCCGGCGCTCTCCCGGTCCTTCCGCATCTTGGAGAAGCTGTACCGGGACAACAGGGGCTCCAACTCGGCGGAGGGCAGAGTAATCCCGCAGTGCCGCATCAGCTGGTCAACCTCCTCCAGCTGCCGCTCGCCGGTCAGGTCCTCGTAGCGGAACAGGCGGAAGGTCTCGGAGCTCGGGGCGACCGCCCACGTCCGAAGTTGCGTGAAGAGGTGCCGCTTGGAGTGGCGTTCGATGACGTAGAGCAGCCCTTCCTTCATCGGGATTTCCCGCAGGGTCTTTCGCGCCTGGGGGATATCGCCCATGGGGGCATGTGAGTTGCGCAGTGAAAAGTAGCTCGAAATGACGATGTCGCGTGGGTCGCGAATCACGAAGAATGCACGGTAGGAGCCAGGCTTCGAGATCTTCTCGAAGCGCGGGTAAGAGTGAAATAGTGCCAGACCCACCCGGCCGGGTGGAATGAGGGGGAGGTTGCGCCGCTTGTAGAACCGTGGGTCGTAGGGGAGGAGCCCGGAGTGGCGATAGACGGTGGGGTCGCTGAACAAGGCCTTGATCCACTGGCTGCCCGTCTTGTGCACGGTGCAGTGGTAGATGTTGTCGAACTCGCACCGGTTGACCACCGGCACGGCGAGCCGCTTTTTTGTGTTGTGGGCCTCGAGCTGTGCTCGGCGGGCCATGCGGCGCATGGAGTTGGGCGTGTGGTGCTTGGCGAAATCGATCGTGCGACTAATCATTAGTTGAGGCCTCGTCTGCGCCTTTTGGGTTAGGGGAAGTTCTGGGGGGTGTCGTAGGTGTGGTGGCGGTTGAATCCCCGGTCAAACCGTTCCCGTCTCGGTATGTCAAGGTGCCACTAGGAATATCCCCGACGGTCCAATTAAAGTCAATCCTACCCTCGGCGATTGGCTGGTGACGTGGAGTGCGGCGTGAATTGTCGCCGTGCGGGTGCTCAGAACGTCTCCACCGCGGGGACAAGGTCGGCGTCCACGACGATCGGGGCATGGTCAGAGGGACCCTTCCCCTTGCGGGCCTCCCGGTCCACGTACGCGGCCCGGACCACGCGGGCGAACGGAGCAGAGGCGTACACCAGGTCGATCCGCATGCCCTTGTTTTGGTGGAACATTCCAGCCCGATAGTCCCAGTACGTGAACGGGTGCGGGCCCTTCATCGGGGTCGGGACCACGTCGGCGAGGCCCAGATCGCGTAGCGCCGCCAGTGCGGCCCGTTCGGCGGGCGTGACGTGGGTGGAGCCGGTGAACAGGGCCGGATCCCAGACGTCCGCGTCGGTGGGGGCCACGTTGAAGTCGCCGCACACCACCAGCGGTGCGTTGCCGGCCAGCTCGACCTCCAGCGCGTCCCGGAGCGTGCCGAGCCAGGCCAGTTTGTACGCGTAGTGCGGGTCGTCGAGGGTCCGGCCGTTGGGCACGTAGACCGACCAGACCCGTAGTCCGGCGCAGGTGGCGGAGAGGGCACGGGCCTCCGGATCGGGAAAGCCCGGCTCGGCGGGGAAGCCGAGGGCGACATCGGTCAGGCCGACCCGGGAGAGAATGGCGACCCCGTTCCACCGGCCGTCACTGTGGCTGGCGACCGTGTAGCCGAGCGCGCCAACCTCGGCGACCGGGAACGCGCCGTCCGGGCACTTGGTCTCCTGGAGGCAGACCACGTCCGGGTTCGTGTCCGCCAGCCAGTCGAGCAGCCGGGGCAGGCGGGCCTTCACGGAGTTCACGTTCCACGTCGCCAGGCGCATGTGTCCCAGCCTGCCCGATCTGTCGCCGGCTCGCTGCCTGCCCAGGGCGTGTCATCGACGGGCTGTCGGGGAGGGCGCTCGGCGCCGCTCCCCGACCTTCGCCCTCGCTGCGGCCTGCCGGACCGGGCTCAGCGCTCCGGCGGGATCCCCGCGGGCCGGCGGAGCGGCCGTCCGCCCCGGCGACCAGCTCAGCCGCCGGGGTTGTCGTTGGGGCGGGTCTGCTCGGCCAGGAATCGCTCCAACTCGGCACCGAGTTCGTCGGCGGTCGGTAGGGCCTCGGTTCCGGTGCTGAGTAGGTTCGGCTGGCCGCGCCCACGGGTTAGGGCGTCGTACTGCTCCTCCAGCGCCTGGACCAGCGTTGCGGCGTCGTCGGTCTGGGCGACCTGTCGGTCGATTTCCGTCCGGACCGCCTCGGTCGCGGCCCGCAGGTTGTCGCTGGGAAGGAGGAGCCCGGTACTGCGCGAAACGGAGGCGAGCAGCACCTCGGCCGCAGCGGGGTACTCGGTCTGCGCGACGTAGTGCGGCACGTGCGCGGCGAAGCCCAGCGCGTCGCGGCCCTGTTCGCCGAGGCGGTACTCGAGCAGGTATCCGATGCTGCCGGGCACCTCCACGCGTTGCAGCCACGGCTCGTAGCCCGCCGTGAGTTCACGTCGGGTGGCGTGGGCGGTGACGCCGGTGCGGCGGGTGTGTGGAACCGCCATCGGAATCGCGTTGAGGCCGACCGTCAGCCGGACATCCAACCGGGCGGAGAGCCCGGCCACGGCGGCGACGAAGCGTTCCCATTGCAGGTCCGGCTCGGGGCCGGTGAGCAGCAGGAACGGGGTGTCGGCGTCGTCCCGGAGCAGGTGCAGCTCCAGGGCCGGGGTGTCGTAGGACTCCCAGTGGTCCTCGACGAAGGTCATCACTGGCCGGCGCGAGCGGTAGTCGAAGAGCTGGTCCAGGTCGAACCGGGCCACTGGCCGCGAATCGAGCGAGGTGAGCAGTTGCTCGCGAGCCAACCGGGTGGCGTTACCGGCGTCGACGAAGCCGGAGAGTGCCTGGATCAGGACGGGCTGCCCGAGGTCGGGCAAATCGTCGGTAAGTTCGTAGAGCTCGTGTGGATCGAGCACCGGTGTGGACCTCCCTGGATCTGGCTACGGGCCGTCCTGCACGGACGGCACCCGGTTGGGGAAACTACTCGCAGCCCTGCGGCATTCCGCCGGGCCCCCGGTCAGGTTCCGGGGCCGCACTCCCGGTCGGGTCGCCGGGACGGGTGTGTGCGTGGGCGGGACGCCCCTCGCGACGGGGGGCGAGCCCCGTGACCGGCCCCAACCCGCCGTACGCTTACCGACCAGTCAGGCGCGGAGGAGGGTGCTTCCGTGCCTCAGCACGGGTGTTGTCTCGGCGCGGTACACCTGAATACAGCAACCCGGAAGGAGGCCGACATGTCCCTCATTCGGCCGGATCAGGGCGTCCCCTCCGTTCACCCCGCGGAGAACATGTGATCGAGCGGAGGGGACGGGAGGCAAGGCCCAGCAGCCGGGGGTTCGCCGTGCGACCTGAGCGCCACCGTTGACCGTGTCCGACTCCAGCCGTGAAGCTGGCAAGCAGGCCGCCCAGCCGCAGACCCCGGGGAGCCCACCGTGACCGATGCCGCACCCGCCGATGGTCAGCCCGGCGTTCGCCCGCCGCAGAAACCCGAGGCGGCCCCGGCCGTAGCGGGGCCGCCAGCCGGGCTGTGGGACCGGATGCGCGAGGATCCGCAGTACGCACCGGAGCACCTCGCCCTGGCCGCGGTGCGTCAGCTCGGTCCGGAGGCGGCTCAGTGGGCGCGGCGAGTCCGCACCGACCAGCCGGCGACGGTGTCGGTCGAGGCCTTGGCCGAACAGGCGGTTCGCCGATTCGTCAACCATGCCCGGTTCCCCGAGGCCGCCGCTGGGGCGACGGGCCTGCCCGGCCTGGTGATCGACGTGGGTCTCCTCGCCTGGACCCAGGCCCGGATGGTGTTGCACGTCGCCGCCGCCTACGGGCTGGACGCCACGCACCACGACCGCGCCGTTGACCTGCTGGTGTTGCAGAAGGTACACAAGGCCGATCAGGCCGCACGGCTCGCGCTCGGGGTGGCCGCCGGTCGAGAGCGCGCTGATGCGCTCTTCGGCTCCAGCGCCGGTCAGGCCCCGCTTGGCCAGGTGACGCTCCGCCTCGGTGCCCGGCTGGCCCAGATGGCCGGCGCGCGGGCCACCAAGCGGGTTGTCGCGAAGGTGCTCCCGGGGGTCGCCATCATCCTGGGCACCTGGGCCAACTCCTCGGCGACCAAGGAACTCGCCGCGCGGTCCCGGACGTTGTACCGCCAGCACAGTGGGGTGGGTTGCCGGTGTGGTGGAGCGGGGGACCACCGACTCAGGCGTCGGGTCCCCAGGCTCCCCAGGTGACCTCGGCGAGCCGCTCCTGGCCGGCGAGGTTGGGATGGAACCAGTCAAAGGCGTTGACCAGGTCCAGTGTGAAACGGAGCTGGTGGGCGGCGCCGTCGTCGTAGCGGCAGCGGGAGCCGTACGCCTTGCAGGCCGCGGCGAGCTGGTCGTTGTAGTCGGCGACCCGTTCGCGCACGGCGTCTCGCCGGGAACGATCCGCCGGGTCGGTGGAGGTCGGATTCTTGAGCAGGGCTGGGCAGATTCCCCGACTCCAGGCCCGTACCGCCCGTTCGTTGGTGTGCCCCACCTCCCAGAGCCGGTGCAGGTCTGGAATGCTGACCACCAGCAGCCGCGCCTTCGGCAGCTCCGCTTTCAGCACCCGCAGCCCCTGATCCACCTGACTCCGGAACGTCTCCACCGGCGTCATCGCCGTGACCTCGCCGTGGCAGACGTCGTTCGCGCCGATGAGCACGGTGATCCGGTCCGGTCGGTCCCGCGTCGCCTGCTCCGCCTGGCCGGCGAGCGCGGACGCCCGGGCTCCCGCCCGAGCGTGGTTGAACGCCTGCCCGCGGATCGCCGGATCCTGGTCGAGCAGCCGTCGGTAGTGGCTCTCCACCCGGAGGCTGTTCCCGGTGGACCAGGAGTTGCGTTCGCACGGGGCCACGACCAGGCAGGAACCGAGGCCGGTGCTGATCGAGTCGCCGAGGGCGGCGATCCCCCCGGCTTCGGTGCCGGGCGAACCAGGACTGGGGCTGCTGGGTGCGGTCCCACCGCCGTTTTCGCAGGCGAGCACGACGAGTGCGAGCAGGCAGACGACGGCGGTGACCCAGCGTCGAGGCATGGCTTCCCCAAGCGGCCGAGCGGTGAGTGATTGCCTGGGCACTCTATGGGTGCGGTCGGGGTGGCGGTGGGGCAGTGTCGGATATCCAGCACCGCGCTGCGGCTCTCCGCGGGAACCGCTGCCCGCGGTAGTGGGGCTGACTCAGCGCGGCCTACGGCCGTCCCCGCTGTCCACGGTTGCTCCTCATCGTGGGCGGCGGGCGGGAGGTCGGCGGTGCAGCCACCAGCCGAGCGCGTGGGTGATCCGGGGCAACACCACGTACGTCATCAGCGGTGTCAGCGTCAGTGTCATGAGCAGCACGCGAGCCGGTACCGGGACGTCTGGCATGAACTGGCCGGTCAGCAGGGTCGCGGTCAGACTGAGGGGGAAGAACGCCAACCAGATCGTTACCGCCTGCTTCCACCGCGGCGGCGACGGTGGCGGAGCGGTCGGCTCTGCGCTGACCGGCTCGACAACCTGCCCCCGCCGGGAGAACCAGCCCTCGACCCCGGTCCGGCGTTCCACCTGGGTGTGCTCGACGACGCCCTGCGCCGAGGCCAGCCACCAGTGCCGTTGCGGTGACTCCTCCCAGCGACGCAGCGTCTCGTCGTCGGCGAATCGGTAGAGCATGTGCCACTCGCCGGAGCCGGGGGCGCTGCGGATCCAGCCGGCCCCGAGGAAGCCGGGAAACGCCTCCGCCAGCGCCGTGCCGGCGCGCATCCACGCCACCATCTCCTGGGTCCGAGCGGGGTCGGTACGTCGGGAGACTGAGACGGTCACTGGCATCGCGGGCGTCATGGTCATGTCTCCATGTTCCTCGCCGACACCCGGATCGGCCGGCGCGCGGTGGGTCGGTGTAATGCGACTAACCCACGTGGTGAGCCGACTCACGACAGCCGGCCCGGGCAGCCGGAACAACCGGCTGGAAGGTGCTGCTGGCCGGGACGTGTTCCTGGTTAGGTACGCCCGGAGCGGGTAGGCCTGGGTGATGACGAGATCGCAGCCCCGGCGTGCCCGTGGCACCGTCGGTCACGCCAACAGCGCGCTCAATCTTCGCCTCGTGCTCGCCAGCTTCGGCCTGGTCACGATGGTGGTCTTCGGCGTGTTGGCGTTCCGGGCGGGGGTGGTCTGGTTGGGGGTGGTCTGCGCCCTCTTCGCCGTGGTCGCCGTCGTCGACCTGGTGATCATCCAGCGGCGACGGGGCGCTCGCCGCCGGGAGGAGCCGGGCACCCGGCATTCGTTGTTCGAGTGACAGGAGTTCGCGATGCCCATCGCCACTACGAACCCGGCCACCGGCGAGACGCTGAGGACGTTTGCGCCGATCTCGTCCGAGCAGGTGGAGGCGGCGATCAGCCGGAGTTCCCACGCGTTTCGGCAACTGCGCGACACGACCGTCGAGGAGCGTGGTGACTGGCTCAACAGGGCCGCCGCCCTACTGGAGGCCGACCGCGACGACGTGGCCCGGCTGGTGACAACCGAGATGGGAAAGACCTACGCCGCTGCCCGGGCCGAGGTGGCCGTCTGCGTGAACGCCTGCCGCTTCTATGCGACGAAGGCACCGGCGTTCCTCGCCGACGAGCCTGCCGACGCCGCCGGGGTCGGTGCCGCTCGGGCCTTCGTCCGGTACCAGCCGCTCGGGCCGGTGCTTGCGGTGATGCCCTGGAACTTTCCGCTCTGGCAGGTGCTCCGTTTCGCCGCGCCGGCGCTGATGGCCGGCAACACCGGCCTGCTCAAGCACGCCTCGAACGTCCCCCAGAGCGCTCTCTACCTGGAGGACCTCTTCCGTCGGGCCGGCTTTCCGCCGGGGGCGTTCAGCACCCTGCTGGTCGGCTCGGACGCGGTGGAGGCCATTCTCCGCGATCCGCGGGTTTGTGCCGCGACGGTGACCGGCAGTGAGCGTACTGGACGGGCCATCGCCCAGATCGCCGGTAGTGAATTGAAAAAGACTGTGTTGGAACTCGGCGGCAGTGACCCGTTCGTGGTGATGCCCTCGGCCGACCTGGATCGGGCCGCCGAGGTGGCGACCGCTGCCCGGTGCCGAAACAACGGCCAGTCCTGCATCGCCGCGAAGCGCTTCATCGTGCACACCGACGTGTTCGACGCCTTCGCGGAGCGGTTCGCCGCGCGGATGTCCGCACTGCGGGTGGGTGACCCGATGGCAGAGACCACCGACGTGGGTCCACTCGTCAGCGAGGAAAGCCGTGCCGAGATCGTCGCCCAGGTACGCGACGCCGTTGACCAGGGTGCGACCCTTCGCTGCGGGGGTGAGCTGCCGGCGGGGGAGGGCTGGTACTACCCGCCCACGGTTGTCGCCGATCTCACCCCGCGGATGCGGATGTGGGCCGAGGAGGTCTTCGGGCCAGTCGCCGGGCTGTACCGGGTCTCGTCGTACGACGAGGCGATCGAGGTGGCCAACGGCACCTCGTTCGGGCTCGGGGCGAACGCCTGGACCCAGGACCCGGCGGAGCAGGAGCGGTTCGCCATCGACCTGGAGGCGGGCAACGTCTTCGTCAACGGTATGACCACGTCCTTTCCGGAGCTGCCGTTCGGTGGGGTGAAGAACTCCGGGTACGGCCGTGAGTTGGCCGCGGTGGGGATGCGCGAGTTCTGTAACACCAAGACCGTGTGGGTTGGTGGCGGCGACGGCCGCACCGACTCGGTGGGGGCGCTCGCCGAGTAGCGCGGATGAGGGGTGGCGCGTGCCGGCTGGATGATCGTCGGGCTCGGTACCGGTGAGATTCGCCGCGCCACGCCGGGACGGGGTGCCTCCTTGAGACAACGGCCTCTCCGCCTGGCAGGCTGCCTCCCATGACCTTGAAGCTGCGTTCGTTCGGCATGAGCGACCGTGGGCTGATCCGGAGTGGGAACCAGGACGCCCTGTACTCAGGTAGCTGGCTCGTCGCCGTCGCCGACGGCATGGGTGGGATGGCCGCTGGTGATCTTGCCAGTTCGATGGCTATCAGTTCGATCGCGCCAATCGACGTGGCGACCCCGGAAGATGAGCTGGTAGCCGTGTTGCAGCGGGCCATCGCGGGGGGGACCGCACGAATCCGGCAGGCCGTCAGTGAGGAGCCGGAGCGCCAGGGCATGGGTACCACGCTGACTGCCCTGCTCCTGGCCCGAACGGGCAGCTGCCTCGCGTTGGCTCACGTCGGCGACTCTCGGGCATACCTCTTCCGCGAGGGCGTGCTCAAACAGATCACCCGGGACGACACGTTCGTGCAGCTCCTCGTTGACCAGGGGGTCATCACGCCGGAGGAGGCGAGTAGCCACCCCCGGCGAGCGGTCGTGACCCAGGCGCTGCAGGGCGAGGAGGTCGCCCCGGCCTACGCGACGATGATCCCCTGGGCCGGCGATCGTTGGCTGCTGTGCAGCGATGGGCTGTCGAATGTGGTCCGCCCGGAGACGCTCACCGAGGTGCTCGCCGGATACCCCGACCAGACCGAGTGCACCCGAAAGTTGATCGAACTGGCGCTGCACGCCGGCGGCCCGGACAACGTCACTGCCGTCGTCGCCGACCTGGTGGCGGAGTGACCCTCAGCGGCGGCGCGGATTGGCCCGCCGGGTCGGCTCGGCGGTCGTCGGATCCACCGGCCAGGAGTGCCGTGGATAGCGCCCGCGCAGCTCCGCCCGCACCTGCGGGTAGCCGGACCGCCAGAAAGAGGCGAGGTCTCCGGTGACCGCGACGGGACGCCCGGCGGGGGAGAGGAGTCGCAGCAGGACGGGGACCCGACCAGCGGCGATCCGGGGCGCCTCCGGCCAGCCGAAGGTCTCCTGGAGCCGGACCGCCAACACCGGTGTGGTCGGATCCGTGTAGTCGACGCGGATCCGGGAGCCGCTGGGCACCGTGAGTCGTTCCGGGGCGAGTTCCTCCAGGCGGGCCGCGAGTGGCCAGGGTAGCAGGCGGCGCAGCGCGGAGAGCACATCAATCTGGGCCAGGTCGGCCCGCCGTCGTGCCCCGGCCAGCTCCGGCGCGAGCCAGTCCGGCGCTGCCGCCAGCAGCGCCTCGTCTCCCACCTCGGGCCACTCGTCGCCGAGGGCCGTGTGGCAGAACGCCAACCGCTCGCGGAACGCCCGGGCCGCCGGGGACCAGGTCAGCAGCCCCAGTCCGGTACGGCGTAGGCCGTCCACGAGCGCGTTGCGCAGCTCGTCCCGGTGCGGCGCGACGAGCGGGCGTTCCACGAGGTCGAGGGAGCCAAGGCGGACCACCTCCCGAGCCACCACATCCGTCCCGGACCAGGCCACCTCGTGCGCCGTGGTCAGCAGCGAACCGCCGGCCGCCCGGGCGGTCGCCTCGTCGATCGGAGCCGCCAGTCGGATGCGGGCAGCTGGCGCGCCCGGCGTCCGGTCGGCGACCGCGACCGCCAGCCACACCGAATCGGTCAGCGCTGACCCGGGTGCCAGCGTCGCGGCGGTCCCACCACTCATCAGGTATGTCGGGTCGCCCGGCCGCCGGGCTCGGGCCAGCCGTTCCGGGTATGCCAGGCCGACGACCAGCCCCGCGGCCAGGTCCTCGGGGATGCCCCGTTCCGGCGTCGTTGGCCCGGCGCCCGAGGGCAGGGCGGTACGCAGCCGGCGTACCTCGGCTCGCCAGCGGTTGGTGGCGGTGGCGTCCGTTCCGGCGCGAAGCCGTCGTAGCGCGGCGGTGAGGTCGTCCCGGGCGCCGGCGACCCCCTCCTCGGCGAGGAGCGCGACGACCTCGGCCGCGCGGTCCGGGCCGAGGTGGGCGGCGCCATCGATCAGGGCGCGGCCCAGCCGGGGGTGCGTGCCGACCGCGGCGATCGCCCGGCCGCGGTCGGTTACCCGCCGATCGGCGTCGAGCGCGCCGAGCGCGACGAGGGACTCCTGGGCCACCGCGAGCGCGGCCGGCGGCGGTGGGTCTGGCAGCGCGAGGCCGCCTCCGTCCGGCGTGCCCCAGGCCGCGATGTCCAGCGCGAACCGGGTGAGGTCGGCGGTGGCGATCTCTGGCTCCGGCTGTGCGGCGAGCCGCTCGTGCTGCGCTGCCGACCAGCAGCGATATACCTGCCCCGGGCCCTCCCGACCGGCCCGTCCGGCCCGCTGGGTGGCGGCGGCCCGGGACACCGGGACGGTGACCAACGCGCCCAGCCCGCGGGCGAGGTCCGTACGCGCGACGCGGGCCAACCCCGAGTCGACGACCACCCGCACCCCCGGCACCGTCAGGCTGCTCTCCGCGACCGACGTCGCCAGCACCACCCGCCGACGGGGGCGGTCGGCGCCGGCGCGGGATGGGGTGTCGGAGGTGCCGAGCCGGAGCGGATGCGCCCGCAACACGGCGTCCTGCTCCGTTGGGCGCTGCCGGCCGTGCAACGGCAGGACCGCGACCTCGGCGGGCAAGCCGGCCAGCCGGGCGCTGATGGCGGCGATCTCGCCGGTGCCGGGGAGGAAGACCAACACGTCGCCGTCGTGCTCGCGTAGGGCCCGCCGGATGGTGGCCGCCACATGGTCGAGTAGCACCGGGTCCACCCGGCCGCTGCCGGCGGGGAGGACCGGGCGGGGCGGCGGTGCCCAGATCCGGGCCACCGGGTGCGCCGCCGCCGACGCCCGCACCACCGGTGCGGGCATGTCACCGCCGAGCAACGCGGCGACCCGATCCGAGTCAGGGGTGGCCGACATGCCGAGTAGCCACAGCTCCGGGCGGAGCGCGGCCCGTGCCTCCACCGTGAATGCGAGCGCCAGGTCGGCGTCGAGCTGCCGTTCGTGGATCTCGTCGAGCAGGACGGCGCTGCTGCCGGCCAACTCCGGGTCCCGGTGCAGCCGGCGGACCAGCAGGCCGGTCGTCACCACCTCGACCCGGGTGCGTGGTCCGACGCGGCGGTCGCCCCGCACCGCGTACCCGACCCGCTCGCCCACCCCCTCGCCGAGCAGCGCGGCCATCCGGCGGGCGGCGGCGCGGGCGGCCATCCGGCGGGGCTGCGCCACCAGCACCCGGCCGGTCACCTCCTCCGCCACGGCGAGCGGGAGCAGTGTGGTCTTGCCGCTGCCCGGTGGCGCTACGAGCACCGCGGTGCCGGTGGCGTGCAGCGCCGCCAGCACCGCGGGCACCACCGGCCGGACCGGCAGGTCAACGGGGGCGTCGGAGTACACGGCAGGAGTGTCCCACCGGCGGCGGGTCAGTCGCCGCCTACCCCGTCGATACCGGCGACGAAGGCCCGCCAGGCCGGTGTGGGGAAGGCGAGCACCGGGCCGCGACGGTCCTTGCTGTCCCGGACCGCGACCTGGTTGGTCGATGTGGACACCTCGATGCAGTTGCCATTGCCCACACTGCGGCTGCTGGTGCGCCACTCAGTCCGGTCGAGCCCCGTCATCACGTACCTCTCGTCAATGCCGGCGTGCCTCGCCGACGTTACTTAAAGTTACGAGAAGCTGCCAAAAGATGTGCCTGGGACGCCGCTGGATCGAGCGCCAGACGACGCAGCTCCTCGTGCACAAGGCTATACCCAGCCACGTGTTCCGCCCCCTCCAGTGCCAGGCCTGTCGTGAGATTTTCCAGGTAGACCACGGCTGCGTCGGCCGTGTCGGCGAAGGCCAGGATGACGTAGGGCGCGCTCATGGCGGGGTGCCCGCCGGCCGAGAAGGGTAGTACCTGAACCGTAACGTTCGGTAACTGTGCGACCGTTGCGATGTGCACAAGCTGGTCGGCCATCACCGCGTCCCCGCCGACCGGCCGGCAGAGCACCGCCTCATTGAGAACAACCGACAGCTCCACCGGGTTGTCGCGGTGCAACACCTCCTGGCGGCGTAGGCGCGCGGCCACCTTTCGTTCCAGGCCGCCCTCGCCGGCGGTGCGCCGGAAGACCTCGCGCGCGTACGCCTGGGTCTGCAGGAGTCCGGGTACGGCCTCGCCCTCGTAGGTGTGCAGTGCGGCGGCCTCCGCCTCCAAGCCGACGTAGAACTCGAACCACTCCGGCAGGACGTCGCTGTAGCTCTGCCACCAGCCGCGCTGCTGGGCGTCGCGGGCGATCTCGATCAGTGCCTCGGCGTCGGCGCCGGTCACCTGGTAGAGGGCGAGGGCGGCGCGGACGTCGCGCGGCTTGATTCCAATCTGGGCGTTCTCGATCCGGGACAGGTTGCTCTTGGACATGTCCAGCTGGCGCGCGGCGGCGTCGAGGGTCATCTTGGCGCGCTCGCGCAGCTGGCGGAGTTCACGGGCGATACGGCGGCGGCGTACGGTCGGGCTCGCGGTCACCCTCCGAGTCTGTCACGACAAGATCCCCAGGTCGTTCGGATACGGAGTGCAACCCTCCTAATTGGGAGTTGCAGTTCAGCCCGGTGCCGTGCATTCTTGCCCAGTTGCGATCACTGTGGATGAGATAGGTGGGAGGACCGGGTTGCTGGTCGCCGACGAATTCTTCCTGATCGCCCACAACGATTCGCGGGGGCGGGCGAAGCTGCACTCGTCCGCCACCGGCCTCGGGCTCGCTGGCTGCCTCCTGGCCGAGCTGATCCTCAGTGGAAATATCACTGTGGCCGGTGGTGAGGTGTCGGTCGTCCATACCCGGCCGCCTGCCGATGCGCTCGCCCATACCGTGCTTGACCAACTGGTCGGCGAGGCGCAACACCGGTCGGTGCGCATCTGGCTCAGTTTCCTCGCGCAGAGCGCCGCCACCTCGGTGGGGGAGCGGCTGTCCCGGGCGGGCGTGCTGCGTCGGCAGGAGAGCCGGCGGTTACTGCGCAGCAAGGTCGGCTATGTCCCGGTGGATCCGAACGCGGCAGCCTGGCCGGCGACCCGCCTGCGGCTACTGCTGGAGCGGTCGGACCCCCCACCGACCCTCCCTGATGCGGTGCTACTCGGGCTGACCGCCGCGGCAGGCCTGAGCCGGGAGGTGCTGTGGAGCGTCGGACCCCGAGCCGCGCACCGCTTCACCGAACTGGTGGCCTCGCTGCCCCCGCCGTTGAAGGAACTGGCGACGCAGACCGAGGCCGCTGTCGGGGCGGCGGTGCTGCGCGGTTCCTCGTGATCGCGATAACAACATTCCTCGTGTCCCTCAACCGGAGTGGTTATGCCCTCGACAGCAACCATAGAAAAGCCGAGCAACGTCTCTGAGGCGCTGGCCCGTGGCCGGCTCGGTGTGCCATCAGTGGTCTTCTTCGTTCTGTCCGCGGCCGCACCACTAACCGTGGTGGCGGGTGTGGTGACCACCGGCTACGGCGTCATCGGCGTGCTCGGCATCCCGCTGGCCTTCCTCATGGTCGCCGCGTTGCTCGCCCTCTTCTCAGTTGGCTACGTGACAATGGCCCGCCGGCTGGTCAACGCCGGCGCCTTCTACTCGTACATCTCCCGCGGGTTGGGTCGTCCGGCCGGTGTCGGCGCCGCCTGGGTGGCGCTGATCGCATACAACGCCCTGCAGGTCGGCTTGTACGGCACCATCGGCGCCGCCGCCGAACCGGTCCTGGACCGGCTCTTCGGCGTCAGCGTGCAGTGGTGGGTGGTGGCCCTCGGTGCCTGGGCGTTCGTCGCCGTGCTGGGGCTGCTTCGGGTGGACATCAACGGCAAGGTCCTCGCGGTGCTGCTGCTCGCCGAGATCGCAGTGGTCCTGGTGTTCGACCTTGCCCAGCTGGGCAACCCCGCTGGTGGCCAGGTCAGTTTCGCCGCGTTCGCACCGGACAACCTCTTCGTCCCCGGCCTCGGCGCGGTGCTGGTGCTGGCGATCCTCGGGTTCGTCGGGTTCGAGGCAGCGGTGGTGTTCAGCGAGGAGAGCAAGGATCCCCGCCGGACGGTGAAGGTGGCCACCTACCTGTCTATCGCGATCATCGCGGGACTCTACGCACTCTCGTCGTGGAGCATGACCGTCGCGGTCGGGCCGGACCAGATCTCCGAGCAGGCCGGCGAGCAGAGTGTCGCGCTGATTTTCAACCTGGCCGCCGAGCACCTCGGCGACACGGTGGTGACCATCGGCCAGGTGCTGTTCCTGACGTCGGTGGTGGCCGCGATGATCTCTTTCCACAACACCACCGCCCGGTACACGTTTGCCCTCGGCCGGGAGCGGGTGCTGCCGGCGGCCTTCGGGCGCACCTCGCCGAGCAGCGGCGCCCCTCGCATGGCCTCCCTCGCCCAGAGCGCTCTGGGCCTGTTCGTGATCCTGCTGTACGCGGTCAACGGGTGGGACCCGATCGTGCAGCTCTTCTTCTGGTGCGGCACCAGCGGCTCGTTCGGGGTGCTGCTGCTGATCGTCACCACCTCGATCGCGGTGATCGCCTACTTCGCCCGCGACGGCCAGGGGGAGTCGCTGTGGCGGCGGGCAGTGGCACCCGGGCTCGCCGCGGTGGCGTTGCTGGGCGTCTTCACCCTGGCGGTGCTCAACTTCGCTGACCTGCTCGGCGTCCCGGCCGACCACACCCTGCGCTGGGGAGTCCCGATCGCGTACCTGGTGGCCGTGCTGCTCGGCGTGGTGTGGGGGCTGTTCCTGCGGTCGCGCCGTCCGGTTATCTACGCCCGGATCGGGCTCGGCGCGGAGAGCGCCGCCACGGTCCTGCCGGAGACGACCGATCCCCTGCCAGCAGCGTCGGATCGGGCGGAGGCCCGGCGGTGACCGGCATCGGTGTCGAGCAGCTCGGGCCGGAACGGACGCAGCTGGTCGCGGAGCGGATCGCCGCGGCGTTCCTGGTGCTCGACCAGCCGCGCTGGCTGGTGCCCGACGACAGCAAGCGGGAGGCGGTGATCGCCGGACAGTTCGAGATCTTGGTCGACCATGCGATGCGGCACGGCCTGGTCTTCGGTACCACCGACCTGACCGGGGTGGCCGTCTGGTTCCCCTCGATCGGTGCAGAGCCGGCGCCGCCGCCGCCGGACTACGATGCCCGGCTCGCCGCGGTGTGCGGTGAGTGGACGGATCGCTTCGTCCACCTCGATGAGCTCTTCGCCGCGAACCATCCGCAGCCCGACCACCATCACCTCGCCTTCCTCGCCGTGCAGCCGGACCGGCAGGGCCAGGGAGTGGGCACCGCGCTGTTGCGGCACCACCACGCGTGGCTGGACGCCAACCGGATGCCCGGATATCTGGAGGCGTCCAGCGAGCTGGCCGCCGAGCTCTACGCCAAGCACGGCTACCAGGCACGGGAACCGTTCCGGTTGCCCGATGGCACGCCAT
>NZ_JBXEDG010000014.1:0-5471 GCF_056820975.1 Salinispora sp. CH2A1_6
GAGCGGTTGCCTCCGGAGGGGCCCTGGTTTGGGGTTCTGAGGGTGTGTGGTTGTTCTTTGAGAACTCAACAGGGTGTTTGGAAAGCCAGTGCCGTTTTGGTCTGGGTTGGTCTGCCTTTTTGGTGGGTTGGCTTGGGCTTGAATTTGGCAGCAAATTGTTTTTTGTTGCTGGGATTTTCTTCAAGTTTTTGTTGGAGAGTTTGATCCTGGCTCAGGACGAACGCTGGCGGCGTGCTTAACACATGCAAGTCGAGCGGAAAGGCCCTTCGGGGTACTCGAGCGGCGAACGGGTGAGTAACACGTGAGTAACCTGCCCCAGGCTTTGGGATAACCCCGGGAAACCGGGGCTAATACCGGATATGACTGGCTGCCGCATGGTGGTTGGTGGAAAGATTTTTCGGCTTGGGATGGACTCGCGGCCTATCAGCTTGTTGGTGGGGTAATGGCCTACCAAGGCGGCGACGGGTAGCCGGCCTGAGAGGGCGACCGGCCACACTGGGACTGAGACACGGCCCAGACTCCTACGGGAGGCAGCAGTGGGGAATCTTGCACAATGGGCGGAAGCCTGATGCAGCGACGCCGCGTGAGGGATGACGGCCTTCGGGTTGTAAACCTCTTTCAGCAGGGACGAAGCGTTTGTGACGGTACCTGCAGAAGAAGCGCCGGCCAACTACGTGCCAGCAGCCGCGGTAAGACGTAGGGCGCGAGCGTTGTCCGGATTTATTGGGCGTAAAGAGCTCGTAGGCGGCTTGTCGCGTCGACTGTGAAAACCCGTGGCTCAACTTCGGGCTTGCAGTCGATACGGGCAGGCTAGAGTTCGGTAGGGGAGACTGGAATTCCTGGTGTAGCGGTGAAATGCGCAGATATCAGGAGGAACACCGGTGGCGAAGGCGGGTCTCTGGGCCGATACTGACGCTGAGGAGCGAAAGCGTGGGGAGCGAACAGGATTAGATACCCTGGTAGTCCACGCTGTAAACGTTGGGCGCTAGGTGTGGGGGGCCTCTCCGGTTCTCTGTGCCGCAGCTAACGCATTAAGCGCCCCGCCTGGGGAGTACGGCCGCAAGGCTAAAACTCAAAGGAATTGACGGGGGCCCGCACAAGCGGCGGAGCATGCGGATTAATTCGATGCAACGCGAAGAACCTTACCTGGGTTTGACATCGCCGGAAATCCTTCAGAGATGGGGGGTCCTTCGGGGCCGGTGACAGGTGGTGCATGGCTGTCGTCAGCTCGTGTCGTGAGATGTTGGGTTAAGTCCCGCAACGAGCGCAACCCTTGTTCGATGTTGCCAGCGCGTTATGGCGGGGACTCATCGAAGACTGCCGGGGTCAACTCGGAGGAAGGTGGGGATGACGTCAAGTCATCATGCCCCTTATGTCCAGGGCTTCACGCATGCTACAATGGCCGGTACAATGGGCTGCGATACCGTGAGGTGGAGCGAATCCCAAAAAGCCGGTCTCAGTTCGGATCGGGGTCTGCAACTCGACCCCGTGAAGTCGGAGTCGCTAGTAATCGCAGATCAGCAACGCTGCGGTGAATACGTTCCCGGGCCTTGTACACACCGCCCGTCACGTCACGAAAGTCGGCAACACCCGAAGCCGGTGGCCTAACCCTTGTGGGGGGAGCCGTCGAAGGTGGGGCTGGCGATTGGGACGAAGTCGTAACAAGGTAGCCGTACCGGAAGGTGCGGCTGGATCACCTCCTTTCTAAGGAGCGCCATCCGTCGAAGGGCGGTATGGAGCCTCGGTTGCCTGTGTTGGGTGATGGGGTGCTCATTGGTCGGAGACACTGGCTAGTCAGTTTTGGCAGCGGTTTGATGCTCTTGTACACGCTCTCTTCGGGGGGTGGTTGGAAGGGGTTGATGATGCGGCTGGGGTTGGCGTTGGACACCCTGTTGGGTCCTGAAGGAATGACCGTGTGGTTGTTTCTTGGGCCGTTGTTCCTGTGATGTCGCCGGTTGGTGGTGTTGCGGGGGTGGTGGTTTGCCTGGCGTGGCTTGTCTCGTATACCGGGTGCTGGTTCTGCCCTTGTGGGGGTGGGGTTGGTGTTGCTGGTGCGGGGTGGTGGTTGCGGGTTGGTTGTTTGTTGAGAATTACACAGTGGACGCGAGCATCTTTGTGGTCAAGTTGTCAAGGGCGAACGGTGGATGCCTTGGCACCAGGAGCCGATGAAGGACGTGGGAGGCCGCGATAGGCCTGGGGGAGCTGTCAACCGAGCTGTGATCCCAGGGTGTCCGAATGGGGGAACCCGGCATCAGTCATGTGGTGTCACCTGCACCTGAACTCATAGGGTGTGTGGAGGGAACGCGGGGAAGTGAAACATCTCAGTACCCGTAGGAAGAGAAAACAATATGTGATTCCGTGAGTAGTGGCGAGCGAAAGCGGATTGGGGCTAAACCGGCGGCGTGTGATACCTGTCAGGGGTTGCGTTGTCGGGGTTGTGGGACCCTGCGGCACGGGCTGACACTCGTGTGGGGAGTGATAAAGCTGGTGGTTAGTTGAACAGTCTGGAATGGCTGACCGTAGACGGTGAAAGTCCGGTAGGTGAAAACTGCCAGTCTCCTGTGGGTGTTCCCGAGTAGCGGCGGACTCCTGTAATCTGCCGTGAATCTGCCAGGACCATCTGGTAAGCCTAAATACTTCCTGGTGACCGATAGCGGATAGTACCGTGAGGGAATGGTGAAAAGTACCCCGGGAGGGGAGTGAAATAGTACCTGAAACCGTTCGCCTACAATCCGTCGGAGCCTCTTTGTGGGGTGACGGCGTGCCTTTTGAAGAATGAGCCTGCGAGTTAGTGGCATGTGGCGAGGTTAACCCGGGTGGGGGAGCCGTAGCGAAAGCGAGTCTGAATAGGGCGTCAGAGTCGCGTGTCCTAGACCCGAAGCGGAGTGATCTAGCCATGGGCAGGCTGAAGCGTGGGTAAGACTGCGTGGAGGGCCGAACCCACCAACGTTGAAAAGTTGGGGGATGACCTGTGGTTAGGGGTGAAAGGCCAATCAAACTCCGTGATAGCTGGTTCTCCCCGAAATGCATTTAGGTGCAGCGTCGTGTGTTTCTTGCCGGAGGTAGAGCACTGGATGGTCTAGGGGGCCTACAAGCTTACCGAAATCAGCCAAACTCCGAATGCCGGTAAGTGAGAGCGCGGCAGTGAGACTGCGGGGGATAAGCTTCGTAGTCGAGAGGGAAACAGCCCAGATCACCAGCTAAGGCCCCTAAGCGTGTGCTAAGTGGAAAAGGATGTGGGGTCGCATAGACAACCAGGAGGTTGGCTTAGAAGCAGCCATCCTTGAAAGAGTGCGTAATAGCTCACTGGTCAAGTGGTTCCGCGCCGACAATGTAGCGGGGCTCAAGCACACCGCCGAAGCTGTGGCATTCACGCGTGTACTTCGCATGGCCTTTGGGTTGTGTGTAGGTGTGTGGATGGGTAGGGGAGCGTCGTGCCGGGGGTGAAGCAGCCGAGTGATCGAGTTGTGGACGCGGTGCGAGTGAGAATGCAGGCATGAGTAGCGAAAGAAGGGTGAGAAACCCTTCCGCCGGATGACCAAGGGTTCCAGGGCCAGGTTAATCCGCCCTGGGTGAGTCGGGGCCTAAGGCGAGGCCGAGAGGCGTAGTCGATGGATAACGGGTTGATATTCCCGTACCCGCGAAGGAGCGTCCCTGATGAACCTCGTTGTGCTAACCATCCGAGCTTGGTGTGGTCTTCGGACTGTGCTGGGGGAGCGTGGGAACCTGGCGGGTAGTAGTCAAGCGATGGGGTGACGCAGGAAGGTAGCTGAGCCCGGCCGGTGGTTGTGCCGGGGTAAGCGTGTAGGCTGTGTCGTAGGTAAATCCGCGGCGCGTGTGGCTGAGACGTGATGCCGAGCCGATTCAGGTGAAGTCAGTGATCCTATGCTGTCGAGAAAAGCCTCTAGCGAGTTCCGAGCGGCCCGTACCCTAAACCGACACAGGTGGTCAGGTAGAGAATACCAAGGCGATCGGGTGAACTGTGGTTAAGGAACTCGGCAAATTGCCCCCGTAACTTTGGGAGAAGGGGGGCCGGAGACGTGAAGGCACGTGCTGCTGGAGCGTTGTATGGCCGCAGAGAGCAGGGGGAAGCGACTGTTTACTAAAAACACAGGTCCATGCGAAGAAGTAATTCGATGTATATGGACTGACGCCTGCCCGGTGCTGGAACGTTAAGGGGACCTGTTAGTCTTTCGGGGCGAAGCGGAGAACTTAAGCGCCAGTAAACGGCGGTGGTAACTATAACCATCCTAAGGTAGCGAAATTCCTTGTCGGGTAAGTTCCGACCTGCACGAATGGCGTAACGACTTCCCCACTGTCTCAACCACAGGCCCGGCGAAATTGCATTACGAGTAAAGATGCTCGTTACGCGCGGCAGGACGGAAAGACCCCGGGACCTTTACTATAGCTTGACATTGGTATCCGAATTAGCTTGTGTAGGATAGGTGGGAGCCGGTGAAGTGTGCACGCCAGTGCATGTGGAGGCAATCTTGAAATACCACTCTGGTTGGTTTGGGTATCTAACTTCGGACCGTTATCCGGTTCAGGGACAGTGTCTGGTGGGTAGTTTAACTGGGGCGGTTGCCTCCTAAAGGGTAACGGAGGCGCCCAAAGGTTCCCTCAGCCTGGTTGGCAATCAGGTGTTGAGTGTAAGTGCACAAGGGAGCTTGACTGTGAGACTGACGGGTCGAGCAGGGACGAAAGTCGGGACTAGTGATCCGGCACTGGCGAATGGAAGCGGTGTCGCTCAACGGATAAAAGGTACCCCGGGGATAACAGGCTGATCTTCCCCAAGAGTCCATATCGACGGGATGGTTTGGCACCTCGATGTCGGCTCGTCGCATCCTGGGGCTGTAGCAGGTCCCAAGGGTTGGGCTGTTCGCCCATTAAAGCGGTACGCGAGCTGGGTTTAGAACGTCGTGAGACAGTTCGGTCCCTATCCGCCGTGCGCGTAGGATACTTGAGAAGGGCTGTCCCTAGTACGAGAGGACCGGGACGGACGAACCTCTGGTGTGCCAGTTGTCCCGCCAGGGGCACGGCTGGTTAGCTACGTTCGGAAGGGATAACCGCTGAAAGCATCTAAGCGGGAAGCCTGCTTCAAGATGAGGTATCCCATCCACCTTTGGTGGGGTAAGGCCCCCAGCTAGACGACTGGGTTGATAGGCCGGAAATGTAAGCTCGGTAACGGGTTCAGTTGACCGGTACTAATAGGCCGAGGACTTGATTACTAAGTTGCTGCGCGTCCACTGTGTAACTCTTGGCAAACAAACATTGCCTGTGGTGTTGGGTGTGTTTGATATGTCGATAAGTGTTACGGCGGTCATGGCGGAGGGGAAACGCCCGGTTACATTCCGAACCCGGAAGCTAAGCCCTCCAGCGCCGATGGTACTGCACTCGGGAGGGTGTGGGAGAGTAGGACACCGCCGGGCAAAACTTCAGTTGAGGGCCGACCCTACCCGGGTCGGCCCTCA
>NZ_JBXEDG010000015.1:0-81504 GCF_056820975.1 Salinispora sp. CH2A1_6
CTGCGTGCCGCCACCACCGGCCTAATCAGGAAGGATGAACCTGTGAACTCAGGACCGCACGGCGGCGACCGCTCCCGTCGACACGAAGACCGATCAGCTGGTCGTGACGGTGCGTCACGTCGTGACGGCCGTCCCTCCTACCGGGATGACCGAGCCGCCGAACGCAGCGGCGAACGTGGTTACCGCGGAGGCGAGCGTCGCGAGGGCGGCGAGCGCGGTGGTGACCGCCGTGAAGGCGGCTACCGCGGTGGTGACCGGGATGGCTTCCGCGGTGGTGAGCGTCGTGAAGGCGGCTACCGCGGTGGTGATCGTCGCGAGGGCGGCTTCCGCGGTGGTGACCGGGATGGTTACCGCGGTGGTGAGCGTCGTGAGGGTGGCTTCCGCGGTGGCGAGCGCGGTGGTGACCGTCGTGAGGGTGGCTTCCGCGGTGGCGAGCGCGGTGGTGACCGTCGTGAGGGTGGCTATCGCGGTGGCGAGCGCGGTGGTGACCGCCGTGAAGGCGGCTACCGCGGCGGTGAGCGTCGCGAGGGCGGCTTCCGCGGTGGTGACCGGGATGGCTTCCGCGGTGGTGAGCGCCGTGAGGGTGGCTATCGCGGCGGTGAGCGCGGTGGTGACCGTCGCGAGGGCGGCTTCCGCGGTGGTGACCGGGATGGCTTCCGCGGTGGTGAGCGCCGTGAGGGTGGCTTCCGCGGCGGTGAGCGCGGTGGTGACCGTCGCGAGGGCAGCTTCCGCGGTGGTGAGCGCCGTGAGGGTGGCTTCCGCGGCGGTGAGCGCGGTGGTGACCGTCGCGAGGGCAGCTTCCGCGGTGGTGAGCGCCGTGAGGGTGGCTTCCGCGGTGGCGAGCGCGGTGGTGACCGCCGTGAAGGCGGCTACCGCGGCGGTGACCGGGATGGCTTCCGCGGTGGTGAGCGTCGTGAGGGCGGCTTCCGCGGTGGTGACCGGGATGGTGACCGTCGCGAGGGTGGCTACCGGGGCGGTGACCGGGATGACTACCGGGGTCGCGACCGTCGTGCGGAGCGCCGATCTGAGCCTGACGCCCCGGTAGGACCGGAGCTTCCTGAGGAGATCGTCGCTACCGACCTGGACAAAGATGTTCGTGCCGAACTGCTCGCCCTAGCCAAGCCGACCGCCGAGAAGGTGGCCCGGCACCTGGTTGCAGTCGGCCAGCTGATCGACGAGGACCCGGCTGAGGCGCTGGCCCATGCCCTCGCAGCCCGGCGGCTTGCCGCCCGTATCGCTGCCGTCCGTGAGGCAGTCGGCCTGGCCGCGTACCACGCTGGTGAGTGGCAGACGGCGGTCGCCGAACTGCGGACGTACCACCGGATGACCGGCCTGCAGAGTCACCTTGCGGTGCTCGCTGACTGCGAGCGGGCGCTCGGCCGTCCGGAGCGGGCGATTGATCTGTATCGGGGCGCGGACCGGAAGGAACTGGACCGCGCGGTCGCCGGGGAGCTACTGATCGTTGCTGCTGGCGCACGGGGCGACCTGGGTCAGAAGGATGCCGCAGTGGCGATGCTCCAGGTGCCGGAGTTGACCGGGGAGGCGACGGAGCCGTGGACGGTACGGCTGCGGTACGCGTACGCCGATGCGCTGCTCGCGGTGGGCCGGCGTGAGGAGGCCCGAGAGTGGTTCTCCCGTGCGGCGGAGGTCGACACTGATGGGGCGACCGATGCGGCCGAGCGCCTGTTGGAGCTCGACGGGGTGATGATCGAGGGCGACGAGGAGGACGAGGTCGAGGACGCCGCCACTGACCCCGGTGCCCTCGGCGCTGGGTCGGAACAGCCGGATGCGGAACCCGTGGACGGGCAAGCACCCGACGCCGGGTCCACCGGGCCCCAAGACCGTGCTGACGACACCCCCGACGACGGTGCTGGCGACCCGAGCGGCCTCGGTACGCAGCGCTCCGGTGGCGACTCGGAAAGCCCTGTGGACGGCGATGAGGCGGGTACCGGGAAGTGACGCTGACCGGGGGAAGTCGGCTGGTTGACGGGTACGCCCTGGTCATCTTTGACCTGGACGGGGTGATCTACCTGGTTGACCAGCCGATCCCCGGGGCGATCGAGGCGGTGCGCCAGCTGCATGCCGAAGAGCGGGCGGTCGCCTACGCCACGAACAACGCGTCTCGTCGGTCCAGTGAGGTTGCCGACCTGCTCACCGGTATGGGTATCGCTGCCCATCCCGAGGAGGTGCTGACCTCCGCGGCAGCGACCGCGCAGTTGCTCCGCGAGCGGCATTCGGCCGGGACGCAGATCCTGGTCGTGGGGGCGGAGGCGCTGCGTGCCGAGATCCGCGCCGCTGGGCTTACCCCGGTCGAGCGGGCCGAGGATGGGCCGGTGGCAGTGGTTCAGGGCTATGGGCCGCAGGTCGGCTGGGCTGACCTGGCTGAGGCAACGGCGGCGATTCGGGGCGGGGCGACCTGGGTCGCCACCAACACCGACCGCACGCTGCCCAGCAAACGGGGTCCACTACCCGGCAATGGTGCCTTGGTCGCCGCGGTGCGGATCGCGCTTGGTCGGGACCCGGATCTGATCGTGGGTAAGCCGGCGCCGGAGCTCTTCGTCGCCGCCTCCCGCCGAGCCAACGGGGGGCGTGCCCTGGTCGTCGGTGACCGCCTGGACACCGACATCGAGGGTGCGGTTCGAGCGGGGCTGGACAGCTTGTTGGTGTTGACTGGTGTCAGCGACGTGGCCGAGCTGCTGGCTGCCGCGCCGGAGCATCGGCCGACGTTTGTGTCAGTGGACCTGGCGGGGCTCTTCGAGTCGACCGCGGTGGTGCGGGTGCCAGGGCCGGCGGAGGCCGATGGGTGGTCCGCGACGGTCCGCGACGGCCGGCTGGAGCTGTCTGGTGCGGGCCGTCCATTGGATGCGCTGCCGGCGCTCTGCGCGGCGGCGTGGTCCTCCGCACGGTCATCGCCGGTGCGGGCGGTCTCCTCGGCGGCTGAGCGGGCGCTCGCGACGTTCGGTCTGTTGTCCGGCTGAGCAGTTCCGGCGAGGGTGGTGCACAGGGCTGCGCTCAGGTCGACCCGAGCAGTTTGCGAAGCTTGATCAAGTCGAACGGGTTGGCTTTGATGGACACCCGTCGAGACGCCACCGCGCGGGTGATGTCCAGTTCCCCGCGGACCAGGGCGAGGAGGTCCTCGCTGGTGGTGCTCAGGGCGATCTTGGCCTTCGGGTCGTCACCGTCGGCGAGGTCGGTTAGCTGGCCGTCGGTGAGCCGGCCGTGGAACGCGGCGTCCAGGTCGGTGATGCGGCAGGCCAGCGTCCGGTCCAGGCCGACGTGCTCGCGCACCGCCTCGGCGTTGCCGTTCAGCCGAGTGGTGAGGTCCCGCAACGCCTGCCGGCACTCGTCAACGCTAGCCACATCGCCTCCACAACTCGCCACACCACTCTCCGGCACCGTACCGCACGGGTGGCCTGGCCACGCCGGTAGCGTGAGGACCGCACACCCCCTCTCGTGGAAGGACTCAGGCATGCAGGACGCGTGGCGTTCCTATCTTGCGGTGGCCATGGGCCTGACGGAGGCGCCTCGGCGGAAGGCCCAGGAGACGGCGCTGCGGCTGGTCGGCGCTGGCGGCGCTACCGCGGTCCAACTTCAGGCGTTTGTCGAGGAGTTGGTCTCCACCAGTGCGGCCAACCGGGAAGCGCTGACCAAGCTTGTCCGGTTCGAGGTCGAACGGGTGCTCGGGGCTGTCGGCCTCGCCACCGCCGACGAGGTGACCGAGCTGACCCGGCGGGTACGAGAGCTGGAGCGGCAGCTTCGGGAGGCGGACCCTTCGCCTGGACGCACCGTGACCGCGTCCAGCCCGGCGAAGCAGGCGGTCGTGAAGAAGGCGGTGACGAAGAAGGCAGCCGCGAAGACGACGGTCGCAAAGAAGGCGGTCGCGAAGGAGGCATTGCCAGGAAAGCCCGGGACCGTCCGGCCGGCAACGGAGATGTCGGCGGAACCGCGGTCGGCGAAGAGGGCGCCGCGTCAGAAGCAGCCGGGCGGCCCGGAGTGAGCGCCCGCCACCGCCGGTCGGGCTTCGCCGGCGGGCGGCCGTGACCGGCCTGCCCCGCCCCGGTCCGCCACCGGGCGCTTCTCCAGCCGGTGGTGCGGGGGCGCCGCGACCAGCGGCCCCGGCTGGGGTCGCCGGGAGTGCCGGGGGTGAGACGGCGGCGTCGAACCCGGCGGTTGACGCCGCCGTGCAGGCGGTGCGCAACGCTGCGGGACTGCCCCTGGCGGACCAGATCGCGCAGTATGAGGCGGCATACGAAACGCTGCGGGAAACCCTCGCCAGCATTGACCAGTCCTAGGAGCCGGAGAAGCAGGTATGGCACGTCGTACCCGGTTGGACGCGGAGCTCGTTCGCCGCGGCCTGGCCAGATCGCGCGAGCAGGCCGCCGCCTTGGTGGAGGCTGGTCGCGTTAAGCTACGCGGGGTCCCGGCCCGCAAGGTTGCCGCGCTGGTCGACCCCGCCGATCCGCTGCTGGTCACCGGAGCGGACCCGGCCTCAGAGTATGTTTCGCGGGGCGGGCACAAGCTGGCTGGTGCCCTGGCCGCCTTCGGCCCGGGTGGGCTGACCGCCGCCGGGCGGCGCTGCCTCGACGCCGGCGCGTCCACCGGTGGTTTCACCGATGTGCTGCTGCGCGCCGATGCGGCCGAGGTGGTGGCTGTTGATGTCGGGTACGGGCAGCTCGCCTGGCCACTGCGCAACGACGAGCGGGTACGCGTCTTCGAGCGGACCAACGTGCGCACCCTTACCCCGGCGGCGATCGACGGGCCGGTTGACCTTACCGTCGCCGACCTGTCGTTCATCTCCCTGCGGCTGGTGTTGCCGGCCCTGGCGGCTTGTACCAGCCCGGGCGGCGATCTGGCGTTGATGGTGAAACCGCAGTTCGAGGTGGGGCGCGATCGAGTCGGCGCCGGTGGTGTGGTGCGTGACCCAGCGCTGCGCGTCGAGGCGGTGCTGGAGGTGGCTGCTGCGGCGGCCCAACTGGGGTTGGGTCTCGCTGATGTCTGTGCGAGCCCGTTGCCGGGGCCCAGCGGAAACGTCGAGTTCTTCGTATGGTTACGCCGGGACGCGCCTGCGGCTGACCCGGAGCGGGTGCGGGCGGTGGTGACGGCCGGGGCCACCGGCGGTCGGTCCGGCACGGTGACGGAGGAGGTAGTGGGGTGAGCGTGCGGGCGAGGCGGGTGGTGCGCAGGGCCGGTGACGGGCCCCGGACGGTACGGCGGGCGCGGTGAACCGGACCGCGCTGCTGGTGACGCACACCGGGCGGCGGCGCAGCACCGAACACGCACGGGCGGTGGCCGGGGACTTGATCGCGGCTGGCTTCGTCATTCGCGTTCTCGCCGAGGAGGCCGAGGACCTCGACCTCCCCGGGGCGGTTCCGGTGACTGGTCCGGAAGCCGCGGAGGGCGCTGAGATCGTCTTCGCGTTGGGTGGGGACGGTACGTTCCTGCGGGCCGCCGAGCTGGCGCGGCCGGCGAAGGTGCCACTACTGGGGATCAACCTCGGGAAGGTCGGCTTTCTCGCCGAGGCTGAGATCGATCATCTGGACGCTGTGGTCCGGGACGTGGTGGGTCGCAACTATACGGTGGACGAACGGCTCACGCTGGATGTGACGGCCGAGTTCGACGGTGGACCGACGATCGAGTCCTGGGCGTTGAACGAGATCAGCGTCGAGAAGGGGGAGCGGGCCCAGATGCTCGAGCTCCTCGTTGACGTTGACGGGCGGCCGCTGTCCCGCTACGGCTGTGACGGAGTCGTCTGCGCCACTCCCACCGGCTCCACGGCCTACGCGTTCTCCGGCGGTGGCCCGGTTGTGTGGCCCGAGGTGGAGGCCCTGTTGCTGGTGCCGATCAGCGCGCACGCGCTCTTCAGCCGGCCGTTGGTCACGGCGCCCACGTCCACCTTCGCCATCACCGTGGACCCCTTCACCAGTCTCGCGGTGCTCTGCTGTGACGGACGGCGGGTGTACGACCTTCCGCCGGGCGCGCGGGTGACGGTGCGGCGCGGGGCCCTGCCGGTGCGGATCGTGCAGCTGACGGCCCGGCCGTTCACCGACCGGCTGGTAGCCAAGTTTGATCTGCCGGTGCAGGGTTGGCGGGGCAGCCGACACTGAGCTGCCACCGCCGGTGCCCGCGACTGTCGACTGGTCAAGCGTCGGGCACCGCGTCTACTGTCGGATGCTGTGCTGGAAGAGCTACGCATCACCGGACTGGGCGTCATCGAGGACACGACGCTGCCGTTGACCGGCGGTATGAACGTGATCACCGGTGAGACCGGTGCGGGTAAGACCATGGTGGTGACCGGTCTCGGCCTGCTCTTTGGCGGGCGCGCCGACGCCGGGCGGGTGCGGGCCGAGCCCGGCCGTGCGGTGGTCGAGGGTCGACTGCGGCTGGCCGGACGGGTGGCCGAGACCGTATCCACTCGGGTCATCGACGCGGGCGGTGAGCCGGACGAGGACGGTTCGGTGTTGCTCAGCCGCACCGTCACCACAGAGGGCCGTTCTCGTGGCCATCTCGGCGGCCGCAGCATGCCGGTGTCGATGCTCGCCGAGGTGGGCGAGCAGGTGCTCGCGGTGCACGGTCAGTCCGACCAACTGCGGCTGCTGCGCCCGGCCGAGCAGCGCGCCGCGCTCGACCGGTTCGCCGGTCCGGAGCACGAGAAGCTGCTCGACGCGCTGCGCGAGGTGTATACCCGGTGGCGGTCGGTGGTGGACGACCTGGCCAGCCGGCGTCGGAACGCGCGGGAGCGGAATCGGGAGGCCGACCTGCTACGCCTCGGTCTCGACGAGATCACCCGGGTTGATCCGCAGCCGGGCGAGGACGACGAGCTCAAGGCGGAGGCGCAGCGGCTGGAGCACGCCGAGGGGCTGCGGACGGCGGCGCGGTTGGCCCAGCAGTGCGTGGCCGGGGGGATGGAGGCTGCCGAGGACACCCCGGATGTCACAACGTTACTCGGCACTGCCCGCCGTACCCTGGATGGGCAGTCCGGCACCGACCCCGCCCTGGGGGAGCTGGCGACGCGTTTGGAGGAGGCGGCGACGCTGGTCGCAGATGTCTCCGCGGAGTTGTCGACGTACCTGGCGGGGCTCGACGCTGATCCGGCGCGGTTGCAGGCCGTCTACGAGCGGCGGGCCGCGTTACGTGCGCTGACCCGCAAGTACGCCGACGACACCGACGGGGTGATCGTCTGGGCCGAGCGGGCCCGGGCCCAGCTGTCCGATCTAGATTCCTCGGACGAACTGCTTGACGAGTTGGACCGGGAGGTGTCTCGGCTGGCCGGCGAGGTGGCCGAGTTGGCCGGTCGGGTGTCGGTGGCGCGACAGGAGGCAGCGACCCGGTTCGCGGCCCAGGTCACCACCGAGCTGGCGGGGTTGGCCATGCCGCACTCTCGGGTCGAGGTGGGGGTGTTGCCCCGCCCAGTGGGCAAGTCCGAACCCGGCCTTTCGGTCAACGGCGTCGAGGTCGGGGTCGGGTCGGACGGCGGCGACGAGGTGGAGCTGCGCCTACTGGCACATCCGGGTGCGCCCGCACTGCCGCTGCAGCGGGGCGCCTCCGGCGGTGAGCTGTCCCGGGTGATGCTCGCCATCGAGGTGGTCTTCGCCGGCTCGGGCGGCCCGCCGACGCTCGTTTTCGACGAGGTTGACGCCGGGGTTGGTGGCCAGGCCGCGGTGGAGATCGGCCGTCGACTGGCCCGGCTGGCTCGCAGCCACCAAGTGCTCGTCGTCACCCATCTGCCCCAGGTCGCCGCGTTCGCGAACCGGCACCTGGTGGTGGCGAAGGACACCGGTGGTGCGGTGACGACCAGTGGGGTGCGGGTGGTCGAGGACACCGAAAGGGCGCGGGAACTCGCCCGTATGCTTGCCGGTTTGCCGGATTCGGACCTGGGAATCGCGCACGCCGAGGAGTTACTGGCTGTGGCGGCGCGGGAGCGGCGGGTGTAACACCGGCCGGGGCGGCGTCACCGGCACGCGGCTCCGGGCCGTAGTGTGCTTGTCTGGACTGGCGGCCCGCGCAAGGCATGTCGCGTGAAGGTCGCCCGCTTCACATGCCAGGATGGTTACGATGCGTCTACCCACGTTGCGTTGGCACCGACCCGCCGAGCCGGGCCGGGCCGGCGGCACCGCCCGCCTGGACCGTCGCACCAAACGTCTGGTTGGCCGGCTTCGCCCCGGTGACGTCGCGGTGATCGACCACGTCGACCTGGACCGGGTCGCCGCCGACTCACTGGTCGCGGTCGGTGTCGGGGCCGTCCTCAACGCCAAGCCGTCGGTCTCGGGCCGCTATCCCAACCTTGGCCCGGAAGTGCTGATCGAGGCCGGCATCCCGCTCCTGGACGACCTGGGCGAGGGCGTCTTCGAACGGATCCAGGAAGGCGACACCGTCCGGATCGAGGGCAACACGGTCTATCTGGGCGAAGAGCCGGTGGCCCACGGTGACCTGCAGGATGCGGAGACCATCGGGAAGGCGATGGCCGATGCCCGGGAGGGGCTGTCGGTCCAGCTGGAGGCGTTCGCCGCGAACACCATGGTCTACCTGAAGCAGGAGCGGGACCTGCTGCTGTACGGGGTGGGTGTGCCGGACATTCGCACCGAGATTCAGGGCCGGCACTGCCTGATCGTGGTGCGTGGCTACGACTACAAGGCCGACCTGGATGTGCTGCGCCCGTACATCCGGGAGTTCAAGCCGGTGCTCATCGGCGTTGACGGCGGGGCGGACGCCCTGGTCGAGGCCGGCTATCCACCCGACATGATCATCGGTGACATGGATTCGGTGACCGACGACGTGCTGCGTTGCGGCGCCGAGGTCGTGGTGCACGCCTACCCGGATGGCCGGGCACCCGGGCTGACCCGGGTCAATGGCCTCGGTGTCCCGGCAGTCACCTTTCCCGCCGCCGCCACCAGCGAGGACCTGGCGATGCTGCTCGCCGACGAGAAGGGCGCCTCGCTCCTGGTGGCGGTCGGCACGCACGCCACGCTCGTCGAGTTCCTGGACAAGGGACGGGGTGGGATGGCGTCGACCTTTCTCACCCGGCTGAAGGTTGGCGGCAAACTGGTTGACGCCAAGGGTGTGAGCCGGCTCTACCGGCAGAGCATCTCCGGATCCTCACTGCTGCTGCTGGTGCTGTCCGCGATTGCCGCGATGGCCTCGGCCGTGGCGGTCTCCACCGTCGGCAAGGCGTACCTGGGTGTGGTCTCCGAGTGGTGGAACAATTTTGTGTTCCAGCTGGAACGGCTCTTCTGACGCCGTCCACCCGACAAAGAGGCTGCAGGTGTGATCAACTTCCGGTACCACGTGGTGTCCCTGACCGCGGTCTTCCTGGCGCTGGCGATCGGCCTGGTGGTTGGTACCACCGCGCTCAACGGGCCGGTGGCGGACGCTCTCAATGACAACGTCAATGAGTTGCGGAAAGACAACCAGGTGCTGCGTCAGGCGGTCAACAACCTCGAGGAGGAGTTGACCCGCGAGGATGACTTCGCCGCCGAGTTGGCCGCAGTGGTCATGCCAGGCCGGCTCACCGGCAAGCGGGTGCTGGTGCTCAGCCTGCCGACGGGGCGTAAGCACACCGATGGCGTGGTCAATATGCTTCAGCTCGGCAACGCCGACGTGGTCGGCCGGGTTGACCTGCAGGACAAGTTCATCAACCCGGAGAACAACAACGACCTGCTGGAACTGGCCGTCACCGCGGCCCGTCCCACCAACGCGCCGACCACCAACCTGCCCGGCAATGGGAATGGTGTGGAGACCTCCAGCGCGCTGCTGGCCACGGTGCTGCTGGACGGGGTGCCGGAGGCGACACCGATCAGTGAGGCCGACCGGCGGGCCGTGCTGGCCGCCTACACCAACGCCAACTACCTCACCACCTCCGAGCGGCTCACCCAGTCAGCGGAGGCGGTCGTGGTGGTCAGCGGCCAGCCGTACTCGGACAAGGACTCCTCGAAGAAGGACGAGTCGGTGGTCAAGGTCACCGAGCAGTTCGATCGGACCGGCGCGACCGTGGTCGGCGGCAACGGCTCGGAAGGCGGGAACCTGGTGGCCTTCGTCCGGGGCGACGCGGTGCTGGCCGGAAGGATCTCCACCGTCGACAACGCCAACACCGTCCAGGGGCAGTTGGTCACCGCGCTCGCCCTGGCACAGCAGGTCAACGAGGACAAGGCGGGTCACTATGGTGTCGGCGACAACGCCGCGTCGCTGGTTCCTAGACTGCCCCAATGATCGTGACGATCAACATCAGGCCCTGGCCCGCCAACCGGAGGGAGTCGGTGTGAGTGAGCGTGCCGAGCAGCCCGCCGCGGGCAACCGCCAAGCGGATCATGTGCTTACCGCGAGGTGTGAGGTGACGACGTGAGCTGGTTTGGTCGTCTCGTCGTCGCCGGTGCCGGCGCCGCCGTCGCCCGTTACGCCCTGCGTGGGGTGCGGACCTCACCGGCGGGCCCAGCGTTGGAGCGGACGAACTTTCGGGGCCGGCCGGTGACCCTCGCGGCCGGGCCGGCGCTCGCCGCCGGTGCCGCCGTCGCCGGTGCCGCCGGCGCACCGGGTGCCGCTGCCGGTGGGGCGGCCCTGGTCGCCGGCCTCGGCGCCGGGACGGTGGGACTCTACGACGACGTGGTCGGCGCGCGGCCGGAGCAGAAGGCCGCCAAGGGCTTCGCCGGGCACCTCGCTGCGCTGCGCGAGGGACGGATCACCGCCGGCCTGGTCAAGGTCGTCGGTGTGGGCGCGGCGGGGCTGGCCGCCGCCGGGCTGCTCGCCGGTGACCCGACCGTCGCCCGGCATCCGCGTCGGCAGCGGCAGGGCACGGTCGGCCGGGGCGTGGACGTCCTCCTCGGTGCGGGTGTGATCGCCGGCACCGCCAACCTGATCAACCTGCTCGACCTGCGGCCGGGACGGGCGGTGAAGTCCGGGCTGTTGCTCGGCGCACCGTTGGTGACAAGCCCGCACGGCGGGATCGTCGCCGGTGCTGCCGGCGCCGCCGCCGGGCTGCTCCCCGCGGACCTCGACGAGGAGGTGATGCTCGGCGACAGCGGCGCCAACGCGCTCGGTGCGCTGCTCGGCGTCACGCTCGCGGCGCGCACCGGACCGGCCGGCCGGGCCGCTCTGCTCGCCGTCCTCGCCGGTCTCACCGCCGCCAGCGAGCGGATCAGCTTCACCCAGGTCATCCAGCAGACCCCCGGGCTGCGCGAGCTGGACGCGCTGGGCCGTCGCGCCGACTGACGTGACGAAACCGGCCCCGTACGCCGCCGCCGGCCGAGTAGCTGGGGCCGCCGCACTGATCGCCGTACTCACCGTGGTCAGTCGGCTCGCCGGCTTCGGTCGTACCGCCGTGTTCACCTGGACGCTCGCGCCCACCGATCTTGGTGCTACGTACGTGGTGGCGAACGCCGCTCCGAACGTGATCTTCGAGATGGTCGCCGGCGGTGCCCTCGCCAGCCTGGTGGTGCCACTGCTGGCCGCTCCGGTGGCGGCGGCGGACCGGGGGGCGGTTGCCCGGACCACCGGGGCGCTGCTCACCTGGGTTCTCACCCTGCTGGTGCCACTCGCGCTGGCGGTGGCGCTGCTGGCCGGCCCGATCGTGGCGCTGCTGGGCGGCGGGCTCGACCCCGCCCAGCAGGCCAGCGGCGAGCGGATGCTTCGGGTGTTCGCCCCGCAACTGCCGCTGTACGGGGTCGGCATCGTGCTCACCGGGGTTCTCCAGGCGCACCGCCGGTTCGCCTGGCCGGTGCTCGCCCCGCTGCTGTCCAGCCTTACCGTCATCGCGGTCTACCTGGGCTTCACCGTCGCAGAAGGGCGGCTGGCCAGTGTGGCGGGCGTCAGCCGCGGCGGGGAGCTGCTGCTGTCGTTGGGAACGACCGCCGGAGTGGCGGTGCTGTCCCTGTCGCTGCTGATCCCGTTCCGCCGGCTGGGATACGCGCCGGTGCTCGGCTTCCGTTTCCCCGCCGACGCCCGTACCCGGGTCGGTGGACTCGCGGTGGCCGGCGCGGTGACGGTGACCGCGCAGCAGGTGGCCCTCGTGGTGAGCCTGAACCAGGTCTCCTACGGTGCGGTCAGCAACCTCGGTGCGTTCCAGCTCGCCCAGACGGTCTACCTGCTGCCGTGGGCGGTGCTGGCGGTGCCATTGGCGGTAGCCGCCTATCCGAGCCTGGCCGCCGCCGGGTCGGTCGGGGACGAGGCGGCATACCGGGCGACGTTGGCCCCGGCCGCCCGGGGAGTACTGCTGCTGAGCTGCCTCGGTGCGGCCGTCCTGGTCGGTACGGCCGTGCCGGTTGGGCACTTCTTCCTCGTCGACGGCGCGGCGGCGACCGCCGCTGCCGGGATTGCCGGCTTCGCGCCCGGCCTGATCGGCTACGGGCTCTTCGCCGTGCTGAGCCGTGCCCTCTACGCACGGGGGCAGGCGCGGGCGGCCACCGGCGCGATCGCCGTCGGTTTTCTCGTGGTGCCCGTCGCGGCGTTGTTGCTCAGCGCCGCGCTGCCGCTGCGGGACCGGGTTCCGGCGGTCACCCTGGCGAATTCGGTGGGGATGATGGTGCTCGGTGCTCTGCTGGTGCTCGCCGTCCGACGGACCGCCGGCGTCACGGCGCTCGCCGGCATCGGTCGGGCCGGGGTAGCCGGCCTGATCGGCGGAGGGCTGGCGGCGTTGGTGGGCTGGGCGGTGGCACGGTCGCTGCTGGCGGCTACCGATGGCACCCCGGGCGTACCGGTGGCCCTCGTACAGGGCATGCTGTCCGGTGTCGTGGTCGGTGTCGTGTTCCTCGCGGTGGTCTGGGTACTGGACCGGCCGGACGTACGACCACTGCTCGCCGGAGCGCGGCGAAAGCTCGGGCTGACCCGCGGGAGGCGGTCGGCCACCCCGGCCGGCGGGCAGCGGAAGGACGGTGTCCCCCCGGAGCGGGGCGACGGGAAGGAGACGGTGTCCCGGTGACGGAACCGACCCCGGGGGCCGGCCGGGCCGGCACGGTCGCCCTGCTGCTCGCCTCCAGCACCGGCGGTGTGGGGCAGCACGTCCGGTCGTTGGCGGCCGGGCTGACCAGCGCCGGCATCGCGGTGCTGGTCTGTGGTCCGGCCGCGACCGAGGAGCAGTTCGATTTCACCGGTGTCGGCGCCCGCTTCCGGGCGGTGGAGATACCGGCCAGCCCGACCCCCGCCGACCTGCGGGCGGTGACCGCGTTTCGCCGGGCCCTCGCCGCCGAGCCGGTCGCTGTGGTGCACGCGCACGGGCTGCGCGCCGGTCTGGTCGCCGTCGTGGCCCGGCCGGCTGCCCCGCTGGTGGTCACCTGGCACAACGCCGTCCTCAGTGGGGGCCTGCGCGGTAGCGCGTCACGTCTGGTCGAGCGGGTTGTTGCCCGCGGCGCCCAGGTGACCCTCGGTGCCTCGGCCGACCTGGTCGCCCGAGCCACCGCGTTGGGTGCGTCGGACGCCCGGTTCGCCCCGGTCGCCGCGCCGCCGCTGCCCGAGCCGCACCGCCGCCGGGACGCGGTCCGCGCCGAGTTCGGCGTCGGCAGCGACCAGCCGCTGATCCTGTCGGTTGGCCGACTGCATCCCCAGAAGCGGTACGACCTCCTGGTTGACGCCGCTGCCCGGTGGCGTACCCGCGACCCGGCGCCGGCCGTGGTGATCGCCGGCAGCGGACCGGCGTACCTGCAACTGGCGGCCCGGATCTCTGCGGCCCGAGCGCCGGTGACCCTGCTCGGGCACCGTACCGACGTGGCCGACCTGCTGACCGGTGCCGACATCGCCGTGGTCACCAGTGATTGGGAGGCCCGGCAGCTGTTCGCGCAGGAGGCGATGCGGGTCGGGGTGCCGCTGGTGGCGACCGCGGTTGGCGGCCTGCCGGAGTTGGTCGGTGATGCGGCCATCCTGGTAGCGCCGGGCGATGTCGACGCGGTGGACGCCGCCGTCGTTAGTTTGTTGGCTGACCCGGCCCGGCGGGCCGAACTGGGCCAGCGGGCCCGCGGGCAGGCAGCGACCTGGCCGACCGAGGCAGAGACCCGCGCCCACCTCGCCGCCCTCTACGCCGAGCTGTCCCCGGACGTGGCCGGCCCCACCACCCCGGACGCAGGTGCACCGTCGACGGGACAGCGGTGATGCTGCGCCGACTCACCCCCGCCCTGCTGACCCTGCTCGTCGTGGCGCTCGGGGTGGCCGCGCTGGCCGCCCGGCCGGCGGTTCGCTCCCCGGAGCGGACCGCCGATTTCGTGGTCCTGGCCGGCGTCGCCGGGCTGCGGTGGGAAGACGTGGACGCGCAGACGACACCGACGCTGTGGCGGTTGGCGCAGGAGGGCTCGATCGGGTCGTTGGCGGTGCGCTCCGCCCACCGGCCCACCTGTCCCGTGGACGGCTGGCTGACCCTCGGGGCGGGCAGCTTCGCCGCCTGGCCGGGCGAGCGGCCGGAGGGCACCTGTCCCCCCACCGACGTCGTCGTGGAGCGGCCGGATGGAATCGGTGCGAACCTGCCGGACCAGGAGGGTGTCGTCCTGTCGAGCCAGGAACGGCTCTCCTGGGGGACCGTGCCGGGTTCGCTGTCGGAGTCGGTGCGTTGCTCGGTGGCGGTGGGCCCCGGCGCGGCGGTGGCCGCCGCCCGGCCGTTCGGCCGGGTGGACCGGTACGAGCCGGAACTACCGGCGGACCCGACCGACCTCCTACGCTCGTGCGTGCTCAGTATTGTCGATCTCGGTGCCGTCGAAGGTGCGAATCCGGCAACCCGGGCGGCTGCGGCCCGCGCGGCCGACGCGCGATTGGCCCAGGTGCTGGCCGCCCGCCCGCCCCGCTCCCTGGTCGTCGTCGCCGGGGTGGCGGACACCGGGGAACCGTCTCGGCTGCACGTCGCGGTCGCCGATGGTGAGGGCTGGGAAGAGGGCTGGCTGACCTCGCCGACCACCGACCGTCCGGGCTACCTGCAACTGGTTGACCTGGCACCGACCGCGCTGACCGCACTGGGCCGGCCACTGCCCGAGCGCCCGTTTCTGGGGCGGGCCGCCGAGTCTGTCGGTGGCCGGCCTGCCGACCTCGCCACCGCGATCGCCGGCCCGGTGGACGCCGACCGGGAGGCCGCGGCACAGCGCCGCGTCGCCGGCTGGTTCTTCGGGTTACTCGCCGCCGCGCAGGTGCTCCTCGGGGTGGCCGTGCTACCGCTGCTGCGCCGCGCTCGACGGCACGCCGGCCCGTACGGTCCCCAGCCGGTATCCCGGCGGATCGTCGCGGTGGTGGAGCTGCTGCTCGTCGCGGCCGCGCTCGCCCTGCCGGCCGCACTCCTGGCCGACCTGCTCCCGTGGTGGCGTGGTGCCCACCCCGGGTGGTTCTTCGCCGGGATCACCCTCGCGCTGATCGGCGCCGCGACGGCGCTCGTCCGGTTCCTGCCCGGCTACGGGAGCACGCTTGGGCCGCTGGGCGCGGTGGCCTTCCTGGCCACGCTGGCGGTTGGTGGCGACGTGGTGACCGGTGCCCATCTTCAGCTCAACGGGGTCGTGGGCTACTCCGCGGTGGACGGGGGCCGGTTTGTCGGCCTGGGCACGGTGGGGCTTGGGGTGCTCCTGGCCGGGGCGCTACTCCTGGCCGGCTGGCTCGCCCAGCGGGTTCGTCGCTCCCGGCGACCGGTGGTGATCGTGGCCGTCGGTGGGGTCGCCGTGGTGCTGGTCGGTAGCCCTTACCTCGGTGCCGACTCCACCGGCGCGGTCGCGTTGACCGCCGGGGTGAGCCTCGCCGCGGCGATCAGCGCCAGTGGTTGGTTGACGCTCACCCGCCTGGCCTGGGCGACGATGGCTGGGCTGGCGGTGACGGTGGGTTTCGCCCTGGTCGACCTCGACCGCCCGACCGGTGAGCGAGGCGATCTGGGTCGGTTCCTGGCCGCGGTCGGCGACGGGACCGGGGGGCTGATTGTTCACCGGGCCAGCACCGCCAACCTGGACATGCTCTTTGGCAGCTCGTTGACGGTGCTGACCCTGGCCGGTGTGCTTCTGGTGTGGTTCGCCCTACTGCAACCGTGGGGTGGTCTGCAGCGGCTGTTCGGCATCTACCCGGCGGTTCGGGGAGCGATGACCGGCACCGCGGTCGCTGCGGTGCTCGGCGGACTGCTGGATGGGGTGGCGCTGGACGTCGCTGGGGCAGCGGTGGCCGTGGTGGTGCCGATGGCGGCCCTCGCCGCGCTGCGGGTACTGGACCACTCCACCGACCGGACCAGCCCGACGCCCGGCGGGGACGGCCCCCCGGCCGGCTCGACCGGCCCGGCCGGGCCCGACGGTAGGCCGGATCGACGTCGGCGCTCGGAGAGCACCGGTGGCGAGGACAGCCCAGCTGGCTCGGCGCCGGGTGGCGACGGCTCGGCCGACAATCCCGGACCGTCCGGGCGCGGCGACGCCGGTGCGGCGCCGGTGGACCGATGGGAAGCCGGCGCGGCGGCCGGCAAGATCCCGACGGCTCGCGCATCGGACGAGGTCACGACGCTCTGACCCGCCAACGGTAGACGACGCCGCTGGCGGGTGCGGCGGGCGGCGGGACCAGGTGGGGTGTTAGCGTGGAATCCCGTGGATCGCGTGATCACTCTGATCGGCACGGCGGTCTGCACGACCGCGACAGACGACACGGGAGCAGGCCTTGGCCCCTTCAGCACGGACGACCAGGCATATTTTCGTCACCGGAGGCGTGGCCTCCTCGTTGGGTAAAGGCCTGACTGCCTCCAGCCTCGGTAGCCTGCTCACCGCGCGTGGCATGCGTGTGGTGATGCAGAAGCTCGACCCCTACCTCAACGTGGACCCGGGGACGATGAACCCGTTCCAGCACGGTGAGGTCTTCATCACCGAGGACGGTGCCGAGACCGATCTCGATGTCGGTCACTACGAGCGGTTCCTCGACCGAGACCTGTCCGGGAAGGCCAACGTCACCACCGGGCAGATCTACTCGGACGTGATCGCCAAGGAGCGGCGCGGCGAGTACCTGGGGGATACCGTCCAGGTCATCCCGCACATCACCAACGAAATCAAGTCGCGGGTGCTCGGGATGGCCGAACCTGACGGCGAGGGCCAGGTGCCGGACGTCGTCATCACCGAGGTCGGCGGGACCGTCGGCGACATCGAGTCGCTGCCGTTCCTGGAGGCGATCCGGCAGATCCGCCACGATCTGGGCCGGGACAACTGCTTCTATCTGCACGTCTCGCTGGTGCCCTACCTGGCGCCGTCGGGCGAGCTGAAGACCAAGCCCACCCAGCACTCGGTCGCGCAGCTGCGCAGCATCGGTATCCAGCCGGACGCACTGGTGCTGCGCTGCGACCGGGAGATCCCGGACAAGGTCAAGCAGAAGCTCGCCCTCTACTGCGACGTGGACCTCGAGGCGGTCACCGCCGCCGCAGACGCGCCCAGCATCTACGACATCCCGAAGGTGCTGCACCGGGAGGGTCTTGACGCGTACGTGGTGCGTCGGCTCGGCCTCTCCTTCCGGGACGTGGCCTGGGCCCGCTGGGACGACCTGTTGGAGCGGGTGCACCAGCCCCGACACACGATCACCGTCGCCCTCGTGGGCAAGTATGTTGACCTGCCCGACGCGTACCTGTCGGTGAGTGAGGCGATCCGAGCCGCCGGCTTCGGGCACCGAGCCCGGGTACGGCTGAAGTGGGTGCCCAGCGACGAATGTGTCACCTCGGCCGGCGCCGCGGCCGCCCTGGCCGGGGTTGACGGTGTCGTCATCCCGGGTGGGTTCGGCGTCCGCGGCATCGAGGGCAAGGTCGGCGCCGTCCGGCATGCCCGGGAGAACGGCGTTCCACTGCTCGGCCTCTGCCTCGGCCTCCAGTGCATGACCATTGAGGTGGCCCGGCACCTCGCGGGGCTGGACGGTGCGAACTCGTTGGAGTTCGACGGGGAAGCCACCCATCCGGTCATCGCCACCATGGCCGACCAGGAGGACATCGTCGCGGGCCGGGGCGACCTCGGCGGCACCATGCGGCTCGGGGCATGGCCGGCGGTGCTCACCGAGGGGTCGATCGTCGCCGAGGCGTACGGCAGCACCGAGGTCAGCGAGCGGCACCGGCACCGGTTCGAGGTGAACAACGCCTACCGTGACGTGCTCACCAAGGCGGGCCTGCACATCTCGGGGACCTCGCCGGACGGCCGGCTGGTCGAATTCGTCGAACTGGACCGCGACCTGCACCCGTTCTTCGTGGCCACCCAGGCGCACCCGGAGCTGAAGAGCCGCCCGACCCGCCCGCACCCGCTGTTCGCGTCCTTCGTGGCGGCGGCCCTCGCGTACTCGCAGGCTGATCAGCTCCCGGTCGACCTGGACGGGGCGGCGGAGGCGAACGCCGCCAGTAACGGTGGGGCCTCCACGGCACCGGCGGCGTCGGCCTCGTGAGCACGGCCGGTCACCGTTACCAGGTGCGTTCGCGCGTCGAGCGGTACCGGGGTCGGATCTTCGATGTGGTCACCGACGAGGTGACCATGCCCGGTGGCGGCACCGCCCTACGGGACTGTGCCCGACACCCGGGCGCGGTATCGGTGGTGGCCCTGGACGAGGCGGGTCGGGTGGTGCTGATCCGGCAGTATCGGCACCCGGTCGGCCGGCACCTGTGGGAGCTGCCGGCCGGCCTGTTGGACATCGCGGGCGAGGACCCGGCCGCTGCCGCCGGCCGGGAGCTGGCCGAGGAGGCTGACCTGAACGCGGGTCGGCTCGATGTCCTGGTCGACGTGCACAGCTCACCGGGGTTCACCAATGAACTGGTCCGGGTGTTCTTGGCCCGTGACCTCACCGAGGTGCCGGTCGGTCGGCGGCACGGCCGGGCCGAGGAGGAAGCCGATCTTCAGCTCGTCCGGGTTGCCCTGGACGAGGCGGTGGAGATGGTGCTGGCAGGGGAGATCACCAACGCCGCGACAGTGGCCGGGCTGCTCGCCGCCGCTCGCGCCCGAGACGGGGGCTGGACGGCGCTGCGGCCGGCCGGAACACCGCTGCCACGCTGAAGGCGGATATGTGAAAGGGGGGCCGCGCGCGGCCCCCCTTTCACATATCCGGTGAAACCGGGTCAGTCCCGCAGCGGCCGGCCTTGGCCGTCAACACCACCCTTGACCAGGATCAGGACGCCGTCAACGATGCCCCAGATGCCGCCGATGCCGCACGTCACCAGGGTGACGATGAGCTGGAGTACGCCGATCTTGGTGTGGCCCATGTAGAACCGGCCGACGCCGAAGCTGCCGAGCACGATCTGCAGGACGCCCGCGACGATTTTGCTCTTATCGGACCCACCAGCCGGGTGGGTAAAAGGAGTAGTCACGAGGGGACACAATAATGATCCACGTCAGCTGTCTGAACGGGGGATCAGTAGGTCCGGCGAGAAGTGGCGAATCTGGTCCCAACAGCGGAGTAGCCCGCCGCGCACCGGGCGGTCACCAAGATCCGCTTGACACATCGTCAGCGGGAGCGCCGACGACATGTCACAGTGCTGGCTCCCGGACGGCCAACTCCGGCCTAGACTGCCGCCGGCGGGACCTGAGCACCGCGGCAACGGAGCCGCTGTGACGCCGCGTAGCCGGGGCGAGTAGCCCTGGAGGAGGGGGTCTGCACCGTGAAGGTCGGCATCCCACGTGAGATCAAGAATCACGAGTACCGAGTGGCGATCACGCCCGCCGGCGTCAACGAGTTCGTCCGCGCCGGCCATCAGGTCTTCATCGAGTCCGGCGCCGGCGTCGGCTCCAGCACCAGCGACGAGGACTTCGCCGCCGCCGGCGCCACGATCATCCCCACCGCGGACGAGGTGTGGGAGACCGCCGAGCTGGTACTCAAGGTCAAGGAGCCGGTCGCGGAGGAGTACCACCGGATGCGGCCGGGCCAGGTCCTCTTCACCTACCTGCACCTGGCCGCCTCCAAGGAGTGCACCGACGCGCTGCTGGACCGCGGGGTCACCGCCATCGCGTACGAGACCGTCGAACTGCCCGACCAGTCGCTGCCCCTGCTCGCCCCGATGTCCGAGGTGGCCGGGCGGCTCGCCCCGCAGGTCGGCGCCTACCACCTACAGGCCCAGGGCGGTGGACGCGGCGTACTGATGGGCGGCGTCTCCGGCGTGTACGCGGCGAAGACCGTGGTGATCGGTGCCGGCGTCTCCGGGATGAACGCCGCCGCGATCGCGCTCGGCCTCCAGGCCGAGGTGCTGCTGCTGGACAAGAACGTGGCCCGGCTCCGTCAGGCCGACGCGATCTACCGGGGGCACCTGCAGACGGTCGCCTCCAACGCGTACGAGATCGAGCGGGCAGTGGTTGACGCGGACCTGGTCATCGGCGCGGTGCTGGTGCCCGGTGCCAAGGCACCGACCCTGATCTCGAACGAGCTGATCGCCCGGATGAAACCGGGCAGCCTCCTGGTCGACATCTCCATCGATCAGGGGGGCTGCTTCGAGGACTCGCGCCCCACCACCCACGCCGAACCGACGTACCCGGTGCACAACTCCGTCTTCTACTGCGTGGCGAACATGCCCGGGGCGGTGCCGCACACCAGCACCTACGCGCTGACCAACGTGACCCTGCCGTACGCCCTGGAACTGGCCAACTTCGGTTGGCGGGAGGCGCTGCGTCGGGACGCCGCCCTCGCGCTGGGTCTGAACACCCACGACGGCCAGGTCGTCTACGGGCCGGTCGCCGACGCGCACGGCATGGCCACCCTGCCGCTGGCCGAGGTGCTGGCCTGACCGGCGGCGAGGCAACCATGGCGGCCGAGGCCGGACCAGATCCCGCGCCGGCCCTACGCCGCGCCGTCCGCGGCTACCTGGACTTCCTCGCCGTTGAGCGGGGACTCGCGGCGAACACCCTCGCCTCGTACCGGCGGGACCTGGCCCGCTACCTCGACACCCTCGCGTCGAGCGGGGTGACCGACCTGGCGTCGGTCGCCCCGGGCCAGGTGGAAGCCCACCTGGCCCGGCTACGCGTCGGGGACGAAGAACGCCCGCCCCTCGCGGCCTCCTCCGCGGCGCGAGCCGTCAGCGCCGTACGCGGACTGCACCGCTTCGCGCTGCGCGAGGGCCTGACCGGTGCCGACCCGAGCCGTGAGGTCCGCCCACCCGCGCCGCCCCGCCGGCTGCCCCGGGCGCTTCCCGTCTCCGACGTGATCCAACTGCTGGAGGCGGCCGGACCGGTCTCGACCGCCGGCGCGCAGGCGCCACTCGGGCTGCGTGACCGGGCGCTGCTGGAGTTCCTGTACGGCACTGGCGCGCGGATCTCCGAGGCGGTCGGCGCGGCCGTTGACGACCTCGACACCGACGCTGGCGCGGTGCTGCTGCGGGGCAAGGGCGGGCGGAACCGAGTCGTCCCGATCGGCGGGTACGCCGTGGCCGCGCTGCACGCCTACCTGGTGCGTGCCCGGCCCGGTCTCGCCGCCGCCGGCCGAGGAACCCCGGCGGTCTTCCTCAACTCCCGCGGCGGCCCGCTGTCCCGGCAGGGCGCCTGGGCCATCCTGCGCGGTGCCGCCCGGCGGGCCGGCCTGCCGGATGCCGGGCCGCAGGCGGTATCCCCACACACGCTGCGTCACTCCTACGCCACCCACCTGCTCGACGGTGGCGCCGACGTACGCGTGGTCCAGGAACTTCTCGGCCACGCCTCGGTCACCACCACCCAGGTGTACACGCTGGTCACCGTCGAACGGCTACGTGAGGTGTACGCGACAGCCCATCCGCGGGCGCGCGGTTGATGGGTGTGACACGCCGGACCGGTGCTGAGCGGCCTGCTCGCCGGTGGCGTACAGTCAGGTTCGGCGCGGACCTGGCGGAAGTGACGCGGCCAGGATTCGCGACGGCGTCGCGAAGGACGTCGGTCGGCTCCGACGCCGGTGTGGTCGTCGGGAGGGGGCAACGAAGACATGGTTGGCGACGGTGGCCGTGCCGAGACCTGGACGTCGGAGCTCCGCGAGCAGCAGTCCACACTCGGCGCTGACCTGGGTCCCGCAGATCCGGCCGCGTACACGACGCGGAAGCCGATCCCCGAACCGATGCCGACAGATCGGCACGGCCCCGCCCGCATCATCGCGATGGCGAACCAGAAGGGCGGTGTCGGCAAGACCACCACGACCATCAACCTGGGCGCCGCGCTGGCCGAATACGGCCGCCGGGTGCTGCTGGTCGACTTCGACCCGCAAGGTGCCCTCTCGGTCGGTCTGGGAGTCAACCCGCACAACCTCGACCTGTCGGTCTACAACCTCCTCATGCAGGACGACGTCACCTGCGACGATGTGCTGATCAAGACCGATGTGGCGGGACTGCACCTGCTGCCGGCCAATATCGACCTCTCCGCTGCCGAGATCCAACTGGTCAACGAGGTCGCCCGGGAGATGGCGCTGGCGCGGGTGCTGAAGAGCATCCGTAAGGAATACGACTTCATCCTGATTGACTGCCAGCCCTCCCTGGGCCTACTGGCGATCAACGCGCTGACCGTCTCCCACGGCGTGCTCATCCCGCTGGAGTGCGAGTTCTTCAGCCTCCGTGGGGTGGCCCTGCTGCTGGACACAATCGACAAGGTTCGCGAGCGACTCAATTTCGACCTGGAGCTCGAAGGCATCCTCGCCACCATGTACGACAGCCGCACCACCCACTGCCGCCAGGTGCTGCAGCGGGTGGTGGAGGCTTTCGGCGACAAGGTCTACCAGACGGTGATCACCAAGACCGTGAAGTTCCCCGAGTCCACCGTCGCCGGGGCGCCGATCACCACCCTCGACCCGGCCTCCTCCGGCGCGCGTAACTACCGGCAACTCGCCCGCGAGGTGATCGCCGCCCAGGCGGAGCGGTAGACCGAAGGTAGGGCGCCCAGGTGGTGGACTACGGTGTGCCGGTGACCGCACCGCCCCTCGACCAGCCCACGCCCGCCCGGGCCAGCGACACCGCCAGCGGTGGGGAGGAGACCAGCGGTTTCACCGTTCGGTTGGCCAACTTCACCGGCCCGTTCGACCTGCTGCTGCAGCTGATCAGCAAGCACAAGCTGGACGTCACCGAGGTGGCGTTGCACCAGGTCACCGACGAGTTCATCGCCTACCTGCGGGCCCTGGGTGAGCACTGGGATCTGGACGAGACCAGCGAGTTCCTGCTCGTCGCCGCCACTCTGCTCGACCTCAAAGCGGCCCGGTTGCTACCCGCCGCCGAGGTGGAGGACGAGGCGGACCTGGCCCTGCTGGAAGCCCGGGATCTGCTCTTCGCGCGGCTGCTGCAGTACAAGGCGTACAAGGAGGCGGCGGCGCACATCGCGGTGCTCGAGGAGACCGGCGGGAGGCGGTACCCGCGGGCGGTGACGCTGGAGCCACGGTACGCGCAGGCCCTGCCCGACCTGGTGTTCGGCATCGGCCCGCAGCGGCTACGAGACCTGGCTGTCCGGGTGTTCACCCCGAAACCGCCGCCCGAGGTGTCCATTGCGCACGTGCACCAGGTCCGGGTCAGCGTCCGGGAGCACGCCGAGATCATCGCGGAGCGGTTACGGCGGGCCGGCACGGCCACGTTCACCGGGCTCTGCGCGGACTGCGAAGCCCTCCTCGAGGTGGTGGCCCGCTTCCTCGCCCTGCTGGAACTCTATCGGGAAGGGCTGGTCGCCTTCGCCCAGGAGGAGGCCCTGGAAGAGCTGACCGTACGCTGGACCGGCCCCGTCGATGGCGGGGGTGACCTGGATATCGACGAGTACGCGGGGGACCGCTCCGCCGCCGGATCCGACGAGGCTGGCCCGGTCGACCCCAGCGCGACCGGCGCTGGGCCGGTCGACTCCGGGTCCGGGGCGGAAGCGCCACTCCCGGCGACCAGGTCGTACCCGGCAGGGTCGGCGCCACCCGGCGGACGGCCGGCTACGACAGAGGACGAGCGAGATGGGTGACGAGGAACACGGGGACTCCCTGGCCGACCAGGCCGCCGCGTGGATTCCACCATGGGAACGCCACCGCGCGACAACGGCCAAACCGGCCGCGGAGGCAGCAGTCGCTGCCGCGTCGGACGGGGGAGGACCCACGCCCGAACCGCCCGGTGCTGGTGCCGAAGCGGGTGCGGGCGCTGGCCGGGAGCCGGCACCCGAACGGGGACGGTCCCACCAGCGGGGGCTGGCCCCGCCCCCCGCGTCGGTGCTCGACGACGCCGAGCTACACGGTGCCCTGGAAGCGATCCTCCTGGTCGTGGACGAGCCGGTCGCCGAGACGACCCTCGCCGACGTCCTGGAGCAGCCGCTCGAACGGGTCCGGGCGATGCTGCACGCCATCTCCACCGACTACACCACCCGCGGGCACGGCTTCGAGCTGCGCCGGGCGGCCGGCGGGTGGCGCCTGTACACCCGGCCGGAGTACGCCGGGTACGTGGAGCGGTTCGTCCTCGACGGCCAGACCGTACGGCTGACCCAGGCCGCGCTGGAGACCCTGGCCGTGGTCTCCTACAAGCAGCCGGTGACCCGATCCCGGATTTCCGCCATCCGCGGTGTGAACTGCGACGGGGTGATCCGTACCCTGGTCTCCCGCGGGCTGGTGGAGGAGTGCGGCACCGAACCGGAAACCGGTGCCCACCTCTACCGGACCACCACCCTGTTCCTGGAGAAGCTCGGCTTGGACAGCATCACCGACCTGCCGCCGCTCGCTCCGTTCCTCCCCGACGATGTGGAAGACCTCGCCGATGCCTCGCGATAACCGCGCCCCGAAACCCGACGCGCCCGTCTACACCGGCCCGGAACGCCTCCAGAAGGTGCTCGCCGCCGCCGGTGTCGGATCTCGACGTGCCTGCGAAGACCTGATCTTCCGCCGGCGGGTGACAGTGAACGGCCGGGTCGCCCAGCTCGGTGACCGGGCGGATCCGACCTCCGACACCATCTACGTCAACGGTGAGCGCCTCCAGGCCGACATCCGGCTGGTCTACCTCGCCATGAACAAGCCCCGGGGCGTCGTCTCCACCATGGCGGACGAGAAGGGCCGGACCGCCCTCGCCGACTTCCTCGGCAACCGGGTGGAAGAGCGGGTCTACCACGTCGGACGCCTCGACGCGGACAGCGAGGGCCTGCTGCTACTCACCAACGACGGCACGCTCGCGCATCGGCTCATGCACCCCTCCTTCGGGGTGCCCAAGACGTACCTGTGTGAGGTGTCCGGCCCGATCCCGCGGTCGCTGGGCCGGCGCCTCGCCGCCGGGGTCGAGCTGACCGACGGTCCCGCGACGGTGGATGCGTTCCGGGTGGTAGACACACTGGGCAAAACCGCCCAGGTAGAGGTAACCCTGCACGAAGGACGCAAGCACATCGTGCGGCGCCTGTTCGATGCGGTCGGCCACCCGGTGTCCCGGCTGGTGCGTACCTCGATCGGGCCGATCCGGCTCGGCGACCTCCGCGCCGGACGCACCCGTCGGCTCACCAACGCAGAGGTCGCCGCGCTGTTCAAGGCCGTCGGCGACTGACGGCGGCGGTGGCGGGTACCGCAGCCGGTAGGCTCCGTGCGGCCCGCTGCGCAGGGGCGGTCGCTCCCAGAGGTGCGGCACCAGGGGAGCGCACCGTGCCAGGCATCATTGTCGGCGGGCGGACACCGCTCGCGGGTATGGACCCGCGAGGTACGGACTGAGGAGGACTGCGGTGGAGGAAAACGAACGGACCGGGCGCTGCGTGGTCGCTGTGGACGGGCCGTCCGGTTCGGGTAAGTCCACCGTTTCCCGGCGACTCGCGATCGCCCTGGGCGCCCGCTACCTCGACACCGGCGCGATGTACCGGGCGGTCACCTGGGCGGTCCTCCGCTCCGGAGTTGACCTGGCCGACCCGTCGGCCGTGGCCAAGGTCGCCGGGGAAACCGAGCTCGGCATCGGCACCGATCCCGAGGGATACGGCGTGACCGCCGACGGTGTACCCATCGAGGTGGAGATCCGTGGACCCGAGGTGACCGGGGCTGTCTCGGCCGTGGCCGCCGTACCGGCGGTCCGCTCGATGCTCGTCAACCGGCAGCGGGACCTCGCCGCCACCGCCGGTCGGATCGTGATCGAGGGGCGCGATATCGGTGCGGTAGTAGCCCCGAACGCTGACCTGAAGGTCTACCTGACCGCGTCCGCGGCCGCCCGGGCAGCCCGACGCAGCGCCGAGGACGCCACCGACGCGGGTCAGACCGCCGCCGACCTGGCCCGCCGGGACCGGTTGGACTCAACTCGCAAGGCCGACCCGATGACGCAAGCCCCGGACGCCGTGGTGCTGGACACCACCGAACTCGGCATTGACGAGGTCGTCGCGCGGATGCAGGAGATGCTGGCTGAGCGGGGTGTGGGTCGATGAGCGAGCCAACCGGTTGGGTGGGGTGGGACGCCCCTGAACTCGACGCCGAGGAGGCCACGGCCCCGCAGCCGGTGGTGGCCGTGGTTGGCCGGCCCAACGTGGGAAAGTCGACGTTGGTAAACCGACTGATCGGGCGTCGGCAGGCCGTCGTCGAGGACGTACCCGGGGTGACCCGGGACCGGGTGCCATACGACGCGCAGTGGAACGGCCGACAGTTCGCCGTCGTCGACACCGGCGGCTGGGAACCGGATGCGAAGGACCGTGCCGCCGCCATCGCTGCCCAGGCGGAGTCGGCCATCACCACCGCCGACGTGGTGCTGTTTGTGGTCGACGCGGTGGTGGGGGCCACCGACGTGGACGAGGCGGCAGTGAAGATGCTGCGACGCAGCGCCAAGCCCGTGATCCTGGTGGCGAACAAGGCCGACAACAGCTCCATCGAAATGGAGGCATCCGCGCTCTGGTCGCTCGGTTTGGGGGAGCCGTATCCGATTTCGGCGCTGCACGGCCGGGGCGCCGGCGAACTGCTCGACCTCATCCTGGACCGGCTACCGGAAGCACCCAAGATCGTCGAGGATCGTCCGCGTGGCCCCCGTCGAGTCGCCCTCGTCGGCCGGCCCAACGTCGGCAAGTCCAGCCTCCTCAACCGCTTCTCCGGGGAGATCCGGGCAGTCGTCGACGCGGTCGCCGGCACCACCGTCGACCCGGTGGACAGCCTGGTCGAGATCGGCGGCGAGGCCTGGCAGCTTGTTGACACCGCCGGCCTGCGTAAACGGGTCGGCCAGGCCAGCGGCACCGAGTACTACGCGAGCCTGCGTACCGCCTCGGCGATCGAGGCCGCCGAGGTCGCGGTGGTCCTGCTCGACGCCAGCGAGGTCATCAGTGAGCAGGACCAGCGCATCCTGTCGATGGTCACCGATACCGGTCGGGCCCTGGTGATCGCCTTCAACAAGTGGGACCTGGTGGACGCCGACCGTCGGTACTACCTGGACCGGGAGATCGAGCGGGAACTGCGCCGCATTCCCTGGGCCATCCGGCTGAACCTCTCCGCCCGGACCGGACGCGCGGTGGACAAGCTCGCTCCGGCGCTCCGGCGGGCACTGGCCAGCTGGGAGACCCGGGTGCCGACAGCACAGCTCAACGCGTGGCTCACCGCGCTGGTGCAGGCCACCCCGCACCCGGTGCGTGGGGGACGGGCACCGAAGATTCTCTTCGCCACCCAGGCGGGAGCGGCGCCGCCACGGTTCGTCCTGTTCACCACCGGCCCACTGGACGCGGGCTACCAGCGATTCGTGGAGCGCAAACTCCGGGAGGAGTTCGGCTTCGAGGGCAGCCCGATCGAGATTTCGGTCCGTCCCCGCAAGAAGGTCGGACCCGGCGGTCGCGGCAAGGCCCACGGCTAACCCTCAGCCCACCCTCCCGGCCTGCCCGGGAGGGTGGGTGCTGACACCGAGGGGTGGATACGGGCAACGGAAAGATCGTGCGGTAAGCTGTACCGGCTGTCGCGGGGAAGTCGGCGGGAGCATCGGGACGTGGCGCAGCTTGGTAGCGCACTTGACTGGGGGTCAAGGGGTCGTCGGTTCGAATCCGGCCGTCCCGACAGACGCAAAGAAGGCCGTTGACCGGAGCATACGCCCTGGTCAACGGCCTTCTTGGTATTCCGGTCATGCCTGTCGGGGTGGATCTAGACGGCGCGTAGCTGGGGACCACCTGGGGACCGGCGGGCCTTCAAGTGGGCGCTGAGCGCCGTGCCGGCGTCCGTGATCGCCTGTCGGTCGGGGTGTAGGTATCGCTGGGTCGTGGTGAGCGACCCGTGTCCGGCGATTTTCCGCAGGACGTGCACCGGCACGCCAGCGTCGGCCATCCAGGTCAACCCGGTGTGCCGCAGGTCGTGTCGGCGTAGGTGTTCGTAGCCGAGCTTCGTCACCACCTCATCCCAACGAGTTGCGTCGCGGAGAACGGCCGTCGAGATGCGGCCACCGCGCGGCCCGGTGAACAGCCGGGCGTCGGGTTTGGTCGCCACCTCCAGGCGGCGTGTCACGAGGGGCCGCACTTCCTCGATCAGCGGAACCATCCGGGCGCGCTTGCCCTTGGTGCCCTTGTCGATCAGGCCACCGGGGCCGGGCGTGGTCTGCCTTCGCACGGTCCACATCCACGTATCCCGGTTGATGTCCTCGGCCCGGACGCCCGACACCTCGCCTATTCGGGCGGCGGTACAGGCGGCGAAAATCACCACGTCGGCCCACACGGTAAAGGCGTTGGCCGACCGTTCGACCAGCGCGGCGGCGAGTGCGGTCAGCGCCTCCCAATCGGGGAGCGCCAGCGAGCGGGGATCGTCCAACTCGTCCTCGGCTTGCTGGTATTCGCGCTGCCATCCCGTGACCTGGGCGGGATTGCGAGCGATGATGCCGTCCCGCACCGCCTGTTCCATCACGCGAACCAGAACGGCGAGGCTGTTCTTCACCGTCGAGCGGCTGCATTCGTCGGCAATCCAGCTATGTACAGCGCGGTCAACCGCGCCGTTGGTCATCATGCGAACCGGAATGTGGCCGAGCGTGGGAACAACCCGCTTCCGCCACCCGGCCAGGTACGGGTCGAGCGTCTTGCGTTCCAGCCCACGCAGGGCCAGCGTCATCACACCCTCGCCGTACTCCGCAAGCCGCTTCGTGGCGGCGGCCGGGTCGATGCCACCTTGCGCGGCACTCACGAGGCCATCGATCCAGGCTTGCGCTTCCTCCGGCGTAGCCACGCTCGTTGATTTGGACAGGCGGCGCTTCGTGGTTGGATCAGTCCACCGGACCCGCGCCCGGTAGGGGTTCTCACGGCCGGGCCGGAACTCCACATCAGGCGCGAGGCGTACGCCTATCGGCGGGTGTTGAGGACTGGCCATCACGCTGCCTCCGGCATCACGCGTCGCGCTGAGAGCCAACGCTGGACATCGGTGGTCGCGTACTTCACAACCCGATCCGAGATCTGGATGAACGGCGGTCCGTGCATCGGCAGAGAGGTTCGCCAGCGGCGGATGGTCGACGGGTCGACGTCGAGCAGTTCGGCAAGCTCCTCTGTCGACATGAGCAGTTTTAGTGACGGCGAAGAGAGGGCTGCGCTTTTGTCTCCGATGTCTCCGATCGGGCTAATCATCGATCGCTGTCCTTCCTCGGGGTGGCGTGGAGGTAGATGCGGTGGTGGGCAGATGGTGGTCGGTCGGCAGGGAGACGTGGAGTGGCCCACTGAGAGAGCCGTAGAGCCAAGATACGGCCGCGTCCCGGATGGTTAGGTACGTTGATGCGGCTGTGTGGCTCTCAGTGGGCCGGGCTTTGGGGCGTATTTGGTGGGCGTACGGCTTGGTGGGGTGCTGGTTGGCGGGTGTAAGCCGTACAAGCCGTACGCGATCTATGTTTTGGCTGCTCAGGCTGCGTACGGCTTGGTGGGGTCGCGTACGGCTAAGCCGTACGCGTCTGGAGAAGCCGTACGTTGTCTGAGCTGGGGTTTGGGGGGTCTGCGTACGGCTTGTACGGCTTGTATGGCTCAGGCGTGGGGTTTTCCTCGGGTGGGCAGTACCGGCGCCAGGCGTCATCGAAGCTGGTGCGGTGGTAGCCCTTGACTCGGCCGGTGGGTGGGTCGAAGGTGATGTTTTCTGAGGCGATCTCGTACTCCTTGAGGAGGACGCCAAGTTTCATTGCGGTGAGTCCGGTGCCGTTGTTGTATTCGGCCCACGGTGATTCGGGTAGGGCTTTTAGCCGATCGAGTAGGACCGCGGAGGGTATGGCGTCGTAGGCGGCGAAGACGGTGCGGCAGTCGATCAGTACTCGGAGTCGGTCGGAGTACTCGGCGTCGCCTTCGCGAGCGGCGTTGAGTGCGTGGGCGGCGTGGCGGGCGCGGTCGGGCCAGGTCCCACCGGCTAGGTCAGCGACGGCGATCAGTGGTTCCCATGTGTCGGCTGCGCGGTCTTCCAGTGGCATTTCGGGTTCGGCGTTTTCCAGCTCGCCAAAGTTCGGTTGCAGCCACGTGGTTAGGTCTGATGCGAGTTGTCGTAGGGCTGGGCCGTCGCGCTTGGATCGGAACGGGGCGACTTTTTCAGTGGCGGTGCGGCGGCGCATCTTCACGATGACGGCGCGATCTTCGATGGTGTCGGGCATTGATCCGATGCCGGCTAGGGCCGCCATGGCGAAGGTGGGGATCTTTTCCAGCTCGCGGCTTTGGTGGTTCCAACGGATTGTCGGTCGGCCGCGCTGGTGACCTGCGTTGAGTAGGCCGCGTAGATCTTCGTTGGCCTCGGCCTGTTTGCCGCCGAAGATCGTGTCTGCCTCATCGAGCAGGATTGTGGGTGGGTCGATGTCACTAATTGAGCGGAAGATCGCCGCGGTGGAGGCGTTAACCGTAATTAGAGGGCGGTGGCAGGTACCAGCCACGATGTCGAGAAACCGGGACTTCCCGCAGCGCTTTTCTGGCGCTTTGATTACGAGGCGTGGTGCGTGGGTCCAGGCGTCCTGTGCGTGTGTGGCGGCGATCCATAGCACGGCGGCGTCGATGGTTTCGGGGTTGGGCAGGATGACGTATTTGGTGAGGGCGTCGTGTAGGCGGTCGAGGATCGCGGGCCCCTCGATGGGTCGGTGTGGTTGGGTCATGCGGTGGCCTCCAGGTCGAACAGGGCGGGTTTAGCGCGTGGCGCAGCTGCGGCGAGTACGTTTGTGCGCCATTGCAGGGCGTAGGTAAGGCAGCCGCCGGTCGGAGACGAACAGTGGCACGGCGGCCTTGCCGAGTCAGCCGGGCTGGTGGGTGCCGAGGAAGAACGCCGGGCCGTTCATGCGGCGAGTCCTTCGTCTCGGAATCCGCCGGTGATGGCACCGTGGATTTCCCGGTTGGTTTGCTTGGCGGCGCGGCCGGTGTCGGTCAGGGCGGTGATGGCGTCGTGGTGGCTGATGGCTCCGGCGGCGACCATCCGGGCGACGCCTCGTGCAGCGCCGTAGAGCGTCACGCGGTGGCGTCCCTTGGGGGCGGCGGCGACGGTGGCGAGGATGGAGGCGAGTAGCGCGTCAGGGCTTGAGATGGCCCCCGTCTTGTGCGTGAGGGTTGGCCTGGTCGTGGCGGTTGCGGTGCGGGTCGGTGCGGCTTGGCAGGCATCGAGCAGGGCGGGGGCCATCTCAATCAGGTCGTGGCCGGGATCGGCCCACCGGTACGGGCGGCCGGTGCGTTGGTGCACGCTCGGAGGCAGCACGACGTATCCGCCGTCAGCTTTGATGTCGATGCCGGGCCGACCGGGCATCGGCCGGGAGAGGATCGGTGTTCCGGGATGCCGGTAGTACAGGTGCAGCCCCTCGGAGCCGGTCACCACGTGCCGGGTGCGGGGTAGGAATCCTTCGGTGATGAGTGCGGTCAGGCTGTGGTGGCCACCGTGGCGCGGGTCCACGTCGACTACCACCGTTGCGGATGCCGTTCCGGTGCGCAGGGCGAGTTGTCCCCGGGGGGCGGTGTAGATCATGGCGGTAATGCGGTCGGGGTCGGTGGTGGCGGCGTAGAACCCGTGGCAGGTCAGGCAGGTGCAGGTGTTGCGGTCGTGGCCGTCGTAGCCGCGTTTGTCGTCGCATCGTTCGCAGTTGGCCAGGGGGCGTTTTGACCGGGCGAGCATGAACACCGGCCAGCCGCGCTCGGCGTACTCCATGGCAGCGTGTAGCAGCATGTGGCGTCCTTCCTGGGCAGGCGTGAGGATGGCCAGCACCCGGCGGGTGCTGGCCATCTAGGAAGTGAGCGCGCGGAGCGCGCCGTTTCGGGGTTAGGCGGTGTGGCGTTGTCGGCGGACGGTGTCGAGGTCGATCAGCCGCCCGCCGGCAACCGGCTCGGGTTGTGGTTGCGTTGTGGGTACGTGGATGCGGGCGTAGATGCGGTGGCGGCCGGTGTCACCGCCGGCGAGCGCGATTCGTTTTCCGGCTTGTTGGATATGGCCGATGGCGGCGAGTGCGCGGGCGGCGGCGTCTAGCTCGGGGTGTGTGCCGATTAGCCATACCTCAAGGTCCATGGCGGGCATTAGCGAAGCCAGTAGACGATGCTGCCGAGCACCCCAGCCAGGGCGAGGATGCTTGCGGCGGCGACTGTGCGGGGCAGGCTGGCGCGTAGCTCCCACCGGTAGCGGCCCGCCAGCCACACCGCGGCGCTGAGTACGACAGCCAGGGTAGCGAGCAGGGTCAGTCGGGGTAGCCACCAGACGGCGGTCCGGGCCGCGACCCAGACAGCTGCCGCGACGGCGGTGAGGATGGCGAGGATGGGTAGGACTCGGGCCGTAGTCCAGCGGATGATCTCGAAAGCGGCGAACCAGCGCCAGAGCCGCCGGCCGAATTCGTAGGCCGCGCCGCGGCGAGCGAGACGAAACCATGACATGGCGTGAGGTCACTTTCTGTAGAGATCCGAGGAATTCACGGATTGCATGTCACGCACTTCACGGAGGCTTGCGCGCGCGCACGCGCGCATAGACGCACCTGACGGGCGTTCACGTAAAGTCCGTGACATGCGTGAAGTGCGTGACGCACACACCCACACCCGTTACGTTGTGTGACGGGTGTGGGTGTGTGCAGAGGCGGTAGTGCCGAGGTTAGACGGCGGCGAGTACGGGCTCGCTGTCCTGTGTGGGCGCGATGATGTCGTAGACGCCCTTGTCGCCGGTCCGGCTCAGTAGCGGGGTCGGTCCCTGGCAGAACTCCTTGAGGATCTTGCTCAGAGTCGGCGGTTTAAGCCCGGTCTCACCGACCCGGCCGACCAGCGGGGCGAACTGCGAATGCCGGCACGTTCGGTGCCCCTGCTCGTAGGCGGACAGGATCGTTTGCCGCACCATCGCGCGGATCTCCGATGGGGTGTACTGCCGTCCGGTCTCCGCCTCCAAGTCCAGGGGAACCCGGGTCCGGTTCGGTACCCCGATCGGCTCGTACGGGTCACCGCCCTCGTCGGGCAGGCACTCCGGGTCACGCGACGGCGGCGCGCACTCGATGTCCTTGTCCGCGTCTGGGTCATCGTTGTCGGCCTCGCCGGAGACCACCTCAGGCGTGGCCGTGCTGGTTTGCGCGGCGTCCTGCACTGCCGCGGTAGACCCGCTGGTGGTGTCGCCGGTTGACGCGAGGTAGGTAACGAGCTCACCGACCAACGCCTCCCGGTCGATCTTGTATGTGCGGCCCGGTAGTGACCAGTCCTCCGGGTCGGTGCCCGGCAGCTCTGCGTACAGGGCACCGGGCTTGCGGTTTTTCCACGACGGGTCAGCACCAGCGTCGATGGTTTCCTCAGACAACAGCCGGCTGGCCTCGGCGATGTCCCGCACCCCCATCACGATGACCCCGCCAATGGTGGAGCGCACCGACGTGGGTAGCCGGTCACCGGTCGCACGCTGCTGACCGAGGAGTACGAAAATTCCCACGGACCGCACCGACTCGGCCAGCTCCACCATCGTGTCCTCAGACTCGATAAACCTGGATGCCTCATCCACGATCACCACCCGGAACTTCGGGCACCGAGCACACCCGGCGATCCACTGGTCATGACCGTGACCGCCGATCTGCGCGGCCCGCCGCGCGACCTCAGCGATCATGCCGTCCAGGTAGCGCTCACCATCGGCCTGATCGTGGATCATGACGTGCATCGCGTCCCGGAACGCCTGCGGTAGCTGCATGCCCTTACGGCCATCAATGTAGACCACTTCGGTGTCCTGCCGTGAGCGAGCCTCCGCGGCCAGCATGAGCTGCAACGCGGTCTTGCCCGAGCCGGACGCGCCGAGCAGGACCATCACCCCAATCGCGTTACGCTCCGCCCTCGGGTCACCCGGCAGAATCAGCGGCACGACAGAACCGGTCTGATACACGGCGAACCGGATCGGGTCAGCGATCGAACCACCCGGCGCCGACAGCCCCGCCCAGGCCGGTGGGGTTTCCAACGCATCCACCGGAGACACCTCCATCCGGCCGACCCGCGGTGTCGTACGGTCCGGCACCATCCGCACACCGCCGACCGGCACGTCAAGCGCGGACGCGATAGCGGTCCGCACCTCCGTCTTCTGCAGATCCCCAAACGCGGCGCCAGGCAGCATCTCGGTGTGCGTGACAATCCGCCCGTCCGCCATCTTCGGTTTGCCGGTCTTACCGATGTCCTGCAACTCCCGCACCCGCTCACCGAGTTCACCGAACACGCTGGCACGGGCGTCGCTACCGTCACCACGCAGCAACTTGGTGATCGCCAGCACCACCGACAACGTGGCCATGACAATCAGGTAGACCGCCACCGCGTTGAACGACCACGGGCGGAAGGTCAGCACGAACAGACCACCACAGGAGCAGACCGACATCAGCAACGACGCGATCCGCAGCTCAAGCTTGCGCGCGCGCCCGACACCCCAGGTACACCACACGATCAGCGCCGAGCAGATCAGGATCAAACCCGCCCGCCAGGCGGCCTCCCACACGGTCGGGTTGGCGTACGCGCCCCACATCCGCGACAAGATCCCGGCGAGGATCAGGTTCACCACCGCCGCGGCCGGCGGAACCACGTACGGCAACGGGTTACCGCGCACCTCGTACGAGGCCCCCCGCGCAGCGTCCATACCCCCGTGGTATCGCACCCGCCGCGCCATCAGGCGGCCTTCCGGCGGCGGTCGCGAACGGTGAAGTCGGCCGCGCCGGGCTGCTCATCGTCCAAGGCGATCAGGAACGCCTCGAACCGGTTCCGGCACACCCGCGCGTACGCGGCGACCGCCAACATCTCATCCGCGGACCGCACCAGCGGCCGAGCAACCTGCCGGCCCCAAAACTTCGCGCGCATCCGAGACAGGCCCTGCCGCCGCCCGTAGCGTTCGATCTTCATACGGATCAAACCGGCCAACTCGTCAATCTCGTCGTGACCAGCGATCCCGACGTTGCGGATACCTTCGAGCAGGTTCAGGAGATCAGCGTCGTCTTTGATGTCCAGGTCAGGAAACAAGCGCGGCATCATGCCGTCCTTTCAGGGGATAAACAAGGCCGCCGCGCTACCGCGGCGGCCCCAAGGACAGTGGGATGGACAGTCAGAACGGCGGCGCATCCTCAACAACTGCCAGGTCGGCCGCACCAGCGCCAGCGACGGCCTTCTGCACCGTGGCAGTGGCGTAGCGCAGCGACGCGCCGATCTCGTCAACGTCCAGCTCCACGACGGTGCGCTTCTCACCCTCGCGGGTCTCATAGGACCGCTGCCGCAACCGGCCCTGCACGATCACACGGCTACCCCGCGCCAGCGACCCCACCACGTGCGTAGCAACGTCACGCCAGACAGTGCAGCCCAAAAACAGCGGATCGGCATCCCGCCACCCACCAGACTCCCGATCAAACACCCGCGGCGTAGACGCAATCCGGAAGTTCGCAACCGCCACACCACCCGAGGTATGCCTCAGCTCCGGATCGGCGGTCAAGTTACCGACAACAGTCACCACAGTCTCGTTCGCCACAACAGCGGCCCTTTCTCAACAAAGGAATAAGTTGACACGCCGCAACACCGATTCAGGGGCACTACGGCAAAACGATCAACGAACAGCGTGTACGAATCGGCTGGACTAACCGTTCTCGACCGACGTCAGATCGAACCCGGCTGGAAGATTGTTCAGCACCATTCGGACGGTTCGGTCAGACGTGCCAGCCAACTCTGCAAGCCGAGCGCGATTAGCGCTCGGCTCGGCCTGGTACGCCGTCAACACCGCGAACACCGTACTCGGTGTCACACCATCCACGGGCGGAACGCCCGCCGGAGGAGAAGCCGGAAGAGCCAACGCGTTCTTCCGGTCCGCCGAGGCGGAAGAACCGGCGTCCCTCCGACCGCCCGGGCGGGCCGGCCCTTCCGCCCGCTGCTGCATCCGGGCGAGCGCGGCCGACACCCGCTCCAACTCGGCAGCGACGGCCTTACGGGCTTCCGTCACCGCCGCCAGTTCCTGCTCAGCGAGCAGCTTGCCGCGCGTCGCACACTCCGCAACCGACCGCGCCTCGTCCAACTGACCTGCGTTTCTAGCGGCCAACTCCGAAGCCTCCGCGGCCTGGGTACGGGCGTCACGAGCAGACGCCTTCACCTCCTCCAACGCGGCGCGGTACCGCTGAGCGCTCTGCTCAGCATCATCCGTCTTCCGCTCCAGTGCCTCCGCGGACTTCCGACTCTCGGCCACGTGCTCTTCCGCTCGCGCTTCCGCCTCCGCAGCCCGCTCTTCCGCCTTCCGACGCGCCACCTGCTCCGCCTGCTTCTCCGCCTCCGCAGTAGCGCGTTTCCGGTCAGCTTCTTCCGCCTCGGCAACCAACCGACGAACCTCTTCCGCCCGGCGCAAATCTGCCTGCCGAGCCGTCTCGTCTTCGGTTCTGCCTCTCGCCTCGGCCCGGCTAATCACATCGGCGATCTTGCGCTGGAAATAGGCGGCGGCCTCCACGGCGAAAAACATCATGAGTGGACCCCAGGTATGGCTAAAAACTCCACCGAAGTCCGGGCCGGTCGGCTTTAACCACGCCTCGGCCGTGTTCAACGCCCACGTCGCGAACCCAGCCACCCAGCGCAGAACACCGACCCAACCGCCCTTAATGCCGTACCGGGCCAGAATGGGGGTAGCAATCAGCCCGACCGCAAGCGCGCCGTCCACCGCGAGCGATAACAACCAGGCGGTCTCTCCCGGAACCCCGTGGTGAACAAGGAACCGGTACACGATCGGAATCCCATAGATCATGATCGTGCCAGCAACACCCCACGCCAGTACAGAAACAACCTTCGCCGTACGACGCAGCGCCTCCAAGTCAACGGACTGCTCCGAGCCACTCACCCCCACCAACCCCGATCACTCGAACGACCGGTACTGCCCGCGGCAGAAACTCCGCAGGTACGTCACCGACCAGCTCGCAGCACCGCAGCCGTACTCGAATACCTCGCCAGTCACCCCACGTGTTCGTCAACACCATCGGCCCGCCACCAGCCGAACTGTAGGGCTGACTGAGCTGATGCCCGACCGGCAAACGCAGGAACCGAACCCACCGCCGCAGTTCAACGTGCGTGGCCACATCCAGCTCAACACCCCAAGCAGGAGACGCCTCCACCCTGGTAGGCAGAGGAAGACGGTGACGAGCCATCACAGACGCGACCGTGGCCAAAATGACGTGGATGCTCGGCGTCCTCACTGGCCACCCCCAGCAAGGGCATCGGCGAACGCACCGACCCCGGAAGCGATCGACCTCACCGCCTCCGCAGCCAGCGTCGGGTTGGAAACCGCGAAAAACACCACAAAGGCCAGCGCCAGCCAGCCAAAAACCTTACGCATCGAAACCTCACTAAGGAAAAGAGAACAGGAATCAGGCGGCGTCACAGCTCGCCCTGGCGGCACGAGCGGCCAGCAGATCGCGGGCCTCACGCAGCACCCGCCGTCGCGCCCGGCGTACCTGCTGCCGAGTCACATCAGTCAGCCCGGCACGCAGCACCGCAATCTGCGCGTCCAACAGCAGCACCTCGGCCTCAATCAGCGGCATCTCCGCCGAGAGCTCGGCCAGGTCGGTCGAGGTAGGCCCATCCAGGGCATCCAGATCAGTCACGTACGGTTCCTCCGACGCTTGCCCGCCGCACTCCGGCGGCGGGGAACACAGGTAGACGGCCGGCACTGCCGGCAGCGGGTCTGATCCGGCGCCAAAGGAGCGATCTCGCCGCAGCTGCTGCACTCCCGCCAACAGGCAGACCCAGAGATCGTCAGACGCACGGAATCGGTAAGAGACGGCATGGTGCCCTCGCTTCGCAGGTCAGCGACCGCCCCGTGGGCGTACCCTGGGGCAAGGTCATGTCGGGAAAGGTGTGATCACCAAAGGGCGGGGCGATGCGTCACCACCGCAACCCGCCGGGTCGGCCCTGATGGAGCCGACGTGCCCCTGACCGGTGTTGCTTCACCGGCCAGGGGCCAACAGCGCCAAACGCGCCGCGATGTACAGCGACCGCTATAGGGCCGCTTACTGCTGGCACCTTCCGCATGTCGCTTCCCAGCGATCCCGGGTCGGATGCCTGACCGTTCGTTACTGCGCAGCCGGTCAACGCTGCCTCTGTGGACTTGTCAAAGATCAACCGGACCCGGCGTCTCATGGGCGTACGGCAACGCGTGCCGCCGTTCCCTGAGCCATCCGGCCAGCTGTCGTACCTGGCTAGCCAGGTGCGATGAGATGACCGTAGGGCGGCATGGCTAGTCAAGTCAAGAAGGTGCGTCGAACTTTCCTAACTTGGCTAGTCAGAGCTACTCTCGGCGGGTGAGCCAGAACCTTGACTTCCTCGGCGAACTCGATCCCGACGACCCGAAACAGGCGTCGCAGCAGATTGCGAACAAGCTGCGGGCCGCGATCCTCACGCGGCGGCTGGCCCCGGGCGACAAACTCCCGTCGCAACCCGACCTTGCCGCCCGCTATGGCGTGGCGAGAGAAACCGTCAAGCGGGCCCTTGAACTACTACGCGCCGAACGGCTGATCATTTCGCGGCAGGGGAGCGGCGCGTTCGTGCGGGCGCAGACGCAGCGAGCGGTAGAGCTGCGGCCTCACATCGAGGCCGCGTTCGAGCGGCCACACGTGACCATCGACTTCGCTGGCTTCTCGGGAGAGACGCTGCGGGATGCCCTCGCCGAGGCCCTCGACAAGGTGCGGGTCGGCAGGCTTGCGCCGGAGACAATCGCTGTACGAGTGCTGATCTCTGACATGACGGTGCCGATGGCGCTGCCCGCTCGGGCTGAAACCCAGACGGATGACCCCGCTGTACGAGAGCGGGCCGAGCGCATCACGCGCCGAGCGGCAGACGGAGTGATCGACCAGGTGGCCGAACTAGGCGACCTCGGTCTGATCCGGTCGACCACGGTAGAGGTGCGGCTGCACCGGGCGCCACCTCTGTTCAAGCTCTACATCCTGAATGGGGAAGAGGTCTTTTACGGCTTCTATCCGGTGGTCGAGCGCACTGTCTCGATCAAGGGTGAGCCCATGGCGATCTACGACCTGATGGGTAAGGACGTGCCGCTGTTCCACTACGCAGTGACCGACGACGACACGTCTCACGGCACGCAGTTCGTGGAGGCGTCCCGCCAGTGGTTCGACTCGGTGTGGTCGACCATCGCCTACCGGTACGACGGATGAGCGCCGACCTCGGCCGGCTGCTCGGCAAGATCGGCGCGGTGTTGGTCGACTTCGACGGGCCGGTGTGCAGCATCTTCGCCGGATATCCCGCGCCGCAGGTCGCGGCCGAGCTGGTCAACGTGCTGCGGCGGCGCGGGGTCGACGTGCCGCCGGATCTCGCCAGCGAGCCGGACCCGCTCGAAGTACTACGCCGCACGGGCGCGGCCGGCGACCACGGCGTCACGCGCGCGGCAGAGAACGTGCTCTGCGCGGCCGAGCGCCGAGCCGTCGAGACTGCCGCGCCGACGCTGTACGGGCGAGAGGTCATCGTGGCGGCTCGACAGGCCGGGATGCCGGTGGCGGTGGTCAGCAACAACTCAGCCGGCGCGGTAACGGCCTACCTCGCGGCGCATCGGCTCGCCGAGTACGTCTCGCCGGTGGTTGGCCGGGCGTACGCCGAGCCGGGCCGCATGAAGCCCAACCCTGATCCGATCCTGCAAGCCGTGCGCTCCCTCGGCGAGATACCGGCCCGGTGCGTGCTGATCGGTGACTCGCTTTCCGACATCGAGGGAGCGCGGGCCGCCGGAGTCACGGTGATTGGCTACGCGAATCGGCCGGCGAAGGTCGATGCCTTTCAGCACGCCGGGGCGGACGTGGTGGTCACGAGCATGGGCGAGATAGCCGCAGCGTTGATCGGCCGGGGGAGCGGCTGAATCGAGGGCTTGCGTCGCATCCGTGTCGCCGGGCGGGGGTTGAACGGCGTTTGTGCTGGTCAGGGGCTCGGGCTTGGCGCTCTGTAAATCCGTCGCGAAAGCTTCGAAGGTTCGAATCCTTCACCCGCCACCAGGTGCACAAAGAGGCCCCTGACCAGCGCAAACGCTGATCGGCCTCTTTGTGGGTCCCGCGGAGTCCAAGCGGCCCTGCCTCCGCCCGAGGGAGGCAGGAACTTGACCCGAGTGGTCCGTGTATTGGTGCCCGGAGAAGCTGTCGTTGGCGTTTTGGGGTTCTAGGTGTCCGATCGCACAATAAATCGTGCTGCCGTCCTCGTTCGACACCTGAGTTGTGCCCATTTCCTATATCACTCTTCGCGTTTAACTTCGACGGGTTGGTCAAGTTGCTGCTGCCGCTTGTTCTGCTCGTCGCGAAGCCTTTCAACAGAGTCTGCGAATTGTGCGTAGGCATCCGGCTCGCTCTTTCCTAGATACTTTCCTACCCTTAGTTCGACGGCCTCGTATTCGCGTTCAATCGCATCGGCTGTTTGTTGTGAGTTGAAGCTCCGCTCATGGTATTTGAAGTACCCTGTGAATCCTGCTGCTAATCCGACGGCGGCACTAGCCCCCACAGTGACCCATCTGGCCTGGCTAAAGGATACTGACGCGGTGGCAACCGCCGACGTCGCAACCGAACCCACGATTATCACGCTTTGGAAGCGGTTATGAATTCCCCTTGTTCTCCCGGCCTCCTCTCGGAATTGTGAAATCAGATCCGGGATGTCGTCCCTGTACCTTCTCTGAGCGAGAAGCGCCGCGTCGCCTTCGTTGCTTGTGCTCGCATCTTTGCGTGTGTCGGTACGACGACGAACAATGTGGAGCTTTTTAATGATTATGCGAGTTTTTCTCGTTCGTTTGTACTGCCAATAAGTTATTATTGGTGAGATGAGTAATGATGCAGCACAAGCCGTGAAGAGTTGGAAGGAAAATCGATCTAATTGATCAAAGTCTGAGAGGAGAGCTACTGCTGCTGTGGCGACGAGAGTAAGGTTGCCTATTATAACCCAAGTCAGCAATGCCCTACGCCATAAGCCCTGAAGGTGAAGCTTCTCTTCTGCGTCAAGAATCAGACTGCGAATATAGTCAGGGTGCCAGTTTGTTCGAGTGTCATCGCTAATAACTTGATTCCAGTTATCCTCATCGGTGGTTCCTTTTCTTCCAAAGAGTTGAATAATCCTCGACCACACGCGATCACGCTATGACTGACCTGTGCAAGGAAGCAAGCTAAGGTCGAGTCATCTTATCGACACTCTACGATCGTGCAGTAGTATTGCTGTGACCTGAGTGGCAGTCAGGCCGGGTCAGGGGTAGTGCCGCGCTGGCAGCGTGATGATCGCCCTGGTGGGGGACCAGGTGGGGACCGCACGTCTCGCGCGATAGTGCCAGGCACGCCTCCGACGGCACGAACTGATCTTAGGGATAACGGGGGTAGCGTGCGTAAACGTGTGACGAATCCTCCTGGGGGTCAAGGGGTCGTCGGTTCGAATCCGGCCGTCCCGACACAGTTCAGAGGCCATCTGGGATCTTCCGGATGGCCTCTTTCGATCTTGTACAGCAGTGAAGTACAGCAACGGGTCATTGATCGAGGCTCTGACCGAGCTTCCGTAGGGCTTCCCGGGTGGCCTTGGATGAGACCTGGCTGTAGATCTCCATCGTGATGGAGAAGTCGGCGTGCCTGAGGATCGCCATCGCGACTCGAGGGTGCACGTCCAAGTCGACCAGGAGCGAACCGCACGTACGCCGTGCGTCGTGAACGGTGATCTTCGGGACATCGGCGCGCGCGATGCGGCCGTCGTATGAGCGGTTGAAGTTCGTGGCTCGACGGGCAGCCCGAAGCGGGTCGCGAAGATCATGCCCGTGTCATGCCATGCCTCACCGGCCTTCTCCTGGGCGGCCTCCTGTTGCAGGTCAAGCAGTCGTTCTCGAATCACTCGCGGAACCACAGATTAGTGCCGGCGGGTAGCAATCTCCGTCAGTTGGTCTGTGGCCCCCGTGGAGTACACCCCGGGTCACGCTGTGGTTCCCTTCGCGGGCATCGGCAGGCCTGGGTGATCGAACAACTTCTCAGGCATGCCAGGCTCGCACCAAGGGACCGTGCGAACGCGCGCTTGCTCATATCGCAGATCGGGCGTAGGTCACTGCTGCAAGCCGTCACCGATAGGACTACCGGCCGTCTTCCCACCGTGCGGCCGCCCACGCTCTTTCGAACTCGTCACAATCGATTTCCTGGTTCAGCAACTGCGGATCGAAAAGATCAACCATCGGCGGATTCAAGGGCCAATCCTCGGCGACGGTCTTAATCCCGGTGCCGTCCTCGGCGACCTCCACCTGCCGGACACGGCGACCGTCCGGCCCGACCTCCATCAGGTACGTCGCCGGCTCGTCGCCGTCCCACACCTGACGCAAGAACAGCACCTGCTTGTCGGCGAGCGCGCCGAAACCGGGCAGCGCGCGCTGCTTGTCGCGCATGGCGCGTAGTTCGTCCAAACCAGCAGGAAGAGTCGCCGCACCGATGTCCACCTCGTCGAGATCCCAGCCCTCGGCGCGCGCGACAGCGGCGGGGTCGTCGACGACCTCAACCTCGGCGAAGGCTTCCTGCACCTCGCGGACCGACCTGGCGCGGATCCACCACCACAGGCCGCCCATGCCGTAGTCGTGAAGAACGAGGTATCGCTGCGTCGACATCACATCATCATGCCTGGCAAGCGTTCCACGCTGCCGACTGGTGCGACTAGTCGCTGCCCCTTCGCTCATGCCGCCGATCGTGCATTCGCCGGCCGTCACTTTTGCGTGGATCGGGTTGGGTTACGGGGCTGTCTCGCTAGCGGTGTTTCCGGCGATCTTGGTTAGTAGGTTTCAGCGGCTGGGAAGCGGTCGCTGAAGGTGATGGCGAAGGCGTTCAACGCGGGTTTCCAGCGCATCGTCCATCGGGTTCTGCCTGCTCCGGTGGGGTCCAGGGAGCGAGTCACCAGGTACAGACACTTCAACGCGGCCTGCTCGGACTCCGCTGGCGAATTGGTCGCGTGTCGCTGCCGGGCTGACTGGCTTTGGGTCCGGAGGCTGTTGCCACGGACAGCAGGATTCGATGGGCTGGAGTGGTGGGGATGTCGTTGCGGCCGCGCGTGGATCGTGGGGTACCTGTGGAGACCGCGCGGGTGGCGCGGGCGGCGTTCCCGAACGCGACGTTTTGCTTGCGGATGCGCGACGTGCTCGGTCCGCTGTTTACCGACGAGGCGTTCGCCGGCCTGTTCTCCGGACGTGGGCGACCAGCTGAATCGCCGGGAATGCTGGCGATCGTCAGTGTTCTGCAGTTCGTCGAGGGGCTGACCGAGGCGCAGGCCGCTGATGGGGTCCGGTGCGGCCAGGTACTCGCCGCTCGATTTTCCCGCCTCACTGGTGCCGGCTTCCTGAAGAAGGGGATGCGGTCGGCTGGGGTGCAAGGCCCGTACTCCGGGACGGCTGGGCGGACGGAGAATTGCCAGTTCGGGGTGTTCCTGGCCAGGGCCTGGGTGATCAGGTCACGGACGACCTGGTACGTGTGAATCTGTTCGGGTGGCGGCGGGGTGTTGAGCCGGCCCAGCAGGGGTATCTGATCAGCTGAGGCGGGCATGCTGGTCCTCCTGGGTGAGGTGGGGCATGGCGGCGAACTCGACGAGGTCGAGGCGGCCGTTGGTGTGGGCGTAGCGGGTTAGTGAGGTGTTGGTGATCGGGGTGATGGCGAGGATCGCGTCGAGGTCGGCGAACGGCAACTCCTCGAGGATGTGCCGGACGGCGACGACCACGGCGTCGTGGGCCACGATCAGGACTCGCTGGCCGGGGTGGCGGGTGTTCAGGTCGGCCAGCACAGCGCGGACCCGTGCGGTGACGTCGTTGAATGTCTCGCCGCCGGGCGGCCGGTAGGCGTAGGGGCCATCGGCGGCGAGCCTGGCTGCTTCGGCGGGGAAACGGGTGGCGATCATGGGTGGGGTCAGCAGTTCCAGGTCGCCCATGAGCCGGTCACACAGTCGGTCGTCGATGTGGGCTTGTGGGTAGCGGGTGCCGTGCGCGGCGGCGGTGTCGGTGGCCTGGGTCCAGGTCTGGCGGGCACGCAGGTAGGGGGAGCAGGCGACCACGTCGGGATGCTGGTCGGCGGGTTGGGTGGCGAGCCAGCGGCCGAGGTGGGTGGCCTGCTGCCAGCCCAGCGGTGACAGTTCGATGTCGGCGTCTTGGCCGGTGAGGCCGTGGTCGTCCAGGCCACGGGCCTGAGCGTCGGCGAAGGCCGCGTTCGCGGTGCTCTGTCCGTGACGGACAATGGTCAGCTGCGAGACGGTGTCCATGGCCCCATTGTTTAGTGTCGCGCGTCAGGTAGCTGTGGTAGGACCTCTGGTGGCGCCGCCTCGACTGGAAGGGGTCGTGTTTGGTCGGGCCGCACCTGGCGAATGGTGCGAGCACACCAGCACCGAGCTGGCCAAACCCGGTTCAGCTTCCGGAGCCGTCGGCAGCGGAGCGGGAGTTTCGCTCGGCAACTGGTCGAGCGGGCCAAGACCGACGGAGTCTCGCTGGTCGGACCGGGAGGGCTCCTCGCCGGGATCACCCGCACCGTGCTCGAGTCGGCGTTGGACGCCGAGCTGGACGCCCACCTCGACGACGCCGGTGTCGACGAGGCCACGGGTCGGCGGGTCAACATCCGTAACGGTCACGGGGCGAAGACGGTGCGGACCGAGGTCTTTTGGTGGCGGGGGATGGGTGCGGGGGAACCCGGTAGTGAGTCTGCCGGCCCCCGTTTACCCCCCGAAACCCCGGCCAGGAGCTGACGAACAGTGACCAGGAGGAACAAGTATTTGACCGTGTTGATGCAGCTCAGGGCTTACTCGCGACAAGCGATGACATGCCCGGTATGACTACGGTTGGTAACAAGGGGTCGTCGGTTCGAATCCGGCCGTCCCGACAGAAATGAAGCCCTGACCAGCGAAGGTGCTGGCCAGGGTTTCGGCGTTTTTCGATGAGATTGTCAGCGTCCCCCCGGAACCCCCCGTCGTGTTCGCAGACCTCCGGGCAGTCCTGCTCCGGTGTCCGGCGGCTCCGCGGCACCGGCGAAAAGCACCGTGATCCGCCCCTTCGATGGTGTCTTCGACGTGTTGGGGACCGATCTCTCGCAGCACCTCGGGGGAGGTCAGTTCGTTGTGCCGGCGGGGGATCCGGTGGATGTGCAGTGCCCCGGTGACAATGGCTGAACCATTCGGCCGGCCCGACCCGGCCGGGTTCTCACTGCGGTCGACGGTGGCCACGAAGAGGGCGAGGTCGCCGGCGAAGAGGCCGGGGTCGAAGCGGCGCATCAGCCGGTCGTTGTTGACCGACACTGCGAACATCGCGGTCAGGGCCCGCTCGTCGAGGCCAGCGAGCACCGAGTCGCCGCCGCGCAGCACCTTCGCCACCGCCCCGGCGGTCAGTGGCTCCGGCAGGCCGACCGCGTCCTGGCCAGCGAAGCTCATTCGACGCCAAAATGAGGAGGTGCTGTTCGTCGTGCTTCGTTCGCTTGATCAGCCAGGCCGGGCCGGTTCTGCCCTCGATCTTGGCAGTTCTGGAGGCTGGTGACGGAGTGTGCAGTCAGTATCATCCTCACTGCTTCTCGTTCGATGCTTTGCCATGGCACGGTTGGATTTCGTGATTGAGATCGCCGAACGGGGTCCACCGAGCCTGCTGATCTTGGTTGCGGATGCTGTGTAGCCGGGTGCGGAACTCGCGGGCTATGCCTGGTGCGCTGGCGAGAAGTGGTACGGCGGCGCAGACCATTTTGAGTTCACGTGCTTCTCGCAGGGTGGGCCAGTCGGGGTCTTGGGTCACGTCGTAGCCGTAGGCGTGGGCCAGGCGGCGATGGGCGCCGTGTCGGCCGAAGCGGGTCTCGCCGACGGGCACGGCGACGAGATCGACCTGCCAGGGGCCGGTGCAGGTGGGGTCGAAATCGCCGATGACGACATCGCCATCGGGGGTGCGGAGGAGGTTGCCCGTATGGGCGTCGCCGTGGACGAGGTGGTTCTTTGACCGGTTGTTGAGTGTCGCGATTCGCGGGGTGAGGCGATCGCACCAGGCCATGAGGTAGTCGGCCTCGTCGTCACGTAGTGCCTCCGCGTCGGCTATTCGGCGTCGTGCATCTGCTACTGGGTTCCAGGTTGGTAGGGAGAATGGCGGCGTGCCGAGACGGTGGAAATGGTGCAGGAGGTGGCCGAGGTCATCCACGGTCGGTGCTGGTTCGGTGGGCGGGACGTATTCCCAGATGGTGGCGAGGAGGCCATCGACGGGGATGGGCTGGTCAACCTGCGTGGCGAGCCGGGTAGTGGGTGCGTTGCGTTCGGCGAACCAGGTGGCGAGCCGGGCGACTTTGTGGACACGGTGGTGCAGGGTGGCGGAGCGGGTGATGCGTACGACGATGGCGGCGGTGGGTAGCGCGAAGACCGCGTTGTTGGTCAGGCGGAGTAGCCGGGCGTCGTGGCTGGGGACGTCGAGCTGGTCGGCAATCCGGCGCATGGCCTCGGTCATGGCCGCTTCGGTGTACCGGCCGCCGGTGTCGGTGGTGGTCATGCGGCCGGGCCGATCGTGGACAGGGTACGGCTGAACTCGGCTACCTGCGGGTCGGCTGCGTACCGGTGCATGTCGCGGCGGAGGTTGCGGATGCGGTCGTGTACCCGTTGGGAGGTCAACTGGTTGGCGTGCTGGGTAGCCCGGGTGCCGATGGTGACGGCTTCCTGTGGTTCTCCGGCGAGGAAGAGGCTGCTACACAGTCCGACTTCGTTGAGTACCGTGCTGCGTACATTTTGGGGGCCGAATGCGGCGATGGCCTCGGAGACCCACCGTACAGCGGCCTTGCCGTGTCGTTCGTTTGCTCGGGCGAGGTCGCGGTGGACGCGCCCGTACTGGGCGAGCAGCTCGCCGCGGTCGTAGAAGCGCATCCACTCCGGTTCGCGGTCCGGGTCGATGCGGTCGAAGGCGTCGGTGGCGGCGCCGAGCGCGGTCAGGGCCTCTTGCCGGTCACCTCTGGCCGCGAGGGAGGCTGCCTCGGCGCCGTGCAGCATGGCGTTGATCGCCGGGGTGGCGCGGCCGGCGAGGTGGTCGTGGGCCAGTCGCAGCGTGTCCAGGGCGTCGCCGTTGTGGTGTAGGTGCTGAAACTGTCGGGCCTGGCAGTAGCGCACCCGGGCGGCCAGTCGCAGGTCGCTTGCGGCAACGGCGGTGCGTTCGGCCGAGAGCCAGTGGCGTTGGGCGTCGCAGTGGTGTCCGGTGTCGAACGCGGCCCAACCAGCGAGCTGGCGGGCGTTGGCGATGGCGGCCAGTAGGGCGGGCTTGACCGCGTCGTTGCAGGGCCGGTTGGCCAGCGACGACGCCGCCTCGGCGAACCGACCCGCCTCCACGCGCAGCACGCCGCCGCCAGACTCGTAGTCCATCGATCGGTACAGCGCCACGACGGCGTTGAGGCGGGCCACGTCCGAGCCGCCGATACGAGCGTTTCTGTCGCCACGCGGCTCGCGACCGAACAGGCCGAGGGCAGCGACCAGGCCGGCAACTCCGCCGAGCAGCGCACGCCTACCCCCGTCAGCCGTCTGCAGCCAGTCGACCTCGATCTGCGCGTCATTGACGGCCTCGTGCGGTTCGCCGCGGACGACGTAGAAGCCGAGGGCGGCGTCGCTGACCGCTCCGAGCACGGTGCGGAAGGCTTCGCGTCGGGAGTCGCGGGGCCAGCGGTGCTCGCCCCGTTCGAGCTTGCCGATGTAGTTGGCGTCAATGTCGGCCTCGTTGTACCCCTTGCCGGCGAGGTAGCGGTTGACCGCGTCGGCGATCTCCTGGCGGGACATCCGCCTTCCCGATCCGGACGGCGACCCGAGGCGGCGGCGTGCGTCGCTGAGTAGCTCGTTGGGCGGACCTGTGTGGCGTCGCCGCGTCATCCCCAACCGTCCTCGCCTCGGCTCGCTGCCCCATCGATCGCCAGCCGACATGTTCGGTCAGCCCCGACATGCCGGCCAGCGTCAGCATCCCACCGTGACCAATGCCGTTCAAGGCGTTGCAGCCATGGCAAACGGCGACCGAGAACGTACCTGCTGGACGTTGTCAGAGATCGAACTTGCCAACACGGACGCCTCCGGTGAACCCCGCCCACTCCGTCGGGGTGAACTCGAGGATCGGCCCGATCGGGTTCTTCGAGTCGCGCACGCCAACCACGCCGTTATCGGCGACGGCGACCTCGACGCAGTTGTCCGCGCTACCGCTGCGGGTGGATTTGCGCCAGTTGGTGAAGCGGTAGGACATCAGATGGCTCCTTGGTGTTCGGGCAGCTCCTCAGCCACGGCGGCGAGGAAGTCGATCGTCTGCTCCGGCGTCAATGCCGCCGCCCGGAGGCGGTCGTACAGGGTCAAGTAGTGGCCCACATCGACGGCATCGGTCAAGACAAGGTCCGAGGTGATGGTATCGACGGAAACCACGATCGGGTCGGCGGAATCCGGGTAGCGGTAAATGGAGAACGCCGAGCGTGGGACGACATGACCGGCGATCGACGCGGCGATCGGCAGAACCCGAATGGTGACCCGCTCCTGCCTCCGTCCGAGGTCGGCCAGATGCCGGAGTTGCCCCCCGACGACGGCCACAGGCGCGGCGAACCTCCGGATGGCCAATTCGTCAACGACCACCTCGTAGACGGAGCCACCAGAGCGCTCCAGGAGTCGTTGCCGCGTGATGCGCGCCTCCAGGGCGCGGGCGGGCTCGACTCCTTCGGTGTGGGCGGACGGGTCGGCGTGGATGCGAGCCTGGCTGAACGTGGGGGTTTGTAGCAGCCCCGGCAGCAAGGTCATCTGGTACTCGAAGATTCGCTGCGCGCCCGACTCAAGGCTGGCCGCGAGCGCCTGTCGAGGACCCATCTGATCGGCGTGACGTTCCCACCAGCCGCGTTCCTGGGCTTCGCGCGCGATCGTCATGATCTGCGCCCACCGCTTCTCCCCAACGTTGAAATCCGTGAGGATCCGCATGATCAGGTCGGGGTCGGGTCGGACGTGGCCGTTCTCGATCCGACTATTGGTTTGCCGCTTCACCCCGACCGCACTGGCGAGCCGATCAGCGGAAAACCCGTACTCGTCACGTAGCCGCAGGATCTCCATGGCGCGCCGACGCCGCCGCACAAAGGGGCTGACCATCATCACGTCCTCCAGCGGTAACGGCCACGCAGCTAACCGACCGTCTCCGTGGACTGTCAGCGTGCCAAGAGCGTAACCCCGCATCCGCCGATGTTGATCATTAGCCGATCAGTGTGAACCCGTAGAACCCCAGGTCAAGGCCCGGTCGCCCAGTAAATCTCCCCCTAAGTCTCCCCATAGAACAGGGTTCCGGCCCGGCGGACGGTCCGTGATCGTGGACTCACGGCACGCGATGCATCGATGGCATGCGGCAGTCCGCGCCGGGTGATGTTCATCGATGGAGACTTCCAGATCAGCGAACGGCACGAGAGGTCAGGCAGGGGAGGCGAACGATGCAGGCACCGCACCCGTTGGCGGCGCAGGCGACGCCCGGACCTGCGCAGCCGCCCCGCGCCCCGCGCGGTGCAATGGGTGTGCCGTACCCGGATCCCCGGTCCGCCGCTGCTGTCCCCCGACCGGCGGCGGGCCGGGCGCCAGCGCCGCTACAGTCCCGGGCCACCGTCCCGGCTGTGGCCCGGCATGCCACCCCCGAACCGCGCGGACGCCCGGTAACTGCGTCGCCCCCGCCACCCGCGCACCCAGACTCACTTGTGCAGTCAACGGCGCCGCCTCGCACTCGATGGCCGCTCCTGGCTGATGACCTCTTTCGGTTGGCGCACCACGACACGACAGGCCGTCCGCTACTGCACGCTTCGGTGGCGGGACTCGGGTTGGCAGCGGCGCTGCTGGCCGAGCTGGCCTTCACCGACGCCATCGTGATCGAGAACGGTCAGGTTCGTGTCGTCAGCCGTACGCCGCCGCCTGACGTGCTGGCGCACACGGTGCTGGGCCAGCTTGCTGGTGAGGTGGCCGGGCACACGGTGCGGACGTGGCTGGCGTTCTTGTCGCAGACCTCCCACGAGCAGGTGGCATTACGGCTGTTGCGGTTGGGGCATGTCCGAGTCGAGACGGCCCGGCGCCTGCTGACCAGATCCACAACCTATGTCCCCACCGAGTCGCATGTTGCGGCGTGGCCGTGGGCTCGACTGTCCACTCGGCTACGTCAGGGCAAGCCGCTGGATCGTTTCGACACCGTCCTCGCCGGTTTGATGGTCGCTACTGACCTGCATCGGCGTGTGCTCGATGGTGCCCCGGGGCATGTCTTTGCCGGGCTTCGCCAGATGGTCGCCGTCGCGCCGCCGTCGCTGCGTCTGCTGCTGTCTCACACCGAGGCTGCTGTCGGCGATGCCGTGCTCACCGGCCACAAAACCCCTTCCCAACACATGTGAGGAGCTGTTCGTACCATGTCTGTTCCTGGTCCCCGGATCCCGGCGTGATGTCTCGGCCACGTTGGCCCGTGCCCGTCTCGGTGCATGGCCGGTGGTGTCCATCGTGATGGCTGCCGCTGCTCCGTTGACCGTGGTGGCCGGTGGTGCGACCACCGGCTACGCCGTCACCGGGGTAACTGGTATCCCGGTCGCCTACCTGGCGGTGGCGGTGGCTCTGGGGTTGTCCTCGGTGGGTTACGTGGCCATGTCTCGTCGGGTGGTCAATTCCGGGGCGTTCTACAGCTACGTGTCCCGTGGTTTGGGCAGGGTGCCTGGTGTCGGGGCGTCGTTCGTCGCGGTGGTGGCCTACGCCACGATGCAGATCGGCCTGTATGGCGGGTTCGGTGCCGTTCTCGCCGGACGGCTTCAGGACTGGCTGGGCTGGCCGGTGCCGTGGGTGGTGTGCGCGTTTGCCGCGTGGGCCGTGATCGCGGTCCTCGGGGTGCGGCGCATCGACTTCAATGGCCGCGTCTTGGCGGTGATCCTGCTGGTCGAGATCGCCGCCGCGGCCCTGTTCGCCGTGGTGCACCTTACCCACCCCGCCGACGGCAGGGTCACTATCGACACCCTCGCGCCGTCCCACCTCATCGGCGCCGGGATCGGTGCGGCCCTGGTGACGGCCGTGGCCGGGTTCGTCGGGTTCGAAGGCACCGCCGTGTTCAGTGAGGAGTCCAAGGACCCGCAGCGCACCGTCGCCAAGGCCACCTACCGGGCTGTTGCCATCATCGGCCTGCTCTACGCCTTTTGCGCGTGGGCCATGTCCGTGGCCACCGGGCCGGAACGCATTGTCGAGGCGGCGAGGGCCGACGGCACCGATCTGATCTTCACCCTGGCCGCCCCATATGTCGGCTCCTTCGTAGTCGGGCTCGGACAGGCGCTGTTCGTGACGAGTCTGTTCGCTGCGCTGCTGGCGTTTCACCACACGGTCGCCCGGTACCTGTTCGCTCTCGGCCGGGAGCGAGTCCTGCCTGCGGTGCTGGGTCGGACCAGCATCCGCACCCGCGCCCCGAAGGTCGGTTCACTCGTGCAGTCCACGCTGGCCGCATCAGTGCTCGTCGTGTACGCGGTGGCGGGCTGGGATCCGATCGTGCATCTGTTCTTCTGGCTCACCGTCGTAGGGGGCCTCGGTGTGTTGATCCTGATGACCGCGACGTCGATCGCGGTCATCGCGTACTTCGCCCGACCGGCGAACCACGACAGCATCAGCGGGTGGCGGCGGGTGATCGCCCCCGCACTCGCGGCGACAGCGCTGCTCTGGATCCTCGTAGCCACCATCGGCCAATTCCACACCCTGCTCGGCGTCGAGCCTGGCGACCCACTGCGGTGGATCTTCCCCAGCGCCTACGTCGCCGCCGCTGTGCTCGGCATGCTGTGGGCGCTGCTGCTGCGTACCGCCAAGCCGGACGTGTATACGGGCATCGGGCGCGGTGCGAACAGCGTCACCACCGAGCCCGCTGCCCCGTCCGGCCAGCCGGATCCAGCGTCGGCCGCGAGCGGGTGGTGACGACCGTGGACGCGTTCGCTCCGACGATTCGCCGCGCCACCCCGGCCGAGACCGACACCGTGGCCGCCGTGCTCACCGAGGCGTTCCTGCACGGCGAACTCGGCCCCTGGCTGGTCCCCAGAGTCGACACCCGCGAGAAGGTGTACTGGCCGTACTTCCTGCTCCTCGCCGAGAGTGCGCAAGCCGCCGGTTGGATCGATGTCACCGACGACCTCGCCGCCGTCGCCCTCTGGTATCCGATTGGTGACCGATTCGACGTCGAGATCCCGAACTACACCACGCGCCTCGCGCTGGCGTGCGGCCAGCACCTGCACCGGTTCCTCGCCCTCGACCGGATCATGCACCAACACCACCCCACCGACGCGCCGCATCACTACCTCGCCCACCTCGGTGTGCACCCGGACCGGCAACGTCAGGGGCTCGGCAGCGCCCTGCTGGAGCACCACCACAACCGCCTCGACGCCGATGGCATCCCCGGATACCTGGAGGCCACCAGCAGCCGTCACGGCGCCCTGTACCGCCGGCATGGCTATCTGCCCCGCCTGGGATACCGGCTGCCGAAGGGGCCGGAGCTGTACCCGATGTGGCGGCACCCGCGCTCGACCGAGGAGGCGGAATGAGGATCGGGTACAGCTGTTGGGGGTTCCTCGGCCCTGGGGTGGTGGACACGCCGGACGGGTCGCGGGCGTACCGCCGGCCGCTGATCGATGGGCTGGCCGCCGCCGGTCACGAGGTGGTGCTCGTCCAGCGCAACCGGGACCTGGCCGAGGCAGGTCTGGACCTGTGCGGCCAGTACACGTTCGGCGGGCTGCCCGACCTCGACGTGTTGATGGTGGAGTGGCGCTGGCCGCTGCCGGGCCGCAACACCACCCCGTGCGGCACCCCCGGACACACCTGCGATCTGCACCGGCAGGCCGAGCTGCTGGAGTACTACACCCGCGCGTGCGGCACCCCGACGGTGATCTGGGACCTCGACCGGCAGCTCTCCGCCGACGACCCCGTCCGGGGGCTTCCGAACGTGGCGGTGTGCGAGTTCGCCCTGAACCCGACCCCGGACGCTACGACGCTGCTGTGCCCGGTGCCGGACGCTGCGCTGGACGTCGCCAACCCTGCCGCGCTGGTGGGTCGGCCTCGGCCGGTGTCGCTGGTATACGTCGGCAACCAGTACGACCGTGACGACGCCTTCGACCGCTACTTTGCCCCGGCCGCGCGGCAGGTCGGGCACCGGGTGGCCGGTAAGTGGCCGCGCACCGAGCGGTGGCCGCACGTCACCTTCACCGGCAGATGCCCGTTCGACGAGGTCGAGGCCATCCATCGGCAGGCCCTCGCGACGGTGCTGCTACTGCCCGAGCGCTACAACGCGGTCGGGCACATGACGTCCCGACTGTTCGAGGCCCTGCTCGCCGGCTGCTTACCCCTGCTACCAGCCGAGTTCGTCGGCGGGGAGGCATTCGTACCGCCGGTGCTGCGCGTCGCCGACGGGGCGGACGTGGTGCAGCGGGTCGAGCACCTGCAACACATAGCCGGCAGCACCGAGCACGTCGATCTGATCGCGGCCTGTTTGAGCTTCCTCGAGCCGATGCGGTTGTCCCGGCAACTCGCCGTCCTCGACAACGCCTTCACCACCCTGACCAGCCTGAACCCTCGGAGGTAGCCATGGTCTACGGCCCCACCTACGACACCTTCCAGCAGGTGTACCTCGCGATGCTGCGCACCGTCGCCCGCCGCCATCAGTACGAAACGGACGGGCGTGGCAAGAAGGCCCGGGAGATCATCAACAGCAGCTTCACGATCACCGACCCGGTCGACCGCACCCCGTACCTGGCCGCCCGCCGGACCAACATCGTGTTCAACCACGCCGAGGCGCTGTGGTACCTGACCGGCCGCGACGACGTCGACATGATCGGCTACTACGCGCCGCGGCTGCGCGACCTCGCCATCGAGGGCCGGCTCACCGGCACCGCCTACGGCCCCAGACTGTTCACCGCGACCAGCCCGGACGGGCGCAGCCAGTTCGACCGCGTGGTGTCGCTGCTGCGCGAGGACCCGAACACCAAACGCGCCGCCATGGTCATCATGCGGCCCGACGAGCTGACCGACCCGACCCACCCCGACGTGGCCTGCACCCTCGGCCTGCAGTTCCTGCTCCGCGACGGCGCCCTGCACGCCACCGCCTACATGCGCGGCAACGACGCCGTGATCGGGCTGCTGTGCGACACGTTCTCGTTCACCTTCCTCCAGGAGTACACGGCCCGCCGCCTCGGCGTGCCGGTGGGCACCTACGCCCACCACGTCGGTTCCATGCACATCAACTTGCTCGACCTGGACCGCGTCGACGCCATCCTCACCGAGGCCGCCGGCACGGCCACCAGCCCTAGGTTCCCGGTCCCGTCGATGCCGGCTACCAGCCACGACGACCTCGCCCTGATCATGGCCTGGGAGGAGAGCCTGCGCACCAACACCCGACGCCTCGACCCGGTGCGCCTGGACCACGTCCCGCTGCCGCTGTACTGGCAGCAGGTACTCGCGCTGTTCGAGGTCTACCGGCAAATCGTCCACAATCCGGACGGCACCGTCGCCCCCGATGCCGTGGCCGCCCTGCACCCCGGGCACCGATGGCTGGTGGCCCGCCGCTGGCCGGACCGGATGCCCGCCACCATCCGCGCCGGGTGGCCGTCATGACCCCTCCGGGCGTGGGCTGGTCGGACTGGACCGTCATCCTCCTCAAACCCGACTGCCTGGCCCGTGGCCTGCGCGAATCAGTCCTTGTCTGGGTCCAACGCGAAGTCCAGGTGGTCGACATCCGCACGGTGTGGCCCACCGAGGCGCAGATCTTCACGCACTACTCCGACATGTTGCCGCTGTCCACACAGCTCGGCCGCGACGTCCCCGCCGAGCTGCGGCGCATCTTCGTCGGCCAACCCACTGGCCTCGCCCTCGCCCGCGGCCCCAACGCCGCACCCCGGCTGCGTGAGCGACTCGGCCCCACCGACCCGACCACCGCACCAGCCGACACCATCCGAGGCCGGTTCGGCATCGACAGCCTGCGTACCGCGATGGCTGAGGGCCGCCTGGTCGACAACCTGATCCACAGTTCCGACACCGTCGAGGTCGTACCCCGCGACTTCGACATCTGGTATGGCCCCAGCGCCGCACACCTGCTTGCCCCTGCGACCCCTTACGGAGGCGCCCGATGACCAGCACCGCCGCACCCACCTTCACGTCCGGACCTCGGCTGCTGCCGATCATGCCCGCCGACCAGCAAGCCGACCTCGACCCGTACATGGCGCAGGTCGTGGGCTACCGCAAGTCCGGACTCAGCCTCAACCACATCATCGGCTGCCCACTGGAGTGCGGCTACTGCGTACGGCACTTCTGGGGCAACTTCGAGGTCAAAGTCCCGCACCTGCTCATGCCCACCGACGAGGCGATCGACCGGCTCGTCGGGCACGAGGCGTTTCGCCCCGACATCACCCCGATCCAACTGTTCAACAAGGCCACCGACCCGTTCCTGCCCGGCGTCAAACCGCACCTGTTCCAGGTGCTTCGTGCTCTCGACGCGAGCGGTTTCACCAACCACGTCCTGCTGATCACCCGGTTCAAGGTCACCGAGGCGGACATGGCCGCGCTGGAGCGGTTGCAGCACCTGCGGGTCACGCTGCTGTTCACCTACTCCGGGATCACCGACACGCGGGTCGAGCCGATCTCCAAGAGCGAGATCACCGTGACGTCGATCCGCACCGCCGCCGCGCACAAGCGCCGTACCGGGGTGGTGCTGTACTGGCGGCCGATCGTGCCCGGCTGGAACGACGCCCCCGACACCATGGCTCACGTCCTCGACGTCGGCCGCGACGCCGACGCGATCGTGTTCACCGGCTACTACCACAAGCCCGAGAACGCCAACTACCTGCGCGGCCTCGGCGTGCCCGTGCCATTCGGGGAGGACTACCACCGCCGCAAGACCATGCCCGCCGACCTCGACGCCGCCGTGGTCGCTGCCTGGCGTGCCTCCGGCATCGCCACACCGCTGTTCCGCAAGACGAGCTGCGGCGTCGCCTACGCCCACGAGGCGCCCGACTACAACGGCCACTGGGGCGTGCGGGAGCTGTGCGACATCTGCCCCGCCGCCCAGCAGCAGCGCTGCGCAGACGACCACATCCAACCGACGCCGGCCAGCATGGACCGCATCCTCGGCAAGCTTGGCTACCAGACGCAGTACGCCATCGAAGACGGCCACGTATGGACCCACGGCCTCGGCGAGCAGCGCCGCTACGCCATCCAACACGGCCTGCGCTACCAGATCTGGGAACTCGACCAGCCCCACCACCTACACGCCCACGGTCGGTCCCTCACCGGGCACGGCACCGACGCCGCCCAGGTGGAAGCGTTCACGGCGGTGCGCCAGCAGTTCGAGCAGGAGGCGCGGTATGAAGACGACTGACCCCCACACCCGGCAGGACGGACCCGTGACCGGAACCGACACCCCCTGGCACCAAGCCGACCTCGTCGCCCTAGACCTGGAAGGCAGCGGCGCCCAGGACCGCGACCACGAGGCCATCCTGGAGATCGCGCTCGTCCCGCTTGCCGCCGGCCAGCCGGCCGCCGCCGCCGCGTACGCCACCCTGGTCAACCCAGGCCGCCCCATCCCCGCACGCCCCTGGATCCCGCCTGGACTGAGCAACGATGTACTCAGCCACGCCCGGCCGCTCACCGCGATCGAGCCTGAGCTGGCCGATCGCATTAGCGGCCGGTGGCTCGTCGGGCACAACATCGGCGTCGACTGGCGTCTGCTGCACCGACGGTGCCCCTCGATCGCACCGGCCGGGCTCATCGACACACTGCGCCTCGCCCGCGCCTACCGCATCGACGCTGGCGGGAACAGCCTCACCAGGCTGCTCGAACACCTCGACCTCACCGCCACAGTGACCCGGGCGGTGCCCGACGGCCAGCCACACCGAGCCCTGTGGGATGCCACCGGGGCAGCCATCCTCCTCGGCGGCCTCGTCACCCGCCGGTGGCCCGCCGGTGTCGCTCTAGCCGGCCTGTGCGCAGTGGCCGCCCTACCGGACTTCGCACCGACGCCGGCGCCGGACACCTTGTTCTGACCTCAGCTCAAAACCTGGATCAGCCGAAACGAACCAACCGTGACGTGGCGAGTCGACTCGCTAGCCGCGGTGCTGATCCGAACAGCGAGAAGGCCGGGCCATCCAACCGGGCGGTCCAGACGAAAAGGAGAGTGCAACCAGTGAGTGTCGACACGGTGAACGCCGAGGGCCTACATGCCGCCATGGTCGATCAGCTCGTCGCAGATCACGCCGACAAGGGGCTGGCGATGCGGCCCGAGGTGGAGACGGCACTGCACCGTCCGCCGTCACCTGTTCACCCCGGATGCGCCGCTGGAGGAGGCGTACCGCGCCGACCAGGCCGTGGTCACCAAGCGGCGCGGCGACGAGGCCGTCAGCTCGGTGTCGGCGCCGTGGCTGATCGCGGAGATGCTTGGCCAAGCAGCCGACGTCATCGACGGCGGACTACTCGGCCGGCACGTGCTGGAGATCGGCTCCGGCGGCTACAACGCGGCGCTACTGCACGAGCTGGTCGGGCCGGCGGGATCGGTCACGACAGTGGACATCGACAGCGACGTGACCGACCGGGCCACGGCGTGCCTGGCGGCGGCCGGCTACGACGACGTGACCGTCGTCTGTGCCGACGACCAACTGATCGGCCACGGCCGTTCCTACGACCTGATCATCGTGACGGTCGGTGCCTGGGACATTCCCCCGGCGTGGACCGGGCAACTCGCCGAGACCGGCACCCTGGTCGTACCGCTGCGCACGTTCGGGATGACCCGCTCGTGGGCGCTGCGCCGCGCCGGTGACCGGCTGACCAGCCACAGCCAACGCCTGTGCGGCTTCGTGTCCATGCAGGGCTCTGGCGCCCACGAGATGCGCTACGTCGACATTGCGGCCGGCGTGCACCTGCGGCTGAACGCACTCGGGCAGCAGGCCGATCCGGAGCGAGCCGCACGTACGCCGTGCGTCGTGGACGGTGATCTTTGGAAGGTCGGCGCGAGCGATGCGGCCGTCGTATGAGCGGTTGAAGTTCGTGGCTCGACGGGCAGCCCGCAGCGGGTCGCGAAGATCATGCCCGTGTCATGCAATGCCTCACCGGCTGTCTCCTTGGCGGCCTCCTGTTGCTGGTGGCGGTGTCGTAGCGTGGTAACGCAGATCGCCGGCAACGGTAGGGAGCGTCGGACTCCTCAGATTGGTGGCGCGGTGCAGCAGATTTCACCTCGACAGGCCCCAGCACGGCAACGGCTGACGCCCGCTCGTCGTAGCGTCCGGATCACCTAGCGCACTCACATCGGCTAGATCGGGATGCCGGCGCTAGCCCGTTCGGCTACGGTCCGTGATGTGCTTCTTCAGCGGGTGGCCCGCCGAAGAAGAATTCGCTCAGAACGAATACGCGCGCCTGCCCGTCTGGGCCTCTACGGACCGCCCTCTCAGGAAGAACTCGGATTGGCCGCGGGCGTCTCGGAGCGAAAGCTGCGGCCGAGTTGGGCGCCGAGGCCGAAGTAGTGGCGGAAGTTGTAGATCAGTGGATTCCAGGCGCTGGGGTCGACGTGGTCGGTGCCGGCCACGACGATACCGGCGTCGGCGTGCACGGCGAGGACCTGGGCTTCGACGATGAGGAATGCACCACCGGTGGCGGTGCGGATCCGGCTGGCCCGGGCCTCTACCTGTAGCGGGCAGTCGGCGACCCGAGGCGGGTTTACGTGCAGCGAGTCCTGCGGGTGCAGGCCGGCGGCGGTGAACTTCGCAGGTTCGAAGCGAAACCGGTCGCGTTTGCTGGCCGGTACCGGATGCCGGCCGGTCAGCGACGCGATACGTTCGACCGTCTGCCACTGGTGGGCGGCGGGCAGGTTGATGACCATCTCGGGACGTTTGGTGAGGTTGTGGCCGCTCTGCCCGTCGGGGCCGAGGCCGAGTACGACGGTGTGGCCCAGTGCCCATGCCGACGAAATCGGTGCCAGGTTGGCACTGCCATCGTCGTTCTCGGTACTGAGCAGCACCACCGGGGTGCCGAAATACAGGATCTTCGGGCTGATTGTCACGTGTGTGGCGGCAGCCGGGTCACTGAGGGTTGGCATAGGTGTCGAGGCTAGGCCCGAAACGCTTCGGTGGTCGCCGAAACGTCGCCGTGCCATGCTCGGGCGATGGACTCCCGCGAGGCCGCCTCGGCGGTCGCAGGCTGGGCGTCGTTGCTCGCCGATGACACCCGGGCAACGGTGTGCCTGGCTCTGCTCGATGGACGGGCCTGGACACTGGGCGAGTTGGCCCGCCGCGCCGGGGTGGCAGCGTCGACGCTGAGCCAGCACGCTGATCAGCTGGTCGCCGCGGGGCTGTTGGTACAGCACCGTCAGGGCCGACATCGTTATCTGCAGATCGACGGTCAGGCCGCGCCGCTGATCGAGGCGGTGGCCGCCGCGGCCGGACACCGCCCGGCTCCCACGCGGTCGCTGGCGGGCGCACGTCGCAGACATGCTCTGGCGCACGCGCGGACCTGCTACGACCACCTGGCTGGCACCGTCGCGGTAGCCATAGCCGACGCGATGACCGAGCGTGGCCTGTTGACCTGGCGACACGGGTTGTCGCTGACCACTGATGGGGTGGCCTGGCTGGGTGATCTCGGCATTGCCGTATCCGCGGCCGATTCGCGCCGCCGACCGGCACTACGCGCCTGCCTGGACTTCACTGCCCGCCGCCCCCACCTAGCCGGAGCGGTTGGCGCCGCGTTGTGCCACCACGCGTTCGCCTCCGGCTGGATCACCCGTATCGGTACCAGCCGTGCGGTCACCATCACCGTCGCGGGCCGTCAGGCCTTGGTGCGACACCTGGGCATGGAGGAACAATCGCTGCGCCAGCCCCGGGCTGACTAGTTCAGCCTACGTTTACGACGTCACCCGGAACCCTGCCTGGCCCGTCCCTCCGCGAGGCACGGGACTGCGTAGATTTCCGTGTTTGGCCTGGGTGTGGTCCGTTGGGCGGGAAATTTTGACGTTCCGTGACAGCTGGCGAGCCCGAAGCGACACGCTCTGTTCAGCGATCAGGCGCGGCGTGTGACGAGTTGCCTTTCGAGTGAGTTGTCCAGCTCATCCCTACCGCCCTCGGCGGATATCGCAGTTGGCATCTCCGGCCGACTCCCACCCCGGGCGCATGAGGTGTCGCAGTACGCATGGCCGAACGGTGTGTATGGGCGTTTATGGAACGTTTGTACCGCCGCCAATGTCTGGTTGATGCCTGTGTGGGGTGTGGTCGGGGGCACGGTGGTGGTGGAATCTCGGCGGCCGTCGGGGCGTTACACCCTGCGTACGGCCGTGGAGGTGGCCCGCTCGGGTGGGTGACACCGGGTGCGGGTCGCCGGGAATGCCGGTGGCCGGCCGGTCGTTACATCTGGACCCGGCGCCGTGCGTGTCCCCGGACCGCGGTAGCCGACCCCCTTTCTTTTTCTCGTTTTGTGTGAGTGCCGGACGGTGCTTGCACCCTGTTGCCGCCTGACCCCCTTCGGGCGTGCGTGATGGGTGTCGACCCCCGAATGGAGCAACCCTCATGAACACGATTCTGCGTCGTAGTGTGCTTGGTATCGCTGGTCTGGCCCTGTCCACCGGTGTCGTCGCCGGCCCCCTGGCCACCCTCACCGACACCACCACCACCACCCCCGCCGCCGCTGCTGGTGTGGTGCAGGTGGAGAAGCCCGACACCAGCACGCTGGTCCCGCACGGCACCCAGGGCAAGCAGTCCCGCATCGACCTGGGCGACGAGCAGGTATCGAATGTGAAGGCGATCATCGAGGCCACGAAGAAGGCCGGCATGGACGAACGCGCCGCCGTGGTGGCGATCGCTACCAGCTTGCAGGAGTCGAAGCTGGAGAACCTGGGTCACCTGGGTGCGCGTAACGACCACGACTCGCAGGGCCTGTTCCAACAGCGCCCCTCGTCCGGTTGGGGCAGCGTGGAGCAGATCACCGACCCCGAGTACTCCACCACCGCCTTCCTCAACGGCCTCAAGCAGGTCGACGGCTGGCAGGACATGCCGTTGACCGAAGCCGCCCAGAAGGTCCAGGTGTCGGCCTACCCGTTCCACTACGCCCAGTGGGAAACCCAGGCCGCCGACCTCGTCGCCGCGCACTGGACCAACTGACCCCACCACCCACCACCACACCCCCCGCCCACAGACCTGACCCAACCAAGGGGGAAAGAAACTGTTGGCCGGCACCCGAACCGGGTGCCGGCCAACAGTGCTATCCACAACATGTGGATAGCACATGTGTACGAACCTGGTCCGGTGTGAGGCGTGCGAGTTGAGTCCGCCGCTGACGTGTTCGCCGAGATGCTCCTGTCCCTCGACACAGGGGGTGCAATCCGATGCATGTGTCAAACGATCGTTTTACGATCGTGGTGTGGGTTATGACTGGCATCCCGAGGCCCTGGCCGCGCTGGTGGGGGTTGAGCCGCACGAGGCCACGCAGGTGCTGGCAGCGCGGCGACGTCTACCGCTGGCCGCCGTCAGCGGTGGCGTGCGGTTCATCGCGATCATGGGACGCACCCAGGCTGGACGGCCACTGGTGGTGGCGGTCCGAAAGGTCGGCGAGTTCAACCAGCAGATCATTGGCGCTCGGGAGATGACCCCGGCGGAGCTGAAGCGGTTCGAGGCGTGGGAGGTAGTGCGGTGAGTGATGACATGAAGCAGGCGGCGGAGGCGTTCGCCCGGGGCGAGGTCGACTACGACGACTCGGCCCAGGTCGAGCTGCCGCCGGCGGCGGAGACCGAACCGATGGTGATGCGCGGAGTCCGTCTACCCGTCGCGTTGGACCAGCGGGTCCGCTCGGCCGCCGACGCCGCCGGCGTGAAGCCCTCCACTCTCATCCGCGAGTGGATCGAGCTCGGACTCACCGAGCTGGAACACGACCGGCCGGTCTCACTGTCCGCGCTTCGCCGCGCGATCGCTCACGTCACCCAGGTCGACCGCGCCGCCTGAACCGGCCCACAACCCGCTCTTACGCCACCGGCTGTGCCGTCCTGTCCACCGGCTGGAGCATCCTCGACCTCAGCCAGACAGGCAATTCAGGGCGTGCTGAGTAGCCCGAGCGCAGCCGTGGCGTCGTCGCTGCGCTTGTGCCGAGGCCATCGAGTCCCGTACTGCTCAGCGGCACGCACCTGGCGGATCAGCCCGGTCGCGCCCGATGCCTGCATCAGCTCCAGGGCGCTGGTCCAGTCGGTGTGCTCGCCCGTGCTGCTGGCGGTGACATCGCTTCGGACATGCTGCCCCCGCGGCCATCGCCCACCAGGCCGCTGTTGCGGCGCTGCCGGACCTGGCTGGCATGCGAGCTGGGTGACCTGGTGGAGGCCGAGCGGGAGGCCCGGCAGGCGGCACGACGTGGTCCTCGACGACGCGATGATCGAAACGGCTGCGTGCGGGCCCGCGGGCATGCCGTCACCCTCGTCGCTGGGGTGGCAGCTGCATCAGATGGTCGCTTCGACGCACCGACTCCATCAGAGGCGCCACCGCATCGTCGGTCATCTCCCAGGGCCGTGGCGCGTTCTGGATGAATCCGTTGTGGTCGGAGTGACCACTGAGGTTGACCGACGTTCCTGAATCGCCGGCGGATCGAACGGGCCGGCCAGGCTGCCAGCTTGGTCTGGCGGGCGAGGCCGTGCGGCGACGGTGGCACGTGCCGCGCTGTCGCATGCCGTATGGCAAATCCGTTGTATCGAACATCGTGCATGTTCGGCTAGTATCTATAGCTGTCAATGGATGGCGGTACCGCCATAACTCAGGAGTGTGAGATGGTCAGAAGACAACTGTTGCGCGCGTTCGGCGCCGTGCTAGCGGCGGTGCTGGCAGCCGCCGGGGTGCAGATCGCCACCGGTGCGCCGGCCGCCGCGGCCCAGACGGCCTACTACGACGCGAGCCGGGCAGACGAGTTCCGTACGAACTTCGACCAGGGGGCCCAGGCTGATGCCGATGTCACGCCGTTCGTGGTTGGCGGCCGGCCGGCGACCGAGAACTACTCGTGGCTGGTCTACACCTCCGGCTGTACCGGCACGTTGATCAAGTCGGACTGGGTCGTCACGGCACGGCACTGCCCGACACCGTCCTCGGTCCGTGTGGGTAGCGTCAACCGCACCAGCGGTGGCACGGTCGTCGGGGTCCGCCGCGCCATCAACAATCCCACGATCGACGTCAAGCTGTTGCAACTGTCCAGTTCGGTGTCGTATGCCCCGGCACCGATCCCGGCGACGTCCGGGGCGGTGGGTACCGCTACCCGGATCATCGGCTGGGGTCTGACCTGTCCGTTCCGGGGCTGCGGTCCGACGCCGACGGTCGCGCACGAGCTGGACACGTCGATCCGGTCGGACGGCGCGTGTTTCGGCATCAACGGCCCGTACGAGATCTGCACCGACAACACCGACGGTGACTCGGGCGCCTGCTACGGCGACTCGGGTGGCCCGCAGGTTCGTCGGATCGGCGGGGTGTGGCACGTGGTCGGTGCCACCAGTCGGTCGGGCAACAACCACCCGATCTGCGCCACCGGTCCATCGATCTACGGTGACCTGTCGTCGATCCGTTCCTGGATCGATGCCCGGGTCGGCGGCCTTCCCGCCTGAGCCTCTCGTCGAGCACCCCGGTCAACACCTGGCGTTGACCGGGGTGCTCGACGCGCGGGCGGTAGCAACGTTGATCGCCGCACGCACGGTGCCGCCCTGCACCACCGCGACCGACCGCTCACCGTCAGTCGTGCCCGGCCGGGCCACGAGGTGTACTGGAGCGTCCAGTTCGACGAACGTGTCGAACGTGCCGGCAAGCCCGGTCATCACCGCCGCGGGTGGCTCGGGACTGAGCGCGGTGCCGAGCTGACGGGCCGCCTCGACGAGCAGGGTCCCCGGGACGTGGTCCAGCCGGTGGTCGAACAAGCCCAAGTGATCGAAGGGCAGCAGCACCCGTGCGCTGGTCTCATTCGCACCAGTACGAACCTCGGCCAGCAGCACGTCGGCGGGGACCAGGCGGCCCACGGTCGAGGGGGGAGCCGCCCCGTCCAGGCATGGGCAGAGTTGGTCGGACCAAGGTGGCGGCGACCCGCCACGAGCCCGGCGGCGCAGCAGCGTGTAGGCGGCCGGGGTCACGACCGACGAGGTGATGACTGTTGATCCGATCGGCACACCACCGAGTGACAGCTCGCACCGGGACGTGAACGCGCGAAGCCGACTGCCGACCCGGACCGCCGCTACGGTGACGTGGATCGTCAGCGTGGTCGCGCCGCTGTCGGGTCGTTGCACATAGGCGTCGGCCGGCACGGACATCTCGCAGGAGTCCATCAGGAATTGGGTGTCGTCGGCCAGGCCGAGGCCGTGGTGGCCGATGTAGATCACAAGCTGCCGGCAGGCCTCCAGTAGCAGCATCGGATCGAGACGGCGATTCGCCTCCGCGACGTGTGCTGCGTAGTACGCGTGTCGCTCGGGCAGCAACGCCGTCGCCACATATCCGCCCGTGCCGTCCGGGTGGACGTCGGCGAGGAAGGCGGTGTCAGCATGACGACGATGGACAACCGCCGGTTCGACGGTCGTGTGAGGTGCGGTCAGTAGCCGGGTGTCGGTCATCGGTTGGGCCCTTCCATGTTTTCGGTGAGAAGTCCCGTGTGGGCGATCGCGGTGAGTGCGTCGAGGTGTTCGCCGAGCGATGTGAACCCGGCGCCGAGCGTGCTCACCGCCAGGTGCGTGGCGCGGGCTTCACGCCACCGCCGGGCCGCTGCGGCGACACCGACCGCGCCGCCGTCGATGTAGCGGACCCGGCCGTGCATGCCGACCGCCTCGGGGGGGCGACCGGCTGCCTCCGCCGCCTTTGTCACGATCCTCCGGGCCGCGGTGAGCTCCGGCCCGGGCTGGAGACGGGGCATCCAGCCGTCGCCGGTACGGCCCGCCCGGCGGTAGGCAGCTGGGCTGGTGCCGCCAATCCAGATGGGAATCGGTCGTTTCGGTCGTGGGTTGATCCCGGCCGCGACGATTCGTTCCCCGGAGTGTGCGAAGCTGACCGACCGGTGTGTCCACAGGGCCCGCAACAGGTCGATCTGCTGGTCGAGCCGCTCACCCCGAGATCGCATGGGCCGGCCCAGAGCCTCGTACTCCACCGTGTTCCAGCCGAGGCCGACCCCCAGCCGCAGCCGGCCGTCGGAGAGCAGGTCGATCTCGGCGGCCTGTTTGGCGACCAGCGCGGTTTGCCGTTGCGGCAGGACCAGAACACTGGTCACCAGGTCGAGGTCGCACACCGCCGCGAGGTAGCCGAAGAGCACCAGCGGCTCGTGGAACGGATCATCTGCGTCATACACACCCTGCCAGTTCGGATGCCCGGCCGGGTCGGCACCGAGTACGTGGTCATACGCGAGAAGGTGTCGGAATCCCAGCTCCTGCGCCGCGCTCGCATACTCACGTAGAGCTCGCGGCCCGCCGTGCAGCTCGCCTTGGGGCAGGACCACGCCGATCTCCATCATCCGAGCCACCCACTGATGACGAGTGCCGCGTCGAGGACGATCAGATAGAGCATGGCGAGGGACGTGGGCCACTTCTGCTCCCGGCCGCTGAGGTAGGACAAGGCGCCCGCGACCGGGAAGGCGAGAGCCACATAGGGCAGGTGCGCCGCGACCGACACGCGCCACGGCTCGGTGACCGCGGCCAGCAGGGCGCACGCGAGCAGGGCCCAACCGAGCGTGAGCACACCGCTGCCGGTGACCCCGAGTGCGGTGGCCGAGTAGGTCCGGGCCCCCGGGTCGGGATCCCGTACTGTCTTGCGGGCGAATTCGAAGTGCAGGAACGCGGCGGCGAACACAATGATCAGCAGGGCTGGGCGGATCCCCGGCGGTACCACCTCCGCGCCGGTCACCGACGTGTACAGGTAGCCGCCGATCAGCAACTGCACCGGGTACGCCACGACGATGTAGAGCAGCGCCCGGTCACGCACTCTCGGCGAGTGCAGCGTGAGCCGAGTGACCAGCGCGGTGTAGCCCACGAGGAGCGCCACGGCCACCGCCGACCAGGGGGCGAGCGGAACGTTGACGACGATCGCCAGGGCGGCCGTCGCCCACCCGGCGCGGCGCAGCTCGAGCACGCTGACCAGACCGGTGATCAGCGGACGGTCCGGGTGGTGGATCCGGTCGTACGGCTCGTCCATGCGCTCGTCGGCGAGCCGTAGGTGAAGCAGGACCACGATGATCGTCATGGCCCGGACCAGCGACCCGACCGACGGCCGCCAGACGCCACCCGCTGCCATGACCGCGGCGGCCTCGTATGCGCATGCCCACAGCACTCCGTAGGTGACATGCACTCCCGGCGCGAAGACCGCGCCCAGGAACGCGCGGTAGCGCAGCAGTGCCGGGGCCTGACCGACGGCGCTGCTCATGACGCTGCCACGGTGGCCAGGGACCGCCACCGGCCGGGATCGGCGCCGCCCAGCAGCTGTCCGTACCGTGGGCGGGAAAGCGATACCGCGTGGCTGCCCACCACGATGAAATCCCAACCGGTCAGCGGCAGGTCCGCCGACCAGATCACGTTGACCAGCGGTGCCCAGCTCACCGGGTCGCTGGTCGTCGAGGCCAGCGTGTGACACAGGGCCCGGCGTACCTCGTCCGGCAGGGCCGTCGTGGCGAGTAGGTCCCGCACAGTCCTGCTCAGGCGGCGGGTCGAGGCAACGAAGTCCAGGTCATGCGGGGGATGTGCGGCGTACAGCGCTTGGGCGATCGCGGTCGTCTGATCATGCCGGTCGGTGTTCGCCAGTGCCTGGCCGATCAGTGCGCGACGCTCCCGGTGGTCCAGCAGGATGCCAAGCTCCCGGACGAGGTCGGCCGGCTCGTCCGAGGCGTGCACCAGGTTGAGGAGGAAGCCGAAGTCGCCGAGCCGGGCACGCAGCTGGCCCGGACGGCGCCGTGCCGGATCGGCCGGTCCCTTGTTGACGCTGAGCGCGACCGTGGCCGGCACATCGACGGGTGCGGTGCGGCGGGCCAGGATCACCAATGAGTCGGACTGCGCACACAGTGCGTCGGCAAGGAGGCAGCGCTGGGGTGTCGCTCGGTTCAGCTGGTAGTGCCAGAGCGCCCGGACCGACTCCCGACGCATTCGCAGTCGCCGCACGGCCACGATCCGGAAGTTCGCTTCGCGCAGCCATTCGATGACACGTTCGATCGAACGCGACGCCACCGCGTCCGGCTTCATCAACAGCATGGCGTGCTCGTACGCGAATCGAACCGGGTCGGATGCCAGCGTGGACAGCTGCTCGTACGCCTCCAGGAAGTAGCTGTCGGTGCCGTGATAGCGCTGCTTGTCCGGATCGTGGGTCAGGCCTTCGGGGAACGGCGGTCCGTAGGCCGCGACACTGCTCACCGCTGGTTGACCCGGCTCAGGGCCTGCGCCACGCTCGGCAGGGGCGCGCCCAGGTAGCCCGCCCGGACCGCGTAGTCGATGATTCGCCGCAGGTGGTTCGGCCCGCTGGGTAGGCGCTTGTGCCTGCGGAACCCGGCCGCGGCGGTGTCGTCGAAGTGCTGCTGGCGGCGGAAGTAGCTCTCGTACAGCGACATGACCCGGTGCCAGTAGGCGCGTTCGAGGTCCGACAGCATGGCAGGGTCGAAGTTGGCGGGGGCGATGTAGCGGGGAACGTGGAACGAGGGGTACTCGGCGAGCACATCGGAGATGTGGCGCATCCGCACCGACGATCCCACGGCGTGCAGCGTGCGGTCGGTGGCCCGGTCGATGTCGTCGGCCACGGCGGTGATCAACGCCGCCACCTGGTCGACCGGCACCAGGTCGATGCAGGCGTCGAAGTAGCCCGGGATCGCGCTGATCCGACCCTCGGACAGGAGCTTCAGCACGACGTACAGGTTCTTGAAGTCACGCACCGCGCCGGTGCGGGCGGCACCGACGACGACACTGGGCCGGATCACCACGGTCGGCAGGCTCTCTGCGGCGGCCTTTCGCACCAGTTGCTCCGCGGCGAGTTTGCTCTCCTCGTACGGGTTGCCGAACCGCTGCCCGACGTCGAGTTGGGACTCCAGGATCGTGCCGTCCCGCTCGCCGCACACGTAGGCGGTGCTGACGTGCACCAGCGGGGTGGAGCGTTCGCGGGCCAGCTCCAGCACGTGGGCCGTACCAGTCGTGTTGATCGCCTGGTAAACCTGCCGGGGGTGACCGAAGTCGGTGATCGCGGCAGAGTGCACGATCAGGTCGAGTCCAGTCGCCAGGTCCGTCCAGGTGTCATCGTCGAGGCCCAGCCGCGGAGCGGTGACGTCACCGGTGACCAGCCGTACGGTGCCCGCCCTGTCGTCCGTCGACGACGCGACGCCGCGGCCACTGTTGGCGATCAGCACTCGGGTGTGGTGCACCAGGCCGGACACTCGGTGCCCGGCTTTCAGCAGGCGGGCGCAGACTTCGGCGCCGACCAGGCCGGCCGCCCCGGTGACCAGGATCCGCTTCGGCTTGCTCATGCCCTTCCTCCGGTCTCCAGTTGCCGCCGAACCAGGTTCAGGACGTCTCCAGCGGTCGTCAGGTCCGCCGACTCGTTCAGGTCGAGCGCGGGCAGCCGGAACTGCTGTTCCAGGGCCATCGCCAGCTCGATCAGCCGAATCGAGTCGAACATCAGGTCGTCGCGCAGGTGGGTCTCCGCCCTGATGCGGGGGAGTGGGTGCGGTGCCATTGCGGCGATGATCGCGTAGCCGGTCGATTCGTCGAACGCGTTGTCCATCACGTCTCCTGTGCTGCGGCGCCGGCCCGTGCGTGCGGCTGCACACCGCCGCTGGAGAGCAGGTCCTGCGCCTCGTCGAGGGGGAGTTGCTGGTCCAGATATGCGCCGAGGCGCAGCAGGTCGTAGCCGATGTCGAGGGTGCGCTGCCAGCCGTCGGCGGAGTCGAACGACGACGGGAACGCCGCACCGCCCGAGGCCTTCCGGATATCGGTCACGTACTCGTGTAGGAGGGCGAGCAGAAGCCGGCCGTCCTCCTCGGTGGTGGCCACGGTCGCGTACAGCCGTTCGGCGAGGACCCGGATGTGCGAGTGCCCGTCGGGCAGCAGATCGAGTCGGTGCAGGAGCTCGGGATCCGGCGGCAACGGATTCACACCGTGCGCGCTGAGCAGGGCACGCAGCCCGCCGTTGACCGCGCGCACCGTGGTCAGCGCGGCGACCCTCCACTGTTCGCGGTCGAGCGCACCCCGCAGGTCCTCGAGAGCGTTCTCGATCATGAAGTTGCCCCACATCAGCGCCATCGCGGCGGCGGCGAAGCGCGGCGCCGGCAGCGGTAGCAACGTGATCGCGCGGGGATGCGGTGGCTCGGCGCCGGCGATACCCAGGATCGGGCTGCGGGTCGCCGGGGCGGGGGTGATGGGGCCGAGCGGTGCGGCCATCGGAATCCGTGGTGAGATCGGCGCACCCTGCCAGGTGATCCGGATCAGGCCGTACCGGAGGTAGGCGGCGATCAGCTCACCCGGGTCGGCGACGCCCGTCCGCTCGGCGTCGGCCATCAGCGCCGCGAGTGGTCGTCCCCAGACGATGCGTCGCCACACCCGCGTGGCGGCGTCGCCGAGAACGAAGACGTCACGTCGGCCACGTACCAGATGCACCTGGTCGTCGATCTGCCAGGTGGTCACTGCCGGCACGCGGGCAACGACCAGCCGTTGCGGATCTTCGGCACGGCCCGGCACGCCGAGGTCCGCGACCAGGCGTATGCAGTCGCGCGTGTGCTCGATCTTCCCGCCGGCGTCGGGCTCCGCGGTGATGGTCCGCCAGTAGCGTTGCACCAGCTGATCCCCGACGAGCCGGTCGAGCTGCAGCGAGAGCCACTTCGGCTCGATATACGTCTCACCGTGGCGTGCCAGGTAGCTCTTGGCGGCCTGCTGGAGTCCCGCCCGTGCCCACACCGCGGCCGACTCCGCCTGGTCCAGGGCGAGCAGCGCGATCGAGTGTCGGATGGACTGCCGTGCGTGTTCCGCCCACCACGTGGCCATGACGACGGCGAAGTCGTCGTGCGCGAGGTGGTCACGGATCTTCTCGACCAGGTCCGGGCGGTACACGACATGCGCTCGGAGCAGCCGCTGGCACCGGTTGAGCAGGTGTTCGTCCAGTGTGGCAACACGGCGCGCGGTGCGTCCGACGTACCTGTTGACCTCCTGGAGGTGGTCCACGAGCTGGCCGATGGACCGGGTGCGGATCTCCACCCGACGTCCCGCGATGAAGAAGATCGTGGGCATCGTCGGCAGGTCGGCCTCCTGATCGGCGATCAGAAGGAAGTCGATGTCGGAGCGGGAGTTGCCGAAACCCTCGGCGATGGAGCCTTCCAGGATCAGCGCGACATTCCTGGGGTGACCGATACGCTCCAGCGTCTCGGCCGCGAGTGACGTGATTTCGGCCTCGTCGAGGATCATGCGGGGACCTCCGGCTCGACGAGCGACGCTTTCAGGGTTCCCTCCTGTAGGCGCTGCCACATTTCACGACGGCGTGGCTTACCGCTGGTGGTGCGCGGGATCAGGCCGTGGGTACCGACCGCGAACCGGATTCGCGGCTCGACGCCCAGTCGGGAGCGCAGGGTGCGGTAGGCGCTCTCCTCCCAGCCGCGGCGCCCGCCCTCGACGAGCAGCAGAACGCCGGCACGCTCGGTTTCCGCAGCGCTGATCACCACGCAGCGACTCGGGGACAGGCCGGTCGCCTCAACGACCGCCGCCTCGAGGTCCTCGACGTAGACGTTGCGCCCCCGGACCTTGAGGCTGTCGCCCATCCGGCCCAGTACGAACAGCTGGCCGGCGTGGCGGAAGCCGGCGTCGCCGGTGCGCAGGCCGTCCGGGGTGAAGCGGGTGCCGCCGGAGCCGGTGTCGTTGGTGTAGCCCGCGGTGACCGTCTCCCCGCTGACCCTGATCTCGCCGAGATGGCCCGGCGGCAATTCGACGCCATCCTGGTCGACGATGCTGATCCGGGTGCCGAGGCGCGGTCCGCCACAGCCGGTGAGCCAACCGTTGCGTGTCGGCACCGGCTCCGCACCGAGGTGGAACTGCCGGGTCAGCTCGACCCGCTGGCCGAATCGCAGAGTGTCCGGCCGCACCTGCACCACCAGCGGCGGGACACCGTGGTCTGTGCCGGTCACCCCGAGCGTCGTTTCCGCCATCCCGTACGCAGGGGTGAGCGTGCCGCGGTGGAAGCCCGCGGCGGCGGTGGCCTCCACGAACCTGTCGAGCACTGCGGGGTTGATGGTCTGCGCGCCGACGAATGCGGTTCGCCATCCGGAGAGGTCCCAGCTGGCGATGCGCTCGGCGGAGATCCGCTCCACTGCGTACTCGTATGCGAACGGCGGCGCGGCCGTGATCGTGGCCCGGGTCATGCACTCCAGCCATCTGCCCGGGTCGCGTAGGAACTGCGCGGGCTGCATCAGCCACAGGTCGGCCTGATTGCAGACGGCGGCGAGTAGGGTGCCGACGAGGCCCATGTCGTGATAAAGCGGCAGCCAGGAGGCCACGGAGTCGTCCTCGCTCCAGTCGCTCCACGCCCGGGTGCAGGAGACGTTGACGGCGAGGTTCTGCCAGGTGACCGGCACGCCTCGCGGGACGCCGGTGGAGCCGGAGGTGAACTGGAGGATCGCCAGGTCGTCGGGGCCCGCTTTGGGAACCTCGACCGGTTCCTCGGCCTCCCTGTGCAGGAAGGCGCGGCCGGGCAGGTCCGCCGCGGCCAGCGCCGAGTCGGCGATGTCCTGGTAGCGCTCAGTGGTGATCATCAGTACCGGTTGCGCCCGACGCAGAATGCTGGAAACGAGCTCGACGTACTCGGTGCTACTGGTGAGGCTGGGTGGGGTGATCATGCAGGGGGTGAGGCCCGCGGCCCAGGCCCCGAAGTACGCGCAGAGCGTCGGGTAACTCGTCGGCATGAGCAGGCAGACCACCTCCCCGGGCTGGGCGCCGGTAGCGGTCATCGCCGCCGCGCTGCGTCGTGCCGCGAGAGACAGGTCCGCATACGAGTGGTAGTCCCAGTCGCCCCCGTCGCCGAGGAACCGGATCCCCCGGTCGGTCCGGGGAGCGACCAGCCAGTTGCGCACATCGCTGAAATCCAGGGTGGTGGTCACGCGGACGTCCCATCCGTGTCGTCGAGGATCGTGATCGTGCCGGTCCCGCCGTCCATCCGGACGGTCATGCCGGTTTCCAGTTCCTGGGTGGCGCCCTTGGCCTTGACGATCGTCGGCACGCCCAGCTCGCGCGCCACGATCGCGACGTGGGTCAGCGGGCTTCCCCGCTCGATGATCAGCCCGGTCGCTGCCGGTAGTGCGGCGACCCAGCCCGGGTCGGTGCTGTAGGCCACGATGATGCCGCCGTTGACGTCCTGAGGTCGCGTCGTGACGACGACCCGGCCGGTCGTGACACCCGGCGACGATGGTGTCCCGCGCAGTTCACCGACGCCGGTGCGGGTGGCCCGACCGACGCTCCAACCGGCGGCCTCGAGATTGCCCTCCCAGTAGGGCGCGCCGTAGGTCCGGAAGCGCGGCGGCGCGGACATCGTTGCCTGTCGTTCCCGCGTGCGCCGACGTGCCGCCACGATGTCGCGCAGCTCGTCGTGAGCGATCTTGCCCTCGTACGCCCCGGCCAGCTCGTCGAGGCGCAGCAGGAACACATCTTCGAACCGTTCGATCGCCCCGACCTGCTGCAGGTGCCGGCCGAGTGCGCGAAGCATCCGCTTGGCCGAGCCGAACGCCTTCGTCCGGCAGAACCGCAGCCGCTCGCGCGCCGCCAGTGACCGTGACACCTTGCGGCGGGTCAGTTCGTAGATCCAGCGTCGTGGCCCCCGCAGGTGCTGGTCGAGATATTCCTGCGCGCTGTCGCCGCTCGCTGTCTCCGGCGGAGCCTGTAGCGCGTCGCGCAGCATCAGATACAGACTCGACGGATCCTCGTGTAGGTCCGGCACCTCCAGCTTGAGCTCGTCTGGGCTGCGGTAGCCGTGCGCCTGCACGTAGGCGTCGACGGCCGTGAGTAGGGTGGTGTGCCCGGCCGCCGCGAGCGCGCCGGGTATCGCCGCCGGGTCGGTCTCCGTCACCAGGCGGCGCAACTCGTCGTCGGCCTTGACGGTGGCCGCCAGCGCGGCCAACTCGCGGGCCGGCTCGGCGGACTCCACGTCGGCGCCGGGCCGCGCGGCGGCCCACGTCAGCCACTCGGGGGCGTGCGGCAGCCACCGTCGACCGAGCATCGTGAGGATGCCCATCGACAGCAGAATCGTGGAGTCGAGCATCTGCATCGGACCCCACCGCCTGTTCAGGCTGTGGATCAGGTCCTGGAACGCCCGGTACACCTCGTCGGCGGGCATCGCGGCGTAGTCGCGTTTGTCGAAGATCGCGTACTGCTCGTAGAAGTAGGCGACGAACCGCTCGACGTCACGGTCCATGCGCAGGTACTTCCAGAAGAAGGCCGTGCAGGTGACCACTCGTGCGCGTCGGCGCTGCCAGGCCGAGTCGAACTCGTACGGGTACAGCCCTTCGGCGATCTCGTCCGGCAGCGCCTCGTCCACGCCCATGGCGACCTCGAGCAACTTACGGTTGACATCGTAGAAGGGCGCGATCCGCTGTAGGCGGTACCAGTTGACGAGGTTGTAGTAGACGCGGCCGTGGAAGCTGCCGAGTAACGCGGGTAACCACTCCTGCATCTGCGCGAGCTGCTTGTCGGGCACGCGTAGGGATCGCGCGTAGCTCTCGTACACCGCGCCATAGACCTTCGAGGCGAACGTGAAGGTCAGCGGGGACGTGATCCCCCGGAAGCTCTCCACGATGTTCGAATTGTCCCAGATCCGTAGCTCACCCACGGGCCTGTTCGTGGTCGGCACGGTGGTGATCGGTCGGCTCTGCAGGATCCACAGCTGGCCGTCCGCGACCGCCCACTCGATGTCCTGCGGTGCGCCGAAGGCGTCGCTGAGGGCGCGCCCGGCCTCCCACAACGTGCCAAGGTCGACCCGGTCGAGCGACAGCTCCGCACGGTCGGCGTCCGATACCTCGATGGCTTCGACGCCACCGCCGGGCGCGGACTCGTAGCGCTCAGACTTGTCGCCGAGCTCGGTCTCCAGCACCGCACCGGTGGCCGTCTCGAGGGTCACGGTGTCCGCATCCACCGCGCCGGAGACGATGCCCTCGCCGAGCCCGTAGACAGCACTGACCACGTACCGGTCGCGAACACCGGTCGCCGGATCGGCGGTGAACATCACGCCGCTGACCTCCGCGTGCACCATCTGTTGGATGAGTACGCCCATGCCGGTGGTGTGCAGGGACAGGCCGTTGCGCAGCCGGTAGGTCAGCGAGCGTGCGGAGAAGGCCGACGCCCAGCAGTCCTTGACCCGGTCCAGGACCTCGTCGGCCTCGCTGACGTTGAGGAAGGTGTCGAACTGGCCGGCGAAGGAGTATGTGTCGCCGTCCTCCTCCAGGCCCGACGAGCGCACCGCGACACTGCCGCCGCCGGCGGCCTGGTACGCCGCCTGGATCCGGCCGGCGAGGTGGTCCGGGATCATGGTCGCCCGCATCCGTCGGGTGATCTCGGCTGCGACGCGCTCCGGTTCGTCGCCACCCTGGGTCAGCAATACGTCGATGCCCTCGACGTGTTCCAGGAAGGCGGTGAAGATATCGCTGGAAACCACGCTCCAGCGCGGAACATGAACGTCAAGACTCCTCATCGCCGCCAGTGTGGACGCCTTCGCCCCCATAGCTCGCCATTCCGCAACGTCTGTTTCACTGGCGACAGTTGACATCCTTCCTCCTCGGATAGTGTGTTGATCGACATGCGATGTCCCCCTGGGTGCTGCGTCTACGGCAGCCTTTGCGACACCCTCCCGTGCGAAGGCGGCAGTCAAGCCGCTCGCGGTCGAAGGCGAGCACATGAATCCGTGGCACGGATTCGCTTCCCGTCGCGCGGGAATGCGGTTTGTGGGCCGGTCGGTGTGCTGGATCGGCTGGATCAGTGCGCCTCACCGGCGGTTGTTCGGCTGATTTAACTCGGCATCTTGAGGTTGGCAACAGGCGTTGCCGGACCTATCTGTTGATCGTCTTTGGCTTTATCTGAGTGGCATGCGGGATGCGCCGGATTTCCGCGGATTCCTGATTCACGTGGTGGAAGGCCAGACCTGGGCGGAGAGGCGGGCGTGAACCTTGAATCCAAGGATTGTTCGGCACTCTTGCCGAACTCGACAGGAAGGCGGGGTGCGGGCGACACGGCGGGCCCTCCCGGTGTCGCCCTCGGCGCCGCGCGCCTGGCAGGAGCAAGGTGTGGTGCCAACTGTGGCTGTCTGCGTGCCCCACAGGGGTACCACTGTGGCGTGTGTCATCGAGGCGGCGAGGTCTCCGTACATGTCAGCTCACATATTGCTTCCTTTGGTTTTTGTCCAGTTGGGGAAAGGTTGGGATTGAATTCCCATGCCGGCCAGGTGGCGAGCATTGATGGCACGACTGATTGTGGATTCCGCCATTCGCTACCTAACCCCTTGTGGCTTGAGTCACATTCTGCGGCGGCATGGTGTGTGCTGATCTCGCGTCGAGTGCGGTACGGGCAATGGTGCTTGCGATGAATCAATATTACAGCGAACCCGCTCTGGTTTCTAATCGCTGCTAGATGCTGACGGAGTGCTTTCAAGTAGACATAACATTGCAGAAACAGCAGCTTAACAAAGCTTCACTCTCTGTGACCTTGTGGAAGGTTAACGGAGATAGAGGATGGTGGCCTGACACGAACGGTAACTATTTGAAATCGGGTGACCTGTGTCACCGTGGCGTCGCGGTCACTCGTGTGGGTCCGGGTAACCAGGCCTCTTCGCAGGAAATATGATTTGCGTTTCCGGATTACCGCAGCACCGGTAACTGATCGCGGGGTGCCGCAGTCCTTTCCTCCCTTCATCCATAAGCGAAATTGGTCGATGGATTTGCCCCGACCAGCTCGGCGGACGTTCCGGGGACAGCGCCCCGGGTGCCACACCGCCACCAGCGCCGCACGTGCCGGGCCTTGCAGACTGGCTTGACAGCGGCTGGCGTTCCGATGACCTGTCCCGCTGATGGCGGCGTCGAGGTAGCGGTCTCGGCCAGGTCGCTGTGCCGTCCGCCGGGCTGCCCTCCCCGGCGTTCGTGGTGCGCCGCGGAAGTCGCGTCGTCGCGGCGGCTCGCTACCGACGTTGCCCAGGGCAGGTGGCGCGTATGTGCGTACGAACCTTGCCGAGTCAACGTGGGCACGGGCTGGCGCGTTCCGCCGTCTAGCCAGGGGTGCTGCACTACGGGGCTCTGCGGTGCAAGCGCGAGGTGGTGTGGCGGGGCGGTGATCTCGAGCTGTCACGGTCGGCTGTTGCTCAACTACGGTGGATGCGGCGGGGTAGGTGGTGTGGGGAGGCGGGATGCGGCAAGGCCGGCGTCCGTCGCTGACATTGCAGCTGTCTTTGCTGGTGGCGGCGATTCTGTTGGAGGTGGTGGCGAACTTCGCGGCGAACGCGGCTGCGAGTTCCCGTTTCGCCGCCGCGGTGCAGACCTTCTCTGGGCCGGTGTTGATCGTGTTGTTGGTGGTGGTGATCGCTGGTGACGCGGTGGTGTTGTGGTGGGAGAGTCCTCGTGGTGCTCGGCCGGTGTGGGGCGGTGATCGGTGTCCGTTCCCGGGTTTGGGGGCGTTCACAGAGCAGGATGCCGCGGTGTTTTTCGGCCGGGAGCAGTTGACCAGGGATCTGGTGCGGCGTCTGCATGTGCTTACCGGACAGCCGGCGGCCCGTTTTGTGTGTGTGACGGGAGCTTCGGGTAGCGGTAAGTCGTCGCTGGTGCACGCGGGTGTGGCACCGCGATTGCGGGGGCATCGGTGGCATGTGTTGCCGTCGGTTGTTCCGGCGGGGGAGCCGTTGGGGCGGTTGGCGGCGGTGACGGCGCGGCTGACCGGTGGGCAGCGGCAGGCTGTGCTGCGTGCGATGTGGGCTGGTCAGGATGGTGTGGCGCACAGTATCGCGGCATGGCGGGCGAAAACGGGAAACCGGTTTTCTCGGGTGCTGCTGATTGTTGATCAGCTTGAGGAACTGGTCACGTTGTCCAGCCCGGCTGAGCGGAAGCTGTTCGTCGACCAGATCGCCTCCGCGCTCGCGGCGGACCGTCGGTTGTGGGTGTTGGCCACGCTGCGGGTCGAGTTTCTGGCAGACCTACTTGCGAGTGAGCATGCGGAGTTGTTCGCCGGGCCGGTGGCTGTCGGGGCGATGCGTCCCGCTGATCTGGTGGAGGTGATGGAGCAGCCTGCCCGGTTGGCGGGGGTGAGTTTCGAGGCGGGGTTGGTCGCCGAGATCGTGGAGGAGACCGGGACGCCGGATGCGTTGCCGCTGTTGGCGTACCTGTTGCAGGAGTTGTACCTGACCATTGGTCCGGGGCGTGTGGTGACCCGGCAGATGTATCAGGCATCGGGTGGGGTTGCGGGGGCGCTGGCCCGGCAGGCGGACACTGTCCTCGCTGAACTGCGCATTCAACACGACCCGGAGGTGATCCTGTCGACGCTGCTGCGGCTGGTGTCGATGGATGGGGCGGAGCCCACCCGGCGTCGCGTCCCGGCGGCTGAGCTGTCGGCGCAGCAGCGTCAGATCGTGGAGGTCTTTACCCAGGCCCGGCTGCTGACCTCCGACGTCAACGACGGTCGGCCGGTGGTGCAGGTGGCGCATGAGGCGTTGTTCCGTCAGTGGGCGCCACTGCGCCAGCAGGTCGAGACGAGGGCCGTGCATCTGAGACGGCGCGCTGAACTGGAACGCTGGGCGGGCGACTGGCAACGCTCCGGGCGCAGCCCCGACTATCTGCTCACCGGGGATCGGCTGGCGCTGGCGGGGCAGTGGCTGGAGGCGATGCGTTCGGCCGGACAGGACACACCAGCCGCCCGTGGTCTGGTCGAGGCGTCTCGGCGGCGGGACACGGCGTTCCTGCGGAGGGTGTCGGAGTCAGTCGGCCACTACGCGTTGACCAACGTTGACCGGTTCCCGGAACTGGCCGTGCTCCTGACCACCGCGGCGTTGACCGAGTGCCCCACCACCCCGGTCGCCCGACGGGCGTTGATGTCCGCGTTGGCGTCCAGCCACATCGAGGCCGTGCTGACCGGGCACACAGACGTCGTACGAGGGGTTGCCTGGGCGCCCGACGGGCGCAGCATCGCGACTGCCTCCCGCGACGGCACCGCCCGGCTGTGGGATGCCGACACCGCGATGGTGACCCACGTGCTGCATGGCCACACCGGCATGGTCGAGGCCATCGCCTTCTCCCCGGACTCCACCATGGCTGCCACCGCGTCGCGGGACACCACCATCCGGGTCTGGGACACGGCCACCGGCACCCCGATCACGGTACTAACCTGCGGCGGCCAGGCCCGCAGCGTGGCCTGGTCCCCAGACGGCACCGCCCTGGCCGGGACCAGCCGCGACCACCTCACCCACCTGTGGGCCACCGCCACCTGGACGAAGCAGACCACCCTGACCGGCCACGCGGGCGATGTGTGGGGCGTCGACTGGGCACCGGACTCGTCCCGCCTGGCCACCGCCTCCCACGACCGCACAGTCATCGTCTGGGACGCGACCACCGGCCAACCCGCCGTCACGCTGCGCGGCCACCTCGACCTCGTCGAAGCCGTCGCCTTCTCACCCGACGGCCACTGGATCGCCACCGGATCGACCGACCGCACCGTGCGCATCTGGGACGCCCACAGCGGCAGCCAACACCGATGCATCGGCGGACACCGCGACGCGATCTGGTCGCTCACCTGGGCCGCCGATGGTGAACGGCTCACCCTCGCCGCCGGCGACGGCACCATCCGAGTATGGGACGTGACCCGGCTGCGCGAAGTCGCCGAGCTACGCGGGCACGAACACACCGCCTGGAGCGTCGCGGTCAGCCCGGATGGCACCCGGATCCTCAGCGGCTCTGCCGACCACACCGCAAGGCTCTGGACCCTGCACCCCCGAGGCGCCGAACAGGTCCAACTCACCGGTCACCACGCGGCCATCACCGCCCTCACCGCCACCAACGATGGCATCGTGACCGGATCCGCCGACGCCAGCATGCGCCGCTGGCACACCGACCACCGCCCACACACCACTCCCCAGGCGCTGCCGGCGGCTGTGGTCGCCCTCGCCGGCACGCCGACCGACTCCACGCTCGCCGTCGCCGTGCAGGACGGATCGACACACCTTCTCGACAGCTGCGGCTCCCACCTGCTACTCGCCGGCACGGTGGAGTGTGAATCCCTGGCCTTCTCCCCGGACGGTAGCCGCCTCGCCGCCGGCGCCAAGGACAACACCATCCACATCTTCGACGTGCGCACCCGTACCCTGGCCGGCATCCTGACCGGACACGCCGACTGGATCGGCGCCCTCGCCTGGTCACCCAGTGGCCGGTATCTCGCCTCCGGCTCCGACGACCGCACCGTCCGTATCTGGGACATGCGCCACCCCAGCACCAGCACCGTGCTCGCCGGGCACCAAAACTACGTCGACGGGGTGGCCTGGGCGCCAGACGAACACCACCTCGCCAGTTGCTCCGCCGACTGGACCATCCGGGTCTGGAACCTGGCCGACCACGCCCCGGTGCGCGAGCTCACCGGACACGACCGGCGAGTACGCGCCGTCGCCTACTCACCCGACGGCCGATACCTGGCCTCCGGCTCCGACGACCGCACCGTACGCCGCTGGAACACCCACGCCGACTACGAAAGCGACGTCATCGGAGTCCACCGCGACGCCGTCACCTGCCTGGCCTGGCTACCCGACGGCAACCACGTCGTCACCGGCTCAACCGACGCCACCACCCGAATCTGGGCTACCGAAGTCGACCTCGACGCGCTCCTGCACGCGGCACGCCACCGAGTCGTCCGGACCCTCACTCCCGACGAACGCGCCGCCCACCGCCTACCGGCAGCAGAGTAGCTACAAGACCTGCTCCACCTCACGGACCTGCTCACCCACCAGGAACTCCGCGGGATTCACCCCCAACCGCTCCCGCTGCGGCGACGCCCAATAGTCCGCGTTAGCCTCCGCGAACGACCGACCTCCCTCGTAGGAAAGCACCCAAATATGGGCGTTCGCGTCCCGGTCCACCCACGAACCGTGCACCTCAAAACCGAACTCCCGCCGCAACGGAACAATCAACCTCCGCCACGCATCAACCCACTCATCCAACCGACCCACCCGCACCAGATACGTACGAACCTGAACCGTCCTCACCGCGCCCACACCCCTCCCAGCACGACAACATGCCAACCACAACGCCGCTTACTGTATGGCCACAACTTTCAGAAACGGCCAGGCCGACGCCGGTGTAACCGGCGCGGACGGCGTCGAGGACGGAGCGCCCCACGTGCGTGGGGAAGACCTCCACTACGTCCACTCCGTTCCGTCACCCGTCGGAGCACCCCCACGTGCGTGGGGAGGACGGTGACGACAACGGCCTGACGCGCGGCCATGTCGGAGCACCCCCACGTGCGTGGGGAGGACCGCATCCGCGGGTCGAAGCCGTAAACGAACGGCGGAGCACCCCCACGTGCGTGGGGAGGACTCGGTCGCCTTCGGCACCCCGATCTTGAATTCCGGAGCACCCCCACGTGCGTGGGGAGGACGGTGCCGGTGCGGATCGCCATGGTTTTAAGCCCGGAGCACCCCCACGTGCGTGGGGAGGACCGCCTCGCCGTCCTCTCCCCAGAAGGCGGAATCGGAGCACCCCCACGTGCGTGGGGAGGACCGGGCAGCCTCCAACGCCTCACCCAGATACTGCGGAGCACCCCCACGTGCGTGGGGAGGACAGATCCGGCTCGTTTCGCGTGACCGGGAACCACGGAGCACCCCCACGTGCGTGGGGAGGACCCACCCAAGGACGATTCCCACCGCACCGTCGACGGAGCACCCCCACGTGCGTGGGGAGGACTTGGCGTCGCGCATGCGCTGCTGGTAGGCCGGTGGAGCACCCCCACGTGCGTGGGGAGGACGTGGCCCGGCTCACCGCCCACTCTCTGGCTGACGGAGCACCCCCACGTGCGTGGGGAGGACGTTCGCGAGCAAGTTAGTGTGCGTACCCCATGCGGAGCACCCCCACGTGCGTGGGGAGGACGAACGCGGCGCGGATTTCCTCGGGACCAGTGGCGGAGCACCCCCACGTGCGTGGGGAGGACTCGTACTCAGCCGCCCGGTCACCGCCGGCCGCCGGAGCACCCCCACGTGCGTGGGGAGGACGCACCGCAGCCGTCGAGCAATACCGACGCTGGCGGAGCACCCCCACGTGCGTGGGGAGGACTGGGCGATGTCGGAGGGCAGCGGCACATGCAGCGGAGCACCCCCACGTGCGTGGGGAGGACAAGACCTATGCCACACGGGCACTCGCCGAAAGCGGAGCACCCCCACGTGCGTGGGGAGGACTACGCCTTGGACGCCACCCGCACAATCGTTAACGGAGCACCCCCACGTGCGTGGGG
>NZ_JBXEDG010000016.1:0-686979 GCF_056820975.1 Salinispora sp. CH2A1_6
AGTTCTTCCGCGACGGCGGCTACGACTACGCCGGTGAGGGCCGCAAGCGCTCGATCGAGGAGCACCTGGGGTACCTCGGCGGCTTGGTCGAGCGGTACCCGATCGCCTCGATCGAGGACCCGATGGCCGAGGAGGACGTTGAGGGCTGGAAGCGGTTGCATAGCTGTACGTCCGTGTCAGTTCTCCGACGTCCGAGCACCACCCCAACGCCATGCCAGCAAGTGGGACGGGATCGCCCTTCTCGTGGCTTCCCTGCGGGCGTGCCCGTCAGCTCGCCGGGGCCTCGAAGATCAGCCGGATCTCGGTGTTGGTGTACCCGGCCCGATCCAAGGCCGCGGCCGTCGGTGTGTTGGTGGTGTCTGTCGTCGCCGTGATCAGCTCCGCTGCGTCAGCGGCGTGCAGCCGGGTGATCTCGCCGAGTATCTCGTCGATGTAGCCGCGTCCGCGCATCGCGGGGACCACGCCGAGGTAGCCGACGTTGCGGTTGTACGGCGTCGCCGACGGGATGGCCAGCCCGGCCAGCTCGCCCTCCGACGTGTAGGCCAGGCGCCACCACTCCCGTTTGCCGGGGCAGCTGAGGTAGAACTCCACGTCCTCGCGGGCCTGCCGGTCCGCGCCGAGCACCGGCAGTTCGCGCAGGGTCGCGATGTCGAGGCTGCCGACGGCGATCTGCGTGAAGGCCTCGACGAATGTCTCGTCGTTGCTGTCCGGGCGGAATTCGAGCTGGGTGGCGGGTGCGGGGAGGCCAGCCTCGGGGGTCCACTCGTACTGCAGCCGCTCGACTTCCTCGGTCAGTCCGGCGCGGCGGGCCGCCTCGCTGCGCCAGGCCACTGCCGCGGCCACCTCGGGTCGGTCGCGCCAGCCGTTGTCCAGCGAGATGGTGTATTGGGGCCGTCCCTTGGCGCCGGCCCGCGCGAACGCCGCGTGTCCGGCCGCGAGTAGCTCCGTGGCGAGCCCGCCTCGGTCCTCGACAGAGCCGAGGACGTGCAGGCAGTCCAGGGCGACCGGGTGCGCGGAGTCGGAGCGGCCCCACCACAGGGCGCGTGCGACGATCCGTCCCTCGTTGTCTTCGGCGATCCAGGTCCACTCCGGGCGAAAGCGCCGCTCGGAGTATTCTCTGTCGAACCGCTCCCTCGTGATCCAGCTGACCGGCTCGTCCACGATGAAGTTGGCGACCGAGCCGGCCTCGGCCTCTGTAGCTGTTCGGATCCGCATGCCGCTCTCAGTGGTAGGCTTTTCATTGGTGCCTGTGTTTACGTCCAGATTGGACATGGCGACGAGAATGCGCCGGTCGTCACGGTACGGTTCCCGGGCGTGCGTTGCCAGGAAATTGTTGACGACCCTCCCGTCGTCGCGCTGTCATGGGAAGCTCATGGCAGCGTCCTCGACGAGTGGAGCGCGCGCATCAGCCGAGGCCTCGTCCGGCTCTCCACCATCACGCGCCTCGAACTCGGCTACTCGGCGCGCACCGGAGAAGCGGGACGCCGGCAGTTCGCCACCCCACCGCTGTCACTGATGCCGGTCGAACACCTCACACCCGCAATCGAGGACCGGGCGCTGGAAGTGCAGATGCTGCTCGCCGACCGCGGCCAACACCGTGCCCCGTCAATCCCCGGCCTGCTGATCGCCGTAACCGCCGAACAGACCGGACTGACCGTCTTGGCCGTCGACAAGGATTTCGACCTCATCGCCACGCTCACCGGCCAGTCGATCGAAACCCTGCCCAGTTGAGCCGCATCCGCGAAAATCAAAAGCCAGCGCCCGCAAGAACCGGCCCGACCGCAGGCCCACCACGAGCTGCTCCGTCCAGGGATCGACCACGGCCGGGCGGCCGAAGCCGTCTCCCTTCTAGTGAGAACAGCGCTCGAGGTGGCGGAGCAGTGGGGGTGCGATGCCGTCGTCGTCCCATACCTCTCGGAGCCGGACCTGGAGCCGCTCGCCAGCAGCAAGCACGTCGAGCGGGTAGAACAGGTCGACACCGAGGGCGTCCTGGCCGTACCCGGCAGCTTTGCGCAGTACCTAGCCGCCCGCAGCAGGAAGCGGCGCTGGAGCATTCTCCACGAACGGGACCGACCGCGAGAGATGGGCATGGAATTCGCGGTGGAGCGCGCCAAACCCATCGACGAGTTTGCCAGCCTCATGGCGCAAGTGGAGAACAAGTACGGCCGCCGGGCCACCGTCGACGGTCTGCGCCGCTACCTGGAGGCGACGATCGCATCGGATGCCGAGCACGCGCGCGTCTTCACCTGTCGTGACCCCGGCGGCGCCCTAGCCTCGGTCTTTCATTTGAGGGTGGCTGCATAGCCGACTCTCGATGAGTGCGATTCGCGTGGTTGCTGACGTTTGACGGCATGTTGAGGACCCGGCGTGGGGCCGGGTTCCTCCGTGTCGACTGGTAGTGGTGTGGGGCTGCGGGATCAGCCGGTGGGCCGGGGTAACGCGGCGAGAGCGGTGAATGCGCTGGTCAACGCGTCGGTCCAGGGCCAGCCGTTGGCGATAGCGAGACGGGTTCGGCGGGCGGTGCGGGTGATCCGGGCCGCGACGTGCAGCAGCCGGTAGCGCAGTTTCTTGGGCTCAGCGGTGGCGAGGTCACCGTCCAGCAGCAGATTCTGGGTCCAGGCGAGCAGGTCGATGCCGGTCAACGCGAGTTGGAGCCAGGCCTGGTTGATCGCGAGCAGTCGGGACGGGAACCGGCCGAAGCCGGTGTCTTTTCCGGTGCGGATGCGGTCTTCGACCCGGGCGTGAGCCCGGTGGCGGGCTTCCAGGAACTGGATGCTGCCGGCGCCGGGTGGGGTGTCGGTGGCGACGAGTTGGTGCCGCCAGCCCTCGACGGTGTCGAACAGCGACAGTTGAGCGCCGGGGTGCGGGCGTTCCCGGCGGACCAGGAAGCGGGTGCCCTCGGGCCAGCCGCTGGCGTCGAACAGGCCAGTGATCTCGCAGACTTCGGCATGTTCGCGCAGGTCACCGTCAGTGTCGACGGCGGGGACCCAGCCAGTCGCGGCCCGGATCGCTTCATGCACGGGTTCGGTGATCGCGGCGCCGACCGAGAACCGGATGTCGAGGTGCTGATCCCGCAGGCTGCGAATATGGGCGAGGAATCGGTGACTGGAACCGGCAGCATCGGCGCGGAGCAGGATCGGGGTGCCGTGCCGGCAGACGTCGGGGATCTGGGCGAGGGCGTGGTCGAGGACGGTGATGTGGTCGGCGGTGGTGTTGGAACCGGCCCGGCCCTCCCGCAACAGCCCGGCAAGAGCTTCGCCGGTGTTGTCCAGGAAGCACAGCAACGGGTGGTAGCCGAAGGTCTTCTTCCAGGTGCGGGTCGCCGCTTCCTTCTCGGAGTGACAGATCACGATGGTCGCGTCGATGTCTAGGACCAGGCCGTCGACCAACTGGCCGGCGACCGCCGGTTGCGGCAGGTCACCGCGGGTGTCGGCGTGCTGGGCCCAGGCGACCTCCCGAGCTCGGGCCCGCGCGGCACGCAGCTCGGTCAGCAGCGTCTCGTCGAGTCGCGACAACAGTCGCCAGGCCGTGGGGTCGGAGGCGACCGTCCCGAACAGGGCCGTCTGGTCACGCAGCACGGCCAAATCGGCGATGGCCTCACCGCCGTCGGCGAGCATCACCGCCAGATCGACAGCGACACGGCCCGGATCATGGCCTCTGCGGCGCTGCCGCAGACTCGCCAAGGCCTCACTGAACGCGCTGGTCAACCCGGTGGCATCGGCGAGATCAGCGAGCAGCCGGGCACCGGCATGACCGACCACGCCCCGCCCGTTCCCGGTCACGATGATCTTCGGACGTGTTGCGGTAGCCTGCACCCTGCAAGTGCCTTCCGTGGCGGGACTATGGGACCTTCGACAAGCCCTATTTTCCCTGATCAGAAGGCACTTCTTCGTTCTCGGTCCACTCTTTGGACAGCCCCTAATGAAGGCCCGAGGCTAGTATCCGCCGCCCTGGGCTTCGCGTGGCGGAACGGGTTGTACATAAGGGCTACCGCAACCGACTATGGCGCCCGGCCGACGGAGGCGTTCGCGCACTTCAACGTCATGTACTACGAGCCGATCGAGTACTGCGCCCGGCAGGGGCTCAGCTGGATCTACTTCGGTGTCGAGGCGTTGCCGGCCAAACGGCTCCGTGGTTGCGAGGAACGGCCGCTTCTCCATGCCCTGGTGCGCCGATGAGGCGCCATCCGCAGCGAATAGACTTGTCGCGATGACCATCTTGATGCCTTACCAAGCACTCCCTGTGGACCAGACCGACGTCCGCTACGTTCACGGCCCCGACTCGACCCGACAGCCTGGGGTGCCGGTGGGCAAGACCCTCGAGTTTACCTGGGCCAACAGTGCCGTCTATCCGGGTACGTCACGCAAGGTCTGGATCCATGTGCCCGCCCAGTACGACACGTCCGAACCGGCGTCCTTGGTGGTCTTCCAGGACGGCGCCTGGTACCTCGATCCGGACGGTGAGGTCCGCGGTGCGATCGTCCTGGATAATCTGATTAACCGCGGTGACATTCCAGTTACCATCGGCGTTTTCGTCGATCCGGGCGTCTTTGACAGCGACAACCTCGAGAACCGCAAGAACCGCAACTTCGAATACGACGCCTTCGACGATCGTTACGTCACGTTCCTACTTGACGAGATTATTCCCAAGGTTGCCGCGCGCTACTCGATTAGCGAAGATCCGGACCGCTGGATTATCTGCGGTGGTAGCAGCGGCGGCAACTGTGCGGTCACCGCTGCGTGGCTACGCCCGGACAAATTTCGCCGCGTCATCTGCTGCCTCGCCAGCTTCGCGCAAATGCCGGGCGGCAACCCCTATCCCGCCCTCCTGCACCGCGAGGACCGTAAGCCGCTCCGTATCTTTATGCAGGTCGGCCACCGTGATCTGGGCTGGAGCGACCCCGAGATGAACTGGCTGGCCGAGAATCTGCGGACGGCTGCCGCGCTGGCCGAAACCGGCTACGACTTCCGCATCGTCCTAGGCGACGGCGGCCACAACGCCAACCACGGCGGGGTCGTGCTCCCCGACGCGCTCCGCTGGCTGTGGCGACCCGCCAACGCCTGAAGGCTTCTATGTCACCAAAATCGGGGACATGACACGCAGGCCCTCGCGGGGAAGGCTGAACGCACGGCAGCGACGTTCGCCGTCGGTGTTCCGCTGGAAGGCAGACAGCCACATGATCGAAATCCGCTCACGTCTGACCCACTGGATTCCGCCGGCCGGCCTGAGTCGCACGCTCGCCATCCAATCCCTGGTCTTCGCCCTGGGCGCCGGCATTTTCATGGCCGGCGGCACCGTCTTCTTCAACCGTTACCTCGGGCTGAGCCCAGTCCAGGTGGGACTGGGCCTAGGCGTCGCGGCGGCGATCTCCACCGTGGCCTCGCTACCGCTCGGCACGCTGATGGACCGAGTCGGTGCAAAGCCGGTGTGGCTAGCCGGCGGCGTGGTGGAGGTACTGTTGTACACCCTCTATCCGATGGTGCCGGGGTTCGCGGTCTTCCTGGGCGTCATCGTTCTCATGTCGGCGGCCCAGACGACCACCAGCATCGCGGTCCAGGTCTACAGCATCGGTGCGCTGCCCGAAAACGAGCGGGTACGGGGGCTGGCGTATCAGCGGGCTGCGCTGAATCTCGGGATGACCGGCGGCGGGGTCACTGCGGGCGTGGTGCTCGCCGTGGATAGCTCGTCCGCCTATCTCCTGATGGTCTGGTCGATCGCTGCAGTACTAGCGATCGCGACCCTGATGGTGGCCCGCTTGCCCCAACTGGCAACGACGGTCGCAGTGAGCGAACGCCGCCGCTGTTCGGCGCTATCCGGAAGCCGTCCGTAGTCGCCACCGCCGCGCTCACCGGGATCCTGCAAGCGAACCAGAACGTGCTCCTCGTTGTTTTTCCGCTTTGGACGATCAACCAAACAGACGCCGGGCCGCCCGTCGCCGCCGCGCTTTTCACCATCAACACCGCCCTCGTCGTCCTGCTGCAGGTCAGAGCGAGTGCCGGGGCGGAGACCGCGGAAGGATCGGCGCGAGCACTCAGGCAGAGCGGAGTCCTCGCCGCAGCGGCCTGCGCCGTGTTCGCTACGGCCGCCCTGACGACCGGGATCGCGACCATCGCTACTCTCGTGGCGGGCGCAATCTTCCTCACCATGGCGGAGCTACGGCAATCGGCCGGCGCATGGGGCATCGTGGCAGCTCTCGCACCTCCGGGCCAACGCGGCGATTACGTCGCCACGTTCAAGTTCGCCAACCAGCTCCGGGACATCGTCGCCCCTGCGGGATTCATCGCCCTCGCACTGTCCACCGGAGGCTGGGGCTGGTTCGTGATCGCCGCATGCTTCGTTCTAGCGGCGCTGCTCACCTGCCCGACCGTACGCTGGGCCGGGCGGGTCGAGAAGCGAACAGCACAGCTGGCGACAGCGGTCGGTCCGGCCCCCGAGATTGGAAGTACGCAATGAGCGGCGCGGTTCTTAACCCACCTGAAGCCTGTACCGTGCCAGAACTTGTCGCACATGTGGTGAGCTGGGATCTCCCGGTCCACGATAACGATCGACGGTGCGTTGGTGCGACTGGTGTACCTGATGATGATCCGGCTGGTCGGCGGTCTCGGACTGTTGGTCCGTAGCGACACCGCCCTGCTGGCGGAGGTCCTCGCCCTGCGTCATGAGGTGGCGGTGCTCCGGCGGCAGCTGAAGGGCAGGCCCCGGTTGTCCTGGCCGGACCGGGCCATCCTGTCCGCGCTGGCCCGACTGCTGCCTACAGCGGTCCGGGTCCACCGGCTGGTCACCCCGGCAACCCTGCTGGCCTGGCATCGGCGGCTACTACGCCGCCACTGGACCACCTGCGCGACAGCGGCCGGCCACAGGTCAGCGACGAGATCCGGCACCTGGTCCGACGCCTCGCCCGAGAGAACCCCAGGTGGGGGCACCGCCGCATCCAGGGCGAGCTGCTGCGGCTGGGCCACATGTCGGCGCGGGCACGATCCGCCGCATCCTTGCCACCCGGCGTCTCGGCCCGGCACCGCGAACCGTGGACACCAGCTGGCGAACGTGCCTACGCGCTGCGCACGGCCTGCTGGCGATCGACTTCTTTCACGTCGACACGATTCTGCTGCGACGTTTGTACGTCCTGGCGGTGATGGCGGTGGCCACCCGACGCGTCCATCTGCTCGGGATCACCGCGCATCCGGATCACGCCTGGGTCGTCCAGCTGGCCCTAACCTCGTCATGGACCTCGGCCAACAGGCCACTCGGTTCCGTTTCTTGATCCGAGATCGGGACGGCAAGTACAACGCCGCGTTCGACGAGGTCTTCGCCGCCGAGGGTATCCAGGTGGTCAAGATCCCGCCACGGACACCGCGTGCGAACTGCTACATCGAACGCTGGGGCCGCTCCTCCGCCAGGAGTGCGCCGACCGGCTGCTGATCTACGACGAACGACACGCCCGGACCGTGACCGGCGAGTACGTGGACCACTTCAACAACCACCGCCCGCACCAAGGCCGGCAGCAACTTCCACCCAACCACAACCCCGCCGTCGTCATCGCGATGGACGCCCCGGTACGACGCCGACAACGCCTCGCCGGCGTGATCAACGAGTACCACCGAGCAGCCTGAACCGATCTTCAAAACCCCAGCTCACGACACGGAACGCAACTTTGGCACGGTACACCCAGCGGGCGTGGCGTGCCGCGTCGGCCTTTTCCTCCCGATGTCTGATCTCGAACGACCGGTACTCGTCGTAGCCGGCGATCAGCTCGCCGCCGGCGTGGAGAAGTGACTCGCACTGCACCCAGAAGACCCGGTCGACCACCTGCTCGCCGCGTTCGACCCCGGCCACCGTGCTTCGAGTGCTGTTCACCAGCCGCGCCACGTCATCCTGAATCAGGCCACGCGTCTTGCGCCACGCGGCGAGCCGCCGTCTAAGCGCCCGCTTCACGTCCTTGAGTGGCTGCGGGTCCAAGGGGGAGGACCTCCATCGCGATCGGAGGAAGACGGTCACCGCTCTCTATATTTTCCTAACGGCACGTTGACATTAACGGATGTCAGCGACAGGGACATATCGGCGCCCGCGAGCCGGAGAGATTGACGAAGACGTACCGCCAGCGCCGCGACACCCGACCAGGGAGCCCGGCCGGCCTCGCCGTCTCGTTGTCTGGGCTCGTAGGCCGAAAGGGGGGAACCATGATCAAAACCCACTGGGACAGGACGGGCTACTGCCGGGACGGAGCGGATGCGCGTCGCACGAGCACCCACGGAGCACCCAACCGTCCACTAGGGATGACAAAGCAAAGGCGCTTGACCCCTGTTCTTGCAGGTCAAGCGCCTTGCGATCTTGCGCGCCCGAAGGGATTCGAACCCCTAACCTTCTGATCCGTAGTCAGATGCTCTATCCGTTGAGCTACGGGCGCTGGTGCTTGGTCAGCTTACACGACCGACTTTCGCGCGGAGACTCCGGGATTCGAACCCGGGAGGGGCTTTAAAACCCCAACCGCATTAGCAGTGCGGCGCCATAGACCAGACTAGGCGAAGTCTCCCTGGCGGCCTCGCAGGCCACCGGGGGTTGAGGATACAGGGCCCCGGCCGCCGGGAGCAAAGCGACTACCCGCGGGCCGGTCGGAGGTCGGGGTCGCCGCGGACCTCAGAGCCAGTCGAACCACTCCTTCGGCAGCGCCGCGTAACCGACAAAGGCCACGATGTCCAGGAGCGTGTGCGCCACCACCAGCGGCATCACCCGCCGCGTTCGGAGGAAGTACAGGCTGAAGATGACGCCCATGACCGCGTTTCCGACGAAGGCGCCGAAGCCCTGGTAGAGGTGGTAGGAGCCGCGGAGTAGCGCACTGGTGGCGACGACCGCACCGAGTCGCCACTGGAGCTGCCGCAGTCGGGTGACGAGGTAGCCAACCACGATCACTTCTTCCAGTACGGCGTTCTGCACCGCCGCGAAGATCAACACTGGTGCTGCCCACCAGATGTCCGGCAGCGCGGCGGGCACCAGTGTCGCGTTGAGCCCGAGCTGCGCCGCGGCCCAGAACAGGGCCAGGCCGGGCAGGCCGATCAGCGCGGCCAGGCCGGCGCCGCGGACGAGGTCCTGGCCGGGTCGCCGGGCGTCCAGGCCGAGAGTCCGGCCCGGATCGCCGGGGTTGCGCGCCAGCAGGTGTACGGCGAGCAGCACCGGTAACAGGGCGAAGCTGATCCCGAGCAACTGGTACGTGAGGTCGAGGTAGGGCCGCTCGGACCGGGAGGTGTTGAGGGCGGCGGTCTGTGCCGACAGTGGTCCCTCGGCAGTGAGTTTCGCGACGATCGAGGTCAGGGCGTAGACGGCCGACTGGCCGAGCGACAAGCCGAGGACCAGCCACGTCTCGGTGCTCAGCGTCCGGCGAGTCAGCGGTCGGTCCAGATCGAGGGTCACCGCACCACTGTGCCTGACCCGACTCCTGATCGTGGCACCGAGGAGACCTCATGAACGGTCGCACATTCTGTGCGACCGTGCGGCACGCTCCGTGGCCATTCTGTACCTGCCCGTTTTTCCGTACGGAGAAGGAGCGCGCTCCCGTGGACGATGTCGCGCGGCTACTCAAGGAGAGTTGGACCCTGGTTGAGGAGCACCGGGACCGGCTGAGCGAGCACTTCTACGCCCGGCTGTTCCTGCTCGACCCCGAGCTGCGTTCGCTGTTTCCGGCGCAGCTGGCGGGTCAGGGTGATCGGCTGTTGGAGGCGGTCATCACCGCCGCCCACACGGTGGACGACCCGGAGAGCTTCGACGAGTTCCTCCGCTCACTGGGCCGGGACCACCGCAAGTACCACGTCGAGGCGGCGAACTACGAGACCATGGGCGTCGCCCTGCTGGACGCCCTGCGCAGCACCGCCGGCGACGGCTGGAATCTGACCTTCGACCAGGCCTGGCGGGACGCGTACGCGGCCATCTCCGGCAAGATGCTCGCGGGGGCGGCGGCGGACGACAACCCGCCGTTCTGGCATGCCGAGGTGCTGACCCACGTTCGGTACGGGCCGGACACGGCGGTGTTGACGGTCCGCGCCCTCCAGCATCCGCTGCGGTGGCAGGCGGGCCAGTACGTCAGTATCGAGGCGCCCCGCTATCACCCGCGGGTGTGGCGGACCTATTCGGTGGCGAACGCGCCGAACGACGACAACGTGCTGGAGTTCCACGTCCGGACCCCGCCGGGTGCGGGATGGTTGTCCGGCGCGTTGGTTCGTCGGGTGAAGCCGGGTGACCTGTTGCGGTTGGCGGCGCCGATGGGGTCGATGACCCTGGATCGGGCGTCGGACCGGGACATCCTCTGTGTCGCCGGCGGGGTTGGCCTGGCTCCGGTGAAGGCGTTGGTCGAGGAGCTGGCGGCCTACAACCGGACCCGCTGGGTGCACGTCTTCTACGGCGCCCGTACGCCTCTTGACCTCTACGGCCTGGCCGGGCTCCAGGAGTTGGTCGCCCGGCATCCGTGGCTGTCGGTGACCCCGGCGTGTAGCGCGGACCAGGGCTTCGACGGTGAGCTGGGCGACATCTCCGAGGTGATCGGCCGGTACGGCCCGTGGACGGCGCATGACTGCTATGTCTCCGGGTCGGCGCCGATGGTCCGGGCCACGCTGCGGGTGCTCTCCGGCGATGAGGTGCCGCCGGATCGCACTCGGTACGACACCTTCGGTGAGGTGTAGCGGACTTTACCCACTGGGCGGACCGGCACCGCCCGCAACGGCCACGTCCGCCCGGCCCTCCTTCCCCCGGGCGGACGTGGCCGTACCAACGCTGTCAGTAGCGCCAGGGCTGTCCGGTGTGCCGGTACTCCTCGACCGGCACCAGGGGCACGCCGGGGGCCATCCGGTCGACGTAGAGGCGCCCCTCGAGGTGGTCGATCTCGTGTGCCACGAGGCGTGCCATGGCGTACTCGTAGGAGGTGATGACCCGACTGCCGTCGAGGTGGGTGTGCTCGACGTCGATCCGCAGCGGGCGGGGCACGAGACCGCGCTGGTCGAAGAAGGAGAGGCACCCTTCGTACTGTTCGTCGGTGTCGGACGCGGCGTCGACCACCTGCGGATTGAGCAGGACGACGGGTTCGCCGCCGCGGTCCGGGGGACGGACGACGGCGGCGGCGCGGTCGATGCCGATCTGCGGAGCGGCGACGCCGACCCCCTTGCTGAACGGATGTAGCTCGTCCAGGCGGAGCAGGGCTGCGGTGAGCCGTTCCACGGTCTCCTGAGCGATCTCTGCTTCGCGGGGTAGGTCGAACGGTTGGGTGGGCTGGCGGAGTAGGCCGGCGTCGTGTTGGAGGATGCCGAGGCTCCGCATCCGGTCGCTTGGCCGCAGCCAGCCGGGTTCTGTCGGCTCCCCTTCGGGTCGGGATCGGAATCGCCACTGCATCCGGTAGCGGCCGTTCAGCGGCGGCTCGGCTGCCGCCCAGTCGAAGATTGTTCGGTCGCCCTCCTCCCGGCGGGCCACCGGGGTGCGCAGCGGACCTTCCGCCGCGGAGAGCGAGGTCTGGGCGCCCCAGACCTGCGGGTCGAGGGCGGCCGGCAGGTCGAGCCGGACGGCGAGGTGCCGGGTGGGGACCCGGACCGCCCGCTGGAACCAGGGACCCCACTTGTCTGCCCCGACCCGGTAGGCGTACTCGAGGGTGGCGCGGTCGCCCGGGTAGAGCGGGAAGCGCCGGTCGGCGTTCTCGAAGAGCAGCCAGATCTCCTTGAAGGCGTCCCGGTCGTGTTTGGTTCGCCAGTGCATCGCCTCGTGCTCCGGCCCGTCCAGCCGGTACGCGTGCAGCTGCAACTCGGCGAAGGTGAGCGGGTGTGCCCGGTGGTGCCGGTTGGAGCGGCCAGGGTCACCTGGGTAGCGGTCAACGGCGACGCGGATGAGGTAGCGGGTGATCGGCTCGGTCCCGGCGTTGTGCAGGTCCCGGCGGATGACGCAGTGGTACGTCTCGTCCCGGTAGGTGAGGCTGGCGTGTTCCCGTTCGACGATCAGGCCGGTGCCGGGCGGCAGCCAATGCCCGGGGGAGGGTGGCTCGCGGTGCGTCGTCCGGTCGCTGCGGGTGTGTCGGAGTTCGTCGTATTCGCAGAAGCGTTGCCAGATCGCCCCACTGGTCTCCAGTACGGCCTCTGCCCGCCGGGCGAAGTCTTCGGTGGGCCGGTGCCGGCGTCCCTCCACGTGGCTCACGTACGACGGGTCGAATCCCATCAGCGTCGCCAGCTGTTTCTTGGACAGCCCTCGCTCGGCCCGGTGGCGGGCGAGTTCGACGGCGAAGGAGTTGGCCGCCCGATCGAGCGGTGATGTCGTCATCAGCTTCCTTGGGGCCGGGACTATAGGTTTCACGTTCTGTCATTGGTCGGATATAGAAGTGCCATCTTGTCGACATGAGTCTTGACTCTCCAGCGACGATGATCGATAGTGCGGCGACTGTTTCCCCGGGCTGGCGGGCGGGTAGTACGCCGGGGCGCGGGATGCGCCGAAGTCACCGAGCCCGCACCAAGTTAGGCTAGCCTTGGCTTATCGGAAGGGTGGGAGACGGGAGGAGCGTCGGGTGACAACAGTTATGCCCGCGACGGCGGCTACCGCCCCGTTGGCTCCGATCACCATGGCGATTCGCCAGCTCTTCGGTACCGACGACGTGCCCGGCCTGGCCCGCGGCCTGTTGGTCGCCGAGGAGGTTGGCTGGTCACCCGCCACCAGCTTGGTGGACGGGACGCGGCTGCCCGAGCTCCTGGCCGCGGCCACCGACCAGTGGGGTGGCACCCGGCACGCCAATGCGGCGCTGGCGTGGAAGGCATACAGCTACTGGGCGGCGCTGCCGGCGGTGCTGGGTTGGGCCTCGGCCCAGCGGGTTCCCCTGCTCGTTCCCGCCGATGTCTTGTTTCACTTTGCGGATCATCGCTCGCTGCTCACCCTGGGCCTGCGCCGGTCCACCGCGGTGGCGGTCCTGCCCGGTGATCCGCTGGCGCTGGCCGGCCGGCCCGAGGTGCAGGTGGTGGCCGACGAGGCGGAGCTGCTCGCGACTCTCCGGGCGACGCTGCTCGACGCTCACCTTGCCCCGATGATCGCGGCGATCCAGGCGCAAGTGCGGATCGGTACGCGAACGTTGTTGGGCTCGGTGGCCGCCGGGATGGCCCACGCCATCCTGCGCGGCGCCGACGGCCTGCCGGGCTCCTCCCACGCCACGATCGACACGTTGCTCACGGCACTCGACCTGCAGGATCTGATCGAGCTGGTGCCGGGTCCGGCCGGCGAGCCGACGGTGCAGCGGTACACCTGCTGCCTCGCCTTCACCCTTCCTCGCCCGACGACGTGCGCGGGCTGCTGCCTCCGCCGGTCCTGACCGGGCCGGTGTCGGTCAGCTCCGCCGGGTCCTGGTCGGGCCGGTGTCGGTCAGCTCCGCCGGGTCCTGGTCGGGCCGGCACCGGTCAGGCGGTCAGTTTTCGCACGTCCCAGAGCCAGACGCCCTCGGTGTAGGTCGGCGCTATCCCGATCAGTTCGGTCATGCCGCTGCGTAGCGCGTCGGCGTGCTCGTGCGGACCGAGGATGACCGCACCGGCCCGCCAGTAGCGCAGGTCCTCCTTGGCGGCCGTCCGTTCCTGCTCGGTGATCGGTGGCACCGTGCCGGTGCGTCGGATCTCGTCGAAGAATTCGTTGGTCGGGCGGGCCGGCGCGGTGAACAGGGCGACTCGGTGCCGACCGGGACGGGTGTCCGGGCCGAGGAAGTAGCCGCGGGCGATCGGCATGTCCAGGCCCGTCTCGGCGGACCACCGCAGTGGGTCGGCGTAGTGGGTGTCCGGTAGCGGCAGGGTGACGATGCTGCGTCCATCGGCCACGTATGGCCGCCACGCGCCGGAGGTGACGAAGGCGGGGGTGGGCTCCAGCCGGACCGCTGGCAGCGGGGTCGGCAGGAGCGGCAGGAGCGCCATCGCCAGTACGGTGACGGTGGCGAAGCGGATCTGTGGCCGGGCGGCGGGATTCCGGTTGGCGAGGGTCCGGGCGTGTTGTGCCCCGTAGGCGAGCAGGATCCCGAACAGCGGGGTGATGGCCAGCGCCCACCGCGTGGGTACCACCGAGTGCAGGATGGGCAGGTTCTCCAGCACGGCCCAGGGAGCCGGGATGCCGGTGAGCTCGCCGTTGAACACGATTTCCCGGCCGAGCGAGAGCACTGCGAAGATCACCGCGAGCAGGGCCAGAGCCCAGACGACGACATTGCGGCGCAGCCACCAGACGAGCGCGGCGATGAGCACCAACAGGGGCCAGCCAAAGAAGGCGTTCTCCTCGGTGGGGTTCTGCGCCAGCCCACGCGCGCCGGGTTCGTCGCCGGCCAGCGACTCCCGGGAGTACGCCACGTACGAGGCGAGGTCGGTGGAGTAGCCGCGGATGAGGGGGGAGAGTCCTCGGTAGGCGCCGGGGCCGAAGAACTGCACGTAGAGCGGATACGCCAGCAGGAGGAGCGCGACTGCGGCGGCGACGCCCAGTCCGGCGAGGAATGGGCGGGCCCGCTGGCGAAGGTCGGGCCGGCGGAGGGCGAGCGCGACCATGACCACGCCGAGGCCGATCGCGGTCATCAGCAGGATTTCCAGGTTGAGGAAGGCCTGCCAGACGATGACCAGGGCGAGCAGGATCCCGTTGCGGAGCCAGCGGCCCGGCTCGCCGAGGCGCAGGGTGCGCCAGATGATCAGTGGTACGACGAACTGGGAGACGATGTTGGGGTGGGCGTTGGCGTGCGAGACCATCGCGGGCGCGAACCCGCAGAATGTGGCGCCGAGCCAGGCCGGGCCGCGGGAGCGGACCACCACCCGGGAGAGCAGGAAGTACCACGATGTCGCGGTGGCCGCCATGCCCAGGGTTAGGAAGAGCAGGAAGGACATCCGGGGGCCGGCCAGGAGGGTGACCGGCGTCATTGGTATAGATACGGATAGTACGGATGTATTGGCCATCAAATTGACGGCCTCCGGCACATTCATTCGGTCGGAGGTGAACGGGTAGGCGAAATCGGTCACCACTCGTGACCCGTGCGCCATCATCCACTCGAACTGAGACTGATCGGTGCGGTTGTCCCGGAGCCCGTCGGCTGGGTCGAGCCAGAGCCGGAGGGTCACCCAGAGCGCGAGTAGGGCGAAGCTCAGTACTGCCAACAGGTCGAGCCGCCACCGCGTGCCGGGCTGGTCAGACCGGGGAGCCGGCGCTCCCTCCGCGGAGGCGTCGGCTGCGCTACTCGAATCAGCGGTAGTCATACCAATTCATAGAGTAGTCATATGTGGCCGCACTGTGCCGGGTTTTGGTCGATTGGTAGCATGTGCCGGCTCCCGGTCGCCGATCATGCACCTACTCCGATCGTATTTCGGTCACCCCGATGCCCCGGTTTGTTCCGCCTTCTAGGTGAATGGTTCACTCTGTCGGTTCAGGCGGGGTCAAGACAGCCACACCGTGAGGAATCGACGTATGGCAGAAATAACCGGTAATCAGCGTGTCCAGTCCGAGGTGCTGGAAGGCCTCGCGACCGCCGTGAACCACCGCCGTTGGTTCGTTGAGCTGGCCCTGCCGTACCTCGGTGAGAACCCGATCGAGGTCGGTAGCGGCCTCGGTGACTATGCGTTGGAGTGGGCCGCGCGAGTACCCCGCTTCACGGCCACGGAGGCCGACCCGGAGCGACTGGTCGCCCTGAAGGAACGGCTCGCCGCCGAGCAGCCCGGCATCGAGGTGCGTGAGATGCTGCTGCCGCAGACCGACCGCGGCGACTACAGCGCCGTCGTCTCGTACAACGTTCTGGAACACATCGAGGACCACGTCGGGGCCCTGCGCGGCATGCGCGACCTGGTCCGGCCGGGCAGCCCGGTGATCATCATCGTGCCAGCGTTCGAGTTCGCGATGAGCCCCGCCGACATCGCCACCGGTCACGTCCGGCGGTACACGACGAAGACCCTGGCCGCCGCGATGACCGAAGCCGGGCTGACCGTGGAAAAGATCCACTACGCGAATGCGCTCGGGCTGATCGGCTACTTCATGGCGACGAAGGTCTGCCGGCTGATGCCGAAGGAGGGCCCGATGGTCAAGGTGTACGACACCCTGGTGCTCCCGCTGACCAGGGCCGCCGAGCAGCTGGCCCGTCCCCCGTTCGGCCAGTCCGTCTTCGCGGTGGCCCGTACGCCCTCCTGACCCGACGGTTACCCGCCTTCCGCGACCCGGCGCTGGTCGCCCCACCGTCCCCGTGGACGCCACCAGGCCGGACGCGGATCGTGGCAACCGGGGACGGCTACTGCGTGACCTGGTAGGTCGGCCGGATCACCGCGCGGGCCAAGGTGTGGAAGGCGAGGTTGAAGCCCACGTACGCCGGGGAGGCGTCCGGGGCGACGTCGAGGCGCTCCACGTCCAGCGCGTGTACCGCGAAGAGGTATCGGTGCGGGTGATCACCGGGTGGCGGGGCGGCGCCCCCGTAATCCTGCTGGCTGTAGTCATTGCGCACCGCGAAGGCGCCGCCCAGGGCGTCGCCGCTCGCGCCCCGCGGCAACTCCGTCACCCGTGCCGGCAGGTCGACCAGCACCCAGTGCCAGAAGCCACTGCCGGTCGGCGCGTCCGGGTCGAAGCAGGTCACCACGAAGCCCTTGGTCTCCGCGGGGAAGCCGGACCAGGCCAGGTGCGGGGAGAGGTCCTCGCCGCCGACGCTCGGATGGGCGTACGTGGCGTCCATCGGCTCGCCGTCGCGGACGTCGGCACTGGTGAGCGTGAACGATGGCACCGTCGGCAGCAGTTCGTACGGGTCCGGGGCGATCGGTCGTTCCAGGGTCATCGAGCCAGGTCCTTCCGGTGTGCGGATTGTCGCCTGTGCACCTTCATACCTCGTCCAGCCCGGCCAGTGAACCGGAAGCGTCTCCTCGGGCGCGGGTCTTGCCGGCTCTGGATACGGTGTCGGACCATGGGCGCGATCAAACCGTGGCACCTCACCCTGCTGGTGTGTCTTGTGGCATCGCTGGCGCTGGTCGTCGGCCTCACGTGGTCGGTGGTGAGCCGGAGGGGCCGTCGCTGACTCGCGTTTCCCATGAGATAGCTGGATTCCCATCAGTCTCGGGCGTTTCACGTGGCTATTGGCGATCCAGTCAAGCGCCTTCGGTCGGTGGGGCTGACTGATACGGTCAAAACAGACGATCCGGCGCTACAGGACTGAAACGCGCCTAGCGTGATGTGAGGTGCGTTGACGGCGTTATGGCGCCTAAATCGACGGGTGATGCACGGCATTGGCCCGACGACTCCGGATCTGTCCGTGACGGGCAACAACGGTGCCCACAATGGCCGAATTCGCGGGCCGGACGACCCTGGGTCGTTTCCCGGCGCTGAAGGAGAAGGAAATGGAAGCCACTCGACGAAACGTCCTACGGGTCCTGGCGGTAGGTGCGGGCGTTGCCGGCGCTGCCGCCATCTCCCCCTCCGCTCTGGCAACCTACGGTGACACAGCTGCCCTACGCGAACCGATGCCGGGGCGAGGTCCACACCCGGATCCGGGCTGGCTGACCGGGCGGTTGGTGTTCCCCGACGACGCCGACTACGACGAGGCGCGAATCGGGTGGAACCGGCGGTTCAACCCCTACCCGCTGGTTATCGTCTTCTGTCAGAACTCCCAGGACGTGATCAATGCGATCACCTGGTGCCGTCGACACGATGTGGCTTTCCGGGCTCGCGGTGGTCGGCACGCCCTGGAGGGGTGGTCGGCAGTGGACGGCGGTGTCATCATCGACGTCAGCGAAATGCAGGCGGTCGAGCTGGACACGCACGCACGTCAGGCGACAGTGCAGACCGGAGCGACGCAGGACCAGGTCGTTGCGGTGTTGGGGGAGCAGGGCTTCGCCGTTCCCACCGGAGCCGAGGTTGGTGTCGGTGTGGCCGGGGTTACCCTGGGTGGCGGGATCGGCCAGCTCAGCCGGAGCCTCGGGGTGACCAGCGACAGCCTGGTCGGCCTCGATATCGTTGTTCCGGAAGGGGAGCGGGGGGCCCAGCTCGTCCACGCTGACGAAACGCAGCACGCCGATCTGCTGTGGGCCTCGCGTGGGGGTGGCGGCGGCAACTTCGGCATCGCGACCAAATACACGTACAGCATTCACCCGGTATCGGATGTCGTGGTGTATCAGATTACCTGGGATGATTGGCAATACGTCGGAGAGCTGTTCGAGCGCTGGCAGAGAATTGCGCCCTTCGCGGACGACGGATTTGGTTCGGTTTTCAACCCGAAGACCCGAGCAGACGGCCATATCTACTGTAACGGAATCTATCGTGGTTCTGCGCACCGGCTGCGCGAGATAATTCGACCGCTGGTCGAGGTCGGAAACCCTCAGGTCAGCACGGAGACCACCTCATACCTGGACGCCTGGAACCAGCTCGCCGGCACGACGGACACGCCGCGGAAGACCCACATTCCCTCCTCCTGGGCATACGAACTGCTCCCGAAGAAGGGGATCGACACAATTATTCGGTACCTGGCCGAACTTCCCGACCTCGGCGGCGAGGTCTGGTGCCTGAACTGGGGTGGCGCGGTGAACCGGATAGCGACCGACGCTACCGCGTTCTATCACCGGAGCCCGAAGTACTACCTGGAGTGGAGTGGGAACTGGGAGGACGACGAGGAGCAGAAGACGGTTCTGTCGTGGACGGAGCGGTTCCGTCAGGCGCTACTGCCCTACGTCAGCGGCTCCTACGTCAATGTTCCGGACAGCAGCATCGGTGATTGGGCCACTGCGTACTACGGCGACAACTATCCCCGGTTGCGCGCGATCAAGACCAAGTACGACCCGTACGAGTTCTTCCAGTACGAGCAGAGCATCCGGCCGCACTGACGAGGGGCGGCCGCGCTCCCGTGAACTGATCGGGCTGCGGCAGGGTTGGTTCACGGGAGCCCCACGCGTGAGGTAGCGCCGCCCGGGCGGACAAGGGGGTCGCGTGCGCAGTCGTGAGTGTGTCGGGATGTCGCGTTGACAGCCGCCGAGCCTCGTTCCGGGCGGCCACCGGTGGGGGAGGGGCCCCACGGGCGGGCCCGGCGGTGGCTGGTAGCCGGTGTCTGTCAGGTGGTCGTGTTCCTCGGGACGGTCACCACCGCGATGTTGGTTATCGCGGTGCCTCAGATCGCCGCGACGATCGGCCTTGACGAGGACGGCCAGCAGTGGCTGGTCGCTGGCCACGCGCTGGCCTACGCCCTGATGTTGGTGCCCGGTGGCCGGCTCGGTGACGTGTGGCGACGGCGCGCGGTCTTCGTGTCCGGCCTGGTGCTCGGTGGGCTGGCGGCCACCTCCGCCGCCCTCGCCCAAACGCCGGTCTGGCTGGTGCTCTCCGTGTTGGTGCAGGGTGGTGCGCTCGGGGCGGTCAGCCCGCAGATTCTCGGGCTGTTCCAGCAGCTGTTCCGCAAGGAGGAGCGGGGCCGTCCATACGGTTTGCTCGGGGTGGCGTTCGGCGTCGCCCTCGGGTCCGGGCCGGTCCTGGGCGGGCTGCTGGTTGACGTCAGTCCGGAACACGGCTGGCGGCTGATCTTCGTCGCGGACGCCGCGATCGCTTTCCTGGCAGCTGCCCTGGGGTTTCTCGTGATTCCCGCGTTGCGGGTACGCCCGGACCGATTCTGGTGGCGACGCACGGACCCGGTGGGCGTCGTCTTGTTCGTCGTCGGAATGGTGGCGCTCTGGATTCCGATGGTGGAGGAGACGGCCCGGACCCCTGTCCTGTGGGTACTGGTGCCGGTCGGCGTGCTCGTTCTCGCCGGCCTCGTGTTCTGGGAGCGGCGTCCGCACCGGGAGTCGCCCCTGGTCGACCTGGGCCTACTGCGGATCCGGTCCTACGGTCTGGGTGCACTCATCGCGGTGTTGTTCGGCGCGTACGACGCGCTGTACTTCGTACTCGCGCTGTATCTGCAGGACGGGATGGGGCACAGCCCGATCACCACCGGTCTCGTGATGGTGCCGATCGCCGGGGGCACGGCGGCGGGGGCGGTCGTCGGGGGCCGGCTGGCCTGGCGAGCAGGCCGCCGAGTGGTCGCCCTCGGACTGCTGACATCTCTCGTCGGCGTAGTGGCGGTCATGGTCGGTGACCTCTTTCTGCCGACCTTCGACAGCCCGCACTCGGCGGCCCTGCCGCTGCTCCTCGCCGGCCTCGGCGCGGGCTTCGTCCTCAGCGGCCTGGGTAGCGGACTGACCAACATCCCCAACCAGGCCGTGACCATGTCACAGGTCTCCGACACGCGGGCCGGCAGCGCGGCCGGGATGCTGCAGACCGGGCACCGCCTGGGAATCTCCGCCGGGATAGTCGGCGTCAGTTCCGCGCTGTTCGCGACGTTGGACCGTACCGGCGGTGACTGGTTGGCGGCCTTCCGCACCACCTTGTTGATCATTTCGGCGTTCATCCTCGTCGCCCTCCTGATCGCCCTGACGGACATCGTCACCAGAGGGAGGAGGTAGCTCGTGGAACCGGCCACCCCGGTGTCCCGCCGGGTGGCCGGTTCCACCGGTTGGCCGCTCAGGCCGTGGTGACGTCGGAAACCACGACGGTGACGTTGTCCGGTGCGCCGGCCTGGTGGGCGAGCTTGACCAGCTGCTCCCCGCAGAGCTGCCGGTCACCGTACTGGGTCAGGGTGGCGGCGATCGCCTCGTGCTCCACGTAGTCGGAGAGCCCGTCGCTGCACAGCAGCAGCCGGTCGCCGGAGGTCACGGTCAGGGTCCCGATCGAGGGTGGGGCGCCGGCTCCCTGCACCGCTCGGGTCACCAGCGACCGCTGGGGGTGGTGCCGGGCCTGTTCGGGGGTGATCGACCCCTGGTCTACCAGCGCCTGTACGAACGTGTCGTCCCGGGTGATCAGGGTCAGCTCCCCCTCGCGCAACAGGTAGCAGCGGGAGTCGCCGACCTGGGCCAGCACCAGCGTGTCGTCGGCGAGCAGGGTGGCGGTCAGCGTCGTCCCCATGCCCTCCCGGGCGGGATCCGCGGCGATCGCGGCGTGGATGCGCTGGTTGGCGGCGCTGACCACGGCGCGGAGCGCGTCGGCGGCCGCAGCGGGGGTGGTTGGCGGGGTCAGCTCGTCCAGGATTCGGATGACGATCTCGCTCGCCACCTCCCCGGCGGGCAGTCCGCCCATGCCGTCCGCGACTGCGAGGAGGCGCTCACCGGCCAGGGCGGAGTCCTCGTTGTTGTTCCGGACAAGGCCGATGTCGTTGCGGATGGCCGAACGGAGGATCAACGTCATGGGACCAAGCTTGCCAAGAACACCCTCCGTTCGTCTCTACACAGATGCGCGGGGTTGGGAAAGTCTCGGTCGGAGGGGTCACTCCTCGGCGGGTAGATCCGCCAGCGGGACGTCCAGACGGACCGCGTCGGTGACGGCCGCGATCTGGTCGGCGGGCACGTAGACCGCCCCGGTGCGGACCCGGTCGGTGGAGACCTTCAGGTAGCCCGAGTGGCGCAATCGGGCCGCCAGATCGGCCGGGACGTCCGGCTCCTCCACCGCGGTGGACTCGATCAACTCGTTCAGGCTGCTGCCCGGATCGGTGGTCGGTGCCTGCACGGTCACCGCGTTCGGGTCGTCCCGTTGGACCAGGTCCACGGTGCCGATCTCACTGCCGGCGACGTCAACCACCCGCATCCCGGTGGTGACCCGAGAGAGGACACGTTGCTCGTTCATGCTGGCGCCGTTCCCGGCCGCTCTGTGCGTTAAACACCGCCCCAGCCGCCCGGAGGTCGGGGGGAGAGCTCACGCCACGTGTCGGTGCCGTGGAGTAGCGCCCGGACCGTCTCTTCGGCCTCCTCGACGCTGCTGTACTCGTAGAACTGGGAGACCCCCTCCGAGCCGCCGGCGCGCTGTTCGACGTGCCACCGGTCGGCGTTGACGCGGAGGAAGACGTCGCGTCGGGCCAGCCGCCCCCACTTCCCGTTCCACCAGTGCTTTCGTTGCTCCATGACCAGGACTTTATCGAACACATGTACGAATAATGTCGGCGCCCGTGGGATTTCCACGGGTGTCGGTGTGCCTCGGGGTGGCCTAGGTCGGCGGCGGTGGCCTCAGGTAGGCGCCTGCTTCGATCGCCGCCCACTCCGGATCGCTGGCCCGGATGGCGTCAACCAGGCGGGAGTGGTCCACGTAGCGATCGGGGGTCAGGGTCTCACCCACGGTCGCGGCGACCGTGCTGTGCATCGCGGTGCCGATGGAGGCGTGTAGCTCGGCGAGGATGCCGTTGTGTGCTGCCGCGACGACGATGGTGTGCAGCATGCCGTCGGCTGCCACGAACTCGTCGACCCGTCCGCCGTGCCACGCGGACTCTCGGGCGGCGAGCGCGTCGGTGAGCGCCGCCAGGTCCTCGGTGGTGCGCCGCAGCGCAGCGAGTCGGGCGGCCTCCACCTCGAGGGCGCGCCGAACCTCGACCACCTCGGTCATCCGGTCGTCGGTGAGCCGGCGGGCCACCACCGGGGCCAGTTCATCAACCGACACCACGTACGTGCCGGAGCCCTGCCGGATCTCCAGCACTCCGGCGTGCGCCAGGGCGCGGACCGCCTCGCGAACGGTGTTGCGCCCCACACCGAGGTCCGCGACAAGTCGCGGCTCGGTTGGTATTCGGCTGCCGACCGGCCACTCGCCGCCGAGGATCCGGTCGCGGAGCTGGGCGATCGTCTCCTGGACCCGTTGGCCTCGTGGTGGGACGGCGGTGGTTTCGACCTCGGGTGGCACTGGTTACATCTCCTGCCGAAAATTCATCCCATGATTGTAGGTTCGGGGGCATGACCCCGCCACCGTCCGCGACGTCCACCAGGATGAGGCCGCGCCCGCCCCGCGAGAGCAACTTTCCGGAGGTGCCCGGCCGCCCTCGCCCGCAGGGCGCGGGCCCAGCGGAAACGGGTGCTCCGGGTGGCGTGGCCACGGAGAGCGCGCCGAGCGCCGCAGCCACGAAGGGCGCTCCGGATGACACGGCCACGGCTCTGGTCGGAGAGCGCCAGGTGGCGCGCCGAGCCGCGCTCGTGCTGGTCGGGATAGTTCTGGTCGGTGCGAACCTGCGGGTGGCGGTGACCAGCCTCGGTGCGCTGCTGGATGAGGTCCGTACCGGGCTCGGACTCTCCGGCGCCGCCGCTGGCCTGGTCACCACGCTGCCGACGATCGCGTTCGCCGGGCTCGGGGCGATCACCCCGTGGCTGGTCCGTCGGGTCGCACCGGCTCGGGTGCTGGTGGTGGCGATGGCGGTGCTCGCCGCTGGCCAGGTGCTTCGGGTGGCCACCGACTCGGCACTGGTCTTCGTCCTCACCAGCGCGCTGGCGTTGGCCGGGATCGCGGTGGCGAACATCCTCCTGCCCCTGCTGGTCAAGCAGTACTTCCCGCACCGCACCGGCCTGGCCACCGGGGCGTACACGATGGCCATGGCCGCGGGCACGACGGTCGCCGCCGCCAGCGCGGTGCCGATCGCGCAGGCCTTCGGCTCCTGGCGGGCCGGGCTCGGCGTCTGGGCCGGGCTGGCCGCGGTAGCCGTCCTCCCGTGGGTGCCGTTGGCGCGCCGGGCCCGCTCTGTTGCCCGGCGATCGACGCCGACCGATACCACCACCCGCGTTCGGGTGCGCCCGGCGCGCACCCGGCTCGGCTGGGCCATGGCCGTGTACTTCGGCACCCAGTCCCTCAGCGGGTACGCGATCATGGGCTGGCTGGCGCAGCTGTACCGGGACGCCGGGTTCCGCCCGGCTACGGCGGGCCTCCTGCTCGCCGGGGTCACCGCGCTGGGCGTGCCGGTCGCACTCCTGATGCCGACGTTGGCCGGTCGGCTGCGGACGCTGCGACCACTGGTGCTGTCGTTGGCCGCTGCCTCAACGCTGGCCTACCTGGGGCTGGCCCTGGCGCCGTACCGCGGCGCGTTGCTCTGGACGGCCCTGCTGGCCGTCGGGCAGGGCGCCTTCCCGTTGGTCCTCGCGACCATCGGGCTACGGGCGCGTACGGCGGAGGGAACGGTGGCGCTGTCGGCGTTCGCACAGAGCACCGGCTACCTCATCGCGGCGCTGGGGCCGCTGCTCGTCGGCGTCCTCTACGGGGCTACCGGTGGGTGGGTCGTGCCGGTCGGATTTTTAATCTTGGCGCTTGCGGTACAGACCAGCGCGGGCCTGGTCATCGCCCGTCCGCGTTACATCGAGGACGAGGGGTAGCGTCCCCGAGCCGGTGACGCGGGGGCGTCACGATGACGCCGCGGTGGGGTTGACGGCCTGCTCGACCGTCGGGTATGTCCGTAGCACCTCGACGAGCCCGCAGACCTCGAGGATGCGCAGCACCTCGCGCGGCGGGGCGGCCAGCCGTACGAATCCGCCCGCCTCGTCGCAGCTGTTCTTCGCGTGGATGAGGGTGGCCAGCCCGGTCGAGTCGCAGAACGAGACCTGCGTCAGGTCGAAGACCAGCCGGCTGCGGCCCCGGTCCAACAGGTCGGTGATGTGCTCCTGTAACCGTGGCGCGGTGGCCAGATCCAGCTCGCCGCCGACCGATATGACGGCGAACTCGCCGCGCTGTTGGGTGTGCACCGTCAACGACATCCGCCGGACCTCCTGCTACCAGAAAAACGGTATGTCACCAGGGGGTGTTACGCAGATCAGGAGGTTGATCACGGCCCTCGCCGACCTCCTGCTCACCCGGCGGCGAAGAGGCCGGTGGCGAGGGCGAACAGGGTGCCGGCGGCCGATGCGCAGCAGCAGCCCAGCACGGCGGCGACCACACCGAGGATTACCCAGACCCGTCGGTCCCGGGCGATCACGCGAAGGCCGGGGCGGGGCCGGCCGCCCATCGGTGGATCGTCGCCGCCGCTGGCGACCGGACGCTCGCTGCTCACGCCCCGGAAGTCTAGGCGGGATCACCACCGGGCAGGATCAGGTGATGGAGCTTGTGACTGTTGACGACATCTGGGGTGCGTCCGCCGATCTCACCGGCCAGGTCCTGCGTACCCCGCTGATGCGGGCCCCATGGGATGCGGAGCTGTGGCTCAAGGCGGAGAGCCTGCAGCCGGTCGGCTCCTTCAAACTGCGTGGCGCGACCCACGCGGTGGCCCGGCTCACCGCGGAGCAGCGGTCAGCCGGCGTGGTCACCCACTCCTCGGGCAACCACGGCCTGGCGTTGGCGCACGCGGCTACCGCCGCCGGTGTGCCGTGCCGAGTCGTCGTACCCGAGGGGGCGCCGGCGGTCAAGGTCGACCGGATCCGGGCGTACGGCGTCGAGGTGGTGCCGGTGCCACCGTCGCGCCGTGCACCGGCGGCGCAGCAGATCGCGACGGAGACCGGCGCGGTGCTGGTGCCGCCCTTCGACGACCGGCGGATCATCGCGGGCCAGGGCACGATCGGCCTGGAGATCGTGGCGGACCTACCCGATGTCGATGTGGTGCTGGTGCCGGTCGGCGGGGGTGGGTTGTCGTCCGGCGTCGCGACCGCGGTCCGGGCGCTTCGGCCGGCGGCGGCGGTCATCGGCGTGGAGCCGGAGTTGGCCGCCGACACCCGGGACTCGCTGGCGGCCGGGTCGGTGGTGTCGTGGGGCGAGGAGCGCACCTACCGGACCTGTGCCGACGGGCTGCGCCTGCCGCCGTCCGAGCTGACCCTCGCGCACCTGCTGGCGCGGCTGGACGGGATCGTGACCGTCACCGAGGACGAGATTCGGGCGGCGCTGAGCCGGCTGGTCCGCGACGCACGGCTCGTCGTGGAGCCGAGCGCCGCGGTGGCGGTCGCCGCCCGGCTGTTCCGCCGCGCCGAGCTACCCGCCGGGCGTACGGCTGCCGTCGTGACCGGTGGCAACGTGGAGCCGGCCGTGCTGGCCGCGGCGCTCGCCGACTAGCTCCCGGCGCGGCCGAGCTGGTCGAGCAGCCAGGCGTTGATGAAGGCCTCCTCCCGCCAGGCGTCGTACCGACCGCTCGGCCCGCCGTGCCCGGCGCCCATCTCGGTCTTGAGCAGGTAGTCGCCGCGCGGCGCGGTGGCCCGCAGTCGCGCGATCCACTTCGCCGGCTCGTGGTAGAGCACCCGGGTGTCGTTGAGGCTGGTCACCGCGAGGATCGCGGGATAGTCCACGGCGCGCACGTTCTCGTACGGCGTGTACGACTTCATGTACGCGTACACCTCGGGGTCGTCCAGCGGGTTGCCCCACTCCTCCCACTCGGTGACGGTCAACGGCAGCGACGGGTCGAGGATCGAGTTCAGCGCGTCAACGAAGGGAACCTGCGCCACGATTCCGGTGAACGCGTCCGGGGCGAGGTTGGCCACCGCGCCCATCAGCAGCCCGCCGGCGGAGGCGCCCCGGGCAACCAGCCGGTCGGTCGCGGTCCAGCCCGCCTTGACCAGATGCCGCGCGCCGGCCACGAAATCGGTGAAGGTGTTCTTCTTGGCCAGCAGCTTGCCCTGGTCGTACCAGCGCCGGCCCAGCTCGCCGCCGCCGCGGATGTGCGCCACGGCGAAGACGACACCCCGGTCCAGCAGGGAGAGCCGGGCGACCGAGAACCACGGGTCCATGCTCGCCTCGTAGGAGCCGTAGCCGTAGATGACGCACGGCGCGGAGCCGTCGCGCGGGGTGCCGGCCCGGCAGACCAATGAGATCGGCACCCGGGTGCCGTCGTCGGCGATCGCCCAGTCCCGGTGCTGCTCGTAGCCGGCCGGGTCGTACGGGCGGCCGTCCGGCCCGGGCAGCACCGGCCGCTGCCGGCGCTGAATCATCCGGCGGGTGGTCAGGTCGTAGTCGTACACCGAGTCCGGGGTGACCAGCGAGGTGTAGCGGAGCCGGAGCTGACCGGTGCGGTACTCCGGGTTGCTGTCCAGGCCGACGCTGTACAGCGGCTCGGGAAAGTCGATGTCGTGCGGGTCGCCGCCCCCGATCGGTAGCACCCGCAGCCCGGTCAGCCCGTGGGCGCGCAACGTGACCACCAGGTGGTTCTCGAACGCGTCGACCGCCTCCAGGCGGGTGCCGGGGGAGTGTTCGATGAGCGGCACCCAGTCGCCGGGGGCATCGGCCGAGGTGTACGCGAGGGCGAAGTCCTCGGCGCCGTCGTTGTGCAGGATCAGGAACCGGTGGCCGTGGTGCTCGACCGTGTACTCCACGCCCTGGCGGCGGGGGGCCACCGGGACCGGGGCGCCGGTCGGATTGCCGGCGGGGATGACCAGGATCTCGCTGGTCACCTTGCTGTGGATGTCGATGAGGAGGAACTTTTCGGAGCGGGTCAGCTCGACACCGACCCAGAACCGCTCGTCGTCCTCCTGGTAGACCACCACGTCCTCGCTGGCCGGGGTGCCCAGCGTGTGCCGCCAGACCCGGTTCGGCCGCCATGCGTCGTCAACGGTGACATAGAAGAGCACCGAGGCGTCGGCGGACCAGGCCGTACCGTAGAACGTGCCGGGCACCTCGTCGGGCAGCAGTTCCCCGGTGCTGAGGTCCTTGACCCGGAGCGTGTACCGCTCGTCGCCGGAGAAGTCGGTCGAGTACGCCAGCCAACGCCCGTCCGGGCTCACGTCGAAGGCCCCGAGCGCGAAGAAGTCGTGCCCTGCGGCGAGCACGTTGCCGTCGAGCAGCACCTCCTCGTCGGCCAGGGGGGCACCGTCGCGGCTGACCGGCGGGTCGGTATCGCCGGGGTGGACGACCCGGCGGCAGTGCACCCCGTACTGCTGCCCCTCGACCGTGCGGGTGTAGTACCAGTGGCCGCCCTTGCGGGTGGGCACCGACAGGTCGGTCTCCTGGGTCCGCCGGCGGATCTCCTCGAACAGCTGCTCGCGCAGGTCCGCGAGGTGGGCGGTCCGGGCCTCGGTGTAGGCGTTCTCGGTGGTGAGGTAGGCGATCGTGGCGGGATCGTCCTTGTCGGCGAGCCAGGCGTACTCGTCGGTGACGGTATCGCCGTGGTGGGTTCGCTCGGTCGGCATCCGCGTGGCGACGGGCGCTGGGGTCTCGGTGGTCACGGCGCTACGTTACCGGCCGGGCCGCCCCGCCACCCTCCTGCCGATGATGTAGCCGACGGCGCCCCGCGCCTCGGCGACCATCTGCTTGGGACGGCCGGGGTCGAGGTGCATCGGGTTGCCGGGCTGCCGCTGCAGCAGCGTCATTGTGGCGCAGCGGGAATGCGGTCGCTCGTTCGACGCAAGGGCGACAGGATGGCCGCGACCATGGTGATCGGGTATGGGGGCGTCGGTGAGCGTGTCGCTGGGGACGACGTTGCGGCGGTGGCTGCGTAATGTGAGTGTCGGCTCGAGCGAGTTGCCTGAACGTGACTATCTGCCTGAGCTGCTGCCCGTCGAATGGCTGCGTGCTGGGGTTGGCGGGTTCGATCGAAGTGTGAGTCCAGCGGAGTTTTCTGCTGGGTTGCTGGCGGTGGCCCGCGATGGCGAGCCGGGTATGCGGGCCGCGACTGTGGATGTGCTTGGTTCCGCTGAGGCGCGGTGGTGGTTGGCGGTGGATGGAGCGTTACGGGAGCAGTGGTGGTCGGCGCCACGCTGGTCGCGGATCCTCGCGGCGGATCTGGCTGACGGTGAGGTGGAGCTACTGCACTTGGTGTTAGCGGGCTGCCACCGTGACGGGCGGATCCGCGAGGCGGCGGTCGTTCACCTGGCTGATTACGCGCACCCGGCGGCGCTGGCGGTGCTGGCGCTTCGGACGGTCGACTGGGTCGCTGAGGTGCGTCAACGGGCAAGGAGTGCGGTGCAGGGTTGGCTTTCGTCATCGCAGGGGTCGTTGGCCCAGCTGGCGGAGATGGCGTTCGCCCTGCGCGGTCGGGGTGAGGGCGCGTGGCTGGCCGAGCGCGTCGAGGGTGTCCTGTGGGACCTGCCGTTGGATGGCTTGGAGCCGTTGCTGATAGCGCGGGATCGCCGGACCCGGCGGGCGGCGTACCGCGCTGCGACAACCCGGGGCCTGTTGAGTTTGCGCCGGTTGACAACGGTCGCGATGAAAGACGACGACGTGCTGATTCGGGCCCTGTGTGCCCGGGCTGCCGTGGAGTCCGCGACGAGTCCGGCTCAACTGCGCGGGCTGTTTGTCAGCCGTACTGCGCTGGTGCGGGCTGAGGCGCTGCAGGCCGTGACCGCGGTCGGTGATCTGGGGGCGGCTGAGGCGGCGCTGCCTGATCGGCATCCCCTGGTGCGGGCCATCGCGCAGGCCGTGCTCCGCCGCAGCGGCGCGGATCCAGCAGAGTCTTATCGCCTGCTCGCTGTGGGGGAGTCACCGGCGCCGGGGGCGATTGCCGGGCTGGGCGAGACCGGTGACGCCGAGGACGCCGGCCTGGTTCGGCGATGGCTGGCGCATCCACGTTCGCGTGGTCGGGTCGAAGCGGTCCGAGCGTTGCGTCGCCTCAGCGTGACCCCGTCGGCTGAACTGGTACCGCTGCTGCGCGACGAGTCTGGAGCGGTGACCCGCCAGGTGGTGGTTGCCCTGCGGCACGACCTCGGCATTCTTGATCCGGGAATGCTGCAGGCCCTGCTCGGTCCGGGCAACCCGCCGCATGTCCGGTTCGCGGGCTACCGGCTTCTGACGGCGGGGAACGCCTGGCAACGGCTGATCACCAACCTGCGGCTGATCGCTGATCCCGACGACCGGTTGCGTGGCAGCGCGCGGGCGGACCTCACCGGGTGGCTCGATCGGCAGGCGGCTACGACCTACCACGGGCCGTCCCGCGAGCGTGCGGCCGAACTCGACAAGCTGATCGAGCGTGCTCGCCCGATCCTGGGCGAGCACAAGGTCCGGTTGCTGCGGTTCCACGCCGGCCTGCCCCTGCAGGCGGCGCTGTGACCAGCGGCGACGTGCCTCGTCCGCTCAGCGACATTGGTGGCCATCGGGGACCGGCGCCGTGGTGACGAGGAACTGGCGCGGTGCCGCGGCTAGCTGGCGTCATTGCGCAGGACCAGGATCGCGATGTCGTCCCGGGGCGTCTCGGTGGAGAACCCGAGCGCGGTCGAGCGCAGCCGTGCCGCCACCACGTCCGCCGAGTAGCCGGCGAGCGGCGCCGTCGCCTCCCGGAGCCGGTCCACCCCGAAGAGCTCCCGCCCGCGCCGCCGCTCGGTGACCCCGTCGGTGTAGAAGATCAGTGCCTCGCCGGGCTCCAGGGTGAGCTCGGTGGCCGGCGAGGAGATCGAGTCGAGTAGCCCGAGCGCGGTGCCGCCGGTGCCGACGAACCCGGCCGTACCGGCGGCCGTCAGCAGCACCGGCCGGTCGTGCCCGGCGAGGTGCAGGCTGACCTCCAGGTGGTTACCCGCCTCCAGTTGGTTACCCGCACCCGGTCCAACCGCGGCCAGGGCCAGGGTGCAGTAGCGCCCGCCGCCCCGCTCGACCAGCGTCTCGTTGAGCCGGATCAGCGTCTCCGACAGTGGCTTGCCGTCCCTGATCAGGGTCCGGATGACGTCCCGGACCAGGCCGGTGAGGGCGGCCGCCTGCACTCCCTTGCCGGAGACGTCACCGATCACCACCAGCCACCGCCCGTCCGGCAGCGGCAGTACGTCGTAGAAGTCGCCGCCGACGTCCGCGTCGTCCCCGGTCGGGACGTACTCCGCGGCGAAGCCGATCCCCGCCACCACCGGCAGTACGGGCGGCAGCAGCGACTGCTGGAGTGCCTGGGCGACCCGGCGGCGCTCGGCGTGGATGCGCGCGTTCTCGATCGCCAGCGCCGCGCGCCGAGCCACATCCTCGAGTACGGCGACCTCGTCCGGGTCGTGCCGGTGCCGTTGGTGCCGGCCAACAGCGAGGGTGCCGAGCCGCTGGCCCCGGGCGATCAGCGGGACGGCGAAGCCCTCGGTCGGCGCGCCGAGCGGGAGCTGGGTGCCGTTGCGGGAGGCCTCCCGCAGTCGGGACTGGACCGAATCCGGCCCGGTCTCCGCCAGTACCGCGTGTAGCTGGGGCAGCATCGACTCGTCCGCGTGGCTGGCCGCCGCCAGGCGCAGCCGCCCCCACTCATCGCTGGTGTGCACCGCGCACCACTGCCCCAGGCGGGGCACCACGAGCTGCGGGATGAGCGCCATGGTCAACTCGACGTCGAGCGACTGGGCGAGTAGCTCACTCGCCTCGGCGAGGAAGGTCAGCCAGGCCTGCCGGCGCAGGTCGGCCCGGTGTAGTCGGTCGTTCTCCAGGTGCAGCGAGAGCCGCTCGGCCATCAACGCCGCCAGCGGGTGGGCGTACGCGGACGGTGCCGCGTCCAGCTCCAACTCGCCGACGTACGGCCGGTGCACGGTCAGCGGCACCCGTACCAGGTCATGGTCGACCCGGAGCTGCCGGCCGTAGCGGGCCAGTAGCTGCGGGCCCTGCCCGTCGCCCCGGTCCAGCCGGACCAGGCCGCCGGCCGCGCCGACCATCTCGGCCACCCGGGTCAACAGGCTGGTCGCGAAGTCTGGCAGGGAGTCCTCCGCGTACGGGTCGGGCGCGGTTTGCATCAGCTCACTCATCGCCGCGGCGCTCGGCGTGAAGCTGCCCTCGCTGGCGGCTTGGTCGCCGGCCACCGCCGCGGCCGACGCGCCGTTGACCGGCGACCGGCCGGGGCGATCGAGAGAGTCGGGCCGGTCGAGCCGGAACCAGACACCCTTACCGGCGGGCAGGTACGTGGTGCCCCAGCGGCTGGCGAAGTGGTCAACCAGGAGCAGGCCCCGGCCCCGTTCGGCGATGTCGGCGATGTCGCTGCTCTCGTTGCGAACGCCGATGGTCAGCTCCTCGACCGGGCCGCGGGCGAAGTCGGAGACGGTGACGGTGAGACCCCTTCGGTCGGCGACCACCTCGAGGTCCAAGTCGGTGCGGGCGTGCTCCACCGCGTTGGTGGAGAGTTCGGTGGTGAGTAGGAGCGCCTCGTTGGTCAGCTCCGCCAGGTCCGCCTCGGCGAGCAGGGACCGGACGAGTGCCCGCGCCGCGGCGGGGGTCCGGGGGTCGGCGGGGAGCCGGACTCGCCGGACGTACTCGTCTCGGCCTCCGGTCGGCGCGGGCCCCCTCTCCGCTGACACCCCCGTATCCTCCACCGCTGCCCTGGTGGGCGCCAACCGGACCCAGCGGCGAGCCGACGTCGGTCGGCCCCGAGCCGGTGCCAGCTCACGTCGCGTCGGTCTGGCGGGTAGCGGTGGTGGGCACAATAGTGGGATGTCCGGCCTGCCGGCGGCAGGCGGCACCAGAGTGAACGCGGCCCCCGACGTGAGCGAGGAATGATGACCACGGCGAAGCAGCCGGCGGTGGAGCTGTCCGCGCCGGAACCCGATGCGGTCCTCATCGAGCTGACCGAGGCGCTGCGGCGCGTTCGCCAGGGCGATCTCAAGGTTCGGCTGCCGCACCGGTCGGGCCGGGCGGGCGAGGTGGCGGACGCCTTCAACGAGGTGGTGTCGCTCCAGGAACGGCAGTACCACGATCTGCGCCGGATCAGCCGGATCGTGGGCCGGGACGGGCGGCTCGCCGAGCGCCTCGACGACGAGGACCTTGATGGTTCCTGGGCGGAGGGGCCGCAGGCGGTCAACTCGCTCATCGAGGACCTTGGGCGCCCGACCATCGAGCTCGCTCGGGTCATCGCGGCGGTCGCCAAGGGCGATCTTTCCCAGCACGTGGCGCTGGAGCTGGATGACCGCCCGCTGCGTGGGGAGTACCTGCGGATCGGGCGCACGGTGAACACCGTGGTGGACCAGTTGTCGTCCGTCGCCGACGAGGTGACCCGGGTGGCGCAGGAGGTGGGCGTCGAGGGGAAGTTGGGTGGTCAGGCTGACGTCCGGGGCGCCGCCGGCACCTGGAAGGACCTCGTGGACTCGGTGAACACCATGGGAGCGAACCTGACCGCACAGGTCCGCAACATTTCGCAGGTGTCGACGGCGGTGGCGACGGGTGATCTGGGGCAGAAGATCACGGTTGACGCGCAGGGCGAGATTCTGGAGCTGAAGAACACTGTCAATACGATGGTGGATCAGTTGTCGTCGTTTGCCGACGAGGTGACCCGGGTGGCCCGGGAGGTGGGTACCGAGGGGAAGCTGGGTGGTCAGGCCCAGGTGAAGGGCGTCGCCGGGACGTGGCGGGACCTCACCGAGAACGTCAACCAGCTCGCCGGCAACCTGACCAGCCAGGTCCGCAACATCTCGCAGGTGTCGACGGCGGTTGCCCGGGGTGATCTGGGGCAGAAGATCACGGTTGACGCGCAGGGCGAGATTCTGGAGCTGAAGAACACTGTCAATACGATGGTGGATCAGTTGTCGTCGTTTGCCGACGAGGTGACCCGGGTGGCCCGGGAGGTGGGTACCGAGGGGAAGCTGGGTGGTCAGGCCCAGGTGAAGGGCGTCGCCGGGACGTGGCGGGACCTCACCGAGAACGTCAACCAGCTCGCCGGCAACCTGACCAGCCAGGTCCGCAACATCTCGCAGGTGTCGACGGCGGTTGCCCGGGGTGATCTGGGGCAGAAGATCACGGTTGACGCGCAGGGCGAGATTCTGGAGCTGAAGAACACTGTCAATACGATGGTGGATCAGTTGTCGTCGTTTGCCGACGAGGTGACCCGGGTGGCCCGGGAGGTGGGTACCGAGGGGAAGCTGGGTGGTCAGGCCCAGGTGAAGGGCGTCGCCGGGACGTGGCGGGACCTCACCGAGAATGTCAACCAGCTCGCCTCCACCCTGACCATTCAGCTGCGCGCCATCGCCGAGGTTTCCACGTCGGTGACCCGCGGCGACCTGACCCAGCAGATCGCGGTCGAGGCGCAGGGGGAGGTCGCCGAGCTTACCGACAACATCAATCAGATGATCGGGACTCTCCGGGAGACGACCACGGTGAACTCCGAGCAGGGCTGGCTGGACTCCAACCTGGCCCGGATCGGTGGGTTGCTGCAGGGGCAGCGGGACCTCGGTGAGGTCTGCCGCATGATCATGATGGAGGTGACTCCGCTGGTGGACGCGCAGCTCGGCGCGTTCTTCCTGGTGGATGACGTCGAGGGGAACCTCCGGCTGCGGCTCACGGCCTCGTACGGCTACGTGGCTCGGGGACAGGACGTGACGTTCGGCCCCGGAGAGGGCCTGGTCGGCCAGGTGGCGCTGTCCCGGCGCACGATCCGGGTTACCGGGTCGGCGGACAACCGGCTCCGGCTCCGCTCCGGCCTCGCGGACACTCCACCGGCTGATCTGGTGGTGCTACCGGTCATCTTCGAGGGTGAGCTGCTCGGCGTGATCGAGTTTGCCAGCGTGACACCCCTCTCCGACCTGTACCTCTCCTTCCTGGAACGGCTCGTCCTCACCATCGGCGTCGCGGTCAACACCATCCAGGCGAACCGGCGTACCGAGGAGCTGCTCGCCCAGTCGCAGCGGCTGGCCCACGAGCTGCAGGAGCAGTCGGCCGAACTCCAGCGGACGAATGCGGAACTGGAGGAGAAGGCGAAGCTCCTCTTCGAGCAGAAGGGCAACATCGAGACCAAGAACCGGGAGGTCGAGCTGGCCCGGCTGGGCCTGGAGGAGACGGCGCAGCAGCTCACCCGCGCCTCGGCGTACAAGTCGGAGTTCCTGGCCAACATGAGCCATGAGCTGCGGACGCCGCTGAACTCGTTGTTGCTGCTGGCCCGGCTGCTGGTCCAGAACCCGGAGCAGAACCTCAGTCCGAAGCAGATCGAGTTCGCCCGGACGATCCACAACGCCGGCACCGAACTGCTCTCGCTGATCGACGACATTCTGGACCTGTCCAAGATCGAGGCTGGTCGGACGGATGTCGAACCGACCGAGATTCAGTTCACCGAGGTCCGCGGCTATGTCGAGCAGGCGTTCGTCCCGCAGGCGGAGGAGAAGGGTCTCACCTTCGAGGTCCAGGTCAGCCCGGAGTTGCCGAAGGAGATCGTCACCGACGTACAGCTGCTGCAGCAGATCCTGCGGAACCTACTCTCCAACGCGGTGAAGTTCACCGACGCCGGGGCGGTGCGGTTGGGTATCGGCCCCGTGCCGGAGTCGGCTGTCTTCGACGTGCCGGCGTTGACCAACGCGCGGCAGGTGGTCGCCTTCACCGTCACGGACACCGGGATCGGCATCTCCGACGACAAGCTGTCGATCATCTTTGAGGCGTTCCAGCAGGCTGACGGGACAACCAGCCGCCGGTACGGGGGGACCGGCCTGGGGCTGTCGATCAGTCGGGATCTGGCCCGGCTGCTGGGTGGCGCGATCGGTGTCTCGTCGGTGCCCGGGCAGGGTTCGACCTTCACCCTCTTCCTCCCCGACGTCCTGGCCCCGGACGCGGTCGTGGCGCCGGCGCCGCCCTCACCCGCGCGAGCCGGTCTCCCGTCGTCGTTACTGATGCCCGCCGTGGAGCTGCTGCCCACCACCGTTGAGGCGACGGTGACCCGCCAGCTGGCCGGCGCCACCGTACTGATCGTGGACGACGACGTGCGTACCGTGTTCGCCCTGACCAGCGCCCTGGAGTTGCACGGGATGACCGTGCTGTACGCGGACAACGGGGCCGACGGCGTACGTCTGCTGGCCGAGCATCCGGAGGCGGACATCGTGCTGATGGATGCCATGATCCCCGATCAGGACGGATACGAGACGACGCGGCAGATCCGGCGTAACCACCGCTTCGCCGACCTCCCGATCGTCTTCCTGACCGCGAAGGCGATGCCCGGTGATCGGGAGTCCGCGCTCGCGGCCGGGGGCAGCGGATATATCACCAAGCCCGTTGATCTGGATGAGTTGATCGAGCTCATCTCGTCCTGGGTCAGCGGAGGCCGGAGCGAGGAGAGCCGATGACGCAGATGGCGAAGGCGCTGCTGGTGGATGATCGTCGGGAGAACCTGACGGCTCTGGAGGCGATCCTGCAGGGGCTTCAGGTCCAGTCGGTGGCCGTGGAGAGCGGCGAGGCGGCGCTGAAGCGGCTCCTCGTTGACGACTTCGCGGTGATCCTCCTGGACGCCCAGATGCCCGAGATGGACGGCTTTGAGACGGCGAGTCACATCAAGCGGCGGGAACGAACCCGACATGTACCGATCATCTTCCTCACCTCCGCGGACCAGGACGCCCAGCTGGCCATGCGCGGGTACGCCGCCGGCGCGGTGGACCACCTCACCAAGCCATTCGACCCGTGGGTGCTGCGGGCCAAGGTGTCGGTCTTCGTCGACCTGTGGGTGAAGACCGGGCAGCTCACCGCTCAGTCGGCCCTGCTTCAGGAGCGGGAGACCCAGCGGCGGCTGCTGACCGACGCCATTGACGAGGCCACCGCGCTGCTTCGCGCCGAGACCGACCCGACGGCGGTGCAGCGCGCGATCGGCCTGCTGGAACAGGCTCGCTGGGGCAACCCCGGCTGAGAATCAGTCGTCGCGAATCATCAGGGCGCTACGCAGGCCCGTGATGTCGAGGACACGGCGTAGGAACTCGGCCACGTTGGTGAGGACCAGCAGGCTCTGGGAGTGACTGGTCTTGCGGCTGAGCACGACCAGCGTGCCCAGGCCCTGCGAGTCGCAGAAGGTGACGGCGGCCAGGTCCAGGACGATTCGCGGGGGCGGTTCGGTCAACACCTCGTGGACGACGGTGGAGAGCTGGGCGGCCGTCACCATGTCGATCTCACCGGCGAGCCGAAGGACAACCTCGTCCCCCAACCGGTGTAGCGTGATGGACAGTTCGGCACGATCCACCCGGTCAGCCTAGCGCGACCGTGAGGTGCCGCCCCAGGACGGCGAGCTGTCTCGGCCGTCGGCCCGGGTGAGACTGGTGACCCGGAGCCCCGGGGTGCCTGCCGGTCTGCCTGCCGACGCTGACACAATGGCGGCATCGTGACCGACGTTTTCCCTGCCGGACCCGGCCGCTACCCGGCCGCCGCGCCGGCCTCCGAGGCCCTGTTCGACCGCGCCTGCGCCCTTGTGCCCGGCGGGGTGAACTCCCCTGTCCGCGCGTTCCGTGCCGTCGGCGGCACCCCGCGCTTCATCGTCCGGGGGGAGGGGCCGTGGCTCTACGACGCCGACGGGCGGCGCTACGTCGACCTGGTCTGCTCGTGGGGCCCCATGATCCTTGGACATGCCCATCCCGCGGTGGTGGAGGCCCTTCGCTCCGCCGCCGCGCTCGGCACCAGCTTCGGCGCCCCCACCCCGGGTGAGGTGGAGCTGGCCGCGGAGATCGTCAACCGCGCGCCCGTCGAGCAGGTACGGCTGGTCAACTCGGGGACCGAGGCGACCATGTCGGCGATCCGGCTGGCCCGGGGCTACACCGGTCGTAGCCGGATCATCAAGTTCGCGGGCTGCTACCACGGTCATTCGGACGCGTTGCTCGCCGCCGCCGGTTCCGGCGTCGCCACGCTCGGCCTGCCCGATTCGCCGGGCGTGACCGGCGCGGCGGCCGGGGACACTATTGTGCTGCCGTACAACGACCTCGCCGCCGTCGAGGCGGTCTTCGCCGCCGAGGGCCCGCAGATCGCCGCGGTGATCACTGAGTCCGCCGCCGGCAACATGGGCGTGGTCGCGCCCCGCGACAACTTCAACCAGCGACTCGCCGCCCTCGCCCATGCCAACGGTGCGCTGCTGATCGTGGACGAGGTCATGACCGGCTTCCGGGTCTCCCGCGCCGGGTGGCACGGCCTCGATCCCTGCGCCGCCGACCTCTGGACCTACGGCAAGGTCATGGGGGGCGGCCTGCCCGCCGCCGCCTTCGGCGGGCGAGCGGAGATCATGTCCCAGCTGGCTCCGGCCGGTCCGGTCTACCAGGCCGGCACCCTCTCCGGTAACCCGCTCGCCTGCGCTGCCGGGCTCGCCACGCTGCGGCTCGCCGACGACGCCCTCTACCGTCGGCTGGACGAGACGGCCGCCGTCGTGGGCCGGCTCGCCAGCGAGGCGCTCGCCGCCGAAGGAGTGCCGCACCGGCTGTCCTCCGCCGGCAACATGTTCTCCGTCTTCTTCACCGACGCCGACGTCTTCGACTACGCCTCCGCGAGCGCCCAGCAGGTGCCCGCGTTCAGGGCGTTCTTCCACGCGATGCTGGCGGCCGGCGTCTACCTGCCGCCGAGCGCCTTCGAGTCGTGGTTCGTCTCGGCGGCGATCGACGATGCCGCCCTGGAGCAGATCGCCGCGGCGCTGCCAGCGGCGGCGGCAGCGGCAGCCGCGGCAGGTCACGGGGGGTAGTGACGGTGAGTAAGACTGTGGTCCACGTGCTGCGGCACGGTGAGGTGCACAACCCGGAGGGCATTCTGTACGGGCGGCTGCCGGGCTTCCGCCTGTCGGAGCTGGGCGTGCAGATGGCGAAGGCCGCCGCGCAGGGCCTCGCCGAGCGGGAGGTGGTGCACGTCGTCGCCAGTCCGCTGGAGCGTGCCCAGCAGACCGCCGAGCCGATCGCCGCGCAGTTCGGGCTCCCGATCGGGGTGGACGAGCGGTTGATCGAGAGCGCCAACTGGTTCGAGGGCAAGAAGGTCTCGCCGGGTGATGGTTCGTTCCGCGACCCGCGCAACTGGTGGGTGTTGCGGGACCCGGTCACCCCCTCCTGGGGCGAGGCGTACCGCGCCATCGCGGAGCGGATGTTCGCCGCCCTGCAGGCCGCCCGGGAGGCTGCGCAGGGGCGGGAGGCGGTGCTCGTCTCCCACCAGCTGCCGATCTGGACGCTGCGTCGGTTTGTCGAGCGTAAGCGCCTCTGGCACGACCCGCGTAAGCGGCAGTGCGGGCTGGCCAGTCTCACCACCTTTCACTTCGAGGGGTCGAAGGTGGTCGGGATCGGCTACAGCGAGCCAGCCGCCCACCTGATCGCGAGCTCGCCGACGGCTCGGACGGCCAAGGGGGCCTGATGACTGTCCGGAGGTGGTCTGCCAGCCTGCTCGCCATCATGGTCGCGGTGGCGCTCGGCGCCTGCGCCACCCCGGACTGGGGGAAGGCCTGCGACACCAACGCCGACGGTGTGATCGAGTGTGCCCCCGATCAGCGTTCCGCCGCGCCCGAGCTCGCCGGCGAGCTGCTCGACGGGGGCAGCTACGACGTGGCGCAGGACCGTGGGCAGGTCGTGGTGGTCAATTTCTGGGGCTCGTGGTGCGCGCCCTGCCGGGCGGAAGCCGATGACCTGGAGGCCACCTACCAGGCCACCAAGAGCTCGGGGGTGACCTTCCTCGGCATCAACGTGCAGGACAGCCGGGACAAGGCGATCGCCTTCGAGGAGGGCCGGGTCACCTATCCGAGCATCTTCGATCCCGGCAGCCGACTGGCGTTGGAGCTGGAGATCCCGCCGAACACCATCCCGGCGACGGTCGTGCTGGACCGGGACGGACGGATCGCGGCGGTGATCCGGGCCGCCGTCAAGCAGGAGGGGCTCCAACCGATCGTCGAGCGGGTCGCCGCGGAGTCGCCCGCCTCGACCGGCGACCACTGATGGGCGAGACGTTCCGGGAGATCGCGCAGTCGGGTCCCCTGCTGCTCGCCATCGGTACGGCGGCGCTGGCCGGGCTGGTCAGCTTCCTGTCGCCGTGCGTCCTGCCGCTGATGCCCGGCTACCTCTCCTACGTGACCGGCCTGGCCGGCGCCGACCTGGAAGGCCGGGGAGCGGGCAAAGACTCCCGAGGCGCGCCGCCGGTGGCCGGGGGAGCCCCGGGTGCCGCCGCCGGGGCCGTCGCGGTGCGGGAGCGGACCGCCCGCGTCGTGACCGCGGCCGTCAAGGGCCGGGTGCTCGCCGGCACGCTGCTGTTCATCGCCGGTTTCACGGCCGTCTTCACCGCCACCGCGGTCCTGGTCACCACAGTCGGCCAGGTCTTCTTCGCCTACGAGCGGACGCTGGAGATCGTCATCGGCGGCGTGGTGGTGCTGCTCGGACTGGGTTACCTCGGCGTGGTCCCGGGGCTGCAGCGCGAGCTGCGCATCCAACGGCTGCCGGCTGCCGGGCTGCTCGGCGCGCCCGTGCTCGGCGCGGTCTTCGCGCTCAGCTGGCTGCCCTGCACCGGTCCGACCCTCGGCGCGGTGATGGGCATGGCCCTCGTCGAGGGGCAGACCAACCGGGCGGTCGTGCTGGCCGTGGCGTACTGCCTCGGGCTGGGGATACCGTTTATCGTCTTCGGGCTGGGGTTCAACCGCCTGCTCGGGGTCTTCCAGACGGTGCGTCGCAACAGCCGGTGGGTCACCCGGATCGGTGGTGGGTTGCTGATCCTGATCGGCCTCGCGCTTGTCACCGGTGGCTGGACCAGCTTCGTCACCCTGCTGCAGACCACCTTCGGGACGGGCCAGGTAAGCATCTGATGACGGTCACCGACGACCGGCCGGCGCCACCGGCCGAGACCCCCCGGCGCCGCCCCAACCCGGTACTGGCGCTGCTACGCAACTCGTGGCGGCAGCTCACCAGCATGCGTACGGCGCTGGTGCTGCTCTTCCTGCTGGCGATCGCCGCGATTCCCGGGTCGGTTCTGCCACAGCGCGGCGTCAACCCCGAGGATGTCCGGGACTACTTCGTCGCGTACCCCGATCTGGCGCCGGTGCTGGACCGGCTCGGTGCCTTCGACGCGTTCAGCTCGGTCTGGTTCTCCGCCATCTATCTGTTGCTCTTCACCTCGCTGGTCGGTTGCATCACGCCCCGGCTGCGTGACCACGTCCGCGCCCTGCGGTCCAGGCCCCCGGCGGCACCGAAGCGGCTGGACCGGTTGCCCCAGCACACCGTGTTCGCGGCCCCGGCCGGTGGCGCGCCGGAGATCGCCGCCGTGCTGCGTCGGCACCGCTGGCGGGTGGAGGTACGCGGCGACGAGGTATCCGCCGAGAAGGGCTACCTGAAGGAGACCGGCAACCTGCTCTTCCACGCCTCAATGGTGGTGGTGCTCATCGGCGTGGCCATCGGCTCCTGGTACGGCTGGAGTGGTAACCGGGTCCTGGTTGCCGGCGCGGACAACGCCTTCTGTAACACTCAGCAGCAGTACGCCGAGACATCGTTCGGTCCCCGGGTGGGCAGCGCCGATCTGCCCCGGTTCTGCTTGCAGCTGGATGACTTCGAGGCGAGGTTCCTCGAGTCCAACGGCCAGCCGGAGTTCTTCAACGCGAAGGTGACCGTGGACGAGAACGGCGGCGCCCCCCGCCCGGCGGAGTTCTCGGTGAACTCCCCGCTGCGGCTGGACGGGGCGAACGTCTACCTGCTCGGCCACGGGTACGCCCCGGTGGTTCGCTACACCGATCGGTTCGGGCGGAGTCAGAGCAGCCCGAATCCCTTCCTCAGCACCGGGGACATCGGCTTGACCGGGGAGGGGCTGGCAGCCTTCCCGGACGCGAACGTGGACCCGGAGACCGGTGAGCGGGACCCGGAGCTCCAGCTGGCCTTCACCGGCCTGTACCTGCCCACCGCCCCGCAGGAGGGCCCGTTCGTTCGGTCCGAGTTCCCGACCGAGCGCAATCCGATGCTTAATCTCGTCGCGTACCGGGGCAATCTAGGCCTGGATGCCGGTATCCCCGGCTCGGTGTACGAGCTGGATCAGCGGCAGGTCGACGCTGGCCGGGTCAAGGAGATCGGCACCAAGCTCCTCCAGGTTGGTGAGGTCTGGACCCTGGACGACGGCACCACGCTGGAGTTCCTGGGCACCGAGCCGTACATCGTGCTGTCCGTGCGCTACGACCCCGGCTCGGCGCTGCTGCTGGTCAGCTCCGGCACGCTGCTGCTGGGCCTGATGGGTTCGCTCTTCGGCCGCCGCCGGCGGGTCTTTTTTCGGGTGCGCCCGGCTGACCCCGCAGGTGAATCTTCGACGCCCGGTAGTAGTTTGGTTGACGCCGGTGGTCTGCCGCGCGTTGACCATCCCGGCTTCGCCGACGAGTTCACCCGGCTCGTGGCGGCGGTCAGCGGAGCCGGGCGGCGGGCCGATCCTGACGGGCCGGCCGGAGCGCGAGTAGGAGCCGAGTGATGTCCGTACTCTCCGACCAGCTGGTGACCTTCTCGATCCTGGCCTACCTGGTGGCGATGGTCGTGCACGCCGTCGAGTACGCGCTGGGCAACGCCCGCGTCCGTGTCGGCCCGCCCGCCCGCGAGCTGGTCGGCGCCGGGGTCGGGGCGGCCGGCGGTACGGGTTCCGGGCCGGAGCCGACCGACGCTGCTGCCACCGCCGCCCAGCGGACCGCTGCCCGCGCCCGGATGGCTGGTCTGGGCGCGGTCGCGGTGACCGTGCTGGCCGCCCTGCTACACCTCGGTGCGCTGATCGCCCGCGGGGTCGCGGCCGACCGGATGCCCTGGGGCAACATGTACGAGTTCGTCCTGACGGTCTCCTTCATCGGGGTCGCCAGTTGGTTCGTCGTGCTCTGGAAGCGTCCCACGCTGCGCCGGCTCGGGCTGTTCCTGACGCTGGTGATGGTGCTCCTGGTGGCCACCGCCGAGTTGCTGCTCTACACCCCGATCGTGCCGTTGGTGCCGGCGCTCAACTCGTACTGGTTCATCATCCACGTCGCCACGATCGTCTTCAGCTCCGGCATCTTCCTGCTCGGCGTGGTCCCGGCGTGCGCCTTCCTGATGCGGGCCGGCTACGAGCAGGGCCGGCGCAGCTTCCCCTACCTGTTGGCGAAGCGCCTGCCGGCTGCGGCGGCCCTGGAGCGGCTGACCTTCGCGCTGCACGCGTTCTCGTTTCCGATCTTCACCTTCGCGGTGATCGCCGGCGCGATCTGGGCCGAAGCGGCGTGGGGTCGTGCGTGGGGCTGGGACCCGAAGGAGATCTGGGCGTTCATCTCCTGGGTGGTGTACGCCAGCTACCTACACGCCCGGGCCACCCCGAGTGTCAAACGGAACGTGGCCACCTGGCTCGCGATACTGGGTTTCCTCACCGTGATGATGAACCTCTTCGGGGTGAACCTCTTCTTCGAGGGGCTGCACTCCTACGGCGGCCTCGACTGATCTCGTCAGCGGTGACGTGCGCGAGGCCCCGTTGCCGTACCCCGGCTGGGGTGGTGGGCCGGGCGGTGGGGGAGACTTGCCGGTATGGCGGCTCGTGGCTTTCCGTACTCCGATCTGAAGGACTTCCTCGCGGCGCTGGAGCGCGCGGGTGAGCTACGGCGGGTGGAGGTTCCGGTCGATCCGTCGCTGGAGTTGAGCGAGATCGTTAGCCGGACGGTCCGCGCCGGGGGCCCGGCGCTGGTGTTCGCGCAGCCGACCCGGGGCGAGATGCCGGTGGCGATCAACCTGTTCGGCACCGAGAAGCGGATGGCGATGGCGCTCGGCGTCGAGTCGCTGGACGAGATCGGGGCGCGGATCGGTGCGCTGGTGCGACCGGAGCTGCCGGTCGGCTGGAGCGGCATCCGGGAGGGCCTCGGCAAGGTCATGCAGCTCAAGTCGGTGCCGCCGCGCAAGGTGAAGACGGCCCCCTGCCAGCAGGTGGTGTACCGGGGCGACGACGTTGATCTGAACCGGCTGCCCGGCCTGCAGGTGTGGCCCGGTGACGGCGGGGTCTTCCACAACTACGGGTTGACCCACACCAAGCACCCTGAGACCGGCGCGCGCAACCTCGGTCTCTACCGGCTGCAGCAGCACAGCCGGAACACGCTGGGCATGCACTGGCAGATCCACAAGGACTCCACCGCCCACCACGCGGTCGCCGAGCGGCTCGGCCAGCGGCTGCCGGTCGCCATCGCCATCGGCTGTGACCCGGTGATCTCGTACGCCGCGAGCGCCCCGCTTCCCGGCGACATCGACGAGTACCTGTTCGCGGGCTTCCTGCGGGGGGAGCGGGTCGAGATGGTCGACTGCCTGACCGTGCCACTCCAGGTGCCGGCGCACGCCCAGGTGGTGCTCGAGGGCTACCTGGAGCCCGGTGAGCGGCTGCCCGAGGGGCCGTTCGGGGATCACACCGGCTACTACACGCCGGTCGAGCCGTTCCCGGTCCTGCACATCGAGACGATGACCATGCAGCGCAACCCGGTCTACCACTCGATCGTCACCTCGAAGCCGCCGCAGGAGGACCACGGCCTGGGTAAGGCCACCGAGCGGATCTTCCAGCCGCTGCTCAAGCTGCTCATCCCGGACATCGTCGACTACGACCTACCGGCCGCCGGGGTCTTCCACAACTGCGCGATCGTGTCGATCCGGAAGCGCTACCCGAAGCACGCGCAGAAGGTGATGAACGCGATCTGGGGCGCGCACCTGATGTCGATGACCAAGCTGATCGTGATCGTGGACGAGGACTGCGACGTGCACGACTACAACGAGGTCGCGTTCCGGGCCTTCGGCAACGTGGACTACGCCCGGGACCTGCTGCTCACCGAGGGGCCGGTGGACCACCTGGACCACGCCTCGTACCAGCAGTTCTGGGGCGGCAAGGCCGGCGTCGACGCCACCCGCAAGCTGCCCAGCGAGGGCTACACCCGGGGCTGGCCCGAGGAGATGACCATGTCCCCCGAGGTGGTGTCGCTGGTCGACAAGCGCTGGAAGGAGTACGGCATCTGATGTCCGGCTCCTCCGATCCGCGGGACCTCGCCGTCTCGGCCCGCGCCGCGTCCGCCAACGCGGACCCGCGCGGGCGGATCCGGGCGTTCCTCGACCTCGTGGCGATCGAGCACTCCGTCTTCGCGCTGCCCTTCGCCTACCTCTCCGCCTTGACCGCGATGCAGGTCAGCGGCGGTCAGGTGCGCTGGCTCGACCTGTTACTGATCACCGTGGCGATGGTCGGGGCGCGGACGTTCGCGATGGCCGCCAACCGGATCCTGGACCGGCGGATCGACGCGCTGAACCCGCGCACCGCCAGCCGGGAACTGGTGACCGGGACGGTCAGCCTGCGTACGGCGTGGGCCGGCGCGGGCATCGCCCTGGCCGTCTTCCTGGTCGCCGCCGCGCTGCTCAACCCCCTCTGCCTGGTGCTGGCGCCGCTCGCGGTCATACCGCTGGTCGGCTACCCGTACGCGAAGCGGTTCACCAACTGGCCGCACGTGGTCCTGGCGGTGGCGCAGGCGGTCGGCCCGGTCGGTGCGTGGCTCGCGGTGACCGGCACCTTCGCCGGCTCCGGGCCGGCGTGGCTGCTCGGTGTGGCGGTCGGGCTGTGGATCGGCGGGTTCGACCTGATCTATGCCTGTCAGGACGCCGAGGTGGACCGGGAGATCGGCGTGCACAGCGTTCCGGCCCGGTACGGGCTGCGGTTCGCGCTGCACGCCTCCACCGTCGCGCACGTGGTGACCTTCGCGCTCTTCGTCTGGTTCGGCGCCCTGGTCGGCTTCGGCTGGCTGTGGTGGATCGGGCTGGCGCTGACCGCGCTGGCCTTCGCCTACCAACATGTGGTGGTGAGCCCGACCGACCTGAGCCGGGTCAACCGGGCCTTCTTCACCGCGAACGGCTTCGTCGGCATCGCACTCTTCGGCTTCGCCCTGCTTGACCTGGTGGTACGCCTCGGGCTGCGGCCCTGACCCCGGACCGGGGGTGCCCGTGGGTGGTCGAGGGCGACCAGGCAGGCTGGGAGCATGCGTGAACCATGGGTGGTCGGTGTCTCCGGAGCCTCCGGCACGCCGTACGCGGCTGCTGTCCTGCGGGGGTTGCTCGACGCGGGCGAAGCCGTTGATCTAATCGTGTCCCGGGCGGCCCGGCTGACCATCCTGGACGAGACCGGGCGGTCGTTTCGGGACGGGCACTGGGCGGAGGATCTCGCCGCCTGGCTGGGGCACGACCTGAGCGGAGCAGACCTCCGGCACTGGCCGGCCGGCGATCTCGCCGCCGGGCCGAGTAGCGGCTCCTACCGGGTGCGTGGGATGGCGGTCGTCCCGGCGAGTACGGCAGCCTGTGCCGGGATCTCCATCGGGCTCTCCAAGGACCTGTTGCAACGCGCCGCCGAGGTCAACCTCAAGGAGCGCCGCCCGGTGGTCGTGGTGCCCCGGGAGACGCCGGTGACCCGGAGCCACCTGGAGCATCTGGTCGCGTTGCACGACGCTGGCGCGGTGGTGCTCCCCGCCAGCCCCGGTTTCTACGGGGCGGGAGCGGCGGCCTCCGCCGCCCAGCTGGTCGACTTCGTCGCTGGGAAGGTGCTGGACGCCCTGGGCGTGCCGCATACGCTCGCTCGCCGCTGGGCGGGTGAGTTGGGAGCGGGGCGCTCCTGAGCTGGCCGTTGCGGCGCGGCGCGGCGGCCGGCGATCACCCGATGGCCACCACCTCAGTACATCCCGGCGTTGGCCGGACCCGGTCCAGGGCCGGTCGGGGCGGCGGGACCAGTGTTGTTCGGTCGCTCTGCCTCCTCCGCCTCGTCCAACATTCCCTCGCCCTCGAGCAGGGCCCGAACTTCGGATTCCCGAAATCGGCGATGCCCGCCCGGAGTCCGGATACTGCCTATCCGGCCGGCCGCCGCCCACCTGGTCACAGTCTTCGGATCAACCCGAAACAGCGCGGCAACCTCACCCGGTGTCAGCAGGCGATCTCCAGTGTCCACAGCCCCCTCCTCGCATCGACGAAGCCCCCGGCTGAACACACTGCCCCCGGCGGTGCGAGCCCAGAGCCGTCATGAGGGACGTATGGCAATTACAGCACCGGCGACCGGTCGTGTCCGCCAAACGCGAGAAAAGCACTGATCAGGAGGTTAGGCAATGGTACCCGCAGCTGTGCCCTGTTGCGGTTGGTTCGTCAACAATGGCAGGGTGCGGGGTCGACCATCGGGACCGGACACCCGAGGGCGGGTCAGTGCTACTAGGGTCTACAGTCCGTGGACGCGATCGACCTGAACCTCATCGAACTGCTGCGGGGCAACGCCCGCCTCTCGTACGCCGAGCTTGCCCGCCAGGTGGGCCTCTCGGCACCGGCAGTGCATGAGCGGGTCGGCAAGCTGGAGTCCAGCGGAGTTATCCGTGCGTACCGAGCCGAGGTCGAGCCGGAGAGCATTGGGCTGGGCGTGACCGCCCTGATCGAGATCATTGAGGAGTCCGCCGCGGACACCGACGACGTGCTGGAGTCGTTCCGCGCCATCCCGGAGATCGAGTCCTGCTACTTCATGGCCGGCGTGGAGTCGTTCCTGCTCAAGGCGAGGGTCGGCACCATCGGGGAGCTGGAGGCGCTGATCGTACGGTTGAACCGTACTCCCGGTGTCGCCTCTACCCGTACCGGGATCGCCCTGTCGACCAAGTGGGAGAACCGCCCTCAGCCCGTCGGTATGCCGCCGGCCTGACCTGGCTGGCTCTCCGGCGGCCTGGCCCGGCTGGCGCTCCGCCGGCCCGGGGCGACCGGGTCCATCCGGTGCACGGGTCCGGGCTGATCCGGCCCTCGGGGTCCGGTCTACCGCCTTGTGGAGTTCGGTCACTGCGCGTGGGCCGGGATCAGGCCGCGCCGGCCCGGCTTTGCTAGGTTGCTGGGCGTGACTCATCTGGACCGGTGTGACGAGGCGATCCGGGGGTGGGTGACCGAGGCGATTGCCGCCGTCGAGGCGGACGCCAACCGGTCCGCCGACACCCATCTGTTGCCGTTCCCCCTGCCTCGGCAGTGGGGAATCGACCTCTACCTCAAGGACGAGTCGGTGCATCCCACCGGCTCCCTGAAGCACCGGCTGGCCCGCTCCCTGTTCCTCTATGGACTCTGCAACGGGTGGATTGGCCCCGGCACCACGATCGTGGAGGCCTCCTCGGGATCGACGGCGGTCTCCGAGGCGTACTTCGCCCGGATGCTGGGGCTGCCGTTTATCGCGGTGATGCCGGCGTCCACCTCGCCGGAGAAGATCGCGAAGATCGAGTTCCAGGAGGGGCGCTGTCACCTGGTGGACGACCCGGCCAAGGTGGTCATCGAAGCACGGTGGCTGGCCGAGGACACGGGCGGCCACTTCATGGACCAGTTCACGTACGCCGAGCGGGCCACCGACTGGCGGGGCAACAACAACATCGCCGAGTCGATCTTTTCGCAGCTGGCGTTGGAGCGGCACCCGGTGCCGGCGTGGGTCGTGGTCGGGGCCGGCACCGGCGGCACCAGCGCCACCATCGGCCGGTACACGCGCTTCCGCCGGCTGCCCACGAAGCTCTGCGTGGTGGACCCGGAGAATTCAGCGTTCTATCCGGCGTGGCAGACCTCCGACTGGTCGGTGTGCACTGGCCGTGGCTCGCGAATCGAGGGCATCGGGCGACCGACGGTGGAGGCTTCCTTCCTGCCATCGGTGGTGGACCGGATGGTGCAGGTGCCCGACGCCGCCTCGTTGGCCGCGATGCGGGCCGGCTCCGCAGTGCTCGGCCGTCGGGTCGGTGGCTCGACCGGCACCAACCTCTGGGGTGCCTTCGGCCTGATCGCCGGCCTGCTCGCGGAGGGGAAGACCGGCTCGGTGGCCACCCTGATCTGCGACGCCGGGGACCGCTACGCCGACACCTACTACGCCGACGACTGGGTGGCCGCCCAGGGGCTCGATCTCGCCCCGCATCTGGCGACCATCGAGCGCTTTCTGGCCACCGGCGCCTGGCCGGCCTGAGGGGCACCCTCAGGCCGGCCAGGCGGCACGGCTGGCTCAGTGGGTGCCCGCGGCCGGCCGTCCGCCGAAACGTCGATCTCCCGACCGCCGCTCCGACCGGCCTTCCGCCGGCCGGCTCGGATGGCGGCGATCGCCGGAACGCCCCGATTCGCCGCGGCGGTGCCGGTCCGGGAATCGGCGAGCCCCGTCAGGTCGGCCCGCCCGTCGGCGTGGCTCGGGCTCGTCCTGAACGGGTACGCCACTCGGTTCCCGTGCTCCGGTCAGCTCGGCCAACGCCTGATCGCCGGCTCGCACCCGGGTCTGTGCCGGGGCCACGCCTGCCTTCTCCAACATGGCGAGGGTGCTGCGGCGTTGTTTCGGTAGCGCCAGGGTCGCCACCGCCCCGGTCTCGCCGGCCCGTGCGGTCCGCCCTGCCCGGTGTAGGTAGTCCTTCGGATCCTTCGGCGGGTCAACGTGTAGCACCAGCGAGACGCCGTCAACGTGGATGCCGCGGGCGGCGACGTCGGTGGCGACCAGGACATTCGTCCGGCCTTCCCGAAACTCGGCCAGGGTGCGGGTGCGCATTCGTTGGGTCTTGCCGCCGTGCAGGCCGCCGGCGCGCACCCCGACCGCCGCGAGCTGCCCCACCAACCGGTCCACGCCGAGTTGGGTCCGGGCGAAGACCATCGTCCGCCCCTCCCGGGCCGCGATCGACGCGACGACCGAGAACTTGTCGTGCGGCGGGATCAGCAGCAGGTGATGATCCATCGTTGCCACCGCTGCCGTCGGTGGCGCCGTCGAGTGGGTGACCGGGTCGGTCATGAAGCGCCGCACCAGCGCGTCTACGTCTCGGTCCAGGGTGGCCGAGAAGAGCAGCCGCTGCGCGTCGGCGGGGGTCTTCGCCAGAAGCTCGGTGACCTCGGGCAGGAAGCCCATGTCGGCCATCTGGTCCGCCTCGTCCAGCACGGTTACCTCAATGTCATCGAGGCGACAGATGCCTCGCTCAATGAGGTCAGCGAGCCGGCCAGGTGTGGCCACCAGCACCTCGACGCCACGTCGTAGGGCACTGATCTGCCGGTCGTAGGGCACTCCGCCGACCGCGGTCCGTAGGAATACGCCGATCGCCCGACCCAGCGGGAACAGGGCGTCGCTGACCTGCATAGCCAGCTCCCGAGTCGGCACCAACACGAGGGCGCGGGGGTGCCGGGGGCGGGCCCGTTCCCCGGCGGCCAGCCGGGCGAGCAGGGGGAGGCCGAACGCCAGCGTCTTTCCGGAGCCGGTCTGGCCGCGGCCGAGGACATCCCGGCCGGCGAGCGCATCCGGCATGGTGGCGCGTTGGATTTCGAATGGAGTGGTGATTCCCTGCCGGGCCAACGCCCGGACCAGGGGTTGCGGCAGGCCGAGCGCGGCGAAGTCGACGAGTTCGGGGACGGACGGGGGCATGCCAGGGTCGATCGACGTGGTCAAGAATGGCCTCTCGAGTGGGGCGCATCTTCGCGATGGCCGCCACGACGGAATGCCGCCGGATTACCCGCAAGATCGCCCATGGGCGCGCTACGGCGCGCGCCAGGTCAGTTTCCGCGCCAGTGTACGGCGCTTCCCCACCGCGCCGTACACCCGCCGTGACACAGTGGGCGGGCTCACCCGCTCAACAGGCTCTCGAAAGCCCCGTCCAGCGCACTGTTGGCGATGAGGACGACCACCACACCGATCGCCACCAGCAGGGCGAGCGAGGCGGCCAGGGCGACCAGCACCCGGGTATTGCTGGACGGTTGCTCGTTCGATGCCTCCGTCCGGCCCTGGGCGAGGATGTGCCCGGTCAGGGAGCCCGAGTTCTCCATCGGGTTGACCGGGAAAGCGACGGTGGACAGGCCCGAACCGTCGCCGTAGAGGCTGCTCAGGTCACCCTCCGGTGGGATGTGGTGCCCCATGCCCGGGCGTTTCTGGTGGCCGGGGCCTCGGATTACCTGGGTGCTGTCGGATGAGGCCGTGGGTGGGTGCTGGTGGCCGGGTGCTCGGATTACCTGGGTGCTGTCGGATGAGGCCGTGGGTGGGTGCTGGTGGCCGGGTGCTCGGATTACCTGGGTGCTGTCGGACGAGGCCGCCGGCGGTAGTGAACCCGCGCGGACTCCGGAGACCGGCGATGTCGCGGTGCGCGGCGTGGGAAAGGGGCCGGGCGTGGGGGTGCTGGCTCGTGAGGCCGGCCCGGTGCTGCCGCTGGTGATGGGTGGTGGTGGGAACGGGGAAGTCGGCGCCGGGTCGGTTGGCGCGGGTGCCGGCGGCCCGGGTGGCAGCGGGGCGGGTGGTGCCGGTTGTGGTCGGACTGGACCCGGCGGGTGGGGGCCGGGGGCCGGAGGCGCCGGCGGCGGGGGCACCGGTGGGGTCGGGTCCGGAACGGACGGCTCGGGTGGCTGCACCGGCTCGGGCGGTCGCGCCGGCTCGGGCGGTCGCGCCGGCTCGGGCGGTCGCGCCGGCTCGGGCGGCTGCACCGGCTCAGGTTCTCTGGGGCCAGCCTGGTGGTAGACCCGGGCCTGCCCCGGCGCCGACGGAATGGCCGCCGCGTCGGCGGCGGACGGGTCCACCGGGTCGTTCTGCTCGGCCATGTTCGCCCTCCGCGCCGTGCTCGCACCCGGACTCGTGCCACCCGAGCCGGGGATGCCTGGTCTCACCGTGCCACATTTCGTCCAGGGAACACAGCTGGAGCAGGGCTGCCGGCCGTTTGTCGCAGCACCTCGGACGCCCCTGCGGTCCGCGGCCCTGACCGCAGGACGGCAGGTCGGAGTGGTCGTGCCGGGCTACGGCAGGAATGAGCTGCCGATCGTCGAGGGCGATGGGGGCTCGATCGGCTCGGCCGAGGACGAGATGGCGGGGGGCGGGGTGTCGGCCGGGGACGCTGAGGGGGAGGTGCTGGGGGACGGGGTGTTGCTCGGGCTGGTGGTGGGGGATGGAGTGCTGGTCGGGGGTGCTGAGGCCGAGGCGGTGGGGGACGGGGTGCTGGTCGGGGGCGCTGAGGGGGAGGTGCTGGGGGACGGGGTGTTGCTCGGGCTGGTGGTGGGGGACGAGGTGCTGGTCGGAGATGCCGAGGGCGACGAGGGACTCGTGGCCGAGGAGGACGGTGACGGGGGTGGTGTCGGCGTCGGGGCGGTCGTGGCGCTTGGCGTGGGCGTGGGCGTGGTTGGTACGGGGACCCCGCCGATCACTCGTGTTGCCGCGTAGAGGCGCGACCAGGTCACGGTGGAAATCTTGACCACGTCGCCGCTGCTCGGGGCGTGGATCATCCGTCCGCCGCCGATGTACATGCCCATGTGGTGGATGCTGGTCCAGCTAGCTCCGGAGGCGAAGAAGAGCAGGTCACCGGGGAGTAGGCCGGTCCGGGCAACGGTGCGGTGCCGGGTCGCGTAGTACTGGTCGCGGGAGACCCGGGGCAGGCTGCGGTAGCCGGCCGAGCGGTAGGCGGCCCAGATCAGGCCCGAGCAGTCGAATCGGTCCGGCCCTTCGGCCGCCCAGAGGTACGGATCGCCGAGTTGGTCCATCGCGTAGGCGACCGCCGCGTGGGCGATGGGGTGCGCGGCGAGCCCGTTCGCCGTCTCGTTGGCGACCCACTGCGCGCCGAGCGCCTGCTCCGCCGCCTCCTGCTGACGCTCCAGTTCCAGCAGCTGGGCGGCGTTGTCCTGGCGGAGGGTGGCGAGCTTCGCCCGCTCGCTGTGCAGCGCCTGCTCGGTGCTGGCATAGGCGGTGTTGATGGAGCGTACTCGGGTCTGCCCAGCCGTCATGGCCTGCTGCGCGGTCTGCTCGTCGGCGCGCGCCCGGTTGAGCTCCCGGGTCGCCGCGTTGGTCTCCCCGACCGCGACTTTCTCTCCCCGGGCAAGGCCGGAGAGCTCGTTCAGATCCTGGAGATCATCGGCGAAGGGCACGGGTGGCAGCGCCGCAGCCGCCTTGATCGCCTCGGCGGCCGCGGCATCGGCTCGCGACTGGGCCTTGGCCAGCGCGGTCAGGGCCAGGTTCAGCTCCTGCTCGGCGGCGACGAGCTGCGTCTCCGCCTCGGTGCGCTGCCGCTTCAGCAGGAGCAGTTCGTCGCTCAGTTGGCCGATGCGGGCCTCGGCCGCGTAGATCTGGGTGGCGAGCGGTCCGTCGATGAGGTTGTTGACCGGAGTTGCCGCAGGCGGGGTGAGGGGTTCACCGCCGGGCAGGCGCAGTGGGCCGGACAGGACCGGGCGGGCGCCGCTGTCGGGTACGGCGTCGGGCAGTGGCGGATCGGCGTAGACCGGCGCACTGAGCGCGCCGGCAGCGATGATGCCCAGCAACGCGGACCAGAGCTTCGGGCGGAGGACCGGTGAGATCACCGGGCGTCGTCGAGGTCGCCGTCCGTAGCCGCTGTCGCCCATTCCACTCCTTGTCTGGCTCAATCCGCGCATTGCGGTGCACAGGTGCCCGGACGCTACCAGTGGTATCGCGCTCGGCCTACCTGTCTATCGCACGCGCGCAGCAGTGTCGATGTGTGGCCGGGTTACGAGTAGCTGAGAATTCGGGTAGCGCCGACGGGCGGCGGTGAGGTTCGTCGCGGCCGACCGCCCGCGCTGACCGTGGGTGCGCCGGCCCACGTAGGCTCGACCGGGACCGCAGGCGGAAGGGACGGGGCTGGAGATGGACGCCGGACTCAAGCGCGAGCTAGAAGCGAAGGTGTACGCCGGCGAGCGGCTGACCCGTGCGGACGGGATCGCCCTCTACGACAGCGACGACCTGACCTGGTTGGGGCGGCTTGCGCACCACCGGCGGACCGAGCGCAACGGCGACCGGGTGATGTTCAACGTCAACCGGCACCTGAACCTGACGAACGTCTGCAGCGCCAGCTGTGCGTACTGCTCGTTCCAGCGAAAGCCGGGCGAGAAGGACGCGTACACGATGCGGATCGACGAGGCGGTCCGCAAGGCCAAGGAGATGGAGGACGAGCAGCTCACCGAGCTGCACATCGTCAACGGGCTGCACCCCACCCTGCCGTGGCGCTACTACCCGAAGGTGCTCCGTGAGCTGAAGGCGGCGCTGCCGAATGTCCGGCTCAAGGCCTTCACCGCGACCGAGGTGCAGTGGTTCGAGAAGATCAGCGGCCTGAGCGCCGACGAGATCCTGGACGAGCTGATGGACGCCGGTCTGGAGTCGCTGACCGGCGGCGGTGCGGAGATCTTCGACTGGGATGTGCGGCAGCACATCGTTGACCACGCCTGCCATTGGGAGGACTGGTCCCGCATCCACCGGCTGGCGCACAACAAGGGCATGAAGACCCCGTCAACCATGCTGTACGGGCACATCGAGGAGCCCCGGCACCGGGTTGACCATGTGCTGCGGCTGCGGGAACTGCAGGACGAGACCAATGGCTTCGTGGTCTTCATCCCGCTGCGCTACCAGCATGATTTCGTCGACTCGGCGGACGGCAAGATCCGTAACCAGATCCAGGCGCGGACGACGATGGCCTCGCCGGCGGAGTCGCTGAAGACGTATGCGGTGTCCCGGCTGCTCTTCGACAACGTCCCGCACGTGAAGTGTTTCTGGGTGATGCACGGGCTCTCGGTTGCCCAGCTGTCGCTGAACTTCGGCGTGGATGACCTGGACGGCTCGGTGGTGGAATACAAGATCACCCATGATGCCGACTCCTACGGCACGCCGAGCACCATGAACCGGGCTGACCTGCTGGACCTGATCTGGGATGCCGGGTTCCGCCCGGTCGAGCGCAACACCCGGTACGACGTCGTGCGCGAGTACGACGCCGCGCCCTCGCTCGCCGAGCGTCGCGCCCAGCCGCAGCAGGTGTGGGCCTGATCGTGCTGGTTGGCGGTTCGCGTACCCTCGTAGGGCTATGACCGAGCAGCGCAACAGAATTCCCCGGCGAGATTCCGAGGGGCGCGTGTTGACCCTGGGGGACCTGCTCGGGGTGAGCCTGGCCGGCTGGGTTATCGGGGTGCTCGCGCTGGTGGCACTGGACTGGGGCGTCACCTCGCTCGGTTCGGGGGATTTCGGCCAGGCCAACGGGTGGTTGGCGGTGATCCTGCCGGCCTGGCTCTACTGGGATGACTTCCGTGCCTGGGGGTTCGGTGCCGCCCGGGTGGTGGCGGGCCTGGCGGCCGGGGCCGTGGGGCTGACCCTCGGTCTGGTGGTGGCCGGTTTCACCGTTGACCTGCCGCCGGTGTTCTCCGGCGGGTTGGGTGCGGCGACCTTCACCGTGGGGTACGCGGTGGTGTGGTTCCACGGCGTGCGGTGGCTCGCCCGGAGGACGGGCTGAGGCCGCCCGCTGACGGCGGAGAACGGAGTACGGAGATGAGCGCGGCGGTCAAGTACACGCTGGGCCGGATCGGACTGTTTGTCGTCGTGCTGGCGGCCCTGTGGTTCGTGGAGTTGAATCTCTTCATCAAGCTGATGGTGGCGTTGATCTTCTCGGCGGCGCTCTCCTTCTTCCTGCTGCGGCCGTGGCGGGAGGAGATGGCCGAGGAGATGGCCGCCGCCACCGAGCGGCGGCGCGCGGAGAAGGAGCGGCTGCGTTCCGCGCTGGCCGGCGAGGACGACGCGGGGACGGATGCGACGGAGCCGGGCGGCGACGCGCCGAAGTCCTGATCTCTGGCCGGGAAACTCGGGCCGTCGCCGGGATCGACGTGGCGGGCCCGTCGGGCCGGGATGTCCCGGCTTCGGCGGCGGGGCCTCCAGGCAGCAAGAACGCGGTACCGGCGGGATCATTGCCTAATTTATAGATGTAAGAATATTGATATGACCATGCGCTGAGTGGTGGAGTGTGCGGTACCAGGCGGGAAAGCTTTCCCGCGCTCATCAGGAGGTTGTCTATGGCCTTCCGCACCCCCACCCTTCGCCGCCGCCTCGCGCTCGTCGTCGCCGCGGGGTTCGGCCTGCTCACCTTTGCCGCAGCACCGGTCTCCGCGAACACCACGCCAGACCCCACCGGTGAGTCGGCCGCCGTCCAGTACCGGGTGCTCGGCCCGCGTACCCTGACCGACCGCAGCGCGGTGGCCAGCACCGGCGCCGCGATCGACTACTCCGAGCACGGCGTCCTGCACGTCTCCGCCACCGCCGCCGAGGCCGCCGCGATCACGCGGCTGGGCTTCGAGCTGGAGGAGGTTCCGGTAACGCTCACCGACCACGATCACGACCACGGGGAAGTCGGCACCTTCGACTTTCCGCCCGCCGACTCCGACTACCACAACTACGCCGAGCTGACGGCGGTGGTGAACCAGGTGGTGGCGGACCACCCCAGCATCGCGCGGAAGATCAGCATCGGCACCTCGTACGAGGGCCGGGACCTGATGGCGGTGAAGATCTCCGACAACGTCGGGACCGACGAGGACGAACCGGAGATTCTCTTCAACTCCCAGCAGCACGCCCGGGAGCACCTCACCGTGGAGATGGCGATCTACCTGCTCAACCTCTTCACCGACAACTACGGCAGTAACTCCCGGGTCACCAATGTGGTCAACAGCCGGGAGCTGTGGATCGTCCCGACCGTGAACCCGGACGGCAGCGAGTACGACATCGCCACCGGCTCGTACCGGTCGTGGCGCAAGAACCGGCAGCCGAACAGCGGCTCGTCCTGGGTCGGCACCGACCTGAACCGCAACTGGGACTACCTCTGGGGCTGCTGCGGCGGCTCCTCCGGCTCCCCCTCGTCGAACACCTACCGGGGCCCGTCGCCCTTCTCCGCCCCGGAGACTGATGCGGTGCGCGACTTCGTGGACAGCCGGGTCGTGGGCGGAGTCCAGCAGATCAAGGCCAACATCGACTTTCACACCTACTCCGAACTGGTGCTCTGGCCATTCGGCTACACGTACAGCAACACCGCCCCGGGAATGACGGCCGACCAGTACAACACCTTCGCCACCATCGGCGGGGAGATGGCGGCCACCAACGGCTACACCCCGCAGCAGTCCAGCGACCTCTACATCACCGATGGCAGCAGCATCGACTGGATGTGGGGGGCGCACGGGATCTGGGCGTACACCTTCGAGCTGTACCCCGGCTCCGCCGCGGGCGGCGGCTTCTACCCACCCGATGAGGTCATCCCGGCGGAGACCGCCCGCAACCGCGAAGCGGTGCTGCTCCTCTCCGAGTACGCCGACTGCCCGTACCGGGCGATCGGCAAGGAGGACCAGTACTGCGGCGGTGGCGGCGGGGAGACGGTCTGGGCGGACACCTTCGAGACCGCGACCGGCTGGACGATCAACCCTAACGGCACCGACACCGCCACCACCGGTGAGTGGGAGCGGGGTGCCGCCCAGGCGACCAGCTACTCCGGCGCCAAGCAGCTCACCCCGTACGCGGGCGGCAACGACCTGGTCACCGGCCGGCTCGCCGGCTCCTCGGCGGGCACCCACGACATCGACGGCGGCGTGACCAGCGCCCGCTCCCCGGCGGTGGCCCTGCCGTCGAGCGGCACGCTGACCCTCTCGTTGGCCTGGTACCTGGCGCACTACTCGAACGCCTCCTCGGCCGACTACTTCCGGGTCAGCGTCGTGCACAGCGGCGGCACCACCACCCTGCTCAACCAGGCGGGGGCGGCGACCAACCGCAGCGCCTCCTGGTCGGTGGCCAACCTCGACCTGACGCCGTACGCCGGCCAGTCGGTCCAGATCCAGGTGGCGGCGGCGGACGCCGCCGGCGGGAGCCTCGTCGAGGCAGCCGTCGACAACGTCACCATCACCGTTTCCTGAGTCCAGGTGGGGGCCCTGTCCCGGGGCCCCCACCCCACCTCGTCACACGTCTGCGGCCAACGCCGGGCTCCGGCCCGACCGTGCGCTACGGTGCTACCGACCATCCCGCAGCGAAGCCGGTGCGAAACCGGCACTGTCCCGCAACTGTGATGCCCCGGGCGTGTCCCGGGGACGAGTCAGGTCGCCTGCGGTCGGTCGCGATACGCGCTCTCGAGGAAGGGCGCCTCGTGGACGGGCACCTCGGTCCCTGTCGGCGAAGCACCAACTCCTCGACCGACAGGAGGCCCGATGTCCAGACGTACCCCCCGGTTCTTCACCGCGGCCCTCGCGGTGGCCGCGCTCGCACTCGGCGGCTGCGCCGAGAACACCACCGACTCCCCCGCAGCCGACGACGGCGCGTCCAGCGCCGCGACCTTCCCGGTGACCGTCGGCTCGCTGACGCTGGACGAGCAGCCGGAGAAGATCGTCTCGCTGTCGCCGACCGCCACCGAGATGCTCTTCGCGATCGGGGCGGGGCCGCAGGTCGTCGCGGTCGACGACAACTCCAACCATCCGGCGGAGGCGCCGCAGACCGATCTCTCCGGCTTCCAGCCGAACGCCGAGGCGATCGCCGCCCACAACCCCGACCTGGTGCTGCTCGCCAACGACCAGAACAAGATCGTGGACCAGCTCACCACGCTGAGGATCCCGGTCTTCCTCACCCCGGCGGCGGTCACGCTGGACGACACCTATCGGCAGCTCACCGAGGTGGGCGCGCTGACCGGGCACCCCGCCGAGGCCGCCGACGTGGTCAGCCAGATGCGGGACGACATCGCGGAGTTGGTCGCCGACCTGCCCCAGCGGGCGGAGAAGCTGACCTACTTCCACGAGCTCAGCCCCGAGCTGTACACCGCCACCAGCAAGACCTTCATCGGCTCGCTCTACGCGCTCGCCGGGCTCGAGAACATCGCCGACCCGGCCGACGCGGACGGCGCGAGCGGCGGTTACCCGCAGCTCTCCGAGGAGGTCATCGTCAAGGCCAACCCGGACTTCGTCTTCCTCGCCGACACCAAGTGCTGCCAGCAGAGCGTCGCGTCGGTCCAGGCCCGACCCGGCTGGGCGACGATCACCGCCGTGCAGGAGAACCACGTCGTCGCGCTCGACGACGACATCGCCTCCCGGTGGGGCCCGCGCGTCGTTGACCTGCTCCGCACCATCATCGAGGCGACCGCCAAGGTCCCCGCGTGACGCTGGACCGGCGGCGGTAGTAAGGCCTTCTCATGCGGCAGGTGGTAACCCAGCGCCCCTCCGGCCAGCCGGAGGGGCGGCCGGACGTGGCTCAGCCAGCCGGGCTGCGGCCCGGCTGGCTCGTCGCCGGGCTGGCCGCGGTCCTGGCCGCCCTGGTGGCGGGCGTCTCCCTGGGCCCGGTCAGCCTGCCGCCCGGCAGCGTCGCGGTCGAGCTGCTGAACCTTCTCCCCGGGGTCGGCCTCGACAGTGGGCTCACCGAGCGGGAGATCGCCATCGTCACCGAGCTGCGCCTGCCCCGGGCCGTACTCGGCCTGCTCGTCGGCGGGTTACTCGCCCTGGCCGGCGGCGCCTACCAGGGCGTCTTCCGCAACCCGCTGGCCGACCCGTACCTGCTCGGGGTCGCGGCCGGCGCCGGGTTCGCGGTCACCGTGGTGATCACCGCTGGCGGCGTCGGCGGGGCGCTCACCGGGCTGCCGGTCACCGTCCCGCTGGCCGCGTTCGTCGGCGCGATCGGCGCGGTCACGTTGACCTACCTGCTCGGCTCCGCCGGTGGCCGAAGCCGATCACCGGCGACCCTGATCCTGGCCGGGGTGGCGGTCTCCGCCTTCCTCTCCGCCGGCCAGACGTACCTGCTGCAACGCAACTCAGACAGCATCCAACAGGTCTATGCCTGGCTGCTGGGGAGACTCGCCACCGCCGGCTGGCACGATGTGTGGCTGGTCCTGCCATACTTCCTGCTGACCGCCGTGGTGGTCCTGCTGCACCGGCGGGAGCTGGACGTTCTCTCGGTCGGCGACGACGAGGCGACCAGCCTGGGCCTGCACCCGCAACGGTCCCGCTACCTGTTGATCGCCGCCGCCTCGCTCGGGACGGCCGCCGCGGTCTCCGCGTCCGGGCTGATCGGCTTCGTCGGAATCATCGTGCCGCACGCCGTACGACTGCTCGCCGGCGCCAGCTACCGGGTGATCCTGCCGCTGTCGATGCTCTTCGGCGGGGCGTTCCTGGCGCTGACCGACGTGGTCGCCCGTACCGCCGCCGCCCCCGAGGAGATCCCGATCGGCGTGGTGACCGCTCTGCTCGGCGGCCCGTTCTTCGTCCTGGTCCTGCGCAGCGCCCGGCGGGTGCTGGGATGAGCGCACCGGCGGTGGCGGTACGCGACCTGCGGGTCCGGCTGGCCGGCGTACCCATCCTGACCGGAGTCGACCTGACCGTCGCCGCGGGCGAGTGGGTGACCGTGATCGGCCCGAACGGTGCCGGCAAGTCGACGTTGCTGCGCGCCGTCGGCGGCCTGCTGCCCACCGAGGGAGCGGTCTCCCTCTTCGGTACGCCGATCCAGCAGCTGCGTCGCCGGGAGCGGGCCCGGGTGGTGGCGACCATGGCCCAGTCGCCGGTGGTGCCGGCCGGGATGTCGGTCCTGGACTACGTGCTGCTCGGCCGCACCCCGTACATCGCGCCGCTGGGCCGGGAGTCCCCCGCCGACCTGGCCGCCGCACACGATGTCCTGGACCGGCTGGACCTCACCGGATTCCACAACCGGGAACTGGCCACCCTCTCCGGTGGCGAGCGGCAGCGCGTCTTCCTGGCCCGAGCCTTCGCCCAGGGGGCCACCCTGCTGCTGCTCGACGAACCGACCAGCGCGCTGGACATCGGCCACCAACAGGACGTCCTCGAACTGGTCGACCAGCTCCGCCGGGCGCATGGCCTGACCGTGGTCGCGACCATGCACGATCTCTCCATCGCCGGCGAGTACGCCGACCGGATGGTGCTCCTCGCGGACGGTCACGTGGCCGCCGTCGGCAGCCCCGGGGAGGTGCTCACGACGGAGCTGCTGGCTCGCCACTACCGCGCGACCGTGAAGGTGATCGAGGGCGAGCACGGCCCACTGGTGGTACCCGTCCGCCCCTCCTCCGCACCCGACGGGATGCCGAAGGTCAGGGCGGGGTGATCGCGTTGAAGAGGGCACCCTGTGGGTCGCGCAGGGCCGTGCAGCGACCGGCCGCGGTGTCGCGGGGCGGCACCAGGATCGCCCCGCCCAGGGCGGCGGCCCGGGCGGCGGTCGCGTCCACGTCCGCCACTCCGAAGTACACCGACCAGTACGCGGGTGCGCCGGCCGGGAAGTCGCCGAGCGGCGTGGTCATCCCGGCGACGATCTGGCTGCCGAGGCGCCAGCCGGTGTGCCCCGTCGCACCGGTTGGCGGCTCGTCCGGCTGCCAGCCGAAGACCAGCTCGTAGAAGACCTTCGCGCCCTCCGGGTCCGGGGTGACCAGTTCGGTCCAGCTCATCGCCCCCGGTACTCCGAAGACCTCGCCGCCGGGCATCGTCACCGGCTGCCACACACACAGCGTCGCGCCCGCCGGGTCGCTCAACACCGCCATCCGGCCCCGGTCGAACACGTCGAAGGGGGGCACCACCAGCTGTCCGCCGGCCTCCTCGACCCGCGCGGCCACCAGGTCAGCGTCGTCGGCGGCGACGTAGATCGACCAGATCGGCACCTGCTCGGGAATGGCCGGCGGCCCAGCACCCGCCACCGCCTGGCCGTGGCGGAGGAAGTCGGTGTAGCCGTCCGATTCGGGCTCGGGCGTGATCCGGCCGGTCCAGCCGAACAGCTCCGGGTAGAAGCGGCGCGCGTCGTCGAGGTCCGGCGTGGCCAGGTCGGCCCAGCAGGGGGTGCCCGCCGGAACGATGCCCACGTCAACCCCCTCTCGTCCGGGGCGGGCCACGGTGGCTCGCCCCGACCGCATGATGACACTGCCACAGCCCGTCCGGTGGGAAATGGGCAAACGTCAACGCGAACAGGTGACTCGGGCTTGCGTGCTGCCTGGCTTCTGGTGGCTTCGCAGCGGCTGGACCCCACGTGGGCCACCAGATGCGTTCCTGAACAAGATGCTAAATCTGTCCCCGAATAACCCCTGGCTGATGACTGCCCCGGTCGGGTGAGGTAGGTCAGGCTGTGCAGGGTCTCGGGGTACCCATATCGCTACCATAAGTAGGTGGGCGACGCGGCGATCAGCGTGGAAGCCAGCTGGCCGTAACTGGTGTCGGTGTGGTCAGACGGCGGGCTTTCGTACTCGGCCATTGAGGGTGACTCGGGCCAGTTTCGGAGGTGGTGACGTCGGGCGCGACATTGGGGTTTGCGCCGAGGGTGATGGCGACGCTGAACGTCAACACGATTCTGTTGACCTCGACGGAGGATGACCTGTGTCGGGTTGATGTGGCCACGAACGATGCGCACACTTATCATTCCAATGACTATGCCGGGAGTCTGCATGGACTCACTTCGGCGGGGGGTGTCTGACCGTGGCCGCTTCAATCCCAGCACGTCTCAGCGAACCCCCGAGGAGACCCATGCCCTCGAAAACTGGAATACGTCGCTCCGTCCCGGCGGTATTGGCCGCACTGGCCCTCGCCGTCAACGGTGCTGTGGTGGTCGAGACAGCACGTCCGGCCGAGGCTCGGGCCGCCGGTGTGCGGCCTTCCTTCCAGCTTCCATTCCCGTGCGGCGAATCCTGGCAGGTCTCCACTTATCGCGGTCATGACGACTACGACGTCGACATGTTCGCGAACAGTGGCAACACGGCCGGTCGACCTCTTCTCGCCGCCGCCGCCGGTACCGTCTCGGCTGCTGGTTGGGACGGTGGCGGCGGCTGGCACGTCGAGCTCAACCACGGCGAGGGCTGGGAGTCGCTCTACCTGCACATGGAGTCACCCCCGGTGGTCTACACCGGACAATGGGTCCGGCAGGGGCAACTGCTCGGCAAAGTGGGCAGCACCGGCAACTCAAGCGCCCCTCATCTGCATCACGAGCAGCGGCGCGAAGGCGCCAAGGTGGAGGCCTACTTCAACGGCATCCGCTCGGAGATTACGACGGACGGCTTTCCCCCGGGGGAGCCGCTGTCGCCGCCGGTCCATGCCGTTAGTGCTAATTGTGGCGATATTTCCATCTACGGGATCCTGCCGGACGGTAGGCTGACCTATTCGTTGGTCGAGTCGGGTTCAGGTCGGTTCTTGAAGGCTGTGACGTCGAGTGCGACGCTGGGTTTCACGCCGAGGGCGATGGCGACGCTGAACTTCAACACAATTCTGTTGACCTCGACGGAGGGTGACCTGTATCGGGTTGATGTGGTCACGAACGATGCGTCGTTGGTGTTCGATCCGCCGGTGAAGATTCTTGGTGGTGGATGGACGCACACCCATCTTTCCTATGACGGTGCCGGCGGTCTGTATGGGCTCACTTCGGCGGGAGTGTTGCAGCGCCACGCCGTGACCGCGATGAAGCCGACTGGTAGTGAGATCGTCAATTGGGTGACGGTCGGCAGTGGTTTCACCCTCAAGACGCTGACCACGACTGGGCCGGACTGGATCCTCGGTACGGATTCGGATGACCGATTGATGTCGTACAAGCTTAATGGAGTGGGTAGCTGGGAGTCCGGCGAGCTCAAGTCGAGCACCGGGCAGGACATCACCCACCTGCTGTCTCCCGGCGCCGGTATCTACTACGGCCGTACCAGCGATGGCGCCCTGCACCGATACGGCGACCGGAACCCGTACGACAACAACGGCAGCGACCTGTACGGGCAGGGCAGGGTAACCGATTCCGGCGTGACCGAGGTCCTGCTCTCCGCCCAACCCTTCGGCTTCTGAAGAGTGCGCTTCGGCGGCTTCCGATCGGCAAAGGCGGCTGCCAGACGATCCCCGTTGCTCGCCTGGCCAGCGGGCATCGGGCCGCAGCCCGCACCTCCCCAGCGGGCTGTCGCCCGGATTTCGCAGGGTTCGACCACCGGCGGAAATCTGTCGATGGGAGCGGTCGGAGGGGTTAGGCTGGTCGATCCGTGCGCTCTCGCGCCGCGCCGAGGCACAGCCGGTACCCGACCTGGGTGGCCAGGCGGCCAGGTCACCCTGTCGACCCGGAGGAACCGCCGTCATGCCTGCCGACCGCACCGTTGATCACACTGCTGAACTCACTGCTGAGCTCGACGCCGAGCGCACGCACATGGCCGTGTCGCGGGCTGCCCTGCACGCGATGCGCGAGCACGCCGAAGCCATGTACGCCGTCGGCGCGAAGATCGCCGGGGACCCCTTCTCCGCCGAGACCCTCGGGGTGGCGTTGGCCCGGCGGGTGGCCGAACTCGCCGACGACCCCCGTACGCCGCTGTTCTTCGGCCGCCTCGACCTCGACGGGGCCGCCGAGTCGGGAGCGGGCCCTGCGCCCGGAGCCGCCCCCGAGCCGGGAGCGGGCCCGGTGACCGGCCGGTACCACATCGGACGGCGGCACGTCACCGACCAGCTCGGTGAGCCGCTGGTGCTGGACTGGCGAGCGCCGGTCAGTCGCGCCTTCTACCAGGCCAGCGCCCGCGACCCGCAGGGCGTACGGATCCGTCGCCGGTTCGGGTTCGCCGGCGGCGAGTTGACCAGCTTCGAAGATGAACGCCTCGACCAGGGCGAGGAGCTCGGCACCACCAGCAAAATCCTGATCGAGGAGATCGAACGCCCCCGTGTTGGGCCGATGCGCGACATCGTCGCCACGATTCAGCCCGAGCAGGATGAGCTGGTTCGTGCCGACCTCGACACCTCGATCTGCGTCCAGGGGGCGCCCGGAACCGGTAAGACCGCCGTCGGTCTGCACCGGGCCGCGTACCTGCTCTATCTGCACCGGGAACGGCTCCGGCGTACCGGCGTCCTGATTCTCGGGCCGAACCCGGCGTTCCTCGGCTACATCTCGGCGGTCCTGCCCGCGCTCGGGGAGCTGGAGGTGCGGCAGGCCACCCTGGAGGGGCTCATCGGCCGGGTGCCTGTCTCCGGTGGTGATCCGGTCGAGGCCGAGGTCGTCAAGCACGACCCGCGAATGGCGACCGTGCTACGGCGGGCGCTCTGGTCCCGGCTCGGTCGAGCTGACTCCGCGATCCAGGTCTCCGACGGCGCCTACCGGTGGCGCATCGATCCGGGCGTGCTCACCCGCCTGGTTGACGACACCCGACGGGAGGATCCCGCGTATCTGCTCGGCCGGGAACGGGTCCGCGCCCGGGTCGTCGGTCTGCTGCAACGCCAGGCCGAGACGCGCTCCGGCGAGTCACCGGGGGAGCCGTGGCAACGGCGGATGGGAAGGGCCAAACCGGTGGTCGAGTTCCTCGACGCCTGCTGGCCGGCGGTGACGCCGCAGTCGCTCGTCTTCGAGTTGCTCAGCGACGCGGAGGCGCTGGCCCGCGCCGCCGAGGGCATTCTCACCGAGGCCGAGTGTCAGGCGCTGCGCTGGCCCCGGCGCTTTCGGAGCGTCAAGAGCGTCCGGTGGAGCAGCGCCGATCTGGTGCTGCTCGACGAGGCCGCCGGGCTCCTGGAGCGGGAGCCGAGCCTGCACCACATCGTCATCGACGAGGCGCAGGACCTCTCCCCGATGCAGTGTCGGGCCATCGCCCGGCGTACCACCCACGGGTCGATCACACTCCTCGGTGACCTCGCCCAGGGCACGGCACCGTGGTCGGCGACCGACTGGGCGGAGTCACTGCGGCATCTGGGTAAGCCGGACGCGCCGGTCGTGCCGTTGACCACGGGGTTCCGCGTACCGGAGGTGGTGGTGGCGCTGGCCAACCGACTCCTGCCCGCGCTGGAGGTGAACGTCCCCCCGGCGGTGTCGTTGCGGTCGGACGGCAGTCTCGTCCTGCGCCGGGTGGACGACCTGGCCGCCGAGGTGGTCGCGGAGCTGGCCGCGACCCGCTCGCTACCGGGGTCGGTCGGGGTGATCGCCGCTGACCAATACCTTGACGAACTGCGGGCCGCGCTCGTCGCGGTCGGCGAAGAGCCCGGGGAGCTCGACGCCCCCGAGCGCGTCACCGTGGTCCCGGCGACGCTGGCCAAGGGCTTGGAGTACGACCACGAGATCGTCGTCGAACCGGCCGAGATCGTGGACGCGGAACCGCGCGGACTGCACCGGCTCTACGTCGTGCTCACCCGCGCGGTGACCCGGTTGACGGTGCTGCACGCCCGTCCGCTGCCCGGAGCGCTCGGCACCGATGCGCGCGACCAGTTCGTCGGTGCTGCGGTGCCCGCTCCGGCGTGACTCTCGTCGCCGGGACCCGTTGGCGGCATCGGCTGCGGTGTTGGCCACTCCGGCCCTGACCCGGCGTCGCGGTACGCGGTGGCGGCGATACGGTCGGGGCATGGTAGAGCCGGTCGCGCGCCCTCGGGTCGGGCACATCCAGTTCCTGAACTGCCTACCGATCTACTGGGGGCTGATGCGCTCGGGTGCCCTGATCGACGTTGACCTGCACAAGGACTCGCCGGATCGGTTGAGCGCCGCGCTGGTCGCCGGTGACCTGGACATCGGTCCGATCACCCTGGTGGAGTACCTGCGCAACGCCGACGACCTGCTGCTGCTACCCGATCTCGCCGTGGGTAGTGACGGACCGGTGCTCTCGGTCAACGTCGTCTCGACCTGCCCGCTGGCCGACCTCGACCGGCGTCGGGTCGCGCTCGGGTCGACCTCGCGGACTGGCGTGCTGCTGGCTCAGCTGCTCCTCGCCGAGCGGTACGGGGTGCGGCCCGAGTACTTCCGCTGCCCGCCGGACCTCACCCAGATGCTGCTGGAGGCGGACGCCGGGGTGCTGATCGGCGATGTGGCGCTGCGGGCTTTCCTGGACGCGCCGTCCCGCGGCCTCACCGTCACCGACCTCGGCCAGGCGTGGCACGAGTGGACCGGGCTGCCGATGGTTTTCGCCGTCTGGGCGGTACGGCGCGACTTCGCCACCGCCCATCCTGGCCTGGTCAAGGAGGTGCACGAGGCGTTCCTGCGATCCCGGGACCTCTGCCTGGCCGAGTTGGACCAGGTGGCCGCGGCGGCCGCCCGTTGGGAGAGCTTCGACGCGGAGACCCTGGCGACGTACTTTCGGAGGTTGGATTTCAGCCTGGGTGACCGTCAGATAGCCGGGCTTCGCGAGTTCGCCCGCCGGGCCGCTGCCGCCGGCGCTGTCCCCGAGCTTCCCGCCGGCGGCCCGGCCCGCTTTGTCGGCTGACCACTGCGGTCCTGCGCTGACCAGGCTGGCCTGCTTGCTGGCGGACCAGCTGGCGGCGCGGTCGCCGATCAGAGTGGGTCGGCCAGCAGGGCTTCGGTGACTTTCTGGCAGTTGTCCATGCCGACCTGGTAACCCTGCGCGACCGGGTAGCGCAGCATCACTCCCATTGTCCAGGTGTCGCCGATCGCCAGGCAGTTGACGTGGTTCTCCTGCTCGCGGGTGCGGTCCACCCAGCCGTTCTTGATGGCGATGGTCTCGCTGGCAGCCGACGGGAACGCCTTGCGGATGCCGAAGTCACCGGTGCCCCGGACCGACCGCATCTCCTCGAGGAGCCAGTCCGTCCACTCCGGGCCGGCGGCCGTGCCGTCGGCGATGCACTCGCCGAGCCGGGCGGTGTCCCGCGGGGACAGCTCGGTTCGGCTCCAGCCGCCGTCCTCCGCGACGTTGCTGTCGGTCAGCTCGCATCGGGACAGCAGGCGCTCGATGGTGACGGATCTACCGAGGTTGTTGTAGAACTCCTGGGTGAGGGCGTTGTCACTGTCCCGGATGATCTTGGTGGCGTCGGCGAGCTCGGTCTCGGTCGGGGTCCTGCCAGCCTCCACCGTGCGGCGCAGGTAGTCGGCGACGATCCAGGATTTGATCATCGAAGCCGTGGTGCTGGTCTCGGTCATGTTTTCCGAGCCGATGATCTCACCGGTACGGCGGTCCAGCACGCTCCAGGCGTACCAGCCGTCGATGTCCAGGCTGGCGAGATCGTTCGCCGCGAAGGGGAGCGGCTCGAGGGTCGGGCTCGGCGATGGCGTGGGCTGGGCCTGCTCGGTGGGGGCACCGGACTGCTCCTGTGCTGGACTCTCCCCCCACTGCGCTGTCGCCTCGGCGGCGAAGGGTGACCCCGGTAGCAGGCGGAGGGATACGAGTACGAAACCGATCAGGACGGCCGCGATCGCGGCCACCTTGAGCAATGAGGTGCCGCCCTGCCGCGCGTCGGGCTGGCTGGCCATCAGAGGGCCCCGATCGGCTGCTGCGGCACCTTCAGGGCGGCGCCGGGCTGCGGGGTGACGAGCTGGGTGGCGACGCTCGCGCAGGTCTGGGCGCCGTAGTCGAGCCCGTTCTGCTGCGGGTAGCGCATCATCACGGCGAGGCTCCACTGGTCGTTCACCGCGAGGCAGTTGACGTGCCAGTTGCCGTCGTAGTTCAGCGCCGTCCACCCGTTCTTCATGCCGATCGGGCCCTGGCTGATGATCGACTCGGGTAGGCCGTCAATGATGCCCCAGCGGCCGCCGCCGGAACGTTCCTTCTGGTCGTCGGCGGCGGTCGTACCCCGAACCTGGCTCATCTCGTCCAGCAGGAACTCGGTCCACGTCGGCCCGGCGGCCGTTCCGTCGGCGATGCAGTCGCCGAGCCGGACCGCGTCCTGGGGGGACATCTGGGTGAAGCTCCACCACCCGATGTAGCCCGGCACGGTGCCGGGCTTGGTGTCGGTCAGGCCGCAGGTGCTGATCATCCGGTCGATGGAGGCCGACTTGCCGACCTCCCGGTAGAGCAGGTTCGCCGCGTCGTCGTTGCTGTCCCGGATCGCGGTGCTGACGGCGTCGCGCATCGTCGTCGAGAGCGACTCGTCACCGAGCTGGTTCAGGTAGTCGGCGGCGAACCACACTTTGATCATCGACTCGGTGGAGCTGGTGTCGGCGAGGTTCTCCGCACCGGAGATCGTGTCGGTCTGGCGGTCCATCAGCGCCCAGGAGAAGAACTCGCCCTCGAAGGCGACGGACACCGGCGCGTCGGCCAGGGTCGGCGGCGGGGGCGGGGAGGGGACGGGCGTGGGGACGCTCGCCTCGGTGTCGGTGCCGCCATCGTCGAGGCGGGCGTACGCAGCGGGAATGATCAAAGCAATTCCGAGGACGACCGCCATGATGGCTAGCAACCGGGGACGCATAACTGGGTGAACTCCAGACGTCGGGGCCAGGGGGCCGGCTCGCAGGGCCGGGGAGGGATCGGCATGGTCGAGGCAGGGTGGCCTCGGCTACGTAACGATCGCCGGCAGCGGGTCGGTGTGACCGCGGGAAGTCTACGTCTGGATCCGCGCCGCGCCGAGACTGGTTCCCGGCGAAGGCGTGTCATAAATGGCGGGAGTTGCAGACGGTGCACGCTTTATGCCCCTATTTATGGCTTGATTGTGACTCGGCTCATAACGCTGCCCGGCGGGCGGTGCGTGACCTGCTCTTGGCCGGAAACCTGTTACACCCCCTAGAGATTGATGTGCTGAGCTGTAACACTTGGGGCATGTATGGGAATGACTTCCCCGCCGACGACACCGCCGACGGCCTGCTCGGCGAGGTCGAGGCGGCCGAGATGGCGCTGCGGGCGGCGGCCGAGCGCGGGCGGCACGGTTCCGCCGGTGCCGATCCGGCGGCCTACTTCGCCGAGGTCGTCGCCGCCGACCAGAAGGTCGAGCCGCGGGACTGGATGCCGGAGGCCTACCGCGCGACCCTGATCCGGCAGATCGCCCAGCATGCCCACTCCGAGATCATCGGGATGCAGCCGGAGGGCAACTGGATCACTCGTGCCCCCTCCCTCAAACGCAAGGCGATCCTGCTCGCGAAGGTGCAGGACGAGGCCGGCCACGGCCTCTACCTCTACGCCGCCGCGGAGACCCTCGGGGTCAGCCGGGACGAGCTGGTCGACCTGCTGCTGACGGGCCGGCAGAAGTACAGTTCGATCTTCAACTACCCGACCCTCAGCTGGGCCGACATGGGCACGATCGGATGGCTCGTGGACGGCGCGGCGATCGTCAACCAGGTGCCCCTGTGCCGCTGCTCGTACGGGCCGTACGCGCGGGCGATGATCCGGATCTGCAAGGAGGAGTCGTTCCACCAACGGCAGGGGTACGAGATCCTCCACACCCTCGCCCACGGCACCCCGGCCCAGCGGGAGATGGCTCAGGACTCGGTGAACCGCTGGTGGTACCCGTCACTGGCGATGTTCGGCCCGCCGGACACCGACTCCACCCACTCCGCCCAGTCGATGGCCTGGAAGATCAAGCGCTTCTCCAACGACGAGCTGCGCCAGCGGTTCGTGGACATGTGCGTGGGCCAGGCCGAGGTGCTCGGCCTCACTCTCCCCGACCCGGCGCTGCGCTGGAACGACGAGCGCGGTGCCTATGACTTCACCCAGCCCGACTACGCGGAGCTGATGCGGGTGATCAAGGGAGCGGGTCCGTGTAACCGGCAGCGGATGGAGCACCGCCGCCGGGCGCACCGGGAGGGCGCCTGGGTCCGGGACGCCGCCGCCGCGTACGCGGCCAAGCAGACGAACAAGAAGGAGCTGGCGGAGCAGAAGGAGAAGGTGGCGTGAGCGAGTACAGCGAGCCGACCGGACAGCCGGGTGGGGCACCGGCGCCGCTCTGGGAGGTCTTCGTCCGGGCCCGGCGCGGGCTGGCGCACACCCACGTCGGCAGCCTGCACGCGGCCGACGCCGAGCTGGCCCTGCGCCACGCCCGGGACCTCTACACCCGGCGACAGGAGGGGGTGTCGATCTGGGTGCTGCCGGCCGCCGCCATCACCGCGTCGAGCCCGGACGAGAAGGACGCCTTCTTCGACCCGGCGGCCGACAAGGTCTATCGGCACCCGACCTTCTACGAGGTGCCGGAGGGGGCTGCTCACCTGTGACCACGCATGCCGAACAGACCGCGCCGGGGTCCGTGCAGACCGCGCCGGGGGCCGTGCAGGCCGCGCCGGAGGCCGGCACCGACCGCTTCGACTTCGTCCTGGGCCTCGCCGACGACGCGCTCGTCGCGGCCCAGCGGTTGGCCCAGTGGTGCACCCACGGGCCGGAGATGGAAGAGGACATCGCCCTGGCCAACATCGCCCTCGACCAGCTCGGGGCGGCGCGCCTGCTGCTGACCTACGCGGGTGAGTTGGAGGGAGCCGGGCGGGACGAGGACGCGCTGGCGTACCGGCGCGACGACCGGGATTTCCGCAACTGCCTCCTGGTCGAGCTGCCCAACGGCGACTTCGCGCTGACCATGGCGAAGCTGCTCTTCCTGGCGGCGTACCAGGTGCCGCTCTACACCGCGCTGGCCAGCTGCGGCGACGAGCGGCTGGCCGAGATCGGGGCGAAGGCGCGCAAGGAGTCGGCCTACCACCTGGATCACGCCTCGTTGTGGGTGCGGCGGCTCGGCGACGGCACCGACGAGTCGCATCGCCGGATGCAGGCGGCGGTCGACGAGGTCTGGCCGTACACGCACGAACTCCTCGCGCTGGACCCGGCCGCGCCGATCGACCCGACCACCCTGCGCGTCGACTTCGACTCGGTCGTCTCCGGCGTGCTCGCCGAGGCCACGTTGACGGTGCCCGAGACCGCCTGGACGCCGGATGGCGGCCGGAGCGGCGTGCACACCGAGCACCTGTCGTACCTGCTCGCCGAGCTGCAGGTGCTGCACCGAGCTCATCCCGGAGCGTCCTGGTGACGACCGCCCGGGCCGCGGTGGGCGCGGTGGTGGACCCCGAGATCCGGGTGATCACCATCGAGGAGCTCGGCATCCTGCGGTCGGTTGACGAGGAGCCGGTCACCGGCCGGGTGGTGGTCACCATCACCCCCACCTACACCGGTTGCCCGGCGATGGATGTGATCCGGGCCGACATCCGTCGGGCGCTCGCCGCCGTCGGCCATCCTCAGGCCGAGGTCCGTACCGTCTACACGCCGCCGTGGAGCACCGACTGGATCACCGAGGCGGGGCGGGCGAAACTCGCCCGTGCCGGCATCGCCCCACCCGCTCCGGTCCGCCCCACCGGCCCGGTGCCGCTGACCCTGACGGTCCGCTGCCCGTGGTGCGGATCCCCGGAGACCGAGCAGATCAGCCGCTTCGGTTCGACCGCGTGTAAGGCTTTACGACGCTGCCGATCCTGTACTGAACCCTTCGACCACCTGAAGGCACTGTGACTGTCACGATCACTCGGCCGACCCGTCGTCGGCCGGTCTTCCACCCGCTGCCCGTCGCCACCGTTGACCGGCTCACCGCCGACGCGGTGGCGGTCACCTTCGCCGTACCGGACGAGCTGCGCGCGATCTTCGCGTTCGCGCCCGGCCAGCACCTGACCGTGCGCCGGACGGCGGAGCAGGGCGAGGAGGTACGGCGCTCGTACTCGATCTGCTCGACGCCCCAGGACCTGGCCGAGCGGGGGTTGCTGCGGATCGGGGTCCGGGAGATCCCCGGCGGCGCCTTCTCTGCGTACGCCTGTGCGGCGCTACGTGGCGGTGACACCGTCGAGGTGCTGCCGCCGCTCGGCCACTTCACCACCGCGCTGCGTCCGGACCGGGTGCGCGCCTACGCGGCGGTGGTCGCCGGCTCCGGCATCACCCCGGTGCTCTCCCTGGTGAGCACGGCCCTGGCCGTCGAGCCCGCCAGCACCTTCACCCTGGTGTACGGCAACCGTTCGGCGAGCACCGTGATGTTCGCCGAGGAGCTCGCCGACCTGAAGGACCGGTACCCGACCCGGCTGCACCTGGTCCACGTGCTCTCCCGTGAGCGGGGCGAGTCCCCCCTGCTCTCCGGCCGGATCGACGCCGAGCGGCTGGGTCGGCTGCTGGAGACGATCGTGCCGGGTGAGGCGATCGAGGAGTGGTTCCTCTGCGGCCCGTACGGGATGGTGACCGACGCCCGGCGGGTCCTGACCGCCCGGGGCGTCCCGGAGGCCGCGGTGCACGCCGAGCTCTTCCACGTCGATGCGCCCCCGGAGCCGGTACGCCGCCCCGAGCGCCAGCCGGCGGCGGGTACCGAGGTCACGATCGTCCTGGACGGGCGCTCGTCAACGGTGACCATGGACCGGTCGGACCGGGTGCTGGACGCGGCGCTGCGGGTCCGCGCGGAGCTGCCGTACGCGTGTAAGGGGGGCGTCTGCTCGACCTGCCGGGCGAAGGTCGTGGCCGGTGAGGTGACGATGGCCCGCAACTACGCGCTGGAGCCGGACGAGCTGGCCGCGGGCTACGTCCTCACCTGTCAGTCCAGCCCGACCACCGATCAGCTCACGGTTGACTACGATGCCTGAGCCAGCGGGACGGTGCCGGCCGCGGACGGTCGGCCATCCGGGCGGCGGCGGGTCAACGGCCGGAGAGCTCACACCGCCGGTGGCCGCTCGTCACCGGTCGGGCCGGGGCGACGTAGGCTCGGGAGCGTGACGGTGAGCCGGGAGATCGACGACATCCTGCAGCGCGGCGCGGACGGTGGGCGGATCACGCCTGAGGAGGCCCTGCTGCTCTACACCGAAGCGCCCTTGCACGCGCTGGGTGAGGCGGCCGACACGGTACGGCGGCGGTGGTACCCGGACAACATCGTCACGTACCTGATCGACCGCAACATCAACTACACGAACGTCTGTGTGACGGCGTGCCGGTTCTGCGCCTTCTACCGGGCGCCCAAGCACCGGGAGGGCTGGACCCACCCGACGGAGGAGATCCTGCGCCGCTGCGGCGAGGCCGTCGAGTTGGGCGCCACCCAGGTGATGCTGCAGGGTGGGCATCATCCCGACTACGGGGTGGAGTATTACGAGGAGCTCTTCTCCTCGGTGAAGCGGGCCTACCCGCAGCTCGCCATCCATTCGATCGGCCCGAGCGAGATCCTGCACATGGCGAAGGTGTCCGGGGTGGGTCTGACCGAGGCCATCACCCGGATCAGGACGGCCGGCCTGGACTCGATCGCGGGCGCCGGCGCCGAGATGCTGCCGGCCCGGCCGCGGAAGGCGATCGCGCCGCTGAAGGAGTCCGGTGAGCGCTGGCTCGAGGTGATGGAGCTCGCCCACCAGCAGGGCGTCGAGTCGACCGCGACGATGATGATGGGCACCGGGGAGACTGCCACCGAGCGGATCGAGCACCTCCGGATGATCCGCGACGTGCAGGACCGGACGCGGGGTTTCCGGGCCTTCATCCCGTGGACCTATCAGCCGGAGAACAACCATCTCAAGGGTCGGACCCAGGCCACCACCCTGGAGTACCTGCGGCTGGTGGCGGTGTCCCGGCTCTTCTTCGAGACCGTGCCGCACCTCCAGGCGTCATGGCTCACCACCGGCAAGGATGTCGGCCAGCTCGCGCTGCACATGGGGGTTGACGATCTGGGCTCGATCATGCTGGAGGAGAACGTCATCTCCTCGGCCGGGGCGCGGCACCGTTCGAACCTGCACGACCTGATCGGGATGATCCGGTCGGCGGACCGGACCCCCGCCCAGCGGGACACCCACTACCGGCGGCTCGCCGTGCACCACACTCCCGCCGAGGACCCGCGGGACGACCGGGTGGTGTCGCACTTCTCGTCGATCGCCCTGCCCGGCGGCGGCGCCGGGAAGACGCTGCCACTGGTTGACGTCGGCTGAGGGTGGCCGGCGGCGCTGCTGCTGTTGCTCTCGCGGCGCGGATGGCCTGGTAGGGGGCCCTCCCGGCGGGAGGTGCGACGGCTGGCACAGTGGAGGGGTGAGTACGTCTCAGGGCCAGCGCGCCAGCCTGGACAAGCAGCCGCACGAGGTCGCCACGATGTTCGACGGCGTGGCCGCCCGCTATGACCTGACGAACACCGTTCTCTCCTTCGGGCAGGACCGGTCCTGGCGGCGGGCGACCCGGGCCGCGCTGGACCTGCGGCCCGGCGAGCGGGTGTTGGACGTGGGCGCCGGCACGGGTGTCTCGACCGGGGAGCTCGCCCGCTCGGGGGCGTACGCGGTCGGCGCCGACCTTTCCCTGGGGATGCTGGCCGCAGGCCGGCGGACCCGCCCCGAGGTGCCCCTGTTGGCCGGGGACGCGCTGCGGTTGCCCTTCGCCGATGCCAGCTTCGACGCGGTGACCATCTCCTTCGCGCTGCGCAACGTGCAGGACACGGACGCGGCGCTGCGCGAGTTGGCCCGGGTCACGAAGCCCGGTGGCCGGCTGGTGGTCTGCGAGTTCAGCACCCCGGTCAACCCCGTCTTCCGCACGATCTACCTGTCGTATCTGATGCGGTCGCTGCCGGCGGTGGCGCGGTCGGTGGCGAGCAGTCCGGACGCGTACGTCTACCTGGCGGAGTCGATCCGCGCGTGGCCGGATCAGGCGGCACTGGCGGAGCAGATCGGGTCGGCGGGCTGGCAGCGGGTGGCCTGGCGCAATCTGACCGGCGGCATCGTTGCGCTGCATCGTGCCCTCCGGCCGTGACGGTGGCGCCGGCGCCTCGGGCGAGGACGGCTGCGTCCACGTTGATTCGTGACGAAGTGGCCGGCTACGCCGGCCCTGCCGCTGCTGACCGGCGGCTTTCTTTCAAGTTAGGTGCCCCTAATATGTCACCGCCGCCTGGCCGGTCATAGACTCCGTACCGTCTGGCTTGTGAACGTTTTCACGAGCGTGCGGGAGGGAGGGTGCGGATGACCACGGAGAACGACGCCGAGGTGATCGTCGTGGGCGCGGGCCCAGGTGGTTCGGCGACCGCGTACCACCTGGCCCAGCACGGTGTCCGAGTGTTGCTGCTGGAGAAGACCGAGTTCCCGCGGGAGAAGGTCTGCGGCGACGGGTTGACCCCGCGCGCGGTGCGCCAGCTGGTGCGGATGGGCGTGGACACCTCGGCCGAGGCGGGCTGGGTGCGCAACCGTGGCCTACGGGTCGTCGGCGGTGGCCTCCGACTCGAGCTGGACTGGCCCGACCTGGCCAGCTTCCCCAACTACGGCCTGGTGCGTCCCCGGCTGGACTTCGACGAACTGCTCGCCCGGCGTGCCGTCGCCGCCGGTGCCGAGCTGCGCACCGAGGTTGAGGTCACCGCCCCGATCTTCGACCGTGCCGGCCGGGTGGTCGGGGTCGAGGCGGCGGTCGGCCCGGATCGGGAGCCGGCTACCTTCCGGGCGCCCCTCGTGGTCGCCGCGGACGGCGTCTCCGGCCGTTTCCCGCTCGCCCTCGGGCTGGCCAAGCGGGATGACCGACCGCTCGGCGTGGCTGTCCGGCGGTACTACCGCTGCCCGGCCAAGCACGACGACAACTACCTCGAGTCCTGGCTGGAGCTGCGCCGCAAGGGCAGCGACGCGCTCCTGCCCGGCTACGGCTGGATCTTTGGACTGGGTGACGGCCGGGTGAACGTCGGCCTGGGGGTGCTGAACTCCTCCGCCGCGTTCGGTAAGACGAACTACCGGCGGCTGCTCACCGACTGGCTCGCCAACACCCCCGAGGAGTGGGGGATCGCCGACGAGGCCAACGCCGAGGGGTCGATCCTCGGCGCGGCGCTGCCGATGGGCTTCAACCGGGTGCCCCACTACTCGCGCGGAACGCTGCTCGTCGGTGACTCCGGCGGCATGGTCAACCCGTTCAACGGCGAGGGCATCGCGTACGCGATGGAGTCGGGTGAGCTGGCCGCGGAGGTCGCGGTGCAGGCGCTCGCCCGTTCGGCCGGCGTCGAGCGGGAGCGCGCGTTGATGGCGTACCCGGCGGAGCTGAAGGCCCGGTTCGGCGGTTACTACCGGCTCGGCGGGATCTTCGTGAAGCTGATCGGCCGTCCCGAGATCATGCGGGCTGCCACGAAGTACGGCCTGCCGCACCCGATGTTGATGCGCTTCGTGCTCAAGTTGTTGGCCAACCTGACCGACCCGCGCGACGGGGACGCGATGGACCGGGTCATCAACGCGATGACGAAGGCGGCGCCAGCTGTGTGACGCGGTCTGGATCGCGGTGTGTTTTGACCCCGCCGGCAGTCGCCGACCGGGATGTGAATAGTGTGATATTTGTCCAGCATCGAGGGCAGGGAAGGACGAGCAGGAGAAACGATGTCGCTCTCGCCTTACATACCGATCATCGGGTTGTTCGCCCTCGCCGCGGCGTTCGCGCTGTTCTCCGTGGCAGCCGCTCGCCTCGCCGGCCCACGCCGTTACAACCGGGCCAAGCTCGAGGCGTACGAGTGTGGAATCGAGCCGAGCCCGCAGCCCGTCGGCGGTGGCCGGTTTCCGATCAAGTTCTACCTGACGGCGATGCTCTTCATCGTCTTCGACATCGAGATCATCTTCCTTCTTCCCTGGGCTGTCACGTTCGATGCCCTGCCGATCTTCGGCCTCGTGGAGATGGTCCTGTTCATCGTCGCGGTCCTCGTCGCGTACGCCTACGTGTGGCGTCGCGGCGGCCTGGACTGGGACTGAGGAAGGAACCGTAGATGGGTATCGAGGAGAAACTCCCCGCCGGTGTCCTGCTCACCTCGGTGGAGAAGTTCGTCAACTGGTCGCGTAAGTCGTCGGTCTGGGGGGCCACCTTCGGCCTCGCCTGCTGCGCCATCGAGATGATGGCGGCCGGCGGCCCCCACTACGACATGGGCCGTTGGGGCATGGAGGTCTTCCGGGCCTCACCCCGGCAGGCGGACCTGATGATCGTTGCCGGGCGGGTGAGCCAGAAGATGGCCCCGGTGCTCCGGCAGATCTACGACCAGATGGCCGAGCCCCGCTGGGTGCTGTCGATGGGCGTCTGCGCCAGCAGCGGCGGCATGTTCAACAACTACGCGATCGTCCAGGGCGTTGACCACGTCGTGCCGGTGGACATGTACCTGCCCGGCTGCCCGCCCCGGCCGGAGATGCTCATCGACGCGGTCCTCAAGCTCCGCGAGAAGATCATGCATGAGCCCCTCGGTCCGAACGGCCGCAAGATGCTGGAGGCCCGCAAGGCGCGCGGTGACGTGCCGGTCGTGCCCTACGGGTCGATGCCGTCGTCGTACCGCAGCGACAAGGCCCGTCGCGCCGAGTGGACGAAGGCTGTCCGCGAGGGACGCGAGGAGCAGCTGCGGATTGAGAACTGGATGAAGGCCCAGCCCCACCTGCAGCAGTACGAGGGGTTGAAGAAGTGATTGAGCCTGCGAGCCCCGCGGTCGTGAACGGAGGGCCGGTGACATGAGCGCACCCCAGGACAGGACGGACGACGGCGGCGTGCCGGTACCGGTGACCCCGGCCGGGGCCACCGGCGGCGCTCCGGCTGAGCTGCCCCCGTCGAGCCCCGCCGGGCGGGGAATGTTCGGTGACCAGGGCACCGGCGATGTCTCCGGCTACGGCGGGTTGGTCCGCCCGCAACGGTCGATCGAGGCGGCTACCCGGCCGTACGGCGGCTACTTCGACGAGGTCACCGATGCGCTGGAGGAGGCGTACCCGGCCTTCGGCGAGGCGATCGAGAAGGTCGTGGTCGACCGGGGTGAGCTGACCCTGCACATCCGCCCGGAGCGGATCGCCGAGGTCTGCCAGGTGATGCGGGACGACCTCTCGCTCCGGTTCGAGCTCCTCTCGTCGGTATCCGGGGTGGACTACCTCGGCGCCGACGCCCGCCGGCTGCACGTGGTCTACCAGCTGACCTCGATGACGTACCGGCGTCAGGTTCGGCTGGAGACGGCGGTTTCCGCCGAGGACCCGCACCTACCCAGCGTGACCAGCGTCTACCCGACCGCCGACTGGCAGGAGCGGGAGGCGTACGACATGTTCGGCGTCATCTTCGACGGACACCCCGGCCTGACCCGGATCCTCATGCCGGATGACTGGGAGGGCCACCCGCAGCGCAAGGACTATCCGCTGGGTGGTGTGCCGGTGGAGTACAAGGGCGCCGAAATCCCGCCGCCGGACCGCCGGAGGTCGTACCAGTGAGTGAGCTTGCGAGCCCCGCAGTCGCGAACGGAGGGCAGGTAGAGTGAGCGCGTCCAACTACGCCACCGAGCGGGAGACCGCCGAGGGCAAGGTCTTTACCGTCACCGGCGGGGACTGGGATGTCGTCCTCTCCGGCACGGACCCGATCAACGACGAGCGGATCGTCGTCAACATGGGTCCGCAGCACCCGTCCACGCACGGGGTGCTCCGGCTGGTCCTGGAGCTGGAGGGCGAGACGGTCCGTGAGCTCCGCTCGGTCGTCGGCTACCTGCACACCGGCATCGAGAAGAACATGGAGTTCCGGAACTGGGTTCAGGGCTCGGCCTTCGTGACCCGGATGGACTACCTCGCCCCGTTGTTCAACGAGACGGCCTACGCGCTGGCGGTGGAGAAGCTGCTCGGCATCGAGGAGCAGATCACCGAGCGGGCGACGACCATCCGGGTCCTGATGATGGAGCTCAACCGGATCTCCTCGCACCTGGTCTGGGTGGCCACCACGGCCATGGAGCTGGGCGCGATCAACATGATGCTCTACGGCTTCCGGGAGCGGGAGTACGTCCTGGAGATCTTCGAGCTGATCACCGGGCTGCGGATGAACCACGCCTACGTCCGCCCGGGTGGGGTGGCGCAGGATGTGCCGGACGAGGCGATCGCCAAGATCCGTGACTTCTTGAAGCTGATGCCGAAGAAGCTCGCGGAGTACGAGAAGATGCTCTCCGGTCAGCCGATCTGGCTGGAGCGGACGCAGAACGTCGGGGTGCTCGACGCGACCGGCTGCCTCGCGATGGGTGTGACCGGCCCGGTGCTGCGCTCCGCCGGCCTCGCCTGGGACCTGCGCAAGACGATGCCGTACTGCGGCTACGAGACGTACGAGTTCGACGTGCCGACCCACACCGACGGTGACGTCTGGGGCCGGTACCTGGTCCGGCTGGCCGAGATTCGGGAGTCGTTGAAGCTCGTCGAGCAGGCGGTGGACCGGCTCCGGCCGGGCCCGGTGATGGTGGCGGATCGGAAGATCGCCTGGCCGGCGCAGCTCGCCATCGGTGTTGACGGCATGGGTAACTCGCTGGAGCACGTGGCGAAGATCATGGGGCAGTCGATGGAGTCGCTGATCCATCACTTCAAGCTCGTCACCGAGGGCTTCCGGGTCCCGCCCGGTCAGGTGTACGTGGGCATCGAGGCACCCCGGGGTGAGCTGGGCGTGCACGCGGTCTCCGACGGGGGGACCCGGCCGTACCGGGTGCACTACCGGGAGCCGAGCTTCGTCAACCTGCAGGCCCTGCCGGCGATGGCCGAGGGTGGCCTGATCGCCGACGTGATCGCCGGTGGCGCCTCGCTGGACCCGGTGATGGGTGGGTGTGACCGGTGAGTGACGCAGTCGCGAACGGAAAGGGGGCACCGATGACCGTGTTTTCCGAGGAGACCCGGGCGCGGGCCCGGGAGATCATCGCTCGGTATCCGGCCGATCGGTCCCGCTCGGCGTTGCTGCCGCTGCTGCACCTGGTGCAGTCGGAGGAGGGGTATGTCTCTCCGGCCGGCATCACGTTCTGCGCCGAGGTGCTGGGACTGAACAAGGCTCAGGTCGGTGCGGTTGCCTCGTTCTACACGATGTACAAGCGCCGGCCGACCGGTGACTGGCTGGTCAGCGTCTGCACCAACACGATGTGCAACGTGCTGGGCGGCCAGGAGGTGTACGACACCCTGGTCGAGCACCTCGGTGTCGGACACGAGGAGACCACGGCCGACGGCACCGTCACGCTGGAGCACGCCGAGTGCCTGGCGGCGTGCGACTACGGACCGGTGATGACGGTCAACTACGACTTCTTTGACAACGTGGACCCGAAGACGGCGGTCGGCGTGGTTGACGAGCTGCGTGCCGGTAACCGGCCGAAGCCGAGTCGTGGGGCTCGGCTCTGCCAGCTGAAGGAGATGTCGGTGCAGCTCGCCGGCTTCGCTGACGAGCGCGAGGGCGCGGTCGCCGACGGGGTCCCCGGCGAGCCGACCGTGCGCGGGCTGCGGCTGGCGCAGGAGCACGGCATCGCGGTCGCCGGCTTCGACCCGAACACGCCGATTCGCAGCAAGGCCGAGGCCGAGCAGGCCGCCGCCGAGGCGAAGGCGAAGGCCGAGGCCAAGCCTGCCGCCGCTTCGGCTGGCGCGGCCACGGAGAGCCGGCCGGCTGGCTACGCCAAACCCGCCAGTGACGCCAAGCCCGCGGGGGACGAGGCGCCGGTGAAGGAACGCTCGTTGAAGGACGCAGCGGCGGGCATGGGAGATGCGGCCGGGAACGAAAGGGGCGCAGACCAGTGACCACTCCTCGGTCGGAGACGCTGGCCAAGCTCACGCCGGTGCTGACCAAGCGCTGGCTGTCGCCGGACGCCTGGCGGATCGGCACCTATGAGCGGCTGGACGGGTACGCCGCGCTTCGCAAGGCGTTGGGTGCCCACCCGGACGACCTGATCCAGCTGGTCAAGGACTCCGGGCTGCGCGGCCGGGGCGGGGCGGGCTTCCCGACCGGTCTCAAGTGGGGTTTCATCCCGCAGGAGCCGGACGGCAAGGCCCCGACGCGACCGCACTACCTGGTGGTCAACGCGGACGAGGGCGAGCCGGGCACCTGCAAGGACCTGCCGCTGATGACGCACGACCCGCACTCCCTGATCGAGGGTGTGATCATCGCGTCGTACGCGATCCGGGCCAACCGTGCCTACATCTACATCCGCGGCGAGGCGGTGCACGCCGCCCGCCGGCTGCGGCACGCGGTGCAGGAGGCGTACGCCCGGAACTACCTCGGGAAGAACATCCTCGGCAGCGGCTTCGACCTGGAGCTGGTGGTGCACTCGGGCGCCGGGGCGTACATCTGCGGTGAGGAGACCGCGCTTCTGGATTCGCTGGAGGGGTTCCGCGGCCAGCCCCGGCTGCGCCCGCCGTTCCCGGCGACCCACGGTCTGTACGCCAGCCCGACGGTGGTGAACAACGTCGGCACCATCGCCTCGGTTCCCTACCTCGTGTTGGGGGGCGCCGCCTGGTGGCGGAGCATGGGCACGGAGAAGTCCTCCGGGCCGATGATCTACTCGCTCTCCGGCCGGGTCGTGAACCCGGGCCAGTTCGAGTGCTCGATGGGTGTCACGCTGCGTGAGCTGATCGAGCTGGCCGGCGGTATGCAGCCGGGGCACTCGCTGCGGTTCTGGACGCCGGGCGGCTCGTCAACGCCGCTGCTGACCGCCGACCACCTGGATGTGCCGCTGGACTTCGAGGGAGTGGCGGCGGCGGGGTCGATTCTCGGCACCACGGCGACGCAGATCTTCTCCGACCAGGACTGCCCGGTCTACGCGACGTACCGGTGGCTGGAGTTCTACCACCACGAGTCGTGCGGCAAGTGCACCCCGTGCCGGGAGGGCAACTACTGGATGGTCCGGATCTACCGCCGGATCCTCTCCGGCCAGGGCACCCAGGAGGATCTGGACACGCTCCTGGACACCTGCGACAACATTCTCGGCCGCTCGTTCTGCGGCCTCGGTGACGGTGCCACCAGCCCGGTGACCTCCTCGTTGAAGTACTTCAAGCAGGACTACCTCGACTATGTCGAGGGCCGGACCGCACCGAAGCTTTCCGACAAGCAGTTGGTGGGAGCCCACTGATGACGGACGTAGCCAAGCAGACCGAGACGGTCACGCTCACCATCGATGGCATTGAGGTCACCGCCCCCAAGGGGGAGCTGGTGATCCGGGTGGCCGAGCAGATGGGCGTCGAGATCCCTCGGTTCTGCGACCACCCCCTGCTGGCCCCGGTGGGGGCCTGCCGGCAGTGCCTGGTCGAGGTGGAGGGGCAGCGCAAGCCGGTCGCCTCCTGCACCCAGACCGTCGCGGACGGCATGGTGGTGAAGACGCAGCTCTCCTCCCCGGTCGCCAAGAAGGCGCAGGAGGGGATGATGGAGCTGCTGCTCGTCAATCACCCACTCGACTGCCCGATGTGCGACAAGGGCGGCGAGTGCCCGCTGCAGAACCAGGCGATGTCGACTGGCCGTACCGACTCCCGGTTCCACGAGCACAAGCGCGAGTACGAGAAGCCGCTGGAGATCAGCACGCAGGTGCTGCTCGACCGCGAGCGGTGCGTGCTCTGCCAGCGGTGCACCCGGTTCTCCGAGGAGATCGCCGGCGACAAGTTCATCGATCTGATGAACCGCTCGTCGGCAGAGGAGATCAATATCTACCGGGACGAGGCGTACGGCGACTCGGAGAGCGAAGACGGCGACGTGCCGTTCAACTCGTACTTCTCGGGTAACACCATCCAGATCTGCCCGGTGGGGGCGCTGACCGGCGCGCAGTACCGCTTCCGCGCCCGCCCGTTCGACCTGGTCTCCAGCCCCAGCATCTGCGAGCACTGCTCGGCCGGTTGCGCCCAGCGCACCGACTGGCGGCGGGGCAAGGTGCTGCGGCGGCTGGCCGGCGACGACCCGGCGGTCAACGAAGAGTGGAACTGTGACAAGGGGCGCTGGGGCTTCCAGTACGCCCGCGCCACCGACCGGCTGACCACGCCACTGGTCCGGGACGAGCGTACCGGCGAGCTACGCGAAGCCTCCTGGAGCGAGGCGTTGGCCGTCGCCGCCGACGGGCTGCGGGCCGCCCGCGACGGTGGGTCGGGCACGGCGGTGCTCACCGGCGGTCGGCTGACCGTCGAGGACGCCTACGCGTACGGGAAGTTCGCCCGGATCGCGCTGCAGACCAACGACCTCGACTTCCGGGCCCGGCCGGTCTCCCGGGAGGAGGCCGACTTCCTGGCCAGCTCGGTCGCCGGCGCCACCGATGTCAGTTACGCCGACATCGAGAAGGCGCCCGCGGTGGTGCTGGTCGGCCTGGAGCCGGAGGAGGAGTGCCCAATCCTCTTCCTGCGGCTGCGCAAGGCGCACCTGAAGAAGAACCTGACGGTCTACGCCATCGCGCCGTTCGCCACCCGTGGTCTGGAGAAGCTCGGTGCCAAGCTGGCCCGGGTGGTGCCGGGCGAGGAGGCGAGTGTGCTCGCCGAGCACGCGACGGTCGCCGAGGCGCTCAGCCAGCCGGGGGCGGTCCTGTTCGTCGGTGAGCGGCTGGGCGCGACCCCGGGTGGGCTCTCCGCTGCGGCGGAGGTGGCCCGGCGTACCGGCGCCAAACTGGCCTGGGTTCCGCGGCGCGCCGGCGACCGGGGCGCGGTGGACGCGGGCTGCCTGCCGAACCTGCTCCCCGGTGGCCGTCTGGTCACCGAGCCCGCCGCCCGCGCCGAGCTGGGCGAGGCGTGGGACGTGCCGGCCGGAACCATCCCGAGCCAGGCGGGCCGGGACACGGACGCCATCCTCGCCGCCGCGAACGCCGGCGAGCTCGGCGCGCTGGTCGTCGCCGGCGTCGACCCGGCGGACCTGGCCGACCCCCGACTGGCCGAGCAGGCGCTGGACACGGTGCCCTTCCTGGTCAGCCTGGAGCTGCGCAACAGCGCGGTGACGCGGCGGGCGAATGTGGTCCTCCCGGTCGCCCCGGTGCTGGAGAAGGCGGGAAGCTTCCTGGACTGGGAGGGGCGGCTCCGCCCCTTCGAGGCGGTGCTGAACACCGCCGCGATGACCGACGGCCGGGTGCTGGACGCGCTCGCCGCGCAGCTCGACGTGCGGCTCGGCACCGCTGACGTGCCGGCCGTCCGCCGCGAGTTGGGTGAACTGCCGCGTACCCGGACCACGAAGCCGGCCCCGCCCACGGTGGCCCCGGCGGCTGTGCCGCAGCCGGGCGCCGGCGAGGCGGTGTTGGCCACCTGGCACCAGCTGATCGACCTGGGAACGCTGACCGACGGGGACGAGCACCTCGGCGGTACGGCCCGCCCGGCGATGGTCCGGTTGTCCCGGAGCACCGCGGAGTCAATCGGTGTCGCCGACTCGGACGCGGTGACCGTCGGCACCGAACGCGGCGGCGTGACCCTGCCGGTGGTGGTGACCGAGATGCCGGACGGCGTGGTCTGGCTGCCCACCAACTCGCCCGGATCGACCCTCCGCCGCAGCCTCGGCGTCGCGAGCGGGGCGGTCGTGCGGATCTCCGCCGGTACGACCGGCTCGACCGTTCCTCCGCAGTCCGACGCACCGGTCGCCGCCGACGCGACCGGCCGTCCGGGCCCGCTCCTCAACTCCGGTGGTGTCCAGTGAGGGTGGGGAGAGCACGAGTGGGGCGAGTCAGCCCCGCAGTCGCGACCGAAAGGTGGGCACAGTGACCTTCCTCGCCCAGGAACCGACGCTGGCCGATTTTGGCCGGGACCCCTGGTGGCTGGTCCTGATCAAGATTGTCTTCGCGTTCGCGTTCGGTCTGCTGGCCACACTGCTCGGCGTCTGGTTCGAGCGGCGGGTTGTCGGCCGGATGGCGGTCCGGCCGGGTCCCAACCAGCTCGGCCCGTTCGGTCTGCTCCAGACGCTCGCGGACGGCATGAAGATGGCCTTCAAGGAGGACATCCTGCCGCGCTCCGCGGACAAGGTCGTCTATTTCTTCGCCCCGGTCATCTCGGTGGTCTGTGCGGTCACCGCGCTGTCGGTGATGCCCTTCGGCCCGATGGTCAGCATCTTCGGGCACCAGACGCCGTTGCAGGTCACCGACGTCTCGGTGGCGGTACTGCTGGTGCTGGCCTGCTCGTCGATGGCGGTCTACGGCGTGGTGCTGGCGGGCTGGGCCTCCGGGTCGACCTACCCGCTCCTGGGCGGCCTGCGCTCCGCCGCGCAGCTGATCTCGTATGAGATCGCGCTGGGCCTCTCCATCGTGGCGGTCTTCATGCTCTCGGGCACGATGTCGACCAGCGGGATCGTCGCGGCCCAGGGAGAACGCCCCCAGCTCGAGTTCTTCGGTTTCGATGTCTCGGCACCCGGCTGGTACGCGATCCTGCTCTTCCCGAGCTTCGTAATTTTCTTCATCGCCATCGTCGGGGAGACCAACCGGGCCCCGTTCGACCTGCCCGAGGCGGAGTCCGAGCTGGTCGCCGGCTTCATGACGGAGTACAGCTCGCTGAAGTTCGCGCTGATCATGCTCTCCGAGTACGTCGCCATGGTGACCATGTCGGCGTTCACGGTGACGCTCTTCCTCGGCGGCTGGCGCGCGCCCTGGCCGCTCAGCATCTGGGACGGGGCGAACGCCGGCTGGTGGCCGATGCTGTGGTTCTTTGGCAAGGTCCTCCTCCTCGTCTTCGTCTTCGTCTGGCTGCGGGGCACCCTGCCCCGGCTCCGCTACGACCAGTTCATGCGCCTCGGCTGGAAGGTCCTGCTTCCGCTCAACCTGGTGTGGATTCTGGTGCTGGCGGCTTGGTTGAAGACCCAGGGTTGGGAGCGCGCGGACCGGCTGATCCTCTACGGGGCCATCGCCGGTGTGGTGCTGGTCGCCACCCTGATCTGGCCGAGCCGTCGGCCGGGGCCGAAGCCGACGCTGGCCGAAGAGGTCAACAACCGGCCGTCGGGCAGCTTCCCGCTGCCGCCGCTGGACCTTCAGGTACCACCGAGCCCGCGGACCCAACGCATCGTCGCCGAGCGGGAGCCGGCCAACCTCGCCGACACGGACTCCAGGGAGGTGTGACATGGGCGCGATCACCGGAACGTTCAAGGGCTTCGGGGTCACCTTCTCGCACATGTTCAAGAAGGTCGTCACCACCGACTACCCGTTCAAGCCGCCGGTCGCGGCGCCGCGCTACCACGGGCGGCACATCCTCAACCGGCACCCGGACGGCCTGGAGAAGTGCATCGGCTGCGAGCTGTGTGCCTGGGCCTGCCCGGCGGATGCGATCTACGTGGAGGGTGGCGACAACACCGAGGAGGAGCGCTTCTCCCCCGGTGAGCGGTACGCCAGCGTCTACCAGATCAACTACGCCCGGTGTATCTTCTGCGGACTCTGCATCGAGGCGTGCCCGACCCGCTCGTTGACCATGAGTAACGAGTACGAGCTGGCCCGGGACAACCGCCAGGACCTGATCTTCACGAAGGAGCAGCTCCTGGCGCCACTGCTGTCCGGTATGGAGCAGCCGCCGCATCCGATGCGGTTGGGTGACAGCGAGAAGGACTACTACGTCGGCGCGTTGGAGAACCCGGGTACCTCAGCCGGGGCGGAGCGCTCGCCGATGGGCCCCGGCCGTTACCGGATCAGCGAGCACCCCGGTGTGCAGTTCCCCGGCGCCGAGCAGGCCGCAGAACGGGCGGACAAGGGAGACGGAGCATGACCACGCAGACGGTGCTCGCCGCGGCGGGTTCGGTACCCGGAGGTGAGGCGGTCACCTTCTGGATCCTCGCCCCGCTGGCGCTGATCGGCGCGATCGGTATGGTCGCCGCCCGCAACGCGGTGCACTCGGCGCTGATGCTGGTCATGACGATGCTCTGCCTGGGCGTCTTCTACGTGATCCAGGCGGGGCCGTTCATCGGCGTGGTGCAGATCATCGTCTACACCGGCGCGATCATGATGTTGTTCCTCTTCGTGCTGATGCTGGTGGGCCGCGGTGCCTCGGATTCGGTGATTGAGACGTTGCGCGGCCAGCGGGTCGCGGCGCTCGTGCTCGGCGTCGGTTTCGCCGGACTCGTCGGAACCGGCCTGCACCGGGCGCTGGCGGACAGCACCGCTGTCGGGCTCACCGCCGCCAACGCCGAGGGCAATGTGCAGGGCATCGCCCGGCTGCTGTTCACCAAGTACGTTCTCGCCTTCGAGCTCACCTCGGCGCTACTGATCACGGCGGCGGTCGGTGCGATGGTGCTGGCACATCTCGAGCGGCGCCGGGAGGACCGGATGGACCAGGTCGCCACCATGAAGGCGCGGTTCCGCCCCGGTAACTACCCCGGCCCGAAGCCGGGCCCCGGCGTCTTCGCCACCTCCTCGTCGGTCGCCACGCCGGCCCGCCTACCCGACGGCCGCCTGGCCGAGCAGAGCACGCCGGAGATCCTGCCGGTTCGTGAGCTGACCGCCGAGGACACGACGTTGAAGGGGACCGAAAAGTGAGCGAGTTCTTCTCGGTCGAGCCGAACTACTACCTGGTCCTCGCCGCGGTGCTGTTCACCATCGGTGCGGCCGGGGTACTCGTCCGGCGGAACGCGATCGTGCTGTTCATGTGTGTTGAGCTGATGCTCAACGCGGCCAATCTGACCCTGGTCACCTTCAGTCGGATCAACGGTGACCTCAACGGGCAGATCATAGCGTTCTTCGTGATGGTGGTGGCCGCGGCCGAGGTCGTGGTCGGACTCGCGATCATCATGGCGATCTACCGGACCCGACGCTCGGCGAGCGTCGACGACGCCAACCTGCTGAAGTACTGAGGGGCCTGCGGTGATGGAGATATTGGCGAAAGCCCCCGTCGAGCCGGTGGGCGCCGTCACGTACGCGACCGCTGAAGGGTTGCTCGGCAGCGTCTGGCTGCTGGTGGCGATCCCACTGGTCAGCGCGGCGATCCTGCTGCTGCTCGGCCGGCGGGCGGACCGGTGGGGGCACTGGCTGGGTGTCGCGTCGGTCGGTGTCGCGTTCCTGCTTGGCCTGACCTACTTCTTCCAGCTCCGCGGTCTGGAGAACCGGTCCGTTGAGCGGAGCCTCTGGGATTTCATCGCGGTCGGTGACCTGCGAGTGGACTTCGGTCTGCTCTTCGACCCGCTGGCGGCGGTCTTCGTACTGCTGATCACCGGGGTGGGCTTCCTGATCCACCTGTACGCGGTGGAGTACATGGCCCACGACCCGGGGCGTCGGCGGTTCTTCGCGTACTTCAACCTGTTCGTCGCCGCCATGCTCCTGCTGGTGCTCGGCAACAACTACGTGATGCTCTACTTCGGCTGGGAGGGCGTCGGGCTGGCGTCGTACCTGCTGATCTCCTTCTGGTACGAGCGGCCCGCCGCCGCCACTGCCGGTAAGAAGGCGTTCCTGATGAACCGGGTCGGCGACGCCGGCCTGGTGATCGGCATCTTCATCATGTTCGCCACCCTGGGCACCACGCAGTACGACGAGGTTTTCACCGGCGTCGGCTCGCTGACCGCCACCACGGTCCTGCTGCTCGGCCTGCTCCTACTGCTCGGTGCGGCCGGAAAGTCGGGTCAGTTTCCGCTGCAGGCGTGGCTCCCGGACGCGATGGAGGGCCCGACCCCGGTCTCGGCGCTCATCCACGCGGCCACCATGGTCACCGCGGGTGTGTATCTGATCGCCCGCTCCAACCCGATCTTCTCGGCGAACTCGACGCTGCAGCTGGTCGTGGTGAGCATCGGCGCGCTGACGCTGCTGCTCGGTGCCATCATCGGCATGGCCAAGGACGACATCAAGCGGGTACTCGCCTGGTCCACGGTGAGCCAGATCGGTTACATGTTCCTCGGCGTCGGCCTCGGCGGCGCGGCGTATGCGCTGGCCATCGTGCACCTGCTGGCACACGGCTTCTTCAAGGCCAACATGTTCCTGGGCGCCGGCTCGGTGATGCACGGGATGAAGGACCAGGTCGACATTCGGCGCTTCGGTGGGCTGGCGAAATACATGAAGATCACCTGGTTGACCTTCATGGCCGGCTGGCTGGCGATCATCGGCCTGCCGCCGTTCTCCGGCTTCTTCTCCAAGGAGCCGATCATCGTGGCCGCGTTCGAGCGGGACGACTGGACGGCCTGGCTGTTCGGCATGGCGGCCCTGCTCGGTGCCGGGCTGACGGCGTTCTACATGACCCGGCTGTTCGTGCTCACCTTCCACGGCCCGGCGCGCTGGACCGAGGAGATCGACCACCCGCACGAGTCGCCGAAGCTGATGACGATCCCGCTGATCCTGCTCGCGGTCGGTTCGATCGGCGCCGGTGCCCTGATGGTCGGGCCCGTCCCCGAGTGGCTGGAGGCGACCGCCGGACTGGGTGGTGGCTCGGAGGCAGCGCACGAGACGGTGCTCTCGCACCTCGCCATCACGATCCTGTCGATCGGGGTGACCGTGATCGGTGCCGGGCTGGCCTGGTTCCTGTTCCGGCGCGGCACAGCCACCGAGCCGCAGCCGGCGGGGGTGCTGGTCACCGCCGCTCGGAAGAACCTCTACACCGACGCCGTCAACGAGACGGTGTTCGAGAAGCCGGGCATCTTCCTCACCCGGGCGCTGGTCTACCTGGACAACCGGGGCATCGACGGACTGGTCAACGCCCTCGCCGCCGGCGTCGGCGGTGGCTCGGGTCGGCTCCGGCGGCTGCAGACCGGCTTCGTCCGGTCGTACGCCACCTCGATCCTGGCCGGTGCCCTGCTGGTGGTGGCGGCCTTCCTGGCCGTCGAGGCGGGGTGGCTGGTGTGATCGACCTCAGGAGGCGGTCGGGGAACCCCGCAGTGGCCGCCGTCGGCGGACCGCACAGTGACGACGGAGGTAAGGCCGCGTAATGTCCGACTTCCCGTTCCTTTCGGTGCTCACCGTGGCGCCGCTGGTCGGTGCCCTGGTGGTCGCCGTCCTGCCCCGCCGCCGGCCGGAGCTGGCCAAACAGGTGGCGCTCGGCTGGTCGCTGTTGGTGCTGGCGCTCTCGGTGGTCATGTGGGTGACCTGGCAGACCGGTGGTGACCGGTTCCAGTTCCGCGAGTCCTATCCGTGGATTCCGAACTGGGGCGTCAACTTCACCTTCGCCGCCGACGGCATCGCGCTGGTCATGCTGATGCTGATCGCGCTGCTGGTGCCCCTGGTGATTCTGGCGTCCTGGCATGACGCCGAGTCCTCCAAGCGGTCGGTGCCGGTCTACTTCGCCCTGTTGCTGGTGCTCGAGTGCACGATGATCGGCGTCTTCGCCGCCGCCGACGTCTTCCTCTTCTACGTGTTCTTCGAGGTCATGCTCGTGCCGATGTACTTCCTCATCGGCAGTTACGGCGGACATCAGCGGCAGTACGCGGCCGTGAAGTTCTTCCTCTACTCGCTCGTCGGCGGCTTGTTCATGCTTGCCGCGGTGATCGGCCTCTGGGTGGTCGGTGGAAAGACCTTTGACTGGGCGGCGCTGTCGGAGGTGGATATCTCCACCGGGGCCGAGCGCTGGCTCTTCCTCGGCTTCTTCATCGCCTTCGCCATCAAGGCTCCGTTCTTCCCGTTCCACACCTGGCTGCCCGACGCCGGTGGCGCCGCCCCCGCTGGTGCCGCCGCGCTGCTGGTCGGTGTGCTCGACAAGGTCGGGACGTTCGGCCTGCTGCGCTACTGCCTTCCGCTGTTCCCGGACGCGGCCAAGTGGTTCGCGCCGTGGGCGCTGGCGCTGGGCGTGATCGGCATCATCTACGCGGCGCTCCTCGCGATCGGTCAGAACGATCTGAAGCGGCTGGTGTCGTACACCTCGATCGCGCACTTCGGCTTCATCGGGGTCGGCATCTTCGCGTTCACCAGCCAGGCCGCCACCGGTGCGGTGCTCTACATGGTCAACCACGGGCTCGCCACCGGTCTGCTCTTCCTGGTGGTCGGGATGTTGGTCGCCCGCCGGGGCTCCGCGCTGATCAGCGACTTCGGTGGCGCCGGCAAGCTGGTTCCGCTGCTGGCCGGGGTGCTCTTCTTCGCTGGTCTCGCCTCGCTGGCGCTGCCCGGCACCGCACCGTTCATCTCCGAGTTCCTGGTGCTGATCGGCACCTTCTCGGTGAACAAGCCGGTGGCGGTGATCGCCACACTCGGGATCATCCTGGCTGCGGCGTACGTGCTGTGGATGGTGCAGCGCACCACCCAGGGCACGCTCAACCCGGCGCTGACCGAGGTCGAGGGCATGAAGCGGGACCTGAACCTGCGCGAGAAGGTCGTGGTAGCCCCGCTGGTCGCGCTGATCGTGCTGCTCGGCTTCTACCCGAAGCCGGTCACGGATGTAATCAACCCTGCTGTCCAGGCGACCATGCAGGATATCGGCAAGACTGACCCGGCCCCGTCGGCCGGAACTCCACAGGAGGCGAGCCGGTGAGCGAGCTGAAGCTTCCGTCGATCGACTACGCGGCGCTCGCGCCGACGCTCATCTTGTTGGGCGCCGCTCTGGTCGGTGTCCTGGTCGAGGCGTTCGTGCCGCGCCGGCGGCGGCACGTGGTGCAGCTCGCGGTAGCGCTGCTGGCGGTGCTCGGTGCGCTGACCATGGTGGTGTTGAACGCCAATGATCGTCTGATCACCATCGGTGGTGCGATCGCCATTGACGGGCCGGCGCTCTTCCTACAGGGCGCGATCCTGGTGTTGGCCGCGATGGCCTTGCTGCTCATCGGCGAGCGTACGGTCGAGCGTGGTGGGGCGTTCGTGGCTCAGGCGGCGGTGACCGCCGAGTCGGCGGACGATCGTCGGCAGGCCGAAGGGGCGCCGGGCGCGACCGAGGTGTACCCGCTGATCAGTTTCGCCGTGGGCGGCATGCTGATCTTCGTGGCGGCGAACGACCTGCTGACCATGTTCATCTCGCTCGAGGTCCTCTCGCTGCCGCTCTACCTGCTCTGCGCCCTGGCTCGTCGCCGGCGGCTGCTGAGCCAGGAAGCGGCGATGAAATACTTCCTGCTCGGCGCGTACGCCTCGGCATTCTTCCTCTTCGGCGTCGCGCTGGTGTACGGCTTCACCGCCGGCGTCCCCGGCCGGACGGCGGGGGTTGACTTCGCCACCATCCACGCGGCGGTCGCGGAGAGCCCGTCCAGTTCCGTGCTGCTCTTTGGGGGCATGGCGCTGATCGCCATCGGCCTGCTGTTCAAGGCCGGCGCCGCGCCGTTCCACGTCTGGACGCCGGACGTCTACCAGGGGGCGCCCACCCCGATCACCGGCTTCATGGCCGCCTGCACGAAGGTCGCCGCGTTCGGCGCCCTGCTGCGGGTCTTCCACGTCGCCTTCGAGGGGGCCCGCTGGGACTTCACCCCGGTCCTCGGCGCGGTGGCGGTGCTGACCATGCTCGTCGGCGCGGTGCTGGCGGTCACCCAGACCGACATCAAGCGGCTGCTCGCGTACTCCTCGATCGCCAACGCGGGGTACCTGCTGGTCGGGGTGCTCGCACCGACCAGCGACGGGGTCTCCGGGACGATGTTCTACCTGGTGGCCTACGGCTTCTCGGTGTTGGCCGCGTTCGCGGTGGTCACCCTGGTCCGGGACGCGGACGGCGAGGCCACCCACCTGTCTCGCTGGGCGGGTCTGGGCCAGCGCTCGCCCTTCTACGCCGGGCTGTTCACCTTCATCCTGCTCGCCTTCGCCGGTATCCCGCTGACCAGCGGCTTCACGAGCAAGTTCGCGGTCTTCAGCGCGGCGTTCGACGGCGGTCAGGGCTGGCTGGTGATCGCTGGTGTGCTGACCAGCATGGTGCTCGCCTTCCCGTACCTGCGGGTGGTCGTGCTGATGTGGCTCTCCGAGCCGGGCGAGTCCACTCCCGCCGTGGTCATGCCGGGTTGGCTGACCTCGGCCGCGCTGACCATCGGTGTGGTCGCCACCCTGGTGCTCGGCGTGTTTCCGCAGCCGCTGCTCGACCTCGCCGCGGGAGCTGCAGAGTTCGTGCGGTGACACCGCTGATCTGGGGCCGGCACGTGACCTCCGTGCCGGCCCCGAGGCTGTTCTCGGAGGTCATGGACGCATTCGGGAGCCCTTCAGTCATCCCCGCCCCGGGGCTGGCGGTACTGGTGTGGCATGGTGGGAGACGTGGTGAATCCGGCTGACAAGCTTTCGGGCGCCACCGGCCTTGGTAATCGTTCCGGCCGGGGCGGTGCGGGTCAGATGGGTGCCGTCGGGCTGCACCCGATCGACGCGGGGCTCCCGGATTCGGCACTTCAGGTGCTGGCGGGGGTCGAGGCTGCGCTGCGGGCCGATGTCGTCAGCGCCGACCCGTTCGTCACCGAGGCCGCCCGACACCTCCTTGACGCCGGGGGCAAGCGATTCCGCCCGCTGTTGGTGGCGCTCGGCGCCCAGTTCGGTGATCCGACTCGGGAGCAGGTGGTGCCAGCGGCCGTGGTGGTGGAGCTTACCCACCTGGCCACGCTTTACCACGACGATGTTATGGACGAGGCGCCGGTGCGCCGGGGTGCGCCGAGCGCCAACTCCCGGTGGACGAACTCGGTGGCCATTCTGGTCGGTGACTATCTCTTCGCCCGCGCCGCGGATATCTCGGCCGACCTGGGCACCGAGGCTGTCCGACTGCAGGCGCGGACTTTCGCCCGGTTGGTGCACGGCCAGATCGCGGAGACCGTGGGGCCGCGTCCCGGTGTGGACCCGGTGGCGCACCACCTGCACGTGATCGCCGAGAAGACCGGCTCGTTGATCGCTACCGCGGCACGGTTCGGCGGGATGTTCAGCGGGGCCAGCCCGGCGCACACCGAGGCGCTGGCTGGTTACGGTGAGACCATCGGGGTGGCCTTCCAGCTCTCGGATGACCTGCTGGACATCTCCAGCGAGGCGGAGCGCTCCGGCAAGACGCCCGGGACCGATCTCCGCGAGGGCATCGCCACCCTGCCGGTGCTGTATGCCCTCGCCTCGGACGACGCCGACGCCGCGTCGGTGCGGCTCCGGGACGTCCTGGCGGTCGGTCCGTTGACCGATGACAACCTGCATGCCGAGGCCCTTGGACTGCTCCGGGAGAGCCCGGCGTTGAAGCGGGCCCGGGAGACGGTCCGGAGCCGTGCTGAGGAGGCGCGCGCGCAGCTTGCGCCGTTGCCGCCGGGTCCGGCCCGACAGGCGCTCGAAGCTCTCTGCGACCAGATCGCGGACCGGAGCGGCTGACGTATCTATCGGCGGTCCGGGCGCCGATCGGGCCGGCTGACGCATCTCTGCGCAACCCGGTTCCCGGCCCGCCGGCACCACCACGGTGTCGGATGGTGTCCTGTGGTATCCACGCACCCCTCCGCGTCAGCGTAAGGTGATCATTTCATCACGTGCAGTGGATGACGATCTAGTGTTCTCTGCCCGAACAGGCGTTTCCTGGCGGTCCTGAATTTCATATGGTGTAAGTCCCCGGCTGCGGAGGTGGTTGTGCGTGACCCCCTGGCGGAGCCTTCGGACCTCATCCGAAGTGTGTCCCGTGCGCTACGAGTGCTCGAATCAGTCGGTCGTGCCCCGAAAGGGCTGACCGTCAAACAGATCGCGCGACGGTGCGAGCTGACCGTGGCAACCACTTACCACCTCGTCCGCACCCTGGCGTACGAGGGCTACGTGATCCGGCGCGAGGACGGCACGTACATCGTGGGCCTGGAGGTCGCCGACCGTTACCGGGAGCTGGTCAGCGCCTTCCGCGGACCGTCGGCGGTCGGGGAGTCCCTGCGACGGGCCGTCTTCGACACCGGCTACAGCCATTTTCTGGGGCGGTTCGTCGGCGGCCAGGTGGCCATCACGGCCGCCACTGAAGGCCTACGCTCCCCCTACCTGGAGGACCTGGTTCCCGGCTTTGACGAGGGGGCACACGCCACCGCCCTCGGCAAGGCGCTGCTCGCGACGCTCACGACCGAACAGCGACTGCGCTACCTGCGGGAAAGCGGCATGCGCCCGTTCACCACCGGGACGCTGACCACCATCGAGGCGTTCGAGGCTGACCTCGTGGCGGGTGAGCGACGGGGGATGCAGCTGGAGCTGGGGCAGTACCGGCCGGGGGTGGCCTGCGCGGCGGTGTTGGTAAGTGGTGACAAGGACGTGGAGCGCCGGATGGCGCTCGCCTGCGCCTTGCCGGCCGGCGAGATGATGACCTCCGCCCGGGTCATTCGCGCGAAGCTGCTCGCGACTGCCCGGGGCATCGCCGACAGTCTCGTCCACGAGACCTGACTGGATGCGGGGCTGCGGGCCGGCGGCAGCAGGAAACGGGCCCTCTCCCGGATCGGGGAGAGGGCCCGTTCGCGCGCCCCTACCAGGACCGAGGGGCAGTGCAGAGGTCAGCTGCCGATCGGGCCGCCATCCAGGCGCCAGGTGACGACCACGCCCGGCTTGGCGTAGTCACCGTCCGGCCAGGTGGAGGCGGGGTTTTCGATTGAGGCCCCGGAGATCTCCCCCGGGTGCTGCACGGCCACGAAGACCGAACGGTTGTCGCCGGTGATGAAGGGGCCACAGGTCTCCGCGCCGGTGGGCACGGTGAGGAACTGCTTCAGGTGGCCCCGCTCCGGGCCTTCGATCGGCGTCGCGAAGAGGCCGTCATTGCTGCCCAGCGCGTTGCCGTCGGTGGAGATCCAGAGGTTGCCGGTGGCGTCGAAGGCGAGGTTGTCCGGGCAGGAGATCGCAGAGACCTTCGTCTTGTCGTATCCGGCGAAGTAGGTCGAGGAGTCCGCCGGGTCGCCGGCGACGATCGGCAGCGACCAGGCGAACTTCTCAGCCGAGTTGTCCCCGTGCTTCTCGACCAACTCCAGCACGTGGCCGTGGCGGTTGGCGTTACGCGGGTTCGCCTCGTCGGCCTTCGGGTTGCTGTCGACTCCACGCCGGGAGTTGTTGGTGAGTGCAACATAGACCTTGCCGGTGTGCAGGCTGGCCTCGACATCCTCGGGCCGGTCCATCTTGGTCGCACCGACCTGGTCCGCGGCGAGCCGGGTGAAGGTGAGTACCTCGGCGGCGGTCATGCCCTCGATGTACGAGCGGTTGCCGCTGACCAGCTTGATCCACCGACCGCCGCCGTTGAACGCGCCGTCGCTGGGAAGCTCACCGGAGCCGTCGATCTCGTCGGCGCTGGTGTAGTCCAGCTTGGCGACGTAGAGGGTGCCCGACTCCAGCAGGGTCAGGTTGTGCTCACGGGCGCGCCAGGAGCTGCCCTTCTTGAACTTCTTCTCCGACACGAACTTGTAGAGGTAGTCGAACCGCTCGTCGTCGCCCATGTACGCGACCACGTGTCCGCTCTTCGACACGATGACGTTCGCGCCCTCGTGCTTGAACCGGCCCAGCGCGGTGTGCTTGCGCGGCCGGCTCTCCGGGTCGTACGGGTCGATCTCGACGACCCAGCCGAACCGGTGCGCCTCGTGCGGGTGCTGGGTCAGGTCGAAGCGCTCGTCGGCGCGGTCCCACTTCCGGTTCCCGCTCGGGTAACGGTCGGTGGTGTTGACGCCGTACCGGGCCAGGCTCGGCTTCAGCTCCTCCGGGGCACCGTCGCCGCCAATGAAGTACTGGTTGAAGTTCTCCTCGCCGGAGAGCACCGTGCCCCAGGGGGTTACCCCGCCGGCGCAGTTGTTCAACGTGCCGATGACCGTGCGCCCCTTCGGGTCGGCAGCGGTCTTGAGCCAGTCCGAGCCGGCGGCTGGACCGGTCAGCTCGAACTTCGTCGTCCCGGCGGTCACCCGACGGTTGTACGGCCGCTTGCCGGACCTGACCGGGCGCCACTCACCGGTGCCCTGGACCCGCTCCAACTCCACCACGGACATGCCGTGCGCGGCGATCGCGACCTTCAGCTGCGCGACGCTGAGCGAGTCCATGTCGGTGAAGCCGGGAAACATGAGGTTCTCGTTGGTGTACTCGTGGTTGACCACGAGCAGGGCCTTGTTCCGGCCCAGCGGTAGCACGCCAACGAAGTCGTTGTTGTAACCGAACTGCTGGGCCTGCGCCTTGGCCGTCTGCTTGTGTAGGTCGAACGAGGGCGCGCCCGGCACCACCTCGTCGCCCCAGCGGATGATCACCGAGTGGTCGTAGCCGTTCGGCACGATGAAGCTGTCCAGGGTGTTCGGTGGGACCGACTTGAAGGTCAGCTTCCCGTCGCCGACGCCACCGGGCGGGGCGGCGAACTCGGTCGTCTCCGGCGTCACCCCAGCGGAGGTGGCGGCGCCGGCAGCGGCGCCGCCACCGGCGAGCACACCGGCGCCGCCGAAGCCCAGGACCAGCGCACCAACCGTGCCGGCGCGAACCATGCCGCGGCGGGAAACCTCGGCGTCCACCAGGTCGCCGAAGTAGGTGTTGTTCGAGGTGTTGGGCACCGGGTGGTCACAGGCGTTACCACACCGGTAGAGACAGGTCATCGCGTCACGACTGCCGTGGCGGATGGAGCCGAGCAGCGGGAGCAGCCGAGGGCGGTCGCTCATGTGGAGGGGCCTCCTGGTGTCGATGGCGCACGCCGCGGTCAGCGAATGGCGTGCGTACACGCCGGAGGCTAGGAGGAAACTATTGCCGTCAGTCTGCAGCAATGTGAACCAAAGCTGAACACCCCGGATTGGGGGTCACTCCGCCGGAGCACCGTGCCCGCCGCCCCGATACACGTACCGATCGGGGCGGCGGGTAAACGCGGCTAATCGCGGTCGAAGATGGCGCCGAGTAGCCAGGTGACCACACCGACGAAGAGTGCGCCGAGGACGGCGGCCGGCCAGAACCCGTCAACGTGGAAGGGCAGTCCGGCCTCACCGGCGATCCAGCTGGTCAGCTGGAACAGCAGACCATTGACGACCAGCGCGATCAACCCGAGGGTGAGGAGGTAGAGGCCGCAGCCCACAGTCTTGATGATCGGTTGGAGCACCGCGTTGACGACGCCGAAGATTGCGGCGACGAGGATCAGCGTGGTGACCGTCTCGGTGGCCGAATCCGCGTCCAGCGTGATGCCCGGGATGAGGAGCGTGGCCAGCCAGAAGGCGGCCGCGGTGATGCCCAACCGGATTAAGAGCCCTTTCAGGAAACCCATGGCGGAGAATGCTGCCACGGACTGTTCTTCCAGGGAAGGCTCGGGTCCCGTCCGCCGCGGAGAGAACGGCCTCGAACCCGTGGGTCTGGGCCTCCCCGCCCCCGGCGCGAGCATCGCGAGTGGGGTCGACGGAGAAGCGGTGCGTGGGGTGGGACCGGTTCCGCGACATCGACCGACTCCGGATTGTGTCGATGCCGGAGCGGGGTGTCATCGCTCGCAGTGGTCCAGTATGGCCAGCCCGTTATGATCTTGCGGCACCTTGTAGATTGGATCCCATACGCCTGCGCTATCGCCGGGAGGAGGGCTGGCCTTGACCGACTGGGAGCCGGCCACCGAGGTAGAGGTAACGCTGCGTGACGCATTGCGTGCCAATGACCAGCAACGATACTTTCGTGTCCTGGCCCGTACGGAGCTGTTGCTGCCCGTCTCCGCGCCAGCGCCGGCCGGTCAGGCGTCGATGAACTGGGGCACCTGGAGCGCCGGCGGCCGAACCCACGTGCTGGCGTTCACCTCGGTCGCCGCGCTGCGCGCCTGCCTCGGCGAGCACGCGGGCGCGAACCGCCGAGCCGCCTACGCTGAACTAGTCGACCATTGGCCCAACCACGAGTGGTGGCTGGCAGTCAACCCGGGCCTGCCCATCGAGGGTTATCTGCCGGCCTGGTATGTCGCCCAGCTCTCCCGTGGCGATGTCCGCCTACCCGGTCGCACGATGGGTACTCGGGCCCGGGTGCAGCATGACGAGACCGACTCCCGGCCTCGTCCCTTCGAACGCTGGGAAGCGGAGCCGGCCGCCGGGCCGAAGGGGCAGGACCGCGCTCCGCGGGCTGGCCGAACACCCGAGGGCGTCGCCCCCCTGCGCCCGTCAGCATCCACGTCGTCCCCGGGCGCGCCGCTGCGAACCCCGGCCGACCTGCGCGCGGCCGCCCTCCGGCGGCCGGTGATGGACGCTGGCCGAGTCACCGGTGGGGACCCGGTGGCACCCCGCCAGGCTCGCCCGCCCGAACCCGGCCCCGCCGACGGAGCCGCACCCCCGAGGGGGCAACCCCGGAGCCTCCCCGAGCAGCCCCCCGGTCGCCGGTCCTTCTTCGAACCGGCCGCGGCCCGTAGTGACCGAGATGAGCGGAGGTCGCGCCTGACCCGGGGCGCCCAACAGCTTCCGCGCCGGCAGCCGGTCAGTGAATCGTCGCCGGCCACGTCGCCGATGTTCTCGGCCCGACCCACGACCCGGGCCAACCAGGACGGCGCTGCCCCGCCCGGCGAGCCAGCATCCGGGCCGGTGGCAGCCGAGGACGCCCGGACCGTCCGTTTCCCGGTGCCCGACCCGGCGACCCTCCGACGGTACGCGCGCCGCACCGCCGCGGTCCCGCCCCGGCCTACCTCGGCGGAGTCGGAGCCGACCCCGGGCACCGAGCCGGCCTCCAGTTCGCCACCCCAGCGAGCCCTTCCTCCGACGGTGATCGAGGGGACCGTCGTCGAGTCCCGGAACCTGACCGCCACCGGCTCGGACGATGCGTCGGCGACTATGCCGATATCGGTGGCAGCGGGTGCGGTCTCGATCGGTGGCGACGGCGCGGTCCCGGTCGGCGGCGCCCCGGTGCTCCCCGCCAGTGCCGATCCAGTCGAGCCCACGATGCGAATCACCGTGGCGGACGTAGGTGACCCTCCCCCGAGCTCGATGTCATCCCCGAAGCCCGCCCCGAGCCCGAACCCGGCCTCCGTGCCGCCGGACTTCGTACCGGCCAATGCGGTCGAGGCGGACCTGGTCACGGCGGCCATCAGTGGCAACACCGACACCTTCCTGTCGACGCTGCTGCTGGCCCAGGTGCTGCTTCCGGTGGCGACCGAGTCGGCACCGGGTAGCCGGCCCGGTGGGGCGGGGTTCGTCTGGCAGACCGAGGAGCAGGACGGAGCGGTCTCCGTGGTGGTCTACACCTCCTCGGAGCGGCTTGCCGAGCACACCACCGGGACCGTCGAGACCATCCGAGTCCGCTTCGTGCAGCTCATCCAGCATTGGCCGGACCGGTCGTGGTCCTTCACTGTCAATCCGGGAACCCCGATCGGCACGAAGCTGCCCGGCGAGCAGATCGTCGGGCTCGCCAACTGGGCGGTGGAGGTGGGCCTGGGCGAGGATCGGCCGGAGCCCGAGGCGGCACCGGCCGCGTCGGCGCCGGCGGACCAGCCGGCACCGGCGGACCGGCCGCGTTATCAGCCGCCGAGCCCCGAATCCACGAGCCCCGTCCTGATGCAGAAGGCGGTGGCCGCCAGCCAACTCGCCTACTACCTGGAGCGGGGGTACGACCGCGTCTCCGGTTTCGTGCACCGGGCTGGCGAGCTGGCACACCTGACCACCCCGGCTCAGCTCTACGACGCGCTTGGCCTGGGTTACCCCGGTTCTGCCTTCGAACGGAGCGCCGAGAAGATCTACGTGCTGCGGTGGCCGGCGTTTCGGCCGAACCTCTACCGCATCCCGTATGGCGGGCAGAGCGAAGCCGCGATGCAGGCCATGGAGGGCTGGGTGATCGAAAAGCCGCCGTTCCGCGGCAACGGCTTCGCTCCGAGCGAGAGTAGCGACGTCGTGGCGGAGTTCAAGGTCGACAGTGCCCGGCTGCCGCACGGCACGCAGCTGTGGCGGATCGGCGCGGACGGCACCGAGCGGCTCGTCGCCACGTTGGATGTTGACGCACTGCGGTGGCGACAGGCGGGTGACGGGTGATCCGGGACGGGTACGTGGCGCGCTGGCGGGACCGCGAATACCAGGCCAGCCCGGACGGTGGTGAGGTCCGGTTGTATCAGCGCGAGCCGGGTGCGGGCTTCACCGAAGTACGCCCGGGCCGCTACCTACGCGTCGTACCGGCCGCCGAGGTGGACGAGCTGATGTACATCCGCACCGCCTGCACCTGGCAGCGGCAGCCGTTCATCGTGTTGGGCGAGCACGACCGTTGGCTGCGGGTCGAGTACACCGGTGGGCGCTGGCCGGTCGCCGAGGCGATGGGTCTCGAGGCGTTCGACTACGGCGTCTACCAGGGCTGGGCACCGGCCGCGGAGGTCCGCGACCTGCGCGAGGTTCGCGTCTAGCGCCGGTCAGCTAGGACTTCGCCCAGCGCAGGATCTCGCCGAGCACGATCTCCGGGGCCTCGACGTGCGGGAAGTGCCCGACCCGGTCGAGCAGGCGCCACTCGTACGGCGCCACCACGTACCGGCCGGAGCCTTGGGCGGTACGCGGCAGGACCGCCCGGTCGAGGGCGCCGTGTAACTGGAGGGTCGGCGTGACGAGGGGCTTCTGCATGAGCCGAACGAAGCGGTAGCCGTGCAGCCGTAGCGCTGACCGGAAGGCCCACCGGTAGCCCTCCAGAGCGCAGAAGGCCGCCTGCGGGATCTGCATCGCCGTCCGGCACTGGGCCGCGTACGCATCGAATTCCGGGCTTTGCACCCAGTCCGGCCCGCCCCAGCGCCGCAGGATCTCCGCTACCGCCGCCCCGTCGTCGCGGGTCAGCACGTGCTCGTAGCGCGGCAACTGGAACACCAGCGTTGGCGTGGAGGCAGCGAACTGGCCACGCGGATCAGCGAAGATGGCAGCCCGTAGCCGGAGTGGGTGCGGGGCGCCGAGCACCACCAGTCGGCGGACCAAAGTCGGGTAGAAAGACGCCGCTGTCCAGCCCAGGAGCCCGCCGGCACCGGAGCCAACCACGGTGGCGGAGCGCTCGCCCAGCGCCCGGATCAGCCCGGCGACATCGCCGGCCAGGGTGTAGCCGTCGTATCCCCGGGGTGGCTTGTCGCTCGCGCCGTAGCCGCGTAGGTCGACCGCGACTGCCCGGAACCCGGCGTCGGCGACCGCCGGTAGCATGTCGTGCCACGCCCACCAGTGTTCCGGAAAGCTGTGCAGGAAGAGCACCATCGGGCCGGTTCCGGCCTCGACCACGTGGAACCGGCTGCCGTTGGCGCCGACGAACCGGTGCGTCCACGGCCCCTCGGCGAGGACACAGGACTCGTCCAGGGCCCCGTCGTGCTGCTCGGTCATGTGCCACAGCCTAAGGCCCGGGGCACAACCGGGCCGACGTGGAGCGGAGCGGGCCGGTCGCCGAGCCGCTGTCGGGGCCGGGAGCCGAGCCGCTGTCGGGTGGGGCCGGGAAGGGCGATGCCCGGGCCGGTCACCGGCCCGGGCATCGCCTTCGTGTGGTTCTCGTTACTTGAAGCGGACCTTGATGGAGGTGCCCTTCTGCTTGAGCACCTCGATCTTCGTGCCGGTCGCGGGGAGCTTCACCCCGTGGTTGGGCAGCTCCTCGTACCAGTACTGCTTGGTGTCGTCGAAGAGCGGCTGTGCGGCCTGGCCGCGAATGCGGTGCGGCTGGCTGTCGACGTGCAGCGTGAACGAGTCCGCCCGCTTAAGGCTGAACGGCGCGTCGTACACCTGGATCCGGGACCGCCACAGCTCGCCATCTTGGTTGTAGAGCGGCTGCGGGCGCGAGTCGATGTAGAGGTTGCGGCCCTCACCCGGGTGCACGAACGTGTCGTTGTCCGCCCACCGGGTGTTCCAGTAGGAGATCAGCAGACCTTCCTGGTACGCGTAGTGGTCCACCCAGTCCGGGCGGGTGTTCGCGTACCCGAAGTGGTACGGCCCGGTCTTCAGGTACTTGTCGTACGAGACGTACGACCGGTGGCCGGCGATGTAGTAGTTGTCGAAGAGCCGGGTGTAGGTCTCGTCGACGATGTCCCAGCCAGCCAGGTTCCAGCTGCCGGCACCGGTCTCGCCGCCGTCGTTGAGGACCGGTTGGCCGTCGGCCGTGACGGTGATCTCGTCGCCGTAGAAGCCGCCCTCGGAGACACCACCGTCGGTCTGGTAGCGCAGCCGGAACTGGACTGACTTCCCAGCCTGGGCATCCATCGGGAGGGTGATGTCGACCCACTCGTCGTTGCTACTACCGTCCAGGGCGAACCGTCCGACGGAGATCTCCTTGAACGGCGTGCCGTCGGCGGTGCCGGGCAGCGGCGTCCAGGTGCTACCGCCGTCCTCCGACACCTCGAAGAACAGGTAGTCGAAGTCGGCCTCGATGCTGTATCGACCCTTCATCGTCAGGGTGGCCGACGACTTCCCGGTGAGATCCAACGTCCGGGTCATCGTGTTGTTGAGGTCGTCGGCGTCGCCGGAGAAGAACTGCTTCGTGCCGGCGAAGGGCGCACCGCTGTCGAAGTCGTATTCCCGCTGCGGGAGCACGACCACGGCGGCCTGCGGCCTCTTGGAGTTGTACTCCTGCGGGCCGAGGGTCATGGTGCGTTCCTCGCCCGCGGTCACCACCTCGTAGTCGAGCCAGCCGAGTTGGAGCTTGTTCCAGGCACCCAGGTCACCGCCGCGCTCGCCGATGCCACCGTCACCCTTGGCGCCGAGTCGGCTCTGGGCCATCAGGGTCCAGTGCTCGTTGTTGTTGTCGCCTCCACTGACCACGTTGTAGTCGTCCGGCAGGCCGAGGTCGTGCGCGTACTCGTGGTAGAAGACGCTACGCCCGCCGTTTTCCGGCTGCATGGTGTAGTCGCCGATCCAGAATCCGGTGTCGCCGATCTGGGTACCACCCGCCGGGAAGTTCGCCGGGCCGGTGCGGCCCTGGTCGGACGCGAACGCGTACCACCGGTGGCTCCAGATCGCGTCCTCACCCTGGTGCGGGTCACCGTTGGCCATGTCGCCACCGGAGTGGACGATCTGGAAGTGGTCGATGTAGCCGTCCGGCTCGTTGAAGTTGCCATCCGAGTCGTGGTCGTACCGGTCCCACTGGTCCATCGCCCGGAGTTCCTCGGCGATCTCCGCGTCGGTACGGCCGGCGGCCTTCCGGTCGGCGACCCACTGGTTGGCGGCGTCTCGCACCAGGGACCAGACGTTGGTGCAGACCCGGCCTTCGCAGACCGCCGGATCGTCGCCGTTGGCGTCGGTCGGGTCGTCCAGGGAGCGGCCGTAGCGAGCGGCGTTGTACTGGACCTTGACCCAGTCGGTGACCGTGCCCTCGACGCTGTACCGGCCCGAGGACTGGGCCTCGAAGTACTGCTTTACCGACTCGTCGCCGGGGTTCTCGCCGAAGTACAACGTCCGGAAGTAGTCGGCACTGTAGTCCGCCTGCCAGCTTGTGGAGTTGTCCAACGCCCGGTCCGGCTCCGGGATCTCGTTGTGTAGCGGTCCGTCGAAGCGCGCCGGCCCCGGCCAGGTGGGGGCGGTGTCCTGATCCGGGTAGGACGGATGGCGCTCATCGCCGTACTCGGCCAGGATCACGAAGATCTGGTCCGTGCTCTCCCGGGAGAGTTCGACGTACTGGTCCTTCTTGCCGCGTTGACCACGGGCGGTCGGGGAACCACCGTCCGTCTCACCGACCTTGACGACAGTGCTGCCGTTGACTCGCTGCGATGTCGCCTCGCCGGAGAGGACGCTGCTCAGGCCCTCCTGGCGCAGTGCCCGTCGCTTCTCCTCGAGCGGGTTGGGCAGGTCATGGTCAACATGGGCGGGCTCTGCGGCTGAGGGAGCCGATGTCGGCTGCTGGGGCTTCGGCGCGGCGCTGGCGGATGGTCCGACCGCCAGTCCCGTTGCCGTCAGCGAGAGCCCGAGTAGACCCACTGCGACTTTGCGCACGCGGTACCTCCGGGTGTGAAGTAAAACCGGCCCAGCGGGGGCGTGGGCCGGTGCGACGATCCCATGGATGGGACCACTGGTGAAGATAGACATCGTTGCTGATGAGGGGAAGACCGTCCGGACACTTTGTTGCAAGAAGTTGTTGGTAACGCGTTCCAACGTCATACACCTGCCGGCCAGCTGAGCCCCCCGCGCAACCGGCCGGCACCGCCGGTGCGGTCCGGCTCAGTCCTCGCCCTTACCGGCGCCCATGCCGGTGGCGATGAGCTCCATTACCGAGGAGTCCTGCAACGTGGTCACGTCGCCCAGGGACCGGTTCTCCGCCACATCCCGCAGCAACCGTCGCATGATTTTGCCGGAGCGGGTCTTCGGAAGCTCCGGCACGAGCATGATCTGCCGTGGCTTCGCGATCGGCCCCAACGTGCGCGCGACATGGTTACGCAGGTCCGCGATGAGCTGAGCGCCCGCCGTCCCCTCGGTTTCGGCGCTGCCTCGGGGGATGGCGAAGGCGACGATCGCCTGCCCCGTGGTCGGATCCGTCGCGCCGACCACCGCCGCCTCGGCCACCGCCGGGTGCGACACCAGGGCCGACTCCACCTCGGTGGTGGAGATGTTGTGCCCGGAGACCAGCATCACGTCGTCCACCCGGCCGAGCAGCCAGATGTGGCCGTCATCGTCCTTCTTGGCGCCGTCCCCGGCGAAGTAGACCCAGTCGTCGCCGACACCCGCACCGGCGCCGAAGCGCGACCAGTACGTCTCCACGAACCGGTTGTCGTCGCCCCAGATGGTCCGCAGCATCGACGGCCACGGCTCCCGAAGCACCAGGTAGCCACCGCCGCCGTCGGGGACCGGCTGACCCTGGTCGTCCACCACGTCGCCGTTGATCCCCGGTAGCGGGGTCATCGCCGACCCCGGCTTGGCGTGGGTCACTCCGGGTAGTGGGGAGATCATGATGGCGCCGGTCTCGGTCTGCCACCAGGTATCCACAATCGGTAGCTGGCCCCTGCCGACGTGCTGCCGGTACCAGATCCAGGCCTCGGGGTTGATCGGCTCGCCGACGCTGCCCAGGAGGCGCAGGGAGGACAACTCGAATCCGGCGGGGATCTCCTCACCCCACTTCATCATCGTGCGAATGAGAGTCGGGGCGGTGTAAAGGATCGTCACCCGGTACTTGTCGACCAGCTCCCAGAACCGGCCCCGGTGCGGGGTGTCCGGAGTGCCCTCGTACATGACCTGGGTGGCACCGTTGGAGAGCGGGCCGTACACGATGTATGAGTGGCCGGTGACCCAGCCGACGTCGGCGGTGCACCAGTAGACGTCGCTCTCCGGTTTGAGGTCGAAGACCCCGTGCATCGTGTACGAGGCCTGGGTCAGATAGCCGCCGGTGGTGTGCAGAATCCCCTTCGGACGGGCGGTGGTGCCGCTGGTGTACAGGATGAACAGGGGATGCTCGGCGTCGAAGGCGGTGGCCTCGTGCTCGACCGACGCCCGCCCGACCGTCTCGTGCCACCAGCGGTCCTTCGCCGACCAGGCGCATTCTTCGCCGGTGCGGCGGACCACCAGTACGTGCTCCACCGACGGGCAGTTCGACACCGCCTCGTCAACGGTCGGTTTTAGCGCGGAGGGCCGGCCCCGCCGGTAGCCGCCGTCGGCGGTGACCACCACCTTCGCCGCGGCGTCCTGAATCCGATTTGTCAACGCGTCGGCGGAGAAACCGCCGAAGACCACGCTGTGGGTGGCGCCGATCCGGGCGCAGGCCAGCATCGCCACCACGGCCTCGGGCACCATCGGCAGGTAGATCGCCACCCGGTCGCCGGCGGTCACCCCGAGCTCGGTCAGCACGTTCGCCGCCTGGCAGGTCAGCTTCAGTAGCTCCGCGTAGGTGATCGTCCGGGTGTCACCCGGCTCGCCCTCCCAGTGGATCGCGACCCGGTCCCCCCGGCCGGCCTCGACGTGCCGGTCCAGGCAGTTGTACGCCACGTTGAGCTGACCACCGACGAACCACTTGGCGAACGGCGGCTCCGACCAGTCAAGTACCCGGTCCCACGGTGTCGTCCAGGTCAGGCGCTGGGCCTGCTGCTCCCAGAAGGCCAGCCGGTCGGTGTCCGCTGTGGCGTACGCCTCGCTGGTGACGTTGGCGCTCGCGGCGAGCTCGGCCGGCGGTGGGAACTGGCGCGTCTCGTTCAACAGGTTGGCCAACGCCTCGCTCATGCCTGCTCCCTCGTCGCTCGGGGTGACCTGCGTCTCGGTGCAGAGGTTAGCCCGCCCGGCGGACGCAGGCGACTGCCGAGGGTAACGGATCGCGCCGAATGGAGCCTCCCCCGCGCCGGACGGCGTGGCCCGGTGGACGGCGTGGCCCGGCGGACGGCACGGCACCGGCGGGCGGTACCTGTGGTCCCGATAGCGTGGTGGGGTGACCGATGACCCACTCGCTCCGCTGCTCGCCCTCGCCGATGTCGCCGCTGCCGTGGAGCGGACCCGCGAGCGCTTCGACCAGGCGCTGCAGCACCGCGCCCTGCGCCGGCACGGCGGTCAGGTGGCCGCGGAGGTCAGCCTCCGCTGCGCGGTGGCCAGCGCCGCCCTCGAGGGGTACGCCCACGATCGCGAGGAGGTCCGTGCCGGCACCGTCACCGAGCCGGTGCTGCAGGGCGCACTGCGGGTCGCCGGTGCACTACCCGGACTGACCGACCTCTGGCCGAGGGCGCCCCGGCAGGCGCTCGCGAAACTGCACGTGCTCGCCGCGCGGGAGCTGGTGCCGGAGACGGAGCTGGGACGCCCGGTGCCCGATGCGGTTGTGGCGGCCCGGCTGGACGGGTTGGCCGCCCTGGTGGCCGGGGGGAGCGAGGCGCCGCCACTGGTGCTCGCCGCGGTAGTCCACGGCGAGCTGTTGAACCTGCGGCCCTTCGCGGGCCCATCCGGCGTGGTCGCCCGTGGGGCCGCCCGGCTGGTGCTGATGTCCCGGGGGGTTGACCCGCGGGGCCTGCTCGCCGTGGACGTCGGCCATCGGGAACGGGAGCCGGAGTATGTGGGCTCGGCCGGGGCCTTCGCCACCGGAACCCCGGACGGGCTTCGCTCGTGGCTGCGGCATTATCTGAGCGCCGCCGAGCTGGGCGCCGACCAGCTGACCGGGATCGGCGATGAGGTGCTCGCCGCGGCCCCGTAACCCTCCTCGCCCGACTTGTTCGAGCCCGACCCGCCACCGCAGGCCGACCCGCCACCGCAGGCCGACTGTGACCTCAGGTCGCCGGGGCGGACCGGGTCCGACGGTGTCGGCCGTACCAGGCGATGCCGATCGCCACGCCAACCCCGACACCGAGCGCGGCGGCGGCGACCGGCACTGCGGGGCGATCCCGCAACCGCCGCCCCAGTGGGATCGGGTGCCGGAACTCCAACACCGGCCAGGAGTTCTCCGCGGCGAGTTTGCGTAGCTGGCGGTCGGGGTTGACCGCGGTCGGGCGACCGACGCACTCCAGCAACGGCCGGTCCGTGTACGAGTCCGAGTAGGCGTACGAGTCGGTGAGGTCGTAGCCCCGCTCGAGCGCCAGCTCGCCCACCGCGTCCACCTTGGCCGGGCCGGCCGCGTAGAACTCGATCTCCCCGCTGTAGTGGCCGTCCACGACGGCCATCCGGGTGGCGATCACATCGGTCACCCCGAGTAGCGCCCCGATCGGCCGGACCATCTCTTCGCCCGAGGCCGAGACCAGCACGACGTCCCGGCCGGCGGCCTGGTGCTCCTCGATGAGGGTGGCGGCTTCGGCGTACACGTAGGGGTTGATCAGCTCGTGGAGGGTCTCCGCCACGATCTGCCGGACCTGCTCCACCTGCCAGCCCTTACAGAGTGCGGCGAGGTAGTCCCGGGTCCGGGCCATGGTCTGCTCGTCGGAGCCGCCCAGCCGGAACATCAGCTGCGCGTACGCCGACTTGACAACGTCACGTCGGGTTATCAGGCCGTCCCGGTAGAACGGCCGACCGAACGCCAGCGCACTTGACTTGGCGATGACGGTCTTATCCAGATCGAAAAAAGCGGCGCTTCGGCCCACGGCGCGCAAGTCTAGCCCGATGGTCTATCGTCTGCGGGGGCCCGGGTCCATCAACCCCTCGGATGTGCGACGTGATTGACGGTAGGCATGCTCCGCGTGACCGCGATCACACTCTCTGGGAAGAATTCAGCGGGGAGTGGAGGCTACACCACTCGACGTAGCCAGGCTCACTCAGGCAGACTGTCGACACAACAGGCGTTTCATTCTGCGGACAACCGACAGACCCCTCGGCGGTTGCACCCCCCGTGACCGCTGAGTGGTTCGGCTCGACCCCCCCGGAGCCGAACCCCGACGACCCCCGTCTTCCCCCCGACGGGGGTCGTCTCTTTGCGGGAGCGATGAATGCCTGACGTGGTGCCACCCCACCGTGACCGGTCGCCGGCTGGGGCGGCGGAGGTCAGGCCGACGACCTTGTCACGAGTGACTCCAACTCCTCGATGGTCAGCCAGTCGAACCCGCATACCCCGCAAGCGACACCGCGGCGTTTCGCTTCGGCCAGCTTTTTGGCAGTGGAGCGTGGGGTTGTCAATATCGGCGAGGGGCGCCAGCGGAGGCTACGACGTCCGGGCGAGAGCAGCCGAGAGATCTGTTGACGGCGGCGTGGGCGGGCAGGCTCCGAGGGCTCGGGTGGCTACGCCCGAGGTTCGCTGATAGCGGCTTCGATCCGCAGCCCGATCCCGGTGGCGACGAGCAAGCTAGCCAGAATGTGCGGATCCGTCGCCCCGTGGTCGCTCGCCAGCGTGATTGCCGAGACGAGGAAGCCGGCGACCAGGGCCACGGTAGCGAGGCTGCGGACGGTGGCAGCACGTTTCGAAGCAGGGCTCACCCACGGACCATATCGGAGCCTCGGAGCCGGCACCGTCCCGAACAGGGCCGTCGGCACCGGCAACGACCGTGGGGCGGCCGCCCGCTGAGGCCTCGCGGACGTAACAGATCAACTATACCGACGGACTCTGTCCACAGGTGCCGACTTCGTCCACAGATCGGCAGCCGGGGCCGCCCTCGGGTCGGTGGGGCCACGCAGGCTTCCAGACCAGCGAAGCCCGAGCCGACTGCTGGAGGCCGTGATGCCACCTCGCCCCGCCGTACCACCCCCGCGCCGCCTGCCTCTCCTCGTGACCTCCGACGACGCGCTCCTGGACGACCTACTGCGGCTCGCCGCGGCCGGTGGCGTTGAGGTTGACCTCGCACCGGACCCGGTGGCCGCCCGATCCCGCTGGGCCCCCGCGCCCTTGGTGCTGGTCGGCAGCGACCAGGCGCAGCCGTGCCTACGGGCGCGGCTGCCGCACCGGCGGCGGTTGGTGCTGGTCGGACACGCTGGACACCTCGACCCTGGCCGCGATGTGGCCGATCTGATGGGTGCCGAGTTCGTGGCCGTCCTGCCCGCCGCCGAGCCCTGGCTGGTCGACCGGTTCGTCGAGTGCGGCCCGGAGCAGGCTGACCCGGTAGCGGCCCACGTCGTCGCCGTCCTCGGGGGACGGGGCGGTGCCGGTGCCAGTGTCCTCGCCGGCGGGCTCGCTGTCACCGCGGCCCGCTCCCGGTTGCGGACGCTGCTGGTTGACGCCGACCCGCTCGGGGGCGGGCTGGATCTGGTGCTGGGCTGGGAACAACTGGGCGGGTTGCGCTGGCCCGCGCTGACTGACGCCGACGGCCGGGTGGACGCCTCGTCGCTGGTGCAGGCCCTACCCAGCCGGGGCGACCTGGTGGTTCTCTCGTGGGATCGAGGTGATCTTCAGTCGTTGCCGGCCGTGGCGATGGCGGCGACCCTCGACGCTGCCCGGCGGGCTCGCGACGTGGTCGTGGTTGACCTGCCCCGTCACCTGGATGGCGCGGCGGTGACCGCCCTACAGTCGGTCGACCGGGCCTTCGTCGTGGTACCCGCAGAACTCCGCGCAACCGCTGCTGCCGCTCGGGTGGTCAGCGCTGCCGCACCACACTGCGCCGACCTTTCCCTGATCGTCCGTGGTCCCGCTCCCGGCCGGCTCAAGGCCACCGAGCTCGCGCGGACCCTCGGGCTGCCGCTGGCGGGCACGGTGCGTCTGGAGCCGGCACTCGGCCGCGGCCTGGAACGGGGCGAAGCGCCGGCGGCAGATGGGCGGGGCCCACTGGCCGCCCTGTGTCAACGACTCATCAACGAACTGACCGGCGCGGCGCCGGGTGCGGCATGACCACGGCAGACGACGGCCTCGCCGCACGAGTCCGACAGCGAATCGCGTCCTCGTCGGCACCGGTCACCCCGGCAGCGATCGTCTCCGCCGTACGTGCCGAGCCGGCCGCCGCGGTGCTCGGCGACACCACGCTGCTTCGCCTCGCCGACCGGGTGCGCGACGACCTGGTGGGCGCCGGTCCGCTGGCCCCGCTCTTGGCCGATCCAAGGGTCACCGATGTTCTCGTCAACAACGTGCACGTCTGGGTCGATCGAGGGGAGGGCCTGAAAGAAGTCGCGGTGCCGGTGGGCTCGGTGGAGGACGTCCGCCGGCTTGCGCAGCGACTCGCTGCCAGTGCGGGCAGGCGACTGGACGACGGCTCACCGTACGTTGACGCACGGCTCGCCGACGGCACCCGGCTACATGCGGTCCTGCCACCGGTGGCCACTGACGGGCCATACCTTTCTCTGCGGACATTCCGGCAGCGACCGTTCACGCTCAACGAGATGGCCGGTCAGGGGGGCGTGCCACGGGCGGTCGCCCCGGTGCTGGCCGCGGTGGTGGCAGCCCGGCTCGCGTACCTCGTGGTCGGCGGCACCGGTTCCGGTAAGACCACACTGCTCAACACGCTACTTGGCCTGGTTCCCGGCACGGAACGAATCGTCTTGGTGGAGGACGCGGCTGAGCTGTACCCCGCGCATCCACATGTCGTCGGGTTGCAGGCACGGACTGCCAATGTGGAGGGCGCCGGTGCGGTGGGCCTGACCGACCTGGTCCGGCAGGCGCTGCGGATGCGACCAGACCGCCTCGTCGTCGGCGAGTGCCGGGGCCGGGAGGTGGTGGACCTGCTGGTGGCGATGAATACCGGTCACGAGGGTGGTGCAGGGACGCTGCACGCCAACACCCCCTCAGATGTGCCGGCTCGGCTCGAGGCACTCGGTCTCCTCGGTGGATTACCCCGGCCCGCACTGCACGCGCAGGTGGCGGCGGCACTCCAGGTGGTGCTGCATGTCCGCCGTGCGGATCGGGGACGGGCGCTGGATTCCATCTGCCTGCTCCTGCCGGAAGGCCCGGATCGGCTGGTCAGAGCGGTTCCGGTGTGGGGCCGGGACGGCGGCCCCGGCCCGGCAGCCCGGACCCTGGCCGAGTTGCTGGATGAGCGGGAGGTGGCGGTGCCACCGATCCTTCGGGGGCCCTGGCCCGGTCCGGCAGGTGTCAGATGACCTCGGCTCAGCTCCTGCTCTCGCTGCTCTTGGTCCCCCTGATGGTCGTCGCGGCGGGGTCGGTGGCCTGGCTCGTCCGTCAACGGGTCCAGACCCCCGCTGGCTCGGGTGTCGCTGACGACCCACTCGTGACCTGGGTTGCCAGCCTGCGGCACAGCACCCCGTCGCCTAGACGAGGGCTCCGGGCGGAGCGGGACGTGGCATGGTCGATGCCGTCGCTGGCGCAGCCCCAGCGGCGCGGGCAGGACCGCTCGGCAGGGCCGCCGCCCCGGCGTGACTCGAGGCGCCCGAGTGGGGTGGCTCCCCCGATCTCCGGTAGCCGCCGGGATGGTTCGATCTCCGTCACGCGGGTGGCGGGTGCACCGCCGATCTCCACCCGGTACCGCTCTCTGGCGGCAGCGCCCCGGCGCACTCTGCTGCTCTCGGCAGTCCTGGCCGCCGCCATGGGTGCCCTGCTGGGCGGCCCGGTCGCCGCTGTCGTAGCCGGTGCGTACGGCACACTGGGAGTCCGCGCGCTGCTGCGGCGACGGGCGGCCCGACAGGCTCACCAGCTCCGCCGCCGTCACCTCGAACAACTCTGTGATCTCGCCGCTGATCTGCGAGCCGGTCTGCCGGTGGGCCAGTCCACGGCGTTGTCGGCGGCCGGAAGTTCGGGTGGCACCCTGATCCGGGCGGCTGTCCGGCTCGCTGATCGCACCGGTGCGCCCCTCGCCGACTTGCTGGAACGAATCGACGTGGACGCCCGCGCCGCTGACCGGGGGCGGGCCACGGCGGCGGCGCAGGCGGCCGGGGCGCGGGCGACCGCCTGGCTGCTCGCGGCGCTTCCGCTCGGTGGCATTGGTCTGGGCTACGGCATCGGTGTCGACCCGGTCGCAGTGCTACTGCACTCGGCGGTCGGCGGTAGCTGTGCGGTCCTCGCTGTCATGCTCCAGATCGCTGGGTTGCTCTGGACAGAGCGGCTCACCACAATCCGCGGCGGGGAGATCGGATGACCCCGCCGGTGCTGACTGCCAAGCGTTGGTCCGTGTCAGCCCAGCCGTGCCGGGGCCGATGGAGGAGGCGTCGTCCGATCCGTCGGCTGCGCGACCTCGACCGGCACCCGCCCGGCCCGCCGCCGATCGGACCGGCGGGTGTGACCCCAGCGGAGTCCCGGCACCGGCGGGACGCGATTCGGCTCGTCGCAGGGCTCGCTGCCGTGGCGCTCGCTGTGCTGGCCGGCGGAGTGCCCGGCCTGCTCGGCGCCCTGCCCGTGGCGGTGCTGCTCGACCGCCTGCTGCATCGGGTCGAGTCACCGGCCGTCCGGGAACGGCGCCGACGGGAGAACGCAGCCCTGCCGCTCGCTGCTGACCTGCTCGCGTCGGCGATGCGCGCCGGCGCCCCGGTTGACCGTTCGGTACTGGCGGTGGCGGAGGCGCTCGACGGGCCCCTCGCGGAGCGGCTCGCCCGGGTCGGGCGTCTCCTCCACCTCGGAGCGGAGCCGGTGGAGGCCTGGTCAACGTTTGCGGCGGTGCCCGCCGCCGAGCGTCTGGTCGGTGCTGCGCTCCGTTCGGCAACCAGCGGCGCTTCCCTGGCGGGTGCCCTGGCCCGTCTCGCCGATGATCTGCGAGCTGATCGGACCACGGCGGCGGAGGCGACGGCCCGTCGGTCCGGGGTTCTGATCGTGCTGCCGTTGGGGCTCTGCTTTCTGCCGGCCTTCATTCTCGCCGGCCTGGTGCCGGTGATCGTCGCCGTTCTCGGTGACGTGCTCTGACCAACCTCGAGAAAGGATCATGGACATGCGCAGAATCACCGCCCGGCTGCGAGGTGACGCCGGGATGAACACCGCCGAGTACGCCGTCGGCACGCTCGCCGCAGTCGCCTTCGCCGGTCTCCTGCTCAAGGTGCTCACCTCTGACAGCGTGCAGACTGCGCTGACCGCCGTCATCGACCGGGCACTTCAGTGAGGCGGTGCCGGTGGGCCGGCCGAGATCGGGGCTCCTTCACCGCCGAACTGGCGGCCGGCCTGCCGGCGCTGCTCTTGCTCCTCTTCGTTGGTCTGACGGCGGTTGACGCGGTGGGCACCAAGGGGGCCTGTCTGCACGCGGCCCGGGAGGCGGCGATCGCGACATCCCGGGGTGCAGATGGGTGGGCCGTGGTCCGCGTGGTAGCCCCACCGGGCGCGAAGGTGTCGATCGACAGAGACGGGCAGCGGGTACGCGTCACTGTCCGCGCCCCGGTCCGGGCTCTTGGGACGCGAATGCCCCGGCTGATGGTCACGGCGACGGCCGTGGCCGTGCTCGAACCCGGCCCGGGGCCTTTCCCGCCGGTCGAAGCTGTCGTCGGTAGCGCCGGAGCGGGCGGGTGAACGGCGGTGGGAGTCGGGCTCGTCCTGCCGCTGGCCGGGACGAGGGGGCTCGGTTGGGACCGTGGGCGACAGGCGAGGGGAGGCGGCAGAGGTCCGCCGCTGGCGACCGCGGCGGTGCCACGGTTCTGCTGCTCGCGGTCGGCGTCGCATTCGTCGTCCTCGGGGTGGCGGGCGCGGCGGTCGGGGCGGCTCGGGTGGCCCGACAGCAGGCAGGCGTTGCGGCGGACCTCGGTGCGCTCGCCGGCGCGGCGGACGCCGCACTCGGCGTCACCACCGCCTGCGAGTCGGCCCGGGAAATCGTGACAGCGAATGGCGGCCGGCTCGTCACCTGCCGGCTCGACGGGTTGGATCTGTTGGTCACCGTGGAGGTGCCCGCCACCGTGCTGCCGGGCCTGGTCCGGGCCGCGACCGGACGGGCCCGCGCCGGCCCGCTGCGTGGCTGAAACGCACGCGCACCCGGCAGCTGGGCTGGCGCAGCGGCCGCGGGAGCGCCCGGGAAGGTGCCAAGCGGCCGGGCCGACGGCCCCGCAAGCTGAGCTTGGCCTTCCGGCAGCCGTGGCCTCGGATCAGCGGGACTGGAGCGCGTCCAGGGCGATGGCCATGGCGATGACCAGCCGACGATCGAGCTGTGGGTTGTGGATCTGCACGGCATACCGGTCGCGGAGACCCCACTTCTTCACGACCGAGAAGGCAGGCTGGCCGTTGGCGACGACATCGAAGTGGTAGGGCAGCCAGGACAGCGCCTCAACGAAGTGGCGGAGCAGGGCGACCGGCAGGGAGCGTTCCTCCCCGGTCACCTGGGGCAACCCGGGTTGCTCCAGCTGCCATGTGGAGCGCAGCAACGACTGGGCGAAGTTCTTGCGGAACAGGCCGATCGGGATTCCGGCATGATCCGTGATGTCGTAGGTAGTTGCCAGGTCAAGGCGCTGCGGTGCCGTGAACCCGAGTAACGGTTGCTGCTTTGTGTCGTCGGTGTAGATGGTTACCTGTTCCTTGAACGCGAGCCGTTTCTGCTGGGCGAACGCCAGTAGCTCCCCCTCCGAGCCGTCCGGCGCGACGGCATGGACCTCGTACTGGTTTGACGATGATCCGGATTCGCTGGCGGATGTGGAACTGCTGCTGGGCCTGGAGTGCGTCGGGGTGCATGCAATCTCCCTTCGGGTGGGGAGTCGTCGAAGCGTGGAGTGGTCGAAGGGCGGTGGCCGAAGCGGCGAGTGGTGAGAGCTTCGCGCGCCGCTGGTGCGCGGAGAGCCGGGCCCGTTGCCGCTCAGGAAGCCCGGCTGGCCTGAACCGCTCCGGACGGCAGGTTGGCCAGTACGATGTCGAGGACCCGGACCGCGTCCGCCTTGGACAGCGGATTGTTGCCGTTACCGCACTTCGGGGACTGGACGCAGGACGGGCAGCCGGAGTCGCAGCCACACTCCGCAACCACGTCCCGGGTCGCCCGCAGCCACCTCGCCGCCGTCCCGTACGCGCGCTCGGCGAAGCCGGCCCCGCCGGAGTGGCCGTCGTAGACGAAGACTGTCGGCGCGCCGGTGTCGGGATGCGTCGCGGTGGACAACCCGCCGATGTCCCACCGGTCGCAGGTGGCGGTCAGCGGTAGTAACCCGATCGCGGCGTGCTCGGCGGCGTGCAGCGCGCCCGGCACGTCGGCCGGGTCGACTCCACCCGCGGTGAGGGATTCCGGCGAGAGCGTGAACCACACCGCCACGGTCCGCAGCTCCCGGGCCGGTAGGTCCAGGGGTCGGGTGTCGATGACCTCGCCGGTGGCGATCCGGCGTCGCTGGTAGGACACGACCTGGCTGGTCACGTCGACCTCGCCGAGGAAGAGCCCGACCGGCCCGGCATCCACGTACGACCGGACCGCCACCACCGACAGTGAGGTGACATCGCGGGCGTGGGTGGACCAGTCCGGCTCCTCGGGGTGCACCAGTGCGCACCCGTCGGCGAGGTCGAGGGTGTCGACCACGTACGAGACGCCCTGGTGCAGGTAGACCGCCCCGGGGTGCAGCAGGAAGTGCGATGACCCACCGTCAACCGTGCCGAGGAGTCGTCCGGTGGCGGTCTCCACCACGCAGATCGGTGCGCCGCCGTCGCCACGGAGCTCCACCTGGGGGCGCTCTCGGTGGCGCCAGTACCACCCGGTGGGGCGCTGCCGGAGCGCACCGGCCTCGACCAGGGCGTCCACCGCCTCTTTCGCGCCCTCCCCGAACAGGTCCAGGTCGGCCGGGGTGAGCGGCGCCTCGGCTGCAGCGCAGGCGAGCTGTGGCCCGAGCACGTACGGATTGGTGGGGTCGAGCACGGTCGCCTCAACCGGGGTCCCGAAGATGGCCTCGGGGTGGTGGACGAGGTAGCTGTCGAGCGGGTCGTCCCGGGCCACCAGCACCGCCAGCGCCTCCTGGCCGGAGCGGCCGGCCCGCCCAGCCTGCTGCCAGAGCGAGGCGCGGGTGCCGGGATAGCCGCAGATCAGCACCGCGTCCAGCCCGACCAGGTCGACGCCGAGCTCGAGGGCGTTGGTCGAGGCCAGTCCGCGCAGTTCACCGCTGAGGAGGGACCGTTCCAGCTCGCGTCGCTCCTCCCGTAGGTAGCCGGCGCGGTAGGCGGCCACCTGGTCGCCCAGTCCGGAGAACACCTCGTCGAGGGCCCGTCGGGCGTTGGAGGCCACCGCCTCGGCCCCTCGTCGGGACCGGACGAAGGCGAGCGTGCGGACCCCCGCGGCCACCGCGTCGGCGAGGAGGTCGGCGGTTTCTCGCAGCGCGGATCGGCGCACCGGCGCGAGGTCGGTGTCATTGGGGGAGGTGGCCGGGGTGGGCAGCGTCGGCGGCTCCCACAGCGCGAAGGTCACCCCGCCGCGGGGCGAGGTGTCTGCGGTGACCGCCGCCACGGGCAGGCCGGTGAGTCGTTCCGCTGTCGCGGCCGGGTCGCCCGAGGTGGCGGAGGCCAGGACGAATACCGGCGTACGGCCGATGCGGGTGCACTGCCGGCGCAGCCGGCGCAGCACGTGTGCGACCTGCGAGCCGAAGACGCCCCGGTAGCTGTGGCACTCGTCCACCACCACGTACGTGAGCCGGCGGAGGAACCTCGTCCACTGGGCGTGACCGGGCAGGATGCCGTGGTGGAGCATGTCGGGGTTGGTCAGCACGAACCGGGCGTGCTGCCGGATCCACTCCCGTTCGGCGCGGGGGGTGTCTCCGTCGTAGCAGGCGGGGCGCACTCCCTCCAGCTCCAGCGCGGTGATGGCCCGTAACTGGTCAACGGCGAGTGCCTTGGTGGGAGCGAGGTAGAGCACGGTGGCGCGGGGGTCGGTGAGCAGCGTCGACAGCGCCGGTAGCTGGTAGGCCAGGGATTTGCCGGACGCGGTGCCGGTGGCGACGACGACGTGGTTGCCGGTGTGGGCGAGGTTGGCGGCTTCGGCCTGGTGCTGCCACGGTGTCGTCACGCCCTGCCGGGTGAACGCCGCCTGCAGGTCTGCCGAGACCCAGCTGGGCCACGGCGCGGGCTCGCCGGCGCGGGCGGGTACCCGTTCGACGTGGGTTACCGGGTCGGCGTCGTGCCGGGCGCGTAACTGGCTCAGCAGCTTCGCCGGGGACGGCCCGGGGGCTGCGGCTCGGGCAGCCGCGGGTGCCCCCGGCCGGCCGGGGCGCCGCGGCCGGGGTGCCGGGCTGTCGGAGGTCACGTCTGCACACTCGCACGGATGTTCGGGGATGGGTAGCGTTGGTCAGGGGCGAAGTGCCTGCCTGCCGGGGCGCTGGTGGTAACCAGTATTACTGGTGGTGATGGTTGAATGCCCGTGGAGAGTTTACGGCTCTTGCGAGGAGGGTCTGATGGAGCTGTCGCTGGCGACGCGCACCGTCGGGGGGTTCGCGGTGGTCGTGGTCGGCGGTGAGGTGGATGTCTACACCGCCCCACAGCTCCGGGAAAGGCTGTTCGAGTTGGTCGATGCCGGGGTTGAGCACGTCGTGGTCGACCTGGGCCGAGTCGACTTCCTCGACTCCACCGGGCTTGGCGTGTTGGTGGGTGTCCTCAAACGGCTGCGGACCGCCGGTGGCTCCTTCGCGCTGGTCTGCGACCGGGAGCCACTGCTGAAGATCTTCCGCATCACCGCGCTTGACCAGGTCTTCCCGCTGTATTCGACGGTTGACGCGGCGACCGGCGCGTGATGGCTGTGGTCCGTCTCTCCTTCTCGCCCGCGCCGGTGCACGTTCGCACGGCGCGGCTGGTTGGTGTCGCCGTAGCGCGGCGCGCCGGGGTCCGGCAGGGCCTGCTGGACGAGGTGCGACTGGCGATCGGGGAGGCGTGCACCCGGGCGGTGGCGCTGCACCAGCAGCACAACCTGCCTGACCCGGTGCGGGTGGAGATGTCCGATTACGGGACATATGCCGTCCGGGTGGTGGACCGGGCGCCGATCGAGCCTGGCGCCGATCTTGCGGCGTTGCCGCCCTACGAACTGGCCCGGGAGTCGCTCAGCGAGGACGCGTTGACCACCGGTGTCGGCTTCGCGCTGCTCGCTGGCTTCGTTGACGATCTCCTGGTGCGTCCGGCGGATGGGGGTGTCGGCACCGAGGTGCAGATGGTGTGGCCGCTCGACCGCTGAGCGCCCCGGCTCCACCCGACCCCTGCCAGGCCCTTCCACCCGACCCCTGCGCGGTCCGACCTGGGCAGACCGGATTTCGGTCGGGGCGGCCCCTGCCCTGGGCTCGGGCCGGCTGTCTCTGATCTCGATCGGCGCTTCGCTATATCAGAATTTCCCTCATAGCACAGCGACAAAGATCATTCCGACACGATGACCACCACGTGTGACCTCTGACACTGCGGAGGGCTACAGTACCCGGGTTGTCAGCAAGTGAACCCTTCCGCAGCCAGCGGGAACGGTGCTCCATCGCTGGTCCGCTCGGTGGGTTGGCGCGTGCTTGCGACACCGCATCCAGGCGCCGGCCCTGCGTCTCCACGGTCGGCGCGAGCGTTCGGTACAGGAGGACACAGATGTCCGACACCTTGGCCGCCGAGGGCGGCGGGATCTCCCTCACCGGGAGCAATGTCACGTACGTGGTTCTCGCCGCCGTGATCGCGGCCGTGGCGCTGGCTTTCGCCGCCGCGCTGACGCGGACCGTGCTGGCCGCCGGCAGGGGCACCACCAATATGCAGGAAATCTCGGGTGCGGTGCAGGAGGGCGCCTCGGCGTACCTGTTCCGGCAGTTCCGTACCCTGGCGATCTTCGTGGTCGTCGCCGTGCTGCTGCTCTTCCTGCTGCCGGTGCACGAGACCGACGGTAGCGAGACCGCGGTGAAGATCGGCCGATCGGCCTTCTTCGTCATCGGCGCACTCTTCAGCGCGTTCATCGGGGGAGCCGGCATGTGGCTGGCGACCCGGGCCAACCTGCGGGTCGCCGCCGCGGCCCGGGAACGTGTTGGTGGCCGGGAGGCCGCCATGCAGATCGCGTTCCGCACCGGTGGCGTCGTCGGCTTCCTCACCGTGGGCCTCGGTCTCCTCGGCGCGGCGTTGGTCGTCCTCTTCTACCGGAGCGACGCCCCGACCGTGCTGGAAGGCTTCGGCTTCGGTGCCGCGCTGCTCGCCATGTTCATGCGGGTCGGTGGCGGCATCTTCACCAAGGCCGCCGACGTCGGCGCCGACCTGGTCGGCAAGGTGGAGCAGGGGATCCCCGAGGACGACCCGCGTAACGCCGCCACCATCGCCGACAACGTGGGCGACAACGTGGGCGACTGCGCCGGCATGGCCGCCGACCTGTTCGAGTCGTACGCGGTGACCCTGGTCGCCGCGCTGATCCTCGGCCGGGCCGCCTTCGGTGAGCAGGGGCTGGTTTTCCCGCTGATCGTCTCCGGCATCGGTGTGATCGTCGCGATCATCGGCGTCTTCATCACCCGGCTGCGCACCTCGGACCGCTCCGGTCTCACCGCTATCAACCGGGCCTTCTACGCCTCCGCGCTCATCTCCGCGGTACTGGTGGCCGTCGCCGCCTGGACGTACCTGCCGGCCAGCTTCGCCGAGTTGACCCAGGGACTGGCCGACGTTGACCAGAACCCGCGCGTGGTGGCCATCGGCGCGGTCGTCATCGGTATTGTGTTGGCCGCCGCGATCCAGGCGCTCACCGGCTATTTCACCGAGACCGACCGGCGCCCGGTGCAGGACATCGGCCGCAGCTCACAGACCGGCCCGGCGACCGTCATCCTCGCCGGCATCGGCGTCGGTCTGGAGTCCGCGGTCTACTCGGCGCTGCTGATCGGGGCGGGCGTCTTCGGCGCCTTCCTGCTCGGCGGCAGCTCCATCACACTGTCGCTGTTCGCGGTCGCGTTGGCCGGTACCGGCCTGCTCACCACGGTCGGCGTCATCGTCGCGATGGACACCTTCGGTCCGATCTCCGACAACGCCCAGGGCGTGGCGGAGATGTCCGGCGACATCGATGCGGACGGTGCCCGCACGCTGACCGAGCTGGACGCGGTCGGCAACACCACCAAGGCGATCACCAAGGGCATCGCGATCGCCACCGCGGTACTGGCCGCGACCGCGCTCTTCGGCTCGTACACCGACACGCTGCGCATCGCCTACGCCGACGCGGGCATCACCGATGTCGGCGGCGAGATCCTCAACTCGCTGAACGTGGCGAACCCGCGGAACCTGGTCGGTCTGATCATCGGTGCCGCGGTGGTCTTCCTCTTCTCCGGGTTGGCCATCAACGCCGTGTCCCGCTCGGCGGGGGCGGTGGTCATGGAGGTTCGCCGGCAGTTCCGGGAACTGCCCGGGATCATGGACCGTACCCAGCGCCCCGAGTACGGCAAGGTCGTCGACATCTGCACCCGGGACGCGCAGCGGGAGCTGATGACCCCCGGCCTGCTGGCGATCATGGCGCCGATCGCGGTCGGCTTCGGGCTCGGGCCGGGCGCGCTCGCGTCGTACCTGGCCGGGGCGATCGGTGCGGGCACCCTGATGGCCGTCTTCCTGGCCAACTCCGGCGGCGCCTGGGACAACAGCAAGAAGATGGTCGAGGACGGCGCGTACGGCGGCAAGGGCTCCGAGGCGCACTCCGCGACGGTTATCGGCGACACCGTCGGCGACCCGTTCAAGGACACCGCCGGCCCGGCGATCAACCCGCTGATCAAGGTGATGAACCTGGTCTCACTGCTGATCGCGCCGGCCGTGGTGGCCTGGAGCGTGGGCGACGACCGCAACACCGGACTGCGGATCTCGATCGCCGTGGTCGCGACCCTGATCATTGTCGCCTCCGTGTTGTTCAGCAAGCGCCAGGGGGTATCGATGTCGGATGATCCCGGCGCGGGCACGGGCAGCCCGGAACAACGTCCAGCGGCGGTCCGGTCCTGATCTGTCCACACCGCACCGCGCACCCGCCGCCTTCCCGGCCCACGTCGGGAGGGCGGTGGTGCGGATACCCGGTGCACCTGATCGCTGTACGGGGCGGCGCGACACCGTACGCTGCAACGCATGCGTGTGTGCCGGGCGACAGCCGGAAGGCTGGCGGCAGTGCTGGCTGCGGTTGTCCTGATCACCGGATGCGGTGGTGGGCCGAGCCCCGGGGCGTGGGCGACGTCGGTCTGCTCCGCCCTGACCCCCTGGCGAGCCGAGATCAGGAAGCTCACCAGCAGCACCGACCAGCAGATGACCGCCCAGACCAGTCCGGCTCAGGCCAAGGAGAACCTGGTGCGGCTCTTCGACGGGGCGGCACGGGCCAGCGAGATGGCGCGGCACCGGGTGGAGCAGGCCGGTGTTCCCGACGCGGAGCAGGGCGCCGAGGTGTCCGCGCGGGTCCGCGCCTCGCTGGCGCGGATGCGGGACGCATACGCCAAGGCCCGGGACTCCATCGACAGCCTCAGCACGAGCGAGTCCACCGCCTTCTACGACGGGGTGCGGGATGCGGTCCAGATCCTGAACCAGGAGTACGAGGCCGGCGTGTTGGACGCCCGTAACCTGAACTCGGAGGAGCTGACCCGCGCCTTCGCCGAGGTCCCCGAGTGCCGTTGACCGGGCCGGTGGACGGGGAGTCGGCGCCGGGGCTCTTCCCGGCGCCCGAGCTGGCCCCGCCCGCCACCCGGGGCCGCGCCAGCCGGGCCGTGCGTCCGAGTGTTGCCGCCGCCCGGGCCGTGCGTCCGGGTGCGGCCGCCGCCCGGGCTGACTCGGCGGACCGCCAGCAACGAGGCCACGACGCGGGTTGTCAGCTGGCCTTCTTCGGCGTCGAGGCCACCGAACCCGCCGTCGGTGACCTGGCCGGCCTGCTCGCCGGACCCGCCGAGGGGTCCGTGATGGGAGGCACCGCCCGCCTGGCCGTGGTGGTTGACGATGCCTGGCGGGTGCATGTGCTGGCCGCCGAGTTGCAGGCGCGACACGTTCCCACGAGCTGGGCGGCGGCGGGCGGTGGACGGCATACCGTGCGGACGGCGTACACGAGGGTGCTGAAGCCGCTCGTGGCGGCGTGGCTGCGCGGCCCGGCGAAGCATCCCCCCGACGCCTTCCACCTGGATGGGCGAGGGCTGCGGCTGTGGTTCGTCGCGGCCGGTTCGATGGCGGAGTCCGCTGTCCTGCTTCGCCTCGGGACCGCTGCCCACCAGCGGGTGGGGGCGGCGCTCGCCGCGGTGGGGTTGCCCGCTTCGCCGGAACCGGGCCCGGCCGGCCTGGCCTACCGGTTCACCGGGCGTCACCTGCTGAACCGTTTCGCCGAACTGGTCGGCGACCCACCCCCCACCGTGCCCCAGGTGGCCTGGCCGTACCGCGGTTGAGCGGCGGCGCTCGACAGCCGCGACCCCAGGGTGGGCGGAGTGGCAGCTCCTCGGTCGGCACACCGCCCCGACCGGGTGCGTTGGGTCCCGTTCGTCACGGGAAGCGGTGGTCAGGCCTACGGGCAGTGTACGGTGACGCCGGGTCGGGTCCCTCCGGTGTTTGTCGCCCACGAAACCGGAATCCCGGACGACGCGTTACGTTGGACATCCGGGCTGTTGGGCACCGGCGGGGTCAATGCGCCCCGTACCGGACCCCACAGCGGTCGCGATGCGGGAGTGAGGTCGGAGAGAGACGTGCCGAGCAATGCTGGAACCACCCGTCTGGTCATCGTCGAGTCCCCGGCGAAGGCCAAGACGATCTCGGGCTACCTTGGCCCGGGGTACGTCGTGGAGGCCAGTTTCGGGCACGTCCGAGACCTGCCGCGAAACGCCGCCGATGTGCCGGCGAAGTACAAGGGCGAGGCGTGGGCCCGGCTCGGCGTCGATGTCGACAACGGCTTCCACGCCCTCTACGTCGTCTCGTCCGACCGCCGGCAGCAGATCAGTAAGTTGACCAAGCTGGCCCGGGAGGTTGACGAGATCCTCCTGGCTACGGATGAGGACCGGGAGGGCGAGGCGATCGCCTGGCACCTGGTGGAGACCCTCAAGCCGAAGGTTCCGGTCAAGCGGATGGTCTTCCACGAGATCACCAAAGCGGCGATCCGGGCTGCCGTGGCGAATCCGCGCGAGATCGACCGCGATCTGGTTGATGCCCAGGAGGCCCGTCGCATCCTCGACCGGTTGTACGGCTACGAGGTGTCCCCGGTGCTGTGGAAGAAGGTCATGCCGAAGCTCTCGGCGGGCCGGGTGCAGTCGGTGGCGACCCGCATCGTGGTCGAGCGGGAGCGGCAGCGGATGGCGTTCCGCAGCGCCGAGTACTGGGACATCCTCGCCACGCTCGCCGCCGAAGAGCCCGGTGGTGGTCCCCGCACCTTCAACGCCACCCTGGTCGCGCTCAACGGTGACCGGATCGCCACCGGCAAGGACTTCGAGCCGACCACCGGGCGGGTCCGTCCCGGTGCCGGGGTGGTGCACCTGGACGAGGGCGGGGCCCGAGGTCTGGCCGCCCGGCTGGCGGACCGGCCGTTCACGGTCACCCGGGTCGAGGAGAAGCCATACCGTCGCCGCCCGTACGCGCCGTTCATCACCTCGACGCTGCAGCAGGAGGCGGCCCGCAAGCTGCGTTTCTCCTCGCAGCAGACGATGCGCACCGCGCAGCGGCTCTATGAGAACGGCTACATCACCTATATGCGTACCGACTCGGTGAACCTGTCGGAGACCGCCATCGCCGCGGCCCGTCAGCAGATCGTCGAGCTGTACGGGGAACGTTGCGTTCCGCCGGAGCCGCGTCGCTACACCGGCAAGGTGAAGAATGCGCAGGAGGCGCATGAGGCGATCCGTCCCGCGGGCGACACCTTCCGCACCCCGGGTGAGCTGCGCAACGAGCTGTCGGTTGAGGAGTACAAGCTCTACGAGCTGATCTGGCGGCGCACCGTCGCCTCCCAGATGACCGATGCCGTGGGCTCCAGCGTCTCGGTGCGGATCCGTGCCGTGACGGCGGCCGGTGAGGAAGCGGACTTCGGCGCCACCGGCAAGACCATCACCGACCCGGGCTTCCTCCGCGCCTACGTGGAGTCCAGCGACGACGAGAACGCCGAGGCGGAGGATGCCGAGCGGCGCCTGCCGACGCTGGTGAAGGACCAGCCGCTCACCGGTGAGCAGCTCGCCGCGCAGGGGCACCACACCCAGCCGCCCGCCCGTTACACCGAGGCGTCCCTGGTTAAGGCGCTGGAGGAGCTGGGCATCGGCCGTCCCTCCACCTATGCCTCGATCATGCAGACCATCCAGGACCGGGGGTATGTCGTCAAGCGTGGCCAGGCGATGATCCCGTCGTTCCTGGCCTTCGCCGTGGTCGGGCTGATGGAGCGGCACTACCCGCGCCTGATCGACTACGGCTTCACCGCCAGCATGGAGAACGAGCTGGACGAGATCGCCGGTGGCGACCACGCGGCGGTGGACTTCCTCACCGCGTTCTACTTCGGCACCACCAACGGCGCGGGTGACCAGGATATTGCCCGCTCCGGTGGGTTGAAGAAGCTGGTCACCGAGAACCTGAGTGAGATCGACGCGCGGAGCGTCAACTCGATTCCGCTCTTCAGCGACGACCAGGGGCGGCCGGTCGTGGTCCGGGTGGGCCGTTACGGGCCGTACCTGCAGCGGGAACTGCCCGGGGAGGCGGCCGCCGTCGAGGGTGAGGAGGGCGGCGGTCAGGGCGACCGGGCTCCGATTCCGGAGGGGCTGGCCCCGGATGAGTTGACTCCGGAGAAGGTGCACGAGCTCTTTCTCGGTGGCGGTGGTGAGCGCAAGCTCGGGGAGGATCCGGCCACCGGAGAGCCGATTCTGCTCAAGTCGGGCCGGTTCGGCCCCTACGTGGCCAGCGGGGAGCGCAAGTCGTCCCTGCTGCGCTCCCAGTCGCCGGACGGCCTCACCCTCGACGAGGCGCTGCGGCTGCTGAGCCTGCCGCGGCTGGTCGGTGTCGATCCGGAGGGCAACGAGGTCTTCGCGAACAACGGCCGCTACGGCCCGTACGTGAAGCGGGGCGAGGAGTTCCGGTCGCTGGAGTCCGAAGAGAAGATGTTCACGGTCACGCTGGACGAGGCGCTGGCGCTGCTGGCCGCCCCGAAGACCCGGCAGCGTCGGGCTCCCGCACCTCCGCTGCGGGAGTTGGGTGCCGACCCGTTGACCGAGAAGCCGCTGGTCATCAAGGATGGCCGGTTCGGGCCGTACGTGACCGACGGGGAGACCAACGCGTCGCTGCGGCGGGGTCAGACGCCGGAGGCGCTGAGCCTGGAGCAGGCGTCGGAGATGCTCGCCGAGAAGCGGGAGAAGGGCCCGGCACCGCGGAAGAAGGCGGCCAAGAAGGCCGCGCCGGCCAAGAAGACGACGCCGGCCAAGAAGGCGACGGCGACGAAGAAGGCGGCGGCGACGAAGAAGACCGCGGCGGCGACCAAGGCGGCGAAGAAGACGGCGACGGCGAAGAACACCGCGGCCAAGGCGGCGAAGCCGAAGCGGGCGGGCAGCGCGGCCGAGTGACGCGTCCACCGGCCCGCGGTCAGCCGAGGTGAGACGGGCCGGGTGTGGTCAGCCGAGGACGCGGGACAGGTGTGCGCTGGCGAACACCCGGTGCGGGTCGAGCCGGTCCCGGACGGCCCGGAAGCTGTCCCACCGGGGATAGGCGGGGGCCAGGGAGGCCGCGTCGCGCCAGTGCAGTTTGCCCCAGTGCGGCCGGCCGCCAAGCCCTTCGGCCAGCTCTTCGACGGCGCGGAAGTACGGCTCGTACGGCATCCCCACGTACTGGTGGACGGCGAGGTACGCGGAGTCCCGGCCGTAGCCGTGCGAGAGCCAGATGTCGTCGGCGGCGCTGAACCGGACCTCGACCGGGAAGAGGACTTTGACCGGCAGCCGGTCCACGATGCGGCGGAGGTCGGCCAGGGCCGGAGCGAGGGCCGCGCGGGGCAGCGCGTACTCCATCTCGACGAAGCGGACCCGACGTGGGCTACAGAAGACCGCGTCGGAGGGGCCGGTGTAGCGGCGTTCGGTGAGCACCCGCGCGGCGACGGAGCTGATGCGGGGGGCGAGTGCCGGTAGGGCCCGGCCGAGCCGACAGGCCCCGGCGAGAACCGTGTTGGAGAGGAACTCGTCGTTGAACCAGCGGTGCCAGTGCGGCAGCGGACGGTCGTTGACGGGCACCCGGTCGTTGCTCTTGATCTGGACCCGGTCGGTGTAGGGGAACCAGTAGAACTCGACGTGGTCGTGTCGCGCTACCAGCTCGGGCAACTCGGCCAGCACTCCGGCCAGCGGGGCGGGCCGCTCGTGTGCCTGCAGCACGAACGCGTCCACACAGCTCAGGGTGACATCGACCAGGACGCCGAGCGCGCCGAGCGAGACCCGGGCGGCGGCGAAGACCTCCGGGTGCTCGTCGGCGGAGCAGTGCAGCACCTCGCCGACGCCGGTGACCAGGGTGAGTGCGGTGACGAAGGTGGACAGGCAGCCGTACCGGGCTCCGGTGCCGTGGGTGCCGGTCGAGATCGCGCCGGCCACGGTCTGCGCGTCGATGTCACCGAGGTTGGGCAGGGCCAGGCCGTAGCCGGCGAGTAGCCGGTTGAGGTTTCGTAGCGTGGTGCCGGCGGGTACCGTGACCAGCCGGCGATCGAGGTCGACCCGCACCTCGTCGGCCAGGTCCGTCAGCTCCATCCGATGACCGTCGGTCCGGGCGACGGGGGTGAAGGAGTGGCCACTGCCAACCGGGCGGATCCGCTCCCCGGCTGCCGCGGCGGCCCGTACCGCCGCCGCGATGTCGGCGCGTGAGGTGGGGCGTAGCACGCTGGTGGCGGTGTCACGCTGATTGCCGGCCCAGTTGGACCAGGCGCTTACGGAGCTTGCGGTAGCGGCCATGGACGCTCCTCGAAATGAATATGAAGTGACTTCATATCAGGAACGTTGTGCCTGGTAAATACCGTAATCGAGTTCCGCTCGTTGTACCGGTAGTCACGGACTCGTGACGTGCAGATATGTTCTTCCGTCGAAGGGGGGTGGCGAGTGTCCACACCAGCCGCCACGACCGGGCCGCTGCGCCGCGTACCGGTGCAGGGTCGAAGTGTCGCTCGAGTCCAGCGAATGCTGGACGCCTGTGCGGAGCTCGTCGACGAGGTGGGGTACGAGGGGCTGACCACGACGCTGCTCGCCGAGCGCGCCGAGGTGGCGATTGGGTCGGTCTATCAGTTCTTCCCGGACAAGCGGGCGATCGTGCAGGCGTTGACCCTGCGCACAATGGAGTCCTATCTCCAGCGGCTCGACGAGAGGTTCGCCTCGAACGACCTCACCCACTGGTGGGATGGGGTTGACGCGGCGATCGACGAGTACATCACGATGCACCGCACCGTTCCCGGGTTCCGTACCCTGCACTTCGGCGACGTGGTCGACCTGCACCTGCTCGATGAGCAACGGGACAACAACGGGGTGATCGCGGACCAACTGGCTCGTGTTCTCACCGAGCGCTTCGGACTCACCGACGTCCCGGAGCTCCAGTTCCATCTCGAGATCGCGGTCGAGGGTGCTGATGCGCTCATCCAGCTGGCGTTCCGCCGGCGGCAGGAGGGTGACGACCGGGTGCTCGTCGAGGCCAAGGCGTTGATTCGGGAGTACCTGTACCGCCAGGTTGACGATCGGGGGGGCGTCGACCGGCCGGTGGAGGTCGCCCAGCCAGCCTGACCGGCGTCCCGCCGCCCGGACCGGTTTCGAACGGTCCGGGCGGCGGGACCCGGGCTCCGGCGTCGGTGGTGCGGCCCTCAGAGGAAGGCCCACCCCTCACCGCGGTACGTGGCGGCGACCGTCCCGACGGTCTCCGCCTCCACCAGGTGGAGTGTGTTGACATGCTCGGCGAGCTCGCCGGCCTTGGCGTGCCGAAACCAGACCCGGTCGCCGATCCGAAGCGTGTCGGCGGCCCGGCCGGTAAGCGGAGTCTGCACCTCGCCGGCGCCCTCCGCGCCGACCAGCCGGAGGCCAGCTGGGAGGACCGGGCGGGGGAGACGACTACGTTCGGCCGGCCCGGAGGCGATCCAGCCGCCGCCGAGCACGGTGGCGTAGTCGGGCGCCGGCCGGCGGGCTACCGCGCAGGCGAAGAAGGCGGCGGGGGCCGGGCGCCAGGCCCGGTAGGTGTCGAAGAGCGTCGGTCCGTACAGTCCGGACCCGGCGGCGACCTCGGTGACCGCGGGATCGGCGCTGGTGGCGGCCAGGCTGCCGGTGCCGCCACCGTTGACGAACTCCAGTTCGGCATGCTCGCGGACCGCCGCCACCGCCGCGCCCCGGCGGGACAGCAGTTCCCGGTACGACCCGCGTTGAACCAGTCGGATCGCCGCGCCGAGCAGCGCCCGCCCCGGCGGCGCGTCGCCCATCCCGGCGATCTGTGCCTCGTACGCCATCAACCCGACCAGCCGGAATCCCGGCCGGTCGGCGACGGTGGCGGCGAGCGCGCCGGCCGCTTGTGGATCATGCACCGGCGAGCGGCGCACCCCGAGGTGCAGCCGCCCGCCCAGCGGTCGCCAGGAGGCGTCCAGGTCCAGGCAGACCCGCAGCTCGGGCCGGCGACCTGGGGCGCGGACGGCGTCCACCAGATCGAGCTGGGCGGGATCGTCGATCATCAGGGTCACCGCGGCGGCGAGCGTCGGATCACCGGCCAGTTCGGCGAGCGCGGCCCGGTCGGTCGCGGGATACGCCACCACCACGTCGTCGGTGACCCCGCACCGGACCAGCCAGAGCGCCTCGGCGAGGGTGAACGCCAGCACACCCGCCCAGCCGGGAGTGGCCAGGGCCCGGGAGATCAGCGTCCGGCAGCGGACCGACTTGCTGGCCAGGCGGACCGGCTTGCCGCGGGCGCGCTCGGCGAGGGCGGTGGCGTTGGCGTCGAACGCCCGGAGGTCAACCACCGCGTACGGCGGGTCGAGGTGGGCGGTCGCGTCGTCGAGTCGGGCACGCAGTTCCGCGGTGTCGGGGGCCACGTGGTGCACGCTAGCCGTACCGGGGTCGATGCCCAAGCACCTCGCCTCGGGCGGGCTGCGGGCGGTGGACCCCCGCGCCTAGGCTCGGCGAGCAGGGGAATGTCACAGCGGTATGCCATCGGGCCGGGGCTAGAGTGTTGCACCGAGACCGCCCAGTAACGGGTCGCCATGTGGAGGTACGGCCATCGAAAGCCAGCAGAACGGCGCGTCGGCCAACAGTTCGTCGCCCGCAGCCGAGTCCGGACCGGCGGGCCCGTCCGGGACCGCGGCGCCGGCCAGCCAGCCCGACCACTCGGGCTACGCCGCGATCCGATCAGTCCTGCGCATCCGCCCGTTCCGGCGGCTCTGGATCGTGCTCGGTGCCGCCTCGTTCGGTGACTGGTTCGGCCTGCTCGCCACCTCCGTCTTCGCCGCCTCCCAGGTGGAGGGGAACACCGCCAAGGGCGCGGCCTTCGGCACGGTCATCGCGATCCGGCTGCTGCCGGCTCTGCTCCTCGGGCCGATCGCCGGCGTCTTCGCCGACCGGTTCGACCGCCGCTGGACGATGGTCATCTGCGACCTGCTGCGGTTCCTGCTCTTCGCCTCGATCCCGCTGGTCGCGGTCCTGGGGGCGAGTGGCGCGGTGGTGGTCGGGTGGGCCACGATCGCCACGTTCCTGATCGAGTCGATCACCCTGCTCTGGATTCCGGCCAAGGAGGCCGCGGTCCCGAACCTGATCCCGCGGGCCCGGCTCGAAGCGGCCAACCAGCTCACGCTGATCACCACGTACGGCCTCACCCCGGTCCTCGCGGCGACCGTCCTCGCCGCGCTGGACGGCGTGGTCCGGGCCGCCACCGGTGGTGCCGCTCCGGACTGGGCCGAGCCGGCCCAGCTCGCGCTCTGGTTCAACGCGCTCTCCCGGCTGGCCATCGCCGTGGTGGTCGCGTACGGCATCCGGGAGATCAGCCAGGGCCCTGCCGCCCAGCGGGACCAGACCGAGCAGAGCATGCTGCGCCAGTTCAAGGACGGCTGGCGGTTCATCGGCCAGACCCCACTGGTCCGGGGTCTGGTGCTGGGCATCTTCGGTGCCTTCGCCGGCGGGGGCATCGTGATCGGCACGGCCCGCTTCTTCGCCAACTCGCTCGGTGCCGGCGACGCCGCCTTCTACCTGCTGTTCGGGGCCATCTTCATCGGCCTGTCGATCGGCATCGGGCTCGGTCCGATGATCGTCAAGGAGATGTCCCGGCGGCGCTGGTTCGGCATGAGCATCGTGCTCGCCAGCGCCGCGGTGATGACCCTGGCCTTCGCCATCCACCTCTCCATGGCGATGGTGGGTGCGGTCCTGGTCGGCGCGGGCGCCGGCATGGCCTTCCTCGCCGGCACCACGCTGCTCGGTGGCGAGATCGCCGACGAGGTGCGGGGGCGGGTCTTCGCAGTGGTGCAGATCGGCACCCGGATGGTGCTGATCCTGGCCATCGCGTTGAGCAGCCTGCTCGCCGGGGTTGGTGGCTCCCGCCGCTTCGAAGTCGCCAACCTGGGGATCTCGATCTCATCCACCCGGCTGCTGCTGCTCGCCGCGGGGCTGGCGGGCATCTTCGCTGGAATCAGCGCGTTCGGGCAGATGGACGACAAGAAGGGCGTTCCCGTCCTGGCCGACCTGTGGGGCTCGATGCGTGGGCGACCGCTGACGCCAGCCGAGCCGTTCACCTCCGCCGGGCTGTTCGTGGTCTTCGAGGGGGGCGAGGGAGCCGGCAAGTCCACCCAGCTCGCTCTGCTCGCCGGGCGGCTGCGGGACCAGGGGCGGGACGTGGTGGTCACCCGTGAGCCCGGCGCCACCGGAATCGGTGAACGAATCCGGTCCCTGCTGCTCGGTCAGCCGGGTTCCGAGGTCCCCTCCCCCCGCGCCGAGGCGCTGCTCTACGCCGCCGACCGGGCCCACCACGTGGCCACCGTGGTGCGGCCGGCACTGCTCCGGGGTGCCGTGGTGGCGAGCGACCGTTACATCGACTCGTCCCTGGCCTACCAGGGCGCGGGGCGGACGCTCCCCGTTGACGAGGTCTCCTGGCTCTCCTCCTGGGCCACCGGCGGGCTCAAGCCCGACCTGGTGGTGCTCCTGGACATCGATCCGAGTTCCGGGCTGTCCCGGGTGGCTGCCCGGAGCGGGACCCCCGACCACCTGGAGGCCGAGTCGGTCAGCTTCCACGAACGGGTCCGGTACGCGTTCCTCGACCTCGCCGCCGCCGACCCGAAGCGCTACCTGGTGCTGGACGCCGCCCGGCCAACCGACGAGATCGCCGACGAGGTGGCTCGGCGGGTCGCCGAGCTGCTCGGCGCCCAGGCCGGCGGGCCGAACCCGCCGGCGGCGAGTGGTGGGCCGGCGGCGAACGCACCCGCGGCGAGTAGGCCGAACCCGCCAGCGGCGAGCGGGCCGGACACCGCGGTCCACTCCGAGTTATCCGACCCGAAGCTGGTGACGATGGAGCGTCGGACCTGATGCCAGACGTCTTCGCCGACCTGGTCGGCCAGGACGAGGCGGTGGACGTGCTGCGGCGGGCCGCCGCCGACGCCGCCGCCGTGCTCCGTGCCGGGACACCCGAGCCGGCGGAGCGTGAACCGGGGGCGGGGATGACCCACGCCTGGATCTTCACCGGGCCGCCCGGGTCGGGGCGGTCGGTCGCCGCGCGAGCCTTCGCCGCCGCCCTCCAGTGCGGGGACGGCAGCGGATGCGGCACCTGCCCCGGCTGCCACACCACGATGGCCGGCACCCACGCCGATGTCCGGCTGGTGGTGCCGGAGGGGCTCTCCATCGGCGTCAACGAGATGCGCGCCCTGGTGCTCCGCGCCGCCAGTACCCCCTCCGGCGGGCGGTGGCAGGTGGTGGTCATCGAGGACGCCGACCGTCTCACCGAGGCCGCCGGCAACGCCCTGTTGAAGGCGGTGGAGGAGCCGCCCCCGCGAACGGTCTTCCTGCTCTGCGCGCCGTCCATCCACCCCGACGACATCTCGGTGACCATCCGGTCGCGCTGTCGGGTCGTACCCCTGCGGCAGCCCGCACCGGCGGCGGTCGCCGAGGTGCTTGTTCGGCGTGACGGCGTCGAGCCCGACGTGGCGAACTGGGCGGCCGCCGCGGCCCAGGGGCACGTCGGGCGGGCCCGGCGGCTGGCCCGGGACCCGCAGGCGCGTACCCGGCGGGACGCGGTGCTCGCGGTACCCCGCCAGCTCACCGGGGTGGGCGCGGCGATCGACGCCGCCGCCGCGTTGATCGGAGCCGCCGAGGCGGAGGCCACGGCGTTGGTGGCGGACACCGATGCGGCCGAACGGGCCGCGTTGGAGACGGCCCTCGGCGCGGGCGGCACCGGTCGGCGAGCGGCCAGCGCGTTCCGGGGCGCCGCCGGGCAGGTAAAGGAGCTGGAGCGGCGGCAGAAGTCCCGGGCGACCCGGGCGCAGCGGGATGCGCTGGACCGGGCGTTGGTGGACCTCGCCGGCTTCTACCGGGACGCGCTCACGATGGCGCTGGGCGCCCCGGTCGAACCGGTACACACCGATACCGCCCCCGTCGCCGAGGCGGGGGCGCGCAAGTGGGATGCCGACGGCACGCTGCGTCGCCTGGAGGCGGTCCTGGCCTGCCGGGCCGCGATCGAGGCGAACGTCAAGCCCCGGATCGCCGTCGAGGCGATGATGCTCGCCCTCTGGAAGGGCTGACCTGGACTGTCTCCGGCTCTTGGGGACGGCGGTCAGTGGTCGCGGCAGCAGGGCGTTGGGCAGCTGGGCGGCATCGACACGCTCCACTCCGGTGCGGTACGGTCCGGTGTGCCATGGTGACGCGGGGGCAACGCTCAGTAACGCCAGTGCGGGAGGACGCGATGCCGCCGGGGGAGATCGACGAAGCCTGGATCGAGGAAGCGGTGCGGCGCTACCGCCGGATCGAGTCCCTGCAGGCCGAGTTCGACCAGGCGGTGACGACGGTCGAGGTCACGGTCCGTTCCCCGGACGGGCTGGTGGAGGTGGTGGTCACCGCGGCGGGGCAGATCACCGATGTGCGGTTCCTCCGCACGTTGCAGAACCGCCAACCCCGCGACATCGCCGGATCCGTGCAGGCGGCGGTGGCCGCCGCGGCCGACGCCGCGCAGTGGGCGCGGGAAAAGCTGCACAACGAGACCTTCACCGCCTACCGCCCGCTCACGGGGGCCTGAATGGAGGCGTTGCGCGCCCTCGCTCTCCGGCTGGAGGCGGCGAGCGAGACCCTGACCAGCCTCTCTCACGCCGCGCCGGCCACTGATCCGCCGGGAGTCGCCTTCGGCGGCGATGCGGTGGGGCGCCCCGGCGAGGTGGGCCGGGCCCTGCACCGGCAGTGGACGGCCGCCACCGATGACCGCGCCCGCGAGGCTCACCTGGTCGCCCAGCAGCTGGCCGCGGTGGCGGCCGCGGTCCGGTCCGCCGCCGACAACTACGCCGAGACCGACCAGGACGCGCGTTGGCGGTTCGTGGGGGAGACGTGATGGACCCACTGGAGCGACTCGCCGAGCCCGGCCTTGACCTGCTGCGTCGGGTCGACACCCTGCTCGCCACCGGCGCCCCGGAGGGACATGCCGTCTGGCCGCTGCTGCGCCGGATGCAGGTGCTCCCCGGTGCGGCGGTCCGGAGCTTCCTGGAGCTACCCGCCGTGGCCTTCTCCGATGCCGGTCGGTCGGTGCGTCACCTGGTCCGGGGGTATGACGAGGTCTCCGCTGCGCTCACCGAATCGGTGCTCTGGTCCGGCACCGCCGCGACCGCCTTCGGGGAGTACCGGGCGGCGCTACTGAGCCACCTCGACGAGGGGCCGGAGAGCCTGGTGGGGCGGCTGGAGGCGACCGCCGGCTACGCCGCCGCCCTCGCCGACTGGATCGAGCGCAGCCGGCGTACGCTCGCCCGGACTCTGGCCGCTGTGTTGGGCTCGGCCGAGGCGGTGGCGGTGGTTGCCGCGACGTCAGCGCCCCCCACGGCCTCGGCGCAGCTCGTGGTGTCGGTGCCACACCCCGCGGCGGAGGTCGAGGCGGCCGAGATCGCCGCGCGGGTGCTGGCGGTGCTCTCCGCCGCCTACGACGGGGCGGAGACACTCCTGCGGCAGTGGGGGCCCAGCCTGGCCGAATCCCCCTGGCGGGCACCGGTCACCGGAACCTCCCGCTACGACACCCCGACCCACGTCGGTTGGTGAGCACCGTGTATGGGTCGAGGGCAGCGGCCCTGGACGGGCCCGACAGCGACGTAGGGTGAGGGTATGGGCATGCTCTGCGCGGTCAGTTTCCACCGGTACGGGCGCCTCTACTACCTCGACCCGGGTGAGTTTCGGCCCCAGGTCGGCGACAAGGTGCTGGTCCCCACCGACGAGGGGCCCGAGGTGGCCGAGTGCGTCTGGGCCGCCGAGTGGACCTCCGACGACACTGCGGGATTCCCCCGCCTCGCCGGGCTGGCCCAGACGGAGGATCTGCGCCGCGACGAGCTGCTACGCCGGCGCAGAGCCGAGGCGAAGGTCGCGGCGAAACGCCTGATCCGGGAGCACGATCTGCCGATGAAGGTGGTCGCCGTAGACCACGTGCGTGGTGCGACGGAGGGCGGCGAGCGAAGCACGATCTATTTCACCGCCCCGCACCGGGTGGACTTCCGGTCGCTGGTCCGGGACCTCGGCGCGACCCTGCACTGCCGGGTCGAGCTGCGTCAGCTCTCCGCCCGCGACTCGGCCCGGGTACAGGGCGGCATCGGCTCCTGCGGGCGGGACCTGTGCTGCGCCACCTTCCTCACCGACTTCGAGCCAGTGACCATCCGGATGGCCAAGGACCAGGATCTGCCCCTCAACCCGCTGCGCATCTCCGGCGCGTGCGGCCGGCTGATGTGCTGCCTCAAGTTCGAGCATCCGCTCTACTCCGACAGTGGTGCCTACCCCGCCTCGGGTCAGCGAGTGGAGACACCAGCGGGCACCGCGAAGGTCGTGTCCCGGCATCCACCCAGCCAGACGGTCACTGTCCGGCAGATCGCCGACGGATCCACCCGCCGGTGCGCGCTCTCCGACGTCTGCGGATCGCGCCAGGCGTACGAGGCGCGCGACCGCAGCTGAGCGTGATCGCGACGCGACGACGACGAGGCGGGGTGCGACGACGGCTGCGGCTGCCCCCCGCGAGCGGCGGCCGTGGCTCAGCGGAGGACCACCGGGGGCTCGGCCAGGCGGGGCTCCAGTGGGGTCCGCGGGACCAGCCACGACGATTCAGCCGACTGGTCGGGGTTGACCTGCCAGTGGCGGCCCACCCGATCCACCCCGATCGGGTAGATCGTCAACGTCCCGTCCGGGGCGATGCGCATGCGGACGAAACCCTTCGAGTCCTCGATCCCCTGCCCGGCGAAGAGCTCGTTGGCGTTGACCCCGAAGGCGCTGGCCACCAGGAGGTACGCCGCCACCAGCTGGCTGGCCGCCAGCCCGCCCACCGAGCCGAAGAAGACGGCCGCGGCGACCACCGACAACGGCCACGGCCAGTCGTGGAACGGCAGCGCCAGCCACACCCAGGTGCCGACGGCCGCCAACCCCAGGTGGGCCAGACCGTGCCCCAGGCCGAGCAGCCAGTGCCGGAGCCGTCGCTGCACGGCACCGGGTGCCTCGGCGAAGAGGACCGTCGCGGTCAGGGTCACCAGCAGCATCGCCACCAACGGAACGCTGAACAGCCGCAGCTGGGTGCCGTTGTGGTTCGTGGAGACACCGACCATCGACAGGATCAGCAGCGTGTACAGGGCGCCGAGCAGCGTGGTGAAGCCCGGGTTGCGCCACGGCAGCCGCGCGAAGATGCCCCAGGCGTACCGCCGGGACCGCGCCGCGTCCGGATAGCGTCCCGCCAGCTCGTAGGAGTGCGGGGCGCTCGCCCGCCGCGCCAGCGTCTCCTTCGGCGGGACCTGGATGCGCTGGGGCAACACGTGCGTCGGATAGAGGTACGCGCCGCCGCCACCACAGGTGATCAGCTGACGGTCCGGCCCCACGTAACGGGCGTAGTGGTGGTGGTCGCCGGAGATGAGCAGGCGTACCTGGGCCCCGGTCGGTGCGACGATGGTGCGAATGAAGTAGTCGATCGAGTCGTACGCCGAGGGGTCTTTCGTGGTGGCCTTGACCCAGGTCGGCATCGGGACGGCCAGGATCACCCGGCTCTGCGGCCCCAGCCGTTCCGCCACCGAGTCGAAGTAGCTGAGCTGCGGGTCGTCCAGGTATGAGCCGGACTGGTCATCCAGGCCGAACAACCACCAGTCCGCTGGCAACTCCACCGCGAAGTACGACCGGGTCTGCGCGGTGTTCCAGCCGCCGAAGTGTCGGTCCCGAGACCGGACGAAGAGGCGCAGGAACGCGGTGAGGCCGTCGTACCAGTCGTGGTTGCCCGGGATCGCGAAGAGCGTCGGCTGTTCGGGCGGGGTGACCGGCAGCGCCGCCTGGTACGGGCCCTTGCACCGGTCCTCATATGTGTCGAAGGCCGCCGACGGGTAGACCTGATCACCCCCCAGCACCAGCACCTGCGCCCGGGGCAGCCGATGCCCGTCCACCGTCAGCTCCCGCTGGGCCAGCAGGTACGCCACCGAGTAGGTGGCGTCGAAGCCATCACCAAGGTCGGCGACGTAGTCCAGCCAGAGCCCACCGTCCGGCCCGACCTGCCGGGTCACCGTCGCGTCGAAGGTGTGCTGTAGCTCCCGTTTGTCCAGGTAGGCGCCGAACAGCAGCGCGAGTAGCGTCCGGATACCGGTGCTGATCAGCAGGAGCGGCGCCAGCCACGGCACCGGCCTGCGCGGGGTGAAGCCCAGCTCGAGCGGGTCGGTGCTGCGGGGGCGGTGCGCCGGCTGCCCGCCGGCCGCCTCACTGGCGTGTGGGCCACTCGGCGGCGGCCCGGGCGTTGGCGCTGCCGGCTCCGGACCAGTGGCCCGGTGGCCCGGGCCCGTCTCGCCCTGGTCACCGTTGCCGTCCGACCCGTGCGGAGTGGGATGCTGGTCCGGGAGGCCAGCAGCATGGTCGTCCGTCATCTGCGCAGCGTAGTGCCGCCGGGTCGACGGCGCTGTCTGGAGAACGTCAGGTTACGGCGCCCCGGTCCGGGAAAGGTGCCTCCCTCGGCCGCCCGGTCCCGGTGGGGATCCCGATCAGCGGGTCCGGCCGGGTGGCGTACACTTGCTGATCGTTGCCGCCTTAGCTCAGTCGGCTAGAGCGACGCACTCGTAATGCGTAGGTCGACGGTTCGATTCCGTCAGGCGGCTCGGGACAACGAAGGGCCCGTGACCAGGCGAAACGCCAAGGTCACGGGCCCTCGTCTTGATCAAGGTGAAGATCAACAGTGTACGTTTCCGTGTACCTGGTCCCGCTACTCCAGGTCCCAGAGGTCTCGCATCACGTCGGCGTACACCTGCCAGTAGAAGGCACGCCGGTCCGTGGCGGATTCAGAGACTGGTTCGCCAGGGCTAGCCAGCGTTGCCACCCCGGCCGCATAGCCCTCTGTCCAGCCCTCACGCCGCGCCCCCTCCAACTCGGCGGCGAGTTGTTCGCGAAGGTGGACCTCCAGCAGGCGCCGCTGATCGACGACCGCCGTCCGCCTGCGGGCGTTTACCCGGGAGAGTTCGCCCAGGACGAATTCCTGGCGCCGCACCTCCATGTCGTGGCCCATCCCGTCGATGGCATCCCAACAGTGCCGGACTTCGTTCCGGAGCCACGCGTTCTCCTGCCGGAGCTGGTATATCTCCTGCTGGTGCAGGCGTTCGCGCTTGCTGGTCATTGCGCGCTGGTAGGCGGCGGTGGCGGCGTGTGCCGCGCGGGCGACCAGTGGCATGGCGGGGCGACGGTGGGGGTGGGAGGGGTAGTTCACGCTGTCGAAGACCTCCGGTGAGTGCCGGTCAGGGGCGTGCTAGTCGAACACACGTATGAACAGATGGGAAGACTTCTCGGGGGTGTGTCGATGGATCTTCGCCCGGTTGCAGGCGGCGATGGTGCGCGACCGAGGGCCACGACCCCCGCACGGAGGCCCCCGTCACCGATGCTCGTGATCACTGATCAGCCCGAACAATTTTAGTAGCGTATCCATAGTCGACAACTCATATCGACGAATGATTTTTGGACGTCCGTTGACGTTTTGAATGTCCGCTACTTCATAGCGGACAGCTCGAACCTGTTCGGAACCACCATTCCGTGGTAGGGCGTACGGCGCGACGCTCCCGAGGCGACCACACCACCGGATGGCGGCGTGACGTGCGGGCAGGGAGTACCGTCGATGGCGGCAGGGCGCCGGTTGTAGCGGTCGGCGCCCGCCACCCCAGACCGCTACCTGGGAGAACCAATGCCGGCACCGACACGCACCATCGTGGACCCGAGATTCGGCGCCGAGCTGCGTCAGCGGCGCGAATCGCACGGCTTGACGCTGCGGCAGTTGGGCGTGGCGGTCAGCTATGGCAAGAGTCTGCTGCACCAGTTGGAGACCGGCCGGACCCGGCCAACAGTGGACGTCGCCGTGCGCTTGGACGACGCCCTGGCCGCGGGCGGGGCCCTGGCCGCTCTCGTCGCCGACATGCCCACCCCCAGCGAGCGCGCCACATATGCGGCCGAGCATCCCCGCCGGGTTGACCACGGTGCCGTGGATGCCCTGGCCGATCTGCTCGCCAGCTACCGGCGCCTAGAGGACAGCATCGGTTCAACTCTGGTTGTCGATCCGGTCCGCGTGCAGCTCGACACCGTTGTGTCCCTGCTGCGAGATGCCGGCCATCAGGTCCGGCCGGCGGTTGTGGATATGGCCGCGCAATGGGCCCAGTTCGCCGGGTGGCTAGGGATTGCCACCGGTGATGACCGCGCCGCCACAATGTGGCTCGGGCGCGCGCTGCAATGGTCCACCGAGGCCGGAAATCAAGATTTGATCGCTGCTGTGCTCTCGTTTCAGGGCCACCAGGCCGAGGGGCGCGGGGACCTGCCAACCATGATCGGCCTGTCCGGGGCGGCCCGCCGAGACGATGCGGTCCACACCGCGCTACGCGCATACTCCACCGGGCAGGGCGCCCGCGGCCTAGCCATGGCCAACGCCCACCCACGCGAGGTAGTCGGCCTCCTCAGCGAGGCTGCCGATCTTGCTAAGCAGGCCATCGGCCAGCCCCTGTCGCCGTGGGGCTACTGGTACACGCCCGCGTTTTTCGCTGTGCAGCAGGGGATTGTGTGGCGGTACCTGGGCGCCCGGGACGACCGGGCCAACGATCGGTCCCTGCGGTTGCTGACCGCCGGGGTCGCCGAGGCGAGTGAGGACGCCCGCGGATCGGACTGGCACGGCCGACACCTGGTGCACCTCGCGGTGGCGCACATGCAGGCCGGGGACACCAGCACTGCCCGGCAGGTCCTGGACGAAGCTCGCGCCATCGCCGACGCCACCGCGTCGCGGAAGCTGGCTAGGCAGGTCGCCGAGGCTGTCCGCCGCCTGTCCGCTACCCGGTAACGGACAGCGCCCATCCTGACAAGTAGCTCGGTGTCACCACAGGATCATTCTGGGTGGTGACACTGGTGCCGTTGCCGCCTCGACCTGATCGAGGGGAGCACGCGCATGATCCGGCTACTCCGCCGACTCCGCCGCCGGCCCGCACGGCTGGACGCCACCGGTCCCGCCACGGTGTATTCGGCGCGGGCCGGCGCCTACCGCCCGCTGTGGGACCAGCCGACGGTGATCCTCGATCATCGGCCGTTGATGACCCGGTTGGCCCGGCAGCGGGCCTGCCGCCGGTGATGGCCACCCACGCCCGGCCGCGCTCCGGCAGCCTGTCGACGGTCCAGCTACGCAACCGGATGATCCTGTCCGCCCGGCGGATCATCACCGAGCACTGGCCGCGGATCGACCGGTGCCCGATCTGCCGATCCGGGTGGCCGTGTCCGCCCACCGAGACCGCATACGACTACCTCGCCACGACCGGGCAGGGCAACTGGGCGCCACCGCAACGCGCCCGGAGCAGGCGTTGACGCCGGCCGACGTGACCGTCCGCCGGTGGTGGCGGGACCTAAACGACCACCGCCAGGTCGACGGACGCTGCCCCGTGTGCGGCACCCCGCGGCGGTGCTGGCCCTGGGCGGAGGCATACGCCGGGCTACTCACCCACGGCCTGCTCGGCCCACCCCTATCTCCGGAGGCGACGTGATGCGCTGGAGCCGCGCCCCGCCCGCACCGCCGGTACACTGGCCCGGCCCGTGAGCAGCCACGATCCCGGATAGATCAGGAGAGCGCCCGTGCAGGTATCCCAGGCCCTGGACGTGATGACTGCCATCCTCCGGGCAGCCGAGCACCCCGACATCGTCGAGGTCACCCGCTACGGCGCCGACACCCAGCCGGGCGGACAGTCGCCCCCGGGGATCAAGGTCAGACACCAGTCCGGGACAGCCGCCATGCTCTGGGCCGGCGTACCACCGCGCGACGCCACACCGGTACCGCTGCCCACCGGGCCGCTGCCACCGAAGCAGCGCGCCGCCCGAATCCTCGTGCTCGCCCAGCAACTCCTGGATGTCGCCCGGCCCGAGGTGTTCACCTCGTGGGAGCTGTGCCAACAGCCCGGCGTGGAAGTGCCCGTTGCCGCCGCGATCCGCATCACTGCCAGCGACCGATCGGTGATCTACCTCCGCGCTACCGCGGCATCCGGGGGCACGTCCGAGCCCGAGACCGACCCGTATCCGGACTACCAGATCCCCCAGGGAGTCCAGTCATGGCATCGTCTCAATGCTCCGCATGCGGAGCCCGCGTCAGTGTGAGCCCCGGCAAGAGTTGCCCACCGCATCAGGCGATGGGTGATCGCGCCCGCTGCCCCGGCTCCGGACAACCCACCATGTGACAGCAGACGGCCCCGCCCTCCCGACCTGGGAGGGCGGGGCCGCACCGTGTCGTAGTCCCGGCTGATGCGCCCCATGTCCGGCGCGTGTCACGGCGGCCTGGTTTGACGGCCGGTCGTACGGTGCGGTAGTGACCCGCACACGAATCGTGATCACTGCTGTGGCAGTAGCTGCACTGGGTGCCGGCATCGCTGGCACGGGCCTCTTCCTGGCCGCTACAGAGACACCATCACAGGCGCCACCCTCCGCAACGCCGGCCGCGGACACGGTCGATCCGTACGAGGTGTACCTAGACCTGGCCCCGTCGGGCGAGCCGACACTGTCCCGGGAGGACGCGCAAACCCGCGCCTACCTCGGGTGCGGTCAGCCGTGGGCGCCGAAGACGGTTGACGCGGTGCTGGCTGAGGCGTACGCCGAGCTGTGCGCGGATCTTGAAGAGCGCACGGGATAGCCCGGGCACGACGAAGCGCCCCGCCCGGCCGTGAGGCCAGGCGGGGCGCTATGGTCTGCCCCGCGTGGGCGGGAACAAGTAGATCCCACAGAACGCACCGAGCGCTTAGCGAAGGATCATCCCGCGTCGGTGGGGACATCCGTGATCGTGCAGGTGCACGTTCGGCTAAACCCAACACGCTACGGCCAGGGACGCGGGGAAGGCCCTCATGCCGTGAGCGCAGCAGTAAGAGAAGGGCCGGGCTAGGCGGGTCCCCTCGCCTAGCCCGGCCACCTCCACATGGATCTACTCACACACTTCTTGCTCAAAGCGCTATCAGTCGAGCGCACATCGACCTGCCTGGTCGACCCGGGGGCAGGATCCCCTCCTGGTGGGATATCCCTATCGCTCCCGCCGCTTTTTCAGTTCTCCATCGACAATTATGAGAACACCACCGATTATGACTACTCCGAGCAGCGCAAAGGAAAACCAGGATACCCTAAATCCGTTTAGAGCCATAGAGGTGAACCATAGGGTACCCCCGGCCAATATGAGGACCCTGGCAATGCGGTTCAGTCGATCCATCCCGCACTCCTTTCAGGAGGGCGGACTGCTGTCAGTAGCAGCCGACACTCCCCACCGTCTGTCCGCCCGGAACGGGCACCAAACTGAATGGTATGACGTAGTAGTGGAACTTAGCACACTTGCCACCAGCGTACATGGCAGTAAAATATGAAGCGGCCAGGCCCAGGGTGACACCGATCGTACCGCAGGTCGTATTCCCGATCACCGGGATCCACGCACAACCAGCCAGGATCGTGGTTGCAGCGCCTGCACCGCCGGCAGCGATAGCGGCCGTCTCACTTCGGCTAAAGATAATCTCGCCACCAAACCAGCGATCATTCCATGTCGGGTCCGCCACAATTGGGTAGGCGTAGCTGCGCTCGGTGTGGCTAACCACCTGAACCAACTTGCCGTTACGCACCTCGTAGTGCGTCGGCACGTCGACACCATTGGCGTCGACAGCCCATGGCGGAGAGATCGCAACCCCGCGCTCCTGGTCTGCGCTGATCACAGCACCAGCACCTGTAGTCTTGTCCAGCCTCAGCTCAGAACCAGCTCCAAGCGAAACTTCGTAGACAAACTCCGATGGGGCGGACGAATCCTCGATTACCGAGAGAACCCGCACGCCGTTCTGTGCGGGTTCCACAACATCGACCACGCTCTCGGTCTTCTGGGCACCCGTTAGGGCACCCCTCGGAGTGTGGCTCCACGCGTCAGCGCCATCGGTGTTCGGCAGGCCGATGGTCAGGGTCTTGTTTCCACGCAGGGCGACATTGATCCTATTTCCCTCAGTCTGGATCGTCGAAGCTCCGCCGACGGGGGCCGCCGTGGCTCCAACGGCGGCTTCGGCGCGGGTAACCAGTTTGTCCAGGCTCGTAGCTTCGTCGGCGAAAGCGACAGATGGTGAGTAGGTAGCTCCCATGACGCCGGCCAAGACAATGGAAAACACCGTGCCGAGTTTTCCCCTACTTGCATTCACGTACGCACTTCTCCTTCATCTCGCAATAAGAGACGGAGTTTATGGGACTTCATCGTCCGAAATCCCGTAAATCCCCTGCCCTGTCATCAGCGCCACAATAGGAGTGATAGGTGACATCCGGTGATGACAGGCGGCAAACCCTACAGAAGGTTCAAGCCCCTTGCAAGCTCCTAAGAGGATGGCCAGGCATATCATCCTAAATAGGACTTACGTGGGCCGGCCAAGCAGCCGCCCTCTATAACTATTTCGTCAACAGGGTCAGGGCTGCGGGGAGTAGCTATCCGCCCCCGGTCCCGCCGTCGGGCTCGTTCCTACGGCTCCGGGTGGGACAAGGGTGTCCCGCTGCCTCATATCGGGGCGCGGTCGGCGTACCCAGCAGCACACCAAGCCACGGCCAGCGTGCCTCGGCGACCCGGACGAGGGCGTAGTAGCCGGCCATCGCCAGCGCCACCACACCGGCCGTGAGGGCGGTGGACGAGTCGGCGTCGAGCACGATCCCCGCCTCCGAGGCGAGCCACGCGAGGAGGGCGCCGACGGCGGCGGGGACGACGGTACGGATGAGGCTGATTAGGTAGTCGTGCGTCATTGGGGTTTCCTCTCGGGGGTGGTGTCGGCGCCGACCTGCTCGGCGATTCGGCCGACCTGGTCCTTGAGTGACTGGCCGCCGTTGGGGCGTAGCTCCTCCAGGGCGTCAAGGCGGCATTCGATCCGGCCGACCCGGGCCATGAGCCCCGGGCGGCCGTCGGGTAGGCCGGCGCGGGGCGGCTCGCCCATCAGGTCATCGGCGAGCCTGGCCAGCTTGCGGCTGGTGCTCAGCGTCCCGCGGCCGGCGCGGCGAAGCACCTCCGCGGCGGCGCCGACAGCGGCGATCACCGCCGAGATGTAGAGCAGTTTCTCCACCGCGGACTCCTGAGGTGCGTAGCCGGTCAGGTAACCGGGTTGCGGTAGGCGGCTTCCCACGTCTTACGGCCCAGCAGCCCATCCACGCGGAGCCCCTGGTCGGCCTGGAACGCCTTGATCAGCTCCCGGTACTCCGGCCCATACAGGCCATCGGCGCCGGTCTTGCGCAGGTACCGCTTGCCCTTGCCGGCGGGCCAGCCTCGGCGGGTGAGCTGTTTGGTCCAGGCGGCCAGCCACTGCCGGTCGGTCTTGCCGGCGAATTTTCGCCGGTAGTAGCCCGACACCGACCTGTTCCCTCCGCTACGGGAGCCAAAGTAGTAGCCACTCGGCAGAGGGAACGCCACCACCGGGCCGGGAGCCGGCCGTGGCGTCACCGGCGCCGGCGTGCCGAGCTGGTCGAGCCGCCAGTCCGTACCCCGCACCGTGTCCGCGGCCTGGGTGAAGTCCGAGTTCACGTGGCAGTGGGTCGTGTGCCGATTCGACCCGGTGTACGCGTGGGTGGCGAAGTTGTGCCGGCGGTGCCAGATCCGGCCCTGGTAGATGATGTACCGCACCCACCACAGCGCACCCGATCGGGCGAGTGTCACCCACAGCTGCACGACCTGCTCCATCGTGACCCCGCCCGGGTCGTGCAGGTCGGCGTCGAAGTCCCGGGCCCGTACCTCGTCGAGCTGGTCGCCGTCGCGGTACTCCGGACGGCCGGTCCGGTCCGGGTTGTGCGACGACGGGTAGCTCTGGTGGGCGGCATCGCCGATCGAACCGTCCGATCTGGTGTCCCGATCGGGGAACCGCTCGGTTAGCTGGTCTCGTGCCTCATCCAGGTTCGGTACCACGGTCCACGCCATCGGTGTTCACCTCCACAATTGGCCAGTCGGTCTGCTCGGAATCGATCCACGGATCGGGGATCTGTTCGCCGATGTGCTGCTCCGGGCTCTCGTCGGGGGTTGGATGGGGATTGGTGGGCATAGGTGCTCCTGATATCGGAGTGGTCGTTAAAGAACGGCAATCCATTGGACGGGAATGTCGTCCCAGGTGCTCGGGGAGCTGACACCATCCCCGCGGTAAACAAATAGGGTGAATCCGCTGGCGGTGATGTTGATGGGCCGGGATTCCCAGCGGGCGGCGGCACCGCTGCCGCTGACGATTTGCGTCGACACATGAGGCGCCGACGCGAATGGCTGATCGAACGTCACGGATTCTGTGTAAATTGTCAGGTCGGTAAATGACACCTCGACCTGCCCGCTCTCCTGCTCCCCCAGCCGGGCCGGGGTGAGGAACATGCCGGATTGCCAGTGCGTCATGCTGTCCTCCTCATAGGGGCACCACTGCGGGATCCCACACCTGCACCTCCGTGCCGTCCGGCCACGCCCTACTCACCCCGTTGACGGCCCGCGCGGACAGGGCCACGGTTTGGGTGAGTCCGGTGCCGGTGATGCCGGTGGCGGTGACGCGTTCCCCGCCGCCGATCAATAAGTCCAGCGGAAAGTCCGCGGCGTCTGTTGTCCACGCGCCGTTTTCGGTGGTCGAGGTCATCGTCACCGTCAGTGCGGTATCGGATACGGCCGCGATGGTGGAGCCGTCCGCGCCGACCCGTTGCGGGCCGTCGACGACGGCGACGTCCCACGGTGAGCCGGGGGTGCCGGTGTGGGTGATGTCCCACCGGTAGGTGTCGAGTACCTCGGTGCTGCCCTGCACCATCACCGAGGTAGGGCCGGGCGGTAGCCACGGCGGCAGGTCAGACAGCGCCAGGACGTCACCGGCGTCAACGGCGGCGACGGCCGCGGTGAGGTCGCTGTCGTAGCCGGGCGCGGCCAGGTCGACGCGGATGGTGGGGTATCGGGCCTCGTCGACGGTGCCCAGGTGCAGCCGCCAGCCCGCTTGGTCGGGTAGCTGCCGGTCGTCGGACACGTCCAGCTGGGTCGACGTGTCGTAGGTGCCGACTCCGAGCGGCGGCGCCGCGGTGGACAGGGGGCCGCTGGTAGCGGTTGCTCGCGCCGAGGACCCGCCTGGGCGTGTCACGGTCACGTCGTTGACGATCCCGTTGTCGTCGTCGACGGGCTCGAAGGGTTCGCTGATGTGTCCGTCCGTGTAGCTGATCGGCAAGGGTGTTTGGTTGTAGAGGCTGCGTCGGGTCCGGTAGGACAGCCCGAGCAGGGAGCGGGACTCGGCCAGGATCCCGCCGTCGACGCGGGCCGCGGCTTGTAGTAGTTCGACCAGTGGCGCTGCCCGCTGCGGGCCGCATAGCTCGGTGAGGGTGGTGTCTCCGACCACCTCCAGGGCTACGCCAGCCTCGGCGGTCAGGCGGCGGATCCGCTCCCCGGCGTACTCGGAATCGAAGCCAGTAGACACGATCCGAAATTCGGTGCGCACGAACGGCAACTCGATCGGGGTGACGATCAGATGCCCAAAGAGTGCGCCGTTGGTGTGATCGTTGCCGAGCAGCTCCACCGAGGTAACCGCGCCGATCGGGCCGGCCAGGGTTTCACCGCCGGGCACCGTCGCCCAGAAATTGGTGTCGCCGACGCCGTGCCACACACCCGCCCACCGGGTACCGGCCGGATCCGATTGCACGTCGAGGGCGTGGGCCACCCAACCGGTCGGCTCAGCGCCGGTGCCGTACAAGACGTTACGGTCGCCCACCAGGACGCCGGCGGCGTCGTAGGCCCGCCACCAGTACGAGCCGTCGGTCACCGACAGCTCATACCGGGCGACCGACCCGCCGGCGACGCGGACCCGCATCACCAGCTGGTCACCGCCGGACGGCGGGCCGGCCAGGCGCATGTAGAACCCGACTGACCAGTGCCCGGATGCGTCGGTGCCGGCCCGCACGGGTGTCGAAATGGACGCCGTGGTGGTGGTCATCCGCGCGGCGGCGGCGGTGCCACCGAACGCGGCGCCGGGATCAACGCCGAACTCCACATCCTGGGCATCGCCGTAGGCGATGCCGTCGGCGGCACTGGCGGGCCGCGCGGACGCCGCGCCGTCCTCCAGCGGCAGGTACGCCGCCGGGGCGTAGGCGATAAACGTGCGGTAGACCGGCGACCGCAGCGACGCCGCGCCCTGAGTCAGGCGGCGTAGCACCCCGGCACCCTGCACCGGCACCCACACGTCGGTGCCGGAGCGGTCCCAGCGGGGCGGCCAGCTGGACACCTCCACGACCGCCCGCGCGGACCGGTCGACCAGGTCAACGGTCGGCGCGACCGTCCACAGCCGTCCGGCACCGTCGGTGAATGTTTGCGCGGTCAGGTCAGGCACGGTGTTGAGGTCAGGGTTGGCGACCACCGGCCCGTCGATACCGTCACGAACCTGGGCGGCGACCAGGTCGCCGGCAAGCGGGCCGGTCACGATCCCCGGCACGTGACCAAGCTCCAGCGCCGCGGTACCGGCGAAGATGGACGACGTCCCGGCGTCGACGACATCACCGCCCACCTGCGTCCACGGGCCAGCCAGGCCCTGACTCGCTTGGTAGAAGCGGGCGGTGACGCCGCCGGCGCCGTTGTCGACATCGAGGGTGATCCGCACAGCCAGCCGGCCGTGCGACGGCGGGCTGGCCGCGACGGACGCCTTCAGCGCCCGGCGGGCGCCGAAGGTGCCGTCAGGCGACCACGTGATGGTCAACCGCCCGTCACTGCCCACCAAGGCGGCCCACGACCGGTTGTCACCACTGGTGTTGTACCGGCCACCCAAGTCCATTGAGGCACCGGTGAACCAGTCGGCGAGGCAGTCGAACCGCACGTCTAGGTCCCCGACGATCCGCAGCGACGCATGATCCGGCGTGGACAGACTCTCCCCGGGGGTCAGGCCACGGAAACTCGCGGCCTGTAACGGTGGCCCCACCCGCACCCGCAGCGGCGTGTTACGGCCGATCACGCCGTAGTGCGGGCCGGTCGGGTTCCGCGGGCTGTAGGCGCCGGTGGTGTTACGGATCGACAGTGACACCTGCGTCGGCGCCGCCTCGGAACCCTCCGACATGCGCCCACGGCTGATCACTATTGGACCGTGGCCGGTCAGGACATCACTGGTGATGTCCGTCCAACCACCCACGTCCAACTCGACCCTCGCGTCCAGCGGATCGGCGGGAAACGCCATGAGCACTCCTGTCCGTCAAGCCGGACGAACCCGGCCCTGCTCAACCACAAGCCGGATCACCCCGGTCCGGATCAGGCCGAGAAACATGTCGGCGAACGCCCGCTCCATGGGCGCTCCGGTCCCCGCCTGGACGCGAATGGTGAGGCTGCCGCCGGACCGACCGGGCGGCAGCACCCGCTCACCCGCCAGAGCCATAATCGGCACCTGCTGTCCGGGGCTACCGGGCACCAGACCGCCGGTGTGGAACGTGGGCAGCCGCGGCGCCGAAACGCCTCGTCCGCCGATACCAGGAACCCATCCGGGTACCGTCCAAGACAGACGACCCACTGTCCTATTCCACGCTCGCGCGATAGCGCGGAAACCGGCTATGAATGGACGAGAAATCAGGTTACCTACCCGGGCGAATGCGCGGCCGATCCTCCCTGGCAGGCTGAGATACCAAGAAATAGCGCGGCCGGTAACTCGCCTTATCCCGTTCCATGCCGCCGTTACCGGCCCACCGATACGCCCCCACACTGCCCGCCAAAGATCCTGAAACCAGGTTGTCTTAGTAGCGACCCACACCACGGCGGCGACCAGGGCTCCGATCGCTACAACAACGAGGCCGATTGGGTTGGCGGTCATCGCCGCGTTGAGTAGCCATTGCGCGCCGGCCCAAATCTTCGAGCCGACTGCGGCAATTTTTTGTGCTGCGGCGGCGGCGAGAGTTCCGACCCGCGTTGCTCGCAGCCAACGCACACCCGATTTCATGGCTGGGATCAGGAAGTTGTAGAGGCCGGAGGCCAGGTCGCCAATGGCGAAACCCATCAACAGCAGCGCCTCAAATCCAATTCCGTCCTGGGCGACGCGCACGCCCTCCATGCCGTCCTGAACACCGGTCAGAGTGTCGCGGAAACCCATCGCCCGGGTGTCTACGTCGTCGGCGGCTTGGCCGACGCGATCGAATCCGTCCGCCGATGCGCGGACATCACGGTCCATTGACCGGGCGGCGGAACCCACCCGGTCGAATGCGGATTCAAGCTGCGCCGAATCGCCCGCGAAGGTCATCGTGACGGTGTTGCCGGCCATTAGTCGACCTCCACCCCAGCAGATTTCGCGGCGTCCAGTAGCGCTCGTTCAGTAACGCGGCGAACCTGATCGCGATTGCTGCTGTAGCCGGCCCACAGGTACCGCCCTTCCCGGCGGAATGGGCGACGAATAGACCGGCCACGGCCGACCCGTCCGCCGAAGTCCAGCCACGGGTAGTAGGGCACCCGTGCCCCACCAGCGCGCACCCGGACCGCCCGCCCGGTTGAGGCGGTACGCAGTGACCGAGCCGCCCGCCCGGACCGGCGCGGCACGCGTGGACGCGCCCAGTCCACGACGACCTGGGCGGCATCATTCATAGCTACGCGCAGCGTTTTCGGCAGGTCGCCGTCGAGCTTGCGGAGGTTGCGGGTAAACGCTGCGAGTCCGTCAATCTTGATCGGGTCAATCACCGCATACTCCCTTCCGCTTTCAGCCGTTCCAACTCTTCTCGCTGAGCTTTACGGGCGTAGTAAACGCCCCATTGCACAAACTCGTAATTACTCATTCCCGCGCGCAGCTCGGCGACAGTGCGGCCCAACTTCTGCGCGAGAAAGAACTCAAACTCAGTCGTTGGATCCGTCTCGAAAGGTCTGCATCGCCTCTTTGTCCGCCCCACTGAGCAGCCCGGACAGCTTGGCGATCTGCTCGGAAACGGCAACGAGGTCCCCGGCGTCACCGGACGCGCCCCAGGCCGCCACCTCTTCCTCGGTCATTTTTGGGGCGGTCATGCCCGTAGCGACAATGAAATTGTCACGGTCGGTCAGCGTCGCCTTGTCATTGGAGGCTAGGACCTCGTCACGGGTCAGTCCGCGAATGCCAACCGTCGAACCATCAGGAAGGGTAGCGATGCCCTTACCGGTCTTGCGGGCAAGAATCTCGTCGCGGGTCAGATGTGCCATGGCCTCTCCTGTCATGCCTGGGTGGAGTAGGTGACGTCGCCGGAATGCTGAAACTTGACCGTCCACATCACGAAATCGGCAACCGGATGCGTCTCTTTATACTCGCCCACAACGACATCAACCGATCTTTCCGGTCGGCCGGTGCCGGTGCCCTCGGGGCGGTATACGAAAACGGCATTAGTGCCGATCAGCGGCTCAATAACCGCCCGGGGCCCGGTAACGGCAGCGTTGTCGTAGGTGCCCGACAGGTCGGTTGACCCATCGCCCAGACCGCCGGCATAGACCTCATTGTCGCTGCCGTAGGTGGTCAACTTCCGAACGTCCGTGGACCTCGTCCAGTCCGAATCATTCAGGTACTGCGACAGGTCATTTCCCGCCAGTGATACGTAGGTGTGTTTACTGTGCACGCGGGCCATATCTTTGTTCCCTTCACTGTCCGCCTGGGCCTGCGATCCGGATCTCAACTAGCGCGACCATGTGGGTGTTACTGCCGATGGTCGCGCTGTCGAACTCCACGCCGGCGACGCGGATGGAGTCGAACGCGGTGTAGGTGCCCTCGTCTGCTTCGAGACCGGCCTTGACCGAGGTGTCGCCGGTGCCGGCGAGCCAGGTGGATAGCTGGTCGCGGGTGGACTCGTCGTGCACGCGGCCGGCGACCAGGGCGACGGTGAGGGTCAGCTCGTCACTGCCGCGGCCGTAGGTGGCGTCGTAGGTGTAGGTGTCGGGGTAGGAGACCACCGCGGCCGGCGCCGACACGGTGCCTGGCGGGTACGGGTAGACCGACCATGAGTCGTCGATGGTGGCGAGTCGGGCGGCGATGTCGCGCATCACGTCGGCGATGTCCACGGCTGCTCCTATGCGAATGCGGGCAGGACGAACGGGGAGAGCAGGGCGTGAACGTCCGGATCGATGCGGGCTACCCGCATCGACCCCCAGTCGGCCGAGCCGGCGATGCCCTCGGGGCTGGATCTGCGCTGGTGTAGCCGTGCTGCTTGCAGGAGCGCGGCTTGGGTGACTTCGTCGGGGACCGCCGGCCATCCCCACACGGCGGTGATCCGGGTGTGGGTGCCTGACCAGGTGCCCCGTAGGACGGTCACGGGCCAGCCCGGTTTGGGGTCGTCGGCGTACCAGCTGGTGTAGCTGGACCACGTGGACGGGGCTCTACCGAGTTCGACGGTCAGCCCGGTGGTGGTGGCGATGTCGTCGACGAGCAGTTGTGACTGCCCGGGGTGGGGGTCGCCGATGACACGGTGTCGTAGCGGCACCACCGCAACCCGCGCCGTGCCGGCGTCGGTGTGGAAGCGTCGGCCGCAGTGCCGGTCGATCCATCGGGACGCGGTGTGGATTGCCTGGTTGAGTAGGCCATCGGTTGAGGTGGTGGTGACGCCGAGGTAGTTCTTCAGCATGACGAGATCCACGTAGTTCATGGGTCGCCTCAGGTTCTCTGCCGCGGTGGGCTTTGCCGGCCAGCCGGCGGGGTCTTGGAGCCGTGGCCGCGAAGTTTGAGTTGCTCGTCGATCAGGGCGATCCGGTCGGTGTAGCGCTTCTTGATCGGTTCGTCAGCCTTGGCGGTGGCGCGGGTCAGCGCGGCGCGTTCGGCGGCCAGACCGGCGATGGTGCCGGCGGGGTTCGGATCGTTCAACGTGTCCATCGCTGCTCCCGTTCGATTGGTGGTGCTCGGCTGGGCGTACCGCTGGTGCGCCCAGCCGAGCGTGGGGCTAGGCGCCGGTGAAGGTTGGGGTGACCAGGCCGGTGCCGGCGACCTTGTGGGCGTGGGTGTAGCGGGAGTGGGTGTAGGCGAGGTAGCCGTACACGACGAGCAGGACACCCAGGGACGCGGCTTTGGCCTGCTCGGCGCGGATGTACATCGGGGCGTTCGGGTCTTCCCACAGGTGGCACTCGTTGCGGTCGACGAGGTAGATCTCGTCCTCGTTGGTGCCCGTGCCGAGGGTCGTGGCGATGTTGTTGTCGACGATCACGGGGGTGCCGTTGGGCAGGATGCCGCGGACGCCGCGCCCGTAGGCGGTGGCGTAGTTCGCGCCGAGGGTCTGCGCGACGATGCCGGGCTGGGTGATCAGCGGGTACGAGGTGCCCATGGCGTTTTGCATCCAGTACCAGCGGCGGGAGTGCATCACCGCGATGTTCTCGCCGGATGCCTGGTCCAGCAGCGCGGCTTCCACTCCGGACAGGGCTTCGATTACCCGCGGGTACAGCTCGGCGGTGGCCGGGGCGCCGGAGGTGTAGGTGACGGCGGTGGCGGTGGCTGACAGGCCGGTGCTGGCCTGGTTGAGCAGGGTGGAGCCCAGTCGGGTGGCGTAGCGGCGGAACAGGTCGTCGAGGATGACCGGTTCGGTGCCCGCGCCGCGTTCGATCGACTGGCGCGACATGGTCTGCTGCCCGGCGTTGGTCTGCACGGTGATCGTCAGCAGGGTGTCGTCGGCGTCCTGTTCGGTCACTGCGGCGTTCTCGGACGGTTGCAGGTCGGTGTCGGTGGAGGTGGTGATTCGGGAGATGTTCACCGTCATGCCCTGCGCCGGTAGGTCGTGGCGGCGGATCGCGTCGGCGAACGGGCGGCCGGCGGCGGCGGCCGGGGCGTACATGTCGGTCAGGTACTGCGGCACGGTCAGGCCGGCGAACGCGCCGGTGCCGATGGCGCGGATGTGCTGGCCGCGCTCGACCTGCTCTTCGGCCATGTGCCGGGACAGGCGGTCCCGGGCGGCGAAGTCACCCACGAACATCGCGGCCACGTCACGCTCGAAGCCGGCGCCGCGCGGGTCCTGGTCTCGCCGGTAGGTGCGCTCCTCGGCGCCGACGCGGGCCACCTGGTCGTAGGCCGGGGGTCGGGCGCCGGTGGTCTCGGTGCGGGCGGCGAGTTCGGCGATCTCGTCTTCGCGGCGCTGCTCGGCGAGCAGTTCGGCGAGGTCGGCCTCGGCGCGGGTAACCGCGGCGTCGGCGTCGTCTCGGGTCTGCCGGCGGGCGGTGACAGCGTCCTCGGTCAGGTTCGGGTCCTGCCGCAGCGCCATAAGCTGGTCCTGGGCGGCCTGGCGGGTGGTGATCGCCGTGCGCAGCGTGTCCCGCGCCCGGGCGATCATCTCGGTGAGCGTCATGCTCATGACTCCCTTGTGGTGGTGAGTGATCGGTGGCGCCCGGTCCAGGTCAGACGGCCACCCGAGGCGGTAGCGCCGGGTGGGCTCGTGCGAGGCAGAGCAGGGCGAGGTACCCGACGCCCGCGCGGGCGACAGGTGCTCTGGTGATCGGGGCTGGTTAGCCTCCGGCGATGGCGAGTTCCAGCAGCGCCCGCGCCCGGGCGTCGCCGCGCTGGCGCAGGGCGGCGTCGGTGGCGGGGTTCGCCCCGTAGCCGACGATCGCCACGTCGCCGCGGTGGATGTCGACCTGGTCGATGCGGTACTGGGTCCAGTCCGGCGACCAGGTGCCCGACTCGATGCGGAACGCGAACGACATCTCGTCGACGAGGCGGGCGCGTAGCTTCGGGGCGATGTAGGCCACGTCGGCGTCGGTGGGGTCTAGGCGGGCGGTCACCAGCAGCCCACCGTCGTCGATCGACAGGTCGAGCGTGCCGGTGGTGGTGCGGGCGATACGGCGTAGCTGGTCGTGGCCGAGTACCAGCGGCACGTCCAGGTCCGGGCGGGCGAGAGTGGCATCGAACGCGCTATGGGTGATGACCTCGGTGTACGGGCCGTAGGAGTCCCACATCTCGTAGGCCCGCTCGGTGACTGAGGCGTGACCGGTGAACTCCACCTGCGTTGTGCCGTCGGCGTCGCGTAGGTGTATGTCGGCCAGTCGTGCGCGTGTCGCTGGCCGGGATCCGGTCTGCGGCGCGCAGCGGCGTTGGGAGGGCCGGTCGGCGCGTTGCCGCACGTGCTGCGCCCGCTGCGCGGCAGCCGCGGCGGCGCCGGTGGTGGTGGTCATGTTTTCGCCTCCGTCGGCTGTGTGCGGGGGGTGCCGTACACCCGGTCGAACTCGGCCAGGTCGGCGTCGGTCAGGGGCGGCAGGTCATCCAACTGCCGTGCTTCAGTTGGCGTGAGTACCCGCGCGTCTAGCCTCGTTTTGATCGTGGCGGCGCGGGCGGCTGGGTCCATGGCTAGCAGCGCGGACCGGTTGAGTTTGACGAACCGGGGACGCGCGGTCAGCCGGGACAACGCGGTTTCCCGTCGGGTGACAGCCGGACCCAACTTCATGATCAGAAATTGGAGGTTGCGTTGTGTGATGCTGGCGTAGGTGATCGACCCGGTGGACACCGCGGCGTCGATCAGGTCGGCCGGGGCGCCGAAGAACCGGGCGATGTCGGTCAGCCCGAACTCGCGGGTCCGTAGGAACTCCGAGGATGCCGCGACGGTTTGGATGGGCTTGTACTCCCAGTCGTTGCCGTGCACGAACAGGTCACCGTTGTCCACCGCGGCCCGGTAGGCGTCTTTGGCGACCCGCGCCTCATCCTTGTTGATCTTCTTGGCGGTGTTGGTGAGCTCGGCCATCGGGATAGCGGATCCGCCGAACCAGTCCAGGGCGAACCGCTGCGCCGACAGCGACTCCTCCAGCGACCAGGCGGCGTAGGCGACCGGGGACAACCCCAGCGGCAAACCCGCCACCACATACTGCCGCTCATGCCACACATCGGCCAGCCGCGCGCCGGTAAACTGCTCACCGCCGATGCGTATCTCGGTGATCTGGGCGCCGGACGCCCGCACCGACACATCCGACAGGGCCACCAGCTCGATGTGCGCCGGCAGCCCCAGCGCGGACCGCTGGGTGATGACGCCGAACACGTTGCCGGCCCGGTCAAGGTCGAACTGGGTGGACCACAGCCACTCCTGGATGTCGACCCGGTCACCACCAGGGAGCATCAGTACCGGCGGTGTCGGCACCTGCACCTGCACCCCGCCGACGCGGCGGAACACGTCCACCGGCATCGTGGAGATGAGGTCGGCGCGGAGCGTCAGACACGCCCACACCGCCGAGTGCCGCAACGCGGTCGCGTTCGTGACCAGCGGGCCGCCGGTACGCCGGCTGGTGCGCTCACCCAGCAGTTCTTCGGGGGTGGTGATGGTCGCCGCCCGCTTGTGGCGGCCGAACAAACTCACGGCTCAACCCTCGGGTTGCGGCGGTCGGCCCACCACCGTCCGGCCAGCACCACCACACCAGCAACAACCATGCCCGCGCCGGTGCCGGCCAGCGCCGCGACGGCGACACCGACACCAGCGGCGACCAGCAGCAAGCCGAGCAGGTCCAGGCCGAGCGTCACCCCATCACGCAGCACGGCACACCATCCCTATCCGAACGATTCGGAAACGTCGTAGTCGTCGTCGGCCAGGTGCTTACGGGTTTCCAGCGCGAACAGGGCGGTGATCGCCGCCTGTAGGCACACCACGTTCCCGCTGGCCTTGCGGTCGAGCAGCCACACGTCACCGGAGGGTTTCGTGCGGGCCACCGTGTACGCGTCGGTCAACGCCGCCTGACCCTCATGCCGCAGCGTCGCGTCACGGACCTCGGCTAGCAACGTCCCCGTGTACGCGGCGGTGTCACTGACCAACGGCGACGCGACATCCCCCCGCCGCGGCTGCACGCCGGTCGGCAACCGGATGTCCTCGTCGGCCAGCGGCTGCTTGAGTTGCCTGGTCGGCCCTCCGGCGAGGTCCACACCCCACGCGACTGGCGCCCACCGCTGGCTGAGGGCCTGCGCCCGTCCTGGTAGCCAGTCAATGCCCGGCTTGTACTCGATCACCCGCAGGTGATGCTTCACCCCGCCCACGCCCGGCCACGCCGCGACGATCGCGGCCTGGGTGCCCTGCCAGTCACACGCCGCGCCGAACGCCACCACATCCCCCGGCGTCTGCCGTATGTCGATCAGTTCGTTCCAGCGGGCCACCGGCGGCACGTTCGGGTCCGCAGGCGGCGTCGCGCCACGACGCCGGTTCAGATACGCCCGCTCGAAGTCGGCCACGGTGGTGGACTTGGCCATCTCGGCGCGGATCGTGTCCAGCCGCACCGTGTGCCGCCACCACTGGCGGCCCTGCTCATCCACCCCGCATACGCACGGGCCGCTCTGACGTGGGCACAGCGCCGGCATACATCGCAGCCACGTACCTGGGTCGTCGTACGAGCCGGTCAGTTCCGACCACTCCAGGTAGCAGATCGGGGACCGCTCACCGGCGGCGGCGACCGTACGACCCAACTCCACCTTCGCGGCGAGATACGCCGACCGCTCGGTGCCCTCGGTGGACACCCGCCAATGCTGCGGTGACCACCGCGTCAGCATCGCCGGTGAGAACGCCTGCTCCAGGCGTGCATCCTCGGCGTGGAAGAACTCGTCCTCCACCCCCAGATCGAGGGTTTTGCCGTGCCCCGCGTCTTCGGTGTTCGCGGTGATCCCGTCGATCGCACCGGTATCCCAGATCAACGCCTCGGACCCACCCCGTAGGCGGGGCCGGAACCGGTTCGCCAGCGGCGACGCCAACAACACCGGTAGGTGATCATCTATCAGTTTGTCCCGCGCGTCCTGCCGCTTCTGCGCCGCATACAGGATGCGCTGCCGGCCAACCTGCTGCGGCGCGTGCCGCCGAGCAGCCCGTGGGAACGCCAGCGCGCGATGCGCCTTCACCCCGAGCACAATCGACGTCTTACCGCTCTGCCGCGGCACCAACAGGGTCACATCCCGATACACCAACTCCTGCGTGTCCGGGTCGACCTCCAACGCGACATCCACGCAGTACCGCTGCCACGGCATCATCGGCATACCCAACTGGGCCGAGATCCGCGCCACCGCCGCGCCGTACGTCTGACGAGACGGGTCACGGACGGTACCCACCCGCGGTGGGCACGTCAGCCCATACGCCGCCCAGATCTCCGCCAACGACATTCCCGGCCGCAGCCGCACCTCGTACGGCGTGTACCGGTCAGGACGGCCCGAGTTCCTCGTCGTCTTCGTCCTCGGCACCCCGGCCCTCCCAGATGTCGGCCAGCGCCGCCCGTAGCTCCTTCGACACCGCCGCAGTGGCCATACCGGCGTCGGTGTCCAGCTTGCGCGCCAACGCGTACGCCGCCTGCGCCAACGGATGCTCCCGCCCCTCCAGGTCACCCAACTCGCGCATCGACTCGCGGGTCGCCGACTCAACCGCCCCGCACCCCGACGACGCCGATACGGCACCGAACAGGTCACGGTGCGCGCCGAGCAGCCGCGGCACAGGCACCTCCAGCGCCGCCGCCAGCCACACCAGCTCATCCACACTCGGAGCCCGCTTACCCGTCTCCAGGTTCCGCAGCGCCGCCGCGGTAAACACAGCCGGCGCACCAGCGGCCCGCGCCGCGACAGCCACCTCATCCCGGGTAGCGCCTCGAACCCGCCGCGCCACACCGATCTCAACGGTGACCACCGCACTGATCGGCTCACTCACCGAGGGCTCTTCCTGCTCCATCGACCTGTCCCCCCAGTCCCGGGAGAGAGAAAAAAATCAACTTGGCGGCGGGTTGTCGACCCACCGGAAACTAAAAAACAGCAGCCCTGACCTGCGCAAACACAGATCACCAATGCGGCGATGTCACCCACAAGGCAGGCGCCGACACTCCACCGGTGCCGCGTTTCTGGTTGCAGTTCGTCGCGCAGACCGCACACCCCGGTGATCCATCGGGACGCGGCCCGTGCGACGGCTCCCAATTCCATACCTCCAGACGGCCGACGGGCCGGCGGGATCGGGGAATCCGATGGTCGATCTGGTTGGCACCACCGTGCCCGCAGATCCAACACACCGGGTGCTCGGCGAGGAACACTCGCCTCGCCTTGCGGTAGGCGTAGCTGTCCTCGCTGTGCCGGCTCATCGCACGTAGCTGAGGCCGTCAAAGCTGAGGCTGTACGCGCCGGCCTGGGTGCGGCGTACCACGATGTCACCGGTGGAGGCCATCACCTCGCAGGGGGCGGCGATACCACCGGTGGTGGGCACTGACAGCAGTTGACTGTGGGTCGGTGCGTGGCCGACGGGCAGGGTGGCCACCACATGCCCCGAGCTGGCGCCACTGGAGGTTACGGCGATCCTGCCGCGCAGCCAGGTCCGGTCGTCGCTTTCGCGGCGCACGGCTAGGGGCGCGACGCCGGTACTGGTGTCCTCGCTGTACCGGCCGGTCGCGTCGGGGTCGACAGCGGTGATGGCCTGCCAGGCGTACAGGCTGGTTTGGATCCGCCCGTCCTGGTCGATCCCGCCGGTGGTGACACGCTGGTCGGCGCCGTCGCGGCGCTCGAACCGAATCAGCACCCCAGTAGCCGTAGCGTGGCTCGCGATCAAGGTAATCAGGTGGTCGTAGCCGAACCCGCCCGGCTGCTGCTCGGCCCGATAGCGCAGGGCCTCGTTGAGCCACGCGGCAAGTCTGAGCTGCCCGCCGATGGTGATGTGCGCCTCAGCCAAATTGACGGCGCTACCACCGGGTACGTCGCTGAACCGCACCGACAGCAGCGGGGCGGTCAGTGCGGTGGATGCGCCTACGTAGGCCCGCGGCGTGTAGGTGCCGGACAGATCAGGCACCTGCCCGGCGGGAAGCAGCGCACTGCCGTCGAGGGGCCCAGCCGGGCCGGTAGCGGTTCCGACCGACGCTTTGGTGACGTAGGTACTCGCCGGGTCCGGTGCCGTGGTGGTCGTCGGTACCAGGTCGGCGAGGCTCGCGGGCGGGCCGGCGGGGATCGTGATGTCCGCCCGGTACCGCCAGGCGGTGGTGTCCACGTCGAGTGTGTACGCCCACCCGGACGGCGACCAGTCGTCGTCGTCCGAGACGGGCACGGTAAGGCTGTATGCGCCGGCGGTGTCGAGTGTGGCCGTGTGCGCGCCGGGCTGGATGGTGATGTCGTCGGCGGGGCCTTGTAGGGGGATGGCCCTCGTCAGCCGGATTGTTCCGGCGGCCGGGGCGCCATCGGCGGTGAGGATGACACCGGTGATGGTGCGGGCACCGAGACTCGCCGGATACGTCACGATCGCCCCCTGTACTGATGTGGGTGTGCGGGCAGGTCATCCCAGCCTGTGACCTGCCCGCAGTTCCCCTCGTGCGTCCCGGTCCTGGGTACGCGAAAGCCCGGCGGCGAGTCGGCCGGCCGGGCTTTGGGCACACTCCGCCTAGTGGGAGTGACTGATCAAATCATGCGGCAGGGAGCGGGATGGCGTCAAGCTGACGTGCCCGACCGCGTTTCGACACCCGCTTGTTGCGCTCGATGGTCGCGGCGTCGTCGAGGGCGTGGTAGACGCTGCGGGCGAAGCGGTAGCAGGTCAGGCCATCACGTCGCCGCCAGTTGACCACCATGGCCTCGGAAACGTCCCCGAGGTATCCGAGGTGGTGGGCGATCTGCGCGGCGGTGCCGTAGTGGCGGCCGTCGCGCTCGATGAGAGGTGCAGTGCCGGTGCAGGTGCCGCTGGCGGGCAGGTGGGCGCGGCAGGCGGGGCAGCGGTCGCTCACGCGTACCCCGCATCTCTGACCACGCTGAGGACGCCTGCCCGTGGCCAGATGTGTCGTACGCCCTCCACACCCCCGGGGCACCGGCAGTCGGGGGTGTGCCGGCAGTCGGCGGCGCATACGACGGTGCGGGCGGCGGCGGGCCCGACGGTGGCCGCCTCCAGGGAGCGTCGCCGGCATCCGGGGCACTCGCCAGGGATCCGCGTGCGGTAGGGCGGCTGGTTAAGCCAGCCGCGGGCCAGCTCGTCCTCATCGGCGAGGTGGAGGGCGAGCAGGCCGAGGGTGCGGGTCGGCAGGGTGAGGGCGGGTAGGGCGTGGAGGATGCGCCCCAGCGGGTCACGGCCGGCCGGGAGACGGTACATGTCGGCGAGCCAGGTCAGCCGGCCGTGAAGGCGTCGGATCCGCTGCGCCCACGTCTGGGTGCGCGGTGGGGTCCGGTCGGCGGTCAGCGTCGCGACAGGGTCGGCGTGGCCGCCGATCGGGTGGATGGTGCCGTGGATGGGGCTGCGCAGAATCGGGGCGGCGGCGGTGAGGGTGTCGCCTCGGTGCCGGGCCTCGGTGGCGGCGAGCACGTCGAGTTGCTGTCTGGCGGTGTGGATGGACCAGGCGGCGGCGGTGGCGTGCAGGTGGTGCGGTGTCACAGCGTGGCCTCTCAGCGAGCGACGGTCAGGGTCTGGGTGGCCGGGGTTAGGACGTGGGCGCGTAGTCGCCGCCGCGCCAGCTGCTACTCATAACGGCTCCTCAGACGGTGAATAGGTCGGTGTAGGCGTGGGCGCCCTGTTGTGGGACGACGCCGGCTCCGAGGCAGCGCAGGGCGGGGCGACGGGTCAGGTGGTCGGTGACCCACCCGGCGGGCAGTCCCATCAGCCACTCGACGAAGGCCGCAGCCAGGCGGGGCTGGCCGGCGGCACCCGGCTCTGTCGGAGCGGGTGCGGGCCGGCCGAGGATGTGCTCCCACCGCCGTATGGCAGGGGTGTATTTGCCCCACTGGTCAGCCGTTGGCAGCACTTGTAGTGCGACACCCAGGGGCATTCCGCTGGACCCCTTGGGGCGAGCGCCCGCCAGTCGGGCGTTACGCGAGAGCCACGTCCGTACGTCCTCGTCGCTGCCGAACACGGCGGCCCGTGGTGTGGGTAGCAACATCATGCTGTCGCGTCCAGACTCAGCAAAACCTGCGACAGCGGCGGCCGGAATCCCTCTGATGCCCTCCGGCCTGGGGTGCCGGTGTCCGAGGCACGCAGGGTCGGTAGCAGTGCCTGTTCCAGGCCGTCTTTGCCGCCGCGCTTCCAGTCGCGGGCGCGGGGTGTCGGTAGGCCAGGCGGCGATGAAAACTCGCTTGCGGCGGTGTGGGGCGCCGACGGCCGACGCGGGAACAGTTGTCCATTCCGCATCGAACCCGCAGGCGGCAAGGTCTGCGAGTACGGCTCCGAGTGCCCGCACCACAAGGTCAGGCGGGGTGTCTCCCAGACACCACGGGCAGCGTTCCACGTCGCTGTGGGCTGGTCCACTGAGTAGTCCTTCCACGTTTTCGAGTAGCACTAGGGGCGGCCGCATGGTGGCGATGACGTAGGCGATGTGTGACCAGATGCCGGTGCGGGTGCCCGGTTTGAGTCCGGCCCGGCGGCCTGCTGAGGACACGTCTTGGCAGGGGAACCCGGCGGTGAGCACGTCCACGGGCTCGGCACGTGTCCAGTCGACGGTGGTGAGGTCACCGAGGTTGGGCACGTGCGGCCAGTGGTGGGCGAGTACGCGGGAGGCGTGGGGGTCGTTTTCGGCGTGCCATGCGTGTTCGAGGGGGCCGAGTACGGCGTCAGCGGCGAGGTCGAGTCCGCCGTAGCCGGTGCACAGGGAGCCGAGGCGGAGCGCGGTCATCGGCTGCCCCGGTCGAGGTCGTCCCAGCCGGCGCGAGCTTCGGCGGCGGCGATGAGGGCGACGAGGTGGCGGGCGATTCCGTCGTGCTCGTCGGTAACGGCCCCGGGGTAGTGGGCGTCCCAGCGGTCGTACCAGCCCTCCAGGAGGTCGCGAATGGCTGCCCAGCGTTCGTCGGCGGTGCGGGCGGCCCGCCACTCCGCCGTGGAGTAGTCGAGGAACGCCTGCATGCCGATTGGGGGGTACGTGGGGTTGCGGTCCCGCTCGTGGCCTACTCGGGGCTGTGCGTGGCTCTCAGCGGGCTTGGCGGAACCCTGCGCGCCGCGGGCCGGGGAACCGGGGCGGGTGGCGTACCGCGCCCGTGCCCGGTCGAGCTGCTCGACCACGTCGTCAAATACGGCGATCAGCTCCTGGGCGTCGGCGAGGGCTGCGCGGGCCTGGTCCCGCTCGGCGGTGAGCTGGTCGACGAGCTGCGCGGCGGTGGTGTCGGGGTCGCTGTAGCCGGCGCGGTCGAGGGCGGCCCGCACGTCGGCGAGCTGGTCGAGAGCGCAGTCGTACTCAGTGGTGGTGGTGGCGTGGTGGTCGTGGCGGCATTCGCCGTAGACGGGTAGGCGGGTGGGCTCAGGCATCGGTGGCTCCGTTGGGGATGTAGCCGGCGTCGGCGAGCAGGCGTACGGCGGTGGCGCCGTCGAGGAGGACGTAGGCGTGGGCGGGGCTGGTTTTGCCGCGCCGTTTGATCCAGGCGAGGCCGATTCGGGCGCCGTCGTTTGCGGTTTCGGTGTTGGTTTCGTCGGCGTAGGCGGCGAGGGTGATGGTCTTCTCGTTTTTGCATTCGATGACGACGCCGGGGATTCCGGCGATGTCGCCTCGGTCGTTTGCGCCGTTGAGGGTGCGGCGTTCGGCGTGGGGTGCGCCGTTGTCGCGGAGGTAGGTTACTACTGCGGTTTCCCAGGCGGTTCCTTTTCGTTTGCTGGCGCTCATTAGAACGGGATCACCTCTTCTGCTGTTTCGGTGGTGTCGCAGGTGGTGGTGGCGTGGTGTTCGGCGGGGGTGGGGTTCCCGCAGTGGTGTTCTGGGAGTACGGGGCCGCGGTTGGCGCTTTTGATGCGTTCTTGGTCGAGGTGGATGAGGCCGATTCGGGTGAGTCGGTAGATGGTTCGGGTGGTGAGGATGGCGGCGATGACGCCGGCCCGGTTGAGGGGTGTGGGGTCAGCTCGGGCGTGGATGCCTTCGGCCCAGCCGGTGAGGACGACGGTGCGGCAGCGGTGGCAGGTGTGGACCTTGACGGGTGTGGTGTGGAGGTGGCTCATGGCGTTCTGCCGCCTTGGCCGTGGCAGTGGGGGCATTGGCGTAGCCGTCCGGGGCCGTGTCGGTGGTAGCGGCTGCCGCATCGGGGGCAGGTGCCCCAGTCGCCCTGTGAGTGGGTGTGGCGGTGGCAGGGGCAGCCGGTGGTGGCGGGGGCGGCGAAGGTGGCGACCGCGCGGTCGCTGTTTTTTGATCTTTGTTCGCTGCGAACCGAACCGCGCGCTTCCATATAAGCGCGGTCGCGCGGTTGCGGAACCGCGCGGTCGCGGGGTTCCGCGCGGTCCGCGCGGTCGGCTTCTAGGTAGTGTGCTGTGTCCCGATTGTTGACTTTTTCTTGCCTTATGGCCCCTATCTGTACTGCGTACCGGATCGCGGCGCGGGCATCGTCCCGGACGACGCCGTGCTTCTCCTCCAACCCGGCCACGATCTTGGTTTGGCTCAGGCCCGGGTTCACGGTCACGTAGTCGACAGCCAGGTCGAGGTAGCGGGCGTCTTTCACCTCCTTGCGGGACCCGCCTCCGGTGACCGTCAGGCGCCGACTGGCGGCCGTGAACTCCAGTTGCGTCTCGGGTAGCTCGACGTCACGGCCAACGGCGGTCAGGTAGCGGGCCGGGTCGGGGTTGTCGCGGTCTTCGTCGGCGCGCACGAGCCGCCATTCGGCGTCGGGCCAGTCCCGCAGCCGGGATGCTCCCCGCCCCCGTTCTCCGTTGTGGCCCATGTGGTGAACCACAAGCGCCTCTGTCACATCAGCCTCTTTGAGAAGGGCTTCGAAGGCGACGAGGAAACGACCGACATCGCGGTTGTCTTTCTCGTCGAGGCCGAACGCGGCGAGTACCGGACCGAGGCAGTCAAGAATGACTGTCCGGCCGGAAACCGACCGGATGCGTTCCACCCATTCATTGCGACGCTGTTCGTCGAAAAGGTCGAATGAGGACACGGCGCCCCGTAGGGGCACCACAATGATGCGTTGCTGATTGGTGATTGTTTGGTCGGCCAACCAGCGGCGCAGATTCTGCCGGGACAGCTCGACGTCGAATACGACGATGGTTCCGTCCTGGACCGGGTCGGCGTGGAAGCGGTCGAGGAACGGGGTGCCGTCGGCCAGGCTGCGGATCAGGTTGTCGCGCAGGGTGGTCTTTCCGGCTTTGGCTTGGGCGACGAGCATGACTCGGCCGTGGCGGGGCCACAGCTCGTCGACCAGGTAGCGCACGGGTTCGTCGGGCTCGGCGAGTAGGTCGGGGAGGGCGACGAATTCCGGTGGTGGCAGGCGGGCCGCGGTTTCGGCTCGGAGAGTGGCTTCGGCGGCGCGGCGGGCGCGGAGGCGCATGAGTTCGTTGTCGGTGAGCTGGGCGAGGCGGGTGGCTTCTGCTTCGGCGGTGAGCTGCGTTGCGGGGGTGAGGGTGGCGGGCTGCTGCGAGGTTGTGGGGTAGCGGTACCAGACGTCGGTGAGCTTGTCGTGGGCTTCTTCCCAGGTGACGGGGTAGCGGGCGGCGGGTGGTTGGGCGCAGTCGGACCATCGGGCCCGCATCAGGTTTTCGGCTTCGGCAAGGGTGAGGCCGGGCAGGTTGCGTAGGTGCCCGGCGTAGGAGACGAGGGCGGCGTGACGGGTGCCGTCGGGGATGGGGCCGGTGTGTGGGTTGTGCGGGCCGGTCAGCCCGTCGGGGAGGCTGTCCGGGGCGGCTGGTGTCGCCTCGGTGGGGTTACCGCGGGCGCGTTGGATCATGTCGGCGATGGTGGCGCCGCTGTCGTCGTCGTCCAGCTCGTCGAGGTCGGGTTCGATCAACCACCGGTAGCGTTCGGGCTGGCCGGTGGTTTTCGAGACACGCACGGTGGGCGCGATGAACGCGAACCCGCGGCCGTCGCCGTCCGGGCGTCCGCCCTTGACGTCAACACCGGGGGCGATGTTGTCACGGGAGCCGACGGCAAGAGCGGCGATGAAGTCGTGGGTGCCGCCGCTCGGGGTGGCAGCCTGGCCGTAGCTGGTCGGCCACGCCCCGGCGGCTTTGAGGCCACCCACCGTGGTGTCGCCGCCGTTGCGCGGGTCAACGTCGAGTAGGTCGATGCGGTGGCCCATGACGGCGCACAGCGCCCACCCGGGCCGCCACCGGTTGACCACGTCGAGGGTAGGGGTGCTGGTCTCCCAACGCCTAGGTAAGTGGAAGCCGGAAACCGATGTGCCTTTACACCAGGGCACACACTCGCCGTCGACGTGGGGTGGGGCGACGAACAGCGGCACCCCAGCCTGGACGAGGCCGCGGGCGATGGTGAGGGCCCGCTCGATGTCGTCGTCGGCGGGGCGGGTGGGGGCGACGAGTGCGGTCATGTGCTGGCCTGCCGTGTCTCGGTCGCCGTGCTGGTCATCGACTCTTTGCTCCGCTTCGGGTCATGCCGGCCCCCGCCCTTTCGATCCGGGGCGGGGGCCGGCGGGTTGAACTGTGCGGGTCAGGCGCCGAGGGCGCCGAGCTGCGCCCGGGCCTCGGGGGTGAGCTGCGCCAAAACCGCCGGGTCCAGCGCAGCCGGCGGCGTGGACGCCGGGACCGCCGCGGGCGCGGGGCCGGCCGGAATGGCCGCCGGGACCTGGGCGGGAACCGCCGCAGGGGTGGAGACCGGAGGGGCGGGAACCGGCGCCAGGGCCGCGGCGGGCTGGGAGGCCGGGGTGGGCGCCGTCAACGCGGTAACGAACCCGGGATTCGCGGCCATCCACTGCTCGGCGAAAGCCACGGCCTGCGCGTCGCCGGTGGCGTCGTCGAGCTCGAACGGCGGCTGCTGTCCGGGCTTGCCGGTGCCGATGCTCATCCGGGCCAGGACCAGCTCGCCGAGCTGCCGCTTCAGGGCGCCGACGAGTTTGCCCTGCAACCACAAGACATCGCGGTAGATGACACCGTGGCTGCCGTCGGCGTTGGTCTGGGTGAGCACGGCGACATCGCAGCGGATGCCGTCCTTCTCCCCGAAGCTGGTCTTGATGCCCTGGGCGTGTTCGGTCGGCCGGACGATCAGGAGCTGACCGACGAGGTCTTTCGCGGCGAGAATGTCTCCGCTGCTGCTGGGGGCGTTGAACTGCACTGTCGTGTCCTTTCGATATGAGCTGCGGCGTCTGCTGCGGCTACTGGGTTTGTTGGGTGGCTCCCGGCCACGGTTGGGTGGAGCTATCCCGGTCCGGGGCAGCCGGTGGTGTCGGCGGGCCCGCCGGGCCGGTAGAACGGGCACCAGGTGCAGGCGGCCTGGTCCGGGTGGGCGGGGATGTGCCCGATGGGTAGGGCGGCGGCGAGCTGCCGCACGGTGGTGGCACGCCGCAGCGCGTCGTGGGCGACCTGCGGCTGGTAGGGCTCCGACCAGACATGCAGGTCGGTGAGGTACCCCGACCTCGGGTAGAACGCGATCGCGACCTCCCGGACCGGCCGCCCGGCCTGCGCGTGGCCCAGCCCGTACAGGTGGATTTGCGTCCGGTACTGGTTGGAGGGTCCGTGGTTGATGTACTTCTTCAGGGCCGCCGCGCCGACAACCTTGTGGTCGATGACGACGTGTCGGTCAGCGTCGTACAGGTCGCACGACCCGGACACCCCATGCTGATCCGCGCCGGCCGTGACGCGTTCCTCCACCCAGTACCGGCGCTGCCCGTAGTCGCGGCTGCCGTTCGGTGGCCCCAACACTTCCGCGTTGTACCGGTCGATAGCGATAGCCAGGTTCTCGTGCACCGCAGTACCGACGAATGCGAACCACGGGTCAGCGGCCGTATTGACCGGCTCCGCCCCGGCATACCGGTAGGCGAGACGGCGCATACAGTCCACGCCGATCTCCGACGGGCCGACAGCACGCTGACGCGACCGGGGGGCGTTGGCCGATGCCCACCGCACCATGTCGATGAGCTCGGCTTTGATCGGGTGCGCCGTCGGCCCGGCCGGCGCCGCGAACACCCCAGCGCCAGCAGGAAGGGCAGGCTGTTCGGGAACCGCAGCAGGCCGAACACACCCGACATGCAGACCGTGGGCCCACAGGCTCGGGTCCAGCGGCTCACCACAGTTCGCGGCGCACGCAACACGCGACAACTTGACGGCGCGAGTCACGGTCACGCCTTCCGCTCGAAACGGCGAGCCCGGTACGCGGTGAACAGCTCCGGCAACTCCGCCTTGAGCGCGCCCACATCCACCTCATCGCGGGTGACCGTGACCGTGTACTTGACCGCCAGGTCGGGGTGGTCCTGGGCGAAACGGCGTGCGTTGAACTGGCCGGTGTGCCGCCACGTGAACACCGGCCGCCCACCAATGTGCCCCTCGGTGCGGTCGCCCATGACGGACTGGATGCGCTTACGGATCGTCTCCGCAGCCCCACCCCATTTCTTGGCTTCAGCCTCAGCGTGGTTGAGCGCGTCTACCAGCGGGGCCAGTTCATCAAGGTGGATCGGGTTCATCGATTCCTCGCCTTCGGATAGCGATGGGAGCGAACGCAGTGAGGGGTGGAGATCCGCGGCAGGTCCCCAGGTGTGCGCCGGTGCCGGCCCGCCACCCGCACCGGACGGGACAAGTGCGCGGCCATGGGCAGGACGATCTCGTCGATGAGGCTCACCGGCCCGCCTCCTCACGGCCGGCGAGCCGCTCCCGCGCGGCCACCAGGCCCACCCGCAACTGCTGGGAGGTGGCGATCGCCTGGTCCCGGTCGTCACGGGCCTGCCGCAGGTCGTCGCCGAGGCCGCGGGCCAGGTCCCGCCACTGGTGGGCCTGCCGGGTCCGCCGTTGGTAGGCGGCCGTCGTGGTGTCCAGCTCGTCTTCGAGGCGGGCCCGCTCGGCGTCGGCCGCGTCGAGGGCGGCGGCCAGTTCCCGCACCATGTCGTCGGTCATGTGAGGCTCCAGATCAGCAGGGCGGCCAGGAGGTAGATGGCGGCACCGATCGGCACGCCGACCAGCAGGGCAGTGACGATGCGGACGGTGTCCGCGTGCGGATGCGGCGCGGCAGCGTGCCGGGGGCCCTCCACCGCCGGGCAGGCCAGACCGTGGTCACGGCCGGGGACGGTCAGGCAGCCGGGGCACACCCCGGGGCCCGAGTGGGTCTGCTCGTGGCGTGCCATGTCAGGCCACCTCCCGCAGCGCCGGGTCCGGTAGTGGGACCAGGCCGGGGCAGTGCGGCGGCAGCGTCACCGGCATCTCCGGCGGCGGCGGGTACTCGCCGGCCGCTACACCCCGCCAGTAGCCGCAGGAGTCGTCGCAGCTCTCCCCGGGCAGGTGCCCGCAACCGAGGTCCGGGACGGTGATCGGATCGGCGTCGGCCGAGGGCGGCCAGGTGGAGGCGCTCATTTGGGCACCTCCGAAATGACCACCTCGGGCGCGGTCTGGCCCACGTGCCGCTCGTGATTTTCGGTGAAGAGCCGGGTCACCATTCCGATGTGCCTTGTGCAGGCGAAATACCAGCTCCGTTCTTTCCCTTCGAGGGGACGGAGGACACATGAGCAGGCGGGACTGATCCGCCACCGGGCATTGCTTAGACAGGCGTCGCACTCCGGGGCGCTCATCGGGCACCGCCAGTGATGCGGTGCTGCTCCTGGGCGCACTCGGCCAGATGTCGCAGCCCGTCGCCGACCAGGCTCGGCGGGAGTGTCGCGTACTCGGCGGCCCTCGCGGCGAGCTCGGCATCGGTGGCCCGGTCAAGATCCCACGTGATGTGCCGCAGCACGACGGCGTCGACCGGGTCGGTCGGGTCGAGGGCGCTCATCGGGGGCCGCCCTCGGCGAGCTGGGCGCGCAGCGCCTTCACCTCGGCCCGCAGTTCGTCTTCGACGCTGGCCGGCTTTGGTACGACCGCGAACGCGGACAGCACGACCTCTCCCACCTGCACGTCCGCCCGGTGCTCCCACAAGGCAGATCCGTTGTGGTGGCCGGTACTCGCTGAGCCGCCAAAGGCTCCGGCGATGGCATCAACAGTGGTGATGCCGTCCGGCGCCTCCGACGGCACCAGGCCGGCGCAGATGCCGACGGTGACATAGCTGACGTGGGCCGGCGTGCCGGCGAGAGAGCCCACCCGGTCAGCCACACGACGCAGGTCAGCGGCGAGGGACAGCCAGTAGTCCGGCTCCGGGGTGGTCTGAGGCTCTGCTGCCGGCGTGGGCAGCGGGTGCTCGCAGTCCCAGCCGCGGCTGCTGTAGCAGCGCGGCGAGCAGTGGACACCAGCCGCGGCGGCGGCGCACATCTGCCGCTCGGTGGTGTCGGTACGATCGGTGTGCATCTGGACTCCTTCTTTGAGTGGTGTTGTCCGGGTGTCGAGCCCTTCGCCGATCTGCGGTCGGCGGGGGGCTCACTTACTGCTGCCGGCAGCCCCGGCACGGCAGACCCAGGAGGTACCGGGCCTGCGGGGTACGGATGAACTGCCGTCCTTGAATGCGGATGACCCCCGCCTCCTGGATGCGGGCCCACAGCCACTCCCACGGCAGGCCACGCTCGGCCGCGATTCGCCTCATCGACGGCATCCCGGTGAGACCGTCGGTGCAATCAGGACAGGCATACGATCCATCGGCGGTCATGCGATCAGCGCCGTCTGCTCATGCGTCCGCAACGGCTGCACGCCGCCCAGGCGGCGGTGCAGCAGGTGCAGACCCTTCGTGGTGACCCGCACCTGAGGCGGATCAAGCACCAGCTCCCCCGTACGCGGGTGGTAGTGGCTGGCGGGTAGTTCGGACAGCCAGCCCGACTCGACAGCCCGCTGATACGGCCGCCAACGGCCGTCCCCGCGCTGCCGATAGATCCACTGCTGCTCGCCGAGCAGAGTGAACAGCCGCCGCTCCCCCAGGTCTAGGCCCGGATCGCGCGACAGGACCTTGGCGGCGTCCCGGACCGACCAGTCACCGTCGGCCGACGCGAGGACATCCCACGACTGGGCCTTCGGAGCGGCCTCCGCGAGCTCCGCCTCAATCGCGGCCTTAGCCTCCAGCGCATGCACGTACCGCCGGGCGACCTCCAGCTCATCCAGCTCGGCGGCCGGGGCTGTGTAGCTACCGGTGCGGCGGATCGCGGGCAACACCTCGTGAGTCACCCACCGCTTGAATGCCTTCGCCTCCGGCTTGCGACTGCGGAGGATCAGTGAGTACAGCCCCGGCTCGTTGATGAGAGTGAAGCGTTGCTGGCCGCCGGGGGTGTCCAGACTGTGTACCCCCTTCTCGTCCTCGTCGAGGGCGGCAAGCGAGGAACGATGGAGGTCTAGCAGGGCTAGGACGTCGGCCGCGACAAACCACGGCTTGGCGGACTCGTCCAGTACCGACCGGACAGTCTGACCCGTCGTAGGGAACTCATGATTCGTCAGAATGGATGTCATAGCGCCCCCCGGGGCTTCTCGTTGCCCTTCGGGCTGCTACCGCTGCCGCCAGTTGGCCGCGTGCCGGACCCAGCCCCTGTGCCGTTACCCGGGCCAGTCCCAGCACCACCGGGACTATTTGCCGCCGCGGGCGGCCGGTTCACGCCGCCTCCGCTACGGCCGCCCGCGCTCGCAACTCGTCGTCACGCAGCTGACGGATGAAGGCGTCTAAGTCCTCGTGGTAGACGACACGTCGCTTGCCGAGCAGGAATGACAGCAGAGGCCCGCGGCCGTTGTCGATCAACTTCCATATGTACCGCTCAGTAACACCGCCCAGGAGAACGGCCACCTCCGGCACCGAGTACGCGAGGCGACCGGGGATTTCGTCACTCCTTCGTGATGGAGTGTGAACGATCTCGCTCCGATTCATAGGAGTGACCTTACATGCTCCGATGTAACGGAGCACTTCATACGTTCGGTTGATGTTCAACTGAACAGCGGCAGCTACCGTCAGTGCCATGACTTGCTGCTATCGCCCCAGAAGGGCAGAGAGTGTCGTCCTTAAGCGGCACCCCTGGCGGCACTACCGCAGGTCGGAGCGCTCTCGTGGTGCGGAGCGTCGTCCGACGAATCGGACTTACGGTGTCCGCGTGGCCGTGTCCCCAGCAGTAGCCCGTGCTCGTTTCGCGCGATTCGTGCAGCGAGCCCTCCGTGATGCCCGTGACCGGCAGATGACCGACAAAGACATCCACCGGGCTACCGGCATCTCGCCGTCAACGTTCCACAAGTGGCAGACAACCGAGGGTGGCCTCCCCCGGTGGGAGAAGGTCGCGCAGTTCTGCGCTGGCCTCGACATCCCGGTCACCGCTGCCGCAGCCGCTCTCGGGATCTCCGATCGGGTTCGCGAACCGGAGCCAGAGGCGTTCGATGATCCGGACCTTTTGCGTCTGGCGCGCCGACTGCGTGACCCAGGTGTCAGCGAGGCGGAGAAACAGGCGATCCGGCACACCGTCCGCCTCCTGGCCCGATCCAGGACAGAGGTCGACTGATGCCCCGGCGTAGGCGGCCCACCGCTCGCGAGGGGAAGGACGGCTACTGGCACGTATGGGTCACGGTCGGCACGAAGCCCAACGGCCGGCCCGATCAGCGACACATCTCCCGGCCCACGCAGGCGGAGGCCGAGGGCGCCGCAGACGAACTGCTGGACCAACTTCGATCGGCAGGAGCTGTACCGAAGGCCGGAAAGCTGACAGTGCAGCAATGGATGGACAACTACCTGGACACCATCGCCCCTCGCCGCTGTAATCCGGGCACGGTCTACGACTACCGGTCGAAGATGCGCAACTGGGTGTACCCGGAGCACGGCCATCGGCGGCTGGACAAGCTGACCCCCGAGCACCTGGACGCGATGTATACAGCGATGGCGCAGGCCGGCAAGGCCCCATCGCATCAGCTAAAGGTTCACCGCATCCTCAGCAGAGCATTGGAGATCGCGCTCCGGCGTGGGCACGTAGTCCGGAATGTGGCGAAGCTGGTCGACGCTCCATCTGTGGATCCGGCGAAGGTGGAGGCATTAGCGGAAAAGTACGCCCGGCGAGTGCTTGACGTTGCGCTGCAACGGCGCAACAGCGTGCGTTGGTCGATAGCGTTCGCGTTGGGGCTACGGCAGGGCGAGGCAATTGGCCTGCGATGGCAGTACGACGGTCAACAGCTAGTTGACCTTGATGCAGGGGTCATCCATGTGTGGTGGCAGTTGCGACGCCGAATTTACGAACACGGCTGCGCCGGGACGTGTGGTCGGAAGCGTGGCGCCGACTGTCCGAAACGGGGCGGGGGAGGGCTGATGTTCGTGAAGACGAAGGGGAAGAGTCGGCGCTCGATCCCAATTCCGCCCGAGCTGTTGCCGGCGTTCAAAGCGCATCGAAAGGCGCAACGCAAGGAACGAATGAAGATCGGCGGAAAGTGGAACGAACACGATGCCGTATTTGTCACTGAGGATGGCCGACTGCTGGACCCACGCGCCGACTATGACGAGTGGGTAGCCATCTTGAAAGAATGCGGCGTATCCCATAAGAAGCTTCACATCATGCGCCATTCAGCGGCAACGATGTTGCTCGCCCAGGGTGTAGACATTCGTGTGGTGAAGGAGGTCATGGGGCACCGGGACATCCGAACCACGGATGGGTACACGCAGGGTGCGCAGGAACTGATGGCCGAGGCGATGAGACGGATGGGCCAGCACCTGTTCGGGGCGTCCGGAGCATGATCAACCGTGTACGGATCCGTGTACTGAACCCCGCTGAATAGGGGTGAATGAGAGTGACGATCTGGCCGGTATGCAGGGCGGATCTGTCTGTTTCAGTAATTGGCCGCTAACTCGTAATGCGTAGGTCGACGGTTCGATTCCGTCAGGCGGCTCGGGACGACGAAGGGCCTGGTCACACCGCTGACCAGGCCCTTCGTCATGTCCGAGGTCGACGGGTGGCGATTAGGAAGATCGCCGTCGGCGCCGTTCGGTGACAAGATCGGTGACAGTCGCCAGATTCCCGGCGGCTGGATGAGCATGGTCGGATCCGAAGGTCCCCGCCTCCATGGCGGTCGCAGCCCGCCGGACAGCTCCGCCAGGATCAGCCGTTGCGTTTGCGGCGATGACGGCACGTTCACCATCCCCCGACCGTACCCAGGGGGTTGACCCCCGATGACGCACGGCTACCTGATCTCCCTCGTCCGTACCGCGGTCCCGCAGCCGTCGGCGCCCTGCTCGCCTGGCTGGCCTCGCAGGCGGGCATCGTCCTCGACGCCGACTCGTCCACCGCCCTCACGGCTGGTGTGGTGGCGCTGACGATGGCCGGCTACTACGCCCTCATCCGGGTTGCCGAGGCACGCTGGCCACGGCTGGGCCTCCTACTGGGTACGCCGGCCGCACCCACGTACGAGGCGCCGGGGCGGTAGGGGTCGTCGATGCGGTGCCGCCGGTGACGTCCCGGCCGGCACCGACCACCAAACATGAGCGCCCCGCCCGGCTGTGAGGCCAGGCGGGGCGCTTCGTCGCGTCCGGGCTATCCCGTGCGGTCTTCGAGATCCGCGCACAGCTCCGCGTACGCCTCGGCCAGTGCCGCGTCCACGGTCCCCGGCGCCCACGGCTGCCCGCACCCGAGGTACGCGCGGGTCTGGGCGTCCTCCCGAGACAGCGTCGGCTCGCCCGACGGGCCCGGTCTAGGTACACCTCGTACGGATCAACCGTGTCCGCGGCCGGTTCCGCCGACGGCACCGGCGCCTGCGATGTGGGCGAGGTCGGCGTGTCCGCCTCCGTGGCGGTGAAATAGAGGGCCGTGCCGGTGATGCCGGCACCCAGTGCAGCAACTGCCACAGCAGTGATCACGATCGGTGTGCGGTTCGCTACCGCACCGTACGCCCAGCCGTCAAACCAGGCCGCCGTAGCACGCGTCGGACCAGGGGGCGCACCAGTCGGGACCACGGCACGACGCGGCCCCGTCCTCCCGACCTGGGGAGAGCGGGGCCGCGTGCTTTGGTGTGCTCACCTTGGTGGGTCGAGGTTCCAGGTGTGTGGTCCGTCGGGTGTGTTGATCCAGAGGGTGTGGGTGCCGTCGCGGTCGATGGTGAGGCCCAGGTGGTCGTGGCTGGGGTGGCCGGCGTCGGCCCATCGGCGGCAGGCGCTGGTGACCGCGTTCCAGATCTGGAGTGGTCCGCCTTGTGCGACGGTGACGGTCGTGCCCTGGGCGTGGATTCGGGCCCAGGAGCCGGTGTCGGCGTCAACGAGGCAGTGGACCTCTTCCCCGTCGGGGAGCAGGGTGCAGTGGTAGATGCTCGGTTCGGCGAGGCGCCACCAGAACTCACCGTGTGGGTCGCCGAACAGCGCGACGTCGCGGTGGTGGCCTGGTGATGTGGTGCCGGTGCTACCCATGCACAGTGACACCATGTCTGCCACGGTCGGTCCGACGGGTCCGTCGGCGGGTCGGGCCTCGATGAACGCGGCTACCTGCGGTAGGAACCGGCCGTGACCGGCTCCGGTGTCGTCGACTCGCAGTGGTACGACGCCGTAGGACAGGTTGGCCAGGACCAGTCCGCCGGGTTTGGTTTGTCGTAGCCAGGCGGCTGGGACTCGGCGTACCGAGCAGGTGGCGATCAGTCGGTCGTAGGGTGCCCGTGCTGGGTATCCGGCGAGGCCGTCCGCGGTGACCACGGTTGGCTGGTAGCCGGCCTGGTGGAGGGCGGTGGTGGCGGTGGTGATCAGGTGCGGGTCGATGTCGACGGAGGTGACCGCTGCGTCGCCGAGTAGGTGGGCCAGGAGGGCGGCGTTGTAGCCGGTGCCGGTGCCGATCTCCAGCACGGTCATGCCGGGTTGCAGGTCGAGGGCTTCCAGCATCACCGCCATCACCCCGGGCTGAGTGGATGAGCTGGTCGGCCGACCGTCCGCGCTGATCTGGGTGACGATGGCTTCGTCGCCGTAGACGGCGGCGAGGTAGGCATCCTGGTGCTCCGGCCGAGTGGCGTGTAGCGCGTCACCGACCTGCCCGTGGGAGTTCACGTCGTAGACGGCGGGGGCGAACGGGTGGCGGGCGACCGACGCGAACGCTCCCGCCACGATGGGGCTGGTCAAATGTCCTGTGGTGTGCAGGTTGGCGACGAGGTGTTGTCGTCGTTGCCGGTAGCCGGCGTCGGTGAGGGTCACGGCGTCTCCAGGTACTCGGCGATCGCGGTGGCGATGGGTAGCTCCGTCTCGGCTTCGATCCAGGCCCACTGGCCGCCCGGGTTCACCTCTAGAAACACGTAGTCGCCGGTCGGGGTAACGATCAGGTCGATCGCGGCGAACGCGAGTCCCAAGGCGTTGGTCAGGGACAGGAGCCGGTCGGTGAGTGTGTCGGGCAGTGTGACCGGTGTGTAGGTGAGGTTGTCGTAGTCGGTGCGCCAGTCGATACGGGCGGCCTCGGAGTGCGCGTCGATGCGGGCGGCGAACACACGCCGCCCGACGGTGGTGACGCGTAGCTCGTGGTCTTTCGGTATCTGGTGTTGGAACAGGTGCGCGGTGCCGGTAACCGCGTCGGCGATCTGCTCGGCGGTGACTGGGGTGGTGGCCAGCGCCATCAGGTGTCCGGTGTCGGTGTCGAGGTAGGGGCGCACGTGCAGCGGTTTGTAGATCGCCCTGTTGGGGGCGGCGGCGACGAAGGCCCGTGCTGCCTGCGCCTCGTTGGTGATCAGCGTGTGGGGGGTGGTCAGCCCGCAGCGGGCGGCGACCGCGAGTTGCACGGGTTTGTAGTCGGCTGCCGCCATGTGGTGGGGGTGGTTGACCCACCGCACTGGCAGCGCCGCCACCAGGCCACCGAATCCCATTCGGGCCTCCTGGGTGGCCCACCGCCGTTCGTAGTCGTCGAGGCCATCGGCTAGCCGGAACGGGCCGGGCCGCCGGTAGTAGACCGCGGTGACATTCTCCAGTCGGGTTTGCCGGTGCGCATCGGCCAGGACACCGGACCAGCCTCCCTGACCGCCGTTCTCCGCGGCCAGGGTGAGGAGCTGGGGGAAGTCGCCGGTGTCGACACGATGCACCTTCGCGTCACGGTTGTGTAGCGCGGTGATGACCAGGTCAGCGGTCACATCGCGGGGTTCGGTCAGTACCAGGATCGTCACGGGCGTCAGTCCTGGTAGGTGTCCGGGGTGGAGTCGTTGAAGTTTTGGTGATCGTAGGAGGTCTTGCTGTTCGTGGCGACTTTCTGCGTGGTCTGCGGCTTACCCAGGGTAGTGCCGTCGACACCGATCACGGTCTGCGTCACCGGGTCCAGCTGGGCGTCGGTCAGGTCAACCACCGGAACCTCATCACCAACCTGCGTGGACAGTGTCAGCCCAAACGGACGAGCCGGGCTCACCCGTCCCTGCTCGGTGCGGTTGTCGTAGAGCGGCAGCAGGCAACGGTCCGGAGCGAACGTAGTCATAGCGACCTCCATCATTTGAGGGGTTTACCTTGCGATTTGCGGTGCTCGGAGCAGGTCGTGGGTGAGTAGCCCGGCGTATGCCTCCGCCCAGGGCCAGCACCGCCGCGGGGTGCCGCACACCGGGCAGCGTCCGTCAACCTGGTGATGCTCGGCCAGGTCCCGCCACCAGCGGCGGACGGTCGCGTCGGCCGGCCTCACCGTTGTGCCCGCGTCCGTTGCGGGGGCGCCCAGTTGCTCTGCCCGACCGTGGCGAGGTAGTCGTATGCGGTCTCGGTGGGTGGGCACGGCCACCCGCAACCGCACACGGGGCACTGGTCCACCCGGGGCCAGTGCCCGGTGATGATCCGCCGGGCGGACAGGATCATTCGGGCGCGTAGCTGCGCCGCCGACAGGCCGGCCGGACTGGGCCGGGCGTGGGTGGCCATCACCGGCGGCGGTTGGCCCGTTGCCGGGCCAGCGGGGTCAGCAACGGCCGCGTATCGAGGAGCACCGTCGGATGGTTGTGCAGCGAAGAGTAGGCGCCGGCCCGCGCCTCGTACCGGGTGGCGGGGCCGACCGCGTCCAGCCGTGTGGGTCGGCGGCGGAGTCGGCGGAGTAGCCGGATCATTCGCGTGCTCCCTCACCATCGATGGTGGTGAGACGGCCCGTTCTCTGGCTGTGGCCATCCCCATTTGGGAGCTTTCCGTGAGGGGAAGACTACTGCTAGGTGGTGTATGTCCGCAGGTTTCCTGCGGACAGGCTGCGGACGGCGAACTCGACACGCCTAGCCAGGTGCGCTGTTCCGGTCGTCTCCGCGATGGCCTGTACGCTTTCGTACGCCTCGAGTGCGGCGCTGACGTCGCCGAGTTCGGCCAACGTCGCCGCGAGGTCAAATCTGTAGGGGACGGTCCATGCCGCACCTTGCGCGTACGGCGGCAATCCGTGCAGGCCAGTGCGAAGGTGCTCGACTGCCAGGGCGTTGTCGCCGAGCAGCCGATAGGTCAGGCCGCGCTGCATCTTCAGGTAGTCCAGAGAGTGAAAATAGATCCATGGTGGCTCCCGGTCTGGGGCCTCGGTCGCTTGCGTGGCGAGATCAATAGCCTGGTCGAGTAGCCCGATCGCGGTGGAAGCCGCTCCGACCAGAGCATGACCTCGCGCCTCCTGCTGAGCGGCGAGCGCCCGTACGCCTGGGCTGGCTGGTTGGCACAGGGCTGCTGCCGACAACCCGATCAAAGGTCCTGGTCGGCGGTGTTGCCATGCCAGGTGTCCACGCATGCTGAGCACCGTGGCGATCATGTCCGAATTTCCGGCCTCGGTGCCCCATTCCAAAGCAGCGGAGTACCAGTGACCAGCCACGCGCGGATGTCCGGCGGCGGCGTTTAGCCAGCCCCCGAACTGGGCCCACTGGGCGGCTAAATCCACGAGACGGGCCCTCGAGTCACCGTGCACTTCGGTGATCTGGGTGGCGAGGAAGTTAAGTTGGATGCGGACTGCTGGGAGCACCGCGGCAGCGCCAATGCTGTCTTCGAGGCGGCGGTGTGCGGTGAGTGTATCGGCGAGGGCGTCGAGAGTGGCTGGCTCAACCCGGCGAGGGCGCTCTTGGGTAGAGGCCAGGCGGTCAGTCGATTGGCCTACCGACGGGGCTGGACGGATCAAGCTGGTAAGCCGGTCGTCGCTGTTGAGTGCGTCGTCCAACCGTTTAGCGAGATCCAGGGTGGGTTGTCGACGGCCAGTTTCAATGTCATGCAGATGCCCTCGGCTGGACAGGGCAAAGGACGCGAGCTGGCGGAGGCTGACTCCCGCGACTGTGCGCAGCTGGCGTAGTTCGGCTCCGAAACAGGGGTCAACGATCGCCAGCATTGGGTTCCCCCAGGTTGAGGAGTGAGCGGTGGGCCGCCGGCCTCACTCCGGCGGGCCGCCGCCATCGACGGTACTCCCCGCCCGCACGTCACGCCGCCATCCAGCGGTGTGGACGACTCCGGCGCGTCGCGCCGTACGCCCGACCACGGAATGGTGGTTCCGAACAGGTCTGCACCAGCAGGAAAACCGGCGCCTCCGGCAGAACGCATGGCTCCGAAACGAGGTCCGGCATTGTCGGGATGCCATCGACGCGATGGCCACGACATGGAGGCGCGGCGCCGGGAATTCGTCCTGGGCGAGCTGCTCGCCCAGGCAGACGCCCACAGGCAGACGGCAGTCGCGACACTGGCTCGCCCTGGCGGGGGGTCGATCTTCAAGCCTCGGAGGATCGGCGCAGCTTCTACTGGCAGGTGTACGCCGACGTGCTGGAGGACCTTTGGGATGCTGGGCGATCCACCGGCGAGGAGCAGTGACAGTAGCGGTGACAACTCCTCCCCCCTGAAGGGGTGAGACATGCTGTGAATTCTCTACCGAGATGCGGTCTGACCAGGAGACACGTCAAGAACTGCGGAACAGTGCAGCCGTTTTCGACTTACTCGTAATGTGTAGGTCGACGGTTCGATTCCGTCAGACGGCTCGGGACGACGAAGGGCCTGGTCACACCGCTGACCAGGGTCTTCGTCATGTCTGGGGTCGACGGGTGGCGATCAAGGGCATCGTATCCTCACTATCTGAGGACAGAACTACCCGGCACTCTTTCCGAGCCGATGCTCAGCAAGATCGGACACGGGGAAACAGTGCCGTCGCCGCCTCCGCAGTCTCCGCAGCACGTTTCACCTGACCGAGACTTGGCGCCGCGTACCGACGGGCGGTACGAATGCTCGCCAGTCCATGGCCTGCTGGACGGTGGAGGTGCCTAGCCCGGAGTCCAGCAGCATGGTTGCTGCCGGGTGTCGAGCCGCGTGCGACCCGTCGCGCGGCAAGTCTCACATTTACGTTGTGCCGCTAAGCTTCGTACGCGTTGCAGGCGGACAGTCGATGGGGAGTGTCGGCTGTTTCTGGCAGTAGTACACACTCCTGAAAGGAGGGCGGCATGGGACGCCTGAACCGCGTCGCCAGGATTCTCATGAAAGCCGGGGGTGCCCTATCGCTAGCCTCTATCGCCCTAAACGGAGCTAGGATATCCCCGCTGTCCTTTGCGCTGCTCGGAGTAGCCATGATCGGTGGCGTCCTCATAATTGTCGATGGCAGACTGGAAAAGCGGCGGGAGAGCTAGGAATCTCCCACCAGTTTCGATGCAGGTGGCGAAGTCGAGGTTCGATTCCGGCAGCGGCTCAAGGAGATGCCCTGACCAGCAGGACTGCTGGTCAGGGCAGGATTTTAGCTATGGGTTCGCACCGCCCCCGACCCGTGCGGCTACCCGACCCGGGTTGCCGCGGTGTCTTCGACGAGCCGGCCGTCGGTCAGGTGGATGATGCGGTCGCAGGCGTCGGCGAGTCGGAGTTCGTGGGTCGCCAACAGCATGGTGGGTGCTCCGTGCTCGGTTCTGAGCTGGATGAGGAGGTCCAGGATGGTGTCGCCGGTGCGCGAGTCGAGGTTGCCGGTGGGCTCGTCGGCCAGCAGTAGCCGGGGTCGGCCGACCAGGGCTCTTGCGATGGCGACCCGCTGCTGTTGGCCGCCGGACAGTTCGCCGGGAAGGGCGTTGTAGCGACCGCCGAGCCCGACGGCATCGAGTAGTTCACGGGCTCGGGCCACCTTGTCGAACGCGACCCGGTAAGGAACCAACGGTGCGAGGACGTTGTCCAGTGTGGTGAGCGCTGGCAGCAGATGGTAGCGCTGGACAACGAAGCCCACGCTGCGACGGAATGCCTCGAGGCGAGGTCGGCGCATCGACGTGATGTCCTCGCCGTCGACCAGGATCGTGCCTGAGTCGGCCTGCTCGATGGCGCCGAGGAGATGCAGCAGGGTCGACTTGCCTGAGCCGGAGGGGCCGGTGACCGCCGTCATGCTTCCCGGATCACAGGTGACCGAGAGGTTGTCCACCGCCGGGATCCTCGTCGACCCGGCGGGAAAGTGTTTCGAAAGTTGAGAGATTTCGATGGATGTGCCGTGCGGCATTGCTCACTCCTCGGCCAGCAGGGTGGACACGGGTACCCGCAACTGCAGGAGGGCGGGAACAAGGGCGGCGACCGCCGACAGGATCGCCGCGGCGAGCACCACAATGAGGAGCAGCGGACCGATTCCGGGCGGGATCTGTTCAGCGAACAACGCTGAACCGGCGATGCCCAGGGCGGCTCCGGGGAGCGCCCCGATGAGCCCGAGGGTGGTGCCCTCGAAGACAACGAGGCGAGCCAGTGCCGTCACGGGCCACCCGGAGGACCGGAGTACCGCGAACTCATCCGCCCGCTCTCTGATGTTCAGATACAGCACGTCGGCGATCGCGGCCAGTCCCAGGGTGAGGGTGGCGACCACGGCCACCAGATCCACCCCGCGGACCTGAATAGAGACCGCCTCACCGAGAAGACTGCCGGTAATCGACCCATGAAAGCTCGTGGTGACGATGGCTACGATGGTGGCGGCGGCGACGCCGGTGGCGAGGGCGGCTGCGGCGAGTAGGGTTCGCCCGCCCGTCCGCGACACGTTGGTGAGCGCCATTTTCAGGACGCTGCGTCCTGTCCACGCTTTTCGTCGAGGTGGCCGCACGGCGGGCCGGATCGAGGTGGCGGGGCGGGTCCGTGCGGCGAGCCAGGCGGGCACGGCGCCGGCGGCGAGGGACACCCCGATGGCCAGCGGCACGGCCAGAGCCGCGTGCCCAGCGGTCAGTTGTACTCCCACCAACTGGGCCAGCGGCCAGGCGATCAAGGCGCTGACACATCCTGCGGCGACTGCGATGAGGCCCGTCTCGGTGACGATCAGGAAGGCCAGTCGTCTGCGGGGCCAGCCGAGGGTGGCCAGGATGGCCAGCTCTCGTCGCCGGTCACGCACCGCTGCCGACACGCCGTTGACCAGGAACAGAAGGCAGACGATGAGGATCAGCCCGAACAGGAAGGTGCTCTTGTGGTCTATCGCCTTCAGGACGAGCGTGGCGACGCCCTTCTTCGTCCACTGCTCCTGCAGGCTCAGCTGGGGGCGCCCGAAGGATCCCGCTGGCAAGGTCACGCTCTGCGGGGCGGGCGACGAGCCGAGCGTGACGTCGACGTCCAGCCCGGTTCTGGTGGAGACCATCTGCGCGACGGACCGGACGCGTTCCAGGCTCACCTCGTCGGGGCCGGTGACACCGGCCACCCGGATCCGGATCGCGGACAGGGGGTCCGGCGAGCTCGTGAGGCCCGGGTATCCGGCCAGCGTTGTCAGCAGTAGCGGCGGGGTGGCCAGGTAGCCGCCCGGGTTGCTGTCTGGTTCGAGGGGCTGTCCGCCCAGGAGGTGCCGTGACTGCGCGTCGGCACCGTCCGCCGCTGGTGGGAAGTATGTCTCCAGCGGTACGGCGGACAGATCACTGAACCCGGAAAGCTCCTGCGGATCGAACGTGCCCACTGCGGTGGCCACCAGCTGCTCGTCGCTCGCCGACGGTGCCTTACGCAAGGGCCGAAATTTTCGATCGGCGCCGAACCACGACGTGGCCGGGTTTCCGTGCACGGTGTCGGTGAAGACGCCGGGGTGGTGAGGTGCGATCGTGGGCGTCAGCCCAGAATCGCTCTGGGTGTATGTCACGGCACCAGACTGGATGATGTGGTTGAGCGAGCCGATCTGGTTGCCCGGGGTCACAAGTGGCGCGTAGGCGTCCGTGACGTGCGCCTCGGTCCGTTCGCCGACCGGGACGGCGGTGGCCGCGTCGAGCTCGGCCTGGGCATCGGACCAGTCCCGGCCAGGAAGTTGGGCGACGGCGGGACCGATGATCCGACCAGGCGCCACCACCAGTCCCTCATCGAGGGCGGGAGTGGTGGTGGCGAGAACCGGAACCGATATCCGCGGTGTCCCCTCCAGCGGCTCGGGTGCATCGTCGGGTTCAAGATAGCGGCCCGTGGTGACTGCGTGATCCAGACCGACGAGGTCGGCCTCGGCCCGGGGATCAACCGCGGCCAACAGGAGCGACATCGGCCAGCTGACGCCTTTGGTAAGCCGGTCCGACACCACCGGAGCCCTCTCGCGCGTACCGGTGACGAACGACCCGTCGGCCCTCAGGTGCACAACATCCAAGGGCGACCGCAACTCCTGATTGCCGAGTGGTCCCATGTCTCCCTCGGAAAACAGGCACAGTGGGCGTTCGCCGCCGTCGGCGAGGATCTCGATCGGGGACGGGCGGCCCGCGCACGCGGATGTCGGGGGCCGGTTCCTTCCGTCGGACCAGGTTGCGCTGGTCGCGCTCACCTCCGGCCACACAATGGTGTTCCGGGTGACATAGGCGTAGCGAGGGGCGTCACCATCCAGGATCGATAGCCCTCGCGCTGTGTTCCACGACAGTCCCAGGCGTATGACCTGTCGATCGAGCCCCGGGTCCACCGCGTCCGTGAGATCCACTGCGACCCCGCCGTTGACCGTGACATAACCGATCATCGCGATCGGCGCCGCGACCTCGACTCCTGGAATCCGGCGTATCTCCTCATACTGCGGCATGCTGATTCCGCCGAACTGCCCTGACAGGAAGTTGGGGCGGACGAGGCCCTGCTGCTCCTCCAAGGGAGTCCGACTGCCATCCGGACGGACCAGGATGTCATAGGCCGACCGGAAATCAGCCTCCACGACACCAGACACCGTCAGACGCGACGTCTCGGCGCTGCCCGTCAAAACCGTGAACCCGGTGGTCGCCACCAGCACGGCCACAAACAACGCCACCGCCCGACCGAGTCGGCGCCGCACCTGGGCAATGACCATCCGCACCATCAAGGTGCCTCCCCCTAGCCAGGTCCGTGAATCCACCCACGATACCTTCGTCGGCGCGAAGCGAGACATGCATCATCCGGGTGGCCAGCACTTAACCCAATTCACGGAAGCCTAAGTCATCCCACCCTTTGGGTGGCCCCGCACGGAGCCCAGCGAGCAGGAAAATTTCCGTACCGGGCTCCTACCCTGAGGCGCACGTCGAAAGTGGATGCCATACGACGCCTTGATTCCCCGCGTAGTTGGTGCAGTCGTGTTCGCTGTGGAGCAAGACGGGTGCGGCACCCTGATCTTGCTGGGGCGTCTACCGCCTTCCCCGGGCGCGACGTGGCGGACCTGGTGGAGCACGTGGTCGTCCGCTACCAGGGGGCTCATCGCTGGCGTCCTGCTCCGAGCAACTCTGGTTGACTATCCATTGCTAGTCAACTAAGGTTGCTCGCATGACGGTCGAAGTCCAGTCCTCGGAGGATCCCGGCGCTGCACTCGCCGCTGTCACGGCATTACGGCGCCTGGCTGACCAGTTGGAAGATTCTGCCGTGGAGTGCGCCATGCGATCCGGTTGGAGTTGGCCGCAGGTCGCGGAGGCGCTCGGTGTGACGCGGCAGGCGGTGCACAAAAAGCATGCCAAGCGGCTCGTTGCTGCCGGCGTTGCGCTAAGGAGGCGTTGACCATGTCCACGACAATCCGCCGCTACGTGCAGGCCGTCATCGACCAGGCCGGGACCGAGGCCCAGAAGGAAGGTGCCGCATCTATTGAGGCTCAGCACCTCCTCCTGGCGATAGCCGCGGATCCGGAGGCGAAGACGCAGCAGGTGCTGAGCGCGGCTGGTCTCGACCACCAGAGTATTCGTACCGCGCTGCAGCGGGAGTTCGAGCAGAGTCTTGGTGTGGCCGGAGTTTCCCTGGCCGCCTTCGGCATGGTGGCTCGTCCCGGGGTGAGTCACGCCCGTCCCACCAAGCTCGGTGCCTCGGCCAAACTGGCACTTGAGCGTGGTGTGGGCAAGCGCCGGAGTGAGTGGCGACCGCTGCACCTGCTGCTCGGTGTTCTGCAGGCCCAGGAGGGCGTCGTGCCGCGAGCGCTCGCCACCGCCGGGATCAACCAGCCCGACCTCACGATGCGGGTGATCGATGCGCTCACCGTCCAGGATGGCTGACGAGGGGTAGTCGTTGAAGGGAATCAGGGCTGGCGTGTTTTGGTTGTTCTGGATCGGTTGTGCGGCGTACTTTGTGTTATTGAATGCGTTTTTCGCCGATGCCACCGGAGTTTTTGCAGTTTGCGTCAGTGTCATCGCTGCAGCTCCGGTTGCCGCCATCCTGCATCACTCCTGGGGTCGCAGAAATGGCGGCTAGCGGTCATTCCGGCTAGCCCAGCGAACCGCCATCGTCATTCTGCGCGGTGCGCACCGGGCTGGTCTGGCTCGGGATGGTGGTGTGGAGTGGTCATCGCGGTGTCGTTGTCCATCCCCCGTCGTGGGTGAGGTGCCAGCTGAGGCCGGTGGCGGCAACCACACAAACGGACAAAAGTGTTTAATTTGGTAAAACGCGATGGCTGTACTCGGATGGTACTTTACGCCGATATGCTAATTTGTTACCCGTCACCAGCTGCGAAGGAGTCGCGTCCGCGTCGAGTCATCCGAAGTCATCGACCACCCCTTGGCGCGGTCCCGGGCGACCGGTCGACCCCACTTTGGTAAGCGGTATCCCTGACTTACGCCCAATGGGCTAGCGGTTACCGGAGCCTACGATGGGAACAAACACCGCGAACGGGATGGTGTTGCCGGATCGGGGGATGGGGGAGTGAGGACGAAACCGCAGTATGTGGCCCTTGTCGTAGCTTCGGTGGTGCTGGCAGCGGTTGCCGCGGCCCCGAACCCGACCCAAGCGGCCCCTGGTGCCCGTGCCGACAAGATCAAAGATGTTCCGGACATCGCTGGCGAGTGGTACCGCGACATCGTCGAGTGGGCCAACACCACCCCCGGCATCGTCCAGGGGTTCATGGCGCACTTCACCGATCTCGGCATCGTTCTCCTGGCGGCGACCTGGTTGTTGGTCCTCGGGCGTGCCCGCAGAGGGCCGGCCCCCGGCCGATGGCGGTGGCACTGGTCAGTGGGGTTGCGGTGGTGCTCGCGTACGGCATGAGTGAGTGGTCCAAGACCTATCTGGCCGCGGAGCGTCCCTGCCGGACACTGTCCGGCCCGCCGATCATCGCGGAGAAGTGCCCGACGGCTGGTGACTGGTCCTTCCCCAGTAACCACAGCACGATCGCCTTCGGGCTGGCCGTAGCGATCTTCCTGGTCTCCTGGCGGGTGGGCTTGCTCGCGCTGCCACTCGCCGTGCTGGCCGGCTTCTCTCGGATCTTCGTCGGTGTGCACTATCCGCACGACGTGGCGGCCGGGTTCCTGATCGGTGCGGCGGTGACCCTGGTCGTGGCGGCGCTGCTGGCCCCTCCAACAACCAGGCTGGTCGACTCGCTGCGGGAGAGGCCAGGTCTGGGGCGGTTGCTCACAGCGGAGCGTCATGGGCCCGGAGTAGCAGCGGCCCGCCGCGTCACCTGGAATGTCACTGGCCGGGAGTGATGTAGCGGTGTTCGTAGGCGGCGATGACGGCCTGGGCGCGGTCGCGGGCGCCGAGTTTGGCGAAGAGTCGGTTGATGCGGTCGGTGCATGACCAGAACTGCGCTTGCACCCCAGCCGCTTCCCCGGTCCACGGCCCGGCGGCGGTCACTCGGCCGCGTCGGGTGCGGGCGCCGTGGTTCTCATTCGGCTACCTCCTGATGCCCTTGACCATCGCCGCGTGGTTCCGTCTGCCCCCGGCCCTGCGAGTGCGCGGCAGCTCTTCGTCGGGGGGCATCGCCGATCGTACGAATTAAGTGATTTTCACGTATTGGGCGCTCACTTGGCCGCGCGGCGGCTGCGGGCGTAGTGCCGGGCTGCCTTGGCCCGGTTTCCGCAGCCTGCCATCGAGCACCAGCGACGATTGCCTTTCGGGCTGGTGTCCAGGAAGTGCAGGACGCAGTCCGGGTGAGCGCAGCGTCGCAGCCGATCGGGGTGCTCGGTCAAAAGAGTGTGGTAGTTGTCCGCCGCGTGCCAGGCCGCCAGATGAACCGGGTCCTCGACCCACACCACGGTTGTCGGGCCGTCCTGCCCGACGCTACGTGTGACGTGTCCCCAGGCGAGTACGGAGTTCAGGGCGGCGAGTGCTGCCGGGGAGGCCGGGTCGGTGAGGTGTGCCCGAATCGCCTCGCGCGCGACGAGCAGCGCTTGGCGGACCGGCTCGGTGGCCGGCCAGTGTGAGCGGTCGTTGCTGGCGAGCCAGAGCCGCGTTCCCGCAAGGTCGCCGAGCAGGTCATGGGGGCCTTCGGCGTCCACCCAGATCGTGTTGAGCAGGTCCAGGCCGAGTGGCTCGCCGATGAGTGGGCGTGGATCGCGCGGCGGGCCGGTGTCACTCATGCCCGCCACTCTAACCGATGGAGGCGGGTTGACAGGTCGAATGCTAACCCCTAGCGTAGGGTTCACCGGTTAGAAGCGCCGTTGTTCCGGCGCGCCGTTACGGAGGTAGCCCATGACCACGATCACCACACCGATCACCCTGAAGACCGGGCACATCGGGCTCAATGTCACCGACCTCGCCCGCTCGATCGATTTCTATCGAGCCGCGCTTGGGCTTGACCTGCAGGCCACGGGCGCCAAGGGGGCGCAGCGTTGGGCGTTCCTCGGCCGAGACGGACACCCGCTCGTGACGCTCTGGCAGCAGTCGGACGGCCGCTTCCCCACTGACCGTCCCGGGCTGCATCACCTGTCCTTCCAGGTGGAGACGATCGCCGAGGTGCAGACCATCCAAGCGACCCTGCGGGCGCTCGGTGTCGAGTTCGCCTACGACGGTGTGGTTCCCCACGGCGAGGGAGTGACCTCCGGTGGAGTGTTCTTCACCGACCCCGACGGCATCCGGCTCGAGGTATACGCACCGACCGGTGCCGATGCGGTCGCCGTCCCAGTCAACGGCGCCCCCACCTGCGGTTTCTTCTAAGCCGACCCGGTGGTGCCGGGTCCGCTGCTCCGGGCCCGGCACCACCGCCCCGCCAAGCGACAGCGCCACAGAGAGGCGGCAATGGTCCACTACCACCCCGGGGAACTCGCCGCGCAGCGGCGGGCCGGAGTCGTCGAACAGGCGGAGCGTTCCCGCCTTGGGATCGGCACGACGCTCCCGCCGCCGGCCGTGCAGTTCCTGGCCGAACAACCCATGATCGTCGTCGGTGCGGCGGACGACGGCGGGCGCATGTGGGCAAGCCTGCTCACCGGGCCGCCCGGTTTCATCAGCGCCTCCGACGAGCGGACCATCGACATCGGCGCCCGACCGGTGCCTGGCGATCCGCTCGCCCCAGTGCTCGCCCACCCGACCGAGGTCGGCTCGATCGCCATTGAGCCCGGCACGCGGCGTCGGATGCGGCTCAACGGGGTCAGCCACCCGAAGCCCGGTGGGCTCCGGGTCCGGGCCGCGCAGGTCTATGCCAACTGTCCCAAATACATCCAGCAGCGGACCCCGCGGCGCGCCACCCACACCCGATCACCCACGCCGCCCGTCATCAGCAAGAACCTCACGCCGACCCAGCAGGAGACCGTCCGGTCGGCCGACACCTTCTTCGTGGCCACCCGATCCGCAGCGGGCGCGTGCGACGCCTCGCACCGAGGCGGCAACCCCGGCTTCACGCACGTGCTCTCACCCGACCGGTTGCGTTGGCCGGACTACGGCGGCAACGCGATGTTGATGACGCTGGGCAATCTCCAGCAGGACCCGGCCGCCGGCGTGCTGCTGGTCGACTGGTCCTCCGCTACGACGTTGCACCTCACCGGCACCGCCGAGGTCGACTGGGATCCGGCTGTCCCGATGCCCGGTGCACAGCGGACGGTCGACTTCCACGTGGAACGAGTTGTCCAGATCGACCACACCAGCCCCTTTACCTGGAGCGCGCCGAGATACTCCCGCTTCAATCCCACCCTCGACCCGCAGGCGGACACACCATGACCGTGATCGTCGATCTCAACCTGTGCCAAAACCACGGACAGTGCGTGTACGCCGCACCCGAGGTGTTCGCCTTCGACGAGGAGGAAAACCTGACATACCAGCCGGAGCCTCCGGAGTCGCAACACGACAGGGTGCGCGCCGCCGTCGCCGCCTGCCCCGTCCGCGCCATCCTGGTGCGCGAGCCATGAGCCCCCTGCGCCGGGTGGTGGTGGTCGGTGCCTCACTCGCCGGGCTACGCGCCGCCGAGGCGCTGCGCCGATACGGCTACGCGGGTGAACTCGTGCTGGTCGGCGACGAGCCACACCTGCCGTACGATCGACCGCCGCTCACCAAGCAGTTCCTCAACGACGGGTGGCGACCCGAGCAGATCGCGCTTCCCATTCCACCGGGGCTCGACATCACGTGGCGGCTGGGCGTACCCGCCAGCGGACTCGACGTGGCCGACCACGCGGTGCGGCTCGCTGACGGTTCGCTGCTCCACTACGACGGGGTGGTCCTCGCCACCGGCGCTCGCGCTCGGCCCTGGCCCGGCCACATGACACCCGCCGGAGTGCACACCATCCGAGGGCTCGACGACGCGGTGGCGGTGGCCGAGGCGCTGTCTCGCACCCGTCGACTACTCATCGTCGGTGCCGGCTTTCTCGGCGGCGAGGTGGCCGCGGCGGCCAGAGCCCTCGGTGTCGCGGTGACACTCGTCGAGCCCCAGGAACTTCCACTGCTCGCGCCAACCGGCCCGCACGTCGGGCGGTTCGTGGCCGCGCTGCATCGAGCCAACGGCGTCGACCTACACCTCGGCGCGAGGGTGCAAGGTTTCACCAGCAACGGGCGGGACGAGCTGACCGGGGCCGAGCTGACCGACGGGACCCACGTCGAAGCGGACCTGGCAGTCCTCGCGCTCGGCGCCACGCCGAACATCGAATGGCTCGCCGGGTCCGGCCTGGTCACCGACAGGGGGCTGGTCTGCGACGAGCACTGCCGGCCGCTCCGGGACGACCGATTGCCCGCGCCGGATGCGGTTGCCGCCGGCGATGTGACCCGATGGCCGCATCCGCTGGCGGGGCATGAGCTGATCTCACCCGGCCACTGGAGCAACACCGTCGAGCAGGCCACCGCCGCAGCGCAGACTCTGCTGAAGCCCGACACAGCCCCCGCTTACCTGCCCGTGCCGTCGTTCTGGTCAGACCTGTACGGGGCGCGAATCCGCGCGGTCGGGCTGCCGCACCTTGCCGACGTCAGCGAGGTGGTCGACCACGACCCCGCCGCACATCGCCTCATCGTGACCTACCACCGGAACGGCGCACTCGTCGGCGCGCTCACCGCCAACCGCACCAGCCAGCTCGCTTCCTACCGTGCGGAAGTCCAGCGCCACCTCGACAGTCGACCTACCCGCACTCGGTCGGTTCATGACTGAGTGGTGCGTGGCCGGTGCGGAGCAGCAGCTCGGGCGGAAACGAGGAAGCTGAGCAGCGCGGCGACCACGCTTGCGCTCAGGGCCGGAGGTCAGGGCTGACGTGGTACGTCTGCCCGGCACAGGGCGGCGGAGCGGCGCGGTCGGAGCAGGGTGCTGATTGTCCTGGCGCCGTCCCCCTGGGGAATGCCTCACCGGCGGGCTTGATCTATTGTGCCGGTGTCATACTCCGGGCCGAGGCCGAAGATCGCACTGCGGGGTGACGATCGGGGCGTGTCGCCTTCCGACACTGGTGCTTATCCAAGACGGAAGGCGCTGTAATGACCAGGACTCCGCTACTACGTCAGCCGCTCGCCGTGCCCGCGACCCGGCGGCGGTCCCTCGGCCCTGCCCGCACCAGGCCGTGGCCGCTGCTCTGGGCGGGGAGCGCCGTGGCGGCGGCGCTTATGGCCGCGGTGACTGACCAGGGGCCGCACCGGATCTGGGGGCTCTGCGCAACCATCGGCTACGCGCTGGCCGCGATCTTGGCTGCTGGTCCGTCGATTCGGCTGCGCCGGGCCGCGCCGTTCGTCGCGGCGGTGGGCGCGGCCGTCGTACCCATGGTGTGGTTGGTCGTGCACCGGCAGGGGCAGCTCGAGGTCGATGTCGTGCACCACTCCGGTGTGCTGCTGTTGCAGACCGGCAGCCCGTACCTGCCCGAGCCATCCCAGCTCGAGGACTACAACCCGTACCTGCCGGCGATGGCGCTGTTCGGGATGCCGTACGCCCTGCTCGGTGATAGCCCCGTGGGCGACGCGCGCTGGGGGTTCGCGCTGGTCTTCGGGCTCGCCCTGGCGGTGGCCGCCCGGCTCGCCGTCGGTCACTGTGCTCCCCGGGCCCTCGCACTCCTGGCCGCACTTCCACTGTTGGCCCTGCCGCTGGCCAGCGGGGGCATCGACCTGCCGGTCACGGCGCTGATGTGCCTCGCCCTCGCGACCGCCGCCGTGGGCCGTCCCGCGAAGACCGGGCTGGCCGCCGGCGCGGCGGCAGCGATGAAGTGGACGGCCTGGCCCGTACTGGTGGTGGCGTTGGTGTTGCTCGCGGTACGCCGGGGCGGACGGGCCGCGTCGGGTGCGGGCGCCGTGGCCGCCGTGGTCCTCGTTGTGCTGACGGTTCCGAGCTTCCTCGCCTCGCCGGGGGCCTTCGTTGAACATGTTCTGCGCTATCCGCTGGGAGCGGGCCAGGTCGCCTCGCCCGCCGCGAGTCCGTTGCCCGGGCACCTCATCGCCACGCTGCTGCCGGGCGGGCGCCCGCTCGCCCTGGTACTGCTCGCCTGGGCCGCGGTGGCCATCGCCGTCGCACTGGTGACGAGACCACCACGGACGCTGCTCGCCGCCGCCGACCGGCTCGCCTTCGCCCTCGCGGTGGCCATCTGCCTGGCCCCCGCCACCCGGTTCGGCTACCTCCTGATGCCGCTGACCATCGCCGCGTGGTTCCGTCTGCATCCTGGCCCGACGAATGTGCGCGGTAGCTCAATGTCCGGCTAATGCCTGTTAGACCGAATTGAGTAGTCTTTGCAGAATTATGCTTGTGTGAGGTTGGTGTCGGTCTAGCGTGCGGGTGGCTGCTACCGCCGGCCTGGTAGCCGAGGAAGGCCCGGGCCATCGGGCTCCTCGTCGTTCACGGGGAAGGGCGTCAAGACCGCGATGAACCATCAGCGCCATACGACCGGAGCCAACTCGGAGCATCCCCACGAAGGTCGGGTGAGGTCACGGTGGTGGGCAGTCGGGTTGGCCGGAGCGGCCGGTCTAGCGCTCACCACCGCCGTCGCCACCGGCATCACCGTTCCCGGCGTGGACGCTGTCGGCCGCGCCGTCGCCGATGACCGGCTCGGAAAGTCGAAGGGCGCGTCGGTGCCCTGTGACACGGGTCGGCTGATCGCCGAGATCACCCGAGCCAACGCCCAGGGCGGTGCCGTCCTCGACCTCGCCGCGGGCTGTACCTATCTGCTTACCGCGGACCTCGACGGTGCCGGTCTGCCCGCGATCACCACTCCGATCACCCTCAACGGAGGTGAGAACACCACCCTCAAACGCTCCGCCGCAGCCGACGAATTCAGAATCCTCACCGTCGAGGCCAACGGTCGACTCACTCTGGACCACCTTACCGTCACTGGTGGGAGGATATCCGGTGACACCGACGGCGGCGGGATCCTCATCAATCCAGGTGGCGGTGCCACTATCAAGAATAGTAAGATTGTTGAAAATGTATCCAGTGAGGGTGATGCTGGCGGAATTGGGAATATTGGCGGTGCTCTCCACGTCGAACACTCCGTCGTCAGTAGGAATATCGCGGCGAACATCGGTGGTGGCATCTTCAGTATCGGCGCGATCTCCATCGACAAGTCACGGTTCGAGGCGAACACCGCGCTGACGGGCGGAGCCCTGACCGTCAGTGGTCACCTGGCGATTACCCGGAGCGAGTTGGTCGGTCACCAGGCCGCCGAGGGTGGCGCCATCTTCATCCTTGGCGCGTCGACCGGCACCATCGGCGACACGCGCATCGAAAAGAACACGACAACGGGCTTGGGCGGCTCCGCCATCGCCGGTGCACCTCTCCAGCTCACGGTGTCCCGGGTTACCGTCGCCAACAACACCGCAACCGGCGGTGGTCAGGGTGCGGTGTTTCTGCTAGGTGGAGCCGCACTCGTCGAGGACAGCGTCATCAAGAAGAATGTCGGAGTTGACGGTGGTGGCGTGCACAACCTTGGCACATTGACGCTACTACGCACGAAGGTCACCGGTAATCAGGCTACCGAGTCGGGTGGCGGAATCTTCAACGGAGCGAGCGGCGCGCTCACCCTGCTGCGTACGAAGGTCACCGAGAACGTCGCCGGCGTCGACGGTGGCGGCATCTTCAACGAGGTGGGCGGCACGGTCGATCTCCCCACTGCTACCGGCACCACTGTCGCCAAGAATCGACCAGACAACTGCGTGAACGTTCCGGCCTGCGCCGGCTGACCCTCCACCGTGCACTACTGACTGACAGGTGGGCGGGGCCCGGGCGGACTGGCCTGCCGCTGGGTACCGCCACGCCCTTCGGAGGGCCGCTGCGTCGACCCCGGTGTCGGGCCGCTCGACGTTCCCAGCTGCGCCGGGTAGCGATCCGAATACATTGGATCCTGGGGTCCCGTTCCTGCCGAGCGCGGCGGTTCGGGACCTCCGCTCTTTCCACCATCGGTGCCGGCGGGGCAGGGATTGGCTCGACCGTGGTGGCCCGAAACGGCGGCGTCGGGGCCGTTAGGCTCTCGACATGACCGATCTACCGCTGGTTGAGGACGCGTTCGTCGTGCCGGAGGCGTTTGTCTCCCAGGGCTTGCGGCTTGAGTTGCTCGGGCCGCAGCACAACGAGGCGGATCACGCCGCCTGGATGTCGAGCATCGCGCACATCCGGTCAACGCCGGGCTTCGACCAGGGCTGGCCACCGGTGGCCGGGATGACGCTCGCCGAGAACCGCGAGGACCTGGTGGGGCATGCGCAGCGGTCACGGCAGCGGGTGGACTTCGCGTACTCGGTCATCGAGATCGCCACCGGGGACGTGGTCGGCTGCGTCTATTTTGAGCCGTCGCCGACGGGGGAACAGGAGGTGGCTGCCTCGTCGTGGGTGACCGCCGCGCGAGCGGAGCTGGACGCTCCGCTGACCGAGATCGTGGGGGCGTGGCTGCGAGACGGGTGGCCGTTCGCGGTCGTCCACTACCGCCGCGGTGCGGTGCCGCTGACGATTCGGCAGAGCCCCGGACAGCCGGTGGGGTAGGGGTCTACGGCTGCTGGCGCCACTCCTCGGCCAGCAGGGCATACGTGTAGCCGTCCACCCAACCCAACTCGGCGTGCCAGGAGTCGCCGACCCCGTGCTGCTCCCGCCGCATGCCGATCTTTTCGAGGAGGCGCACCGAGGGGAGGTTGTCCGCGAAGCAGCCGGCAGTGATCCGGCGTACGCCCAACTGGTCAAAGGAGTACGCGACCATCGCGGTGACCGCCTCGGTCGCGTAGCCGTGGCCGCCGTACCCCGGGTCGAAGACGTAGCCGATCTGGGCCTCCGTGTTCGGCGGAGTGCCGGGCTGTCCCATGCTGTCGTGTACGTCGAGCGAGACCGTCCCGATGACGACGCCATCGTGGGTCACCGCAACGCTGTGGTCGTTCGGGTCTTCCGCTGCGTGTCGCCAGCTCGCCCGGTAGGCGACCGGATCGACCTCGGTGCGCAGGAGCCAGCGGCTGACCTCCGGCAGGTTGCGGTATTCCAGGATGCGGTCGATGTCGTCGTCGCGTACCGGCCGAAGCTCGAGGCGTTCGGTGCGGAGGTTCGTGCTCGCCACAGGGTAGGACGGTAGCGACCGCGTCGCTGCTTCGACACCGCATTTGTTGGCCGGGATGACGGGGCGGAGCCAGGGTCCTACCCACGCTCGCCGTCCGGCCGCCCGTCCCCATGCTCGCCGGGCCGGCCCTCGGCTACGCCACCCGCGGACGAACTGGCGATTCCGATCCGCTCCAGGCGTTCCCGCACCTCGGTCGCGTGCTGCCGCGCGATGGTCATGTCAGCACCGGCGGCCTGAAGTAGCTCCACCGTCGGCTGGCTGACCCCGTACGGATCCGCCATCGCCACCCCGGCCTGGATGCCCAGCAGCACCGGGTCGTCGGTGATCGCCCGTACCGCGGCGATCGCCACCTCCGGCGGAAGGCCCCGGCCCTCCCCGATGCTGTACCGGTTGGCTATGCCGGCCAGCTCAGCCAGGAGCAACCGCTGTGGTTGCGGCAGCGACGGCATGTACACCATCTCTTGACCGTACCCAGGTAGGGGCCCCCAACACCCCAACCGCCCAATCTTCTCCTTCCGCACGGCCTGGCTCGCCACGGCGGGTTTGTGGTGCGAGGCCGGAGGCGGGCCGCCCAGCAGCGGCGCCCGTTCTCACCGACTGGCGGTGGGAACGGGCCCTGGTGAATCCGCTGATCGCTAGCCGGCGCAGCCGGGGACGTTGACGCAGTTGTTGGGTCGGTTCTTGATCACGATGGTGCCGGTGGCGGTGTTGAGGTTCACCGTGCCGTTGTCGTTGTAGATGCCCCCGGCGTCGGTGGTGGCGATGTTCTCGACCACCTTCGTGGCGAAGAGGTTGACGGTTCCTTCGTTGTAGATGCCGCCGTCCAGGTCGGCCTGGTTTCCGATCACCTTGGTGTGCCACAGCACCGTCTGCCCCAGGTTGAAGATTCCTCCGCCGGAAGTCGAAGCCACGTTGTTTCTGATGACGCTGTATTCGATGGTCGCGAAGCTTTCCCCTTCCCCGGTTCCGGAGACGAACAAACTGCCGCCGATAACGGTTGCGGTGTTGTCCGCCAGCTCAACCTTTCGCATCGTCAGCTGGCTCACGGAGTCGGCTCGGATACCGCCACCCTGACCGCCGGTGTTCCCGGCGATTCGGCTGCCGGTGACCGTGCCGATGGAGCTGAACAGGAGTATCCCTCCCCCGTTGGATGCCTGGTTGCCGGAGATGCTGCCGCCCTTGATGGTGACGGTGCTGTTGGTCGAGAAGATGCCGCCACCGTTGTCGCTACTGGTGTTGTTGTCGATGTGGGACTTGACGATCTCCAGCAGACCGGCGCTGTAGATGCCGCCACCTTGGAAGCTGGCGGTGTTTCGCACGACTGCGGAGTGGTTGATCCGGGTGGTGCCGAAGTTGGCGATGCCGCCGCCGGAGTTGAGGCCGCCGCTGGCGATGTTGCGGGTGATGGTGGTGTGGTGGGTGGTCAGCGCCCCACCGGCGTTGACGAGGATTCCGCCGCCGTCCTCGTCGTCGGTCTGTCCGCCGGAGACGGTCAGCTTGTTGAGGGTGAGGTCGCCGCCGACGTCAACGGTGAAGATCCGGAACTGGCCGACGGCTGCGGCGGCCCGTTCGATGGTGGTGTGTTTGCCGCCGTTGAGGGTGATCGGGGTGGTGATGGCGGGCAGCCCGCTGTCGAAGATGTCGGCGGTGAGCAGGTAGGTGCAGTCGTTGGCGAGGTCGAGTACGGCGCCGCCTCGGGCGTTGGCCAGGGTGATCGCGGCGATCAACGCGTCGGCGTCACACGGGACCGGGATACCGGTCGGCTTCTTCTCCGAACCCCTGCTCTTGTCGTCGTGCCTGGCCTTGTCGTCGTGCCCGCTCTTGTCGTCGTGCCCGCTCTTCCCCTTGGCGCCGCGCTGACTGTCGGTCTTGCCCGCGTCGCGCTTGCCGCGGTCGTTGCCGTGATCGTCGGCGGCGGTCAGGGCGTGCCCCTGAGTACCCACGGCCGGGCCGGCGGCGACCCCGACGGTGCTCAGGGCCAGACCGGTCACTCCGGCCAGCCCCACCGCCCACCACCGCGACCTCGTTCGACCCCCGCCCGGCCGTACCGGCCCCTGGGTGTGGTCCTGGTACCTCATCGTCAACTCGATGTCCTTCTCCGTGAGCGACAAGGAACCCACCACCGCAGCGGGCAGCGGACGGCTCCTCGGCTACCGACCGGCGGTAGCAGCCACCCGCAACCTAAACCGACACCACACCCAAAGGAATATGAACACGAATAAGATGCCTGAAACGGGCGGTTCCCCTGGTGGTGCTCCTGCGGCGAGCGGCGTCCACGCCGGCGCGCCGGCGTCGGTGATGCCGCGGCGGGACGGGTTTGGGACGTCCTCGATTTCGAATTGGCGCGCAGTGAGGGCCCGTTCCGACCGGTTGACGGTGGGAACGGGCCCTCGTGAATCCGCTGATCGCTAGCCGGCGCAGCCGGGGACGTTGACGCAGTTGTTGGGTCGGTTCTTGATTACGATGGTGCCGGTGGCGGTGTTGAGGTTCACCGTGCCGGCGATGTTGAAGATCCCTCCACCGTTGGTGATGGCGATGTTCTCGACCACCTTCGTGGTGAAGAGGTTGACGGTTCCTTCGTTGTAGATGCCGCCACCCTGGTCGGCCTGATTGCCGCTGACCTTGGTGCGCCGCAAGACCGTTTCCCCTGCGTTGTAGATCCCCCCGCCGACGGAGCCCGTATTGGTGTTGTTCCTGATGAGGCTGTCCTCGAGGACGGCGAAACTGTCCAACGCCACGAACAAGGCGCCGCCGAGGGCTGATGCGGTGTTGTCGGTCATGCTGACGTGCCGCATGGTGAGCTGTCCGTTGTTCTCGGACCGGGCGGCACCGCCGCCGCTGCTACGGGCCGTGTTTCCGGTGATTGTGGTGCCGGTTACCGTGCCGATGCCGCCGGAGACGTACAGCCCACCGGTGTTGTCCGCGAAGTTGCCGGAGATGCTGCCGCCCTTGATGGTGACGGTGCTGTTGGTCGCGGAGACGCCGCCACCGTTGCCGCCGGTGACGGTGTTGTTGTCGATGTGGGATGTGACGATTTCCAGTAGGCCGGTGCTGTAGATGCCGCCGCCTGCTTCGGCGGCGGTGTTGCGGCTGACGGTGGAGTGCGTGACGCGGGTGGTGCCGTTGTTGGCGATGCCGCCGCCCGAGCCGCCGGTGATGTTGCGGGTGATGGTGGTGTGGTGGGTGGTCAACGCTCCGCCGGCGTTGACGAGGATTCCGCCGCCGTCCTCGTCGTCGGTCTGTCCGCCGGAGACGGTCAGCTTGTTGAGGGTGAGGTCGCCGCCGACGCCGACGGTGAGGATGCGGAACTCGTCGACGGCGGCGGCCCGTTCGATGGTGGTGTGTTTGCCGCCGTTGAGGGTGATCGGGGTGACGATCATCGGTAGTCCCGCGCCGTCGATGTCGAAGGTGAGCAGGTAGGTGCAGTCCTTGGCGAGGTCGAGTACGGCGCCGCCGCGGGCGTTGGCCAGCGTGATTGCGGCGATCAACGCGTCGGCGTCACACGGGACCGGGATGCCGGTCGGCTTCTTCTCCGAACCCTTACCCCTGTCGTCCCGCTTACCCGTGTTGTCCCGCTTGCCCTTGTCGCCGCCCTTGGCGTCGTCGTGCTTGCCCGCTTCCTGCATGCCGCGGTCACCGCCGCGGTCATCGGCGGAGGTCAGCGGACGCCCGAGCGCGCCCGCGGCCGGGCCGACAGCGACCCCGACGGCACCCAGGGCCAGACCCGTCACCCCGGCCAACCCCACCGCCCACCACCGCGACCTCGCCCGACCCCCGCCCGGCCGTACCGGCCCCTGGGTGTGGTCCTGGTACCCCATCGTCAACTCGATGCCCTTCCCCCGCGAACGACAAGGACCCACCACCCGCGCCAACGGGGGATCGCCCTCGGCTACCGGACGGCGGTAGCAACCCCCGCAAACCTAAACCGACATGAAGAACAAACAGACACGAACACGAAATAAGTACCTGAAACAGTCACACGTTTGTTGGTGGTGGCCTCTGGCGGGGTCAGTGCCGTGCTGTGCCGTCCGCCGCGCCACCGGAGCCCCGGTCCGCCAAGGGGCGGTGTGTGGCTTCCCGGCCCTGTCGGCCCAACCCAGCTCAGCCACGGGAGGGCGCCGTGCGTAACTCGAGTTGTGCCCCGCACCGTCCCACCGCTCAATTCTTTTGTTTTGCTCTTTTTGGCCCTTGCCGAACATCGGGGACTGTGAACGACTAGACCGTGGCCGATGATTCAGGGAATACTGTGGAAGGCGGGACGGCGGAAATGGTGCGAGTACCCCGGGTTTTGTTGGTCAACGCCGTCCTCGCGGCGATCGTGTGGCTGATCTGGGCGAAAGTGTGGGGGTGGAGCTACTTTACTCGACTTGACGAGCACTGGCCGGTGGCGCTCACCATGGTGTTCGGATCACTGGTTGGCGGTGGGACCAGCGAGGGCGGTGGTGCTATCGCCTTTCCGGTGATGACAAAAGTGCTGACCGTGCCCCCGGACCAGGCGCGTATTTTCACCTTTGCCATCCAGTCGATCGGCATGACCGCGGCCTCGCTGTCAATCCTGCTGTGCCGGGTGCCGATAGAGCGGCGGGTGGTGTTGTACGGCTCGGCCGCCGGAATGCTCGGCGTGGTACTCAGCGTGACGATGATCGCTCCACATGTGCCGCTGAAGCTGGTGCGGGTGTTGTTCACGATGCTGCTCGTTGCACTCGCGGTAGCGCTACTCGTGCAACTGCGTCAGCGCGGATATCGGCGAAATTTCGTGGTGCCGATGTGGACCGCTCGGGAGCGCAATCTGGTCCTGGGTGCCGGCTTCGCTGGCGGACTGCTCAGCGGCGTGGCCGGGGTGGGTGAGAACTGCGTCATGTTCCTGCTGCTCGTGTTGCTCTTTCGGGTGTCGGAGAAGGTGGCAACCCCGACCACGGTGGTCATGATGACGCTGGTGTCGATCGCGGCGTTTCTGACGCATGTCTTCGTCGTCCGTGATTTCACCGGGTTTGTGGTTGACTACTGGATCACTGCCGCGCCGGTGGTGGCCGTGGGAGCCCCGCTGGGGGCCTGGATCTGCACCCGATTGACACCCCTGACGATCCGCGGGGTGTTGTTCGTGTTGATCTTTGCGGAGCTGGTCAGCACCCTCCTGCTGGTGCCGTTCACTCCTGCCCTGGCCGTTGGCAGTGTCGCCGTGCTCGTGGTGTTCACGATTGTCTGCCTGGTCCTGATCCGTCAGGACACGTACGCCCGGCCAGGGCCGGACCGACTCGGGGATGCCACCTGGGCGGACCTGGGCGCCGAGGCCGCGGGACGGCCGGCTGGGTCCAACGCTGATGCCCGCACCCGGGAGGACCTGCAGGATGTCGGGTAGATGCCCCGGCCGGCCTCCGTGCCCCGCTCCCGGGAGCGGGGCACGGAACTTTCCGGAGAACGAGGCGCGGCAGCTTTGGTAGGGACTACTCGCAGAGAGCCGCGTTGGTGGCCGCATCCACCTGGCTGGCGCTGGTCTCGGTTGTCGGCGTCGAGGTGACGGCGAGGGTGACGGCGCGGCCGTCCTCGGTGACGCCGCCACGGGTCGTGAAGCCGGGGATGTCCCCGCCGTGGCCCCAGGCACGGTCGCCGCAGGGCAGATCCCAGCTCATCAGGCCGAGGCCATAGCCGCGGCCGGGAAAGGCGGGGACGGTGGTACGCATCTGGTCGAGTTCGGCGGGCCGGAGCAGGTCACCGGCGAGGAGGGCGGCGAAGAAGCGGTTGGTGTCACTCGGGCTGGAGATCATCGCGCCGGCCGCCCAGGCCCAGGACGGGTCCATCTTCGTGACATCCTGCAGCGGCTTGTCCGGGTCGTCGGTGTAGTAGCCGTGCGGGTGCCGGCCCCGGATGCCCTGTTCGCCGACGTTCGGGAAGTAGGTGTCGCGCAGCTTGAGGGGGACGATGATCCGGTTGGTGATCTCCTCGGCCACCGGACGGCCGGTGACCCTCTGGATGAGCAGCCCGGCGACGAGGTAGTTGGTGTTGCTGTACTCCCACTTCGTGCCGGGTGCGAAGCTCGCCTTGTCGGTGAGGGCCAGGTCGAGTAGGTCGCGCGGCTCGAAATAGGTGTGCTGAAGGCGGAAGAAGTCCGGGGCGATGTCGTCGACATAGCCGGGGAGGCCGCTGGTCTGCTGCAGCACCTGCCGTACGGTGATCTGCCGGCCGTCGATGCCGTCGCCGCGGATCAGGTCGGGCAGGTATGTCTCGATCGGCTCGTCCAGATCGACCCTGCCCTCGCCGACGAGTTGCAGGACCACGGTGGCGACAAAGGTCTTGGTGTTGCTGCCGATGCGTACCCGCCCGTCGACCGGTGGCTTCCGCTTGGTGCCGAGTTCGGCCACCCCGGCAGTGTAGTTACGGGTATGACCGTCGGAGGTGCGCACGGCGGCGAGGGCGGCCGGGAACTTCTCCTCCCGCACCAGGCGGTCGAGGTCTGCCTGCACGCCGTCGCGGTGGCGCACGGCATCGGCGCTCGCCGCGGGGGCGGCCCCACTCACGGCAAGACCGCCGACGAGGGCGAACGACGTCACAGCGGCCAGCACGCGTCGCCGGCTCGAGAACACCGGCGGGCGGCGGTGCGGGCTATTCCGATCGGACATGGGAACAACTCCTCATTGCCCTCGAACTGAGGGCGGGCTCGTTGGGAGGAACCCAGTGTCGACGGAACGAGCGTCGAGATCGATGCAGCTACCTGGCCGGTTCTGGTGGTGGTAGCCGGACCACGGTGCGCGCCTCGTGCCGTACCGGGAAGGACACTGAGGCGGCGATGAAGCAGCGGGCGTTCGCGTCAACGTGCAGCGCGGTCGCCCGCTCGACCATGTCGGCGTGGGCGACGGTCACCCGCGGGCGGAGCAGGACGTCGGTGAAGCGGGCGGCACCGGTGTCATCCTCGCTCATCGTGCCGTGGGCGGCGTCCTGGTAGCCGAGGACCACGACCTCGTTGACCGCGCACAGGTGCAGGTACCACAGCAGATGGCACTGGCTGAGCGAGGCGACGAGGAGTAACTCGGGGTTCCACTGTCGCGGGTCGCCACGAAATGCCGGGTCGGCGGAGCCGGCGAGGAGGGGGCGGCCGGGGCTCACCGTGTCGTACGACCTGTCGTAGGCGCGGTAGCCCGTCGTGCCGTGCCCACGGTCGCCGGTCCAGGTGGTGGAGACCTCGTAGGTGTGGTTCCGGGTCACGGACGAATTTTCGCAGGCGACTCGTGGGCGTCAACCAGCCACGATGGATTTTCCTGGGTACGGGACAGTTTGCTCTCGAGTCGGCGGGTGGGGGAGGGCCCGTTCCGCCGGTTGACGGCGGAACGGGCCCTCGGGAATCCGCTGATCGCTACCCGGCGCAGCCGGGGACGTTGACGCAGTTGTTGGGTCGGTTCTTGATCACGATGGTGCCGGTGGCGGTGTTGAGGTTCACCGTGCCGTTGTTGTAGATGCCCCCGCCGTCGGTGGTGGCGATGTTCTCGACCACCTTTGTGGAGTAGAGGCTGATCGTACCGTCGTTCTGGATGCCGCCACCCTGGCTCGCCTGGTTGCCGATCACCTTGGTGTGTCGCAGCACCGTCTGCCCCCCGTTGAAGATTCCTCCGCCGATAAGTGAGGTCACATTGTTCTTGATCACGCTGTCCTCGACGGTCGCGAAGCTTTCCCCCTCTCCGGCAGCGGAGACGAACAAGCCGCCGGCCAGGCCCGATGCGTTGTTGTCAGCGAGGCTGACATGCCGCATCGTCAGCTGGCTCGCGACGCTGGCCCGGATACCACCGGTGCTGCCGCTGGCGGTGTTCCCGGTGATTTTGGTGCCGGTGACCGTGCTGATGGAGGTGGACAGGAACATCGCTGCCCCGTTGGATGCCTGGTTGCCGGAGATGCTGCCGCCCTTGATGGTGACGGTGCTGTTGGTCGAGAAGATGCCGCCACCGTTGTCGCTACTGGTGTTGTTGTCGATGTGGGACTTGACGATCTCCAGCAGACCGGCGCTGTAGATGCCGCCACCTTGGAAGCTGGCGGTGTTTCGCACGACTGCGGAGTGGTTGATCCGGGTGGTGCCGAAGTTGGCGATGCCGCCGCCGGAGTTGAGGCCGCCGCTGGCGATGTTGCGGGTGATGGTGGTGTGGTGGGTGGTCAACGCTCCGCCGGCGTTGACGAGGATTCCGCCGCCGTCCTCGTCGTCGGTCTGTCCGCCGGAGACGGTCAGCTTGTTGAGGGTGAGGTCGCCGCCGACGCCGACGGTGAGGATACGGAACTCGTCGACGGCGGCGGCCCGTTCGATGGTGGTGTGTTTGCCGCCGTTGAGGGTGATCGGGGTGACGATCATCGGTAGTCCCGCGCCGTCGATGTCGAAGGTGAGTAGGTAGGTGCAGTCCTTGGCCAGGTCGAGCACCGCACCACCGCGGGCGTTGGCCAGGGTGATCGCGGCGATCAACGCGTCGGCGTCACACGGGACGGGGATACCGGTCGGCTTCTTCTCCGAACCCTTACCCCTGTCGTCCCGCTTACCCCTGTCGTCCCGCTTACCCGTGTTGTCCCGCTTGCCCTTGTCGCTGCCCTTGGCCTTCTCGTCGTACTTGGCCTTCTCGTCGTACTTGGCTTTGTCGTCGTGCTTACCGCGGTCGTCGCCGTGATCATCGGAGGCGGTCAGGGTGCGCCCTACCGCGTCCGCTGCCGGACTGGCGGCGACGCCGCCGACGGTGCTCAGGGCCAGACCGGTCACCCCGGCCAGCCCCACCGCCCACCACCGCGACCTCGTTCGACCCCCGCCCGGCCGTACCGGCCCCTGGGTGTGGTCCTGGTACCTCATCGTCAACTCGATGTCCTTCCCCCGTGAGCGACAAGGAACCCACCACCGCACCGGGCAGCGGACGGCTCCTCGGCTACCGACCGGCGGTAGCAGCCACCCGCAAACCTAAACCGACACCGCACCCAAATAAACACGAACACGAAGAAAGATGACTAAAAGGGATTCGCGCCGGGATGGGTGGCGGGCGTCGGGGAGGCCGACCCGGCGACGCGACGGGCGGTGACTCCGGACACCGAGGCCCCGACAACCCCTTCCGCTGTCCCTCCGTCTCCGCGACAGTGAATGCGGAGTAGCCGCACCGGCCACCACCGTGGCCCCGTGCGAACCGTGTCGAGCGGGTTGAGCTGACCCGGGTGGGGAGGGCCACTGTGTCCACGCACGAGGTGTTCAACCAGGTGCCACCCCTGGTCGACTACGACGTGTCAGACGACCCGGCACTGCGCTCCGGGCTGGCCCGGGAGGGAGCCGGCTGGGTCAGCGCCGAGCTGCGCGAACTCGGCCGGCTCGGTGGCACGGAGGCGGCGGTCGAGCACGGCCGGTTGGCCAACGAGCACCCGCCCGTACTGCGCAGCCACGACCGCTACGGGCACCGGGTGGACGAGGTGGAGTTCCACCCGTCCTGGCACGAGCTGATGCGGACCGCGGTGACCTACGGCCTGCACGCCGCGCCGTGGGCCGACGACCGGCCCGGAGCCCACGTCGCCCGGGCCGCGAAGTTCTACACCTGGCGGCCGGACGCCGGGCACGGCTGCCCCATCTCGATGACCTACGCGGCGGTGCCGGCGCTGCGGCACGCTCCCGACTTGGCCGCCCGGTACGAGCCGCTGCTGACCGCCACCACGTACGACCCGGGGTTGCGTCCGGCGCTCGGCAAGCACGGGCTGCTGGCGGGCATGTCGATGACCGAGAAGCAGGGCGGTTCGGATGTACGCGCCAACACCACCCTCGCCCAGCCGGCGGCGGACGGCAGTTACCGGCTGGTCGGGCACAAGTGGTTCACCTCCGCGCCGATGTGCGACCTCTTCCTGACTCTCGGTCAGGCGCCGGGTGGGCTGACCTGCTTTCTGGTGCCTCGGGTGTTGCCCGACGGCACGCGCAACCCGCTGCGGTTGATGCGGCTCAAGGAGAAGCTGGGCAACCGGTCGAACGCCTCCGCGGAGATCGAGTACGAGCACGCGGTGGCCTGGCGGGTCGGCGACGAGGGGCGCGGCGTCCGCACCATCATCGACATGGTCAACCTCACCCGGCTCGACTGTCTGATCGGGGCCGCCGCCGGGATGCGCCAGGGAGTCGTCACCGCGGTCCACCACGCCCGCCACCGGCGGGCGTTCGGACGCCCGTTGGCCGACCAGCCGTTGATGCGCAACGTCCTCGCCGACCTGGCGGTGGAGTCGGAGGCCGCGACCGTCCTGATGCTGCGGCTCGCCGGTGCGACGGACCGCTCGGCCCGGGGTGACGTCGATCAGGCCGCGTTCCGGCGCCTCGGCGTCGCGGTCGGCAAGTACTGGGTCTGCAAGCGGTGGCCGGGGCACGCCGCCGAGGCCCTGGAGTGCCTGGGTGGCAACGGGTACGTGGAGGAGTCCGGCATGCCCCGGCTGTTCCGGGAGTCGCCGCTGAACTCGATCTGGGAGGGCTCCGGCAACGTCGCCGCCCTGGACGTGCTGCGGGCGCTGACCCGCCAGCCGCGGGTGCTGGCCGCCTTCGAGGCCGAGGTGGACGCCGCCGCCGGTGCGGATGCCCGGCTCGACGCCGCGGTCCGGCGCCTGCGGGCGAGCCTGGCGGACCCGACCGACGCGCAGTTGCGGGCGCGGCACCTGGTGGAGCGGCTCGCCCTCGTCCTGCAGGGGGCGCTGCTGGTGCGACACGGCCACCCGGCGGTCGCTGAGGCGTTCTGCGCGTCCCGGCTGGGCGGCGCGCACGGCTACGCGTACGGCACGCTCCCCGCCGGGATCGACCTCGCCGCGATCATCGACCGCGCCACGCCGAAGGTGGGCTGACCCGCCGCGGGTGGCTCAGGCGTAGAGGCGGCGCGCGTACTCCGGGCCGTAGTGACTCTGCAGCTCGGCCAGGCTCTCCGTGCGGGCCTCGACCTCCTTGACCAGGCGGGCCCGCGACGGCAGCACCTCGGGCGTCCAGGTCTGCGGGCTCCACAACTGCGACCGGAGGAACGCCTTCGCGCAGTGGTAGAAGATCTCCTCGATCGCTACCACCAGCGCCAGGATCGGCCGATGGCCCTTGACCGTCATCGAGTCGAAGAAGGGCGCCTCCCGCACCAGCCGTGCCCGGCCGTTGATCCGCAACGTATCGCTGCGCCCGGGAATTAGGAAGATCAGCCCGACGTGTGGATTGTCCAGGATGTTGTGAAAGCCGTCGGCCCGCCGGTTGCCGGGTCGCTCCGGGATGGCGACGGTGGTGTCGTCGATCGGCAGGGCGAAGCCGGGTGGGTCCCCCTTCGGCGAGACATCGCAGGTGCCGTCCGCGCCGGCCGTCGCCACCAGACAGAACGGGGAGGCGGCCAGCCACTGCCGGTCCCGCTCGTGCAGGTGCGTTCGCTCCTTCGTGGCAGCCCGAGCCGTCGGTACGCCCAGTAACTCCCGCAACTCCTCGTGAGTGGTGATATCTACCGTCACGTGCCCCTCCCTCATCCGTTGACCATGGCGGCGGTGCGTCATCGACAGCCTAGGTGGCATCGGCCGGGGCGAGAATTGCCGACCAGTGGAGGCCCGGATGGAGAGCCGACTCAAAGTGCTGGGTCACCCCCTCCACCCGATGCTGGTGATGTTCCCGGTCGCCCTGCTCGCCACCGCCGTGCTCTTCGACGTGGTCGACATTGTGGGCGGGCCCGACTTCCTCGGTGAGGTCGCCTACTGGAACCTCACCGTCGGCCTGGTCGGTGGCCTGCTGGCCGCGGCGGCGGGGACGGTTGATCTGCTCGCCATCCCCACCGGCACCCGCGCCAAGCGGGTCGCGCTCACCCACGCCGCCGCGAACGTGGCGCTGATCCTGCTCTTCGCCGCGGTCTGGGCGGTCCGGCTCAACGCCGACTCCCGGGCTGCCGGCGGCGCGCTCGTCGCGATCGAGATCGTCGCCCTGGCCATCCTCGGGGTCAGCGCGTGGCTCGGCGGAGAACTGGTGGACCGGCTCGGCGTCGGCGTCGACCGGGACGCCGACCTGGACGCGCCCAGCTCCCTGCGGCCCTCGGCAAACCCCAGTGAATAGGAGAAGTGTGATGAGTGACCTCGGCGGCGGGATCGGCCAGGGCAGGCGCGGCCGACAGCAGGGGTGGGACCCGGCGGGCGAGTGGCATTCGCTCCGCGCCGAACTGGGTCGGCTGGTCGGGGGTCGGTCGGACTCGACGGACCTCCAACTGGACGAGACCGAGGACGGCTGGGAGGTGATCGTCCGGCTGCCCGGGGTGGCCCCCGACGAGGTGGCGGTCGAGCTGGACGAGCGGGAGCTCTGCGTACGGGCCCGGTCGGAGGCCGAGGTCAACGCCGACTACGGGATCCTCGACGGCTCCGAGGCCCGGGCGTTCGTGTACCGGGTGGAGCTGCCGTCCCGGGTGGACCCGGAGGCCATCGACGCGGTGATGGATCACGGTCTGCTCCGGATTCGGCTGCCCCGGACTGCCCGACCTGAGCCCCGCACCATCACTGTCGGGCGCAGCGGTGCGCGCGGCGCCGACGGTGACCTTCCGGTTCCGGCTGACCCCGCCGTCAACCGGGAGCTGCACCACCCGAACGTCGAGACCGACCGGCCGTAGCGCGTCGATGGTCGCCCCGCACCTGCTCGGCCCGACCGCGCAGCGCATACCCGAGGTGGAGCGGATCGCCGTGCTGCGGGCCAACGCGCTCGGTGACTTCATTTTCGTCCTGCCGGCGCTGGCCGCGTTGCGGGCCGCGTACCCCGCGGCGGAGATCGTCCTGCTCGGCGCGCCGTGGCACGCGAAGCTCTGGCGCGATCGGCCGGGTCCGGTGGACCGGGTCCTGGTGGTCCCGCCGGCTCCCGGAATCCGCCGCCCGGAGCCGGGTGAGCCGGAGTCCGGGCTGGCGGACTTCCTCGCCCGGGCCCGCGCGGAGCGCTTCGACCTGGCGCTGCAGGTGCATGGCGGCGGGGCCAACTCCAACCCGGTGGTGGCCGGCCTCGGTGCCCGGGTGACGGCCGGTCTGCGGGCCGAGGACGCGCCGCCGCTGGACCGCTGGCTGCGGTACGTCTACTACCAGCACGAGGTGATTCGCTACCTGGAGGTGGCGGCCCTGGTGGGGGCCCCGGCGACCGCGGTCGTCCCCACCCTGGCGGTCACCGACGCCGACCGGGTCGAGGCGGCCGAGGTGCTCGGCCCGCCCGACCGGCCGCGGGTGGCGCTGCACCCGGGCGCCACCGACACCCGTCGCCGCTGGCCGGTCGAACACTTCGCGGCCGTCGCCCGGCAGCTGCACCGGGATGGATACGAGGTGCTGGTCACCGGAACACCGGTGGAGCAGGAGGTGGTGGAGCGGGTGGTGGCGGCGGCCGGGGTGCCCCTGCGGCCACAGGTCGGCACGCTCAGCCTCGGGGGGCTGGCCGGCTGCTACGTCGGCTGCGCGCTGGTGGTCGCCAACGACACCGGGCCGCTGCACCTGGCGGCCGCGGTCGGTACTCCCACGGTGGGTGTCTTCTGGGTCGGCAACCTGATCACCACGGCGAGTCCGCTGCGGGGCCGGCACCGCCCGATCACGTCCTGGACGGTGCACTGCCCGGTCTGTGGGGTCGACTGCACCCCGGGCAGCTATCCGCACCGGCCCGGCGACGGCGAGTGCCCGCACCGTGACTCGTTCGTGGCCGAGGTCCCGGTGATCGAGGTCCTCGAAGCCGCCCGCGACCTGCTCACCGACGGAGCGCAGCCGGCCTCGACGCCCTGAGTCGGGGCCGGGCTCTGCCCCGAGGTGCGGGCACGACCGTGGTCTACCGCCCACCGGTTACGCCTGTTCGAGGAGCACTTCCCACGCCTCAACCTCACGTTCGGTGACGGTGGTCGGTGACTCCAGGTGGAATGCTCCGCTGGGCAGGACGCCGGCGCCGCCGTGGCGCTCCAACACGGCGAGCTGAGCGGCGACATCCTCCCCCTGGTGCCGCTCCGGCACCCGTCGCCAGAAGTCGAAGCCACCCGCGTCAACCAGCTTTTCCCGGTCGTACAGCACACAACCCCCGATCCAGGACACCTTGTACGCCCGCCAGGAGTCCGGCGGCAGGCGCAGCCGCTCGGTGACGTGGAGCAGGTTCGCGGCCGGGTGCAGCAGTGCGCGCTCCCACTGCGGGGTGCCCGGGCGGATCCGCTCCGGCACCGGCGGCCCGTCCCACTCCTCGTAGTGCCGGTGCGTCTCCGGGCGGATGTCGTGCCGGTACGACAGGCCGTGTACGGCGTTGCCGACGAACCCGCAGCCCAGCTCCGCGATCGCGGTGACCAGCCGGTGCAGGGCCCCCGGCGCCAACCACACGTCGTCGTCGAGGCAGAGCACGTAGCGGGCGGTCGAGGCGGCGAGCAGCGCTGCCCGGTGCTCGGCCATCCCGCGCCGGGGCAGCCGGCGGGTCAGCAGGACCGGGTGCCCCCGGTGGCGCAGGACCCGGACCATCGTGGCCACGGCCGGGTGCGCGTAGGCGGGGGCGTGGTCGGACTGGTCGCTGACCACCACCCCGAAGTCGGGCACGCCTTCCTGGGCGGCGAGCCCGGAGAGGGTGACCGCCAGTTCGGCGGGGCGGTTCCGGGTGGGGACCAGCACGTCGAGGTGTCGCTCGGCGCGGAACTCGTCGGAGGTGCCGTGTGCGAGGGGTCGGCTCACGCCTGCCCCGCCACCGGTGCGCCACCGCCGTACGCGCGGATCCGGTCGATGATCGCCGAGGTGGAGCGGTCCGGCACGTAGCCGAGGGTGCGGACCTGGCCGCCGAGTCGCCGTACCAGGGGTGCCTCCGGCACCAGCTCCGGCGGATAGTCCCCGCCCTTGACGTAGATGTCCGGCCGGATGGCCTCGATGAGTCGGGCGGGCGAGTCCTCCTCAAAGACCACCACATGGTCAACGTGGGTCAGCGCCGCCAGCAGGGCCACCCGGTCCTCGACCGGGTTGACCGGCCGGTCGGCGCCCTTGAGGCGGCGGACACTACCGTCGGCGTTGACCGCCACCACGAGCAGGTCGCCGAGGGCACGGGCCTGCTCCAGGTAGCGGACGTGCCCGGGATGCAGGACATCGAAGCAGCCGTTGGTGAAGACGACCGAGCGGCCCGCGCGGCGGTGTGCCCCGGCGATCGTCGCCAACTCCTCGGCGCCGACGAGGGTCGGGTGGTCGCCGCCCTCGGCACGGTCGAGCGCGGTGAGCAGGTCCTCCCGCCGGCAGACACAGGTGCCGGTGTCGGAGACGGTGATGGTGGCCGCGAGCTGGGCGAGCTGCGCGGCGGTCGGTAGGGGGGCGTCGGCGGCCAGGGCGAGGGTCATCGCCGCCAGGTACGCGTCTCCGGCCCCGACCGTGTGGCTGGCCGGCATCGGGTTGCTGTGGCTGCGGCTGGGCTCGCCGTCCGGGCCGGCGACAACCGCGCCCTCGGTGTCCAGCGTCACCGCCACGACGTCCGCCCCGGTGTGTCGCCGCAGTTCCGCCAGGCGGGACTCGGCGAGTATCGCCCGGTCCGGTCCCACGGCGTCCCCGCGCGCCCCCGGTTCGATCTCCCCGTCGGCGACTCGACCGTCGCCGGGTGCGACACCCACGGTCAGCTCGGAGGGGCCGTCGGAGCGGGCGCGGTCCGGGTGGTTCAGGTGCAGGCCCCCGCCCCCGCCCCCGCCTCCGGGCCGGGCCGCGGTGTGGGCGAGTAGTCGGCTCGCCTCGGCGAAGCTCGGCGTGACCACGGTCGGGGCGAGCCCACGCCAGTCGGCGAGGTCATGCGCATCCAACGCGACCGTGGCGTACCGTTCTCGGTTTGCCACCAGCCACGCCCGCACCGGCGCGGGCAGGGCCCCCAGCGCGTAGTCGCAGACCACCAGGGTCGGCGCCGCACCGCCTGCCGCGCACAGCTCCGTGGTCGCGCAGGCCAGGGCGTCGAGCAGTCGCGCCACTCCCGCGTCGTCCAGGGGCTCCGCGGGACCACCGGAGTCCTCCCGCAGCAGGATCTGGCTGCCGGCGAGCATCCGCCGTTTGACCGGGGTCGGGCGGCTCGGTTGGCTGACCGTGCGGTCCCACACGCCGGCCCGGTCCAGGCAGTCGTGCACCTCGTCGCCGGCCACGTCCGCGCCGATCGGCGCGACCAGCGCGGCCCGTCCACCGAGCGCGGCGATGTTGACGGCGGTGTTCGCCGCACCGCCCGCAGCGGAGATCCGTCGGCGCAGGGTGAGGATCGGGGCTGGCGCCTCCCGGCAGAGTCGATCCGAGTCGGCGAACCGCCACTCGTCGAGCATCGCGTCCCCGACGACCAGGACGGGGCGTCCCAGCCAGCTCTCCACCACGGCGGCCAGTCGGTGTTGTTCCGCTGCTGCTCCTGCCATGTCCGTCCGGGTCCCCGCCGGTCCGCCGGGCCAAACCTGGCGGTGCGGGAGCGGCGGCGGGCTATTTGAGGATCAGGCGGTTCGTCTGCTCGAAGACATCCAGGTCGGCAAGAGTCTCCGGGACGCTGGACGACAGCGGGCTGGGCAGGTGGCCACGGTCGAAGAAGGCGGCATCGGTGGTCTCATCGGTGATCCGGGTGAGGTCCCCCTCCCACTCCTCCACCCGGAACGCGGTGGTGAAGATCTGGTACGTGTGCCCGTACATGTTGGTGTGGGTGCGGTCCGGCCCGGTGTAGAGGGCGAAGGCGCTGACCCGCAGGGCGCGCAGCCCGGTCTCCTCCCGAACCTCCCGCACGGCGCAGTCGGCGATCGACTCACCCAGCTCCATCGCCCCCGCCGGCATGGCCCAGTGCCCGTTGTCGGCGCGTTGGATCAGCAGGATCCGGCTCGCGCTGTCCCGCACCACCGCGCGCGCACCGACGAACATCAGCGTCCGGTCGCCAGCGAGGGCACGGAGCTGTCCGACGTAGGAATCTGCCCAGGAAATGCTCACCCCGGCTAATTTACGCATCGCCGCCGAGGCGAGATGGAGATCCGGGGTTCCCAGATGTGATCGGCGACACTACTTTGTTGCTCATGCGGAGCACGATGATGGATGCCCCCCTCCAGGTCTCCCGGATTCTTGACCACGGAGCCACCGTGCACAGCGCGGCCACGGTGGTCACCTGGACCGGTGCCGAGCCGCGCCGGATGAGCTACGCCGACGTGGCGCGCTCGGCCGCCCAGCTGGCGCACGCGCTGCGAGACGAGTGCGGTGTGACCGGGGACGAGCGCGTCGCCACCTTCCTGTGGAACAACGCCGAGCACCTGGTGGCCTACTACGCGGTGCCGAGCATGGGCGCGGTGCTGCACACGCTCAACATCCGCCTCCTCCCGGACCAGGTCGCCTACATCGCCAACCACGCGCAGGACCGGGTGGTGCTCGTCGACACGACCCTGATCCCGCTGCTGGCGAAGGTCATCGGCGACATGACCACCGTCCGGCACGTGGTGGTGGTCGGCGGTGGTGACCCCGCCCCGCTGGTCGCGGCGGCCGGCGACCGGATCTACGTACATCACTGGGATGCCCTGTTGGCCGGCAGGCCCGACACCTACGACTGGCCGGACGTGGATGAGCGCTCCGCCGCTGCGCTCTGCTACACCTCCGGGACCACCGGCAACCCCAGGGGGGTGGCCTACTCGCACCGCTCGATCTATCTGCACTCGCTCCAGGTCTGCCTACCGGAGTCGTTCCGCCTCGGGCCGCAGGACCGGGTCCTGGGCATCGTGCCGATGTTCCACGCGATGTCCTGGGGGCTGCCCTATGCGGCGTTCCTCTGCGGTGCGTCGCTGCTCCTGCCGGACCGGTTCCTCCAGGCGCCCCCGATCGCCGAGATGATCGCCGCGGAGCGGCCGACCATCGCCGGTGCCGTCCCCACCATCTGGACCGATCTGCTCGCCCACCTGGACAGTCACGAGGTTGACACCAGCTCCCTGGGAGAGGTGATCGTGGGTGGGTCGGCGTGCCCACCGGCGCTGATGCACGCCTTCGAGGAGCGGCACGACATCCGGATCATTCACGCCTGGGGCATGACCGAAACCTCTCCGCTCGGTTCGGTGGCCCGCCCGCCGGCTGGCGTCGACGAGGCCAAGGCCTGGCAGTACCGCTACACCCAGGGGCGGGTCCCGGCCGGGGTCGAGGCCCGGATCGTTGGCCCGCAGGGCAAGCGGCTGCCCGCCGACGGCACGTCCGTGGGGGAGCTGGAGGTCCGCGGGCCGTGGGTGACCGGGCGGTACGTCGGCGACGAGACCCCGGACGAGGAGACGTTCCGGGATGGCTGGCTGCGTACGGGTGATGTCGGCACCCTCTCCCCGGATGGCTATCTGACGTTGACCGACCGGGCGAAGGACGTCATCAAGTCCGGCGGTGAGTGGATCTCCTCGGTGGAGCTGGAGAACGCGCTGATGGCCCACCCGGATGTGGTCGAGGCCTGCGTGGTGGGGGTCCCGGACCGACGGTGGGGCGAGCGGCCGTTGGCGACCGTGGTGTTCCGGGAGGGGGCGAAGGCCGGGGTTGCGGAGCTGCGGGGCTTCCTCGCCGAGTCGGTGGCCCGCTGGCAGCTCCCCGAGCGTTGGGCGGTCATCGACGCTGTGCCGAAGACCAGCGTGGGTAAGTTCGACAAGAAGGCGGTTCGGTCCCGGTACGCCGAGGGGGATCTCGCCGTCCAGGAGTTGACCTCTTCCTAGTGGACGGCGTCGCGGGAGCCGTCCCCGCCGGGTGACGCCGGGGCTGGTGTCGTCAACGAGGCATGCTCTCCACGCGATCGGCCTTCTCTTCGGACAGGGAGTCCGAGGCCGGCTGCTCAGTCGCGGCCTTGGGCAGCCAGCGACGTGCCAGGACGCCGAGTGCGACGTGCAGGAGGCTGGCCACCGCTACCGCCGCGTGCAGGCCGGTGACGAAGGCCGACTTCGCGTCCGTGATCACTGCGGACGTGAGACCGGGCAGGTGCAGGGTCTCGTCGAGCGTGGGAGCGAGGTCAGGCCCGTGTAGCCGGAAGAGCAGCGCGGCGAGGGAACCGATGAGCGCGATCCCGAGGGCGTTGCCGATCTCGTTGCTGGTCTCGGCGATGGCCCCGGCTGACCCGGCTCGTTCGGCGGGCACCGCGCCGACCGCGGTGTCGGCGACGACGCTGAAGGAGATGCCGTAGCCAAGGCCCGCGATGGACGTGGACGCGATGTACCAGCCGACCCCGCCGGTGATGGTGGTGGGCAGCAGGAACAGCAGTCCGGTCGCGATGGAGAAGTGACAGATGATCAAGACCGTCCGCTTACCGATGCGGTCGACCACCATGGGTGTGACGACGCAGGTGACGATGAGGACCACCGCGCCGGGAAGTGCCAGGAGGGCTGCCTGCAGGACAGGAAGGCCCAGGACGGACTGGAGGTAGACACCCGACAGGTAGGCGGCCGCCGACCAGGCTGCCAGCGGCAGCAGGCCGGTGATGATCGCGACGGTGAAGACCCGGTCCCGGAAGAGGGAGAAGTCCATTAACGGGTACTCGAGATGCCGCTGCCGACGCACGAACAAGGCCAAGAGCACGAGGCCGCCCAGTCCCACGACGACGGAGAGCGTGGAGAACCCTTCGGCGGCCGCGTGCTTGAGGGCGTACACGGCACCCAGAAGTCCGGCCGCCGAGGCCACGAGGCTGAAGCCGTCGATGCGGCCGGGTCGGGTCGTACTCACCTCACGCAGCAGGATGGGCGCGAAGACGAGGAACAGGGCGATGACGGGCAGGTTGATCAGGAAGACCGAGCCCCACCAGAAGCGTTCCAGCAGGACGCCACCCGTGACGGGGCCGATGGCGAACCCTGCCGCGAAGGCCGCGGCGAAGATACCGATGGCCTGCGCGCGCCGCTTGGGGTCGCTGAACAGCTCGCTCAGCACAGCCAGGGCCGACGGCAGGAGAGTCGCGCCAGCCACACCCATCAGGGCGCGGGACGCGACGAGAAGGTCCGCGTGGGGTGCGAAGGCGGATGCCGCGGAGGCCAGGCCGAATACGGTCGCCCCGATCATCAGCAACTTCAGCCGACCGTACCGGTCCCCGATGTTGCCGAACGCGATCAGCAGCGAGCCGACCGCGAAGCCGTAGCTGTCCAGGATCCACAGGGCCTGACCGGCGGTGGGGGTGAGGTCCTGACTGACTCGCGGCATCGCCAGAAACAGGATCGACCCGTCCATAGAAACCAGCAGGACCGGCCCGAGTACGACCAGCAGTCCCAGCCACGCGCGCAGGCCGGGTGAGTTGTGTGTGCGCTCTTCCGACATGCCTCGATCGTCGGCAATCGCCTGTCGACAGCCACCCCCCTGCTGTGGGTACACCAGACAGGTATACCCAGTGGCACTCACGATCGGCTTACGCTGGCCGACGTGGGGAGTCTCGGAACGTTCTTGAAGAGTCGTCGTGACCGGGTCACCCCGGAAGAGATCGGGCTGCGCACCTATGGCACGGGGCGTCGCGTTCCCGGGCTGCGACGGGAGGAACTCGCCCAGCTCGCCGGAGTGAGCGCGGGCTACTACACGCGGCTGGAACAGGGGCAGGCCGAGACGGCGTCGGAGCAGGTGCTCGACGCGCTCGCCCGGGCATTGCTGCTCGACTCGACCGAGACGGCGCACCTGCACAATCTCGCTCGGCACTCGGCGACGCCACGGCTCGTCGAACCCCCGGCGGAGGAACCCCACGAGCGGGTCCTCGCGCTCCTGGAGTCTCTCGGCGAGGCCACGCCGGCGATCGTCCTGGGGCGCCGTGGGGACGTGCTGGCGTGGAACCGCAGCGGGCACGCGCTGCTCGCCGAGCACATCGCCTTCGAGACACCGGACGAGTCGGAACGTCGCCCGTCGATGCCTCGCATGTTCTTCCTCGATCCGGTCACGCGCGACCTGTACGGCAACTGGCACACGCTCGCCCGCGCGCATGTCGCGTACCTCCGGCTCACCGCGGGCCGCTATCCCACCGATGCGCGCCTGGCGGGGCTGATCGGTGAACTCACCATGCGCAGCGACGACTTCTCGGCGCTGTGGGCGGATCGGGATGTCGCGGACTGCACCACGGGAACCATGCACATACAGCACACGACGGTGGGTGGCCTGAGTGTCGACTACCAGGTCTGGTTGCAGCCGGACAGCCCTGACCATCGCCTTGAGGTCTACACGCCCAACGACTCGGGCTCCGCTGACGCCTTGCGGATCCTGTCCCAGCAGAGCCACCGTGGCGCCGACTCCCCACGAGACGACTGATCGATGGGCTCACCACCGCACCCGGCCGGCCGGGTGCGGACCGGTGCACGGGAGGGTTGCCGCTGTCGTGGCCAAGGGGGCGGCCCCGGCGTTCGCACCGCGCCGGGGCCGCCGTTCAACGCGGGATGACCCGCACCGTCATTCTCGCGAGGAAGATTCGTCTCTGTCCTCGATACCTGGGAACTTGATACCGGGGGAGGATCGCCCGGCTCGATCCGGGTTCACCGGTCGCTCGCGGTGCTGATCAACACCTTGCCGACCGCCCCCTCCTCCACTGCCTGGTGTGCCGCGTCGGCTGCCGTCAACGGGTAGTGGTGCAGCGGCAGCCCCGCCTCCTCACCGACCCGGACGCCACCCTGCTCGACCGCCGCCGCCACATCCACGACCGCCTGCGCCTTCGCGGCCTTCGGCTCGGTGTAGACCAGGACGAACTGCCAGCGGGCGTTCAAGGCCATGAGGGGCCGGACCGGCAGGGTCACCTCGCCGCCGCCATCGTCGGCGTACACACACACCGCGCCGCCGGTCCGGAGCAGCTGGACATCGATCTCACTGTTCCGCGTGGAGACCTCAACGATCGCGTGGACCCCCGCTGGCGCGATCTTGCGGACCTCCGCCACCACGTCCTGTTCCCGGTAGTTGACCACCAGGTCGGCCCCGGCCGCCGCCGCGAGCTTCCCCTTCTCCGCGCTGCTCACCGTGGTGACCACGCAGGCGTCCGCCCAGCGCGCGAGCTGAATCGCCGCATTACCCACCGCGCCCGCTCCACCCTGCACCAGCACGGTGTGACCAGCGAGCGCCCCAGCGTGCAGTGCGTCTGGCAGGTACTCACCGGCGGTCAGGCACCGGTGCGCGGTCAGGAACGGAATACCCAGGCACGCGCCGAGGTCGAAGGAGGCGGCCCCGAGGCGGACGACCTGCCCGGCCGGGAGCAGCGTGTACTCGGCGGTCGTTCCCCAGGGCCGCTGCCAGGCGGCCTCCCACACCCAGACGCGTTCGCCGATGAGGGACCGGTCGACCCCCTCGCCGACCGCCTCGACCACCCCCGCGCCATCCTGGCCGGGCGTCTGCCAGCCGGCCGGCAGTTGGCCGTCTCGTCGTGCCTTCCAGTCCGTCGGGTTCACTCCCGAGACCGCCATCCGGACCAGCACCTCGCCGGCCCCCGGCTCGGGCACCGGCCGGTCAACCGGCCGCAGCACCGTGGGGTCGCCGGTGCGCTCGTACACGATCGCCTTCATGCCGTCTCCATCGCCTTCATGCTCGTCTCCATCGCCTTCATGTCGTCTCCTCAAGTGCCTCGTTGGTCTGCCGTACCCGGCCGTCCCTCGCCCATACCGCCGTGGACCGTCGCCACGACCTCCGGCGTCAGCTCGCCGATCGAGGAGAGCACCACCGCGGCGAGCCGCTCGGCCTCCGGTTCCAGCGGGTACGCCCCGTGTGGTACCGCCACCACGGCCATCCCCGCGGCAGCCGCGGACCGGACGCCGTTGGCGGAGTCCTCGACCGCGACGCAGTGGGTCGGGTCGACACCGAGCCGTTCCGCAACCGCCAGGTAGACATCCGGCGCCGGCTTGCCGTGCCGGGTCTCCTCGGTCGACAGCGTCGCGCCGAAGGTGTCACTGAGCCCGGTCGCGTCCAGCGCCGTCCGGATCAGCTGGGTGGGGGAGGAACTGGCCAGGCCCAGCGGCCACCGCCCAGCGGTCCGGCGCACGGCGTCAACGGCCCCGTCGATCAGCGGTACGCGGTGCGCGTATCGCCGGGACATCTCCATGATCACCTCGGTGGCGACCTGCTCGGCCGTCCGGTCGACGCCGAGTTCGCCGCTGAGGTAGCGGGACCACTCGCCGGTGCTCATGCCCATCAGCCGGCGTTGCGAGTCGACCTGCCAGGTGCCGCCGTGCGCCGAAACATACGCCCGCCGGACCTCCTCCCAGACCGGTTCGGAGTCGACGATAACGCCATCCAGGTCGAAGATCACCGCAGCTGTCATGGCCTCATCCTGCCGGACCGTCTCAGCGACGCCGGTCAACCCAGGGACGGCAGGCCGATCGGGTTATCCGGCGGGATGATGGTGTGCCCGGCCCGGACCATCGGGTCGAGCAGTTCCTGGAGTCGGGAGCTGCGCTCCGGACCGAGCGCCTGCCACGGGCGGACCGCTGCCGTGTCGGTGGCCGCCTCGACGGTGTCGAATCCGGCCCGGCCCCGCTCGGTGGGCTCGCCGTCGGCGGTCAGCCACCCCCGGTCGTGGAGCCGACTCTTGGCCGCCGCCCACTCCTGCTCGGTCCAGCCCCGGCCGAGCAGGGTGGCCACGGGCATTCCCACCGCGACTCGCCAGGCGAGCGTCTCCACCGGGTCGAGGTCGGCCGCGACGAGCGCGGCGATGTGCCCGTCCCCACGGTGCTCCCGCAGGACCGTCGCCGCCTGCCAGAGCCGGGCGAGCGGGTACTCACCGCGCGGCAGTGCCGCGTTCGCGGCCCCCAGCACCCGCCCCGCCGTCCTGGTTTCGGCCGCGGCGGCCTCCATCAGGTCGGCGGTCTCCGTGAGGTGGGACTCGGGCAGCTCGTAGGTGAGCTCGGCGAGGGCCTGGACGGCGCCGGTGAGTCGGGCGCGCAGGGCCTCCTCCGGGGATGCCAGTTGCCAGACCGCGGGCAGCGCGCGCTGCACCATGTGCGGGGCGAAGTGGTAGAACGCCGCGGTCACCGGTGCCGCGGTGGCGGCGCCGAGCGGCGCGGACCGGCCGGCGAAGTAGCCCCGCCAGTAGCCGCGTAGCCCGGTCGCCTCGTACGCCGCGCGGGCCCGGGGGTGGAAGTATGTCACCGCGTGCACCGGCTCGAAGTGGGTCCACATCAACCGGGCTGTCCGCCCCGCATCGTCTGTCATGCGCACCTCCGCGTCCGTACCGGCCTCTTGGGGGTATCTGCCCCCGGTTCGACGAACCTACTGCCGTTCGGTAACGGCGTGGAAGCCCACTGTGGCCAACCGCACCGGTGGCGGGGCGGGGGCAGGCGGCGGGTTACTGCGCGCCGAGCACGTCCACGACGAAGCGCAGCGGACCGGCTGGACGGCCACCATCCGGTTCCGTGCCGTACGCCAGTTCTGCGGGGATGTCCAGCTGCACCCGGCTGCCGATGGTCACGCCGACCAGGCCCTGGTCCCAGCCGGGGATCACTCCGCCGACCCCGATCGGGAAGCTCGCCGGCTGCCCGCGCGACCAGGACGAGTCGAACTCCTCGCCCTCGTTGTAGAGGATGCCGACGTAGTTGACGGTGATCGTCTGACCGCTCTCCACCGCGGGCCCGGTGCCCTCGATCAGCGGGGTGACGACGAGCTCGGTCAGCTCGCCCTCGCCCGCCTCCACCGTCGGTGGGGTGTTCAGCGCGGGGTCGGCCCCGTCCGGCAGCTCGGTGCCGCCGGCAGCCGGGTCGGGGGCATCCGCTGACGGAGCAGCCGCCGACGGGCCCGCGGTCGGGTTGCTCTCCTCCTCACCGACCGGGCCGACCAGCACGAACACGGTGACCAGGAGGGCGGCCACGGCAACCCCGGCGAGACCGCCGGCCCAGGCCTGTCGTCGGCGGCGCTTCGCCTCGGCCGCCTTCTGTTCGGCGAGCTGCGCGGCCAACCGCCGCTCCGACTTCTGTGCCCGGTTCTGCGTCCGCTCGCTCACGGCGTCGACTCCCTGTTCGAAGATGGTGGCCGGCACCGCGTGCCGGAGGAAGGCCGACGAACACGGTACCCGCCGGGGCCCCCGTGGTGCAGGTGCCGGACGCCCCCTTGTCCGGTGGAAGCCGGTATCGCCGGTGGTGGCCGTCTCGCCGCTCAGGCGGTCTTGCGCGCACCCTTGTGGGCCGTGGCCTTCTTGGCCGGCTCCGCCCGCTGTCCCGCATCCTTCTTGGCGGTCGTCTTGGTCGCCGTCTTCTTCCCGGGAGTCTTCTTGCCGGCCTTCTTCTCCTCGGCCTTCTCCTTTTCAGCTGTCTTCTTCGCCGGGGTTGTCTTTTCGCTTTTCTTGCCGGCGGCCTTCTTCGGTGGGGCCTGCTCCTCGGCGGCCTTTCGTTGGGCGGAACGCGCCGCCGAGATGGGGGTCGGTTCGCCCGCGCCGGGGCCGGCGGGTTTCTCACCGCGTGCCGCCTGGGCCCGCTCCACCGATGCCTTCAGCGCCGCCATCAGGTCCACCGCCGCCGCCGGAGCCTCTTCGGCCTCCTCCGGCTGGACGACCTCGCGGCCCTCCACCTTCGCGTCGATGACCTCCTTCAGCGCGGTCCGGTAGTCGTCGGTGAAGACATCGGGCTGGAAGTCACCCGCCATGGAGTCGATCAGGGAGCTGGCCATCGCGAGCTCCGGAGGGCGGACCTTCAGGTCCTCGTCGAGAAAGCCGAACTCCGGCGTCCGGATCTCGTCGGGCCAGAGCATCGTGTTGAGCAGCAGGACGCCCTGGTGGACCCGCAGCGTCGCGAGCTGCTCGCGTTGCCGGATCGCCACCTTCACGATGGCCACCCGTTCGGAGTCGGTGAGCGCGTTGCGCAGCAGCACGTAGGGCTTGGTGGCGGTGCCCTCCGGCTCGAGGAAGTACGCCTTGTTGTAGAGGATCGGGTCGACCTGTTCGGCGGGGACGAACTCCAGCACGTCGATCGCCCGTGAGGTGCTCAGTGGCAGGTCGGCGAAGTCGTCGTCGGTGAGGATGACCAACTCGCCGCCGCCGAGGTCGTATCCCTTGGCGATGTCGTCGTAGCTGACCTCTTCGCCGCAGACCTGGCAGGTGCGCTTGTAGCGGATTCGACCCCCGTCATCCCGGTGCACCTGGTGGAACCGAATGTCCTTCTCCTCGGTTGCTGAATACAGCTTCACCCCGATTGAGACGAGCCCGAACGACACGGCTCCTTTCCAAATGGCCCGCACCCTGCGCTCCTTTCGCCGGTATCGACCATGTTCTCATCCGATGGAACCGGGCGCGAGCAGTTCCGCATTCGACTAAGGTCGGTTCGTGCCCGGCGTGCCGTCCAAGCCGATGCTCGCGACCACCGGGGAGCTGCCGGTGGGCCCGGGCTGGGCCTATGAGTTCAAATGGGACGGAATTCGCGCGCTGGCCGACGTCGGCGACGGCCGGCAGCGGGTGTACGCCCGCTCCGGCGTCGAGGTCACCGTCGCCTACCCGGAACTGGCCGGCCTCGCCGCGCAGGTGGATGACGCTCTCCTCGACGGCGAGGTGGTGCTCTTCGGCGCGACCGGGCAGCCTTCGTTCACGGCGCTCGCCGAGCGAATGCACGTCCGGGACCGGGCCAGGGCCGCGCGGCTCGCGGCATCCCTGCCCGTCACCTACCTGGTCTTCGACCTGTTGCGGCTCGACGGCGTCGACCTGACCGGCTACCCGTGGCAGCGGCGGCGAACCGTGCTCGACGAGTTGGGGCTGGCCGGGCCCCGATGGGCGGTTCCGCCCGCCTTCTCGGACGGCCCGGCGACCTTGCAGGCGGCGGGGGAGCACGGCCTGGAGGGGGTGATGGCCAAACGGGTCGGTTCGGTCTACCGGCCGGGTACGCGTTCACCGGACTGGGTCAAGGTCAAGTTGGAGACGACCGGCGACTTCGTGGTGGGTGGCTGGCGGCCGGGCGCCCGCCGGCTCGGCGGGCTACTGGTCGGCGTGCCACGGCCGGACGGCCGCCTCACCTTCCGGGGGCGGGTCGGCGGTGGCATCGGCGCGGCACTGGAGCGGGAGCTGCTGCGCGAGCTGGAGCCGTTGCGCACCGATGGCTCCCCCTTCGCCGGTGCGCTTCCCCGCGCGGACACCCGGGCGGTGGTCTGGGTCGCGCCCCGGATCGTGGTGGAGGTGAAGTACGGCCAGCTCACCCCGGATGGACGCCTGCGGTTTCCCCGGGTGTTGCGGTTGCGCCCGGACAAACCCGCCGAGGAGGTTGACGATGCCTGACCGGCTTCGGGTCGAGGTGGCTGGCCGCACGCTGGAGTTGTCGAATCTGGACAAGGTGCTGTACCCAGCGACCGGATTCACCAAGGGTGAGGTGATCGATTACTACACCCGGGTCGCCCCGGTGCTCCTGCCGCACCTCGCCGGCCGGGCGTTGACCCGGATCCGGTTTCCGAACGGCGTTGACGGCAGCTCCTTCTTCGAGAAGAACGCACCGGCAGCGACACCGCGCTGGGTTCACACCGAGACGTTGCCGGTCCCCGGCTCGGCAAAGGGCCGGGAGACGATCGACTACGTGGTCGCCGACGAGCTGCCGACCCTGGTCTGGCTGGCCAACCTCGCCGCCCTCGAACTGCACACGCCACAGTGGCAGATCGGGGCGCATCCGGACCTGATGGTGGTCGATCTCGATCCCGGTGCGCCGGCCGAGCTCAGGCAGTGCTGTCAGGTCGCCCTGCTGCTGCGCGATCGGCTCGCCGACGACGGGATCGAGTCGTACCCGAAAACCTCGGGAAAGAAGGGCATGCAGCTCTGCTGCCCGATCGCCAGCACCCAAACCGCCGACACGGTCTCCGGCTATGCCCGACGGATCGCCCAGGAGCTGGAGCGAGACCATCCAAAGCTGATCGTGTCCAAGATGGCCCGAAAGCTGCGGGCGGGAAAGGTCTTCATTGACTGGAGCCAGAACAACGCGGCGAAGACGACGGTGGCGCCGTACTCGCTGCGTGCCCAGTCGGTGCCGGCGGTGTCCACCCCGCTGACCTGGGCCGAGGTCACGGCCGGGGCGGCCGGCAAGCGCCCGGCGGTCAAGCCCTATCCGGCGGCCGAGGTGCTCACCCGGGTCGAGGAGCGGGGAGATCTGCTCGCCCCGCTGCTTGACGGGGGCCCCGAGCTGCCGGGCTAGGCGGAGCCCGGGGCCTGTGCCTGGTGTCGGTCAGTCCGGGCCGATGATGCAGAACTCGTTGCCCGCCGGATCGGTCAGGACACGGGTCGTCCACTCGCCGGCGTCGGTCACGCTGATCTGGTGGGCGCCGGCGGCCACCATCTGTCGCGTCAGCGGTCGTGCGTGGTCGACGAAGAGGTCGAGGTGGGCCCGCACCTTGCTGGTCCGGGGCTCGGGAACCCGTTGGAACGTCAGGTGTGGTGGTCCCGCCACGCTTTCTGGGCAGTCGACCGTGACATAGGCGCTCCCTTCGGAGTGTGGGCGCCGCCGGTAGCCGAGAAACCGTTCCCAGAAGGCCGCTGCCGAGTCCGGATCAGGGCAGTCGATGGTGACTCCGATTCGGTGGGGGAAGGCGAGGACTGTGCTGTCCGCACCTGTCGTCGTCGGTGGTTCGGCGTTCATGTAGCTTTCGGTCCTTTCCGTCATCTCGGTCCCGATGGAGTCGGGAGTCCCGGCACGAACCGTCCCGCGACTGCGTCGTCCAGCGCGCGGTGGGCCGCAGTCATCGCGATCGGATCTCGTGCGGCGAGGTTGGCGACGCCCGCTCCGACTCGACCGAGCCTCCGGTGCCTGTGGTTCGTGTCGGTGCCCCTTGGTGGATGTCACCCGGGACAATCTGGAGAGGTTCTCCGCATAGGGGTAACGTAACATCCGGAGGGATTCTCCGCTTGCTGATTGGTTCCCGGGAGGAGCACAAGGATGCGGGTCGACGCACAGCGCAATCGGGACCGGCTGGTGGCGGCGGCCACCGCCGTCATCGCCGAGCAGGGCCCCGCCGCCTCCCTCAACGAGATCGCGCAACAGGCCGGCGTCGGAGCCGGCACCCTGTACCGGCACTTCCCGACCCGGGAGTCACTTCTGCTCGAGGTCTTCACGTCCCGGATCGAGACCTTGTGCGTGCGCGCCCGGGAGTTGGCCCAGATGCGGCCGCCGGGCGACGCGGTGGAGGCATGGTTGGAGGCCTTCCTCCAGCACTGCCTGACGGATCGGGGCCTGGCCGAAACAGTCATGAGGGCGCCGTCGGGCTCCGACCCGGACTGCGCCACGAAGTTGCGTACGGCGGGGGCGGGCCTGGTCGCGCGAGCCCGGGAGGCTGGCACCGTGCGTGCTGACGTTGAGGTCGAGGACATCCTGCAACTGGCGATCGGTATCGCTTTGGCTGCGGATAGCCCTGCCCGGGCGGAGCGGCTCCTCTCTGTCGCCCTTGTGGGCCTGCGCACCTGATTTCCCACCATGGGCGCTTCCTCAGCGATGGTCGGTTTGCCTGCCCGGCATGCCCGAAAGGGCGATGCCGAGTTCCGTCGACTGGGATAGCGTGACCCGTCGTTCAATTTCATCCTCCGGGGGAGTGGCTTCACGTGTCACGTTGGAAGAACATCGCCGTCCTGGCGGCTGCGACCGCCACGGCGGTCGCGGTGACCGGCTGCGGGCCCAGCACGGCCTCGCAGGAAGCGGCACAGCAGTCGAGCGTGCTGGAGCTGCTCGCCAACGACCTCCAGGGTTCCCTCCAGGAGGCGGCGGACCGGACCGCCGAGGTCGAGACCGTACGGGCGACGATGGTGGGCTCGGGCCCCGAGGACTTCGAGATGCAGATCGCGATGGATCTGCGTGACTCCGTGAGGGTCGAGATGGTCATGGAGATGGAGGGAGAAGTCACCACCTTCCGCATGATCGATTCCGTGGCGTACGTGGAGATTCCCGAGGCAGAACACGAACTCACCGACGGTAAGCGCTGGATGAAGATGGACTTCTCTGCCGCCGCGGAGATGGGCATCGACGAACAGATGCGGGACGCCGACCCGGTCCAGCAGGTCAAGACACTGCTGGAACTTGAGGGAGTCACCGTTGTCGGCGAGGAGACGGTGGACGGGGTGCCCACGGTCCACTACAGCGTCACCGCCACCACGCAGGAGCACCTCGCTCTGCTGGAGGAGCAGAGCAAGCTCGACTCCGCCGATCTGGCGAACACCGCGGACCAGATGGCCGAGTTCGGCGTCACGGAGATCAAGACCGAGCTGTGGATCGACGAGCGGTACTGGCCGCGCCGGGCCCGCGTGACCATGGGCGAGATGGGCGTGATGACGGTCGACTACACCGACTACAACGAGCCGGTGACCATCGAGACGCCGCCAGCCGCCGAGACCACTGACTTCGCCGACCTCTTCGGCGACCTCTTCGAAGATCTCGGGGAGGAAGTCAGCACCACGACCTGACCGTACGCACGGTCCTACTGATCGCCACGCTCTGCCCGGCCGGGCTCACCGGCCGGGCAGATTCGTTACCGGGGTGGGCGCGGCCGGCAGCGGGAGGTGTGGTCCACCGCGAGTACGCACCGGCCACGTCCCTCCGGCAACAGCCGGTCGCAGAAGACCCAGTGGCGCACATCCTGCTGGTCCTCGGCGGAGACGGTTACCCCGCCGGGTTCGACCCGGGCGCTGATCCGAATCAGCACCCGGGCGGCGATCCGGGCCAGGATTCGGGCTCGCATCAGGTCGGCAGCGGTGACCGGGAGGTGGATCACCCAGCGGCTGGTCATCGGTAGTGGTGGCGAGCCGACTGGGCGCTCTGCCACTCCCGCAGGGCGTTCTTGATCCGCACATTCTCCTCCTGCACCGCGACCAGAGCGGTCTGCGCGGTGGTCAACTCGTCGGCGACCCGGTGCAGGAAGTCGCGGATCTCCACTGGGTCGAGCCCTCGGCGCCGGACCGAGAAGTATCGGTCCCGGATCTGCCCCGGTCGCAGCGGCAGCCGGGGGTGCGTCGGCGCGGTGGGTTTGTGGTGGTGGGTGACCCCGCTGTTCGGGCTGGGGCTCGCTCGGTGCGTGAGTCGGCGGATCAGGTTGCGCAAGGTGGCCACCCTTCGTCGAGTCGCAGTTAGGCGGAGGGGTGCTCCGTCGGTCGCGGCCGGCGGAGCGTTCGCCCGGCCATCGCAGCCTCAATTGGCGGTACGACAGCCGGGCCGCGCCTGGGGTGGCGCGGAGGTGCGGTCTCGGCGGCGATGCGAGACCAGTACGAGAGGCGCCAACCGACCGCAGCGGCACCGCATCACCGACAGCGACGCTACTGACACTGAGTCACCTATGTCAAGGACCCAGCTACCCAGTTACGTCATCCATGCAACATATGTTGCCTGTGGCGAAGGGCTGATCGATACTGGGCGGGCCAACCGACTGCAAGGGGCCCGACGTGCCTATTCCACCCACGATGGACGAGCTACTCGAAGACCTGTTGAGCAAGATCAAGAACGGGACCTATCCGCCCGGTTCGCAGTTGCCCTCCGGTCGGGTGCTGGCGGACGAGTACGACACCTCTCAGTCCACGATCAGTCGAGCCGTGGCGCGGTTGCGGGAGCAGGGGGTGTTGGTGGGGCGTCCGGGGCGCGGCGTCTTCGTCGCCGAGTCATCGAATCGCTGACGGGGGTGCTGCCCCCGGTCGGGCAGCACCCCCGTCTTTCCCGTGGTCGCTACGCCTCGGCCCAGACGGCCAGCTCGTTGCCGCTCGGGTCGGTGAAGTGGAACCGACGCCCGCCCGGGAAGTCGTATGGGCCGTTGACCACGGTGCCGCCGGCCCCGGTCACCGCCTGGACCGACTCCTCCAGTGCGGTGGAGAAGAGTACGACCAGTGGGCCGCCCGCCTGCACCTGAGTGTCCTGCCGAAGTCCACCCACCTCGGGTGCGGAGTCGCCGTGCGGGCTGCGGATGCCGGCGTATTCCGGCCCGTAGTCGGTGAACTGCCAGCCGAAGGCCTCGCCGTAAAACCGTTTCGCCTCCGCGAGGTCGGTGACGGCGAACTCGACATAGTCGATGGCGTGCTGACGGTGGGTCACAGAGTCGGTCATGCACCAGATCGTGCCCGCCGGGTACGACCAAAGTCGCCGCTACGAAAGAGCGGTCCTCGAAAGGGTCGGTCGCATAGCGGGTGAAGTAGTGCAGGGTGGTGAAAAGGGGCACCCATTCGATTGCGCTCCTCGCCATTCCCGGACGGGCGGGGCATCGCCCGGCAGGCGTCCGTGCAACAATCCGTTCGTTTTCAAGGGCGAGGATCATGGGAGTCGACCGTGCAGTGCGCGAACTGCGGCAATCACATTGATTCGGCAAAGGGCGAGTGCCGCTGCGGCGCTTCGTTACCGCAGCCAATCGGAGCGGAGGTGCCCGGCCCGCGACCGGCGCAGCCGATCTCTGTCCCGCCGCACGTTGTCCAGCCGGCCCGGGGGCAACGTCTCTTCGCCCGTCCTCCTGGCTATCCGACTTTCGTCTCCTGGCTGGTGACCGGCGCGTTCCGGAACCGGCGTGGTGCGCTCGGCGCGTTCATCGCCGCCTGGTTCAACCTGCCGCTCGCCGTGTTCGTCGGCGGTTTGGGAATCGTGTACGGCGGGATAGCTGGCTACCTCGGTGGGTTCACCAGTGGCAATGAATTCGGCCCCGATTTCCTCGCCGAGGTTCCCCTGCTCGGCTCGCTGCTCAGCGGTGCCACGCTTCAGGTGGGCGGTGTGCTCGGCCTTCTGGTCGGCGTGCTGCTCGGCTGCCTGGCCGGGTTCTTCGGCGGCTTGTTCGTGCCGTGGTCTCTGGTCACCACCGAGCCGGGCTACGCCGTCGGCTACTTCGTGGCCCAGACCATCGTCGCGATTCTCCTCAGCATGCTCTACACCAGCTATGGAATCGCTACCGAAGGATGGCGGTTCCGGGCTGCCGGCTACCGCGAACCAAGCCGTCGAGAAGGGGAACTACTCCAGCCGATCCTTGCGGACTGCGCGACGCGGCTGCAGCTTGACGCGTACCCGAAGCTGCTCATTGACGACAGTCCCGATCCGCTCGCGGTCAGCGGGACTCGACACGTGGTGATCAGCCGCGGACTGCTCGACGAGTGTGACTACGCGCCCGAGCCGATCGCTGCGGTGCTGTGTCACGAGCTGACGCACTGGCGCAACGCCGACCCGGTGTCCGGCCTCTTCGTGCGCGGGCTCGGCCTGCCGCTCTACCTTGCCTACGCGTTGGTCACGTGGCTGCGGCAGAGCTTCCGGCACCCGATCTTCTCCCTCGTCCTGGCGCTCAGCACCTGGCCGCTGTTGCTGACCGTCCGGTACTTCGTCGTGCCGATGCAGGCAGCGGGGAACCGAGCCGCCGAATACCTCGCCGACCAGGGCGCGATCTGGGCGGGGCACCACGTCGGGCTGCGGCAGGTGTTGAGCCGGTTCCGGGGAGGTTTCGACGGGGCCCGCAACGGGTGGGAACTCGCTGTCTGCGCCAGCCACCCCCCGAACGAGCTGCGTTTGGAGCGCGCCGAGGCGCCCGGTGTTGACTATCCGCTGCCCGACCGCGACTCACCGGCCCGTCCGCTTCCGGTGGTCGTTTCCAGCTCACTCCTCCCGTGACTGAGCCGACCGCGGAGAGGCAGCGATGACGACGATTCACGCCTGTGCGAAGTGCCGGACCGTGCTCCTTCCGGGCCAGCAGGGGTGCGTGCGGTGTGGCCTTCCGGCCGCTGAACAGTCGCAGCAGTGCTCCACCTGCCACCGCTTTACCGCGGTGGACGCGCGCTACTGCCCCGCTTGCGGACAGCGGCTGGGGCAGCGGTCGCCGATGCCCGCCAGTGACCCGGCTACGGAACCGGAACTCGGCACCGACCCGGCAGCCCCGCTGCCGTCGCCTACCGCGTTCACCACGGTGCGTAACCCTAATCGCTGGGTGTATCGGCTCACCGGCCTCGGTCTGGCGGTGCTGTTGACCGGTATTACCGGGCTCTACGTGGTCCACAGCGTCTTTTACACCCCCGAGCGCGTGGTCGAGGAGTATTTCTCCGCCCTCTCCGAGCGGGACTTCGCCGCCGCGCGTTCCCTCCTGGAGGAGCCGTCGAGGGAGGGCCCGAACGACCCCGGGGAGCTGCCGTTGATTCCCCTGGACGCGTCGTACCAGCCGCCGTCGGCGGCGGAGGTGACCTCGATCCAGGAGCTGAACGAGATCGAGCTGGCGGGCGCTCCGGCTGGAGCCGACCGTGCCGACTGGCGGTTGGCCAGCGTTACGTACCGGGTCGGTGACCGTACCTATCGGGAGATGCTGTATCTGCACCGGCAGGAACGGAAGGAGCTGGGTGTTCTCCATGGCTGGCAGATCTATGGCGGAGTCAATGAGCTGACCGTGCCGGTCTGGCACGACGACGCGCGGGTGCTGATCAACGGGCAGGCGGTGCCGGCCCGCGACAGGTACGCGAGGGCCCGCGTCTTCCCCGGCGTCCATGAGGTGCGACTGGCTGATGACCTGCTCTTCGAGGCGGAGCCGGTGGTCCTGGAGGTTGGCCTGCTGGAGCCGCGCGAGGCACGACTGCGGCCGACCGTCAGTGAGTCGGCGCGCGGCGAGGTCGAAAGTCAGGTGAAGGCGTACCTTGACCAGTGCGCTGCGAGCACCGACCCGTCACCGGAAGGTTGCCCCTTCTCATGGGTGGTGTTTGGGCCTTCGCAGACCGTTCAGTGGACGATCGAGACGTATCCGGAGATCGAATTCAAGATGCGTGGCAGTGCGCTCGCTGTTGCCGGCTGGTCGGGACGCGTCACCGTGACGTACAGCAGTTTCGACGGGACGAAGGACGATTTCGACACCTCCTTCTACGTCACCGGTCGGGCCGCAGTGGCTGACGGCAAGATAACGTTCCGCAGCGACTGACAGCAGCAACCATTCCAGTGGCATGTCGGCAACCCCGCCCGGAGCAGACCTTGTCGTTAATCGGACTGCAGCCCGCCCAGTTCCGCAGCCTGGTCCGCTGGTCGCCGAGTGTGGCGGTGACACGATCGCCCGATACTGCCGGCCGGGCCGGCAGTATCGGGCGCGCACCACGAATCAGCCGGGTTCGTTGTCCGCGATGCGGATGAGGCCACCGACGGCACCGATGTACGCGGCACCGTCGGGTCCGATGGAGATCGGGGCGTAGTGGTTGTTGACGAGCGGTCCGGCTCCGGCCAGCCTGCTCCATACCCGTTCACCGGACCGTACGTCGATCGCGGTGAGGTACCACGCGTCCGGACGTCCAAGCAACTGGCCGCCGGGGCGGAACGCCAGTTCGTCGGCAGCGGGGTGGGTGTAGGTGTACAGCAGCCCGTTGGCCAGCGAGACCTTGCTGACCACACTCGGGATCCGCTCGACCGTGTTGGACCAGTCGACGGAACAGTTTCGGCCGGGGTAGTCGACGTGTATCCGGGTCAGACCCGGCACCGTGTCGGGCTGCCTGGCCCCGGTCAGCCCTTTGAGTAGCGCCCGTCCGTCGAACTGGTATCCGTAGTTGTTCTCGACGATGATGTCACCGCCGACGGCGACGAGGCTGTTCTCGGTGGCGCTGGTGCCGGCGGGAAAGACCGGCTGGGCGCAGATGTCGGTCGGTCCGTTCTTGCCGCGGGCGAACACGAGTACCCGCATGGCCGGATCGGCGTTGTCGGTGATGGCCACGTAGCCCCCGTCCGGGCCGGACGCCGGGCCGATCAGGGTGGGGGTGGTGCCGCTACCGTGGCTGAACTGGCCCGGTTTCTGTCGGCTCCCTCGGTCGTAGGGGGCGCGCCAGGTGACCTCGGGCCGGCCCCTGGGGGTGGCGTCGAACCGGTAGAGCGCGCGGTCGCTGACGACAAACACTCCGCCGGACTCGTCCACGGCGATGCTGTTGGCGATCTGCTCGCCGTCGAGTTTGTGCGTTTTGATGCGGCCATTGGTCATGTCAAGGGTGCCGACGGTTCCGTCCTCGGCGGCGAACCAGAGCAGTCCCGACCAGTCCGGCAGCGCCGACACGATGCCGCTGGTGCCGATGGCGGGGGTGAGGTCGTAGCGGCGTTGGGGCGCGAGGTGGTCGCCCTGGACGGCGACGACCAGGATCTCGCCGGTGTTGGTGGGGATGATCGCCTGGTCGTGGTTGTCGAGGTAGAAGTACGCGCCGCCGACGGCGTCGGTGGGGCTGGCGCTGGCGGCGCCGGGCAGGCTCAGGGCGGTGATCACGTCGAGGGTGTCCGGATCCAGGAGAAGTAGCCGAGGTGCCTGGCCCGGGGTGATGCAGACCGTGATGATCCGGCCCTTGGAGTCGAAGGTGACCGAAAGACACACCCCGCCCTGCAATCTGCTGCTTACCGTCAGATCGTGCCCGGAAGGGCCGGGAATCTGGTAGGCATCGGTCTGGTAGGCGTCGCCATGCATGTTGCTGGTGCCGTTGGCGGCCATGAAGGGATGGTGCGGCACCTCCCGGTTGTCGATCGGGTGGGCTGTGGCCGGCTGACCCGTGAACGGCTGTAGTCCGACGTCGCGGGGATCGAGGGGGATGGGGAGGTTACGCCCAACCGCGCTGTCGACTGCGGTCGTACTGGGTAGAGTCAGGCCGATTGCCGTCATGACGGAGACCAGGGCGAGACTTCGCTTCCGCATATTCATGGTCCTGACTGTCGACGGATATCGATAGCGGGTGAAGTGTAGAGGTGTGTCGGTTGCGTCGGCAATGGGTGGTAGAGCCGCGGCGGGGGCGATTGCCTGGTTCGTCAACCAGTAGCGTGATCGCGGATGGTCGATAGCCAGAGCCGCTCCGCATCAGAAGGACAGGTTGGACCCTCTGGTTGATCTATGCCTTGATGCGCGACATCCGGGGTTGACGAGGAGTTCCTTCTCCGCCGGTTTCGCTTCGGACCCTTCCGCCAAGGGCTTTCCGACAAGGAACTTGAGGAATTCCTGAAGGAGCGGGAAGAGCTGCTGGTGGCAATGACCCGGAAAGCCCTACCTGATCGTCGTGATCCGCCCGGCCGGGCGGGGCCGTGGCGACCCCGCTCGGGTGCCGCGGGTGGTCGAACGCGGAGTCACCCCTCGCCCGCGCGGATCAGTCGACCGAGGGTAGCGACGGGCCGAGGACATCGTCGGCGTCCACGATCGTGTACGCGTACCCCTGCTCGGCGAGGAAGCGTTGCCGGTGAGCGGCGTACTCGGTGTCGATCGTGTCCCGGGACACCACGGTGTAGAAGTGCGCCTGCCGGCCGTCGGCCTTGGGCCGGAGCACCCGGCCGAGCCGCTGCGCCTCCTCCTGCCGGGAGCCGAACGTGCCCGACACCTGGACCGCCACCGCCGCCTCCGGCAGATCGATCGAGAAGTTACCCACCTTCGAGATCACCAGAGTTCGTAGCTCACCGGAGCGGAACGCGTCGAAGAGCCGCTCCCGCTCCCGGTTCGTGGTGGACCCCTGGACGATCGGTGCGTCCAGATACTCCCCCAGCTGGTGCAGCTGGTCGATGTACCCGCCGATCACCAGGGTCTGCTCGCCCGGGTGTCGGTCGAGCAGGGCCTTCACCACCGGCAGTTTGGTCCGGGTGGTCGCCGCCATCCGGTAGCGCTCCTCGGCCTCCGCCGTCGCGTACGCCATCCGCTCGGCCTCGGTGAGCGTCACCCGTACCTCGGTGCACCGGGCTGGGGCGATCCAGCCCTGCTGTTCGATGTCCTTCCACGGCGCGTCGTACCGCTTCGGACCGATCAGGCTGAACACGTCCCCCTCCCGGCCGTCCTCGCGAACCAGGGTGGCGGTCAGCCCCAGCCGGCGACGGGCCTGCAGGTCGGCGGTGAACCGGAAGATCGGTGCGGGCAGCAGGTGGACCTCGTCGTAGACGACCAGACCCCAGTCCCGCGCCCCGAACAGGTCCAGGTGGGTGAAGGCGCCGCCGCGCCGGGATGTCAACACCTGGTATGTCGCGATGGTGACCGGACGGATCTCCTTGCGCTCGCCCGAGTACTCACCGATCTCCGCCTCGGTCAGCGACGTGCGGGCCACCAACTCCCGCTTCCACTGCCGTCCCGCCACCGTGTTGGTCACCAGGATCAGCGTGGTCGCCTTCGCCTCGGCCATCGCCGCCGCCCCGACCAGGGTCTTCCCCGCGCCGCAGGGCAGCACCACCACGCCGGACCCGCCGGCCCAGAACGCCTCCACCGCCTCCCGCTGGTAGGAGCGCAACGTCCACGGCTTCCCGCCGTCCGCGCCGGCCTCGGCCAGCTCGATCGAGTGGGCCTCACCGTTGACGTACCCGGCCAGGTCCTCGGCCGGCCAGCCGAGCTTGAGCAGCGCCTGCTTGAGCCGCCCGCGTTCGGACGGATGCACCGCGACGGTGTCGTCGTCGAGCTTCGCGCCGAGCATCCCGGCGAGCTTCTTGCTCTTGGCGACCTCGACCAGTACCACCCGGTCCACGGCCCGCAGCACCAGGCCGTGCGCCGGGTCGTTGATCAGTTGCAGCCGGCCGTACCGGTCCATCGTCTCGGCCACGTCAACCAGCAGGGCGTGCGGCACCGGATAGCGGCTGTACGTGATCAGCGCGTTGACCACACCCTCGGCGTCGTGACCGGCGGCCCGGGCATTCCACAACCCCAGCGGGGTCAGCCGGTAGGTGTGCACGTGCTCCGGTGAGCGCTCCAACTCGGCGAACGGTGCGATCGCCAACCGGCATGCCTGCGCATCGGGGTGCTCGATCTCCAACAGCAGGGTCTTGTCCGACTGCACGATCAGGGGTCCACCACTCACGTGAGCGCCTCTCTTGATCTTCGGATGCCGGCTGTCGAACCGGGCAGTGGTGCCGCGAGACGACCAACCAGTGTTGCACGCCCCGCACCGGATGCAGGAATTTGCGCGCGCCATGCAACCTGGCGGGGCACTGGTACGTCTTGCAGGGTGACGACTAACACGGGCGAGTTTCATGTTCCTGCTTCCGGGTCGCGTTCCGGACCTTGCCCGCACGGTCGTCACGCTGGTCGGCGCCGGTGCGTACGCGTTCGATCCGCAGCCGAGGACGGCGGGGGCGGAGGGCCCGCGTCGGTCGGGGCGGCGGATTCGCCAACGGGGGCGGGCGCAACGCCCGGGCCGGACCGGCCGGTCGAGGTGCTGGCCCACGGCCGTTGTGGGTGTCACCCTGGACCTTCGAGCTGTGCCGACGGCGGGGAGGACGGAATGACCCTCGACCAGGATGTGATGGCCGAGACGCCGCGGAGACCTGCTCCGCCCGTCTCCGCCGGCATGATGGTCGCCTACGTGGCCGGCGGAGTGCTCCTGTTCGGTTGGTTCCTGTTTGGTCTGCTGGTGCAGCAGCAGGGTCTCGTGGACTCGGTCGGTGAGACCGCCGGTACGGCGTTTGGTCTGCTGCTGGTGGTGGCCGTGGTCGGCACGTTCCGCCGCGACCGGCGCTGATCCGTCGGGATCCACCCCGCCGCGACCGGCGCTCACCCGCCACGACCCTCCCACCGCGACCGGGGCTGTGCAGTCCGGCGGTCAGTCCGCCAGCACCGCTGCCGCCACCCGGTGTAGGGCGAAGGTGTGCAGCATGTCGGTCCGCTCGTCTTCCGCCCGGAGGTAGCCCGCCCCGATCGAGACCGGCCGGACCAGCCGGGAGGCGGTCGCCCCGTGCGCGTCGACATACCCCACCCAGACCAGCGCCTTGTCCCGAACCGCTTGCTGGAGTACGGCCAGCGCGTCGGTGTGGCGGTGCGCGGCTCCGGCGCCTTCCTGGCCGCGGAGCAACGCCGGTGCCCGCTGTGCGGCCCGGGTGGCGGCGTCGCCCCGCCGGATCTGCTCGACCATGCCGAGGAGCCGGGGCATCGGGAGCCTCGGGGCGGCGAGCGGGTCGACGATCCGGGCGGTGCCCGGCGAGCGCGCCGGTGCCCGGCGGGTCCTGGGTCGGGTGAGCACCGCCGCGCCGGTGGCGTCCTCGGGCACCGGCGCGTAGCCGGCCTCGCGCAGCATGGCGAGCAGGCGGTTGACCGGGCCCGGAGTGACGAGCACGGTCGGCGCGAGTCGGCGGAGGGCCAGCACCTCCAGCCGACGGTCGGCGAGTACCTCGCCGAGCAGCGCCTCATCGTCGCTGCGTAGGTACGCCCCGGTGGCGCCGACCCGCAGCCCGCCGTGCCGGCGGGCGACATCGTCCACCAGGTAGGTGAGCCCCTGCGGCACCGGGGTCCGCGAGCGTCGGGCGAACAACCCGTGTAGGTCGTCCGCCGAGTAGCCGGCGTCCAGCGCCCGCCGGATACTTGCCGGGTTCACCCGGTGCACGCTGGCTCCGCCGGCCGACTCGTGCTCGGCCACCACGTCCAGCTCGGCGGCGAGCGTCGGGTCAGCCGGTCCCGGTACGACAACGGTCAGATCGGCCTGCACCAGGAAGTGATCAACCGGGGCGGGTAACAGCCCGTCCAGTGCCCGTACCGCCGTTGACGGTTCGCCGTCGGCCTGCAGGCCCAGCGGGTCGTCAGCGCCCCGCTGCTCGCTGGCGGTGGTGTCGGCGAGCAGCAGCCGCCCGTACGAGGTGAGCGCCCCCAGCCCGGTCACGCCCAGCGTGGCCGCCTCGGTCAGCACCTCCCGGTGCGCCGCCTCCCGTCCCCGACTGCGCCGGGGCGCCCGCCAGTCCAGCAGCTCCAACACCTCGTCCGGGGTGGGTGCCGTCGCCGGCTCCAGGTCGGCGAGGACACTGAGCGCCGCCTGCCGGGCGATCGGCGCTCCAGCACGTTCCGCCTCGGGGGAGAGCACCGTGATCGGGCGGTCCCGGTCGTCGCGGTGGCCGACCAGCCCGGGTTGCCGGGTCATCGTCAGCCAGGCCCGGGCCAGCTGCTCCCACCGTTGCGCCAGCGAACCGGCTCGCCAGGCCTCGTATCCGGCGCTCGGCAGCACCTGGTGTTCCGCGCCGGAACGGGGCGCGGCAACCCCAGGGGCCTCCAGCTCCCCGGTCAGCCCGGCGGCGTGCGCCGTCTCCAGCAGCAGTGCGGCGGTCGGTTCGTCCAGGCCGAGGGCGCGGGCCAGCCGGCGCAGGTCGCGGACGCCCAGGCCCCCGGAGCGAAGCACCGAGGCCGGCTCTGCGGCGAGCTGTTCCAGCAGCGCCTCGGCCTGGCGGACCACCTCCATGGTCTGCCCCGCCCCGGCCGAGTCGACCGCCTTTGGTTCCCGGGGTGGGGCCGCGACCAGCGGCGGGTCGGTGGGCATGGGACCGAGCGCGCCGGTGTCCCGGCGGAGCAGAAGCCCCATCTCCCGGGGCAGCTCGACAGTCCCAGGCCGGCCGCCCCCACCGGTGGTGACCGAAACCAGGAGCCGGTGGTCAACCAGCCAGCGCACCGGTGAGCCGGTCGGTGCGCCGCCGTTCGTGGGGTCCGGTGGCAGGGCATCCTCGGCGCCCAGGGGCGGGGCCTGCAACGCCCCCGGTGGCACGCTGCCGACCGGCGGGCCGGCGGCGAGCCGATCCAGGATGGCCCGCGCCGACGGCGGCGCCGAGAGCAGGGTGCGCCGCAGCTTCGCCGGGTCCGCGCAGAGGGCCGCCGCCCGCGAGTCCAGCTCCGCTGCCGGCCGGCCCAGGCCGGCGGGGTACGGGGAGATGTCGTCGATGCCGCCGATCACGTGGAGGCGTTCGTCGGGTCCGTACAGCAGCAGGCGGGATCGGAGCAGTCGCACCGCTTCGCGGACCGCGGCCGGGTCGGGGGGGCGCGCGTTGGCGGCGGCCATGGCGAGGATCACGTCGAGGCCGGTCGTGTCGGCCCCTGCGTCGCGGGTGAGCCGGGCGGCGTCGAGGACCTGCAGCGTGAATCGGTCCAGGCTGTCGAGCACGCGGGCCACCGATACCCGGGACTGGGCTCGGATGGCGAGCGCGGCGAGGTCGGTGGGGACCGGTACGACGAGGTCCGGCCGCTGCTGGAGCAGGGCCGCGAGCGCCTGGTCGGGAAGCGCACGCAGGTGGTCGGCGAGTGAGTTGGTCATCGTCTTTCCACGCTAGCCCGACGGATGCCCGCTCCGCCCCTCGGTCGGCCAGTCGCCCCCGCCGCACCGGTGACCGCCGGACCCGTGGCAGCCGTGGCCGGGGTGGCACCGGTGCGCGATGATCTCACTGGATTCCCCGCGGCGCCCGACGCCGCGGTCCGGCTAGCCTTAGAGCAGTAGACGTCGTGAGTGAAGCAGAGGTTTTCAAGTGCCGACGGGTCGAGTGAAGTGGTACGACGCGACCAAGGGATACGGGTTCGTCACCAGTGACGAGGGCGGCGACGTGTTCCTGCCCAAGGCTGCGCTTCCAGCGGGTGTCACCGACCTCAAGGGTGGGCAGCGGGTCGATTTCAGTGTGGTCGACAGCCGTCGCGGTGCCCAGGCGATGGGGGTCAAGCTGTTGGAGGCTCCACCGTCGGTGGCGGAGCTACGTCGTCGCCCGGCGGAGGAGCTGCATGGCCTCGTCGAAGACATGATCAAGGTGCTGGAGGCGAAGGTGCAGCCGAACCTACGCCGAGGCCGGTTCCCCGACCGGAAGACCGCGCAGAAGATCGCTCAGCTGGTCCACGCGGTCGCCCGCGAGTTGGAGGTCTGAGGCACCAGGCCGGCGTCGGCAGCCCGGCCCAGCAGCGCGTGGACGGCGGCGTAACCGGCTTCACCCAGGTCGGCGGTGAACTCGTTCACATAGAGGTCAATGTGCTGCTTGACCACGTCGGGCTCCATCTCCTGCGCGTGCCTCAGCACGTACTCGCGGCTGGCCGTCGGGACCGCCCAGGCGCGGTGGACCGACTCCCGGATCCACCCGGTGGCGGCCTCGGGGTCCACGCTGCCGCGGCGGGCGAGAATCGCGCCGAGTGGGATCGGGAGGCCGGTGTCGGCCTCCCACCACTCGCCCAGGTCGACCAGGGCGGTCAGCCCGTGCCGGGGGTAGGTGAACCGGGCTTCGTGGATCACCAGGCCGGCGTCGTACCGGCCGGCGGCGACTCCCGGCATGATCTCGTGGAACGGCACCACCTCGATCCGGGCGGGTGGCCGGCCGGCTGACCAGAGCCGGAAGAGCAGGTAGGCCGTGGTCCGGTCACCGGGTACGGCAACCGTGGCTCCGGAGAGGTCGGCCCGATCCGGGACCCCGGTCACCCGGCTGCCCGAAGCCCCGGGTGACGGAGCAGGGGCGAGCGTCGGGTCGGGTCGGGTCAGCACCAGGGGTCCGCATCCGCGGCCGAGTGCTCCACCGCAGGGTAGGAGGTGGTAGTCCTCGAGCAGCCACGGCAGCGCCGCGTAGCTCACCTTCACCAGGTCGAACGCGCCCCGCTCGGCGGCCGTGTTGGTCACGTCCACGTCGGCGTAGGTCACCGTGACCGCGGGGGCGCCGGGGACCTGCCCGTGCACCAGTGCGTGAAAGACGAACGTGTCGTTGGGGCAGGGCGAGATCGCCAGCGAGAGCGTCACGCACCTACGGTAGCCCCGCGGTACGGCCGTTCCGGGCCGGCCTTGTGGCAGCGGCCAAGATCCGGCATTGTCCGATGGTCCAGATCCGCATCCTCGCCGCCGGAGGCACCAACTGCCCACCTCGTACCTGCTCTGGCTCGTCGGGATCCTCGCCTCGCTGCTGGGCAACTCGCTGTTCTACTTCGCCCTCGGTTGGCAGGCGAGTGCGCATGGCGGTGCCATCGCCGGTCTGGTGCTCACCGCCATCACGCTGCCGCGGGTGCTGCTACTCCTGATCGGTGGGGCGGTCGGGGATCGGGTGAGCGCACGTCGAGTGCTCATCATCGGCGATGCGGCGATGCTCGTCTTCTCGGTCGCCCTGGCGGCAGCGGCCTACCACCTGGGTGCGCCACCCTGGCTGTTGCTCACCGCCGGGGTTGCCGTGGGGGTCGCCGACGCCTTCTATCTGCCAGCGTCCGGTTCGATGCCGCGACGGCTGGTCAACCCGGACCAGCTGTCGCGGGCCCTGGCGCTACGTCAGGCCGGCGGTCAGGTGGTGGCCGTGGGCGGCGGTCCGCTCGGCGGGGTTCTCGTCGGGTTGGCCGGGCTGGCGGGGGCCGCCCTGGTCAACGCGGTGACCTTCGCCGCGGTACTGATACTGCTGATCGCCATCCGGCCGCGGTACGGCGGCCCGCCACCGCCCGCGGGCAGCGGGGTTGTCCGCGACGCCCTCGACAGCCTCCGCGTTGGCTTTCGTGATCCGCTCCTGCGTCCCGGGTTGACGATGACCGGGGCCGCGGCGGCGTTCCTGCTCCCGGTGCTGTCGTTGCTGGTCCCGCTGCTCGCGCGGGCGGAAGACTGGGGAGCCGCGGCTGTCGGTCTTATTCTTGGGGCGCAGAGCATCGGCATGCTTGTCGTAACCCTGGCTGTCGCGCGCCGAGGCCCGCTCGGCCGGCCCGGTCTCCTCTCCGCCTGGGGTCTGTTGACAGCGAGCACTGGTGTCCTCGGACTGGCGCTCTCACCCACCGCACCTGTCGCCGTCGGCGCGGCGGTGGTCCTGGGACTCGGGAGTGGTCTCTTCACCGCGCACATCGGGCCCCTGATCCTGGGGACGACCCCGGAGACGCACCTGTCCCGTATTCAGGCCCTGCTGACCCTGGTGCAGAGCCTGGCTTCGTTGGTCATGCTCAACGTGCTCGGCGCTGTCGTCGACCACCGTGGTGCGGTGGTGGCGGTCGTGATCTGTGCGGTGGCCACCAGCGGCACCGGGCTGCTGGCGCTTCTGTCCGCGCCGCTGCGCACCACGCGGGTCGGGCTCACGACAGTCCCGGTCAATCGATGAACGTTCGAGTGGTGCTGCCCGAGCCGCGCACCCGTCAGCGCTGCCCCGGCCACGTTTACGGAGCTCCCGCCTCCGGCGTGGCCTCGTGCCCCGGCAACCCGTGGCTACGGCGCCGCTGCTTCATCTCCGCCTCGTAGATGTGCCGCCGCCCACCGGCCAGGCGCTCCCGTGCGTCCCGCTCGATCTCCTGGAACGTGGCGTAGTAGCCGTCGTCGAACTCCTCCACGACCTGGAACGTCCATCTCCCGGGTAGCACGTTGCGGCCCAGCAGCTCGTGCTCGACCCGGTCGGCCACGTCGTTGTGCCCGGCGTCACGGAGTAGCCGTACCACCCGGTCGAGGGTGAGGTCTGCCTCCCCGATGAGCTGGTGTGCCGAATACAGGTGACCGCGTGCCCGGTGGACTGTCTCCAACGCCTCGCTCAACCCGCCCAGTGCTTCGACGGTGGCGTCATCGACCCCTGCCGGTCGGGAGTGTTCCGCGTCCACTGACCGCTCCTGGTCTGGCATGGCAGCTGACATACCCCGCAATCGCCGGACCGCACCCGAGGGCGCCCGCCGCCAATCAATGTGCCGCACCCCGCCGCTGTGCCTTGCTGACGGCCGGTGACGGTGAAGACCTGCTTCGTCCCGTGATGTCCGGGTGAGCCCGTTCAGCCGGGCCTCCCGTTGGCTGCGGTAGTGGTCCCGGCAGCTTTGCCGGGCGATTCACGTATGGCACCATCGTGGCACCGGCAACCACCTCCGGTCCCTCGACAGGAGTTCCCCAATGTCTAAATCGACGCTTCGTTGGCGTGGTGCCGTCCTTGCGCTTGCGGTTGTGTCTGCGTTCACGGGTGGCCTACTGGCGCTGGAATCGAGCGTTCAGCTCGCCGACTTCAGCTGGGGTGCCCCAGCTCCGCAGGGTGGCGTCGCAGCAGTTCGATAGCGTCCGCACCACCGGTCAGGGGGCGGTATGCCAGGCGGTCCACCTTCGACGCGCAGGCCCACCGAGCAGGTTTGGCTGATTACCGCCCCGCTGGCGATAGTCGCGGCGTTCAGTAGCATCTTCCTGGCACTGGCGGCTGAGTCGCCGCGCGGCAATCTTGCCATCGCCGCGGCCCTGTTCATTGCGATGATCGCGGCCAGCGCCGGGGTTATGCAGATCGTCGTGCGCCAGCAGGCGCTCGAGGTGATTTTCACTGAGATCCCACTCGTTCTGGCTTTCTACTACCTGCCGCCGTTGACGGTTGTGGCACTCATGGTGCTGTCCGCCCTTGTCGGGCAGTTCTGGCGTCGGCTTGCCGCGGTGAAGGTTTGCTTCAATGTGGCCCGTACCGGTGCGGCGGCCTCGCTTGGCGGCGTTGTCCTGGTAGGGCTCTCCGGTGTTGATGGAACCGGCCCTCGGGCGTGGATGGTCCTGTTCGCCGCGGTCACCGTGAACTCGGTGGTCTCCCTGCTCGCGATCAGTGGTGTCGTGAGTTTGCTCCATGGCTGGCAGACCGGCTGGGAGTTGTTCCGCAGGTCCCCGGTGCCGCTGGTGATCAACTCCATCAATGTGGTGATCGGCCTGATCCTGCTGCTGGCGCTGGAGTCGACCCGGTGGTCAGTGCTGTTGATCGCCGTGCTGGCCGCCGCGATGGTGGTGGTCTACCGTTCGTACGCGCAGTTCCTCCGGCAGCATCGCACGTTGAGCAGCATGTACGAGTTGACTCGGGCGATGACCGAGGGCGGTCGGGAGGGCGCCGTCGCCGACCAGCTGTTGGGTCGGATCCGGGCCCTGATGCAGGCCGAGTACACGACCCTGTGGCTCCCCGCGCAGGGGCGCTATCCCGAGGTGCTGCTCAGCGCTCGGGTGGACGACCGGGGCCTGCTCGATGTCGCGCCGACCCCTGCCGACCTGCGCGTCAAGGTCCGGGAGTCCGGAGTGACCCTCGCCATCGGGCGGGCTCTCCCGGACCCCGCTGACGCTTGGGAGAACCTGGCCGGCCACGGGGTGAAGGACGTGATCGCCGTCCCGTTACGGTCGGGCAAGGCGGTGATCGGCACATTGGAAGCGGTCAACCGACTGAGTGATGTGGGGCACTTCACCCCGGAGGACATTCCCACCTTCGAGACCGTCGCCGCGCACACCGCGGTCGCGCTCGAGAACTCCCGGCTGGTGGACCGGCTGCGGCACGACGCCTACCACGACACGCTCACCAAGCTGCCCAACCGGCGGCGGGTCACCGAGGCGCTGGACGAGGCGGTGAAGATCCGGGCGCCGGGTGAGGTGGTGGCACTGCTGCTCTTCGCGGTTGATCGGCTCCGGGAGGTCAACGACTCGCTCGGGCGTGCCGCTGGGGACACGGTGTTGGTCCAGGTCGCCGCGCGGCTTCGGTCCTGCGCGCCGGCTTCGGCTTTGGTCGGACGGGTCGGCGGTGACGCGTTCTTGGTGACCCTCCGGCTGGAGGGGGCGACTGCGGCCCTGGACCTGGCGGCGCGGATGCGGGAGCAGATCCGGGCTGTGGTGATTTTTGACGGGCTTACCCTCGATGTGGACACCGCGGTGGGCGTCGCTGTGCACCCGGATCATGGCAGCGGGTCTGCCGTGCTGTTGCAACGGGCCGACCTGGCCGTACGGGCGGCCACGTTCGCGCCCGGGAGCGTCCAGCTGTTTCACCCGGCGCTGGAGTCCCGGTCGCTGCGGCGGCTCGGTCTCGCCGGCGACCTGCGGCGGGCCCTGGCCAGTGGAGGACTGGAGGTGTACTTCCAGCCCAAGGTCACCCTGCGGGACCGACGGTTGGTGGGCGTCGAGTGCCTCGCCCGCTGGGAGGACCGGACTCATGGGGCGGTCTCGCCGGAGGACTTCGTGGCGGTCGCGGAGTACACCGGTCAACTGGGGCGGCTCACCGAGTTCGTGCTCCGGGAGGGGCTACGGCGTAGCCGGGACTGGGCGCCCGGGGGCCACCCGCTCTCCGTCGCGGTCAACCTCTCCCCGCGTACGCTGACCGACCAGCACTTTCCGGAGCGGGTGCGGGAATTGCTCGAGGAGTACGGGGTGCCGCCGGAGCGCCTCACGTTGGAGATCCGGGAGTCCGGGGTGCTGGACGGCACCGACCGCCCCATTCCGACCCTGCGGCGCCTGCGCGATCTGGGTGTCCGCCTGTCGGTGGATGACTTCGGTACGGGTAACTCGTCGCTCGCCCACCTGCGCCGGCTCCCCGTGCACGAGGTGAAGGTCGATCACCGGTTCGTGCAGGGGATGGCGACCGACCCCGGGGACCTGGCCATCGTCAACGCGGTGGTCACACTCTCTCAGCAGTTCGGCCTCGCCGTGGTGGCCGAGGGGGTGGAGAGCGAGTTGACCCTGGAGCTGCTCCAGGACATCGGGTGTGAGTACGGGCAGGGGTTCCTGTTCAGCCGTCCGCTGCCCTATGAGCGGCTGGAGGCGTGGTTCGGCGCCCAGCTGGAGTCGGGGACAGCGGCCGCGGGGGAGCCGCCGCGACTGCGGGTCGTGCCGTGAGCTGGGCCCACGGGCTACCGGGGGATCCGATTTCAGCTCCGCGATCCCGCCGTGTAGGCTTACCTCTGCACGGCCACCGAGTGGTTGCGCAGGCCCCCTTAGCTCAGTCGGCAGAGCGTCTCCATGGTAAGGAGAAGGTCTACGGTTCGATTCCGTAAGGGGGCTCAGAGGGTCCGGCTGGACCCACCCGGCGGTGTAGCTCAGGTGGCAGAGCAAGCGGCTCATAATCGCTGTGTCGCCGGTTCAAGTCCGGCCACCGCTACTTTCGTCCATCGGGCCTCACCCGGCGGATGAGGGGACGGGCGCCTTCGGCGCCCGCTTTGCATGTCCACGTGCTCAGCGCGTAGGCTGATGCGCCCGTAGTTGTCACCCATTTACGAGGAAGGCACTCCGCCGTGGCGAAGGCGACCGATGTCCGGCCGAAGATCACTTTGGCGTGTGTGGAGTGCAAGGAGCGCAACTACATCACGCGCAAGAACCGGCGTAACGATCCGGACCGTATCGAGCTGAAGAAGTTCTGCCCGCGTGACGGGCGGCACACGATTCACCGCGAGACCCGCTGATCCTGGCGGTCCGCCGCTGATCACCCACGGTCGCCGATCCGCCGACCCGCGTGGCTTTTGCCGCCGGTCGGGTGGGTCGGCGGCCGTGTTCTGCGTGTAGGTTCGCGGCATGTCCCTGGACCCCTCCTTCGTCGGCCGGACCTACCCGCCGACCGCCCCCTATCAGGTGGGCCGAGAGAAGATTCGTGAGTTCGCGACCGCGATCGGCGCTACCGAACCGGCCCACCACGACCCGGCCGCCGCTCGCGCGCTCGGCCATTCGGACGTGGTCGCCCCGCCGACCTTTCCGGTCGTGATCACCATGGCCGCCACCCGTCAGATCGTGGAGGATCCGGACCTCGGTGTCGACTACAGCCGGGTGGTCCACGGCGATCAGCGTTTCGCCTACACCCGCCCGGTCGTGGCGGGGGACGAGTTGGTCTGCGTTAACACCATCGAGGATGTCCGCACCCGTGGCGGGCACGGGTTCCTGACTACTCGTACCGAGGTCACCACGCCTGATGGTGAGTCGGTGGTCACTGTCTGGTCGAAGATTGTCGTGCGAGGGGAGGGCTGAGATGGAGCTGCCGACCAAGACATTCCGGGTAACCCGGGCGGACCTGATCCGCTACGCGGGCGCCTCGGGAGACTTCAACCCGATCCACTGGAGCGACCGGGTCGCGACCTCGGTCGGGCTGCCCGGCGTGATCGCCCACGGCATGTTCACGATGGCGTTGGTGGGCCGGGCCGTCACCGAGTGGGCCGGCGCTGCCGATTCGGTGGTCGACTACGGCGTCCGATTCACCCGGCCGGTCGTTGTTCCAGACGATGAGCAGGGCACCGAGATCGAGGTGACGGCGGCGGTTCGAGAGGTCACTGATGCGGGCTTGACCAGGATCGACATCACCGCGACCTGCGGCGGAGAGAAAGTGTTGTCGCAGGCGAGGGCGACCATTCGGACCCCCGGCTGACCGATCTTCGACGCGCGAGGGTGGACCGGTTGGGAAAGTCGTGCCACTACCCGTACACTGGTCCGCCGTGGGGCACGTGACCCCACCCAGCCGTTTTGGCGGGGTGAGGTGACGTGCGCCGCAAAGGGGTGTAGCTCAAATGGCAGAGCAGCGGTCTCCAAAACCGCAGGCTGCAGGTTCAAGTCCTGTCACCCCTGCGCCTCAGGCCTGACCGTTTCGTGGGTCGCGTCGCCGGCTGGCGGCGTCCGGCCCGTGGGTGGTGGTTTCGGCGGGGCGGCTCCGAGGCACTCGGGCCCCCAGTTCGGACCGCTGGCTACGGCCCGTCGCGGATGGTTGGGCCGGCCGGCGTGACCAGACGCCGCGTATGCTGTGACGGCGTGCGAACCGACATCCCGCTACGGAGGGCGATGTGGCCGACAACAAGCGGCGCGGCGAGGATGCCGACGACGAGCGTCTGGACGGCGAGCTCGACGCTGCCGGCGATGCCGGCGCCGGCGAGGAGTCAGCCTCCCGCGGCGACAGCTCGCGTTCCCGGGCCGAGTCGGTTGACCGCTCGAAGAGCCGTAACCAGGGTGACAAGGTTGGCCTGTTCGGCCGAGTCCCGCGATTCGTCCGCGAGGTCGTGGCTGAGCTGCGTAAGGTCATCTGGCCGACGCGCAAGGAGCTGTTGACCTACGCCTCCGTGGTGATCGTGTTCGTCGCCGTGATGCTGGCGATCGTGGCTGGCCTGGACCTCGCCTTCGCCGAGGGTGTGCTGTGGGTCTTCGGTAACCCCAGCTGACCGGCTGACTGTGCTGATAGTGACGGAAGTGAGCAAGCGTGCCTGAGTACGACGAGACCGCCGAGCCTGTGGACGAGCAGTCCGCGGTCGCGACGGCGGCTGGTGACATGTCGGTTGAGGCCGCCAGCGAGCCGGAGCTCTCCGCCAGCGCCAGCGAGCCGGCCGAGGAGAACGAGTTCGACCCGGTCGCCGAGCTGCGGCAGAAGCTGCGCTACGCGCCGGGCGACTGGTATGTGGTGCACTCGTACGCCGGCTACGAGAACAAGGTCAAGACCAACCTCGAGACCCGGATCACCTCCCTCGACATGGAGGACTACATCTACCAGGTCGAGGTGCCGACCCGGGACGAGGTCGAGGTCAAGAACGGCAAGCGTTCCCAGATCCAGGCCAAGGTCTTCCCGGGCTACATCCTGGTCCGCATGGAACTCACCGCGGAGTCATACTCCTGCGTCCGGAACACCCCGGGTGTGACCGGCTTCGTGGGTGCCACCGACCGGGCCGACCGTCCGGCGCCGTTGAGCCTCGACGAGGTGCTGAAGTGGCTGGCGCCAGCGGTCGAGGCCGTGGAGAAGAAGGCGAAGCCCGAGGTCAAGGTCCTCGACTTCGAGGTTGGCGACTCCGTCACCGTCACCGACGGCGCCTTCGCTTCCCTGCCGGCGACGATCAGCGAGATCAACGCCGACCAGCAGAAGCTCAAGGTGCTGGTGTCGATCTTCGGTCGAGAGACGCCGGTGGAGCTGAACTTCAACCAGGTCACCAAGATCTGACCTTCAGTACGTCGGCGGTGGGTGGCTACCCACCGCCGACGTACTCGTTTCTGGCTCAGGGCGGCTGGTAGCTGGACCCCGGAAGGTCGGCAGTCGGCGTGCGCTACCCTAGAACGTCGCCGTCTACGCGGCATGCTGACCGTGCATGCCTGGCGGGCGGTGCGAATTTCCGTTTCACGTCCCAGGAAGTGACATGCCTCCGAAGAAGAAGCTCGTCAAGACGTTCACGCTTCAGCTGCCGGCGGGCCAGGCCACCCCGGCGCCGCCGGTTGGCCCCGCGCTGGGTCAGCACGGTGTGAACATCATGGAGTTCTGCAAGTCCTACAACGCGCAGACCGAGTCCCAGCGGGGCGACATCGTCCCCGCCGAGATCAGCGTCTACGAGGACCGCTCGTTCACCTTCGTGCTGAAGACCCCGCCCGCCGCCCGGCTGCTGATCAAGGCCGCTGGTGTGGCGAAGGGCTCGGGTGTCCCGCACATGGAGAAGGTCGGCCAGGTCAGCCGCGCCCAGCTGCGGGAGATCGCCGAGAAGAAGATGGCTGACCTCAACGCCAACGACCTGGACCAGGCCGAGAAGATCATCGCCGGCACTGCCCGGTCGATGGGCCTGAACGTCGTCGACTGACCCAAGCCGACCCGCCGATCCCGTTTGTGGGAGGGCTCGCGAGCACCGCAGCCCGCCAGAGACCACAGGAGTAACCACAGATGCAGCACAGCAAGAACTACCGCAAGGCGGCTGCGGCCATCGACCGGTCGAAGCTGTACACCCCCGCCGAGGCCGTCAAGCTGGCCAAGGAGACCAACTCCGTCAAGTTCGACGCCACGGTCGAGGTCGCGATGCGCCTCGGTGTCGACCCGCGTAAGGCGGACCAGATGGTTCGCGGCACGGTCAACCTGCCGCACGGCACCGGTAAGACCGCGCGTGTGATCGTGTTCGCCGCCGGGGCGAAGGCCGAGGAGGCCGTCGCCGCCGGCGCCGACGAGGTGGGCACGGACGAGTTGGTCGCCCGGATCCAGGGCGGATGGCTCGATTTCGACGCGGCGATCGCCACGCCGGACCAGATGGCCAAGATCGGTCGGATCGCGCGGATCCTGGGCCCGCGCGGTCTCATGCCGAACCCGAAGACCGGTACGGTGACGATGAACGTTGCCAAGGCGGTTGCGGACATCAAGGGCGGTAAGATCGCCTTCCGGGTGGACAAGCACTCCAACCTGCACCTGATCATCGGCAAGGCCTCGTTCTCCGAGAGCCAGCTGGTGGAGAACTACGCGGCGGTCCTCGACGAGATCCTGCGGGCGAAGCCGTCCGCGGCCAAGGGTAAGTACCTGAGGAAGGTCACCCTCACCACCACGATGGGACCGGGTGTTCCCATCGACCCGAACGTGGTGAAGGACCTGCAGGAGAACTCCGCCGAGGGCTGAGCACGACTGCGTGTGAACGGGGCCCTGCCAGCTGGCAGGGCCCCGTTCTGCCTTCTGCTGGCCCCGCCCGCCCGCCGGCCAGCCGAGCGATGGCCACCGGTCCTGCGGGGGCGGTTTGGCAGCGGCCCGAGGGCATCGTGTATTCTTTCGGCGAAGTTCCACCCAGAGACCGCTGGTCACCGTGCCCCGGCACGGTCGAAGGTTCCGCGAAGACGGGCGACCCGCGCAGGGCGGTAAGCGAAGAATTGGCTGTCTCCCGCGGTCCGCCGACCGTGGTGCCAGCGCCAGACTTTCGCCCCGTGCGCCCTGCGCCGGGGCTTTTCTCGTTGCCGTGTTTCCTCCGTATCCGCCGTCGGCTACCGCCGATGACGGTGACCAGCCTGGAGCAACGAGAGAGGAGGGACATGGCGGACAAGCCGATCCGGGCCGACAAGGCCACGGCCGTCGTCGAGCTGACCGAGAGCTTCCGCAACGCGGGCGCGACCGTGCTGACCGAGTACCGTGGTCTGACGGTCTCCCAGCTCACCCAGCTGCGGCGCTCGCTCGGCACGGAGACCACCTACACCATCGCCAAGAACACGCTGGCCAAGCGTGCCGCGGCGGACGCGGGTATCTCCGGGCTCGACGAGCTGTTCACCGGTCCTACCGCGCTGACTTTCGTTTCGGGCGACGTCGTCGAGGCGGCCAAGGGCCTGCGCGATTTCGCGAAGGCCAACCCGAAGCTGGTCATCAAGGGCGGTGTTTTCGAGGGCAAGGCCATCTCTGCGGCCGAGGTCACGAGGCTCGCCGACCTGGAGTCCCGCGAGGTGCTGCTGGCCAAGCTGGCCGGTGCCATGAAGGGCAACCTGAGCAAGGCCGCGTCGCTGTTCCAGGCGCCGATGGCCAAGACGGCCCGCCTGGCGGCTGCCCTGCAGGACAAGCGCGAGAAGGAGGGCGCCGAGGCGGCCTGAGGCTTCCCCGGTGTACACGATTCTTAGCAACACCACTTGAGAAAGGACGCCAGATATGGCGAAGCTCAGCACCGACGAGCTGCTCGACGCGTTCAAGGAGATGACGCTGATCGAGCTCTCTGAGTTCGTGAAGCAGTTCGAGGAGACCTTCGAGGTCACCGCCGCGGCGCCGGTCGCCGTGGCCGCTGGTGCCCCGGCCGCCGGTGCTGCTGCGCCGGCCGAGGAGGAGAAGGACGAGTTCGACGTCGTCCTCGAGGCCGACGGCGGCAAGAAGATTCAGGTCATCAAGGTCGTGCGTGAGCTGACCGGCCTGGGCCTCAAGGAGGCCAAGGACCTGGTGGAGTCCGCGCCGAAGGCGATCCTGGAGAAGGCCAACAAGGAGACCGCCGACAAGGCCAAGGCCAAGCTCGAGGGCGAGGGCGCCAAGGTCACCCTCAAGTGACTTTGTTCTGACCCTGCTGGGTGTCCTGGTGTCATTGAGCCGGGGCACACTCCGGCACGACGGGCGGCGATCCGATCAGCGGATCGCCGCCCGCCCGTGTTGGTGGCCCGCGCCGCCGCTGCCGCGCGGGGCGTCTCTACTACCCACGTGGTGGTGCCGGCGTCTCCAGCCCCCGGCTGGCGCCGGGGAGTCGCAGCGGGCGGTAGCGGGCCCTTGACGCCGCCCGGCCCGGCAGGCACGCTGAAACCAGCAAAACCTTCCGCGCTTGCAACGGCCGCCACTCGGGTGAGGGCATCGGCGAGGTGATCGCCCGATGGTCGCAAGTGGCCCGGTGGGAGTGTCGCGTTCTGAGCGGCTCGGCTGAGGTTCCGAGGCACGTTCCGCGATGACCTGCGGGGTTGGCTGGACAGCGGCCAGCCTCTCGGCTACACTGCTAGTTTGCGCTGCCTTCCGAAATTACCCCTGCTCGGAAATGTCCGTTTGCGGATGTTTCTGGTGGGGTTATTGGAGTGCGCGCGTACCAGCCGTTCTGCAGCACCGGTCCTCGGAAGGACGCATCTTGGCAGCTTCCCGCCCTGCGAAGACCAGTCGTACGTCGAGCGCTTTCGCTCCCCGCCGAGTTTCTTTCGGTCGGATTACCGAACACCTCGAGGTCCCCAACCTCCTTGCCATTCAGACCGAGTCTTTTGACTGGCTGGTCGGCAACGAAGCGTGGCAGGGCCGGTCGGCGGACGATCCGCACGCGCGCTCGGGTCTCGCGGAGATTCTCGACGAGATCAGTCCCATTGAGGACTTCTCTGGCACCATGTCACTCTCCTTCTCGGCCCCACGCTTCGACGAGGTCAAGGCCTCGATCGAGGAGTGCAAGGAGAAGGATCTCACCTACTGCGCCCCGCTCTTCGTGACCGCGGAGTTCACCAACAACACCACTGGCGAGATCAAGAGCCAGACGGTGTTCATGGGTGACTTCCCGATGATGACGCCGAAGGGCACCTTCATCATCAACGGTACCGAGCGCGTCGTCGTCAGCCAACTCGTCCGGTCGCCGGGTGTCTACTTCGACAAGCAGCCGGACAAGACCTCCGACCGCGACCTCTCCAGCGTGAAGGTCATCCCGAGCCGGGGTGCCTGGCTGGAGTTCGACATCGACAAGCGCGAAACTGTCGGGGTTCGGATCGACCGTAAGCGCCGGCAGGCCGTCACCGTGCTGCTCAAGGCAATCGGTTGGACGGCGGAGCAGATTCGCGAGCGGTTCGGCTGGTCCGAGCTGATGATGACGACGCTCGAGAAAGACCACATCGGCAGCCAGGACGAGGCGCTGCTGGACATCTACCGCAAGCTGCGTCCGGGTGAGCCACCGACCCGGGAGAACGCGCAGACCCTGCTCGACAACCTCTTCTTCAACCCGAAGCGGTATGACGTCGCCAAGGTCGGCCGGTACAAGTTCAACAAGAAGCTCGAACTGGACCTGTCGATCGACACCGGGGTGCTTACCCAGGACGACATCGTCGCCACCGTCGAGTACCTCTGCCGGCTGCACGCCGGGGAGGAGGGCTACGAGGCCGACGACATCGATCACTTCGGTAACCGTCGGCTGCGTACCGTGGGCGAGCTGATCCAGAATCAGGTCCGGGTCGGCCTGTCCCGGATGGAGCGGGTCGTCCGGGAGCGGATGACCACGCAGGACGTCGAGGCGATCACGCCGCAGACTCTGATCAACATCCGTCCGGTGGTGGCGGCGATCAAGGAGTTCTTCGGCACGTCGCAGCTGTCCCAGTTCATGGATCAGACCAACCCGCTGGCGGGCCTCACCCACCGGCGTCGGCTGAGTGCTCTCGGCCCCGGTGGTCTGTCCCGGGAGCGGGCCGGATTCGAGGTCCGCGACGTACACCCGTCGCACTACGGCCGGATGTGCCCGATCGAGACGCCGGAAGGCCCGAACATCGGTCTGATCGGCGCGCTGTCCACCTTTGCCCGGGTCAACCCGTTCGGCTTCATCGAGACGCCGTACCGGAAGGTGGTTGACGGTCGGGTCACCGACCAGATCGACTACCTGACCGCGGACGAGGAGGACCGCTTCGTCAAGGCGCAGGCCAACGCGCCGCTGCGGGCGGACGGCTCGTTCGCCGAGGACCGCGTCCTGGTCCGCCGTAAGGGCGGCGAGACCGAGGATGTCGCCCCGGCGGCCGTGGACTACATGGACGTGTCGCCGCGGCAGATGACCTCGGTCGCGACCGCGATGATCCCGTTCCTCGAGCACGACGACGCCAACCGCGCGCTGATGGGCGCGAACATGCAGCGTCAGGCGGTGCCGCTGGTCAAGGCCGAGGCGCCGCTGGTCGGTACCGGTATGGAGTACCGGGCCGCGGTGGACGCCGGTGACGTGGTGGTCGCCGAGTTCGGCGGGGTCGTCGAGGACCTCTGCGCCGACTACATCACCGTGCACCAGGACGACGGCCACCGTCGCACCTACCTGCTGCACAAGTTCCGCCGCTCCAACGCCGGCTCCTGCGTCAACCAGAAGCCGGTCGTCTTCGAGGGTGACCGGGTCGAGGCCGGCCAGGTGATCGCCGACGGTCCGTGTACCGACGACGGTGAGATGGCGCTCGGGCGCAACCTGCTCGTGGCGTTCATGACCTGGGAAGGGCACAACTACGAGGACGCGATCATCCTGTCGCAGCGTCTCGTGCAGCAGGACGTGTTGACCTCGATTCACATCGAGGAGCACGAGGTTGACGCCCGGGACACCAAGCTCGGCCCGGAAGAGATCACCCGCGACATCCCGAACGTCAGCGAGGAGATGCTCGCTGACCTCGATGAGCGGGGCATCATCCGGATCGGCGCCGAAGTCGTTCCCGGCGATGTGCTGGTCGGCAAGGTCACGCCCAAGGGCGAGACCGAGCTGACCCCCGAGGAGCGGCTGCTTCGCGCGATCTTCGGCGAGAAGGCGCGTGAGGTCCGGGACACCTCGCTGAAGGTGCCGCACGGTGAGACCGGCACGGTCATCGGGGTGCGCACCTTCTCCCGCGAGGAGGGCGACGAACTGCCGCCGGGCGTCAACGAGTTGGTCCGGGTCTACGTCGCGCAGAAGCGGAAGATCCAGGACGGCGACAAGCTCGCCGGCCGGCACGGCAACAAGGGCGTCATCTCCAAGATTCTTCCGGTGGAGGACATGCCGTTCCTCGAGGACGGGACCCCGGTCGACATCGTGCTGAACCCGCTTGGTGTGCCATCCCGGATGAACATCGGCCAGGTGTTGGAGACACACCTCGGCTGGGTGGCCAAGACCGGGTGGAAGGTCGAGGGCGACGACGCCGAGTGGAAGCGGCAGCTCCAGGCGATCAGCGCCGACGAGTCCGAGCCGGACAGCAACGTGGCCACCCCGGTCTTCGACGGTGCCCGCGAAGAGGAGATCTCTGGTCTGCTCGCGTCCACCCGGGCCAACCGGGATGGCAAGCAGTTGATCGGTTCGTCGGGCAAGGCCCAGCTCTTCGACGGTCGCTCCGGTGAGCCGCTGCCGGACCCGATCGCGGTCGGCTACATCTACATCCTGAAGCTCAACCACCTGGTCGACGACAAGATCCACGCGCGGTCGACCGGTCCGTACTCGATGATCACGCAGCAGCCGTTGGGTGGTAAGGCGCAGTTCGGTGGCCAGCGCTTCGGTGAGATGGAGTGCTGGGCGATGCAGGCATACGGTGCCGCGTACGCCCTGCAGGAGCTGCTGACGATCAAGTCCGATGACGTCCTCGGCCGGGTGAAGGTCTACGAGGCGATCGTCAAGGGCGAGAACATCCCGGAGCCGGGCATTCCGGAGTCGTTCAAGGTGCTACTCAAGGAGCTTCAGTCGCTCTGCCTCAATGTCGAGGTGCTCTCCAGCGACGGTGTGGCCCTGGAGATGCGGGAGACCGACGACGAGGTGTTCCGGGCCGCGGAGGAGCTGGGCATCGACCTGTCCCGGCGCGAGCCGAGCTCGGTCGAAGAGGTGTGAGTGGCGAGGGTTGTGGGCCGGCCTGGCCGGGCACTTCCGGCCTGATCCGGAAGTTCGCCGGCCGGCCCGCAACCCCGCCGAGAGCTAGCTAGAGATCAGACACGACACGAGGGATATAACGTGCTCGACGTCAACTTCTTCGACGAGCTGCGCATCGGCCTCGCCACCGCCGACGACATCCGGCAGTGGTCCCACGGCGAGGTCAAGAAGCCGGAGACCATCAACTACCGCACTCTCAAGCCGGAGAAGGACGGGCTTTTCTGCGAGAAGATCTTCGGTCCTCAGCGGGACTGGGAGTGCTACTGCGGCAAGTACAAGCGGGTCCGCTTCAAGGGCATCATCTGTGAGCGCTGCGGCGTTGAGGTGACTCGCTCCAAGGTCCGCCGGGAGCGGATGGGGCACATCGAGCTCGCCGCCTCGGTGACCCACATCTGGTACTTCAAGGGCGTGCCGAGCCGGCTGGGCTACCTGCTGGATCTTGCCCCCAAGGACCTCGAAAAGATCATCTACTTCGCCTCGTACGTGGTGACGAGTGTGGACGCCGACGCGCGTCACCGGGATCTCGCCACGATCGAGAACGAGATTCTCGCCGAGAAGCGGCAGTCCGAGAACAGCCGGGACTCGGAGATCGAGAAGCGGGCGGGCAAGCTCGAAGCCGACCTCGCCGAGCTGGAGGCCGAGGGCGCCAAGGCGGACGTCCGGCGCAAGGTCAAGGAAGGCGGAGAGCGCGAGATGCGCCAGATCCGCGACCGGGCCCAGCGTGAGATCGACCGCCTGGACGAGGTGCTGGACACCTTCCGCAAGCTGGAGCCGAAGCAGCTGGTCACCGACGAGCTGCTGTACCGGGAGCTGCGCGACCGGTTCGGCGAGTACTTCACCGGTGGGATGGGGGCCGAGGCGATCAAGGCCCTGGTCCAGAACATGGACCTCGACGCCGAGGCGGAGAGCCTGCGCGAGACCATTCGTACCGGTAAGGGGCAGCGGAAGATCCGGGCGCTCAAGCGACTCAAGGTGGTCGCCGCGTTCCTGAACACCAGCAACTCGCCGCTCGGTATGGTGCTGGACTGCGTCCCGGTCATCCCGCCGGACCTGCGCCCGATGGTGCAGCTCGACGGTGGCCGCTTCGCGACCTCCGACCTCAACGACCTCTACCGTCGGGTGATCAACCGGAACAACCGGCTCAAGCGGCTGATCGATCTCGGCGCTCCCGAGATCATCGTCAACAACGAGAAGCGGATGCTCCAGGAGGCCGTTGACGCGTTGTTCGACAACGGTCGTCGTGGTCGACCGGTCACCGGTCCGGGTAACCGTCCGCTCAAGTCGTTGTCCGACATGCTCAAGGGCAAGCAGGGCCGGTTCCGGCAGAACCTGCTCGGCAAGCGGGTCGACTACTCGGGTCGATCGGTCATCGTGGTCGGTCCGAAGCTCAAGCTGCACCAGTGCGGCCTGCCCAAGCAGATGGCGCTGGAGCTGTTCAAGCCGTTCGTGATGAAGCGGCTGGTGGATCTCAACCACGCACAGAACATCAAGTCCGCCAAGCGGATGGTCGAGCGGCAGCGGCCGGTCGTCTGGGATGTGCTCGAGGAGGTCATCGGCGAGCACCCGGTGCTGCTCAACCGCGCGCCGACCCTGCACCGACTGGGTATCCAGGCGTTCGAGCCGCAGCTGGTCGAGGGCAAGGCGATCCAGATCCACCCGTTGGTCTGCACCGCGTTCAACGCTGACTTCGACGGTGACCAGATGGCGGTGCACGTGCCGCTGTCGGCCGAGGCTCAGGCCGAGGCGCGGATCCTGATGCTCTCCTCCAACAACATCCTCAAGCCGGCTGACGGCAAGCCGGTGACCATGCCCACCCAGGACATGATCATCGGTCTCTACCACCTCACCCACCGCACCGCGGGTGAGCGGGGTGAGGGTCGGGCGTTCAGCTCCGACGCCGAGGCCCGGATGGCGTTCGACAACGGCGAGCTGCACCTGCAGGCGCCGGTGAAGATCCGCCTGCGGGGTCTTGTCGGGGTCGAGAGTGGCCCCGGCGCCGAGCCGTGGACCGCACCGGAGGGCTGGGTCGAGGGCGACCCGGTCACGGTGGAGACGACGCTTGGTCGGGTTCTGTTCAACGAGACCCTGCCACCGGGCTACCGGTTCGTGAACTATGAGATCCGCAAGGGTCAGCTCTCCGCGATCGTCAACGACCTCGCCGAGCGTTTCCCGAAGGTCGCCCTGGCGGCCACCCTGGATGGGCTCAAGGAGGCCGGTTTCCACTGGGCCACCTGGTCCGGGGTGACCATCGGCATGGAGGACGTCCTCGCGCCGCCGCGTAAGCGGGAGATCCTTGGTCGGTACGAGCAGGAGGCCGACCGGATCGACAAGCAGTACCAGCGTGGTCTGATGACCGCCGAGGAACGTCGCGGTGAGCTCATCGAGATCTGGACCAAGGCGACCAATGAGGTCGCCAAGGAGATGGACACCGCGCTACCGCAGGAGAACCCGCTCTGGAAGATGATTAACTCGGGTGCCCGCGGTAACCTGCTTCAGCTCCGGCAGATCGCCGCGATCCGTGGCTTGGTGGCGAACCCGAAGGGTGAGATCATCCCGCGTCCGATCAAGGCCTCCTACCGCGAGGGTCTGTCCGTGCTGGAGTACTTCATCTCCACGCACGGTGCCCGTAAGGGTCTGGCGGACACCGCCCTGCGTACCGCCGACTCGGGTTACCTGACCCGTCGTCTGGTGGACGTCTCGCAGGATGTGATCATCCGCGAGGAGGACTGCGGCACCGACCGGGCCATTCCGATGCAGGTGGGCCAGCAGGCCGGGGAGGCCGGTTCGCTGGTCGTGCACGAGCACGCGGAGACCAGCGTGCACGCCCGGACGTTGGCTGACGACATCAAGGGGCCGGATGGCACCGTCGTCGCCGAGCGGGGTGCGGACATCAACTCGATCCTGGTGGACAAGATCGTCGCCGCCGGGGTGGAGTCCGTCCGGGTCCGCAGTGTCCTCACCTGCGAGTCGAAGCTTGGCGTCTGCGGGGCCTGCTACGGCCGTTCGCTGCCGACCGGCAAGACCGTGGATGTCGGCGAGGCGGTCGGCATCATCGCCGCCCAGTCGATTGGTGAGCCGGGTACGCAGCTGACGATGCGTACGTTCCACACCGGTGGTGTCGCTGGGGAGGACATCACCCAGGGTCTGCCCCGGGTCCAGGAGATCTTCGAGGCTCGGATCCCGAAGGGCAAGGCCCCGATCGCGGATACCCCTGGTCGGGTCCGGATCGAGGACGGCGAGCGGTCCCGGAAGATCATTGTGGTGCCGGACGACGGCAGCGACGAGATCGCCTACGACAAGATCTCGAAGCGGGTCCGGCTGCTGGCCAACGACGGCGACCACGTCGAGGTCGGCGAGAAGCTCACCGTGGGTACGATCGACCCGCACGAGCTGCTCCGCATCCTGGGTCCGCGTGCGGTCCAGGTCCACCTGACCCAGGAGGTCCAGGAGGTCTACCGCTCGCAGGGTGTGCTCATCCACGACAAGCACATCGAGATCATCATCCGGCAGATGCTCAAGCGGGTGACGGTCATCGACTCCGGCTCGACCGAGTTCCTGCCGGGCGTGCTCGTGGACCGGGCGCTGTTCGAGTCGGAGAACCGCCGGCTCGTCTCCGAGGGCGGCGAGCCCGCCGCTGGCCGTCCGGTGCTGATGGGTATCACCAAGGCCTCCTTGGCCACCGACTCCTGGCTCTCGGCGGCCTCCTTCCAGGAGACCACCCGGGTGCTGACGGACGCGGCGATCCACGCTCGCAGCGACTCGTTGATCGGCCTCAAGGAGAACGTGATCATCGGTAAGCTCATCCCGGCTGGTACTGGCATCAGCAAGTACCGCAATGTCCGGGTCGAGCCGACCGAGGAGGCGAAGGCCAAGGTCTACTCGATGACCGGCTACCCGGAGACCGATTACGGCTTCGGGCCGGCCAGTGGCCAGGCGGTCCCGCTGGACGACTTCGACTTCGGGTCGTACCGCTAGGCACGATTGTTGACGCGGCCCCCGGCGATGCCGGGGGCCGCGTCGTGTCCGGCGGGTGTCGGTGCCGGCGGCTACCGTCCCGGCATGTCCGACAGTCCGCTGCGCAGGGTAGACACCGTCTTCGTCAAGGTCGATGATCCGCATGCCGTCGCTGGGTGGTACCAGGAGACCCTGGGGTGGCCCGAGCTCTTCCGCACCTCGCACATCGTGGTGCTCCAGGCCCCGGAGGGCCCGCCGGTGACCCTGCTCAACCCGGAGGGGGGCGAGTGGTCCGGTTTCAACTTCCACGCCCCCGACGCCGTCGCCGCCCGCCGGTGGCTGATCGAGCGTGGGGCTGAGGTCGGTGAGCTCAATCAGGCCCCGGACCAGCCGGTGACCTGGTTCTGGTTCCGTGATCCGCTGGGTAACCGGCTCGAGGTCTGTTCCTATTCGGGCCCGGGCATGATGGGGGCATGAGCACCGCTTCCGGGCCTAACCCGCATGCCGCCCTGGGGCTGCACCGGCACCCACAGGACCCGGATCCGGTTCGGTCAACCAAGGCGCGGGCGGTCTTTGCGCTCGGGCTCTTCGGGGCACTGACCGGCCTGTTCGTCGGGGGAGCGGTACCGGCCACCGTGGCACTCGTGTTGGCGCGGCAGGCGCGTCGTGAGGCGTACCTTTCTGGAGGGTTTCTCACCGGTGCGGCATGGCTGCGGCGCGGCGAGCGACTGGCGTGGACCGGCCTGTCGTTGACCATGGCCGTGGTGACCGTCCTGCTGGTGATCGGTGTCATCCGGCTGGCGGAGGCCCCCTACGGCCAGGACTTCGCCCCGAACGTGGACTGACCGCTGGGAGCGTTGACCAAGTCGGGCATCGCCCGTTGGCCGCGCAGCGGTAGCCTGACCGATGTTCGGCGCTTGGGCGTCGACTGCCGACTTGGAGGAGCTGTGACGGATCCGGCACGCCCGCAGGGCACCGACCCGACGGTGCCCGGCGGGCCGCAGGGGCCCGCGGAGGGCGAGTCCGGCCCGCCGGGGCTGAGGGCGCCGACGCCGGACCCGTGGGCCCGGCCACCAGCGCCGTCTGGCCCGGCGGGCACGCCACCGACCTCAACCCCTGGTTGGGGACCTCTACCGGTGGTGTCTCCGCCTCCGCCGCGGGACGCGTTGGGTCAGCCGAGTCGCATTCAGCCCGTGCCGGGCACGCCGTTCGGCGTGGTGCACCTCGACGTGCCAGCGGTAACCTCCGGTCTCGCGGTGGGGTCTTTGGTCACCGGGATTGCTTCGATACTGGTCTCGCTGCTGGTGGCCTGTGTCGGCGTGGTTGGGGCGGATGCGGACGGCGCGTGGGGCGCGTGGGCCGCGGGGGCCTTCACCACGCTGGGTGCTCTCACCGGGGCGGGCGCTGTTGGTGTCGGTCTGTTCGGGCTTCAGCAGATCCGCCAGCCGCTGCCACCGCCGGCGGTCCGGTTTACCGGGCGGGGACTAGCCTGGGCGGGAGTGAGCTGCGGTGGTGCCGGGCTGCTGCTCAACGTGGGCGGGCTTGGGCTGGCGTTGCTCTTGGGGTTGTCCTGACCGTCGGTTTTATGCCTGATTATGCGGGTATTGGGAACCGAGGGCCGTGGGATCGTCGCCGGGTGCAGCCGGTACACTCGACTCGGTAGGTGCCCGGCACGGGCGCGCAGGCCGAACGGTCTCGACCGGTGGGTGAACCCGCTGGCCGCCCAGTTTTGACCTGCGCGGTTGTGGTAGGTACTCTTTCCCCTTGTGCCCAGGCGTGCCTGGGCGGTATGTGCGTGCGCTGTGATCTCACTTTGTGGGGTGTTCTCGCGGTGCACGACGGCAGCCAGAGATCCGGCCACCTCGCGCCGGTGACCATACCCGGTTTTCGCCCGTGAGTGACGACCGGGAAACCGTGAGTCGGCGACACGCCCGACCGCGGGTGCTGGGACCCCGGCAGGTGGCCCTGGTTGGAGTGTAGGAGAGCCGTCCATCCGGCCGGCTAGAAGCAGACGGCGCGGTCGCCTCCGGGCGGCCGAAGGGAGCGGAGAAACCCGGTGCCCACCATTCAGCAGCTGGTCCGAAAGGGCCGTCAGGCCAAGACGACCAAGACGAAAACCCCTGCCCTGAAGGGGTCCCCGCAGCGGCGGGGCGTGTGCACGCGTGTGTACACCACCACCCCGAAGAAGCCGAACTCGGCGCTGCGTAAGGTCGCTCGGGTCAAGCTCAGCAGCCAGATCGAGGTGACCGCCTACATTCCGGGCGTCGGTCACAACCTCCAGGAGCACTCGATCGTGCTCGTCCGCGGTGGCCGGGTGAAGGACCTCCCCGGTGTGCGGTACAAGATCGTACGTGGCTCGCTGGACACCCAGGGTGTCCGCAACCGCAAGCAGGCGCGTAGCCGCTACGGCGCGAAGAAGGAGAAGAGCTGACATGCCGCGTAAGGGACCCGCTCCGCGGCGGCCGCTGGTCGCTGACCCGGTGTACAACTCGCCGCTGGTCACCCAGCTGGTAAACAAGATCTTGCTGCGCGGCAAGCGTCAGCTCGCCGAGACCCTCGTCTACGCGGCGCTGGAGGGTTGCCGGGAGAAGTCCGGCACCGACCCGGTGGTCACCCTCAAGCGGGCGATGGACAACGTCAAGCCGACGCTCGAGGTGCGCAGCCGCCGTGTTGGTGGCGCCACCTACCAGGTGCCGGTCGAGGTTCGTCCGGCCCGTGCCACCACCCTGGGCCTGCGCTGGTTGGTCACCTACGCCCGCGCCCGGCGCGAGAAGACCATGGTTGAGCGGCTGATGAACGAGCTGCTGGACGCGAGCAACGGCCTCGGCGCCGCCGTCAAGCGGCGCGAGGACACCCACAAGATGGCCGAGTCCAACAAGGCCTTCGCGCACTACCGCTGGTAACACCCAGGTTCCGGCGTCGTCTCGGCGCCGGAACCACACCAGTTGTGTCGAGACGACGATAAGTAGGGATTGAAGTGGCCGCCGCAGACGCGCTCGCCAACGTACGCAACATCGGCATCATGGCGCACATCGATGCCGGTAAGACCACTACCACCGAGCGAATCCTGTTCTACACCGGTATCACCTACAAGATCGGTGAGGTTCATGAGGGCGCCGCCGTCATGGACTGGATGGCGCAGGAGCAGGAGCGCGGTATCACGATCACTTCCGCCGCCACGAAGTGCGAGTGGAAGGGCCACACGATTCAGATCATCGATACGCCCGGCCACGTCGACTTCACGGTCGAGGTCGAGCGGTCGCTGCGGGTTCTGGATGGTGCGGTCGCGGTCTACGACGGAGTCGCCGGCGTGGAGCCGCAGACGGAGAACGTCTGGCGTCAGGCCGACAAGTACAACGTTCCGCGGATGTGCTTTGTCAACAAGCTTGACCGGACCGGTGCGGACTTCTTCCGCTGCGTCCAGATGATGATCGACCGGCTCAACGCCATCCCGTTGGTGCTCCAGGTCCCGATTGGGCTCGAGTCTGAGCACATCGGCGTCGTTGACCTGATCGGCATGCGTGCCCTTACCTGGCGTGGGGAAACCCAGAAGGGCGAGGACTACGCGGTCGAGGAGATCCCGGCTGAGTTGGCCGACGTTGCCACCGAGTGGCGCGAGAAGCTGATGGAGACGCTGGCCGACGTCGACGACACGGTGATGGAGAAGTACCTGGAGGGTGGGGAGTTCTCCGTCGAGGAGATCAAGGATGCCATCCGCCGGGCGACCATCGCCGGTAAGGCCAATCCCGTCCTCTGCGGCTCCGCCTTCAAGAACAAGGGCGTCCAGCCGATGCTCGACGCCGTGGTCGACTACCTGCCGTCGCCGCTGGACGTCCCGGCGATCGAGGGCACCGCGACCGACGGTGAGACCCCGATGCTGCGCAAGCCGTCCACCTCGGAGCCCTTCTCCGGTCTCGCATTCAAGATTCAGACTGACAAGCACCTTGGGAAGCTCACCTACGTCCGGGTCTACTCCGGTGTGGTCGAGACCGGTTCGCAGGTGGTCAACTCCACCAAGGACCGCAAGGAGCGGATCGGCAAGATCTACCAGATGCACGCCAACAAGCGGGAGGAGCGTGGCTCCGCCAAGGCTGGCGACATCATCGCGGTTCAGGGTCTGAAGCAGACCACCACCGGTGACACCCTCTGCGACCCGGCGAACCCGGTCATCCTCGAGTCGATGACCTTCCCGGAGCCGGTCATCGAGGTGGCCATCGAGCCGAAGACCAAGGCCGACCAGGAGAAGCTCAGCACCGCCATCCAGCGGCTGGCCGAGGAGGACCCGACCTTCCGTGTCAAGCTGGACGACGAGACCGGGCAGACGGTCATCTCCGGCATGGGTGAGCTGCACCTGGACATCCTGGTAGACCGGATGCGCCGCGAGTTCAACGTCGAGGCGAACATCGGTAAGCCGCAGGTGGCGTACCGCGAGACCATCCGCCGCAAGGTGGAGAAGGTCGAGTACACCCACAAGAAGCAGACCGGTGGTTCCGGCCAGTACGCTCGTGTGATCATCAGCCTGGAGCCGTTGCCTCTGGACAACGATGCTCCGACCTACGAGTTCGCCAACGCCGTCACCGGCGGTCGCATCCCCCGGGAGTTCATCCCCTCGGTGGACGCGGGTGCGCAGGATGCCATGCAGTACGGCATTCTGGCCGGCTTCCCGCTGGTCGGGGTGAAGCTGACGCTGGTGGACGGTCAGTACCACGAGGTCGACTCGTCTGAGATGGCCTTCAAGATCGCCGGCTCGATGGTGCTGAAGGATGCGGCCCGCAAGGCCGATCCGGCACTGCTCGAGCCGATGATGGCCGTCGAGGTCACCACTCCAGAGGAGAACATGGGTGACGTCGTCGGCGACATTAACTCCCGTCGCGGCATAATCCAGGCGATGGAGGATCGCGGCGGCGCCCGCGTCGTCCGTGCCCTGGTGCCGTTGTCGGAGATGTTCGGCTACGTCGGCGACCTGCGGTCGAAGACCCAGGGCCGGGCTAGCTACAGCATGCAGTTCGACTCCTACGCCGAGGTTCCGGCCTCCGTGGCGAAGGAGATCATCGCTAAGGCGACCGGCGAGTGACACTCGTCTGAGCCGGTCGATGAGCCGGGGCTGGGTCGCGGGAGGGTTTCCGCCCGCGACCACCTCGGTCGGACCGTGTGATTCCGGGACTGTAGGCTTCATCGCCGCAGAGCCCACAAATGGCTTCCCGGCCGTCAGGCCGGAAAGGCTGTCGACAGAGTCCTAAGCGCCGACCGGCGCACCGGGGCGAACGAACCAAGAAAGTCCACAGGAGGACACCAGTGGCGAAGGCGAAGTTCGAGCGGACTAAGCCGCACGTCAACATCGGCACCATTGGTCACATCGACCACGGTAAGACGACGCTGACGGCGGCCATCACCAAGGTCCTGCACGACCAGTACCCGGACCTGAACCCGTACATGCCGTTCGACGAGATCGACAAGGCGCCGGAGGAGAAGGCCCGCGGCATCACGATCTCGATCGCGCACGTCGAGTACCAGACCGAGGCGCGGCACTACGCGCACGTCGACTGCCCCGGGCACGCCGACTACATCAAGAACATGATCACCGGTGCGGCCCAGATGGACGGCGCGATCCTCGTGGTCGCGGCGACCGATGGCCCGATGCCGCAGACCCGCGAGCACGTGCTGCTGGCCCGCCAGGTTGGCGTGCCGTACATCGTCGTGGCGCTCAACAAGAGCGACATGGTTGACGACGAGGAGCTCCTTGAGCTCGTCGAGCTCGAGGTCCGTGAGCTGCTCTCCTCGCAGGAGTACCCGGGCGACGACCTGCCGGTCGTGCGGGTGTCCGCGCTGAAGGCCCTTGAGGGTGACCCGGAGTGGGGCGGCAAGCTCATGGAGCTGATGACCGCGGTCGACACCTCGATCCCGCAGCCGGAGCGCGAGACCGAGAAGCCGTTCCTCATGCCGATCGAGGATGTCTTCACGATCACCGGTCGGGGCACGGTCGTCACCGGTCGCGCCGAGCGTGGCGTGCTGAAGCCGAACGAGGAGGTGGAGCTCGTCGGTATCCGCGAGAAGTCGACGAAGACCACCTGCACCGGCATCGAGATGTTCCGCAAGCTGCTGGACGAGGCGCGCGCGGGTGAGAACGTCGGTCTGCTGCTGCGTGGTGTGAAGCGCGAGGATGTCGAGCGCGGCATGGTCGTCATCAAGCCGGGCACCGCCACCCCGCACACCGAGTTCGAGGCGACGGTCTACATCCTCTCCAAGGAGGAGGGCGGCCGCCACACGCCGTTCTTCCAGAACTACCGTCCGCAGTTCTACTTCCGGACCACGGACGTTACCGGCGTCGTTACCCTCCCCGAGGGTACCGAGATGGTCATGCCGGGCGACAACACCACGATGACCGTGAAGCTGATCCAGCCCGTCGCGATGGAGGAGAACCTCAAGTTCGCGATCCGCGAGGGTGGCCGCACGGTTGGCGCGGGTCGCGTCACCAAGATCATCCAGTGAGCTAGGTAACCCCGATTAGGCATGCCGCCGCCCGTGCGGCATACTGGTCAGGTTGCGTAACGATGATTCCCTCGTTCGCGTTCGGCAGCGCCGAACCTCCGGGCGGGGGAATCAGTCGGGCGCAGGGTGGTCAGCGATGTGTTCGCTGACCACCCTCGCGCGGCGTCTAGGTCGCCGTAGTGCGATCGACGTGATGACCCACCGCGGCAGGATCGCTCCGGAATCCCGGGGCGGATTCTGAACCGAGGGCGCGACACGCCCGACCGCGGGGGTCGGCGAAGCGGGCCCGGTGCCATTCGGCGCGGGCGTCCGCAACACAGCGGCATCGAGAGAAGGAACAGAAGCCACTATGGCGGGACAGAAGATCCGCATCCGGCTCAAGGCCTATGACCACGAGGTCGTCGACTCCTCGGCTCGGAAGATCGTCGAGACGGTGACGCGCACCGGGGCGCAGGTCGCAGGCCCGGTGCCGCTGCCCACGGAGATCAACCGTTTCTGCGTTATCCGCTCGCCGCACAAGTACAAGGACTCGCGCGAGCACTTCGAGATGCGCACGCACAAGCGGCTGATCGACATTATCGACCCGACCCCGAAGACGGTCGACTCGCTCATGCGCCTCGACCTGCCGGCTGGCGTCGACATCGAGATCAAGCTGTAGGGATCGGACAAATGGACAGGCAAGTCAAGGGGATCCTGGGCGCGAAGCTCGGCATGACCCAGGTCTGGGACAACAACCGTGTTGTTCCGGTGACTGTGGTGCAGGCCGGCCCGTGTGTCGTCAGTCAGGTCCGTAGCCAGGAGACGGACGGCTACGAGGCGGTCCAGTTGGCGTACGGCGCCATCGACCCACGCAAGGTCAAGAAGCCGATCAGCGGACACTTCGCAAAGGCCGAGGTCGCGCCGCGCCGGCGCATCGTCGAGCTGCGCACGACCGACGCCGCCGAGTACTCGCTCGGCCAGGAGGTCACGGTCGAGGAGTTCCCGGCCGGTATCTCGGTCGACGTGACCGGAAAGACCAAGGGCAAGGGCTACGCCGGCCCGATGAAGCGGCACGGTTTCCACGGTCTGCGCGCCAGCCACGGTGTGGAGCGCAAGCACCGGTCGCCGGGCTCGATCGGCGGCTGCGCCACTCCGGGGCGCGTCTTCAAGGGCACCCGGATGGCCGGCCGGATGGGTGGTGTGCGCTACACCGTCCAGAACCTCACCGTCCAGGCGGTTGACACCGAGAACAATCTCCTGCTCGTCCGGGGTGCCATCCCTGGTCCCAAGGGCGCGCTGGTCCTGGTTCGCACTGCGGCCAAGGCGAAGAAGGGTGGGGCAGCCAAGTGACCACCGTTGATGTCCTCACCGTCGAAGGTACCAAGGCCGGCTCCGTCGAGTTGCCCGCTGACATCTTCGACGCGCAGGCCAACATCGCGCTGATGCACCAGGTTGTGGTGGCTCAGCTCGCGGCGGCTCGACAGGGCACGCACAAGACCAAGACGCGGGGCGAGGTCGCCGGCGGCGGCAAGAAGCCCTACAAGCAGAAGGGGACCGGCCGGGCCCGTCAGGGCTCGATCCGCGCACCGCAGTTCGCCGGAGGCGGCGTGGTGCACGGCCCGGTGCCGCGTGACTACAGCCAGCGGACCCCGAAGAAGATGAAGGCCGCCGCGCTGCGGGGTGCCCTCTCGGACCGGGCCCGCGCCGACAAGGTGCACGTCGTTGAGGCGTTCGTCGCCGGTGAGCAGCCGTCGACGAAGGCGGCCCTGGCCACCTTGGCGAAGCTGACCGACGCACGCCGGGTGCTGGTGGTGCTTAGCAGCACCGACGAGCTGAACTGGGTGTCGCTGCGCAACGAGCCGCGGGTGCACCTGATCGAGTCCGGCCAGCTCAACACGTACGACGTGCTGCTGGCCGACGACGTGGTCTTCACCAAGGAGGCCCTGGAGGAGTTCCTGGGCGTTCCCGCTGAGACCACCGAGGAGGGTGGCAAGTGAGCACGATCGCCGACCCGCGCGACATCATCATTGCGCCGGTCGTCTCGGAGAAGAGCTACAGCGAGCTGAACCGTAACTGGTACACGTTCCTGGTGCACCCGGACGCGAACAAGACCGCGATCAAGATCGCCATTGAGCAGATCTTCAACGTCCGCGTCCTTACGGTCAACACGCTCAACCGCGTGGGTAAGCGCAAGCGGACCCGGACCGGGTTCGGTAAGCGCAAGGACACCAAGCGGGCGATGGTGAAGCTGGCTGACGGTGACCGTATCGAGGCCTTCGGCGGCCCGGTCAGCTGAGGGGTGTAGACAATGGCTATCCGTAAGTACAAGCCGACGACGCCGGGCCGGCGTGGCTCGAGCGTTGCCGACTTCGCCGAGATCACCCGGTCCACGCCGGAGAAGTCGCTGCTGGCCCCGCTGCCGAAGAAGGGCGGGCGTAACGCCCACGGTCGGATCACCGCCCGGCACCAGGGTGGCGGCCACAAGCGTCAGTACCGAATCATCGACTTCAAGCGGGTCGACAAGGACGGCGTGCCGGCGAAGGTCGCGCACATCGAGTACGACCCGAACCGCACCGCGCGGATCGCGCTGCTGCACTTCCTGGACGGCGAGAAGCGGTACATCCTCGCACCGAAGGACCTGAAGCAGGGCGACATCGTCGAGTCGGGTCCGGGCGCCGACATCAAGCCGGGCAACAACCTGCCGCTGCGGAACATCCCGGTCGGTCTGACGATCCACAACGTGGAGCTGCGTCCGGGCGGCGGTGCCAAGCTGGCCCGCTCCGCGGGGACGGGAATCCAGCTGCTCGGCCGGGAGGGCGCCTACGCGACCCTGCGTATGCCCTCCGGTGAGATCCGTCGCGTTGACGTGCGCTGCCGGGCCAGCATCGGTGAGATCGGCAACGCCGACCAGTCAAACATCAACTGGGGCAAGGCCGGCCGGATGCGGTGGAAGGGCAAGCGCCCGACCGTCCGTGGTGTCGCCATGAACCCGGTCGACCACCCGCACGGTGGTGGTGAGGGTAAGACCTCCGGTGGCCGTCACCCGGTCAACCCGCAGGGTAAGCCCGAGGGCCGTACCCGTCGTAAGGGCCAGCCGAGTGACCGGCTGATCGTCCGCCGTCGCTACGCCACGCGTAAGCGCGGCTGAGGGAGATAAGAGATGCCTCGCAGCCTGAAGAAGGGCCCGTTCATCGACGACCACCTGCTCAAGAAGGTGGAGACGCAGAACGACAAGGGCACGAAGAACGTCATCAAGACCTGGTCGCGGCGCTCGACGATCATCCCGGAGATGCTGGGCCACACGATCGCTGTGCACGACGGACGGAAGCACGTCCCGGTGTTCGTGACCGAGGCGATGGTCGGGCACAAGCTCGGCGAGTTCGCGCTGACCCGCACGTTCAAGGGTCACGAGAAGGACGACCGGAAGAGCCGTCGGCGCTGACGCCGCGGGCATACGGATAGAGGAACAAGGGGTTACAGCGATGCCAGGAAAGGGCGACGCTCCGGTGCTTCCGGGCGCGCGGGCGGTTGCGCGATACGTGCGCATCTCGCCGATGAAGGCGCGCCGGGTGGTCAACCTCGTCCGCGGCCTGCCCGCGAAGGAGGCGCTCACGGTGCTGCAGTTCGCGCCACAGGCCGCGAGCGAGCAGGTGTACAAGGTACTCGCGAGCGCGATCGCCAACGCGGAGAACAACGAGCGGCTGGACCCCGACGCGTTGCTCGTCCGCGAGGCGTACGTGGACGAGGGCCCGACGATGAAGCGGTTCCAGCCGCGCGCCCAGGGTCGGGCGTACCGGATCCGGAAGCGCACCTCGCACATCACGGTGGTGGTTGAGGCGGTCGCGCCGGCTGCGCCGAAGAAGGCGGCGGCGAAGGCGGCCCCGGCGAAGGAGACCACGCCAGCTGCGACCGAGAGCAAGACGGAGGGTGCCGAGTAATGGGTCAGAAGGTTCACCCGCACGGGTTCCGGCTCGGCATCTCGACCGACTGGAAGTCGCGCTGGTTCGCGGACAAGCTCTACAAGGACTACGTCGGCGAGGATGTCAAGATCCGGCGGATGATGTCCAAGGGCCTGGAGCGGGCGGGTATCTCCAAGGTCGACATCGAGCGCACCCGGGACCGGGTCCGCGTCGACATCCACACCGCCCGGCCGGGCATCGTGATCGGCCGTAAGGGTGCTGAGGCCGACCGGATCCGCGGGAAGCTGGAGAAGCTGACCGGCAAGCAGGTTCAGCTCAACATCATCGAGGTGAAGAGCCCGGAGTCGGACGCGCAGCTCGTCGCGCAGGGCGTGGCCGAGCAGCTGTCCAGCCGGGTCAGCTTCCGTCGGGCGATGCGCAAGGCTATGCAGTCGGCGATGAAGAACCCGGTCTGCAAGGGCATCCGGGTGCAGGTCTCGGGGCGGCTCGGCGGCGCCGAGATGAGCCGGACCGAGTTCTACCGCGAGGGCCGGGTACCGCTGCACACGCTGCGGGCCAACATCGAGTACGGCTTCTTTGAGGCCCGGACCACCTTCGGCCGGATCGGTGTGAAGGTGTGGATCTACAAGGGCGACGCGGTGCCGGGCCGGGAGACCCCGGCCGAGGCTCCGTCGCGTCCGCGCCGGGAGCGCGGCGACCGCTCGGAGCGTCCGCGTCGGGGTAGGTCCGGTTCGTCCGGCACCACCGCTGGTGGCACCGAGGCCGGCCGGGCCGCCGCGACCACCATCGCGCAGGCGGCTGAGACGCCGAGCGGCGAGTCGGTGGACGCTGGCGCGGTCGCGTCGGCCGCTACCCAGCCGGCAGAAACGCAGCAGGAGGGCTGACAGATGCTGATGCCGCGCAAGCCCCCGAAGGGCTTCCGCAAGCCGCACCACCCGGACCGCAGTGGCGCGTCCAAGGGCGGTAACCGGGTGGTGTTCGGCGAGTTCGGGATCCAGGCTCTCGAGCCGGCCTACGTGACCAACCGCCAGATCGAGTCGGCGCGTATCGCGATGACCCGGCACATCAAGCGTGGTGGCAAGGTCTGGATCACGATCTTCCCGGACCAGGCGCTCACCAAGAAGCCGGCGGAGACCCGGATGGGTTCCGGTAAGGGCTCTCCCGAGTGGTGGGTCGCGAACGTGAAGCCGGGGCGGGTTCTCTTCGAGATGTCCTTCCCCAACGAGCAGATCGCGCGTGAGGCGATGCGTCGCGCGATCCACAAGCTCCCGATGAAGTGCCGGATTGTTACACGCGAAGTGGGTGAATCCTGATGGCAGCGGGCGTTAAGGCCGGCGAGCTGCGTGAGCTCTCCGAGGAGGAGTTGGTCACGAAGCTGCGCGAGGCTAAGGCGGAGCTGTTCAACCTCCGCGTGCAGGCCGCAACCGGGCAGCTGGACAACAACCGGCGGCTGCAGGTCATTCGTCGGGAGATCGCCCGGATCTACACGATCATGCGTGAACGCGAGCTGGGGCTCTCGGCCGCGCCGACTGAGGTGACTGCAGGATGAGCGAGAACACCACCGCGACCACGCGGGCCCGCCGGAAGGTTCGTGAGGGCCTCGTGGTCAGCGACAAGATGGACAAGACGGTTGTCGTCGAGGTCGAGGACCGCGTCAAGCACGGGCTGTACGGCAAGATCATGCGCCGCACCAGCAAGCTGAAGGTCCACGACGAGCAGAACTCGGCCGGCCTCGGCGACCGGGTCCTGATCATGGAGACCCGGCCGTTGTCTGCCACCAAGCGGTGGCGGCTCGTGGAGATCCTCGAGAAGGCCAAGTAGCGAAGGCTCGAGCTCGGCCGGTTCCGGTCGGGCGCAGGTTCCGCCAGGCTCCGGCCGCCGGGGTGCGGCCGGAGAACCGGCAGACATAGGAGATAGACGTGATTCAGCAGGAGTCGCGACTGCGCGTCGCCGACAACACGGGTGCCCGGGAGATCCTGTGCATCCGGGTGCTCGGTGGCTCCGGTCGGCGCTACGCGAGCATCGGCGACGTCATCGTGGCCACCGTTAAGGACGCGATCCCGGGCGCCGGTGTCAAGAAGGGCGATGTCGTGAAGGCGGTCGTCGTTCGTACCGCCAAGGAGAAGCGGCGGCCGGACGGCTCGTACATCCGCTTCGACGAGAACGCCGCCGTCATCATCAAGGACGGCGGGGATCCGCGTGGCACCCGTATCTTCGGCCCGGTTGGCCGGGAACTGCGGGACAAGCGGTTCATGAAGATTATTTCTCTCGCGCCGGAGGTGTTGTGACCGTGAAGGTCAGGAAGGGCGACACGGTCCTCGTCATCGCCGGCAAGGACAAGGGCGCCAAGGGTAAGGTCATCGCGGCCTACCCGCGGCAGGACAAGGTCCTGGTCGAGGGCGTGAACCGGGTCAAGAAGCACACTCGCATCAGCACCACCCAGCGTGGCGCGAAGACCGGTGGCATCGTCACCCAGGAGGCTCCGATCCACGTCTCGAACGTGATGGTCGTGGACTCCGACGGCAAGCCGACCCGGGTCGGTTACCGGATCGACGACAATGGCCAGAAGGTCCGCATCGCGCGTAGCACCGGTAAGGACCTGCCATCATGACCACGGCTACCGAAACCAAGACCATGCCGCGCCTCAAGGAGCGGTACCGCAACGAGATCGTGGGCCAGCTGCGGGAGCAGTACAAGTACGGCAACCCGATGCAGGTGCCGGGCCTGGTCAAGATCGTCGTCAACATGGGCGTCGGCGAGGCCGCTCGGGACGCCAAGTTGATCGACGGTGCGGTCCGCGATCTGGCTACCATCACCGGCCAGAAGCCGCAGGTTAGGCGGGCCACCAAGTCCATCGCGCAGTTCAAGCTGCGGGAGGGGATGCCGATCGGCGCGAAGGTCACTCTGCGCGGCGACCGGATGTGGGAGTTCCTGGACCGGCTGCTCTCCATCGCGCTGCCGCGAATCCGTGACTTCCGCGGTCTCGACGGGCGCAAGCTCGACGGGAACGGCAACTACACGTTCGGTCTGACCGAGCAGTCGGTGTTCCACGAGATCGACCAGGACAAGATCGATCGCCAGCGGGGCATGGACATCACGGTGGTCACCACCGCCACGACCGACGATGAGGGCCGGGCGCTGCTCAAGTTCCTGGGCTTCCCGTTCAAGGAGAACTGAGATGGCGAAGAAGGCGCTGATCCTCAAGGCTGCCGCGAAGCCGAAGTTCTCGGTTCGCGCGTACACCCGCTGCCAGCGCTGCGGGCGTCCGAAGGCGGTCTACCGCAAGTTCGGTCTCTGCCGGGTCTGCATCCGGGAGATGGCCCACCGCGGTGAGCTGCCCGGCGTGTCCAAGGCTTCCTGGTAATAGCCCGGCGCGCTCCGCGCGTCAGCTGCACTGTCTCTTCGCCGTAGGCCCGGGACCAACCGGGAACCCCGGCGAGAAAGGTTGACGAGTTTAATGACGATGACCGACCCGATCGCAGACATGCTCACGCGTCTGCGTAACGCCAACCAGGCGTACCACGACCGGGTGACGATGCCCTACTCGAAGATCAAGGCGAATATCGCCGAGGTCCTCAAGTCCGAGGGGTACATCAGCACCTGGGTGGTCGAGGAGCCCGAGGAGAGCGCCGTCGGCAAGCGACTGGTCGTCGAGCTGAAGTACGGCCAGAACCGCGAGCGGAGCCTGGCTGGCATCAAGCGCGTGTCCAAGCCCGGCCTTCGGGTGTACGCCAAGTCGGGTGAGCTCCCGCGGGTGCTCGGCGGGCTTGGCGTGGCGATCATTTCGACGTCCCAGGGGCTGCTTACCGATCGGCAGGCCCGCAAGCGGAGCGTTGGCGGGGAAGTCCTCGCCTTCGTCTGGTAACGGGAGACAGGTAGAAATGTCGCGTATTGGACGTAAGTCGATCCCGGTGCCAGCCGGCGTTGACGTCACGATCGCCGGCCAGACCGTCACGGTCAAGGGCCCCAAGGGCGAACTCTCGCACACCGTCGCCGAGCCGATCACGATCGAGCGGGCGGAGGACGGGCAGCTGAACGTGGCTCGCCCGAACGACGAGCGCAAGGCCAAGGAGCTGCACGGACTGAGCCGCACCCTGGTCGCCAACATGATCGTCGGTGTCACCGAGGGGTACCGGAAGAGTCTGGAGATCGCGGGCACCGGTTACCGGGTTACCGCGAAGGGGAAGGACCTCGAGTTCGCGCTCGGGTTCTCGCACCCGGTCACCGTGGTGGCGCCGGAGGGCATCACCTTCTCGGTGGAGAAGCCGACGCTGTTCCACGTGGCCGGCATCAACAAGCAGCTGGTCGGCGAGGTCGCCGCGAACATCCGGAAGATCCGTCCGCCGGAGCCCTACAAGGGCAAGGGCGTGAAGTACCAGGGTGAAGTGATCCGCCGTAAGGCCGGAAAGGCAGGTAAGAAGTGAGCGCCACGCTGCTCAAGCGTCGCCGCGGTGTCGCCGCCAAGCGCGCCGTCGGGCGGGCGCGCCGGCACTTCCGGGTCCGCCGGCAGGTCAGTGGGACGCCCGCGCGTCCCCGCCTGGTGGTCACCCGTTCGCTGCGGCACATCGTTGCCCAGATCGTGGACGACACCAAGGGGCACACCCTGGTGTCGGCCTCGACCCTGGATGCCTCGCTGCGGGGCACCGAGGGCGACAAGAGTGTTCTGGCCGGCAAGGTCGGCGTCCTGCTCGCCGAGCGGGCGAAGGCCGCTGGTATCGCCAAGGTCGTCTTCGACCGCGGTGGCAACCGGTACGCGGGGCGGGTCGCCGCGCTAGCCGACGCCGCCCGCGAAGCCGGGCTCGAGTTCTGACAAACCCCGTCACGAGAGAGAAGGAAGGCTGCTGATGCCAGGTCAACAGCGCCGTGGCGGCGGGTCCGGTGGCAACGAGGGTGGTCGCCGCGACAACCGCCGTGAGGGCGGCCGCGGAAACGCGCCCGTCGAGAAGACCCCGCACCTCGAGCGGGTCGTCGCAATCAACCGCGTCGCAAAGGTCGTGAAGGGTGGTCGTCGCTTCAGCTTCACCGCCCTGGTGATCGTGGGCGACGGCGACGGCACCGTCGGTGTGGGCTACGGAAAGGCCAAGGAGGTGCCCGCTGCCATCGCCAAGGGTGTCGAGGAGGCCAAGAAGCACTTCTTCAAGGTGCCGCGGATCGGTCAGTCGATCCCGCACCCGGTGCAGGGCGAGGATGCCGCTGGTGTCGTGCTGCTGAAGCCGGCTTCGGCCGGTACCGGCGTCATCGCCGGCGGTCCGGTCCGTGCCGTGCTGGAGTGCGCCGGCATTCACGATGTGCTCTCGAAGAGCCTCGGGTCGTCCAACCCGATCAACATCGTGCACGCCACGCTGGCGGCGCTGAAGGGGCTTGAGTCCCCCGAGGCCGTCGCCTCCCGGCGGGGCCTGCCGGTCGAGGACGTTGCGCCGGCGGCGATGCTGGCATCGCGGGCGGAGGTGGCGTCCTGATGGCTCGCCTGAAGGTCACCCAGGTCCGGTCCGAGATTGGGACCAAGCAGAACCAGCGGGACTCGCTGCGTTCGCTCGGGCTCAAGCGGATCAATGACGTGGTGGTCAAGGAGGACCGTCCGGAGATTCGCGGCATGATCTTCACGGTCAACCACCTCGTGAAGGTCGAGGAGGTCGAGTAATGACGATCAAGGTCCACCACCTGCGTCCGGCGCCGGGCGCCAAGATGGCCAAGACCCGGGTGGGTCGTGGTGAGGGCTCCAAGGGCAAGACCGCCGGTCGCGGTACCAAGGGGTCGAAGGCCCGGAAGAACATCTCGGCGGCGTTCGAGGGTGGGCAGATGCCTATCCACATGCGGTTGCCGAAGATGAAGGGCTTCAAGAACAAGTTCAAGGTGACCTTCCAGGTCGTCAACCTGGAGCGGCTCGCCGAGCTGTTCCCGAACGGCGGCCAGGTTGGCCCGGCCGAGCTGGTCGATGCCGGTGCGGTCCGTAAGGGCCAGCCGGTCAAGGTTCTCGGAACCGGTGACCTCGGCGGCGTGACTCTCCAGGTCTCGGCGCAGGCGTTCAGCGCGTCGGCCAAGGAGAAGATCACTGCTGCCGGTGGTTCGATCACCGAGCTTTAAGAGATCCGCGGCGTGGGCAGGTCGGGAAACCGGTCCTGGCCACGCCGCAACTCGTTGTCCGTCGTTTTGCGGCGTGGGCTTGGTTTCCGGAAACGTGAGGCGTTCCGAATCGGCTACGGTGTGGTTCAGCTGGCTGATTGAACGACCGGAGAAGCCCACCGCGTGTGGTCGTGGCCGATCGAGGCCACCTTCAGATTCGTTTCCCGAAAGAGTGAGGCCGTAGCTTTACGGTCCGCCTCCGCTGCGGCTGCGGTAGCTTCGGGAAGAGACTGGTCGTATTAGTCGCGGGTATATTTTGTGTGAGCTGACCGACGGGCAGCGGACGCTTGTTTGTTTTCGGGTGCTGCCGTGCCAAGACCCGGCCACACTCCAAGCCCCGATTCGGTAATGGTCAGCGATACCGCTCTCGCGCTCGCGCGGGCATACCTGATGCGGACTTCACCGATCATGGAGGCGGCGCGGGTGAGGCTCGGCTGGAGTGCGATGAGCACCAGCATGGCGGTGGCATCAAAGACCGAGGCCGAGATCGAGCCCGAAGCTGGAGTCGGGTCGGGGCGCACCGGAGTTGTTCATAGCTGTTCGCTATAGTGGCAACAATTCTGCACGCTAGCGCACGGGTGGTGCCGGGTCAATAGAAGATTCTAGACTTGATAAATCGTTGCGTCGCTCTCTTGTGGTCTGATGTGCGGGTAGGTGCTCCGGGCCCCGATCCGGGAGACCGTAGGGGTTCGGCCCCTCGTCTGTCGGCTCCGTATGCCGCGCCTGGTGGAACCAGACATGTAGGCACCCAGTGGTGTGGTGTTGGGCAAGCCTGTTAAGGTGTGACCTCGGCGTCGTCTAGGTCGCCAGTCTGATGGTGCCCGTGTTGGCGAATGGCCACGCGGCCTTCGCGCAGGAGGAAGAACTTGCTGTCTGCCTTTCTCAGTGCGTTCCGTACGCCTGACCTGCGCAAGAAGCTGCTGTTCACGATCGGTATCATTGCGATCTACCGCTTGGGTGCCGCACTGCCCAGCCCCGGTGTGTCGTACACCAACGTGCAGAAGTGCATCGATGCGACCCAGGGCAGCACCGGCGTACTGAACCTGCTCAACCTCTTCTCCGGCGGGGCGTTGCTGCAGCTCTCGGTCTTCGCGTTGGGCATCATGCCCTACATCACCGCGTCGATCATCCTGCAGCTGTTGACTGTGGTGATCCCCCGGTTGGAGCAGCTCCGTAAGGAGGGCCAGGCCGGCCAAGCGAAGATCACGCAGTACACCCGCTACCTGACCCTCGGGCTCGGTGTCCTGCAGGCATCGGCCTTCGTGGCGCTGGCCCGCTCCGGACAGCTCTTCAACAACCAGTGCGACCAGTTCCCGATCATCCCGGAAGGGACCGGTATCCCGGACTGGCTGACCCTGAGCATCCTGGTCATGACGATGACCGCGGGCACCGGCGTGGTGATGTGGCTCGGCGAGCTGATCACCGACCGGGGCGTCGGCAACGGCATGTCCGTGCTGATCTTCACCTCGATCGCGGCCCGGCTCCCCGCCGAGGGCTGGACGATCAAGGAGAGCCAGGGCTGGGCCAAGTTCCTGCTCGTCGTTGCCCTGGTGCTGGTCATCATCACCGCGGTCACCTTCATCGAGCAGTCGCAGCGTCGGATCCCGGTGCAGTACGCCAAGCGGATGATTGGCCGGCGGATGTACGGCGGCACGTCGACCTACATCCCGCTGAAGGTGAACCAGGCGGGTGTCATCCCGGTCATCTTCGGTTCGTCACTGCTCTACCTGCCGCAGCTGGCCCTGCAGTTCTTCGACCAGACCGACCCAGGTCGGACCCAGGTGTGGATCCGGGACAACCTGGTCGATCCGACCAGCCCGATCTACATCGTGGTCTACTTCCTGCTGATCATCTTCTTCACGTACTTCTACGTCTCGATCACCTTCAACCCGTCCGAGGTCGCGGACAACATGAAGAAGTACGGCGGTTTCGTGCCGGGTATCCGTCCGGGCAAGCCGACCGCCGACTACCTCGACTTCATCCTCAGCCGGATCACCCTGGCCGGTGCGCTCTACCTGGCCGTCGTCTCGATCCTGCCGAACTTCTTCTTCATCTGGCTCGACCGCCAGCAATACCTGAACTTCCCGTTCGGCGGTACCGCAGTGCTGATCATGGTTGGTGTCGGTCTGGAAACCACCAAGCAGATCGAGAGCCAGCTGATGCAGCGGAACTACGAAGGGTTCCTGCGGTAGATGAGACTCGTTCTGGTTGGCCCGCCGGGTGCGGGCAAGGGTACGCAGGCAGAGTTCGTCGCCGCGCACCTCGCGGTGCCGAAGATCTCGACTGGGGATATCTTCCGGTCCAACGTCTCGCAGGGCACGCCCCTCGGGGTCCAGGCCAAGCGGTACATGGACGCCGGCGAGTTGGTGCCGGACGAGGTGACCATCAACATGGTCCGGGACCGGCTCGCCGAACCGGACGCCAGTGCGGGGTTCCTCCTCGACGGCTTCCCGCGGACCACCCCACAGGCGGCCGCGTTGGACAAGCTCCTCGTTGACCTGGGCGCGGCGTTGGACCTGGTGCTGGAGTTGGTGGTTGACGACGACGAAGTCGTGCGACGGCTCTCCGGCCGGCGTACCTGCCGGGGCTGCGGCAAGGTCTGGCACGTCGAGTTCGACGCCCCCAGTCAGGAGGGGCGCTGCGACCGGTGCGGCGGCGAGTTGTTCCAGCGCGACGACGACAAGCCGGAGACCATCGCCACCCGGTTGCGGGAGTACGCGGACAAGACCGCGCCCCTGGTGGATTACTACGGCGCCCAGAGCAAGCTGGTGGGCATCGACGCCACCGGCCCGGTGGAGGATGTCACCGTTCGTGCAATCGACGCTCTGCGGTCCTACAGCGGCTGAGCCTCAGCACCGCGGACAGAGACCCGGTAGCGGTACGTGGCGGCGTGCTCCGCTCTTCGGTGAGAAAGGTTTACCCCGATGCGTCGTCCCCAGCTGGATATCCAGCTGAAGACCCCTGACCAGATCGAGAAGATGCGCGCCGCCGGGTTGGTGGTCGCGGAGGCGTTGCGCCGGATGCGGGAGGCGGTGGCTCCCGGCGTCAGTACCGCGGAGTTGGACGCGATCGCCGAGTCGACGATCCGGGCGGCGGGGGCAACCCCGTCCTTCCAGGGCTACCATGGCTTCCCCGCCTCGATCTGCGCCTCTGTCAATGAGCAGGTCGTGCATGGCATCCCGGCCCCCACCCAGGTGCTCCGGGATGGAGACATCATCTCCCTCGACTGCGGTGCGGTGCTGGACGGTTGGCACGGGGATGCGGCCATCACCGTCGCGGTGGGCGACGTGGACCCGGCCTTGCTGAGGATGGCCGCAGTCGCCGAGGACGCGATGTGGGCCGGCATCGCCGCCGCCGCCCGCGGTGCTGCCAGTGGCAGGGGACGGCTTACGGACATCTCCCACGCCGTCGAGACAGCGGTCCGCAAGGGCGGACGGTACGGCATCGTTGACGGGTATGGCGGTCACGGAATCGGCACCGAGATGCACCAGGATCCACACGTGCTCAACCACGGCCGCCCGGGTAAGGGGCCCCGGTTGGTGCCGGGGCTGGCGCTGGCCATCGAGCCGATGATCACGCTGGGCTCGCCCCGGACGGCGGAGCTGGCCGATGGCTGGACGGTGGTGACGCGGGACGGCTCCCGGGCGGTGCACGTGGAGCACAGCGTGGCGCTGTTGCCGGACGGGGTGTGGGTGCTCACCGCGGTCGACGGAGGGCGGGAGCGCCTCGGTGACCTGGTTACCGCCCGGCAGCCGGCGGTTACCGGCTGAGCAGAGGCCCGAGACCGGCCTGCTCGGCCGAGGAGTTGTCCGGCGACCGGTTCACTGGCCGGTTGGACGCTCGGCGGGCGCCGCTGGTGACCGGGGTCGATGGGGCGATGACCTGGTGGCCTTCTTCCGACTCCGGCTGGGGCTGCCGTTGCACCTCCGCCCCCGGCTGGTGGCTGCTGTGGCACCCTCCGACTCCGGGCGGTGACTCCGGCGGGTGCGGCGGTTCCGTTCCCGCCGGCCTCGGCTGGTGGAATCGGCCGCTCCTGTTCCGCGGTAGCCCTGGCCGGTGACAGCCCCGGGCCTTCGGTAGGTTGTCGACGGGGTGCTCTGGCCCGCCCCCCCAGTAGCCGGACGGGGCCGGCGATGATGACCCGATCGTCCGGTTCGGTGAGGTCAACCGCCGGGTCGGGTGGGCGGTTTGGCGACGGCCTACGGGCCGGCGTACACTTTCTGATCGGCGCACAGCGTCCACTCCGGCATGCCCGCCCGCGCTTCGGCGGGTGCTGGAGCCGCGGCTGGCGCGGGGTACCTGATTTCGATCAGTCATCCCGTGAAAGACGTTGTGGCCGTCCGGAGCAACCGACGTCAGGACAGCGGAGGACATGCCGAAAAAAGACGGAGCCATCGAGATCGAGGGCCGGGTCATCGAGCCCCTGCCGAACGCCATGTTCCGGGTGGAGCTCGCGAACGGGCACAAGGTGCTGGCTCACATCAGCGGCAAGATGCGGCAGCACTACATCCGTATCCTGCCGGAGGACCGGGTCGTCGTCGAACTTTCGCCGTACGACCTGACCCGAGGGCGCATCGTCTACCGCTACAAGTAAGCCTGACGGCGGCCGGGTGAGTCCCGTGTCCGTCTTCGTCGCCTGGAGTCGCGCTCGTCGCGTCGCCGGGCCAGATCGGAAGTAAGGCAACCGTGAAGGTCAAGCCGAGCGTCAAGCGGATCTGTAACAAGTGCCGGGTGATCCGCCGGCACGGCCGGGTCATGGTCATCTGCACCGACCCGCGCCACAAGCAGCGTCAGGGCTGACTGTCCGGCCGGTCGTGACAACGCGACCGGTCGACACCGGCCCCGGCCGCAGATTCCGTCACAACACAGCACATGCTCGTTCCAGCCGCAGGGAGTGCGCAGCGCGTACCTCGTCGTGGTTGACCCCCGGTCGGAGGCCGGGGCCCGCTCGGGCAGCGACCGAACCGGTCGCCGGCGTCGGTATCGGCGTCGGAGATCGAGTTGGTCGGTAGCGGGATGGGACGGGACCACACCTCCGCCAGAAACCACGAGGAGTACGCCCGCACATGGCACGGCTAGCCGGCGTGGATCTCCCCCGCGAGAAGCGGTTGGAGATCGCGCTCACCTACATCTTCGGCGTGGGTCGCACCCGCGCCCTGGAGACGCTCGCCGCTACCGGCATCTCGCCGGACAAGCGCGCCCGGGACCTCACGGACGAGGAGCTCGTGCAGCTCCGCGACCACATCGAGGCCAACTACAAGGTCGAGGGTGACCTGCGCCGCGAGGTCGCCGCGGACATCCGTCGCAAGGTCGAGATCGGCTGCTACGCCGGCATCCGGCACCGCCGGGGCCTACCGGTTCGTGGTCAGCGGACGCGGACCAACGCCCGCAGCCGCAAGGGCCCGAAGCGGACCGTCGCCGGCAAGAAGAAGCCCGGCAGGAAGTAATAGGAGCGCAGAAGACTTATGCCACCGAAGGCTCGTGCCGGAGCCGCCGTCAAGAAGGTCCGGCGCAAGGAACGCAAGAACGTCGCCCACGGCCAGGCGCACATCAAGAGCACCTTCAACAACACCATCGTGTCCGTCACGGACCCGACCGGTGCGGTCATCTCCTGGGCCTCCGCCGGCCAGGTTGGCTTCAAGGGCTCGCGCAAGTCGACTCCGTTCGCCGCTCAGCTGGCCGCCGAGGCCGCCGCGCGTCGCGCGATGGAGCACGGCATGCGCAAGGTCGACGTGTTCGTCAAGGGCCCCGGTTCCGGCCGGGAGACCGCCATCCGTTCGCTGCAGGCCGTCGGCCTTGAGGTCGGTCAGATCTCCGACGTGACCCCGCAGCCGCACAACGGGTGCCGTCCGCCGAAGCGTCGCCGGGTCTGAGAGGTAGGAAGAGATGGCTCGTTACACCGGTGCTGACTGCCGCCGTTGCCGGCGGGAGAAGATGAAGCTGTTCCTCAAGGGCAGCAAGTGCGATGGCCCGAAGTGCCCGTTCGAGTCCCGGCCGTTCCCGCCCGGACAGCACGGCCGTGGCCGCACGAAGGAGACGGAGTACCTGCTCCAGCACCGCGAGAAGCAGAAGGCCCGCCGGGTGTACGGCGTGCTGGAGAAGCAGTTCCGCGGTTACTACGACGAGGCCGTGGCGAAGCAGGCCAAGACCGGTGAGGTCCTCCTGCAGATCCTCGAGTCGCGGCTGGACAACGTGGTCTACCGGGCCGGCTACGCCAAGTCCCGGGACATGGCCCGGCAGCTGGTCAAGCACGGTCACTTCACGGTGAACGGCAAGAAGGTCGACATCCCGTCGTACCGCGTCAAGGAGCACGACATCATCGAGGTCCGGGGCAAGAGCAAGGAGCTCACCCCGTTCCTGGTGGCGCAGGCCGAGGCCGGCTCCAAGAGCGTGCCGGCGTGGCTGGAGGCCATTCCGAGCCAGATGAAGGTGCTCGTGCACTCGCTCCCGAGCCGCCAGGTGATCGACACCCAGGTCCAGGAGCAGCTGATCGTCGAGCTCTACTCCAAGTAGGAGTTCGGGTGGTGGTCCGCCCCCTTCCGTGGGCGGACCACCGCAACAGTGTGTCGTGGGCGTCATATGGCGGGCGCCCCGGAAGAAAAGAGAAGAGATGCTCATCTCCCAGCGGCCCTCGCTCTCCGAGGAGTCGATCAACGAGACCCGGTCCCGGTTCACCATTGAGCCGCTGGAGCCCGGCTTCGGCTACACCCTGGGTAACTCGCTGCGCCGGACGCTGTTGTCGTCCATCCCCGGCGCGGCGGTGACCTCGATCAAGATCGACGGTGTGCTGCACGAGTTCACCACGATCCCCGGGGTCAAGGAGGATGTGGTCGAGCTCGTCATGAACATCAAGGAGCTCTGCGTCAGCTCCGAGCATGACGAGCCGGTCAGCATGTACCTGCGTAAGCAGGGCCCGGGTGACGTGACCGCGGGTGACATCCAGCCCCCGGCTGGCGTCTCGGTGCACAACCCGGACCTGAAGCTCGCCACCCTCAACGGCAAGGGCCGGCTTGACATGGAGCTGACCGTCGAGCGGGGCCGTGGCTACGTCACCGCGGCGCAGAACAAGCAGGCGGGTGCCGAGATCGGTCGGATCCCGGTCGACTCGATCTACTCGCCGGTCCTCCGGGTCACCTACCGGGTCGAGGCGACCCGGGTCGAGCAGCGGACCGACTTCGATCGGCTGATCATCGATGTCGAGTCCAAGCCGTCGATGGGACCCCGCACGGCTCTGGCCTCGGCCGGTTCCACGCTGGTCGAGCTCTTCGGCCTGGCCCGGGAGCTGGACGAGACCGCGGAGGGCATCGACATCGGGCCGTCCCCGCAGGACGCCCAGCTGGCAGCGGATCTGGCGCTGCCGATCGAGGAGCTGGACCTCACCGTCCGCTCCTACAACTGCCTCAAGCGCGAGGGCATCAACACCGTTGGTGAGCTCATTGGGCGTACCGAGGCTGACCTCCTCGACATCCGTAACTTCGGCCAGAAGTCGATCGACGAGGTCAAGATGAAGCTCGCTGGGATGGGCTTGGGGCTGAAGGACTCGGCCCCGAACTTCGACCCGGCGAACGTCGTGGACGCCTTCGGTGAGGCCGACTACGACACCGAGGACTACCGCGAGACTGAGCAGCTGTAAGCGCGGCTGAGGATTGACGAGGAGCACCGAGAATGCCCACGCCCACCAAGGGTGCCCGCCTCGGCGGCAGCCCGGCGCACGAGCGGTTGATGCTGGCCAACCTGGCCACGTCGCTGTTCCAGCACGGCAAGATTCAGACCACCGAGACCAAGGCCCGGCGACTGCGCCCGCTCGCGGAGCAGCTGATCACCAAGGCGAAGCGCGGTGACCTGGCCGCCCGGCGTCGGGTGCTCGCGGTCGTCAAGGACAAGGACGTGGTCTACACCCTGTTCGACCAGATCGCGCCCCGGTACGCCAACCGCAACGGTGGCTACACCCGGATCGTGAAGACCGGTCCGCGCAAGGGTGACGCCGCTCCGATGGCGATCATCGAGCTGGTCGAGGAGCTGGAGGTCGCCGAGCCGAAGGCGAACAAGAAGACCGCCGGCCGTAAGGCCGCGCAGCAGGACAAGGTCGAGGCGCTCGCCCCGGCTGCGGAACCCCCGGCACCGGCCAGCGGCGACCAGGACGCCGAGGCTCCCGCCTCGGTCTCGGGTGACACCGCTGCGGCCCGCGCGGACAGCGACCTCGCTGTCGAGGAGAACAACGAGCAGAACAAGGCCTGATCGGCCAGGCTCCCGTCGGGCCCGACACCCACCCGGGTGTCGGGCCCGACGCGTGGAAGGGGACAGGAGTGCAGGAGCGCACCCGGGTACGGCTGGATGTCTCGTACGACGGCACCGACTTCTCCGGCTGGGCGGTCCAGCCGCAGCGGCGTACGGTCGCGGGTGCCCTCGTGGCCGCGCTTGACCTGGTACTCGGTGCCGGCGCGGCGACCGGGCTCACCGTCGCCGGCCGGACCGATGCCGGCGTGCACGCCATCGGGCAGGTCTGCCACGTCGACCTGCTGACCGAGGTGTGGCACCAGCATGAGACCACCCTGCTGCGGCGGCTGGCCCGGCTGCTCCCCGCCGACGTGCGGGTACGGGCGATGACGGGAGCGCCGGACGACTTCGACGCCCGCTTCTCGGCGACCTTCCGGCGGTACGAGTACCGGGTCACCGACGCGCCCTGGGGCGCCGAGCCGTTGCGGCGCCACGACACGTTGGCCTGGCCGAGCCGGCTCGACCTGGCCGCGCTGACCGCGGCCGCCGATGGGCTGGTGGGGGAGCACGACTTCGCCGCATACTGCCGGCGTAAGGAGAACGCGACGACGCTGCGGGAGGTGACCCGGCTGGACTGGCGGCGTGCCCCGGACGGAATTCTCGTGGCGACCGTGCAGGCGGACGCCTTCTGTCAGGCGATGGTGCGCAGTCTGGTCGGTGCGATGCTGGCCGTCGGGGACGGCCGCCGCCCTGCCGACTGGCCGGCCGGTCTGCTGACCCGTCGGGAGCGCGCCAGCGAGGTGAACGTCGCCCCGGCACACGGCTTGACCCTGGTGTCGGTGGGCTACCCGGACGACCCGGCTGAGTATGCCCGCCGGGCTACCCTGACCCGCCGGTTGCGGGTGCCACCGCCGGCCTGAGGCGCGGCGCCGGCGGGGCCGGTGCGAGAATCCATGCTGTGACCGGCGACCACTACTTCACTGCTGAACCGTCGGCTGCCGCCCAACCCCGGGAGGTGGTCTTCTCCGCGGCCGGCCGCGACTACACCCTGGCCTCGGCCGGTGGTGTCTTCTCCGCCGGGCGGCTCGACCCGGGGACGGCGGTGCTGCTGCGCAAGGCCGAGCTACCGGCGCCGGAGAGCACCGGTCACCTGCTCGACCTCGGCTGCGGATTCGGGCCGATCACGTGTGTGCTCGCCACCTCGGTGCCGTCGGCCGCCGTCTGGGCCGTCGATGTCAACGAGCGGGCTCGGGAGCTGACCACGGCCAACGCCGCGCGGGTCGGGGCGGCGGCCCGGGTTCGGGTCGTCCCGCCGGACGCGGTTCCAGCGGCGGTGACCTTCGACCAGATCTGGTCGAACCCGCCGATCCGGATCGGCAAGAACGAGCTGCATCAGCTCCTGCTGAGCTGGCTGCCCCGGCTGGCACCGGACGGGGTGGCCTGGCTGGTCGTCGCCCGGCACCTCGGCGGTGACTCGTTGCACCGCTGGCTCTCCGAGCGGGGCTGGGAGGTCGCGCGACCGGCGAGCCAGAAGGGCTACCGGGTGCTGCGGGTGACCCGGTAAAACGGGTTGGCCCGGCCGGGCTGGCCCGGCAGGATGCCAACGTGGGTTACGTGGACGTGGCAGCCGTCGGGCACTGGCTGCCCGACGGGCGACAGCTCTTCGGCGATGTGTCGTTCCGGGTCGCTGATGGAGCCAAGATTGCCCTCGTCGGGCCGAACGGCGCGGGCAAGACGACCCTGTTGCGCATGGTCGCCGGCGACCTGCCGGTGCAGCGCGGTGCGATCGCCCGCGCCGGCGGCCTGGGTGTGATGCGTCAGTTCATCGGGATGATCGGCGACGAGTCAACCCTCGTCGACCTGGCTCTCTCCCTCGCCACGCCCCGGCTGCGTGAGGCCGGTCAGCGGGTCGCCGGGACCGAGACGGCGATGCGGGCGGCCGAGGTGCGCGGCAAGTACAGTACCGCCGCCGGCAGGGCCCAGCTCGCGTACGCGGACGCGCTCGCCGTCTGGGGGGAGGCCGGTGGGTACGACGCGGAGGTGCTCTTCGACACCGTCACCACGATCGTGCTCGACCTGCCGTGGGACACCGCGCGGCACCGTCCGGTCCGGACGCTCTCGGGCGGTCAGCAGAAGCGCTTCGCCCTGGAACTGCTTCTGCGTGGTCCCGAGGAGGTGCTCCTGCTCGACGAGCCGGACAACTTCCTCGACGTGCCCGGCAAGCGCTGGTTGGAGGCGCGGCTACAGGAGTCTGGTAAGTCGGTGCTGTATGTCTCGCACGACCGGGAGCTGCTGGCCCGTACCGCGGACCGGGTGGTGGCTGTTGAGGGCGGTGGCGCGTGGGTGCACCCCGGTGGCTTCGCCAGCTGGCACGAGGCCCGGGTCGCCCGGCACGACCGTCTCGACGAGCAGCGTCGGCGGTGGGACGAGGAGCACCAGAAGCTGCGGGAACTGGTGCTGATGTACAAGCAGAAGGCCGCGTACAACTCCGGGATGGCCTCCCGCTACCAGGCGGCCCAGACCCGGTTGCGGAAGTTCGAGGAGGCCGGACCGCCGCCCGTACCCCCGAAGGAGCAGGACATCCGGATGCGGCTGGCCGGTGGCCGCACCGGTAAGCGTGCCCTGATCTGCGAGCAGTTGGAGCTCGACGGCCTGACCTACCCCTTCGACCTGGAGCTCTGGTACGGCGACCGGGTCGCCGTGCTCGGTGCCAACGGGACCGGGAAGTCGCACTTCCTCCGTCTGATCGCCCGGGGCGGAACCGATCCCGATCCGGTGAACCAGCCGGTCGACGGCGGAGCGGGGCTCGCCCCCGTCGGGCATGACGGGGTGGCCCGCCTCGGTGCCCGGGTCCGACCCGGTCACTTCTCCCAGACCCACGACCGGCCAGAGCTGATGGAGCGGACGCTGGCCGACATCCTCTGGCGGGGCGACGAGCACCGCGCCGGCATGGATCGGCACACGGCGATGGCCGCGCTCTCCCGGTATGAGCTGGCCGGGCAGGGGGACCAGCGGTTCGGCACCCTCTCCGGCGGCCAGCAGGCTCGGTTCCTGGTGCTGCTGCTGGAACTGTCCGGGGCGACCCTGCTGCTGCTTGACGAGCCGACGGACAACCTGGACCTGGCCTCGGCGGAGGCGCTCGAGTTGGGGCTGGCCGCGTTCGCGGGGACGGTGGTGGCGGTGACCCATGATCGATGGTTCACCCGCTCGTTTGATCGATTCCTCCTGTTCCAAGGGGACGGCGAGGTGGTGGAGGCCGCCGAGCCGGTCTGGGAGATGGGGTGAGCACGGGCGGCTTAGGGTGGATTTCGTGACTGAGATGACGTACCGCCGGTTGGGCGATTCCGGGCTCGTGGTGTCCGCAGTCGGCGTGGGCTGCAACAACTTTGGCCGTCGGGTCGACCTGGACGGGACCCGGGCCGTGGTGGCGGCCGCCCTCGATTCCGGGATCAACTTCTTCGACACCGCCGATATCTATGGTGCGCCACCGGGTGGCTCCGAGGAACTCCTCGGCCAGGTGCTCAAGGGGCGCCGGGACGATGTGGTGATCGCCACCAAGTTCGGGATGGACATGGACGGCCATAACGGGCCGGACTACGGTGCCCGCGGTGCCCGGCGCTACGTCATGCGGGCGGTGGAGGCTTCGCTGCGTCGGCTGCAGACCGACCACATTGACCTGTATCAGCTGCATGAACCGGACCCCGGCACCCCGATCGACGAGACGCTCGCCGCACTGGACGACCTGGTCACCGCCGGCAAGGTGCGTTACCTGGGCAACTCCAACTTCGACGGTTGGCAGATCGCCGACGCCGACTGGACCGCCAGCTCGCGCGGGTCGACCCGGTTCATCTCCGCACAGAACCACTACTCGTTGCTCGAACGGGGTGTCGAGGCCGAGGTCGTCCCGGCGTGTGAGCGGTTCGGGCTGGGCCTGCTGCCCTTCTTCCCCCTCGCCCACGGCCTGCTCACCGGCAAGTACAAGCGCGGTGAGGCAGCGCCGTCGGGCAGCCGGCTCGCCGGTGGCGGTCGGTACGCGGCCCGGCTGGCGGCGGCCAACTGGGACACCATCGAGGCGCTCGAGGCCTACGCGGCCGAGCGCGGGCTCAGCCTGCTTCAGGTCGCCATCGGCGGGCTCGCCGCCCAGCCCGCGGTGACCTCGGTGATCGCCGGTGCCACGACGCCCGACCAGGTTCGGGCCAACGCGGCGGCGGGCGCCTGGCAGCCCGACGCCGACGATCTCGCGGCCCTGCGGGCGGTACTCGACAGCTAGAAAGTGGAGAATCCGGGCCTCCCATCGTCTCGACGGTGGGAGGCCGATTTCGTGTCCGGGCCGGCTCCGGCGGCGGCCGGTCCGCACCCTGCGCCGAGGACGCCCATCTTGGCACCCTCACGGGGTTGCCGTACGGTGGTGGGTAAGTAACCCACGGGAGCCCGGTAAACCGGGCTGAGAGGGGGGCTGAGAGCCCCCGACCGTTGAACCTGATCCGGATAGTGCCGGCGCAGGGAGGAGAGTTGCCGTGTCGTCCCTTGGGCGTCTACATCTGATTACTGACACTCGACCTGGGCACAACCCGCTCACCGTGGTGCGGGCCGCCCTGCCGGTGGCCCGAACCGAACTGGTCGTCCAGGTCCGCGTGACCGATGACGCGACCGACCGGCAGGCGTACGACCTGGCCCGTCAGGTGAGCGCGCTCTGCGCCCCCTACGGTGCGACCTGCCTGGTGAACGATCGGCTACACGTGGCCCTGGCGGTTGGTGCTGCCGGTGGCCACGTGGGCGCCGAGGACCTGCCGGTCGGGGCGGCCCGCACGGTGCTCGGCTCCGCCGCCGTCCTCGGCGCCACCGCCCGGGACGCGGACACCGCCGTCGAAGCGGTCGCCGCCGGGGCCAGTTACATCGGGGTCGGGCCGGTTCACCCCACGACCACGAAGGATGGTCTGCCGCCCGCGATCGGTGTGGCGGGGGTGCGAGCGGTCGCCGCCGCGGTTGCCGTGCCGGCGATCGCCATCGGGGCGGTCACGGCAGCGGACGTGCCCGCGCTGCGGGCAGCTGGCGCGTACGGAGTGGCGGTGATCGGTGCGCTCTCGCACGCCGCCGATCCCGCCCGTGCCGCCACCGAGCTGATGGCGGCACTGACGTGGTGAGTGATCTCGTCGCCGCGGGCGGCGACCGGAACCTCCCGTCCAGGCCCGACGTCGCGGTGGTCGGGGCCGGGCCGATCGGCTTGGCCATCGCGTGGCGATGCGCGGCCCGCGGGCTCCGGGTCGTCGTACACGACCCAGACCCCGGCTCGGGTGCGGTGCACGCCGCAGCGGGAATGCTCGCGCCGGTCGCCGAGGCGTACTTCGGGGAGCACGAGCTGACTGGCCTGCTCACCGAGTCGGCGGCGCGCTGGCCGGCGTTCGCCACCGAGCTGGCCGCCGCCTCCGGCATGGATCTCGGCTATCGCAGCGAGGGCACCCTGATGGTTGGGCTCACCGCCGACGATCTCGCGGTGGCCCGCCGGCTCTGGGCCTACCAGCAGGGTCTTGGACTGCCGGTCACCCCACTGCGTCCCTCCGAGCTTCGAGACCGCGAGCCGGCGCTGTCCCCCCGGATGCGCGGTGGCGCCTACGCCGGCACCGATCACCAGGTGGACCCGCGGCGGCTGGTGTCGGCGTTGCGCACCGCCACCGAGCGGGCCGGGGGAGTGCTGGTGCCGACGCCGGTCCAGCAGTTGACCGAGGTGACCGCGGAGATCACGGTGGTCGCGGCCGGCTGCGGCACCGCTGCCTTGACCGGGCTGCCGGTTCGCCCGGTCAAGGGGCAGGTGCTTCGGCTCCGTGCTCCCGGTGCGCCGGGCTTCCAGCACGTGATCCGGGGCTTCGCCGACGGGGAGCCGGTCTACCTGGTTCCTCGGCAGGACGGGGAGGTGGTGGTCGGGGCCACCGCGGAGGAGCGCACCGACACGGTGGTGACCAGCGGTGCGGTGCTGCGGTTACTCCGGGCCGCCACCGACCTGGTACCCGAGGTGGCTGAGTACGAGCTGATCGAGGCGGTCGCCGGGCTTCGCCCGGGCAGCCCCGACAACGCGCCGATCCTGGGCCCGCTCCCGGGCCGGCCGGCAGTGCTCGCCGCGACCGGGCACCACCGGCACGGGGTGGTGCTCACCCCGGTCACCGCCGACCTGATCGCTGACCTGATCACCACCGGTACGCCGGATCCGCTACTCACTGCCTTCACCCCGGAGCGCCTCGGCCCGGGGCTGCCCCATCCACCCGCCACCGCCGACCCGGCGTGCGGAGCTGCCGGGCCCCGGCTGACCCCCCAGGAGGAGTCGTGGAACTGACGGTGAATGGCCTTGGGCGCAGCCTGCCCACCGGCTCCACTCTCGCGGACCTGGTCCGGACGGTGACCGCACAGAAGCGTGGCCTGGCGGTCGCAGTCAACGGCGAGGTCGTGCCGCGGGGCGGCTGGTCGGTAACCCTGCTGTGTGACGGCGACCGGGTCGAGGTGCTTAGCGCCGCGCAGGGCGGGTGAGCGGGATGACCTTCGAACTGGGTGGGGTACCGATCCCGTCGCGCCTGGTCCTCGGTACCGGCGGGGCGGCCAACCTGACCGTCCTGGAACAGGCGATCCGGGCTTCCGGCACCGGCCTGGTCACCGTGGCGCTGCGCCGGGTCGACACCACCCAGGGCACCTCGGGCGGCCTCCTGGACCTGGTCGACCGCTGCGGCGTGCGGTTGCTGCCGAATACCGCCGGCTGCTACACGGCGGGTGAGGCGGTGAAGGTGGCTCAGCTGGCCCGGGACGCGTTCGAGACCGACTGGGTGAAGCTTGAGGTGATCGGCGATGAGCGCACCCTGCTGCCCGACGGGGTGGAACTCCTGCGGGCCGCGGAGGAGTTGGTCGCCGACGGGTTCACCGTGCTGCCGTACACCTCGGACGACCCGATTCTGGCGCGTCGGCTCGCCGATGTCGGCTGCGCGGCGGTGATGCCGGCGGGTTCCCCGATCGGGTCGGGGCTCGGGGTGTCGAACCCGCACCACATCCGGCTCATCCGGCAGAGCGTGACGGTGCCGGTGATCTTGGACGCGGGGATCGGCACCGCCTCCGATGCGGCGCTCGCCATGGAACTGGGCTGTGACGCGGTGCTGCTCGCCAGCGCGGTGACCCGGGCCGCCGATCCGGTGGCGATGGCGACAGCGATGCGGTACGCGGTCGAATCCGGCCGGCTCGCCTACCAGGCGGGTCGGATACCGCGCCGGTTCCACGCCCTCGCCTCGACTCCAGACGATGGGCGGCCAGAGCTGTGAACGGGCCGACCGGCTTGGTGGTGCTCACCGAGCGTCGGGCTGCGCGGCGACCGCTCGTTGAGGTGGTCGCCGCGGCCGCGGCCGGCGGTACGCGCTGGGTGGTGCTGCGGGAGCGGGACCTTCCCCGGGCCGAGCGGGCCGCCCTCGCCGATGAGCTGCGTCAGGTCCTCACCCCGGTCGGCGGTACGTTGGTCGTCGCCGGCCCGGATCCGCTCGGCGGCGACGCGGTGCACCTGCCGGCGGCGGGTCCGTACCCGCCACCGCGGCTCGGGCTGATCGGCCGTTCCTGCCACGACGAGGCGGAGCTGGGCCGGCTCACGGTTGAGGACTACGCCGTTCTCTCCCCCGTCTATCCAACGCCGACGAAGCCCGGCTACGGCCCACCGCTGCTTCCGTCGGGGCTGGCAACGCTGATCAAGGCCAGTCCGGTCCCGGTGGTGGCGTTGGGCGGGATCGAGACGTCCGGGCAGGTGCGCGACTGTGTGACGGCGGGAGCCGCCGGGGTAGCGGTCCTGGGTGCGATTATGCGGGCCGAGGATCCGGGCGCCGTAGCCGCGGCCCTTCAGGGAGCCTTCGACGCCGTCTCCAGTGTGGGCACGCGATGACGCCCCGTACCGTCCTCACCATCGCCGGCTCGGACTCCGGCGGGGGTGCCGGCATCCAGGCCGACCTGAAGGTCTTCGCGGCGCTGGGAGCGTACGGCACCAGCGTCGTCACCTCCGTGACCGCCCAGAACACCTGCGGTGTTGACGCGGTGCTGTCGTTGCCCCCGCAGACCGTCACCGACCAACTGGAGAGCGTGCTCACCGACTTCACGGTGCGGGCGGTGAAGACCGGCACGCTCGGCAGCCCGGCGATCGCCGCTGCGGTCGCTGCCGCGGCGGGGGAGGGCCGACTGCCGCACCTCGTCGTCGACCCGGTGCTGGTGGCGACCAGTGGGCGTCTGCTGGGGACGGTCGCGGCGGTGGAGCGGGTGCTGCCGTTCGCCCGGGTGGCGACGCCGAATCGGGCGGAGGCCGCGGCCCTCACCGGCGCCCGGGTCGAGACGGTCGAGGAGATGGTCGTCGCCGCGAAGGCACTGGCCGCCGGCGGACCGGAGTATGTCGTGGTCACCGGCGGGGATACCGGCGGTGATGAAGCGGCGGTGGACGTGCTCCACGGCGAGGACGACACCACCCAGTTCCGCGCTGCCCGGGTGTCGACCCGGCACAACCACGGGACCGGGTGCTCGTTCTCGGCGGCCATCGCCGTCCGGCTCGCACTCGGTGATGCGGTGCCGGTCGCCGTCGCGGCGGCCAAGGAATACGTGACCCGGGCGCTGATCGGCGCTCGGGGCTGGGAGTTGGGTGCGGGACGCGGACCACTCGATCACTTCAGCTGGTCCGCTTGACCTAAAGGGAGGCTGTCATGCAGAAACGTCGCAAGGTCTACGTCGAAGGGTCGCGGCCGGACATCCAGGTGCCCTTCGCCGAGGTTGACCTCGCCGGAGACAACCCGCCGGCGCGGCTCTACGACACCTCGGGACCGGGCTCCGACCCGGAGGTGGGGCTACCGCCGATGCGCGGCAAGTGGATCGCGTCGCGGGGGGACGTCGCCCCGGTTCGCGGCGCGGGTACGCCGTTGGCGGGGGTGGACGGCCAACGGCCGACCCAGCTCGCGTACGCCCGGGCCGGTGTGGTGACGCCGGAGATGGAGTTCGTGGCGATCCGTGAGGGGGTGGCGCCGGAGCTGGTGCGGGAGGAGATCGCGACCGGCCGAGCCGTGCTGCCGCTGAACGTCAACCACCCGGAGTGCGAGCCGGCGATCATCGGCAAGGCCTTCCTGGTGAAGATCAATGCGAATATCGGCACCTCGGCGGTCAGCTCCTCGATCGCCGACGAGGTGGAGAAGCTGACCTGGGCGACCCGGTGGGGCGCGGACGCGGTGATGGATCTGTCGACCGGTAAGCGGATCCACGAAACCCGCGAGGCGGTCGTGCGGAACTCCCCGGTGCCGATCGGCACCGTACCGGTCTACCAGGCCCTGGAGAAGGTCGGTGGCGATCCCGCGAAGTTGAACTGGGAGGTGTTCCGGGAGACCGTCATCGAGCAGGCCGAACAGGGCGTCGACTACATGACCGTGCACGCCGGGGTGCTGCTGGCATACGTGCCGCTCGCCGTGGAGCGGGTGACCGGGATCGTCTCCCGTGGTGGTTCGATCATGGCGGCGTGGTGCCTGGCCCACCACGAGGAGAACTTCCTCTACACCAACTACCGGGAGCTCTGCGAGATCCTGGCCCGCTACGACGTGACCTTCTCGCTCGGCGACGGGCTGCGCCCCGGTTCCATCGCGGACGCCAACGACGAGGCGCAGTTCGCCGAGCTGCGTACCCTCGGTGAGCTGACGAAAATCGCCTGGGAGTACGACGTCCAGGTGATGATCGAAGGCCCCGGGCACGTGCCGATGCACAAGATCAAGGAGAATGTGGAACTGCAGCAGGAGTGGTGTCACGAGGCGCCGTTCTACACGCTGGGCCCACTGGCCACGGACATCGCGCCCGCGTACGACCACATCACCTCCGCTATCGGCGCGGCGATGAGTTCCTGGTTCGGTACCGCGATGCTCTGCTATGTCACCCCGAAGGAGCACCTCGGGTTGCCGGACCGGGACGATGTGAAGGCCGGTGTGATCGCCTACAAGATCGCCGCGCACGCCGCAGACCTGGCCAAGGGGCACCCGGGCGCCCAGGAATGGGACGACGCGCTCTCCAAGGCACGGTTCGAGTTCCGCTGGGAGGACCAGTTCAACCTGGCGTTGGACCCGGAGACCGCGCGGGCCTACCACGATGCCACCCTGCCGGCTGAGCCAGCGAAGACGGCCCACTTCTGCTCGATGTGTGGTCCGAAGTTCTGCTCCATGAAAATCACCCAGGACCTCAAGGAGTACGCCGCACGCGGCATGAAGGAGAAGTCGGAGGAGTTCGTCGAGTCCGGCGGTCGGGTCTACCTTCCGATTGCCTGATCTCTTCTCCACCGTGGCACCCCGACCAGCAGGCGGGGTGCCACGGTGCTTTTCGGGACACCCACGTAGGCCGGGCCCGCCGAGACCGGGGCGGGTCGGGGGATGTGCCGGGCTCGGGTAACGGTTCCCGGTCAGTCGGCGTGATGCCGGCCGACAGAGCGCAACGAGCGGCGCGCGCCTTCCCGATCGGGTTCGTTGTTCGATACCGGCTCGCTCAGACCGGTGACCCAGTCAACGAACTCCTCGTCCTGCGCTGGTAGCCGGACCTCCGCTGTCGGCTCGGCCGCCTCGTCGGCCCGGGAGCGACTGCGCCGGAACCGGCCTCGGCGGCGCGGGGCGGGAGGCGGTGCGCCGGCCACCACCGGGTCGTCCGCGGTGCCCGGGTCGGCCTCGGCCTCGTCCGCTACCGGACGCGGTCGGGCCGCCGGTACGGGGGCGCCGGTCGTCGGCGCGACCGAGTCGACCTCGGGCGGAGCCGGAGGTATCGGGGGGACTGCCGTCGGGTCGGGCTTCGATTCCGGTAGGCGCGTCTTCGGTGGCCAGCGCAGTATCGCGGTGGCTCGTTCGACTGGACGTGCGATCAGTGGCCAGCGCAGCATCGCGGCGGCGGCCGAGCCGAGTCCGCCAGCGGCCACCGTGAGCAGTGCGGCGTAGTACGGCGTGGCCTGGTAACGGTCCGCATCCGCCCCGGGGCCCGATACCAGATACGCGCCGGCTACCAGCATCGGCCCGGGGAGCCCGGTCAGCACGCCGACGGATGTGGCCTGCCCGCGCCGACGGGCGAGGCCGCCGGCGCCGGCTCCGGCCAGCAGCGCCGCCACCGGAAGGCCCAGCAGGCAGAGGCGGTCCGCCGCGGCGGGATCGAGCCAGGAGGGTTCCCACACCCCGAGTCGTACTGCCCGAAGTGGGCCGGTGTCGTTCAGCGACGGGGCAACCGAGGCCAGAGCAAGGAACCAGAGCAGGCCGGCGACGAACGTCATGTTCCCGAGCAGCGGGGGTCGGATGAGGACGGCCAGCGCCGCGCCCCCGCCGAGCACCGCGCCGAGGAGTGCACCAGCGGCGACGGACCAGACCGGTTCCACGGCACCCACGTCGGCGGCTCGGGCGGACTGCATTCCCAGCGGCGCGACGACCGTGGCGCCGAGCGCGGCGGCGCCTGCCACAGCGGCCCGCCGACCAACGCTGATCAGTGGGGCTTCCCGGCGCGCCAGCCGTTCGGCGCAGATGGCACCGATGACCGCGGCGTTCGCCGCCAACCAGGCGACCCAGGCGAGCTGTGCTGGCCACTGGTTGACGCCCGCACCGGTGAAGGCGCCGGAGAAGCGCACGATGCCGAAGCCGAATGCGACGCCGAGCTGTCCAGCCCCGGTCAGCAGGCTTACCGCAAGCGCCGTGAGCAGTAGCTTGCCCAAGGTCCGAAACGCCATGCCGGGCACGTTACGGTCCCGGTGCGGGCGGGCGCCACTGGCACGCCGGGGCGGGTGCAGTAGCCGCACCGGCGTTGGGTTACTTGAGCTCGACCAGCCGGGCCAGGTAGGTCGTGTCGCCCGTGTTGGTGAGCATGTGCACCGCTCCCGGATCCCGATAGACGACGCCGCCGGTGGGCTCATCGGCGTCGATCCGGTCGCCGTCGATTGTCTGCACGACGTTCTTGGCGCCCTGGATCGCCACCACCAGATACGGGTGGTCGTGCCGATGCAGCGGCTGCCGCTCACCGGGTGCCAGCCTGATGTGCCAGACCCGTACCCGGTCGTTCTCGAAAACGATCTCCTGGCCCACCGGGCCCAGCTCAGGATCGGTTGTGGTCATTGCGGTCCATCCAGTTGGGGGAGCACCTCGGCGGCGATGAGCTCCAGGTGGTCGAGGTCGGCGAGGTCGAGCAGGCGCAGGTGGACGCGGCTCGCGCCAATTGCGGCGAACTCGCCGATGCGTTCGACGAGCTGCGCGGGCGAGCCCACGACCGCGTCCTCCGGGGGCAGGGCGCTGGGTCGGTGCAGCGCAGCGGCGCGGTGGCGGGCCTCCGCGTCGGTGCGGCCGACGGCCACCACAATCCCCGCCGAGAGCGTCAGCGGTTGCCGACCGGACTCGGCCCGGCCAGCGGCATCGCACGCCTCCCGGACCCGCTCATACGCCGCCGCCGTCTGCGCGACGGAGGTGAACGGCATGTTGAACTCGTCGGCATGGCGGGCAGCCAGGTCCGGGGTACGCTTCGCGCCCCGACCGCCCACTATCACCGGTGGTCCGGGGCGCTGGACCGGCTTCGGCAATGCTGGCGCGTCAACGAGCTGGTAATGCTCTCCCGTGTAGCTGAACCCGACCCCCGACGGGGTACGCCACAGGCCGGTGACGATCTCCAGTTGTTCGGCCAGCCGGTCGAACCGCTCGCTGACGCTGGGGAAGGGAATCCCGTACGCGGTGTGCTCCCGTTCGTACCAGCCGGCGCCGATCCCCAGCTCGACCCGGCCACCGCTCATCTGGTCGACCTGCGCCACCATGACGGCCAGTGGGCCGGGTAGCCGGAAGGTAGCCGACGTGACCAGCGTGCCGAGCCGGATCCGGCTGGTCTCGCGGGCCAGCGCGGCCAGCGTCAGCCAGGCGTCCGTGGGACCGGGCAGCGCCGGGTCGTCGCCCATTGCCCGGTAGTGGTCGGCACGGAAAAAAGCGTCGTAGCCGCAGTGCTCCGCCTGGCGGGTGAACCGGAGCTGGTCTTCGTAGCTGGCGCCACGGTGTGGTTCGGTGAATACCGAGACGAGCATCAGGGCGCCTCCATCGATGCGGGTTCCGGTTCCTTCTCCGCGAGCAGTTCGTGCAGGTCGGCGCTGACCCGGGCGACATCGGCCAGATGTGCGTTGCGGCCAAGCGTGCGCGGACGGGGGATGGAGACGTCGACGATGTCGCGGATGCGGCCGGGGCGAGGGCTGAGCACGACCACGCGGTCGGCCAGTAGGACCGCTTCCTCGATGGAGTGGGTGACGAAGACGACCGTCGCCGAGGTCTCCATGTGCACCCGTTGTAGTTCGCCGGAGAGTTCCTCGCGGGTGAGCGCATCCAGTGCGGAGAAGGGCTCGTCCATCAGCATCACCCGGGGTTCGCCGATCAGTGAGCGGCAGAGCGAGACCCGCTGTTGCATGCCGCCGGAGAGCTCGTGTGGCAGCCGCTTCTCGAACCCGGCGAGGCCGGTCAACTCCAGCAGCTGCCGGGCCCGATCACGGTGTTGGGCCCGTTTCCAGCCGAAGATCTCCACCGGGAGGAGGACGTTGTCGAGCACCGTGCGCCAGGGCAGTAGGGCCGGTCGCTGGAACAGCATCGCGACGTCCGGTCGGGGATGGGTGACCGGTGCGCCAGCGACGGTGACGTCCCCGAGCGTAACCGGGAGTAGCCCCGCGACGAGTCGGAGCAGAGTGGACTTGCCGCAGCCGGAGCGGCCGAGTACGGCAACAAACTCGCCGTCGCCGATGTCGAGGTCGATACCACGCAGGGCCTCAACCTGGCCGGAGCGGCCATCGAAGCTCCGGGATACCCCGGACAGCCGGATCATCCGCGGACCTTCCTGAGTTGACAGTCAGTGATCAACGGACAGAGTACCGGTCGGGCAAGGCAATGATGCTGGCTGGGGTGGGATTAGTTGTGTCCGTTCCGCAACCCCGATATGCCTGGTGGCGCGGCGGCGGATTTCTCGTACGCTGTGCCACCGAAGAGTCCCCTCACGATGGCGGCACCGGCTTCACCCTTCGGGTCGCCGCCACCCGACTACTCCTCCGGCGGCGCTCGGCCCCGGTCGGAAAGGACAAGGTGCACTGATGAGAAGGCTGACCCGTACGGTCGCCGCGGCTACGACGGCCGCTGCATTGGCGATGGTTGGGGCGTGTAGCAGCGACGCGGACTCCCCCGAGGGGGGTGACGGCGCGATGGAGAAGGTAACCTACCTCACTTCCTTCGGAAACTTCGGCCGGGACTCCTACGCCTGGGTGGCGAAGGAGAAGGGCTTCTTCCGCGACGCGGGTTTCGATGTCGAGATCAAGCCGGGGCAGGGCACCGGTAGCACTATTCAGATGGTCTCCGGTGGCAAGGCGGACTTCGGGCCGGTCGACCTCACCGGTAGCCTGCTCCAGTTCGGTAACGGCGAGGCCAAGGACTTCGTCGTCGTCGCCGCGATCCAGCAGCGCACCATGGCCGGCATCGCCACCGTCGAGGGTACGAACATCGCCACGCCGAAGGACCTCGAGGGCAAGAAGATCGCGGACTCCCCGACCTCGGTGGTCCGAAACCTCTTCCCCACGTACGCGGAGTTGGCCGGCGTTGACGCGAGCAAGGTGACCTGGGTCAACGGTCAGCCGCAGGACCTGATGGGCACTCTCGCCGCCGGCACGGTCGACGGCATTGGGCAGTTCGTCGTGGGCCAGCCGACCATTGAGGCGATTGCCAAGAAGAAGGCGTTCATGCTGCCGTACAGCGAGTACATGCAGGACCTCTACGGCAACGTGCTGATCACTTCCACGAAGATCGCCGAAGAGAAGCCGGAGATGGTCACGCGGTTCAGCGAGGCCCTGTTGAAGGGCTTGGACTACGCGTTGGACAACCCGCAGGAGGCGGCCGAGCTGCTGAAGAAGAACGTTGACTCGACGAACGTCGAGTCCGCCCAGGCGGAGCTGGAGTTGATGGCCGGCTACGTCCGTTCCAGCAACAGTGGTGCGACGCTGGGCACGCTGGACAGTGCCCGAGTGGCGAAGAGCATCGCCATCCTGCGAGGTGCGGGACAGCTCAAGCAGGAGCTCGAGCCCGACCAGGTCATCGACTTCAGTCTCACCCCGAAGGCCTGATCGACCACCGCCCGGGAGTGTGGACCGGGGGTCCGGTCCACACCCCCGCCGTGTGCCGGCTCGCAACCGGCAGGAAGGAGGGAAGGCTGTGACCGAGACCCGGACCCGCCTCGAAGGACCGTCGGCAGGGGTGGTGAGTCCGCCCGCGTCGGCCGCCCGCCGACGGCGGGCGATCCCGGTCGGGGCTGCCGGGCTTCCGTTCCTCGGACTGCTGATCGCACTGGCCTGTTGGTGGCTGGTCACCACCGGGTTCGGCCTTGTGCACCCGGCCGCCCTGCCGTCGCCGCAGGCCGTCGGGGCCTCGATGGTCGCGCAGAGCGGTGTGCTCCTGCCCGCACTCGGGATCACCACCTTGATGACGGTGGTGGGCTTTCTGCTCTCGGCGGCCGCCGGGGTGCTGATCGGGATTGCGCTGGCCGCGTCTCGACACCTCGAGCGGATGTTCGCGCCGCTGCTCGTCGCCGTCAACGCGGTGCCGAAGATCGCGCTTGGCCCGCTCCTCGTGGTGTCGTTCGGCTGGGGTGCGAAGCCGGTCCTGACGATGGTGTTCCTGCTCTGCTTCTTTCCGATCGTGCTCTCCACCGCGACTGGTCTGACGACCACCCCGGCAGACCTCGCCGAACTGGCGCGGTCGCTGCACGCCTCCTGGTGGCAGTCGTTCCGGAAGGTGCGCTTCCCGGGCGCGCTACCGCAGGTCTTCGTCGGCCTCAAGGTGGCTATGCCGCTGGCCGCCATCGGGGCGGTGATCGGGGAGTTCTACTCGGACCAGCCGGGCCTGGGCTACCAGATCCTGCAGTACAACGGGATTGGGGAGACCGCGACGGCGTGGGCGGCGATCGTGTTGATCGCCGCGATGAGCATCGGGCTCTACTCCGTGCTCTACCTCGTCGAACGCCTCGCCCTGCCCTGGGTTCGCGCGACCACGTCGGCTCGGTGACCCAGCCGGCATGACCGGGCCCGCCCGGCCCGGTGTCACCGGGCCGGGCCGAGGTGTCACCCGGCCAGATGCCAGCGGCCGTTGCGCACGACCAGAGTGGTCAGTGCCTGCGGCATGAGGCCGGAATGGTTGTCCGGAGTCAGGCGGATCGGACCCGAGAGACCGTCCAGCTGGGTGGTCTCCAGGACGTCCCGGATACCCTTCCGGTCGGGCTTGTCACCGCTGCTGCCGGACCGCACGGCGGCATCGGCGATGAGCTGGAGGGCGTCGGCGGCGAACGAGGACGAGCCGTGGTATCCGCCGAAACGGGCGGTGTAGTCCTGGAACCACTGGCGCCGGGCCGCCTTCGCCGGGGTGGTGGCGATCACGTCGTCGATCACCATGGTCTGGGTGAAGACCATCGTGGCGTTCTCCGCGGCCTGGGCCGTCGTACCGAGGAAGAGCTCGCCCGCGGCCGAGGCATCGAAGTAGAGCGCGCCCTGGAAGCCAGCCTTTCGGGCGGCGACCGCGGCGAGATCAGCCTGCTCGGCGCGGGCCCAGAGCACCAGTGCTTCGGGCTCGTCCTCAGTCAGCGCGGTGATCTGGCTGGAGACGTCGGTGTCGGTGGCACGGACGGTCTGCAAACCCCGGACCTCGATGTCGGCCTTGTCCAGCGCGGCCTCGAGGACGGTGAGCCCTTCTTCGCCGTAGGCGTCGTCGCTGCGCAGTACCCCCACCTCGCCGATCTTGTTGCGGTGAAGCTCGACGGCGAGGGCTTCGGCGCTGTCAGGTGCGCTCGGAGCCAGCTTGAACACGTACCGGCGCTCCGTTGCCGGGCTGGCGATGGCCTCGGCGGCGGCCAGCGCCACCATCGGCATCTGCTGCCCGTTGACGGTCTCCACCGCGCCCATCGCGCATTCGTTGCAACCGCCCATGACGATCGCGCTTACCTGGGGGTCGGTGCTGAAGTCGGTGACGTTGCGGAGGGACTCGCTCGCGTCGGAGCGGTTGTCCTTGACCCGGAGCTCGATCTGCCGTCCGTTCAGCGCGCCGGATGAGTTGAGCTGTTCGGCTTTGAGCTCGAGCGCCCGTTGGTAGGTCTGGCCTAGTGGCGCGCCGGGCCCGGACAGTTCTAGGTCGGCGGCGATGATGATCGGGCTGGTGTCTTGCTCCTCCGCGCCGAGCTGGCAGGCGGTGAGCGTGGCGGCCAGGACGGCCGAGGTGAGTGCCGCGGTTGCGGAGCGGATGGGGCTCAACGTTGTCCTCCAGGTACGGCACGGGAGCCGGCAGATCGTCCGTTTTTCGCTGGGAGGTCGATCACTTTTCCCGTACGGTGTGCGCGCAGCCTGGAAGACCTTGCCAATGTCGGGCCCCCGTGGTCAAGCGGGCGGGGTGGAGGCGTTTCGGGACGAAAATCTCACATGCTGGGGTGACGTAAAGTTTGCGCCTGACTACCATAGCGCATTGGTGGAGCAATGCGTGTCTACATTGCCTGTTCAGAGGGGTGTTGAATTGGTGGCATTTGTGGACTGTGGCATCGGCGGGCCCGCATCCAGTCCTTTTCGGCTCCAGCTCGACTTCCCAAATCCCGTCTCGTCTGATGAAATCGCGGCCGTGCCGCGCATGGTTTCACTTCTGCTGGACCAGACCTGGGTCGGCGGTTCAGGCGTGGATGAAATGACGGAGGCGATGTCGTGAGCACCGGACCGACGACCCTGCCCGCAAGCAGCGGCACTCAGCAGCCGAAGCGGCGCTGGCTGCCTCAGCTCCGCAATGCGCGAATCCGCTCGAAGCTGGCGCTGATCTTGGTCGTGCCGGTCGCCGCGGTCATCGCGCTGGCGACTGTTCGTCTGATCACGGTCGGCGAGGGTGCGTACGATGCCACCCGGGCCAAAGCGCTCACCGAACTCTCCGTCGACATCTCGGCCCTTACCCAGGACTTGCATACCGAACGAATGGCGGCTGCGGTCTATATCTCGTCGGCGGGAGAGGCGGAAGCAGCCGCTGACGCCTACAACCTGCGGGTGCGCAGCACCGACGAGCGGGTGCAGGCCTACCGGGAGGAGCGCGAGCTCTTCGACGAGTTGCCCACCGCTGTCAGCGACCGGGTGGCGGCTATCGACGGGCACCTCGAGACGCTGGACGCGATTCGACAGCAGGTGCTGGACCGTAACCAGATGGCGGTCGCCGAGTCGGCGTTGCGCTACGGCGTCATCCTGGCCGACCTGGTGGCCTACGGCGACGGCCTCGCCCAACTCCCTGGCGACGAGCGGTTGGCAGAGGCCCGGCGGGCGGTCGCGGCCTTCGCCCGGGCCAAGACAGCAGTCGCCGAGCAAGAATCCGTCGCCTACACCGCGTTGAGCGCCGGCGGCTTCGACGAGGAGCAGTACTCCTCCTTCGTGGCGACGTTGACCAGCCAGCAGGAGGCGCTACTCGCCTTCGCCCTCGCGGCGGAGCCGGGGCAACGCTCGTTCGTGGAGAACACCATCTCGGGCGACGCGGTCACGCTGTCGGACACCGTCGCCGTGGACATCGGCCGCTCGGTCGGACAGCAGTCCCTGGTGAGCGCGGAGGAGGCCAGCGCCGCCGTCGGTGCCGTCCACGACCTGATGCGGTGGACTGAGGCCCGGCTCCAGGCGGACCTGCTCGCCGATACCGAGCAGGACCGTTCGGACGTTCTCCGGCAGGCTGTCATCGAGTCACTACTGGTGCTCCTGACCCTGATCATCGCGGTCACCCTCGCCGTGGTGCTGGCCCGTTCGCTGAACCACTCGCTGCACCGGCTGCGGGAGGGTGCTCTCGCCGTGGCCAACCACGATCTGCCGGAAGCGGTACGTCGCCTGCAGAGCATGGAGGCGGTTGACGAGGGCGGGGTTGACGAGATCGTCCGGGAGATTCGGGATCCGATCCGGCTGGCCAACCAGGACGAGGTCGGTCAGGTCGCCGTCGCGTTCAACGTGGTGCACCGGGAGGCGGTCCGGGTGGCGGCGGAGCAGGCCGCGCTGCGGACCAGTGTCTCGGCGATGTTCCTCAACCTGGCCCGGCGGAGCCAGACGCTGGTTGACCGCATGATCGGGGAACTGGACGCGATCGAGCGTGGTGAGGAGGACCCGAAGCGGCTGGCCCGACTCTTCGAACTGGACCACCTGGCCACCCGAATGCGCCGCAACGACGAGAACCTGCTGGTCCTCGCTGGAGCCGACTCGACCGCACCCCGGCAGGAGGACGCTCTCCTGGTGGACGTGCTGCGGGCCGCGCAGTCCGAGGTCGAGCTCTACAACCGGATTGAGTTCGGCACCGTTGACACCGACGTGTCGGTGGCCGCCCACGTGGTCAACGACGCGGTCCGGCTCGTCGCCGAACTGCTCGACAACGCCACCCGCTTCTCGCCGCCGAATACCACCGTGGTCGCTGACGGGCGGCGGATTCGCGACTACGTGCTCATCCAGGTCGAGGATCGTGGTCTCGGCCTCTCCGACGAGCAGCTGGAATCGCTCAACCGGCGGCTGACGGAGCCGCAGAGCGTCGATGTCGCGACGTTCCGGCTGATGGGCCTCGCCGTGGTGAGCCGGCTCGCTGAGCGGCACAGCATTCGGGTCGAGCTGCGCCGCAACGTTGAGGGGGGCATCGTCGCCCAGGTGACCCTGCCGACGGCTGCGGTTGTGCTGCCCGTCGGGCGGGGGCCAGCCCCGCTCACCCGACCTCGCCAGCCGCTCGCGGTGGAGCCGGGCCCGTCAGCCTCGGTCGGCTTTGGTGACCCGGTGGCCGTAGCCACGAGCGCCGCTACCCTGCCGGAGCAGCGGCAGCCCGAGCCGACCCCGTGGCCGGCGCCGGCGGTTACCAGCGTGGTGCCGTACCAGACCGTCGGGGCCACCGGGACCGAACCCAGCCTCAGCGCCGCCGGCGGTCTGGGTGCAGCGCCCACCACGTCGTACCCACTGCCCCAACGGACCCCCACGGGTGAGTCGTCCGTGGCGACTGCGGCCTTCCCCACCGTGGCCGCTACCCCGCCATCACCAGTCGAGCCGCCAGCCAGCACGCTTGGCACTGACAGCACGCTGACCGGCGGGCTCGGCGCGGATTTGGCCGCCACCGCATCGATCGATGCCGCACCTTCGTCCGTGCCGCCGGCGCCTCCGCCGGCGGAGGCGCCGATCTTCCGGGAGATGGAGGCGGTCTGGTTCCGGACGCACGGCAACGATGCGACCGCCATCTTCACCCGGCCGGACTTCGACAAAGCAGCCCCGGACCCGTCCGCGACGGCGAGCTCCCCAGTCGAGCCGCAGCTACCCACCCGGGTGCCCGGAACGATGATGACCCCGCCGGCCGCCACCCCCGCGCCGTCGTATTCCGCCGCTCCTGCTCCCGCTGCTGCTTCGGCCCCCGCCGGACCGCCGCCCGCCGTGTCGCCGATCAGCGTGCCGCCGCCCGCCGTGCCGCCGATCAACGAGCCGCCGATCAACGAGCCGACGGCCAGCGACCCGCCAGGGTCGCCGAGTGCCTCCGGAACTCCGGCCGGCGGTGGCAATGCGTGGCGCACGATCGCGGATGAGGGTTGGAGCCGGGCCACCCAGGCTGCCGAGCCGACCAACGGTGGTATCACCCGTTCCGGGCTGCCGAAGCGGGTGCCAAAGGCCCAACTCGTTCCCGGTGGTATCGAGCCCCGGACCCGGGAACGGACCCGCCGGACGCCGGACACTGTCCGCGGCCTGCTGTCGGCGTATCACCGTGGCGTGCAGCGCGGCCGTTCGGCCGGGTCGGACCCCAACAGCACCTCGAGCAAGGAGACGAGCTGATGAACAGGCCAGCGACCATGCAGGACATGGGTTGGCTGCTCAGTAACTTCGCCGACAGCGTGGCGGGCATCGCTCACGTGGTCGCGGTGTCCGCCGACGGGCTACTGCTCGCCTCGTCCCGGGATCTGCCCGCGGACCGCGCAGATCAGCTCGCGGCGATCACCTCCGGAGTGGTGAGCCTGACCGACGGTGCGTCCCGCATGTTCAGCGCCGGCGGGGTGCTTCAGACGGTCATCGAGATGGACAGCGGATACCTCTTCCTGATGTCGATCAGTGACGGTTCGTCTATGGCGGTACTCGCTGCCCGCAGCTGCGACGTCGGGCAGGTCGGCTATGAGATGGCGCTCCTGGTGGAACGGGTCGGTGCCGCACTGGTGCCGTTGCCCCGGGACGCGGTGTCTTCATGATCATTAGGCTCCGGACAGCGCCGCCCGAGGAGAGTAGATCCGGCGCCGAAGGGGCACCGATCGGGCGAGAGGGGAGGTGACAGCGGATGGAAGGCCGGCGGACCGAACCGCGTGGGGAACTGGTGCGCCCGTATGCGGTCACTCGGGGCCGGACCGAGCCGCAGCAGGACATCACCCTGGAGGCGGTGCTGTCCGCGAGCGCCACGGCGGCCGCCGAGTCACGTTTCGCGGGGCACGACAAGCACCGCATCGCGACGATCTGTGAGGGCCGGGCGCAGTCGTTGGCGGAGATCGCCGCCTACACCCGGATGCCCCTCGGCGTTACCCGGGTACTGGTGGCCGACATGGTGGCCGAGGGCTTGCTGACGCTACACACTGCCGCTCCCACGATGGGGTTTGTGGAGCGGATGAACCTGCTTGGAAGGGTGCTAAGTGGACTTCGCGAACTATGACCCCGCCAGGGCGAGCCGGGAGATCATCTCCGCGAAGATCGTCGTCGCGGGGGGCTTCGGCGTCGGAAAGACGACGTTGGTGGGGGCGATCTCGGAGATCACACCGCTGACCACCGAGGCGATCATGACCGCAGCCGGTGTCGGCATCGACGATCCGTCCAAAGTGCCGGGCAAAGAGACGACGACCGTCGCCATGGACTTCGGCCGGATCACCATGGCGCAGGATCTGATCCTGTACCTGTTCGGCACGCCCGGCCAGACCCGCTTCTGGTTCATGTGGGACGAGATCATTCGTGGTGCGGTCGGCGCGGCCGTCCTGGTGGACACCCGCCGGATCACCGATGCCTTCGCCCCGCTGGACTACTTCGAGAACCGTAAACTGCCGTACGTGGTCGCGCTCAACCGGTTCGACGGGGCCCCCCACTACGAGTTGGCCGAGGTGCGCGAGGCGCTCGCCATCCCGGCGGACGTGCCGCTCGTGCTGACCGATGCGCGTAGCCGGGAGTCGGTCAAGCAGGTGCTGGTGACCGTCGTCGAGCACGCCATGAGCCGCCTGCAGGCCGAGCATGATCGCGGTTTCCCGACTCCGGTCGGGTGAGCCGACGCCGGTGACCGGCACCCCCGGCATCGGCCCGTGGCCGCGGCCCGCCAACTAACTGACGGGCCGCGGCTACGGCGGCTACGCATCAGTCGACCCGGAGGCGGTAGCCGCGCTTCACCACCGTCTGCACCGCCCGGGGAGCCTTCAGCCCGGCGCGCAACCGCGCCACCGCCATCTCCACCGCGTGTTCGTCGGCCCCACGCGGCAACGTCCGGAGCAGCGCCGCCCGGGACAGGACCCGCCCCGGGGACGCCGCCAGCGTCCGCAGCACCGCCATCGGGGCCGGGGCCAGCGGTCGCAGCTCACCATCGACCACGGCGGCGTGCCCGCGCAGGGTGAGGAGGTGGCCGGCGGCGTTCAAGGTGACCGCGCGCCGCGGCAACTCCGCAACGATCGTTCGGACCAGTGCGCCCAGCCGGGCCCGCTCGGGAGCGCTGACCGGTACCCCCCGTCGCCGCAGCGGCTCCGCGGTCACCGTCCCCACGCAACTCGCCAGCACCGCACCCCGAAACGCGTCGAGTACCCGGTCGATCCGGTCTCCGGCGGCGTGGAGCAACGCCTCGGCGGCCGGTGCCGAGGTGAACGTCACCGCGTCCACCATCCGGTCGGCGACCAGGTCGATCAGCCGATGCAGTGGTGTCGGGTCGGTCGGCGGTGCCCAGCGATAGACCGGGATCGTGATCACGGTCGCGCCGGCTGCCGCCAGCGCCCTCGTGCACTCGGGTTGCGCTCCGCCGTGCAGCTGCATGGCGACCACCTGGCCGGCCACACCCCGGTCACGCAGGTGCTCCACCACCTCGGTGCAGCTCTCCGAGGCGGGCGACCACTGATCGTGCAGGCCGGCGGCCCGGATCGCGCCGCGGGCCTTCGGCCCGCGGGCCACCACGTATGCTCCGCGCAGCGCCACGCGCAGCGGCTCAGCCAGCCCCCAGCCCTCGGCCGCCTCCAGCCAGCCGCGCATCCCGATCCCCGTGTCGGCCATCAGGACATCCGGTGGTCGATCGAGGCAGGCCCGCGTCGCCGCCCGCAGCTCGGTGTCGTCGGCGAGTGGCACGATCCGCAGGGCAGGCGCGAAGACCACCCGCGCCCCGTACCGCTGGAGTAGCGCCGCCAATTCGTCCCGACGCCGGTCGGCGGTCACCCCGACGGTGAAGCCGGCCAGTTCGTCGCGCATCTACGCCTCCTCTCGCAGCCGTACCTCGACCAGTCCGGCCCGGCACCGCACCTCGTGCCACCGGACCGCGACGCCCGGTAGGTCCAGGCAGGCTCCGGTCCGCAGGTCGTATGCCTGTTTGTGTAGTGGGGAGGCGACTGTCGGCACCCCGTCTCGGCTGCCCACGATTCCGCGCGAGAGCACGTACACATCGGTGACCGGGTCCCGGTTGTCGATGGCGAAGAGGTCGGCGGCGGTACGGAACAGCGCCACCTGGACGCCGTCGACGAGCGCTGCCACCCCGCGACCCGGGTCCAGGCGGGTCAGTGGACAGACCGCCGTCCACCCCCGCGGCTGGCCGGTCATCGCCGCACCTGCGGCGTGCCCAGCCCGACCGGCTGTCGGTTTCCGGTCTCCCCGGCCTGCACCGGTATCCGTTGTCCACGTTCCTCGGTGAACCGGATGGAGGGGTCGGGCACCTGGGGAGCGTTGACGAACGAGGTGAACCGGTCCAGCCGGGCCGGATCCTCGAGGACGTCGCGCCACTCGTCGGAGTACGACCCCACGTGCCGCGCCATCGCCGTGTCCAGCTCGGCGCAGAGCCCGAGCGAGTCGCCCACGATGACCGCGTTGAGGTGCGCCAGGCCGCCGTCCATCGCCTCGATCCAGGCGGCGGTACGTTGCAGTCGGTCCGCGGTGCGGATGTAGTACATCAGGAACCGGTCGACCAGCCGTATCAGCGCCTCGGTCGTCAGGTCGGTGGCGAAGAGGTCGGCGTGTCGGGGCCGGAAGCCGCCGTTGCCCCCGACGTAGAGGTTCCAGCCGGCGTCGGTGGCGATGATGCCGAAGTCCTTGCCGCGCGCCTCGGCGCACTCCCGGGCGCAGCCGGAGACCGCTGCTTTGATCTTGTGGGGGGCGCGGAGCCCGCGGTAGCGCAGCTCCAGCGCGATGGCCAACCCGACCGAGTCCTGCACCCCGTACCGGCACCAGGTGGACCCGACGCACGACTTCACCGTCCGCAGTGCCTTGCCGTACGCGTGGCCGGACTCGAAGCCCGCGTTGACCAGCCGGCGCCAGATCTGCGGTAACTGCTCCACCCGGGCGCCGAGCAGGTCGATGCGCTGCCCGCCGGTAATCTTCGTGTAGAGCGCGAAGTCCCGGGCCACCTCGCCGAGCACAATCAGCTTCTCCGGGGTGATCTCGCCGCCGGGGATGCGGGGCACGACCGAGTAGCTGCCGTCCCGCTGCAGGTTGGCCAGGAAGTGGTCATTGGTGTCCTGTAGCGACGCCCGCTCGCCGTCGAGGAGGTGCCCGGTGCCGAGGGAGGCCAGGATCGACGCCACCACCGGCTTGCAGATGTCACAGCCATCGCCTCGGCCGTGCTCGGCGATCAGGCTGGAGAAGGTGCGGATCTCCCGGACCCGGATGAGGTCGAAGAGCTCCTGGCGGCTCACCTCGAAGTGTTCGCAGAGCCCGCGGGGCTGCCCAACTCCGGCGGCGTCGAGTAGCTGCCGGAGCATCGGTACGCAGGAGCCACAGCTGGTGCCGGCCCGGGTGCACGCCTTGAGCGTCGGCACGTCGGTCGCACCGCCGGCGATCGCCGCGTCCAGGTCGGCGCGGGTCACCGCGTTGCAGGAGCAAACCTGTGCGGAACCGGGGAGCGCCGCTGCCCCGGCGCCCGCACCGGCCGGGGCCAGCAGCGCGAGCGGCGCGGCGGGCAGCGCCTGACCGACGCTGGCCCGCAACGTCGGGTACGCGTCGGCGTCGCCGACCAGTACGCCCCCGAGCAGCGTCTGCGCGTCGTCGGAGAGGACCAGCTTCGCGTAGACCCGGGTGGCCGGATCGGTGAAGGTCACGTCGAGACAACCCGGGGTGGTGCCGTGGGCGTCGCCGAAGGAGGCGACGTCCACGCCGAGTAGCTTCAGCTTGGTGGCGGTGTCCGCGTCGGGGACGGTGGCCGCCCCACCGACGAGTCGGTCGGCCACCGTCTCCGCCATCGCGTAGCCGGGGCCGACCAGACCGTGGCAGGTGCCGTCCACGGCCGCGCACTCGCCGACCGCCCAGATCCGCTCGTCGGCACTGCGGCAGGTGTGGTCGACCAGCACCCCGCCGTGGCGGCCGAGGGGCAGGCCGGCGGCGCGGGCCAGCTCGTCCCGGGGGCGGATACCGGCCGCCACGACGACCAGGTCGGCGTCCACGCGACCGCCGTCGGCCAGCTCCAGCTGGGCCACCGAGCCGTCCGGACCGGGGTGCAGCGCGCTGGTGGCGACCCCGAGGTGGCAGGCGACGTCCAGCTCCTCGACATAGCGACGCAGCAGCGCCCCGCCGGCGGTGTCCACCTGCACCGGCATCAGCCGCGGTGCGAACTCCACGACGCTGGTGGCGAGCCCGAGCAGCCGCAGCGCGTTCGCCGCCTCCAGGCCGAGCAGCCCACCGCCGATCACCGCGCCCCGCCGGCGGCCCCGGGCGTGCGCGCGGATCGCGGCCAGGTCGTCCAGGGTGCGATAGGTGAAGACGCCCGGCAGGTCGACGCCGTCGATCGGCGGCACGAAGGGGTACGAGCCGGTGGCCAACACCAGTGCGTCGTACGGGTACTCACCGGCGGTCGTCGCGACGACGCGTCGGGCCCGGTCGATCGCGGTGACCGACGTACCGAGCCGGAGCTGTACCTGCGGATCCGGGGTGTGCAGGTTCAGCTCATCCGCGGCCACCCCGTCGAAGAGGGCGGAGAGGCGCACCCGGTCGTACGCGGGCCGGGGCTCCTCGCCGAGCACGGTCACCCGCCATCGACCGTCGCTGTCGCGGGCGCGTAACGCGTCCACGAACCGCTGCCCGACCATACCGTTGCCGACGACGACCAGTCGGCCTTTCCTCATCGTTGCACCTCCACAGATTCCACGGTGGAAAGCCAGTCGGTGATGCCGGCGACCGCGTCCCGGCAGGAGCCGCAGCCCGTACCGGCACGGGTGGCCGCCACCACCTCGTCGACCGTCCGCGCCCCGCGGCGCCAACTCTCCACCAACGTTCCTTTGTCGACGTTGTTGCAGTGGCAGACCGTCGCCGTAGCCGGCATCAGCGCCGGTGTCGTGGCTGGTTCCGCCGGTCCCGTGCCGAGTGCCCGGCCGAGCAGCAGCGACCGCCGGTCGCTGGGCACCGGCTGTCCCCGGTCGAAGAGCTGGATGACCGTACCGACGGAGGGGTTGTCGCCCACCAGGATCGCGGCGGTCAGCCGTTGTTGGTTGATTCGTAGCCGGGCGTACGTGCCACTGGCCGGGTCGGTGAAGGTCAGCTCCTCACCGGGGCCGTCGCCGGGGTCACCCATCGCCGCCAGGTCGATGCCGGCGGTCTTGAGCCGGGTCACCACCGGCCTCGGCCGGTATCGGGCCGACGGGTCCGCGCCGCTGAGCACCTGTGCCAGCACCCGTGCCTGCGCCCAGGCCGGGGCCACCAGGCCGGTCAGGGTGTCGCCGTGCTGGGCGCAGTCGCCGATGGCCGAGATGCGCCGGTCGCTGGTGCGTAGCTGGTCGTCGACGAGGACCCCCCGCCCTACGGCCAGGTTGGCGGCCGTGGCGAGCGCGGTGTCCGGGCGTACGCCGCAGGCGAGCACCAGCAGGTCGGCGGCGAACGACCGACCGTCGGCCAGCTCGAGGCGGACGCCGTGGGAGTCAGCGAGCACGGCGGTGGCCGGTACGGCTAGCTGGGTGGCTACCCCGAGGTCGGCGAGGGTACGGGCGAGCACGGCCGCCGCGGCCGGGTCGAGTTGCCGCTCCATCAGGTACGGCACCGGGTGCACCACCGTCACCTCGAGCCCGCGGCCGGCGAGCCCGCGGGCCGCCTCCAGACCGAGTAGCCCGCCGCCGAGCACCAGCACGCGGCGGGCCCGGTCAGCAACCGCGAGGATGCGGCGGCAGTCATCCAGGGTGCGAAACGGCACCACCCGCTCTGGCAGTTCCCTGCCGGTCAGCCCGGTCAGTGGGGGGACGACGGCGCGGCTACCGGTGGCCAGGACCAGGTGGTCGTAGTGGATCCGGTCGCCCCGGTCGGTGCGGACCGCACGGTCCTCGCGGTCGATCGCGGTAACGCAGACCCCGGTGTGCAGGTCGACTCCGTGTCCGGCGGCCTCGGCCAGCTGTACGTCCGGCTCCCCGATCGCTCCAGCCAGCAGGGTGGAGAGCATGATCCGATTGTATGCCCTGTGCGGTTCTGTCCCGAATACGGTTATCTTGCGGTCCCCGCCGCGTGCGGAGAGCTCACTGGCGAGACGGGTGCCGGCCATTCCGTTGCCGATGATGACGATTCGGTCGGTCACGTCGCCGCCACCTTCTCCACTCGGACCGCACAGATCTTGAATTCCGGCATCCCGGAGATCGGGTCGACGGCGTCGTTGGTGACCGTGTTGGCGCGGGCGATGCCGCCCCAGTGGAACGGGGCGAAGACGGTGTCCGGTCGAATCGCCGGGCTGAGCCGGGCCGGTGCGATCAGTTCGCCTCGGCGGGAGCGCACCCGGACCGGTTCGCCGTCGGCCACGCCCAGCCGGTCGGCCACGTCCGGATGCAGTTCGATGAAGGCCGCTGGTGCGGCCCGGCGCAGTGCGGGCACCCGGCGGGTCTGAGTTCCGGACTGGTACTGGGCGAGCACCCGTCCGGTGGTGAAGTGCAGCGGATAGGTCGCGCACACCTGCTCCGCGGCGGGTCGGTGCTGCACGGCGTGGAATCGGGCGCGCCCGTCGGGGGTGGGAAACCGGTCGGCGAAGAGTCGAGGAGTGTCCGGCCGGTCGAGCTCCGGGCAGGGCCAGAACACGCCCTCCTGCGCGTCGATCCGCTCCCAGCTGATCCCGGCGTAGTCGGCGAGCCCGCCGGCCGAAGCCGCTCGGAGCTCCTCGAACACCACCTCTGGCTCGGGCGAGAGCGCGGGCCCTCGGTCCTGGCCGGCCGGGCGCCCGGGGTCCTGCTCCAGCGCCGTGGCGAGGGCGGCGAGGAGTTCCAGGTCGGTGCGGACACCGGGCGGTGGTGTGCGGAGCGCCCGCCGGCGCAGGACCCGTCCCTCCAGGTTGGTCATGGTGCCGTCCTCCTCGGCCCACTGCGCGGTCGGCAGCACCACGTCGGCGAGGGCCGCCGTCTCGGAGCGCAGGAAGTCGACGACCACCAGCAGGTCGAGGTCGTGCAGGCGGCCCTCGATCCGGGCCGCCCGTGGCGCGGAGACCACCGGGTTGGAGCCGAACACCAGCAGCGCCTTCGGCCCGTCCGGGGTGCCGAGCGAGTCCAGTAGCCGGTACGCGGGCACCCCGGGCCCCGGTATGTCCTCCGCCGGTACCCCCCAGACCGCGGCGACGTGCTCGCGGTCGGCGGGGTTGTCGATGCGGCGGTAGCCGGGAAGCTGGTCGGCCTTCTGACCGTGTTCCCGGCCGCCCTGGCCGTTGCCCTGTCCGGTCAGGCAGCCGTAACCGGAGCCGGGGCGGCCGGGCAGGCCGAGGGCGAGGGCCAGGTTCACGTACCCGGTGACGGTGTCGACGCCCTTGGCGTGTTGCTCGGCGCCGCGGGCGGTGAGGATGATCGCCCGGCGGGCGCCGCCCAGGGCCCGCGCGGTCGTCTCGAGATCGGCCACCGACACCCCGGACAGCGCCTCGGCGCGGGCGGGCCACCACTCCGCCACCGCCCGGCGGACGTCGTCGAAGCCGGTGGTGCGTCCGGCGACGTAGCTGTGGTCCACGAACCCCTCGACGAGCGCGATGTGCAGCAGCGCGTTGGCCACCGCCAGGTCGGTGCCGGGCAGCGGCTGTAGGTGTAGGTCGGCCTGGCGGGCGGTGGCGGTGACGCGCGGATCTATCACGATCAGCCGCCCTCCTCGGCGACGTTGCTCGGTCAGCCAGCGCACCAGTGGGGGCATCGTCTCGGCCGGGTTCGCGCCGACCAGCAGCAGGGTGTCGGCGGTGCCCAGGTCGGCCAGGGGGAAGGGGAGACCCCGGTCGACACCGAAGGCGCGCATCCCGGCGGCAGCCGCCGACGACATGCAGAACCGCCCGTTGTAGTCGATGTGTCGGGTCCGGAGCACCACCCGGGCGAACTTGCCCAGCGCGTACGCCTTCTCGTTGGTGAGGCCACCGCCGCCGAAGACGGCGACCGCGTCCCGCCCGTGGTTGGCCTGGACGGTACGGATGCCCGTGACGATTCGGTCCAGTGCCGCGTCCCAGCTCGCCGGGCGCAGCTCGCCGCTGGCGGGGTCGCGGAGCAGTGCGGTGGTGAGGCGATCCGGGTGGTCGAGTAGCTCGGCGGCGGTCCAGCCCTTCTGGCAGAGCCCGCCCTGGTTGGTGGGGAACCAGCGGGGGAGGACGGCCACCTCGCCGTCCGCCTCGCGCAGGGTCATGCCGCACTGGAGAGCGCAGTACGGGCAGTGCGTCGCCGCCTCGATGTGGGGTTGTCCGGCCGCGGTAGCGGGGCGCGTACCGTCTGTCATGCCGGTGAAGCGTGCCGGTAGGGGGTTTCCGGCCCGGTTCCCGCGTGTTTCGGTCCGGTCAAGTCGGGCGCACCGCCTCGGCGGGCTGACTGATGGTCCCACCCCTGGGTAGGCTGCCGGCATGACTGCCAAGGTGACCCTGTCGTTCGCTGACGAGACGATCGAGCAGGCCCGGTGGTTCGCCCGACGCGAGGGGCTCTCCCTGTCTGCCTGGATGGACCAGGCCGCCCGGGAGAAGGCGCTGCGGGCGCTCTTCTCTGCCCACGCTGACGCGGTCAGTCGGGCCGGTCTCGACTGGGAGGCCGCCGCGCTCGCGGACGCCCACGAGGTGGGGCTCGTTGACGACCTGCTCCGCAGCGGCCGTCCGCGTGCTGCGTAGGGGCGAGGTCTGGCGGATCTCGGGGGCCCGGGAACGGCTGGGGTTGGTGGTCAGCTCCGACGTCTACAACTCCACCGCAGTGCCGATTGTGATCGTGGCGGAGGTGGTGGAGACGGCGCTACTGCGGGACTCTCCCCTCGCGGTGTCGATGGGTGGGCGGGTGGTGATGCCGGACCGGCTCTCCTCGCCGATGAAGCAGTGGTTCTCCGAGTGTGTGGACGTGGCCGACCACGAGGTCATGCGCTCGGTCGGTCGGGCCTTGCGCATCCTGCAACAGCTCTAGTAGTGCTTTGTTAGGTTGGCGTGTCGTTGAGTCGTCTGAGTGGTTCAGGGTAGTTCGATGTTGGGGTGACTCCTGACGAGCTTTCCATTGTGCGGCAACGGCTTGAGGCGTACGCCGCGGATGTGTTCACCCCGCTGGTGCGCTCGGATCAGCGGACGAAGGGTGAGACGTATCTGCGGGGTCTGCTTCTTGACGGGCGGCGTAAATCGATGCAGCCGATGGCGGATCGGCTCGGGGTGGATCACCAGGGGTTGCAGCAGTTCGTGACGACCTCGACGTGGGACACCACGGTGGTGCGGATGCGTCTGGCCCGCCGGGCCCTTGATGTGGTCGAGCCGGTGGCGTGGGTGGTCGACGACACCGGCTTCCCGAAGGACGGCAAGGGATCGCCGGGCGTGGCCAGGCAGTACTCCGGCACGTTGGGCAAGGTCGCGAACTGCCAGATCGGGGTGAGCGTCCACGCTGTCACCGACACCGCCTCGTGTCCTCTGGGCTGGCGGCTGTTCCTGCCGATGTCGTGGGATCACCATGCCATTGACGAGGCTAAGTGTGCTGAGGTGGCCGCTCGTCGGGCCCGCTGCGGCATCCCCGAGGGCGAGCGTCACCGGCCGAAGTGGGCGCTGGTCGTGGAGATGCTCGACGAACTGGCCGACCACGGGCTGCGGCCGCCGCTGCTGGCCGCGGACGCTGGCTACGGGGACAACAGCCAGTTCCGCAGCGCCTTGGACGAACGCGGGATCGGCTACATCATGCAGGTCAAAGGCGACGCCCTCGCCCACAAGCCAGACGTGCGGCCAGTCGAGCGGGTGTGGTCCGGGCGTGGTCGCCCACCCACCCGCACCGACCCGCGCTACCCCAAGACCGCGGTCAGCCTGACCGAACACATCCGCGCCGCCGGCCGCCGGGCTGCGGAGACGATCACCTGGCGGGACGGCTCGAAAGGCACGATGAGATCCCAGTTCGTCTTCCTCCGGGTCCGGCCGGCGGGGCACCGCGTCGCCCGCGACCCGGACGGTCTCCTGCCCGAGCGGTGGCTGATCGCTCAGTGGCCGCACGACGAGGCCGAGCCGGTCAAGTACTGGCTGTCCAGCCTGCCCGCCACCACCAGCCACACCGACCTGGTCCGCCACAGCAAGATCCGCTGGCGCATCGAACACGACTACCGCGAACTGAAGACCGGCCTCGGCCTGGACCACTTCGAAGGCCGCTCCTGGACCGGCTGGCACCGCCACGTCACCCTGGTCACCGCCGCGCACCTGTTCATCACCGAACTACGCCTGGACCCAAAAGCGGATGCGCCGGCCTGACCCTCTACACGATCAGCCGCGAGCTGCAACGACTCCTCGCGACCTGGACCGGCGCCTGCATCACCTGCCACCAACCCGTGAAACCGCTACACCGCAACAAACGCTACCGAACCTAACAAAGCACTACTAGTAGTGCTTTGTTAGGTTGGGGTGGGTTGGTGGCAGAGGGGTAGAACCCGAGCCAGGTCGCGAGTTGGGTGAGGAACAGTTGGGCGGCTGCGGTGAGGGTGACGTGGCGGTGCCAGCCGATCCAGGATCGTCCTTCGAAGTGGTCAAGGCCGAGGGCGGTCTTGAGTTCGTGGTAGTCGTGCTCGACGCGCCAGCGGCTTTTGGCCAGGCGGACCAGTTCGGCAAGTGGTGTGTCGGCGGGTAGGTCGGACAGCCAGTAGTCGCTGGGTTCGTCTTGGCCGGGGGGCCATTGCACGAGCAGCCAGCGTTCGGGCAGGACACCGTCATCGCCGCGGTGTGGACCGCGTCGGACGGCTCGGCCGGCGGGACGCACCCGCAGTGCGAAGAAGTGCCCGGACAGCTCACCGACGGGCCGGTCGGGGTCGCGGTTGGCTGTGGGGAGCCGGGCGCGCCAGCGCACCAGGCGTGCCGCGTCAGCACCGTGGGCGAGGGCGAGGTCCTTCAGGCTGCGGGCCGGGTAGGGGTAGCGCGGTGTGGGGTGCTTGCCGACTCCGGCGTAGGGGACCTCGACCGGTTGGGCGTGGCCGGGTTGCGCGGTGGTGGACGACGTGGCCGCCACGATGTAGCCGATACCGCGTTCGGTCAGTCCCTGACGGAACTCGGCGACCTGGCCGTATCCGGCGTCGGCGGTCAGCAGCGGCGGACGCAGCCCCCACTCGGCCAACTCGTCGAGCATCTCCAGGGCCATCAGCCACTTCGGCCGGTACCGCTCGGCGTCCGGGACCTTCGACGCGGTGCGGCGCCGGCGGATCTGCGCGATCTGCTCGGCAGGCGGCACCTGCACCCGGGTGTGCGGCTTCTTCGCCCCGGCCGCATCGAGGGTGACCGGCTGCTGGCGCAGCCTGCGGGCGTGTGGGTTCGCGGGCTTGCCGTCCGGGCCCGGGACGCAGGTGTCGTCCCAGGACTCCGGCACGAATAGCCGCCAGTTCAGCACCGCCGACGCCGTGTCGGTCGCCGCGTGAACACTGACGGCGATCTGGCAGTTGGCGACCTTACCGAGGGTGCCGGAATACTGCCGGGCCACGCATGCAGAAGCCTTGCCGTCCTTGGGAAACCCGGTGTCATCGACCACCCACACCTCAGGCGTCACCAGGTCGACCGCAGCGGTGGCCATCCGCCGTCGCACACCGCCGACGTCCCAGGTGGACGAGGTCAGGAACTGCTGCAACTGCTGATGATCGACCCCGAGCCGCTGCGCCATCGGCTGCATCGACTTCCGTCGACCGTCCAGCATCAACCCTCGCAGATACCGCAGACCCGTCGCCCGCTGATCCGAGCGCCGCAACCCCGCGAAGATCCCGGCCGCGAAGTCCTCTAACCGCGCCCGCACCCGAACCAGATCCCGCTCATCCACGCACCGCAGCCAAACACCGCCACGATCGCCGTACGAGCGACACGCCACAACGACCTAACAAAGCACTACTAGGCCACCCGCCGATCGCCCCGCTGACCAACAGCGCTCCTCACGGGTCGGTGTGCGGCTCGGTGCGCGCACCGTTGCCTCCCCGAATCCGGCGACGAACGCTGCGGTAACGCCGGCTTCCTAGGTTCCAGCCGGGCCCGCTCGACACCGACCAACCGGTGCGGTCGGCGGGCCAGGACGCCTGGCCGGAAGGAGCGCCTGATGACGACGAGCGTGCCCGCGACGACCACCGCGGAGGAGATCGACCTGCAACGCGGCCGGGGCCGCTGGGTTGGCCACTGGGCGCCGGAGGACGATCACTTCTGGCGGACCGTCGGCCGGCCCGTCGCCCGGCGCAATCTCATCTTTTCGATCTTCGCCGAGCACATCGGGTTCTCCGTCTGGTTGCTCTGGAGCATCGTGGTGGTCCGGTTGGACGATGTCGGTTGGACGCTGACCACCAGCCAGGCGCTCTGGCTGACCGCCGTGCCCAGCGGCGTCGGTGCGCTGCTGCGACTGCCCTACACCTTCGCGGTGCCGGTCTTCGGCGGGCGGAACTGGACCGTGGTCTCCGCCCTGCTGCTGATCATCCCGGCTGCCGGGTTGGCCTGGGCGGTGCAGCACCCGGAGATCGGCTTCGTGCCGCTGCTGCTGATCGCTGCCACGGCCGGGTTCGGCGGCGGGAACTTCGCCTCCAGCATGGCGAACATCTCGTTCTTCTATCCGGAGCGGGAGAAGGGGTGGGCGCTGGGGCTGAATGCGGCGGGCGGCAACATCGGCGTCGCCGTCGTGCAGTTCCTGGTGCCGCAGGTGATCGTGCTCGGCGGGGGCCTCGCGCTGGCCCGAGCCGGCCTGATGTACCTCCCACTCGCGGTGATCGCTGCGGTCTGTGCCTACCTGTTCATGGACAACCTGGTCGAGGCCAAGGCGGACGTGGGGCCGGTGTGGTCCTCGCTGCGGGACCGGAACACCTGGATCATGTCGTTGCTGTACGTCGGCACGTTCGGCTCGTTCATCGGCTACTCGGCGGCCTTCCCGACGCTGCTCAACGGGGTCTTCGGCCGGCCCGACATCGCGCTGTCCTGGGCGTTTCTCGGTGCGGCGGTGGGTTCGCTCTGCCGACCCTTCGGTGGTCGTCTCGCCGACACCATCGGTGGCGCCCGGGTCACTGTGGCCAGCTTCGTGTTGATGACCGGCGGTGCGTACCTGGCGCTGTGGTCGGTGCGGGAGCGCTGGCTGGAGCTCTTCTTCCTGGCGTTCATGCTGTTGTTCGTGGCCACCGGGGTCGGCAACGGATCGACGTACCGGATGATCTCTCGGATCTTCCAGGTGCGGGGGGAGGAGCTCGGCGGTTCGCCGGAGATCATGCGCGCGATGCGGCGCCAGGCGGCCGGGGCGCTCGGGATCATCTCCGCGATCGGCGCCTTCGGCGGCTTCCTGGTTCCGATCTGCTACGCGTGGGCGAAGTCGGCGTACGGCAGTATCCAGCCCGCGCTGGGGTTCTATGTCGGCTTCTTCCTGGTGCTGACCGTGCTGACGTGGGCTGTCTATTTGCGTCCCGGGGCGCGACTGGCCTCGGCGCGGGTGTGACTTCGGCCATCGGCGACCTGCGCCGTGGGTGGGGAACCAGCCTGTTTCGGCTCAGCCCGGCGGGCCGATCGGACCCCGTTTTGCCGGCTGGCCCGGCGTTGGGTATCGTTACCTGCTGTTGTGCGACATCTAGGGGCGTGCCGTCTGAGGTGCGCTTGGTCGTTCGTGCGCGTTGGCTCGGCCTGAAAGTCATGGTCACCCCGGCGCGCAGGCCCCAGACCGACGACGAGACAAGGTAAACCTGTGCGTACGTACAGCCCGAAGCCGGGTGAGATCGAGCGTCAGTGGCACGTTATCGACGCCTCTGATGTCGTGCTGGGCCGCTTGGCCACCCATGCCGCCACGCTGCTGCGCGGCAAGCACAAGCCGACTTTCGCGCCGCACGTCGACACGGGCGACTTTGTCGTCATCGTGAACGCCGGCAAGGTCGCGCTGACCGGTAACAAGCGGCAGCAGAAGATCGCCTACCGGCACTCCGGTTACCCCGGCGGCCTCAAGCAGGTCGGCTACGACGAGCTGCTGACCAAGCGCCCCGAGCGGGCCGTTGAGCTGGCCGTGAAGGGCATGCTCCCGCACAACAAGCTGGGCCGGAAGCTCATCAAGAAGCTGAAGGTCTACGCCGGTGCCGAGCACCCGCACGGCGCGCAGCAGCCAGTGCCGTTCGAGATCAAGCAGATCGCGCAGTGAGCGCGGGCGAAGGAAGCAGCATGACCGACATCATCGCCACCGAGGTCGCCCCCGAGGCCGCCGAGGCGCTGGCGCCCGTCGTCCGCGCGCCCCTTGGTGACCGGCCGATCCAGACCGTGGGTCGCCGCAAGGAGGCCATCGTCCGGGTCCGCATCGTCCCGGGCACCGGCAAGATCACCTGCAACGGCCGGGACCTTGAGGCGTACTTCCCGAGCAAGGTGCACCAGCAGCTGATCAAGGACCCGCTGGTCACCACCGAGAAGGCGGAGGAGTTCGACGTCATCGCGAACCTGCGGGGCGGCGGCACCACCGGTCAGGCCGGTGCACTCCGGCTGGCCATCGCCCGCGCGCTGATCGCCAGCGAGCCGGACGACCGCCCGGCGCTCAAGAAGGCCGGCTTCCTGACCCGGGACGCGCGGGTCAAGGAAAGCAAGAAGTACGGCCTCAAGAAGGCCCGTAAGGCTCCCCAGTACTCGAAGCGCTGACCATCAGCTGCTCGTTGTACTTCTGACGGACGGCCGGGCCGCCTCCTGCGAACGGAGGCGGCCCGGCCGTTCCGTTTTTTACCATTGGTAGTTGCATCGGAGGTTTGGCGGGAATGGGTCGGTTGTTCGGCACGGACGGGGTACGGGGACGGGCGAACGCGGATCTCACGCCCGAGTTGGGGCTCGCGGTAGCGGTCGCCGCCGCGCACACCCTCGCTGAGGCGGATCGGAGCCACCCCCCGTTGGCCGTTGTCGGCCGGGACACCCGGGCCAGCGGCGAGATGCTGGAGGCCGCGGTGGTGGCCGGGCTGACCAGTGCCGGTGCCAACGTCGTACGGGTCGGCGTCCTGCCGACCCCGGCGGTGGCGTTCCTCACCGCGGAGGCCAAGGCCGACATCGGGGTGATGCTCTCCGCCTCGCACAACCCCATGCCGGACAACGGCATCAAGCTCTTCGCCGCGGGCGGGCACAAGCTACCGGACGAGATCGAGATGAGGATCGAGGCGGCGGTCGAGGCGAACGCGACGACTGCCTGGGAGCGTCCGGTCGGTGCGGGTGTCGGCCGGGTCCACGACCTACTCGACGGCGCCGACCACTACGTGCAGCACCTGGTGGGCACCGTGCCGCACCGGCTGGACGGGATCAAGGTGGTGGTGGACTGCGCCAACGGCGCCGCCGCCGAGGTGGCCCCGGCGGCGTACCGGGAGGCCGGCGCCGAGGTGGTCGCGATTCACGCGGAGCCCGACGGCCTCAACATCAACGACGAGTGTGGCTCCAACCACGTGGCGGCGCTCCGGCAGGCCGTCGTCGAGCACGGCGCGCAGCTGGGCATCGCCCATGATGGTGACGCCGACCGCTGCGTGGCGGTCACCGCCGACGGTGACGAGGTTGACGGCGACCAGGTGATGGCGATCCTCGCACTGGCGATGCGGGAGGCCGGCACGCTCACCGCCGACACCCTGGTGGCGACCGTGATGAGCAACCTCGGCCTGCGGATAGCCATGTCCCGGGAGGGGATTCGGCTGGTCGAGACGAAGGTCGGTGATCGCTACGTGTTGGAGGAGCTGCGCGCCTCCGACCTGGCGCTCGGTGGCGAGCAGAGCGGGCACATCGTGATGCCCGCCCACGCGACCACCGGCGACGGCGTGCTGACCGGCCTGCACCTGATGTCCCGGATGGCGGGGACCGGCAAGCCCCTGGCCGAGCTGGCAGCCGTGGTTACTCCGCTGCCTCAGGTTCTGATCAACGTGCCGGTCGCCGACCGTACGGTCGGCGCGGCGGCTCCGACCGTACGGGCCGAGGTCGCGCAGGCCGAGGCCGAACTGGGTGATGCCGGGCGGGTCCTGCTGCGTCCCTCGGGTACCGAGCCACTGGTCCGGGTGATGGTGGAGGCCGGTACCGAGACGATGGCGCGTGCGGTGGCCGAGCGGATCGCCGAGCAGGTCCGTACCGCCAGCCCGGTCAGCTGACCGATGCCTCCCCCGCCGGCGACGGGTGCCGGCGGGGGAGGTCTGCTGGCTGGTGACGGCCCCGGCGCAGGTCGTCAACGGCCTCATGGGAGCGGCCGGACCGGACGCGCGCTCACCGTGCCAGCGTTCGTAGCCGGGTGACGGCCTCGGCCAACACCTCCGGGCGCTTGCAGAACGCGAACCGGATCAGCCGCCGGCCCGCCTCCGAGTCGTCGTAGAAGACCTGGGTCGGGACCGCCACCACACCACAGCGCTCCGGCAGCGCGCGGCAGAACTCCACCCCGTCCCGGGCGCCGAGCGGGGTCACGTCGGCGGTGACGAAGTATGTGCCCTCCGGTGGCCCGACGCCGAACCCGGCGTCGGCGAGGCCGGCGACGAGCTGGTCCCGGCGGGCCTGCAACCCGGCCCGGAACTCGGTGAAGTAGCGCTCGTCCAGGCCCAGGGCCACCGCGACCGCGGGTTGCAACGGTGCGGCGTTGACGAAGGTGAGGAACTGCTTGACCCGCAGCACCGCCGACACCAGCGACGCCGGGCCACTCGCCCAGCCGACCTTCCAGCCGGTGCAGGAGAAGGTCTTGCCGGCCGAGGAGATCCGCAGCGTCCGCGCCCGCATCCCGGGCAGGGTGGCGAGGGGTACGTGGCGGCCAGCGGCGGCGTCGGTGAAGGCGAGGTGTTCGTAGACCTCGTCGGTGACCGCGTACGCGTCGTACTCGCGGCACAGCTCGGCCACCAGGGCCAGTTCGGCGGGGGTGAAGACCTTGCCGGTGGGGTTGTGCGGGGAGTTGAGCAGCACCAGCCGGGTGCGGGGCCCGAACGCGGCGCGCAGCTCGTCCGGGTCCACCGCGTACCGGCCGGCGGCCCCGGGCCGCAGTGTCACTGGGCGTCGGCGGGCGCCGGCCAGCGCGATCGAGGCGGCGTACGAGTCGTAGTAGGGCTCGAAGCAGACCACCTCGTCGCCGGGCTCGCAGAGGCCCAGGATCGCCGCGGCGATTGCCTCGGTGGCGCCCGCTGTCACCACGATCTCGCCGTCGGGGTCGTACTCGAGGCCCCAGAACCGCTGCTGGTGTGCGGCCAGGGCGGCGCGGAGCTGGGGGATGCCGGGCCCGGGCGGGTATTGGTTCTGCCCGTCGCGCAGCGCCTCAGCCGCCGCAGCCAGCATCTCCGGCGGGCCGTCGGTGTCCGGGAAGCCCTGCCCGAGATTGACTGCCCCGGTGCGGCTGGCCAGGGCGGACATTTCGGCGAAGATTGTCGTCCCGAAGGGGCGCATTCGGGTTACCAGAGGATCGACATGGGTGGTCGTCACGTCTGCCAGCCTACGGACTGTCCGTGTCGGTTCAATCCGCCGCGGTCGTCGATCGTGGTTCGTGACGCTAGGTAACGGCTCGCGTTATTCGCTCAAAGTGCTTGCTTGTTTACCCGCCTTCCGAGCACCACTGATGAGTGAAACTGGGTTAGGCTGCGACCCATGTGTGGAATCGTGGGTTACGCCGGTGCGCGTCCGGCGCTCGGCATTGTGCTCGATGGGCTGCGACGGCTGGAGTACCGCGGCTACGACTCGGCCGGGGTCGCCATCATCTGCGCGGACGAGCTGCTGGCGGAGAAGAAGGCCGGCAAGTTGGCGAACCTGGAGAAGGTCCTCGCCGAGCGGTCCGCGCGGGATCCGGAGGCCTGCGCCGCATCCCCGATCGGGATCGGGGACGGGGTCACCGGGATCGGCCACACCCGTTGGGCCACCCACGGCGGTCCCACCGACCGCAACGCCCACCCGCACCTCTCCCCGGACGGACGGGTTGCGGTGATCCACAACGGCATCATCGAGAACTTCGCGAAGCTGCGCGCCGAGCTGGAGGCGGACGGGGTTCAGTTCGTCAGTGACACCGACACCGAGTGCACCGCCCACCTGCTCGCCACGGCCCTCGCCGACCTGCGCTCCGCTGGGCATCCGGAGGGGCCGCAGCTGCTCGCCGCCGGCATGCGGGTCGTCTGTCAGCGCCTGGAGGGCGCCTTCACCCTGCTCGCCGCGGATGCCGGCGTCCCGGGCGCGGTGGTCGGTGCGCGACGTAACTCGCCCCTGGTCGTCGGCCGGGGAGACGGCGAGAACTACCTGGCGAGCGATGTCGCGGCGTTCATCGAGCACACCCGCGAAGCAATCGAGCTGGGCCAGGATCAGATCGTCCTGATCACGGCAGACAGCATCGAGATCACCGACTTCGCCGGCCAGCCCGCCACCGGCAAGGACTTCCACATCGACTGGGACTCCTCCGCCGCGGAGAAGGGCGGCTACGACTGGTTCATGCTCAAGGAGATCGCGGAGCAGCCGCAGGCCGTCGCCGACACACTGCTGGGCCGGCTCACCGAGACCGGCGAGATCATGCTCGACGAGGTTCGCCTCAGCGATCAGGACCTGCGCGATGTGGACAAAATCTTCATCGTCGCCTGCGGTACCTCGTACCACGCCGGGATGGTGGCGAAGTACGCGATCGAGCACTGGACCCGGATCCCCTGCGAGGTGGAGCTGGCCAGCGAGTTCCGCTACCGCGACCCGGTTCTCGACCGGTCCACTCTGATCGTGGTGATCTCGCAGTCCGGGGAGACGATGGACACCCTGATGGCGCTGCGGCACGCCAAGGAGCAGAAGGCACGCGTCCTGGCGATCTGTAACACCAACGGCTCCACCATTCCCCGCGAGTCCGACGCGGTCCTCTACACCCACGGTGGGCCCGAGATCGCGGTCGCCTCCACCAAGGCGTTCCTGACCCAGCTCGTCGCCTGCTACCTGATCGGCCTGCACCTGGCCCAGGTGCGTGGGATCAAGTTCGCCGACGAGGTCGCCGCGGTGGTGTCCCAGCTTCAGGAGGTGCCGGGCAAGCTGCGCGAGCTGCTGGGGCGGACCGAGCCGGTACGCGAGTTGGCCCGCGACCTGAAATCCGAGTCGACCGTGCTCTTCATCGGTCGGCACGTCGGCTACCCGGTCGCCCTGGAAGGCGCGCTGAAGCTCAAGGAACTGGCGTACATGCACGCCGAGGGCTTCGCCGCGGGCGAGTTGAAGCACGGCCCGATCTCCCTCATCGACGAGGGCACCCCGGTGATCTGCATCGTGCCGTCGCCGATCGGCCGCGGCATGCTGCACGACAAGATCGTCTCCAACATCCAGGAGGTGCGGGCCCGGGGTGCCCGGACCATCGTGATCGCGGAGGAGGGGGATGAGTCCGTCGTCCGGTACGCCGACCACCTGATCTTCGTACCGCGTACGCCGACCCTGCTCGCGCCGCTGGTGACCACCGTGTCGTTGCAGGTCTTCGCTGCGGAGATCGCCGCCGCTCGGGGCCACGACGTTGACCAGCCCCGCAACCTGGCGAAGTCCGTTACGGTCGAGTGAGCACCGAGAGTTGCCGGGAATGCTGCGGGCACGCTGGCCGACGTGCCCACGCGTGCCGGCACGGCGGGGTGTCCCGAGTGGAGGCGGCGGCAGCACGAACGGGCCGCCGCGCCGGTAGGCTGAGTGCATGATCGTCGGGGTCGGCATCGACGTGGTCCTGGTGGAGCGGTTCGCCCGTGCGCTGACCCGGACGCCGCTGCTCGCCGACCGGCTCTTCACCGAAGCCGAGCGGTACACCCGTTCTGGTAACCCCCGTTCGCCCGAGTCGCTCGCCGCCCGCTTCGCGGCGAAGGAGGCAGTGGCCAAGGCGCTCGGTGCACCGAGCGGGCTGAGCTGGCACGACTGCGAGATCGTGCCGGATCCGGATGGCCGGCCGTGGTTGACCGTCTCCGGCACGGTCGCGGCGGCAGCGGTCGAGCGGGGGGCCAACCGGTGGCACCTGTCGCTGTCGCACGACGGCGGGATCGCGTCGGCCATGGTGGTCGCGGAACGCTGATCGGTGGCGTGCCCCGGGTCGGGCACGGGGACGGAGTGGGATGAGACCGGTGTGGCGGGTGGCGGACGTACGCGCCGCCGAGGCGGGCTTGCTGGCGACGCTCCCCCCCGGGACGCTGATGCAGCGGGCCGCCGCCGGGCTCGCCCGCCGCTGTGCGCTGCTCCTCACCGACCGGGGCGGTGTCTACGGCGCCCCGGTGTTGCTGCTGGTCGGCTCGGGCGACAACGGCGGCGACACGCTCTTCGCCGGCGCCCGGCTGGCCCGACGCGGGGCGGCGGTGTCGGCGCTGTTGCTGGCTCCGGACCGGGCGCACGCCGAGGCGTTGGCGGCGTTTCGGGCCGCCGGCGGCCGGCTGGTTGACCGCCCACCGGCCCCGGTGGACCTGGTGCTCGACGGCATCGTCGGGATCGGTGGCAGCGGTGGGCTCCGCGCACCGGCAGCGCAGCTCGCGGCGGGCCTGGCGCAGTGTCACGGGCGAGCCGGTGCGCGGGCGACCGTGGTCGCGGTGGACGTGCCGAGTGGGGTGTCGGTCGACACCGGGCAGGTTCCACTGACCGCGGCTGGTCAGCCGGCCGCGATCCGCGCCGATGTCACGGTGACCTTCGGTGCCTTGAAGCCGGCGCTGGTGGTGGGAGCGGCGGCGCCGTTGGCCGGTCAGGTTGAGTTGGTCGACATCGGGCTGACGCCCTGGCTGCGTGGCACGGCGGCGCTGCAGGTAACCGAGCGGGCGGATGTGACCGACTGGTGGCCCCGGCCCGGGCCGGCGGCGGAGAAGTACAGCCGGGGGGTGGTCGGTGTCGCCACCGGCTCGGCCGTCTACCCCGGTGCCGCGGTGCTCTCGGTCGCCGGTGCGTTGGCGGGCCCGACCGGCCTGGTCCGCTACGCCGGCAGCGCCCGGGCGGAGGTGCTGCGCCAACACCCGTCAGTGATCGCCACCGACCGGGTCACCGAGGCCGGTCGGGTGCAGGCGTGGGTGTGCGGTTCCGGGCTGGGCACCGGTGACGAGGCGGCCGGTGAACTGCGGGCGGTACTCGCGGCACCGGTGCCGGTGGTGCTCGACGCGGACGCGTTGACCCTGCTCGTCGAGAGCTCCCTCGCCGACCAGCTCCGGCGGCGGGACGCCCCGGTCGTGGTCACCCCACATGATCGGGAGTTCGCCCGGCTCTGCGGTGAGAGTCCCGGCGACGACCGGGTCGCTGCCGCGTTGCGCCTGGCCGCCCGGATGAACGTCGTGGTGTTACTCAAGGGCGACCGGACGGTGATCGGCACGCCCGACGGCCGGGTCCATGTCAACCAGACCGGGACCGCGGCCCTGGCCACCGGAGGTACGGGCGACGTGCTGGCCGGCTTGCTCGGTTCGTTGCTCGCCGCGGGTCTGGCGCCGGAGCGGGCCGCCGCCGCGGCGGCGTACCTGCACGGGCTCGCCGGCCGGGAGGCGGCGCGGGGCGGCCCGGTGGCCTCGCCCGATGTCGCCGCCGCCCTGCGCCCGGTGCTGGCCGGGCTCGGGTGGATCGGTGGATCGACCTGGGCCGGGCCCAACTCCTGATCAACTCAGTAGGCTGTGGGCATGTGGCAGGCCGAGGTACGCGTCGACCTTGACGCGATCCGTGAGAACGTGAGTTGGTTACGCTCCGGCAGCGCCGCCGAGTTGATGGCGGTGGTCAAGGGGGACGGGTACGGCCACGGCATGGTCCCGGCCGCCCACGCCGCGCTGGATGGCGGTGCCGACTGGCTCGGTGTCTGCACCCTCGACGAGGCCCTCACCCTGCGCCGGGCCGGGATCACCGTGCCGATCCTGGCCTGGCTGCTCGCGCCGGGCCTGCCGTTACACGAAGGGGTACTGGCCGGCGTTGACCTCGGTGCGGCCAGCGTGGCGCAGCTCGACGAGATGGTCGAGGCGGGCCGGGTGGCCGGGCGTCCAGCCCGACTGCATCTCAAGATCGACACTGGGCTGTCCCGGGGTGGCGCGACCGTCTCGCAGTGGCCGGAGCTGCTCGATGCCGCGGCGAAGGCGCAGGCTGACGGCGCGGTCGAGGTGGTGGGGGTGTGGAGCCACTTCGTGTACGCCGACGCGCCCGGACACCCGACCACCGACCGGCAGCTCGCTGTTTTCCACGAAGGGCTGAGCATGGTGGAGCGGGCGGGGCTGCGCCCGCGCTACCGCCACCTGGCCAACTCGGCGGCCACGCTGACCCGGCCGGACGCCCACTTCGACCTGGTCCGTCCCGGGCTGGCCGTCTACGGGCTCTCACCGGTGGCCGGGGAGCGCTTCGGCCTGCAACCGGCCATGACCGCCCGGGCCCGGGTGATGCTCACCAAGCAGGTCTCGGCGGGGACCGGGGTCTCCTACGGCCACACGTACACCACCGAACGGGTGAGCAACCTCGCCGTGATTCCACTCGGGTACGCCGACGGGGTTCCCCGGGACGCGTCCAACAGCGGCCCGGTACAGCTCGGCGGTGTCCGGCGGACCATCTCCGGCCGGGTCTGCATGGACCAGTTCGTGCTCGACTGCGGCGACGATGCGGTCGCGCCGGGAGACGTGGCCACCCTCTTCGGCGCCGGCCGGAACGGGGAGCCCACCGCCGACGACTGGGCCGAGGCGGTCGGCACGATCAACTATGAGATCGTCACCCGGTTCGGCAGCACCCGGGTGCCCCGCTGCTACGACGGCGAGCGGCCGTGACGTCGTCCCGGTTCCGGGTTCCGCTGCCCCGAGCCAGCCACCCCCGGGCCGCGATCGGCGCGTTGGCCGCCGTCGGTGTCGCTGCCGCCGGTCTCGTCGCCGGCGTCGCGACCGAACGCGCGCTGGTCCGTCGGCTGAAGGCCGACCCCACCGACCGGTACGCCGGCGAGGACTTCGGCGCGCAGCGGTTCGACGAGGCGCTGCGGGTGGAGATGCCGGACGGCACCGACATCCACGTGGAGGTGGTCGAGCCGGCGCGGCCGATCAGCGGGAACCCCACCATCGTGCTGGTGCACGGGTTCTGCCTGGACCAGGGGACCTTCCACTTCCAGCGCAAGCTGCTCGCCGCCCGGGGCGAGCACCGCATCGTGGCGTACGACCAGCCGGGGCACGGGCGCTCCGGCCAGCTGGAAACCGGCGAGTACGACCTGACCGCGCTCGGCCGGACGCTGCGCGCGGTGATCGACCGGGCCGCGCCGGAGGGCCCGCTGGTGCTGGTCGGCCACTCGATGGGTGGCATGACCATCATGGCGTTCGCGGAACTCTTCCCGGAGCTGTTCGGGGACCGGGTGGTGGGCACCGTGCTGTTGGCCACCTCGGGCGGGCTGCTCGCCGAGACCAAGCTGGTCGCTCCGGCGCTGCTGGGGCGGGTCGGTTCGCCGGTGCTGCACCTGATGAGCAACGCCGCCCGCTACGGGAGCCCGGTGATCGACCGAGCGCGTCGGTCCACCTCCAACATGGCCTGGCTGCTCACCCGCCGGTATGGCTTCGGTGCCGGGCACCCCAGCCCGGCTCTGGTCTCCTACGTCGAGGAGATGAATTCCCGGACCTCCGCCGACACCGTCACCCGCTATCTGCGAACGCTCGCCACCCACTCCCGGTTCCCGGCGTTGGCGGCGCTCGCCAGCGCGCCGGTGCTGGTGCTGGTCGGGGAGAAAGACATGATCACGCCGGTGGCGCACTCGGAAGAGATCGTCCGCCGGCTGCCGCACGCTGAGTTCGTCAAGATCCCCGACAGTGGGCATGTGGTGATGTTGGAGCACGCCGACGAGGTGAACGCGGCGTTGACCCGGTTTCTGGAGGAGCTGTGAACCCCGGCAGGCCGATCCGATTCACCCTGCCGACCGTCGCGGACACGCACGCCTTCGGCCGTCGGCTGGCCGGCCTTCTCCGGGCGGGGGACCTGCTGCTGCTGACGGGACCCCTCGGTGCCGGCAAGACGGCCCTCACCCAGGGCATCGGCGCCGGTCTGGGAGTGGCCGGGGCGGTCACCTCCCCCACCTTCGTGATCGCGCGGGTACACCAGCCCGATCCGGTTCGGGGCGGCTCGCTGGCCCTCGTGCACGCCGACGCGTACCGCCTGGGCGATGCGAGCGACCCCCGTGCCGAGCTTGACGACCTGGACCTGGACGCGTCGGTGGACGAGGCGGTGACCGTGGTCGAGTGGGGCGAAGGGCTCGCCGAGCAGCTCGTCGCGGAGCACCTGTGGATTCGGATCGACCGGCGGGACGACGACACCCGGCTGGTGGACCTGGAACCGGTCGGTGGTGACTGGAGTGCGCGGTTGACCGGCGCCCCCGGATTCATCGACAGCTGACAGCAGCGACAAGCCAGCCGGGACAGCCTCGTCCGGTGGCGCGGGGAGGCGGCCGCTGCTGTCGGAGCCGGCGACTAGAGTGCGCGGGACGCCCCGACCGGAAAGGCCGCTGATGCCCGACGACGTACCCACCCTGGATCTGCTGGCCCTGCTGCCACCGGAGTGGCGGTCCGCGCTCGCCCCGCAGCTCGACCCGGCCCGCACCGCGGAGCTTGCCGGTTTCGTCGCGCAGGAGTACGCCACCCAGACCGTCTTTCCGCCCGTGGTGGACCTCTTCTCGGCCTACCAGCTCTGCCCGCCGACGGAGACCCGGGTGGTGATCCTCGGCCAGGACCCCTATCACCGGGCCGGGCAGGCGCACGGCTTGAGCTTCAGCGTCCGCCCCGGGGTGCCGACGCCGCCCTCGCTGCGCAACGTCTTCAAGGAGCTCGGTGCCGACCTGGGCGTGCCGAGGCCGGCCGGTGGAAACCTGGGTGGCTGGGCCGAGCAGGGTGTGCTGCTGCTCAACTCGGTGCTGACGGTCCGCGAGGCCAGCCCCGGCTCGCACGCCAACCGTGGCTGGGAGGACTTCACCAACGCGACGATTCGGGCGCTGAACGCGGTGGAGCATCGGGTGGTCTTCCTGCTCTGGGGCGGGTATGCGCGGAAGAAGGCGGCGTTGGTGACAAACCCGAGCCACGTGGTGCTGGAGGCGGGGCACCCCAGCCCGATGAACCCGCGCGGTTTCCTGGGCAGCCGCCCGTTCAGCGCGGCCAACAAGGCGCTCGCCGACGCCGGTCTGCCGACGATCGACTGGGAACGCGCCGCCGCCTGACCACTCGGCCGGGGCGGGGCCGGGTCGGGCAGCCGGGCGGCTAGGCTGGTTCACCGTGCTCGTACTGGTGGTGGACAGCTCGACCCCCGCGGTGATCGCCGCGTTGGTGGAGGTCACGGCGGCCGGCGTCGAGGTGCGGGCGCAGCGGTGCGCCGTTGACGCCCGAGCCCATGGCGAGTTGCTCGCCCCACAGGTTGACGCGGTCCTGGCCGACCTCGGTGCGCGCCCCTCCGCTCTCGGTGCGATCGTCGCCGGCCTCGGGCCGGGCCCGTTCACCGGGCTGCGGGTGGGGCTGGTCACCGCTGCCACGATGGGGCAGGCGCTCGGCGTGCCGACCTACGGGGTCTGTTCGCTGGATGCTGTCGGCTTCCCGGCCGCCGCCGGCGAGCCGGTCCTGGCGGCGACCGACGCGCGCCGCCGGGAGATCTACTGGGCGGTGTACGACGGGGCCGGCCAACGGATCGTCGGCCCCGAGGTCTCCGCTCCGGCGGTCGCGGCCGCGCGCGCCCGTGACCTGGCGGTTGTCGCCGCGATCGGCGACGGCGCGCACCGGTACGCGGCGACGCTGGAGCTGCCGGTCGCCGACGAGCCCCGCTACCCGCTGCCGGTGGCCCTGGCGCGGCTCGCGGCGGAGCGGATCGCCGCCGGTGCCCCCGGTGAGTCGCTCACCCCGCTCTACCTGCGGCGCCCGGATGCGGTCGCCGCGGCGGGCCGCAAGTCGGTCCTGCCGTGAGTGGGGGAGCGGACCGGGGTGGCGAACCGGCTGGCGGCGGGAACGGCGTTCAGCTGGAGCGGTTCCGCTGGTGGCACATCGCCGAGGTGCTGCCGATCGAGGCGGACCTCTTCGGTGTCGAGCAGTGGTCGGCCGCGATGTTCTGGAACGAACTCGCCAACGGGCACCACTACCTGGTGGCGACCGAGGGGGCAGCCCTGCTCGGCTACGCGGGGCTCACCGCGGTCGCCGGCGAGGAGGCGTGGGTGCAGAACATCGCCGTCCGCCGGTCCGCGCAGCGGCAGGGGGTCGGGCGGCTGCTGTTGCGCGCCTTGTTGGCCGAGGCGGCGCGACTGCGGGTCCGCGGCATTCTCCTGGAGGTGGCCGCGGACAACGCCCCGGCGCAGAAGCTTTACGCGGCGCATGGCTTCGAGGCGATCGGGGTGCGGCGCGGGTACTACCAGCCGAGCAACACCGACGCGTTGGTCATGCGCCGGGACGAGGAGTTGACCGATGGCTGACGAACCCCTGGTCCTGGGGATCGAGACGTCCTGCGACGAGACCGGGGTCGGTATTGTCCGGGGCCACACCCTGCTCGCCGACGCGTTGGCCAGCAGCGTCGAGGAGCACGCCCGGTTCGGCGGGGTGGTGCCGGAGGTGGCCAGCCGGGCCCACCTGGAGGCGATCGTCCCGACGATGGACCGGGCGTTGACGGAGGCGGGAGTGACGCTCGCTGACGTCGACGCCATCGCGGTAACCTCCGGTCCCGGTCTGGCCGGGGCGCTGCTGGTCGGGGTCGCTGCGGCCAAGGGGTACGCGGTCGCCGCCGACAAGCCGGTGTACGGCGTGAACCACCTGGCGGCGCACGTCGCCGTGGACACCCTGGAACACGGGCCGCTACCCGAGCCGGCGATCGCCCTGCTGGTCTCGGGCGGGCACTCGTCGCTGCTGCTCGTTGACGACCTGGCCCACGGTGTCACCCCGCTCGGCGCCACGATCGACGATGCGGCCGGCGAGGCCTTCGACAAGGTCGCCCGCCTCCTCGGGCTGCCCTTCCCCGGTGGCCCCTACATCGATCGAGCGGCCGATGCCGGCGACCCGGCGGCCATCGCGTTCCCCCGCGGGTTGACCGCGGCCAAGGACCTGGCAGCGCACCGTTACGACTTCTCCTTCTCCGGGTTGAAAACCGCGGTGGCGCGTTGGGTGGAGCGTCGGCAGCGTGCCGGCGAGCCGATCCCGGTCGCCGATGTCGCCGCCTCCTTCCAGGAGGCGGTTTGCGACGTGCTGATCGGGAAGGCGCTGGATGCCTGCCGGTCCAGCGGGGTGCAGACCCTGGTGGTCGGGGGCGGAGTGGCGGCCAACTCGCGGCTGCGGGCGATGGCCGAGCAGCGCGCGGCGAAGTACGACATCCGGGTGCGAACGCCCCGCCCGAAGTTGTGTACGGACAACGGCGCGATGGTCGCCGCGCTCGGCTCACACCTGGTCGCCGCCGGTGTCGCGCCGAGCCGCCTGGACCTGCCCGCCGATTCGGCGATGCCACTGACGACAGTCAGCGTTACCGGGGAGGAGTAGACATGATCGTGCGGATGTGGGAGGTGCGGGCCGAGCCGTACGGGATGGCCGACCTGATCACCTGGGTGTGCGAGACCGCCCTGCCCGAGTTCGAACACGACCCGTTGCACGTCTCCAGCGAGGTCTTCTCCTCCACCGATCACCGGGTCGTGGTGATCTCGAAGTGGCGGGGCAACCCCCGTCCGCTGCCCGACGCGCCGGTGACCCTGGTCGCGCGTCCCCCGTACTCCTGGGACTTCACGCCGGTCGATCGCTGACCCCCGCGCCGATCAGTCCACCCGAGGACGGGGCTCAGCTGACGTCGAGCGGGTCGGCGAGGAGCCGTTCGAAGGCGAGTTCGGCCGCGCCGATCAGGGCGGCGTCGTCGCCGAGTTCGGGGGTGCGCAGCCGGACGTGCTCCACACAGGCGGGCAGGGCGCTGGCGTTGAGTCGGCTGCGCACCTGGGCGGCGGCGGCCAGGTAGAGGTCCCGCAGCGCACCGCCGAAGATGACCAACTCCGGGTTGAAGATGTTGACGAGGTTGGCCACGCCGAAGCCGAGCCAGTCGCCGGCGGTGCGGACCGCGGTCTGGGCTCGGGCGTCGCCCCGGTCGGCGGCCTCGAAGACAGCCAGCAGCGCGTCTCGGCCCTGGGTGTCGGAGCGGCCGGCGGCCCGCAGCAGACCGTGTTCGCCGATCTCGGTCTCCCAGCAACCCCGCGACCCGCACTCGCAGCGGGTGCCGTCCCGCCGGACCACCATGTGTCCGACCTCGCCGCCGTAGCCGCCGTGGCCGGTCAGCCGACGCCCACCGGCGATGATGCCGGCGCCGACGCCGACATCGCCGTACAGGTAGATCAGGTTGTCGCAGCCGGTGGCGGCGCCGCGGGTGTGTTCGGCGAAGGCCGCCACGTCGGCGACGTTGCCGACGACGACCGGAACGTCCGGCCCCAGCTCGGCGCCGATCGCCGCACCGATCGGCTCGTCCACCCAGCCCATCGTGGGGCCGAGCCGGACCAGTCCGTCGTCCCGGCGGACCAGGCCGCAGACGGCGACGCCCGCGCCGATGCAGATCGCGTCGGCCGGCAGGGACTGTTGCATCTCCCGTGCCGCCCGGGCCAGCAACGGCGCGGCCTCGGCGGCGGTGATGCCCCGCGGACGCGCCAGTTCCCGCCGGTCGAGCACCCCGCCGCCGAGCCCGATCCGCGCGGCCCGCAGCCGGTCCACCTCGATGCTGTACGCGTACGCGTGTACCCGGGCCGACTCGGGCCGGACGACCAGCGACGGTCGTCCGGCCCGGCCGGTCTCCTTCGGCGCCCCCTCGCTCACCAGGCCGGCCGCGGCGAGGTCGGTGGTGAGTGCGCCGATGGTGCTGCGGTTCAGCCCCAGCGTGGTGGTCAGCTCGGCCCGGGACGTCGCCCCGTGCATGTGGACGTACCGCAGCAGCGCTCCGAGGTTCTGCCGACGGATCTCGTCCTGGCTCGGTCCTGCGCGCATCGCGGCGTACTGCTCCTCAGTGCGGTGGCGGGGCGGCGTCGGTGGTCTGGTCGGGCCGTCCCGGTCAGCGGCCGCCGCTGGCGGCGGCCCGACGCCGGGACAGCGCGTCCACACTGGCGGCGAGGAGGAGGACCACCCCGGTTACCACGTACTTGACCCCTGAGCTGTAGCCCATCAGACCCATCCCATTGTCGATCACGGCGACGACCGCACCGCCGAGCACCGCGTCGAGGACCCGACCCTTGCCACCGAAGAGGCTGGTGCCACCGATCACCGCCGCGCCGACGGCATAGAGCAGTACGTTACTGCCACCGGTGTTCGGGTCGACCGAGTTGGCCCGGCTGGCGGCGACAATGCCGCCGATCGCGGCCATCGCGGAGCAGATCACGAAGACGGAGATGCGGATCCGGTCAACGTTGATGCCGGCGCGGCGGGCTGCCTCCTTGTTGCCGCCGACCGCGTAGATGTGCCGGCCGTAGCTGGTGCGCTGCAGTACGAAGGTCCCGGTGATCAGCAGTACCGCGATCAGCGGCACCACGATCGGTACGCCCTTGAGCGAGTTGATCAAGACGTTGAAGCTGCGTTCCTCGTTGAGGAGGTAGACCGTCGCGCCGAGCACGGTGGCCAGCCCGGCGACCCGGGCGAGGACCACGGCGAGCGGGTCGGTGACCAGGCCCCGGGCCGCGCGGGTGCGGTACCGCATCGCCTGGATCGCGGCGTAGCCGGCGACGGCGAGCCCGGCCAGGGCCCAGCCGAGAGCCGGTGGCAGGTTGCGGTTCGCGATCGCCACCAACACCGGGTCGCGGACCGCGATGTTCCTGCCCTCCTCCATCAGCAGCAGCACGATGCCCTGGAAGGCGAGGAAGCCGGCGAGGGTGACCACGAAGGACGGAATGCCGATCTTCGCGACCAGCATTCCCAGCACGCTGCCGATCAACACTCCGGTGAGCACCGCGGCGAGCACCGCGACGTACCACGGGTAGCCGAGGACGGTGACCACGTTGGCCAGCACCGCGGCACAGACGCCGCTGGCGAAGCCGGCGGAGAGGTCGATCTCACCGAGCAGCAGGACGAAGACCAGCCCCATCGCGATCAGCGTGACTGCTGCCCCCTGCGTGAACAGGTTGGCGAAGTTGGCGGCGGTGAGGAACGACGGCCGCATGACCGCGAAGACGGTGCAGAGCACGATCAGGCCGAGGACGGCGGGTAGGGCACCGATGTCCCCGCCCCGCACCCGGCTGAGGTAGCCGCGCACGTGGCTGGTGAGGGTGGGCGCGGCGGCGGGGGCGGCCGCGGATTCCTGGTCGGGGAGGGCGGTGCTGGTCATCGGGCGGCTCCCGGGGCGGCGGCGGGCTCCCCGCCGGTGTCGTTCGATCCGTTGCCCGCGTCGAGTCCGAGCGCACCGGAGCGGCCGGCGGTGATCAGCTCAACGATCTGGGCATGGGTGATGTCGGTGGTCTTCACCTGGGCGACCATCTGGCCCAGGTAGAGCGCGGCGATCCGGTCGGAGACGGCGAAGACGTCGTTCATGTTGTGGGAGATGAGCACGACCGCGAGGCCGTTGTCGGCCAGCCGGCGAACCAACTCGAGTACCTGTGCGGTCTGCGCGACCCCGAGCGCGGCGGTCGGCTCGTCCAGGATGACGACCTTGCTGTTCCAGAGCACCGCCTTGGCGATCGCCACGGTCTGCCGCTGGCCTCCGGAGAGGCTGGAAACCTGCTGGCGGAGCGACTTGACGGTGCGGACGGAGAGCCCGGCGAGCGTGTCCGCGGCCATCTGCTCCATGGTCGGCTCGTCGAGCACGAGGCCGTGCCGTTTCTCCCGGCCGAGGAACATGTTCTGCACGATGTCGAGGTTGTCGCAGAGCGCGAGGTCCTGGTAGACGATCTCGATGCCGAGTGCGGCGGCGTCGCGGGGGTTGTGGATGCTCACCGGGCGTCCGTTGAAGAGGAACTCGCCGGCGTCGGTCGGGAAGATGCCGCTGATGCACTTGACCAGGGTGGACTTGCCGGCGCCGTTGTCGCCGACCAGCGCGGTCACCTGCCCGGGGAAGGCAGAGAAAGCGACATCACGCAGGACCTGTACGGGACCGAAGCTCTTGTCGATCCCGCGCAGTTCCAGCAGGGGGGTCGCGGACACGGGGACTCCTTAACGCACATGAGGGGAGGTCGTCGTACCACCGGATGTGGTGACACGTCGCCCCGGCACGGGGGTGGCCCGTGCCGGGCGACGGTGCCGGCCGGCGGTCAGCTGATGCCGGCGCTCGCGCAGAGCTCGGCGTACGCCTCGGTGCAGACCTCGTCCTTGGTCACGAAGCCGTCGGCGATGACGTCCTTGACGTTCTCCTGGTAGATCGCCTGGGGGGTGAGCAGCACGGCGGGCACATCCCGGCCGCTCTCCGGGTCCTTGATGGTCTGGCCGGTCTCCTTCCGCTCCCCCTTGGCCAGCGAGATGGCCAGTTCGGCGGCGGCAGCAGCCTCTTGCTTGATCGCCTTGTAGACGGTCATGCACTGGTCTCCGGCGAGGATGTTCTGTAGGCCCTGCGGGGTGGCGTCCTGGCCGGTGACCGGGACCTTGCCGTTGAGCTTGTTCTTCTTCAGCACTGAAATGGCGGCGTTCCCGAGTCCGTCGTTCGCCGCGAGCACCCCGTCGATCTTGCCGCCGGACTTGGTGAGCTGCTGCTCGAAGATCGTGGCGGCCTGCGCGTTGTCCCAGTCCGGCACGGAGTCGTCCGCGACCTGCTGGTACTCGCCGGCGTCGAACTTCGGCTTCAGGACCGAGTCGTACCCGTTCTTGAACAGGGTGGCGTTGTTGTCGGTCGGCGCGCCGTTCAGGTACACGATCGACGGGTTCTGCACGCCGCCGTCGGAGAGGCACTTGACCAGTCCCTCGCCCTGGAGCTTGCCGACGGCCTCGTTGTCGAAGCTGACGTAGTACTCCGCCGAGCCGCCGAGGGTCAGGCGGTCGTAGTCGATGGTGGCGACCCCCTGCGACTTGGCCTTGTCGAGGACGGCCTTGCCGGTGCCGGAGTCCAGGTTGACGATCATCAGGGCGGTGACTCCCTGGGTGATCATCTGGTCGGCGATGGTCTGGAACTGGGTCTTGTCACCCTGCGCGTTCTGGATGTCGGCCTCGACGCCAGCCTCCTTGAAGGCGTCCTCCAGAAACGTGCGGTCCGCGCCCTCCCAGCGGGCGGAGGACTTGCTGTCCGGGAGAATCACGCCGACCTTGGGGGTCTTGCCGGCCGACTCCTCGTCGGAGTTGTCGCCACAGGCCGCCATGCTGCCGGTGGCCAGGAGGCCGACGGTCGCAGCGGCGAGGAAACCCTTGCGCATCTGCAGGGTCCTTTCCAGGTGGGGGATTGGGGGATGGTTTGTTGTGCCCGGCAACCTATTCCGCGATCCCTGGACGACACAAGAGTGGCGAGGTCATGAGTTTGTTGTCGGCAGTAACAATTCGGCAACGTCGTGGTCTTGGGCTGTGACGGCGCCTGGTCTGCCGTGTCCTTGCCCGGTGCGGTCACCGGCCTGGGGTCACTTCGGGGGCGCGCGCCCCAGAATCGCCTCGGTGCCGGCGGTGTAGACCTCGGCCGGCACCGCCGCGGGCCCCAGTAGGCGTTGGCGGGTCCCGGTCTAGGGGGAGGCGACCCGTGCCGTGCGGGCGTTGGTGAGGGTGACCAGGTCCTGCGGGGCCAGTTCCAGCTGGAGCCCCCGGCGGCCAGCCGAGACGTAGATGGTCTCGTGGTGAAGGGCGCTTTCGTCGAGCACGGTCGGCAGGTTGCGTCGCTGTCCGAGCGGACTGATGCCGCCGCGCACATATCCGGTGGCACGTTCGGCCGTGGCCCGGTCGGCCAGCCCGGCCCGTTTGGCGCCTAGCGCGGCGGCCAGGGCTTTGAGGCCGAGTTCGCTGGTCACCGGGACGACCACGATGGTGAGCGCGCCATCGGCCACGGCTACCAGTGACTTGAACACGCGGTCCGCCGGCAGGCCGAGCGTCGCCGCAACAAGTGCTCCGTAGTTCGGGGCGTCCGCCGGGACGTCGTACGGATGGGTGCGGTACCTGACTTTCCGCTGGTTCAGCAGCGTGGTCGCCGGTGTCACCTGTCGTCGCGCCACACCCTCAGCCTAGTTGGTGGCCGGACGGCAGATCAGCACCGTGGGAGCGCCGTCCACCCGGGTCAGCACGAGGCTCGCCGGCTGGTCGCCGGTCAACCGCAGATCGCGGCGGAGCTTCTCCGGCTCGAGGGCTGAGCCCCGCTTGCGGATCTCCACCCGGCCGACCCGCCGCTCGCGCAGCAGGGCGCGAAGCCGCTTCAGCGAGAACGGCAGCACGTCGGTGATCTCCAGGCAGCGGGCGAAGGGGGTTGGCGTGGGAGTGTCGGCGTACAGGTAGGCGATCGTCGGGTCGGCGAGGGTGGCGTCGAGGGCGCCGGCCAGCTCGGCGACGAGGTGCGCGCGGACCACCGCCGGGTCCGGGTCGTAGACGTAGCGGCGAACCGGCCCGACCGGGGCTTCGGCGACGCGGGAGCCGGTCAGCTCGTGTACCCGCGTGGCGGGTCCGACCGGGCCGGTGGTGGCGGTTGGCGGCTCCTCTCGCAGCACGGTCGCGCGGCGGGCCACCGTCGCGAACTCGCCGCACCACAGGGCGGCCTCGACCAGGTCGCCGTTGACGCTGACCCACTCCGCCTCCGCGCCGGGTGGGATCAGTGCGTGATCCAGGCCGGGTGCCACCTTGACCACCGTCCGCGGCACCCGCTCGGTCAGGGAGAGCACGAAGTCCCAGGGTGGGGAGTAGGCGTTCGGGTTGAAGATCCGTCGACCGGAGGCCCGGCGGGCGGGGTCACAGAAGACCCCGTCCACCTGGCTGAGATCGAAGGTGGTCGCGTCCCCCTGGGTGACGGTGAAGCGTTCGGCGAGGCCGGCGGCCTCGGCGTTCGCGGTGGCGGTCGCGGCGGTGAGCGGGTCAGCCTCCACTCCGTACACCCGGATCCCGGCCCGGGCGGCGGCGAGTGCGTCGGCGCCGATTCCGCAGCCGAGGTCGGCCAGGGCGCGGACGCCGCTGGCGTGCACCCGTTCGGCGCGTCGCCGTGCCACCACCTGACGGGTTGCCTGCTCCAGGCCGGCCCGGGTGAAGAACAGGTCGGCCGCTCCCGGACCGAACTTGCCCACCGCACGACGGCGCAGCTCGGCCTGGGTCAGCGCCGCCGCGGCCAGGTCGGCCGGAAGCCCGGCAGAGCGAAGCGCCGCCGCCGCGGCCAGCGGGTCGCCGCCGGCCACCTCGGTCGCCGCCGCGAGCGCTGCCGACCCCGCGGGGGTACGCAGCCGCGCCAGCTGTCCCAGGTCCACCCCGCCATTCTTCCGGCTGGTACGCGGGGAGCGGAGTCGGGGTGCCGCCGGGCGTGTGCCGGCCCACCTCACTCGTCCGCGCGACGCGTTGGGCGGTTCGTTGGCACTCTCCTTGACGGAGTGCTAGCCGAGGAATAACCTGCGATTAGCACTCTCAACCTGAGGGTGCCAACCTCCGGGCCCTGGTGCCCGGCAGGTTAACGCCAGGCGGACCGGCACCCGCGACGACGGCCCCGCCCGGTGGCATGTGGCAGATTGAGCTGGCCGATTTACCGGTTGGCAACGAAACCAAGTACCCCAGGAGGGTATGCCCGTGACTACCGCGACCAAGGTTGCGATCAAGCCGCTCGAGGACCGCATCGTGGTCCAGGCGAATGAGGCTGAGACCACCACGGCGTCGGGCATCGTGATTCCCGACACCGCCAAGGAGAAGCCGCAGGAGGGCACTGTCCTCGCTGTCGGCCCGGGCCGGATCGACGACAAGGGCAACCGTGTGCCGATCGACGTCAAGGTCGGCGACACCGTCCTCTACTCGAAGTACGGCGGCACCGAGGTCAAGTACGCCGGCGAGGAGTACCTGGTGCTCTCCGCCCGCGACGTCCTCGCGGTCATCGAGAAGTAGGTAACCGAGAGCAGTGTCGTCGCCCCGGTCCGGCTCGCCGGGCCGGGGCGACGACGCTTCGAAGGGACATTCATGGCGAAGATCCTGAGCTTCTCGGACGACGCTCGGCACCAGCTGGAGCACGGTGTCAACGCCCTCGCGGATGCGGTCAAGGTCACCCTCGGCCCCCGCGGGCGCAACGTCGTCCTGGACAAGAAGTTTGGTGCACCCACGATCACCAACGACGGCGTGACGATCGCCAAGGAGATCGAGCTCACCGACCCGCACGAAAACCTCGGCGCGCAGTTGGTCAAGGAGGTGGCGACCAAGACCAACGACGTCGCCGGCGACGGGACCACCACCGCCACCGTGCTGGCCCAGGCGCTGGTCCGGGAGGGCCTGCGCAACGTGGCGGCCGGCGCCAACCCGACCGGCCTCAAGCGGGGCATCGACGCGGCGGCCACCAAGGTCTCCGAGGCGCTGCTCGGCAAGGCCGTCGAGGTGTCGGACAAGGCGGCGATCGCGCACGTCGCGACCGTCTCCGCGCAGGACTCCACGATCGGTGAGCTCATCGCCGAGGCGATGGAGCGGGTCGGCCGCGACGGTGTCATCACCGTCGAGGAGGGCTCCACCCTCGCCACCGAGCTGGACGTGACCGAGGGTCTCCAGTTCGACAAGGGCTTCATCTCGCCCAACTTCGTCACTGACGCGGAGGGGCAGGAGTCGGTCCTCGAGGACCCGTACATCCTCATCACCACGCAGAAGATCTCGGCGATCGAGGAGCTGCTGCCGCTGCTGGAGAAGGTTCTCCAGGAGAGCAAGCCGCTGCTCATCATCGCCGAGGACGTCGAGGGCCAGGCGTTGTCCACGTTGGTGGTCAACGCGCTCCGCAAGACCATGAAGGTCTGCGCGGTGAAGGCTCCCGGCTTCGGCGACCGCCGCAAGGCGATGCTGCAGGACATGGCGATCCTGACCGGCGCCGAGCTGGTCGCCCCCGAGCTGGGCTACAAGCTTGACCAGGTCGGGCTGGAGGTGCTCGGCACCGCTCGGCGGGTGGTGGTCGACAAGGAGAACACCACCGTCGTTGACGGCGGCGGCAAGGCCGCCGACGCCGCGGACCGGGTCGCCCAGATCCGCAAGGAGATCGAGGCATCGGACTCCGAGTGGGACCGGGAGAAGCTCGCCGAGCGGCTGGCCAAGCTCTCCGGCGGCGTCGCCGTGATCCGGGCGGGTGCGGCGACCGAGGTCGAGATGAAGGAGCGCAAGCACCGCATCGAGGACGCCATCGCCGCCACCAAGGCCGCGGTCGAGGAGGGCACGGTGCCCGGCGGCGGTGCCGCCCTGGCCCAGGTCCTGCCGGCGCTCGATGGTGACCTCGGCCTCACCGGGGACGAGAAGGTCGGCGTCTCGATCGTGCGCAAGGCGCTGGTCGAGCCGCTGCGCTGGATCGCCCAGAACGCTGGCCACGACGGCTACGTGGTGGTGCAGAAGGTCGTTGACAAGGACTGGGGCCACGGCCTTGACGCGGCCACCGGCGAGTACGTCGACCTGGCCAAGGCTGGCATTCTCGACCCGGTGAAGGTGACCCGTAACGCCGTCGCCAACGCCGCGTCGATCGCGGGCCTGCTGCTCACCACCGAGAGCCTCGTGGTGGACAAGCCGCAGGAGCCGGAGCCGGCCGCGGGTGGCCACGGCCACGGCCACCAGCACGGCCCGGGTTTCTGACCCACGCCGGACGCTCGGTCGGGGCGCGTCGTCCACAGTGGCGACGCGCCCCGACGCGTCTTCCGGACTGCTTACGGAACGCTGACGTGACTACCGACGCGGACCGAGATTGGAAACACTGGTCCGCGTGACCAGTACGACCTATCGCCACGCCGCTTTGGCCGGGGTGATCGCCGCTGCGGTGGCGATCGGCGCGGCGGAGCTCGTCGCGGTGTTGACCGGCCCCCGTTCCGCTCCCCTGGTAGCCGTCGGCGGGCTGGTGGTCGACACCGTGCCGGAGCCACTCAAACAGTTCGGCATCGCGCTGTTCGGCAGCTACGACAAGGTCGCGCTGCTGGTGGGGACGGCCCTGCTGTTGGCCGGCTTCGCCGCACTGCTCGGCGTCCTGTCCCGGCGGCACCTGGCGTACGGGTTTGCCGGTGTCACGGCGTTCACGGCGCTGGGGGCGTTCGCCGCCCTGACCCGGGCCGGCGCGGAATTCGCCGACGCTCTGCCGGCGCTGGCCGGGGGCAGCCTCGGTGGGTTGGTGCTCTGGGCGTTCATCCAGGGCCCGTTGGAGTGGGATCCCTGGCCTTGGTCCGTCCCCACCCCGCCGGCCGATTCCGGTGCGCCGGGTTCCGGGTCGGCTGCCCGGGAGCAGGCCGTGGGGCCGAGTCCGGAGTCCCGGCGACGGTTCCTCACCGCGAGTGGGCTGCTGCTCGGTGCGGCGGGGGCAGCCGGTGTCGGCGGCCGGTGGCTGAGTGGCCGGCGGGGAGTGTCGGCGGCCCGGGCGGCGGTCGTGCTGCCGGCCCCGGCCTCGCCGGCCGCCGCGGTGCCGGCCGGTGCCGATCTGGATCTGCCGCAGCTCGCCTCCTACGTCACGCCCAGATCCGGCTTCTACCGGATCGACACCGCCCTGGTGGTGCCGCAGGTTGATCCGGCCACCTGGCAGTTGCGCATCCACGGCCGGGTCCGTAACCCGATCACCCTCAGCTTCGCCGACCTGCTGGCCCGGCCGCTGGTCGAGCGGTATGTCACGTTGGCCTGCGTGTCGAACGAGGTCGGCGGTGACCTGATCGGCAATGCCCGCTGGCTGGGGGTGCCGCTGCGGGAGCTGTTGGCCGAGGCGGATCCGCTGCCGGGCGCGGATCAGGTGGTTGGGCGGTCGGTCGACGGCTGGACCTGCGGCACCCCCACGGCAGTGCTGCGGGACGGGCGGGACGCGCTGCTGGCGGTCGGTATGAACGGTGAGCCGCTGCCGGTCGAGCACGGCTTCCCGGTCCGGATGGTGGTGCCGGGCCTGTACGGCTATGTGTCGGCCTGTAAGTGGGTCACCGAGTTGGAGTTGACCAGCTTCGCGGACTTCGACGCGTACTGGGTGCCGCGCGGCTGGTCGGCGCAGGGCCCGGTGAAGACCCAGTCGCGGATCGACACGCCCCGGCGGCGGAGCCGGCTGGTGGCGGGGGAGGTGGTTGTCGCCGGTGTCGCCTGGGCGCAGCACCGGGGCATCCGGCGGGTGGAGGTCCGGGTGGACGAGGGGCCCTGGCGGGAGGCGGACCTCGCGCCGACGGTCTCGGTGGATACCTGGGTGCAGTGGTCGTGGCGGTGGGATGCGACGCCGGGGGAGCACACGCTTCAGGTTCGGGCCACCGACGTGACCGGTGAGACGCAGACCGGCCGGAGCGCGCCGGTGGCTCCGGACGGCGCGACCGGTTGGCACACGATGCGCGTCACGGTTGGCTGACCCGCCAGTACGCCGTCTCGCCGCGGAGTCGTTCCCGGTACCGGCGCAGGCCGGTCGGGAGTGATCGTGTTGTGCGTCAGCTAAATGTCCTGGATACGCCGAGTTTCTGTCCGGGCGGGTGCCGGCTGAATGTCCGGCGGTCGGAAGCCGGTGGGGTGCTGCGGTAGCGCAGGCCGTAGAGGACTTCGGGGTTGACCGCGACGGTGTCGGGGCGGTGGTCGGCGTGGAGGACTCCGGTGGCGCGGAGTTCGCGTTCGGTGTCGAGGTGGTCTGCGCGCCACTGCTGGAACGACCTATAGGTAGAGAAGGTGTACGTGTAATGACGGGAAATTGGCGCTGAGCCTGCGCAATGGCCACATATCTTGCCGCGCGATGGGTGAGTGCGGCACCCGGTTAGGCCATCGTCACTGATATCCCCATCATGCCCGTGTGGCGTGTGGTCGGGGGCATGGTGGTGGGCGGAATCCCGGCCGGCGTCGGAGCGTTACACCCTGCGTACGACCGAGGAAGCGACCCACCGGTGGGGTGGGTGAGGCCCCGGAAATGGTGGCGGCCCGCCGGTCGTTACACCTGGACCCGGCACCGTGGGTGTCCCCCGGACCGCGGTAGCCGAGGAACTTCCTTCCCCCCCCCCCCCCCTTTTCTGTTGAGCGCCGGACGGTGCTCGCACCCTGCGCCCCTCCCCTTTTGGGTGCGTGTGGGGTGTCGACCCCCGAATGGAGCATTCTCATGAACACGATTCTGCGTCGTAGTGTGCTGGCCCTGGCCGCGTCCGCGACCCTGGGCGGAGCCTTCGCGGTGGGCGCCACGCCCGCAACCGCTGCCGGCAACCCGGACAAGGTGGCCGAGGCCTCGTCGTGGCTGCAGGAGGAACTGCTGAAGTTGCAGCCCGGCACGGCCGACGGCGGTGTCTACACCGACAAGCCCGGCTACCACAACACCCGCGTAGCCAACAGCCCCACCGACTACTCCGTCCTAGACGACAACGACCAGGGCGGACCCTCGGACAAGGCCGCCGCCTACGACTGGACCTTCTCGGAGGCCACCAACATCGCCGAGTACTCCAGCCGCCTGCTCGCCTCCGGCCAGGACCCCGACGATCCTCGCCTGGACGGCTGGCGTGAGTTCTTCGGACAGGCCGACAGCGACAACGAGGTGGAAGGCTGGGACTTCCGCAAGGACGAAGCCGCCACCTCCGACCCATCACACCTCTGGCACATCCACCTGAGCGAAGACCGGGACAAGGTCACCAGCTTCGAGAACAAAGAGGCACTACTCAGCGTTCTCCGAGGCGAGACCGTGGACCAGTGGCGGCTCAACAAGTGAGCCAACCGGATCGCTGACCACACCGCCAGGCTAGGCAGCGAGTACAGCACCAGCTAAACCAGCACAGTCAACACTGCGCCAAGAGGAAAACACGCTGCTGGCCGGCACCCGAACCGGGTGCCGGCCAACAGCCGTACCTAAGGCCCACCGCCCGGGACGGCCCGCGCAGCCGGCAGAGGTACTTCGGATGGCGCCTCATGCTAGATCCAGTTCCGGCCTGCTCAGAAGCTGGTCCGCTCCGGAGTGTCTTCGTTTACCGCGGTTGATCACCGACAGGGCTCGTAGCCGTTTGATGTCTACGTCGCGAGAGGCCTATGCCTTGAGAGGGGTGTCATCAGTGTCTGGTTGATGCCTGTGTGGGGTGTGGTCGGGGGCACCGTGGTGGTGGAATCTCGGCGGCCGTCGGGGCGTTACACCCTGCGTACGGCCGTGGAAGCGCCCCGCCGATGGCGGATGCCGGGCGTGCGTGAGCCCCGGAATGGTGGCGGTCCGCCGGTCGTTACATCTGGACCCGGCGCCGTGCGTGTCCCCGGACCGCGGTAGCCGATCTTTTCTTTCCTGTTCTTTGAGCGCCGGACGGTGCTTGCACCCTGTTGCCGCCTGACCCCCTTCGGGCGTGCGTGATGGGTGTCGACCCCCGAATGGAGCAACCCCCATGGTGAACACGATTCTGCGTCGTAGTGTGCTTGGTATCGCTGGTCTGGCCCTGTCCACCGGTGTCGTCGCCGGCCCCCTGGCCACCCTCACCGACACCACCCCCGCCGCCGCCGCTGCCGTGCAGGTGGACAAGCCGGACATGGACACGCTGATCCCGCACGGCACCCAGGGCAAGCAGTCCCGCATCGACCTGGGCGACGAGCAGGTATCGAATGTGAAGGCGATCATCGAGGCCACGAAGAAGGCCGGCATGGACGAACGCGCCGCCGTGGTGGCGATCGCTACCAGCTTGCAGGAGTCGAAGCTGGAGAACCTGGGTCACCTGGGTGCGCGTAACGACCACGACTCGCAGGGCCTGTTCCAGCAGCGCCCCTCCTCCGGTTGGGGCAGCGTGGAGCAGATCACCGACCCCGAGTACTCCACCACCGCCTTCCTCAACGGGCTCAAGCAGGTCGACGGCTGGCAGGAACTGCCGTTGACCGAAGCCGCCCAGAAGGTCCAGGTGTCGGCCTACCCGTTCCACTACGCCCAGTGGGAGACCCAGGCCGCCGACCTCGTCGCCGCGCACTGGACCAACTGACCCCACCGCAGCACCACACCCCCCGCCCACAGACCTGACCCAACCAAGGGGGAAAGAAACTGTTGGCCGGCACCCGGTTCGGGTGCCGGCCAACAGCCGTCTCTGGGCGTCGCCAGGCGAAGGCATCGTGAGGACTGCCGGGTAGATGGTTCGTACTGGGTTGGCGGAAAACCGCGTTGCGACCCCTGGCATGGGCGATGAGGACCACACTTAGCGGCCCGATTCCGGCAGGGTAGGTGGTCATGCGCTGCCCACGTAACGGAGCCAGTCCGGTTGGCCGCCACGTGACGGCGGTGCCGTCGCCGCGTGAACACCCTCACCGGCCGAGGAGGGTCGGCCGGTCACACCGTGTCGACGGTCGGCACCCGACGTTCGTCCGGTGGCGCGTCGGGCTTGTCGAGGTGCATGATGTGACCGGTGGCGGTGAACGTCTCGTTGCCGACCAGCGGGCCGGTCCGGGTCTGCGTGACGGTGAACCCCTCGCTGGCGTAGAGCGCCTCGGCGGCCGGGTTACCGTCGAGGACGGTGACCTCGACCCGGGGCCCGGCTGCGGCGACCGCGTGGCCGAGCAGCGCCCTGCCGATTCCCTGCCGGTAGCGTTGCGGGTCGACGTACAGCCAGGTTACTTCGTCGTCGTCGAGTGCGACGAAGCCGGCTACGCTGCCACCGGCCTCTGCCACCCACAGGTGCCCGTCGAAAAGCCCTTCTCGCTCGGCGGTCTGCGCAAGGGTCAGGAAAGCCTCGACCCCGGCGGATCCGCGTAACTCGTCACGTCGCGCGGCATCGTGAATGCGCGCGATCGCATCCCAGTCGTCGTTGGCGTAGGGCCGAATATCGATCTCCACCTGCGGCATGTCGACAATCCTTGCCGCCCTTTTCGACCGACGCAACGCATTAACCGCCCAGGTGATGCCGGCATCGGCGCGCGACAGGATCAGTAGCGTCCTCCACTACGTTTACCGGACAAATCCGTCGTGAACGTAGTGGAGACCATCGCTGCGACATCATCGCCCCCTGCGTCTCCGTAGGTCAGCCATATCCGTTGGTTTTCCGCCAGGACTGCGGGCGTCCCAGATTGAGGACCATTGCAACGTTGATTTGCGGTGCAGCCGCGGCCAACCTCAAAATAGTTTGGCAAGCAATCAAGGATACTTACCGGGCCAGATCCGAGGAGTGCTGTGCCGCGGCGGCACTCCCGCGAAGCGCGTTCTGCCGGGCTGCGGGTGGATCGCTACCGATGGTGGCACCCGGCCGCCATCCGGGTACTACCGCTGGACCTCGCTGCAGGAGATTGACCACGGATGGGACAGCCGCCACGACTGGGCCACCCTTGGTTGGACCCCTAACAGTGTGGCCAGCCCCGCGCCAGCACCGCCTCACGCCCGATGCCACTGATATCTACCCGGCGCGACCACTGGCATTGAGCTGGCGCGCAACAGATCGCGGGGTTGACGCCACCGTGCGGGGGAAAGCCCAGCTGCCGGCGGAGAGGGTCCGGAGCCGGGCCCGGGTGTGCCGACGGTCCGGTTGGCACGCCTCCCGGTAGTTCAGCTGAGAAGGGAGCGCAGCTATGTCGCCTCAGTCACAGTGCTCAGCCTGTGGTGCCCGGGTCGGTGTAAGGCCGGGCAGCTCTTGCCCGCCACACACGGCGATGGGCGGTCGGGGTGATTGCCCCGGAACCCGCCAGCCCACGAAGTAGCAACGGCGCTCGCTTCGGCGCCTTGCTCGAGCCGGGCGGACGCCCGAAACGGCGGACGTTCCCGGCGGAGTGCAACCTACGCATCGAGGCTGAGTCCTGGAGTGGCGAGCCGCTCGCGACGCGGGTGCGTTGACCGCGTTGGGCTCTGGTGAGAGTCCGGTCGGAGAGAACCGGCGCCGCAGCGCCGCCACCTCACCCGGCGGCGCCGGCGGCCACCACGGCCAGGCCAACACGCCGACCCCCGCCCCGTCCTTCGCCGCCAACCGCGCCAGTGCCTCGGTGTGGCCCGGTTGGTGGTGCTGCCTGTCCATTTGGTGGTCCCCCAGGACCGGAACCCCGGACAACTCGCGGCAAATGCCCCAACTGTCGGAAAAGTTCGAAGGATTGGCGGGAACCCCCTCCCGACCGGACTCCGTCATGGTCTGCTCGTTGACGGAGAGGAGACCATTGTGCGTACGGTTCTCGTGTGCGTTCGGACGCCCTTGGCGGCGCAACACCTGACCTCCGCCGCGGCGCGGCTGGGGCTGTCTGGGGCGGTGCGAACTGCTGTCTCCGACCCGGAGGTGATGCTGCGACTCGCCGAACGCCCCGCCGACGTGGTGCTTGTTGATACGGCGCTGACCCGGCCAGACAGTGCGGGGTTCGTTCGCCGGGTCCTGGCCCGGGCGCCGCAGGCGGCGGTGGTGCTGCTGGGTATCGAGGAGTCCGAGTCGGCGGCGGCGACCATCAGCGCGGGTGCCCGAGGGCTGATTCAGGGCGCCGACCACGACCTCACCAGCTCGGTGGCGAAGGCGCTGCTGCTGCTCTCCGCCCCCGGGCGGGCCAACCGCCACCGGGTCGATCCGGCCCGGGACGCGGCTTCGGTGGGCGGGTCGGTCCGCGCTACTCCCGGCGGCCGGGCTCCCGCCGACCCCCCGTCGGGTTGGCCGGCCGGGGCCGCCGAGGGATCTGGTGGAGGGCCCACGGTCGTACCGGTGCAGCGCGGCGACGATCCCGCCGACCCGGCGGGTGAGCCCGCCGTGGTCCCAGCTGGCGGCCCAGCTCGGGAGTCGCGGCCAGCGGTCGGGCTGACCGAGCGGGAGCTACAGGTGCTCCTGGGGATGGCCGAGGGCAAGAGCAACGCCGAGATCGGCCGGGAGCTGTTCGTCTCCGAGGACACGGTCAAGACCCACGCCCGGCGACTCTTCCGCAAGCTCGGCGCCCGGGACCGTGCCCACGCGGTCGCCGCCGGCTTCCGCGCCGGATTGGTCGCCTGATGCGTCACTGACGTGTCGATCGACCAGCCCCGGCTCCGGGTGTCGATCAGTCGAGAATGCGGGATCGATCGGGCCCGAGACCCGGTCGAGCGCCCGGGTCAGCGGTTGGAGTTCGGCTCCTCGTCGCTGCCCTCGCTCAGGGTGTCGTGCACCCCGTCGGCGTACCCGCGGGCGTAGTCCCAGGTCACGTAGTGATCCGGATCGGGGTCGTACGCCGGCTCGTGCACCCGGGGGTGCCCGGAGCTGAGTAGATGACGCAGGTTGCCGCGAAGTAGATCCCAGCCGAAGTAGTGCGGCTCCCGGCAATCCTCGCACTTGATCACCAGACCGCGTACCCCGATCGGTGCCAGCAGGGCCTGGTAGATCTCCAGGTCGGCGAGGTCCTCCAGCACCTCCTGCCGCTCGGCGTCGCTCAGCGGATCGAGCTCGGCGTCGCCGGAATCGGGCTGGCCCGCCGTCGAGTCGGCCGGCTCTCCATTGAAGGGATCGATGGGCTCGTCGTGCACCCCCTCACCGTAGACCCAACGCCCGGTCTCCGCCCGCCCTGGGCCGAGGTGACCTGCCTGCCCTGGGCGTACGTGACCTGCCCGCCGGCAGCGGGGGCGCGGCCAGTCGATGGGTACGATGGGCGAAGCGCCGCTACCCGGTTTCTGCCGGTGCCCGCCCGCGCCACCTCGCTGAAGCCCGTTCGAGCAGCTCAGGGGAGCAATCGTGGAAAATTCGCCCAGCACAGTTCAACCGACCGACGCAGATGGCGGTGAGCTGGGCGGTCACCTGCCGGAGCTGCCCGCCGGTTCGGCGCGGGTGGTTCCACTCGGTCTGACCTTCGACGATGTGCTGCTCCAGCCGGGCGAGTCGGATGTCGTGCCGAGTCGGGTGAACACCCGCACGAAGCTGACCCGCGGCGTCGAGCTGAACATCCCGCTGCTGTCCAGCGCGATGGACACGGTGACGGAGGGCCGGATGGCGATCGCCATGGCTCGCCAGGGCGGGATCGGCGTGCTGCACCGCAATCTCTCCGTGGAGGACCAGGCGCTCCAGGTCGACCTGGTGAAGCGCTCCGAGTCCGGAATGATCACCAACCCGGTGACCGCGGGCCCGAACGACACCCTTCAGGACGTGGACACGCTCTGCGGGCAGTACCGGATCTCCGGTGTGCCGGTGGTTGACGGCGACGGCCAACTGGTCGGCATCGTCACCAACCGCGACATGCGTTTCGTCTCCGACCCGGCCACGCCGGTCCGCGAGATCATGACCCGAACCCCGCTGGTCACCGCCCCGGTCGGCGTCAGCAAGGACGACGCGCTCGGCCTGCTGCGCCAGCACAAGGTCGAGAAGCTGCCGATCGTTGACGGCACCGGCAAGCTGCGGGGCCTGATCACCGTCAAGGACTTCACCAAGAGCGAGCAGTATCCGAACGCCACCAAGGACTCCGCCGGTCGGCTCCGCGTCGCCGCCGCCGTCGGTGTGGGCGAGGACGCGTACAAGCGGGCCCGCGCCCTGGTGGACGCCGGCGTGGACGTCTTGATCGTGGACACCGCGCACGGTCACCAACGGGCGGTGCTGGAGATGGTCGCCCGGATCAAGAAGGACGTCCGCGTCGATGTCGTCGGCGGTAACGTCGCCACCTACGCGGGGGCGAAGGCGCTCGTCGAGGCCGGTGTGGACGGGGTCAAGGTGGGGGTCGGGCCGGGGGCGATCTGCACGACGCGGATCGTGGCCGGCGTCGGCGTGCCGCAGGTGACCGCGATCATGGAGGCGGCCCGGGCGGCCCGGCCGGCCGGCGTTCCGGTCATCGGTGACGGTGGCATCCAGTACTCCGGCGACATCGCCAAGGCGCTCGTGGCCGGTGCGGACACGGTGATGCTGGGCGGCCTGCTCGCGGGCTGCGCGGAGAGTCCCGGTGAGCTGATCTTCATCAACGGCAAGCAGTACAAGGCCTACCGGGGGATGGGCTCGCTGGGCGCGATGCAATCCCGGGGCCAGGTCCGGTCGTACTCGAAGGACCGCTACTTCCAGCAGGATGTCACCAGCGACGAGAAGCTCGTCCCCGAGGGTGTCGAGGGTCAGGTGCCGTACCGCGGCCCGCTCGCCCAGGTCGCCCACCAGTTGGTCGGCGGGTTGCGCCTGGCGATGGGGTACGCCGGCGCGGAGAGCGTCGCCGAGCTGCACCAGCGCGGACAGCTCATTCGGATCACCGCGGCCGGGCTCAAGGAGAGCCACCCGCACGACATCCAGATGGTCGCTGAGGCGCCCAATTACCACACCCGCTGACCCACCACCCCCTACCGTCTGGAGTCCCCATGCGTGACGTGGTCGAGATCGGGCTGGGCAAGACCGCGCAGCGCGGCTACCACCTGGACGACATCGCGATCGTGCCGAGCCGCCGTACCCGCGACGTCGACGATGTGTCGACGGCCTGGCAGCTCGATGCGTACCCGTTCGGCATCCCCTGCGTCGGTCACCCCTCCGACGCGACGATGAGCCCGGCCTCGGCGGTGCGGCTCGGCCAGCTCGGTGGCCTCGGTGTGCTCAACGTGGAGGGTCTCTGGACCCGATACGAGAACCCGGCGAAGGTACTGGCGGAGTTGGCCGGCCTGGGCGAGGACGCCACGAACCCGTCGCCCCGCCCCACCCGCACCGGCGCGACCGGGCCGCACCACACCCGACGGCTTCAGGAGGTGTACGCCGAGCCGATTCGCGCGGACCTGATCGCCGAGCGGGTTCGTGAGCTGCGGGCCGGCGGCCAGACGGTGGCGGTACGCGTCTCGCCGCAGCACACCCTGGCGCTCGCCCCGGTGATCCTCGACGCCGGGGTGGACATCCTGGTGATCCAGGGCACCATCGTCTCCGCCGAGCACGTCTCCACCACCGACGAGCCGCTGAACCTCAAGGAGTTCATCGCCGACCTGGACCTGCCGGTGGTCGTCGGCGGCTGCACCGACTACAAGACCGCCCTGCACCTGATGCGCACCGGTGCCGCCGGGGTGATCGTGGGGATCGGCGGTGACGACTGGTCAACCACCGAGTCGGTGCTGGGCATCCGGGTGCCGATGGCCACCGCGATCGCCGACGCCGCCGCGGCCCGCCGGGACTACCTGGACGAGACCGGCGGCCGCTATGTCCACCTGATCGCCGACGGTGACATCCGGACATCCGGCGACATCGCCAAGGCACTTGGCTGTGGCGCCGACGCGGTGATGCTGGGTGAGCCGCTCTCGCTCTGCCCGGAGGCGCCGGCCGGCGGCGCCTGGTGGCACTCGGCCGCCAGCCACCCGTCACTGCCCCGGGGCGCCTTCGAGGCCGCCGGCGAGCCGGTCGGCTCGATGGAACGGTTGCTGTACGGCCCGGCCGACGAGCCGGATGGCCAGCTCAACCTCTTCGGTGGGCTGCGCCGGGCGATGGCCAAGTGCGGCTACCGCGACCTCAAGGAGTTCCAGAAGGTCGGCCTGGTCCTGGATCGTTAACCGGTGCGGAGGTGCGTCATCGCGCCGGTCGGGTGGTTAGGCTCGACCGGTGCGGTCCACCTCCGCCCGGGTTCGACCCGGCCTCGCCGCCGTCGTCGTCGTGGCGGCGACCCTGCTCACCGGCTGCTCGTCGGCAAATCCGGGCGGCGACTTCCGTCCGGGCGCTGTTGACCTGGGCGACCCGTACGTGCCGGGTGCGGGCAACGGCGGATATGACGTGGAGCACTACCGGCTCGTCGTCGACTACGATCCGGCCAGCGATCGGCTCCGGGGGCAGGCGGCGGTCACCGCCGTCGCCACCCAACCGCTGTCCCGGTTCAACCTGGACCTGCAGGGTCTGGAGGTCACGGCGGTCGAGGTGGATGGGGACCGGGCCCGCCACCGCCGCGACGGCGACGAGCTGGTGGTGACGCCAGCGCGGGGGCTGGCCCAGGGCAGCCGCTTCACCGTCGCGGTCGAGTACGCCGGCCGCCCCGGCACCCGGCCGAACGGTCCGCTGGGCGGCGGCGGTTTCCTGCACACCGAGGACGGTGCGATCGCGCTCGGCCAGCCCTACTCGGCCGCCGCCTGGTTCCCGGTGAACGACCACCCGAGTGACAAGGCGACGTACGACATCGAGGTCACCGTCCCGGACGGGCTCGCCGCGCTCAGCAACGGGGTGCCCGGGGAGCAGAGCAGCGCCGACGGCCGAACCACCTGGCGCTGGGCGCAGCGGGCCCCGATGGCGAGCTATCTGACTACCCTGGTGATCGGCGCCTACCGGGTGGAGACCGGCACCCACGCCGGGAAGCCGATCGTCACCGCCGTGCCGGAGCAGCTCTCGGAGACCAGCCCGGAGGCCGTCTCACTGGCCCGTACCGGCGAGATCGCCGACTTCCTGGCCGACCGCTTCGGGCCGTACCCGTTCGACTCCTACGGCGGGGTGGCGGTCGCCGACCCGCGGGTGGGGTACGCGTTGGAGACCCAGTCCCGTCCCGTGTACGGCCCCGCCTTCTTCCGCAGCGGGCGGCCCAACTTCGATGTGGTCGTCCACGAACTGGCGCACCAGTGGTTCGGCGACAGTGTGGCGGTGACCCGGTGGCGGGACATCTGGCTGAACGAGGGCTTCGCCACCTACGCCGAGTGGCTCTGGGCGGAGCACCAGGGGGGTCGGTCGGTGCAGGATACCTTCGAGGACCGGTACGCGGGGACAGACTGGTCGCTGCCGGCCCTGGACCCGGGGCCGGGGCAGATGTTCGGCACCGCGGTCTACCAGCGTGGGGCGCTGACCGTGCACGCCCTGCGGCGGACGGTCGGCGACGACGCCTTCTTCGCCATCCTGCGGGCCTGGACCGCCGAGCGGCGCGACGGTAACGGCACCACCGACGACTTCGTCGCACTGGCCGAGCGGGTCGCTGGCGAGCAGCTCGACGCCCTCTTCGACGCCTGGCTCTCCGGCACCACCCGGCCCGCTCTTCCCGAACCGGCCTGAGCTGCCTCTGGCGCGATTGCTACCGGTCGGTAATGATGGGTCAATGCGGTACGACGTGGTCGTCATCGGGTCGGGCTTCGGTGGTGGCGTCGCCGCGCTGCGGCTGGCCGAGAAGGGCTACCGGGTCGGGGTCCTGGAGGCGGGCCGCCGCTTCGCCGACGGCGACTTCCCACAGACGTCCTGGCAACTGCGTCGCTTTGTCTGGGCACCACGACTGGGCTGCTACGGCCTGCAGCGGATCACCCTGCTGCGGGCGGGCCGACGCCGGGCCGGTGGCGTGCTGGTGCTCTCCGGCGCCGGGGTGGGCGGCGGTTCCCTGGTCTACGCGAACACGCTGTACGAGCCGCTGGACGCCTTCTTTCAGGATCCGCAGTGGCGGGACATCACCGACTGGCGGGAGGAGTTGACCCGCCACTTCGATCAGGCGAAGCGAATGCTCGGCGTCACCACGTACCCGGAAACCACCGACGCGGACCGGGCGATGCGGGCGGTGGCGGAGCGGATGGGGGTCGGGCACACCTTCCGGGCCACCCCGGTCGGCGTGCACCTCGGCCGGCCGGGACAGCGGGTGCCCGATCCCTACTTCGGCGGGGCGGGGCCGGAGCGAACCGGCTGCACGCACTGCGGTGCCTGCATGACGGGTTGCCGGTTCGGCGCGAAGAACACGGTGGCCAAGAACTATCTGTGGCTGGCCGAGCGGCTCGGTGCACAGGTGCATCCGTTGACGACCGTGACCGCCGTCGCGCCGGTCGAGGGGGGCGGGTACGCGGTGCACACCCGGCGTACCGGCTCCTGGCTGCGGGGGCGCTCACAGGTGATCCACGCCGACCAGGTGGTCTTCGCCGCCGGTGCGTTGGGTACCCAGCGTCTGCTGCACGGGATGCAGGTGGCGGGGGCGCTGCCGCGGCTCTCGTCCCGCCTCGGCGCGTTGACCCGCACCAATTCGGAGGCGGTTCTCGGCGCGTCGGTGCCCCGGCGGGCGGCGCGGGCGGCGGGGGTCGACTTCACCGAAGGGGTGGCGATCACCAGCTCGTTCCACCCCGATTCGCAGACCCACATCGAGCCGGTCCGCTACGGCCGGGGCTCGAACGCGATGGGGCTGCTCCAGACCCTGTTGGTGGACGGCGGCCCACGCCGGGTGCGCCGCTGGCTGGGCACCCTCGTGCGGCGGCCGCGTGCGGCGGCGCAGATGATGTCGGTCCGCAACTGGTCCGCGCGGACGGTGATCGCCCTGGTCATGCAGTCGGCGGACAATTCGTTGACCACGCGGCTGCGCCGTGGGCTCGGCGGTCGCCGACGACTCGTCTGCGAACCGGGTCACGGAGCGCCGAGCCCGACCTGGATACCGGCCGGTAACCGGGCGGTTCGGCTCTTGGCAGAGGAGATCAACGGGGTGCCGGGTGGTGCGCTCACCGAACCGTTCAATGTGCCGGTGACCGCACACATTCTGGGCGGCGCGGTGATCGGCGCCACCGAGGAGGACGGCGTGGTGGACCCGTGGCAGCGGGTGTACGGGCACCCCGGGCTGCACGTCGTTGACGGCGCGGCGGTCTCGGCCAATCTCGGGGTGAACCCGAGCCTGACCATCACCGCCCAGGCCGAGCGGGCCATGTCGTTCTGGCCGAACCAGGGGGACCCGGATCCGCGCCCTCCGCTCGGCTCCCCGTACGTTCGACTGGCCCCGGTGGCACCGCGCCATCCGGCGGTGCCGGCGGATGCTCCCGGTGCGCTGCGGTAGCACCGGGGAGACCGCGGCGTGGCGCGGTAGGCGGGGCCGCTGCGCCGACTCGGGTCCCGGGTCGGCGTCGGGCGTGTCGGTGGGTAGGCTTTCTGCACATGAGCACCCCGCGCCCTGTCCTGGTGGTGGACTTCGGAGCCCAGTACGCCCAGCTCATCGCACGGCGGGTACGGGAGGCCCGGGTCTACTCGGAGATCGTCCCGCACACGATGCCGGTGGCCGAGATGCTGGCGAAGGACCCGGCAGCGATCATTCTCTCGGGCGGCCCGTCCAGCGTCTACGCGCCCGACGCGCCCGGTATCGACGCCGGCGTGTTCGAGGCCGGGGTGCCGGTCTTCGGCATCTGTTACGGCTTCCAGGCGATGGCGCAGGCACTCGGGGGCACGGTCGCGCGGACCGGCAATCGGGAGTTCGGCGGCACGGTGCTGCGCCCGCGGCCGGAAGCCGGGGCATTGCTGCGCGATCTCCCTGGTGATCTTTCGGTCTGGATGAGCCACGGCGACTGTGTGACGGAGGCGCCGGCTGGCTTCGCGGTGACCGCCGAGTCGGCGGGCGCCCCGGTGGCGGCCTTCGAGGATCGGGCCGGGCGCCGGGCCGGGGTGCAGTTCCACCCGGAGGTCGGGCACACGGCGCACGGCCAGGAGATGCTGACCCGTTTCCTCTACGACATCGCCGGCATCGAGCCCACCTGGACGCCGGAGAACATCATCGACGAGCAGGTGGCCCGGATCCGGGAGCAGGTCGGTGCCAAGGAGGTCATCTGCGGCCTCAGCGGCGGCGTGGACTCCGCGGTCGCCGCGGCGCTGGTGCACCGGGCCATCGGCGACCAGTTGACCTGCGTCTTCGTTGACCATGGTCTGCTTCGGGCGGGTGAGGCCGAGCAGGTGGAGAAGGACTACGTCGCCGCCACCGGAATCAAGCTGCGGGTGGTTGACGCGGCAGACCAGTTCCTGACCGCGTTGGCCGGGGTGACCGATCCGGAGCGGAAGCGCAAGATCATTGGCCGGGAGTTCATCCGGACCTTCGAGGCCGCTGCCCGGGACATCGCCGCCCACGGCGACGTGGAGTTCCTGGTGCAGGGCACCCTCTATCCGGACGTGGTGGAGTCCGGTGGCGGCACGGGCACGGCCAGCATCAAGAGCCACCACAACGTCGGCGGGCTTCCGGAGGATCTCGGATTCTCCCTGGTCGAGCCGCTGCGTACGCTCTTCAAGGACGAGGTTCGCACACTTGGCCTCCAGTTGGGCCTGCCGGAGGCGATGGTCTGGCGGCACCCGTTCCCCGGGCCGGGGCTCGCCATTCGGATCATCGGTGCGGTGGACCGCGAGCGGCTCGACGTGCTCCGCCGGGCCGACTTCATCGCCCGGCAGGAGCTCAGCGCTGCGGGCCTGGATCGGGGCGTGTGGCAGTTCCCGGTGGTTCTTCTGGCCGACGTACGCAGTGTGGGTGTGCAGGGAGACGGACGTAGCTACGGGCACCCCGTGGTGCTGCGCCCGGTCTCCAGCGAGGACGCGATGACGGCCGACTGGTCGCGGCTGCCGTACGACCTGATTGCCCGGATCTCCACCCGGATCACCAACGAGGTCGCCGAGGTGAACCGGGTGGCTCTGGACGTCACCAGCAAGCCGCCGGGCACCATCGAGTGGGAGTGAGTCGCGTTCATCTGACGGGGGGAGCCGGCGGCTGCGGCCCCGGCCCCGACCAGGTGGGGGTGGCGGTGGTCGTCGCCCCGGGGGTAGCCGGGTGCGGCCAGGCCGGCGCGCTCGCCGGCTCCGCCGGAATCAGGAACCACATGATCGGGTACGCGAGCACCGCGATCCCGCCGGTGAACAGGCCGGTCACCGCGAAGATGACCCGAACCAGCGTGGGGTCGACGTTGAGGTAGCGGCCGACACCGCTGGCCACCCCGGCGACTATCCGGTCGGTGGTAGGGCGACGGAGCTGTTTGTACGGGGGCTGGGGGTTCCGGTCTCGGTCATCTCCTCATGGTGGCTCGCCCCACTCCGGGCGACCTCGGTGACTTCCCGGGGCCTTACCCTGATCTGCCCCTCACTCGCGAGCCATGAGTCATGAATCCGACCCTTTTCGGCGTCGGTGGCGGGGAGCGGGGAGAATTTGGCTCTGTGACCCTCATGCTGGAGCCGCTTCGTAGGATCGCGGCGTACGCGGTTTGTACTAACTCGGTCGGTCAGGTGCTGCTGGTCCGTGCCTCGCAGCGTTCCGGCACACCCGGTACCTGGTCGCTGCCCGGGGGCGCGGTGGACCACGGCGAGGACCCCTGCGACACGGTCGTGCGGGAAACCGCCGCCGAGACCGGGCTGTCGGTCAGCGTCGCCACCCTCACCGACGTGCTCGCCGACATGCGTGCGTTACCTGAGCGGGGCATCACGATCCACACCGACCGCCTGCTCTACCAGGTGTCGGTGCGGGGCGGGACGCTCGCCGACCGCGCTGACCAGCCGACCGACCTGGCCCGCTGGTTCACCCCGGAGCAGGCCCGCGCGTTGCCCCTGCGCTCGTTCACGGCGCGGGCTCTCGGCCTGCCCGCCTCGTCGGCGGACATCGTTCCGGACGAGCCGCCCGAGTTTCCCTCCTTCTACGCGGTCGAGGGGCCGGACGGCCTCCACCGGGCGCAGCGCTTCGCCGCGTACGCGGTCGTCACCGACCCAGACGAGCGGGTCCTGCTCACCCGCGTCTCGGACGGATACCCGGGTGCCGGTTGTTGGCACCTGCCGGGCGGCGGAACGGACTACGGTGAGCAGCCGGGCGCGGCCCTCATCCGTGAGTTGGTCGAGGAGACCGGGCAGACCGGGCGGTTGGTCGAGCTACTTGGCGCGGCGAGTCACCGGGACGCCGCCTCGCTCGGTCCGGAGGGATACCCGATCGACTGGCACGGGGTCCGTGCCTTCTACCGGGTTGTGGTTGACCGCCCCGCCCCGCCCACGGTGATCGATGTTGGTGGATCAACCTGTGAGGCTCGCTGGTTCGCGAAGGAGGAGCTGGGTGCCCTCCCGGCAGAGCGGCTGACCGAGGTTACGGCCGAGGCGGTCCAGGCCGCCCGGCTGACCTGACCGCCCCCGCCGGGCGTTCTCGGAGCTATCGTCGGATCGCGGCGACAACGTCTCATGGGCGCGGTGCAGAGCGGGGGCAGGGTGCAGCAGCGGCAAATAGCGGCATATGGGGTGCTGCGGGATGACGGCGGGCAGGTGCTACTCGTACGGAGCTCGGACGGGCACCCGGGCCGGGATGCCTGGCGGCTGCCGGGCGGGGGGCTTCGGCACGCTGAACATCCCGCCGCCGCGGTTGTCCGCGGATTCGGCGAGGAGACCGGGTTGGCCGTGCTGGTGACCGGGGTCCGGGCGGCGGTAGCCGATGTGGCCACCTCCGCCGCCGGAGCCGGACTGCACACGGACCGGTTGGTGTTCGACGTGACCGTGACGACGGGGGAAGCGGTCCTGCCAGAGCAGGGCGGCGCCGGGCTGGGGTGGTTCACGCCCGACGCGGCGGCGGTGCCCGTGATGCCGTTCACGGCGGAGCTACTCGCCCTGCCGGGCACACCTCTGCCGCCGGGCTTGTCCCACGTGCTGCCGCCGCCGTCAGTCGCTGCGGCGTCGATCAATCCCGCGTCAGCCGCTGCGGCATCGGAGGGTCCGCCGTCGACCGCTGCGGCGTCGATCCCCCGGCGGCGCCGGTTCGGCGCGTACGGGCTGGTCACCGACCCGGCTGGTCGGGTGCTACTGACGTTGATCGCGGAGGGCTACCCGGGCGCTGGCAGCTGGCACCTTCCCGGCGGGGGCACCGACTACGGTGAGGCGCCGGAGACCGGGCTGCTCCGCGAACTGGCGGAGGAGTCCGGTCAGGTCGGCCGGGTGGTCCAGTTGGTCGGGGTGGATAGCCTCCATCACCCGGGGGCGGTCGGACCGGAGGGCCACCCGGTGGACTGGCACACCGTTCGGGCCATCTACACGGCGGTGGTGGACGAGCCGACCGAGGCGCGGGTGCTGGAGCTGGCCGGCGGGTCGACCGCACGAGCGAGCTGGTTCACCGTCGCCGAGCTCGCGGGGCTGCGGCTCAGCGATATCGCTGCCCGGATGGTGGCCGAGCTCCGCTGAGCATCCTGGTGCGGCAGCGGCCTGGGTGGACGATCAGGTGGATCGCGGCCCCCGGTTCTCCGAGATTGGGGCACTGCGGGTGCCGAAGAGTGCTCGTCATGGTGGTGCCGCTGGGCTCCGGTACATTTGGGTGCGGGAGTTAACGGTGTAACGGGCGATGCGATCCGGGTTGAGAGTAAGAGGGCGGTTCGCGCGGTTTAAGGGAGTTTTAAGTACCACCGGCAGCTATCGCCAAGCCCCGTTTGCCTGTGCGATGGTGTACCCCGCAAAACGGCTGCTGGGCCACGAAGGTCCGGCACGAGACAGCCGGACGCCCCGCCGTTACGGCGGTGTGCCGATCCGGTGATGGAGGGAACGTGCCGAGAGCCCCCTGGCGCCGGCGTCGTACGACAGACAGTCCACGTCCCGCAGGGCGTCGATGGGCAGGGCCGTTGCGGCGCAGCGGCACGATCGCCCGTCAGGTGCTGTGGGTCCGGGCAGGTCGCCATGATGGCGGCCTCCGTTCCGCTGTTGACCGGCCGTTGCTCGAGCGCCGGTTCCCCAAGCGCCGCTATCCGCGGTACGACGCCGAGGTGGAGGCGATCGTCCCGGCCAGCCCCGCTGTCGTCCCCGCCCCGCCGGTGGACGAAGTGGCGGCGATCGCCCCGGTCAGCCCTGTTGTCGTCTCGGCCCCGCCGGTGGACGAGGCGGTGGCGATCGCGATCCCGCTTCTTCCCGGCGCGCGGACGGCGGCCCGGCGGATGAAATTCGTGCTGGTCAACGGCTGCACCCTCGCCAGTCTCACCCTCGGCATGCTGGCGATCTTCCTGGCCATGCAGGGTGAGGTGCGGCCAGCAGCCCTCTGCCTGATCGCCTGTGTTGCCTTCGACGGTCTCGACGGCGCCCTCGCCCGCCGACTCGGCGTAGCCAGTCCGTTCGGCGCCCAGATGGACTCGTTGGCCGACATGTGCTCCTTCGGCCTCGCCGCCCCGGTCGTGGTCTACGCCTCACTGGCCGGCTCGGTGCCGCCGGCCGCCGCGGCGGTGGCCTGCGCGCTCGTCGCGTCCTGCGCCGCGATCCGCCTCGCCCGGTTCAATGTCTCGCCGAAGGACGGCCGCTTCTTCCGTGGTGTGCCCACCACCATGGCCGCCGCGATGCTGGCCCTGACCGTTGCCATCGGGCTGCCGGTGTCCGGGCTGGTCCTACTCGGCGGGGTGGCGCTGCTCGCCTTCGCGATGGTCTCCAGCTTTCCGTATGCGAAGCTCGCTCGCCTGGTGAAGCTCCCGCCTTGGGTGTGGCTGGTTCCGGTGGTCGGTGCGCTGGTCGACATCCGGCTGACCTTCGCCCTGGTCGTGGCGGGCTACCTGCTCAGCGGTCCGGTGCTCTGGCTGCGGCAGCGCCACACCATCTGATCCGGTTACGCGACGGGACGCCGTGGTGTCACGGCGTCCCGGGCAGCCTCTTCCGTCGCCCCGTCGCGGTCAGTGCCAGCGGGCGATCACCGACGACCCACCCACGACCCGGTCGCCGGGCCCGACCAGCGGCTGCGCCCCATCGGCCGGCAGGTAGACGTCGGTGCGTGAGCCGAACCTGATCAACCCGAACCGCTCGCCTTTGGCGAGCAGCGACCCGACGGGTGCCCGCTGCACGATCCGCCGGGCGATCAAACCAGTACGCTGCGCCACGACCACCGTTCCGTTGGTGGTGTCCAACACCGTGTACGCGGCGACGTTGTGTTCCGCATCGGGCTTCATCGCGTTGGCGAAGCCACCGTCGGTCACGAAGTAGTCGACCACCTTGCCCGCCACCGGGGAGCGGTTGACGTGGACGTCGAGCACCGACAGGAACACGGCGATCCGCAGCCACTCGCCGTCGCCGAACCGCTCGTCGGAGAGCCGTTGTACCGAGAGCACCCTGCCGTCGGCCGAGGTGACCACCGCGGACGGATCCGCTGACACCTCCCGCTCCGGGTCCCGGAAGAAGGCGGCGACTGGTGCGGCGGCGAGGGCCGGCAGTAGCCACAGCTTCGAGGCTGGCCGGGCGGCGCGGGCCACCGCCGCCAGCCCGAGGGCGATTCCGGCGGCAGCCACCCCGTTGCTGTCGATGTGCATCGTGCGGGTCAGCGGCACGCTGGAGGGCCGGTACGCCGGGGCCATCCCCACCGCCGCCGCCGCGTCGGCCGGGCTGAAGCGGAGTCGGTAGACCCGCAGCGGCGGGTTGTTGCGCAGCAGCAGGTCGCTACCGACGCCGTGTAGCGCCGCCTGGCGCGACAACTCATCGCCCGCGTCGCCGGTGCGCCTGGTGATGGCGGGTGTGGCGACGCTCAGTGTGGCTCCGGTGCCGAGGTACTTGCCAAGCCCGTCGAGGGCGGCGCGAGCCTCCTCCACCGTCCCGGTGAGCGGTTCGCCGATGATCGCCACTGCCGCGGCCTCGGCTTCGGCGTCGGCCAGCGTGTCAACGACCCGGACCCGGTCGGCTACCCAGGGCCCGTGCGCGGCTAGGTGCTCGCGCAGTATCCCGGCGTCCGACGACCCGGCCGGCACGACGGTGAGCGTGTCACCGGGCAACAACGCCGCGATGGTCGCGGCGAGCACCGGGGACTCCGGGCTGGCGTCAACCAGCAGGGCAGCCTTCGGCTCGTTGATCCGGGCGAGTTCCGAGACGAGGACACGGGCGGCGCGTTCGCCGATGCGGACCGGACCGGAGCGACCGGTGGGAAGCGCAGCGGGGGACTGGGTCATGTCGGACAGGCTCCTGACGGGGTCGGGACGACGGGTTGGTGAAATCGGCGCGATCGGCGTCGGGTCGGCTCGGGTCGGCGTTGCCCCGCGGGTGGGCTGCCGGGACCGAGCCGGCGAGTGCGCGGTGGGGGCGGGCGCCACCGGCCAGCATATGCCCCGAGTCGTGCCGACCCGGCGTCGCGCTCAGCGCCGGTCCCCCTCCGGCGGACCAGGTTCCGGCATCGCACCGGTTGGCGGAGCCGTCGTCGCTGGAGCGGCCGGGCTGCCGGAACGGGCTGCGCGAAGCGCCCCGACCAAGCCCAACACGCCGATCAGTAGCAGCGCTCCGGCCAGGAACCAGCCCACCGGGGGGAGCATGAACTCGAGTAACCGGGCGACCAGCCACCAGGCGGCGAGGAAAAGGAAGAGCAGTCCGAAGATCAGGGACACCAAGTCGGTGCGGTGGGCCTTCATCGGGTCACCTCCAGTTGGCCGACATCAACGTGAACGAAGAGACGCAGCGTCCCGCCGCCGGGGCCGTCCGCCCCCAGGTCGGTGCTCTCGCGCAGCACACCGGTGGAGGCGCCGCGCTTGTCGACGCGTTGGTCGAAGACAACCGCGTCGCCGACGCTGACGGTCGCGGTGACGGTGGTATCAACGTTCGGGGGCAGTACCACGGTGGCCTCCCCGGCGGTGACCGCCACCGTGATCTCGCTGCGCTTCCCGGTGAAGTCCACCGAGCGCAGGTCGAGCAGGGAGCTTCCGACGGTGTTCTCGTACCGGCTCGCGAGCTCGGCGTGGTCGGCAGGAGCCCAGGTCACCGCTTGGTTCACTGCGTGGAACCGGTCGGACTCGGCTACGGTGGCCACCCCCAGCGCGGCGGCGGTGATCAGGCCGAGCGCGATGAGCCAGCGGGCCCGGCCGAACCAGGCGCCGACGAGTAGGCCGAGGCCGATGGTGGCCAGGACCGCCGCGAAGTACGCGGACGCGCCGAGGGCGGGTACGCCGGTCAGGTCCAGTACGGCCAGCAGCCCGAGGATGAGGAAGATCAGCGAGAAGGTCACCCCGCCGAGCGCGGACCGTTCCCGCGGTCGCTTTCGCTCCGGCGGCGGGGGCGGCGAGGCGTACGGCCCATGCGGGGCGTACGGCCCATGCGGGGCGAACGGGGGGCGGAAGCCGCCGGGTGGAGCCTCGGGCGCTGTCGGTGCCTGCGGCGGGGCCCAGGTCGGCCAGGGCTGCGGTGGTGCGACGGGCGGTCTGAACCGGCCCGGACGTTCGCGGTTGAGTAGCAGCGCGCCGCTGATCAGGATCGCCGCGCCGAGCAGCATGGCCCGGAACGCGTCGGTGACGATGAAGGCGAAGCTGACCGCCACCAGGATGCCGAGCACGATCACGGTGACCGGGGACATGCTGGAGCGTCCCCGGCCCAGCATCGACTCGACCGGTGAGGCGGTGTCCCCCTCGCCCGGGATGATCAGCCAGGCGGAGACGTACACCAGGATGCCGATACCGCCGAAGAAGCCGAGCACCGCGAGCAGCACCCGCCAGAGCACCGGATCGGTGTTCGTCGCCCGGCCGATCGCCGCGCAGACGCCGGCCAGGTAGCGGCCGTCGTGCGGTCGGACCAGCCCGTACCGCGAGGTGAAGCCGCTACCCCCGGGCGGCGGAGGGGGTGGGCCCCCGGGCGGTGGCGGCTCCCCCGTCGACGCCGCAGATGGTGACGTCGCCCCGGTCGGCTGGTGCTGGGCAGCTTCCTCGGTCATGACCTCGATCCTGCTCCCTCGTCACCTCGCCGGCCTCCGGCGGAGACCCTGACCTCACCCTGAGATCCGGTGGGCAGGATCTCCGGGACGCCCCCGTGGTCGAGTGGTGACCTGGCGTGTGACGATCGGAACCGGCGGCGTGTGCCGCTCGCCGGCGAAACCCGCCGCGACTAGCTAGGGAGCCCCGCGATCAGTGCCGTGATCAACTCGTCGCCGCGCCTCTACCGCGCCCGCGAGCACCGGATCGCTGCTGGGGTGGCGGCGGGGATCGCCGGGCACCTTCGCATTCCGGTGCTCTGGGTCCGGGTCGCGTTCCTGGTGTTACTCGGCTTCAACGGCCTCGGGCTGCTGCTGTACGCCGCCTTCTGGGCGGTGGTGCCGGTGCGACCGGGAGACACCGCCACCCCGCCCCGTCGCGACGTGGCTCAGCTGCTGCCGTTCGTGGCGATCGGCCTGGTGGTGCTGATCCTCCAGATGATCCTCTTTGATTCGGTGGGTGCTACCGGTGTGGCCGGCACCGCCGGCTGGCTGGTCACGATCATCGCGGTCGGGGCTGGGCTGATCTGGCACCAGTCCGCACCGCAGCGGCGACGGCAGGGGGGCGGGACGCCGCCGGTGCCCTGGCTGAGCGCGGTGGTGGAGGAGAGTGACCGGCGGGCGTTCGTACTCCGATTCATCGGCGGCGGAATCCTGGTTGCGGTGGGGGCGATCGGGGTGGCGGCGGTGTATTCACCGACGCAGAACTTCGACGCGGTGCTCAACGGTGTGATCTTTGCCCTGGTCGGTCTGGCAGGTGTCGGGGTGGTGGCCGCGCCGGTGCTCTGGCGCACGTGGAACCAGCTCCGGTCGGAGCGGGAAGGGCGGATCCGGGAGCAGGAGCGGGCCGAGCTGGCCGCCATGGTGCATGACCAGGTGCTGCACACCCTCGCGTTGATCCAGCGAAACGCCAGCGACGGGAAGATGGTGACGCGGCTGGCCCGGGGTCAGGAACGCTCGCTGCGTAACTGGCTCTACCGGCCGACGGCTTCGCCGACGGAGCGCTTCGCGGCGGCGCTGGAGCAGGCGGCGGCCGAGGTGGAGGACACGTACGCGATCACGGTGGAGACGGTGGTCGTCGGTGACCGGGAGACCGACGAGCGGGTCGGCGCGTTGGTGGCCGCCGCCCGCGAGGCGCTGGTAAACGCGGCCCGGCACGCTGGGGTGCAGACCGTCTCGCTCTACGCCGAGGTCGAACCCGAGCAGGTCAGCGTCTTCGTCCGGGATCGGGGGAGGGGCTTCGACCCGACTACGGTGGAGGACCACCGGCACGGCGTTCGGGGCTCGATCATCGGGCGGATGAAGCGACACGGTGGCCGGTCGGAGCTCCGCTCCGAGCCCGGGGAGGGGACCGAGATCCGGTTGATCCTGCCGATCTCCCGCGACGGGTCCACGGCGGAGAGGAGTAGGTGAATGGCGGAGCAGGCACCAGGCGCAGCGGCGGAAGGCGGGGCCGCCGCACGGCGGTTGCGCGTCTTCCTCGTCGACGATCACGCGATGTTTCGGGCCGGAGTCCGTGTCGAGCTGGGTGCGCATGTCGACGTGGTGGGCGAGGCGAGCACGGTGGGGGAGGCGGTCAGTAGGATCGCCGCCACCGAACCGGACGTGGTGTTGCTTGACGTGCATATGCCGGAGGGGGGCGGCCGGGCGGTGCTCGAGGCCATCCGGCGCACGCACGCGCACGTGCGCTTCCTTGCGCTCAGCGTCTCGGACGCGGCCGAGGACGTGATCGGGCTGATCCGCGCTGGCGCCCGTGGCTACGTCACCAAGACGATCTCACCGGACGAGCTGGCGGCGGCGGTCCGCCGGGTCGCCGAGGGCGATGCCGTCTTCAGCCCTCGGCTGGCCGGTTTCGTGCTGGACGCCTTCGCCGCGCGCCCGGACGCGCCGGTCTCCGACCCGGAGCTGGACCAGCTGACCAACCGGGAGCGGGAGGTGCTGCGTCTGCTCGCTCGCGGGTACGCGTACAAGGAGATCGCCAAGGAGCTCTACATCTCGATCAAGACGGTCGAGACGCATGTGTCGAACGTGCTTCGCAAGCTCCAGATGTCCAGCCGCTACGAGTTGTCCCGTTGGGCGGCGGATCGTCGGCTCGTCTGAGCCGCCCGCCAGGGTTGCCGGTGCGGGCGAGCAAGCGCCGGCGTTGGCCGTTGCCGATGTTGTTTCCGCAGCTCTTACCACGCTTGCCTAAGGCCGATGAATCCACCTCCGGGTGGATGTACGCACCGTCCCGGCCGGGTATCGGGTTGATAACACGCCTTCCCGCTAGCGCGCGTCCGGTGTCACAGTGGCAGGCACCTCACACCCCCTCGTGAGCTGAGCGCCCTGAGGAGGCACTCCCAATGCGCGGGAAATTCCTGAAGGTGGCGGTCGCGGCGACCGCCACCGCTATGTTGGCCACCGCCTGCGGCAGCGGCAGCGGCTCGGGCGACAGCGGCAGTGATGCCGGTGGCACGCTTCGCGTCTACGCGTCGGAGCCGGCGTTCCTACTGCCGTCGAACGGCAATGACGAGCCGTCGATCTACGTGATCCGTCAGCTCTACCGTGGTCTGGTCAAGTACAACGCCGAGACCGGTGAAGTCGAGAACGACCTGGCCGACTCGATTGAGTCGGAGGACCAGAAGCTCTGGACGGTCAAGCTGAAGGACGGCTACACCTTCGACAACGGTGAGCCGGTCGACGCCGACGCCTTCATCCGCTCGTGGAACTACGCCGCTTACGGGCCGAACGCCCAGAACAACGGCTACTTCATGAAGCGCATCGCCGGTTTCGGCGACGTCACGTCCAAGGACCCGGACGGTGAGGGGCCGGAGAAGGCCCCGCCGCCGAAGGCCGAGACGATGTCCGGCCTGAAGAAGGTCGACGACCTGACCTTCACCGTCGAGCTCAGCGAGCCGTTCACCGGCTTCCCGACCACGGTCGGCTACGTCGGCTTCTTCCCGATGGCCCAGGCCTGCATCGACGACGCGGACACCTGCAACGAGACGCCGATCGGCAACGGCCCGTACAAGATCGACGGTACCTGGGAACGCAACGTCGAGATCAACCTGGTGCGCAGCGACAGCTGGAACGGTGAGCCGGGCAAGCCCGACGGCATCAACTACCGGCTCTTCGCCGACGTGGACAGCGGCTACGCCGCCTTCCAGGCCGGCGAGCTGGACGTGATGTACACGATCCCGCCGGCGCGCTTCAAGGACGCCAAGGCCAGCTACGGCGATCGGCTGTACGAGCAGGCTGGTGACAGCTTCAACTATGTCGGCCTGCCGCTGTACAACGAGAACTTCCAGGACAAGCGCGTCCGGCAGGCGTTCTCGTTGGCGATCGACCGGCAGTCGATCGTGGACGCGGTCTTCGACGGCCGGTACGCCCCGGCTACCGGTTTCGTCGCGCCGAGCTTCCAGGGCGCTCGCGAGGGTGTCTGCACCTACTGCCAGAAGGACGTCGAGCAGGCCAAGGCGCTGCTCGCCGAGGCCGGCGGCTGGAAGGGCGACAAGCTGGTCCTGTGGGCCAACGCGGGTGCTGGCCACGAGGCCTGGCTGCAGGCGGTTGGCGACCAGATCAAGGGCGTGCTGGGGATCGACTACGAGCTGAAGGTCAACCTGCAGTTCCCCGAGTACCTGGAGACGGCCGACAACGAGCAGCTCACCGGCCCGTTCCGGCTCGGCTGGGGCCCGGACTACCCGTACCTGGAGACCTACCTGGCTCCGATCTACGGCTCTGGTGCCGACAGCAACCACAGCACCTTCAGCAACCCCGAGTTCGACAGCCTGATCAAGCAGGGTGACTCCGCCGCGACCATCGACGAGGCGATCGGCTTCTACCAGCAGGCTGAGGATGTCCTGGCTGAGGAGCTGCCGGTCATCCCGATGTTCTGGCGGAAGGAGGCGGCGATCTACAGCGAGAACGTCGACACCTTCGTCTGGAACCAGGTCGCTGGCGCCGACTACGGTGCGACCTCGCTGAAGTAGAACCACGCTTCGGCCATCTGATCCAGCCGTAAGAAGGATGTGGCGGCAACGGTCACCCCACCAGGGTGATCGTTGTCGCCATATCAGCGCCGAGAGGAGACCCCGACATGGGGCGCTACGTCATTCGACGGTTGCTCCAGTTCATCCCGACCGTGCTGGGCACCATGTTCCTGCTCCACTACATGACCTCGCTGGCGATCCAGTTCAGTGGTAACCCGGTCCGGGCGCTCTTCGGCGACCGGACCCCACCGCCGGCTCTGCTCCAGGCGGTCACCGAGCGACTCGGTTACGGTGACCCCTGCCTCGAGCAGAAGGGCAACCCCTGCTTCGGGCTCTTCCTCGACCGGGTGAGTGGAGTCTTCCTGCACTTTGACTTCGGCATCAACATGCGGCGGCAGGAGGTCACCGACCTGGTGGCCAACGCCGTTCCGTTCACCCTCAAGCTTTTGTTGATCGCGATCATCTTCGAGGCCGCCGTCGGTATCGCGGCCGGCGTCTGGGCGGGTCTGCGGGGCGGCAGCTTCGCCGACAACCTGGTGAAGATCAGCACCGTCTTCGTGATCTCTGTGCCGATCTTCGTGCTCGGTGTGGTGGTGCGAGAGTTCGTCGGGGTCAAGTTCGGCAACGTCCTGCGTGATCAGGAGTGGATCCCCGACGTCGTCGCGTACGGGTTCTTCAGCCCCGGGTTCAAGCCGGACTACCCCTTCGCCAGTCTGCTGATCCCCGGCATGGTGCTCGGCTCGGTCGCGCTCGCCACCACCGCGCGCCTGACCCGGACCAGCATCATGGAGAACATCCGCGCCGACTTCGTCCGGACCGCGCGGGCAAAGGGCCTGGCGAACAAGCGGGTCATCGGCGTGCACACGCTGCGTAACTCGCTGATTCCCGTGATCACGTACCTCGGCGTCGACATCGGTTCGGCGATGGCCGGCGCGGTGGTCACCGAGACCATCTTCAACGTGCCCGGTATCGGCCGGTTGGTGACGGCCGCCGCCCGTACCGGGGAATCACCGGTGATCATCGGCGTGGTGACCATGCTGGTGCTGGTCATTCTGCTCGTCAACCTGTTGGTCGACCTCCTGTACGCCGTGCTCGACCCGAGGATCCGCTATGAGTGACGGCCCCGTGGTCAGTAACCGGTGGCCGGCGATCCCGGCGATCCGCGGCAGGGCGAAGCGAAACGAGGTGTGGACATGAGTGATGCGACGAGTGCCGGCACCGCTGTCGGCGGAGCCCCGGGCTCCGGTGACGGCCGGGCCCCGGGAGAGAAGAGCAGGAGCGGCAAGGAGCGCAATGCCAGCCTGTGGGCGGATGCCCGCCGCCAGCTGGTCCGCGACCCGGTTTTCATGCTCGCCGTCCTGTACATTCTCGTGGTCAGCACGATGGCGGCCTTCCCGAAGCTCTGGACCAGTCAGGACCCCCGGGCGTGTGACACCGACCAGTCCCGGATCGCGCCGAGCTGGGAACATCCGTTCGGCTTCAACATCCAGGGCTGCGACTACTACTCGCACGCCATCTACGGCGCTCGGCCGTCGATGGTGATCGCGATCATGGCAACCGGGGGCATCGTGCTCTTCGGTGGCCTGATGGGACTCCTCGCCGGCTACTACGGCGGCTGGGTCGACGGGATCATTTCCCGGTTGATGGACATCTTCTTCTCGCTGCCGTTCCTGCTCGGCGCGATCGTCTTCCTGACCCTGATCAAGCAGCAGAACGTCGTGACCATCGCCCTGGTGCTGTTCCTGCTGAGCTGGCCGACGATCGCCCGGATCATCCGCGGTAGCGTCATCTCCTCAAAGGATCTGGACTACGTGCAGGCCGCGAGGGCGGTCGGGGCGGGCAATGGTCGGTTGATGTTCCGGCACATCCTGCCGAACGCGATTGCGCCGATGTTGGTGTACGCCACGATCGTGCTGGGTTCGTTCGTCGCCGCGGAGGCCACGCTGACCTTCCTCGGTATCGGGCTCCAGCCGCCGGCGCAGTCCTGGGGCATCATGATCTCGGCCCATCAGGTCTACTTCCTGGAGGACCCGTGGCTGCTGCTCTTCCCCTGCGGGCTGTTGATTGGCACGGTGCTGTCCTTCATTCTCATGGGTGACGCCCTGCGCGATGCCCTCGACCCGAAGTTCCGGTGAGCGCCATGAGCACTGATGTGAACGTCAAGCTGGACGCCCTGCCCGGCCTTGACTCGGATGCGTTGCCGCTCGAGGTCAAGGATCTGCACGTCGAGTTCCGTACCCGCAACGGCATCGCCCGCGCGGTCAACGGCGTCAGCTTCAGCCTGCGGGCCGGCGAGACCCGAGCGATTCTCGGTGAGTCCGGCTGCGGTAAGAGCGTCACCGCCCAGGCGATTATGGGGATCCTGGACAGCCCACCCGGGTTCATCACCGGTGGGGAGATCCGCTACCGCGGCGTCGACCTGCTCAAGCTGCGGGAGGAGCAGCGGCGTAAGGTCCGCGCCAACCGGGTCGCGATGATCTTCCAGGACGCCCTCTCCGCGCTGAACCCGGTCTTCACGGTCGGCTTCCAGCTCGGCGAGCTGTTCCGCAAGCACCGGGGCATGTCCCGGGCGGACAGCAAGGCGCGCGCTGTCGAGCTGCTTGACCTGGTCAAGATTCCGGCGGCGAAGCAGCGGGTGAACGAGTACCCGCACCAGTTCTCCGGTGGTATGCGCCAGCGCGTCATGATCGCTATGGCGTTGGCGCTGGACCCGGAGGTGTTGATCGCCGACGAGCCGACCACCGCCCTGGACGTCACCGTGCAGGCCCAGATCATGTCCCTCCTCGCCGAGTTGCAGCAGGAACGGAACATGGGCCTGCTGCTGATCACGCACGACATGGGTGTGGTCGCCGACGTGGCGGACCAGATCTCGGTGATGTACGCCGGCCGGGTCATTGAGGAGGCGCCGGTCCGGGAGATCTACGAGAGCCCATCCCACCCGTACACCAAGGGCCTGCTGGAGTCGATTCCCCGCCTGGACCTCAAGGGGCAGGAACTCTCCGCCATCAAGGGTTTGCCGCCGCTGCTGACCGACATCCCGAAGGGCTGCGCGTTCAACCCCCGGTGCCGGTACGCGAAGGATGCCTGCCGTCAGGATCCGGTGCCACCGCTGCATCAGGTGGCCCCGGCCCGAAGCTCCGCCTGCCACTTCTGGAAGGAGGTCCAGGCCGATGTCTGACATCGTGCTGGAGGCCCGTGACCTGGTGAAGCACTTCCCGCTCACCCAGGGGATCCTCTTCAAGCGGCAGATCGGTGCGGTCCGCGCGGTTGACGGGATCAACCTGCAGCTGCGCCGGGGTGAGACCCTGGGCATCGTCGGCGAGTCCGGCTGTGGCAAGTCGACCCTCGCCCGGATGCTGGTGGGGCTGGAGACCCCCACCTCCGGTGACCTGTTCGTGCAGGGCCGGAACATGGCGAAGGTCGGCGGTGCCGAGCGTCGTCGCGGCCGGCGCAACATCCAGCTGGTGATGCAGGACCCGTACACGTCACTCAACCCGCGGATGACCGTCGGCGACATCATCGGCGAGCCGTTCGAGGTGCACTCCGAGGTGCTGGAGAAGCCGAAGCGGCGGGCCCGGGTGCAGGAGCTGCTGGATCTGGTCGGTCTGAACCCCGATCACATCAACCGGTACCCGCACCAGTTCTCCGGCGGTCAGCGTCAGCGCATCGGTATCGCCCGCGCACTGGCGCTCAACCCGGAGATCATCTTGTGCGATGAGCCGGTCTCCGCCCTGGACGTGTCGATCCAGGCACAGGTGATCAACCTGCTGGAGAAGCTCCAGAAGGAGTTGGGGCTGTCGTACATCTTCATCGCGCACGACCTGTCCGTGGTGCGGCATATCGCCGACCGGGTCGCGGTGATGTACCTCGGTCGGGTCGTTGAGATCGGCACCGAGGACCAGATCTACGAGAACCCCACCCACCCGTACACGCAGGCGCTGCTCTCGGCGGTGCCGGTGCCGGATCCGAAGTTGCGGGGTATGCGGGACCAGATCGTGCTGACCGGCGATGTTCCGTCACCGGCCAACCCGCCCTCCGGCTGCCGTTTCCGGACCCGCTGCTGGAAGGCGCAGGAGATCTGCGCTCAGCGGGAGCCGGAGCTGGCCGTCCGGCAGAGTTCGGACCACCCGAGCGCCTGCCACTTCGCCGAGGTTCGGGACGTGGTGCACGCGCAGCGGTAACAGCGCTACAGCGACCGGGGCGTCGGCCAGACCTGGCCGACGCCCCGGTCCTGTTTCACCACCGGGCCGTCGGATCAGAGCGGGCCGCGGCCGGCGCGGAGCAGCAGGAGGGCGACCTGGGTGCCGTCCGCCCCCAGCGCGGCCCGGAAGCGTTCCAGGATCTCCTGCTCCCGAGAGAGCACCAAGCGGGTGCCGCCGGAGGCCATGCGGGTCACGCCAACCTGCTGGGAGAGTCGTGCCCGTTCCTGCCAGAGGTCGATCAGGGTGCCGTCGATCTCGTCGATCCGTTGCCGGATTTTCGCGATCTGTGCTGCGGCCAGTGGCTCCTTCGTGCCGGCATCGCGACCGGCGGTGCCCTCCGCGCCATTCGTTTCGTCCGTGCTGCCGCTCTGTTCCGCCACGCCTGTCATCATCGTCGTCCCCTTCGGGTGTCGGGCGCTGGTGCCCGGATCCCGAGACGAAAAGGCCCCGGGCTCGCGAGCCCGGGGCCTTTTCGTAGGTCTTTGTTGATCAGCTGTGACCCACGGCTACCGGACTCTCCGGGCCGTAGTAAAAGTAGTCGCGCTGATCGAACACGGGTCCGAGTATGCCCTCTTCCGCGGTGGGCCGCAAGAAGAGCCCCCAGAGAGGCTGGTGTCACCGGAGGGGAGGACCGTGGGCGTGGGCGAGTGCACCGTCGCACACACCCGGGCCGTGGCCGAAGGGATTCGTCAGGGCGACGGCATAGACTCGCCGTGCGATGCATCCTCTCTTTGACATTCCCGTGCCCTCGTCCGCGCCCGACCCTGCCCCGCCGCGACGGCCCACTCCGGCGCGCCTCGACCCACAGGCGTTGCTGGACGGGCTGAACGGCCCGCAACGGGACGCGGTCACCCACGCCGGGTCACCGCTGCTCATCGTGGCGGGGGCCGGCTCCGGCAAGACCCGGGTGCTTACCCATCGGATCGCGTACCTGCTCGCGGAGCGACAGGTGCACCCGGGTGAGATCATCGCGATCACTTTCACCAACAAGGCCGCGGGCGAGATGAAGGAGCGGGTGGCCCAGCTGGTCGGGTCGCGGGCGCGGTTGATGTGGGTCTCGACCTTCCACTCCGCGTGTGTCCGCATCCTGCGGGCCGAGCACGAGCACGCCGGATTGAAGTCGACCTTCTCGATCTATGATGCCGACGACTCCCGTCGGCTGATGCAGTTGGTCGCCCGGGAGCTGGATCTCGATCCGAAGCGCTACCCGGCGCGCGGGCTGGCCGCCCAGGTCTCCAACCTGAAGAACGAGCTGGTCGACCCCGAGGAGTTCGCGGCCCGGGCCAAGGGGCCGAACGAGCGGGCGCTCGCCGAGGCGTACGCGCTCTATCAGCGGCGGCTCCGGGAGGCGCACGCGCTGGACTTCGACGATCTGATCATGACGACGGTGCACCTGCTCCAGTCGCATCCGCACGTCGCGGAGACCTACCGGCGTCGGTTCCGGCACGTGCTGGTTGACGAGTATCAGGACACCAACCACGCCCAGTACGTGCTGATCAAGGAGCTGGTGTCGGGCACCGACGGGCTCGACCCGGCGGAGCTCTGCGTGGTGGGTGACGCTGACCAGTCGATCTACGCGTTTCGGGGCGCGACGATCCGCAATATCCTGGAGTTCGAGCGGGACTTCACCGACGCCCGGACGATCCTGCTGGAACAGAACTACCGCTCCACCCAGACCATCCTGAACGCGGCCAACGCCGTGATCGACCGAAATACCTCCCGTAAGCCCAAGCGGCTCTGGAGCGAGGCCGGGAACGGCGACCCGATCGTCGGCTACGTCGCCGACACCGAGCACACCGAGGCCGACTGGGTGGCCCGGGAGATCGACCGGCTCGTGGACGACGGCGACACCCGGCCGGGGGATGTGGCGGTCTTCTACCGCACCAACGCCCAGTCCCGGGTCTTCGAGGAGGTGTTCATCCGCGTCGGCCTCCCCTACAAGGTCGTCGGCGGGGTCCGCTTCTACGAGCGGAAGGAGGTCCGGGACGCCCTGGCCTACCTTCGGGCGTTGGTCAACGAGGACGACACGGTCAGCCTTCGTCGGGTGCTGAACACTCCCCGCCGGGGCATCGGGGACCGCGCCGAGGCGTGTGTCGAGGCGCTCGCCAGCCGGGACCGGATCTCCTTCGGCGCGGCCCTGCGCCGGGCCAAGGACGCGCCGGGCATCTCCACCCGGGCGGCGAACGGCATCGCGGAGTTCATCGCGCTGCTCGACGGTGCCCGGGAGGTCGCGGAGACCAGCGCGCCCGAGGAGGTACTGGAGGCGTTGCTGAACCGGTCGGGGTACCTGACCGAGCTGGAGGAGAGCCTGGACCCGCAGGATGCCGGCCGGGTCGACAACCTCCAGGAGCTGGTCAGCGTGGCCCGGGAATACACGGAGCGGGTGGAGGGCCTGGGCGAGGAGGGCGAGCGGGCCACCGTCGCCGGCTTCCTGGAGCAGGTCGCGCTGGTGGCCGACGCGGACCAGTTGCCCGCCGACGACCCGGAGCACCAGGGGGTGGTCACCCTGATGACGCTGCACACCGCCAAAGGACTGGAGTTTCCGGTGGTGTTCCTGACCGGGATGGAGGACGGGGTCTTCCCGCACGCCCGTACCTTCGGCGACAACCACGAATTGGAGGAGGAGCGGCGTCTGGCGTACGTGGGGATCACCCGGGCCCGGCAGCGTCTCTACCTGTCCCGGGCGGTCACTCGATCGGCGTGGGGCCAGCCGGCCTACAACGCGCCGTCCCGGTTCCTCGCGGAGCTGCCGGTGGAGTTGGTGCGCTGGGAGCGCACCGAGGGCTCGTACACCTCGTGGGCCGGCGGCGGCGGGGGTGTGGGCGGCCGTGCGGACCGGGGGCAGGGCGGCTTCACCGGGGGCACGCCGAAGGCCACGCAGCTCGCACGTCGGCTCGGCGTTGACGGTAGCCGCCTCGCCACGGCCAGCGAGTTGCCGTCGGCACCCCCGCGGGTCGCGGTCGGGGACCGGGTCAACCACCAGCGGTACGGGCTGGGTCGCGTGCTCGCGGTGGAAGGGCACGGCCCGGGCGCCCGGGCCCAGATCGATTTCGGTGACCAGACGCTCTGGCTGGTGCTCCGGCACGCACCGATCGATCGACTCTGAGCCGACGGCGGGCTCCGCTCCGCCGCCACGGGAGGCACTCGGTCAGCAGGCCACGTCGATGCCGCGTTCGCGGAGGAACGGCGCGGGGTCGATCTGGTTCCACAGCTGGCCCTGGTGTACCTCGAAGTGCAGGTGCGGGCCGGTGGAGTCGCCGGTGGAACCCTCCAGGCCGATGGTGTCACCGGTGTTGACCTGGTCGCCAACGGTCACCTTCGCGGTGCTCAGGTGGGCGTAGTGGGTCAGATAGCCGTTGCCGTGATCGATGACGACCGAGATGCCGTATCCGTCGCCGACGTCGCCGGCCTTGGTCACGGTGCCGCCGAAGGCGGCGCGGACCGGGGTGCCGGCGGGCAGCGCGAAGTCGATGCCGGCGTGCAGGATTCCCGACCGGGGGCCGTAGCAGGAGGTGATGGCGGCGTCGGCCATGGGGATGACCCAGGTCGGCGCTGCCGCGGTGGTCGTCGTGGTGGTTGCTCTGGCTGTCATCTTCGGTGTCACGCTGGCCGAGGGCTGCGCGGTGGGGCTCGCCGAGGCGCTGGGGGTCGGACTGCTGCTCGCCGACTCCCGGGCGGAGCGATCGGCGCGGGCGGCCGCTTCGGCGCGGGCCGCGGCCTCGGCTTGGGCGGCCGCTTCGGCGCGGGCCGCGGCCTCGGCCCCGGCCCGGGCCTCGGCCCCGGCCCGGGCCTCGGCTTGGGCTCGCAGGTCGACGTCGACGGCACCGTGCGGTGGGGCGCTCTGGTCATCTCCGGTGATCGCTGTTACCGCGACTCCGGTGAGGGCGAGTCCGGCTACCGCGGCAGCCGCGGTCCGCAGCACCCGGCCCCGGGTGCTGGTCGGTCGCCGATGGCGGGCCGGCGCGGTATTCCTGCGCGAGCGGGGGCTGTCGTTCTGCACAACGGACCTTCACTGCTGGTAGGGGCACGTGACCCCGACATCCTGAGGTCCGCCCGGAGCCGGCCGGAGACGAGGGGCTCTCGGGTAGGCGCGGTCCGACGCGATCGTTGGAGCTTTGTCAGTCCCTGTCGCGAATCGCCGCGGCAGCGATCCGGCTCGCACGTGGGCTCTGTCACACTGTTGGAGGTGACCTCAAACACCTTTGCCTGCTGGAGGTGCAAAAAAACCGCCCGGATCCTTCGATCCGGGCGGCAGTAGGGCGTGACCCTGTGTCAGGGGGTGGTTACCTCGCTGTGGAAAGGCTCCATTTGAAGTTGGATGTCCACTCCGCGCTCCATCAGCCAGGGCACCGGGTCGAGCGGTTCGCCCTTGACATGGACCTCCAGGTGCAGGTGGGCGCCGTAGGAGAGGCCGGTGTTGCCGACCAGACCGAGCTGGTCGCCGGCCTTGACCTGTTGGCCCTCCTGCACGCTGAGAGTGGAGGAGTGGCCGTAGATGGCCTCGCTGCCGTCGGCGTTCGCGACGATCACCGTGTACCCGTATCCGCCAAACCAGCCGGCCTTGGTGACGGTGCCGTCATGGATGGAGACGTAGGGGGTGCCCTCCGGGGCGGCCAGGTCCACACCGGTGTGGAGCTCTTCACCCTGAACGCCGTATGGGGAGTTGAATTCGTAGTCCTTGAGTGGGAGGCACCAGACTCCGGTCTCCGCCTCCAAGCTGAACCGCTCGCCGTCCCGCGACGAGCGGTCGGCGGCGTTGGCGCGCTCCGCGGCGTCCTCGCTGAGCGCGGAGGCCGTCTTCAGCTCGTCCAGGACCGTCGGGCTGACGCTCTTGGCGTCGGGAAGGGCGCTGCCGGCGAAGAGCGCGACTCCGCTGGCGCCGACGAGGGCGGTGGTAACCACTGCGGCGTAGCGGCTCCGCGGTGGGGTGGGTACGCGGCGGCGGCCGCGATATCTATCGGGCTCAGACGACAGGCGCTGGCGCACGCACACCCTCCGTTGTCGGGGTATCGAGGCGATCGGGCGGGTTCGTGGAGCTGGGTGAACTTCGCCGATCGCGTCGTCACCCGTCCATGGACCTGATGACAACCGTTGGACACGGTAGCCAACCGCCAGGTCCGTCACAAGCCGCATCGCCAGATTGGTGTGATGTTTGTCCGATTCTATCCACTATTGCCCAGGGGTTGGGCCGGTGAAGGTGTCCCCAATCTCATCCTGTTCGTCGCGTAGGGTGACTGAACGGCGGAGTCGTCCGACTTGACCGGCCCCGGGTGTTGTCCCGTTCTCCGGTGGGGTGGGTGGGTGCGCCGGCCGCGGCGTGTGTGACGGCCCGGATTCCTCGGCTCGGACCGGTCGGGTTACCGTTCGTTAAGGTCAAGCCGCGGAGCCGGTGAAAGGGATGCGCAGATGAGCTCTCGTGTTCGGGTCGTCGTCGCCAAACCGGGCCTGGACGGCCATGACCGCGGCGCAAAGGTCGTCGCGCGTGCCCTCCGGGACGCCGGGATGGAGGTCATCTACACCGGGCTGCATCAGACCCCGGAACAGATCGTGGAGACCGCGATCCAGGAGGACGCCGACGCGGTCGGACTTTCCGTTCTGTCCGGGGCGCACATGACCCTTTTCCGGCGGGTGTTGGAGCTCCTTGCCGAGCGAGACGCGCGAGACATCGTCGTCTTTGGCGGGGGCATCATTCCGGACACTGATATCCCGGAACTGCAGCAGATAGGTGTGGCCAAGATTTTCACTCCGGGCGCCACCACGGGGTCGATCGTGGACTGGGTTCGGGAGAACGTGGCGCAGGCCGTCGCCTGACGATCGGCCCGAGGAGTTCCTGGGCCGGACAGGGGGAGAGGCCGGACGCACCCCTCACACGCCCGGCCTCTCTATGCACGATGCCCCGCCGCCACCCCTCGACCGACAGGGCATCGGCCGTCTGTCGCCGCGCTGACCAGCGCTTCGACATCTGACTCAACGAAGCCTGACCCCCGGGGTTACGTGTCGGGGAAAACATCGTCCGGAAGGTTGACGCTCGGCCAAACGGCGGGTGCTGGCCAGTCAGCTGTGCAGAACCGCACACCACGTACCCGCTTGGTCGTTGGTGGTGTCGACCTCGCTAGGCTGCCTTCAATGGCCTGTTACAACTGATGACAGGCGTCAAACTGTTTTCCATACGCTGGTGGCGGCGCGACGGCGCGCCGCGGAGACGGGACGGGACGCGCAATCGTGGACCTGTACGAGTACCAGGGGCGGGACCTGTTCGAGCGGCACGGGTTGCCCGTGCTCGCCGGCGGCGTCGCCACGACCCCGGAGGAGGCCCGCGCGATCGCCGAACGCCTCGGCGGTCGGGTGGTTGTCAAGGCGCAGGTGAAGGTCGGCGGCCGGGGTAAGGCCGGCGGGGTGAAGCTGACCGAGGGCGCGGAGGAGACGGTGGCCCGGGCCACCGACATCCTCGGCATGGACATCAAGGGACACACTGTCCACAAGGTCATGATTACTGTGACCGCGGACGTGGCGGAGGAGTACTACTTCTCCTACCTGTTGGACCGGGCGAACCGCACCTTCCTCTGCATCGCCAGTGTCGCCGGTGGGATGGACATCGAGCAGGTAGCCGCCGAGACGCCGGAAAAGGTCGTCAAGGAGCCGATCGACGCGAACGTCGGCGTGGACGCGGCGACGGCCCGGCGGATCGTCACCCAGGCCGGTTTCCCGGCCGAGGTTGCCGACCAGGCCGTCGAGATCGCGGTGGACCTGTGGCAGGCGTTCGTCGCCGAGGACGCAACGCTGGTCGAGGTGAACCCGCTCGCCAAGACCGCCGAGGGTGGGCTGCTCCTCCTCGACGCCAAGGTCAGCCTGGACGAGAACGCGGCGTTCCGGCACCCGGACCACGAGGCGCTGGTTGACCAGGCCGCGGTGGATCCCCTCGAGCAGGCCGCCAAGGAGAAGGACCTCAACTACGTCAAGCTCGACGGTGAGGTTGGCATCATCGGTAACGGCGCCGGACTGGTCATGTCGACCCTCGACGTGGTCGCGTACGCCGGTGAGCGACACGGCGGCGTGAAGCCGGCCAACTTCCTCGACATCGGTGGCGGTGCGAGCGCCGCGGTGATGGCCAACGGCCTCGAGATCGTGCTCTCCGACCCTGCGGTGAAGAGCGTCTTCGTCAATGTCTTCGGCGGCATCACCGCCTGCGACGCGGTCGCCAACGGCATTGTGCAGGCGCTGGCCCTGCTCGAGCAGCGGGGCGAGAAGGTCACCAGGCCGCTGGTTGTCCGCCTCGACGGCAACAACGCGGAGGCCGGTCGAGCGATTCTCGACGGCGCGAACAACCCGCTGATCCAGCGGGTCGACACGATGGATGGTGCGGCCGAGCGGGCCGCCGAGCTGGCCGCTGCGGGAGTCTGACAATGGCGATTTGGCTGACCAAGGACTCGAAGGTCATCGTGCAGGGGATGACCGGTTCCGAGGGTTCCAAGCACACCCGGCGGATGCTCGCCGCGGGCACCGACATCGTCGGTGGGGTGAACCCGCGCAAGGCGGGTACCACCGTTGATTTCGACGGCGCCCAGCTGCCGGTCTTCGCGAACGTCGCCGATGCGATGCGGGAGACCGGCGCCAACGTGACGGTCATCTTCGTGCCGCCGCAGTTCACCAAGGGCGCGGTGATCGAGGCGATCGATGCCGGCATCCCGCTCGCCGTGGTGATCACCGAGGGCGTGCCGGTGCACGACACCGCCGCCTTCTGGGCGTACAACGTGGCGCAGGGCGAGCGGACCCGAATCATCGGGCCGAACTGCCCGGGGATCGTGTCGCCAGGCGCCTCCAACGCCGGCATCATCCCGGCCGACATCACCGGTGCCGGCCGGATCGGCCTGGTCAGCAAGAGCGGCACGCTGACCTACCAGATGATGTACGAGCTGCGCGACATCGGCTTCTCCACCTGTGTCGGTATCGGTGGTGACCCGATCATCGGCACCACGCACATCGATGCGCTGGCCGCCTTCGAGGACGACCCGGACACGGACGCGATCGTCATGATCGGTGAGATCGGTGGCGACGCTGAGGAGCGGGCTGCCGAGTTCATCAAGGCGAACGTCACCAAGCCGGTGGTCGGCTACATCGCTGGTTTCACCGCACCGCCCGGTAAGACGATGGGGCACGCGGGTGCGATCATCTCCGGCTCGGCCGGCACGGCGGAGGCCAAGAAGACGGCGCTGGAAGCAGTCGGCGTCAAGGTCGGCAAGACTCCGACCGAGACGGCCCGGCTGATGCGGGAGATCATGTCCGCGGGCTGAGCCCCGGCGACGACAGCTGGAGGGATCGGCCGTCCACGGCTGATCCCTCCAGTCGTCAACTCAGCTGAGCGGGTTGCTGCCGCCAAGGTAGAGAAGCCCATTGGCGATGATGTTGAATACGCCGAAGGCGATGCCCAACCAGCCGAGCACCGGCGAGTTGCCGAAGCGCCGAGCGTCGCGGATCGACAAGTAGCCGAAGACGATCCCAAGGATGCCGCAACAGAGCAGGCCGACGACGATGCCGAGTACGCCCCAGAGCGTCGTCCGGTCCCTTCCCGCCGCCGCCTCGGGCGGCGGATATGCAGCGGTCACGGCGTGTCTCCTCGCATCGGTGCCGCGCCCGCCGAGGTGCAGGGGGCCACGGTCAACATCTCCGGTGGTGGAGGTTCCCACTTGACCCACCGGTCGGCCGCGGTGGCGTCCTGTGGCCGAGGCTAGACCGGATCGGAGGCAGGAGACGGTGGATCACGCAACTCGAACCCGCCCGGGGGGTTTATCGACCTGCCACCGCCCCCGCGGCATGTCAGAGTGGACCTGATGTCCTCTGTCACCCCCGATCAGCCCGGCCGGCGCACCCGGGTGGGTGCCCGCCCGCCGGGGCGACCCGGGCCTGCTCGTCGGGCCCCCGCGCCACGGGCGGGTGGGCCGCCGAGTCGCCCGCCGCTGGCCGTCGCCGCGGGCGTCGCCGCGGTCGGGGCGGCGCTCACCTCCTGGCTGCCGGTAGCAGTGGTGCTCTGGTTCTTTCAGCTCAGTGCGGGTGCGTCGAGCCTGCCCGGGGCGGTCCGGGTCGGGCTGGCCGGCTGGCTGCTCGGGCACGGCGTCCCGCTGACGACGAACGCCGGTCCTCTCGGGCTCGCCCCGCTGGCGGTGACCCTGCTCGCCGGCTGGCGACTCATCCGGGCCGGGGTGCACGTCACCCGGGCCATCGGTGCCCGGCACAGCAGGTCGCCACAGCGTGCGTGCGTCGCCGCGGGGGCGGTCGGGGTCGCATACACCATCCTCGGCGTGCTCGCCGCCCTGCTGGTCACCGGCGGGGACCTGGACGTGTCGCCGGTACGGACCGGCCTGACCCTCGCCGCGGTCGCCACAGTTGCTGCCCTCGTCGGGGCGGTTCGTGCGACCGGGCTCGGTGACCTGCTCGCCGTGCGGGCGCCGCTACCGCTGCGGGAGGGGATCCGGACCGGTCTGGTCGCGGCGCTGCTGCTGCTTGCGGCGGGGGCCGGCGTGGCGGGGCTGGCGGTGGCGACTGGTGGCGGTGACGCGGCCGACCTGATCGCGGCCTACCACACCGGGGTGGCGGGGCAGGCCGGAATCACCCTGGTCAACCTGGCGTACGCCCCGAACGCAGCGATCTGGTCAACCAGCTACCTGCTCGGCCCCGGGTTCGCGGTTGGCACGGACACCACGGTGCAGACCAGCGAGGTGACGGTGGGGGCGCTGCCGGCCCTGCCGCTGGTGGCGGGCCTCCCCGGTGGGCCGGTGGACGGCCTGGGCACGGGCCTGCTCGCGGTGCCGGTTCTGGTCGGGATGGTGGCGGGCTGGTCGTTGACCCGTCGGGTGCTGTGCTCCGGCAGCAACAGAGCCCGGGAAGAGTGGGGGCCGCTGCTGCGTCCGGCGGTGCTTGCCGGCCCGGTGGCGGGCCTACTGGTGGGGGGCGCGGCGGCAGTGTCAGCCGGCCCGCTGGGTGCGGGCCGGCTGGCAGAGGTCGGACCGGTGCCGTGGCAGGTGGCGGCGGTGGCGACCGTGGTGACCGGGACCGGCGTGCTGGGTGGCGTGGTAGCGGCCCGGTTCCTGTCCCGCGGCTGACTCCGTCGAGGCGACTAGAGGGCGAGCCCGACGAATTGCAGGATCCCCCAGCCGAGGCCCAGCAGCGCGCCGGTCGCCCCGCAGATCATGCCGGCCAGGGCCTGGCCACGATTGTCCGCGAGCCCCTGCTCGACCTTCTGTTGGCCGAGCCATCCGATTACCACCGCGGCGATGCCCAGCAGTAGCCCGATAAAGAAGCAACAGGCCAGCGGGACCGACGAGATGCCGAGGATCATGGAGAGCAGTCCGAGCGTGTTCTGCTTGCCCGCCGGGAACGGGTAGCCCGCGTTCGGGTACATCTGCATCCCACCGTGGGGCCCCGGGTACGGCGCAGCGGTGGGCGCGGCGTACGGGTTCGGCGGCGGTGTGGTGGGCATGGCGTACGGGTTCACCGGCGGCGGAGGGTACGGCTGCTTGGAAACCGGAGCAGCCGGCGAGGCGTACGGGCCGGCCGGTGGGTGGTACGGGTCGACCGGTGGGGCGTACGGGTCCGCTGGTGGGTGGTACGGGTCGACCGGTGGGGCGTACGGGTCCGCTGGCGGGTGGTACGGGTCGACGGGTGGGTGGTGGGGGTCCGCTGATGCGGCGTACGGGTCGGCCGGTGGCGCGTGGGGGTCCACCGGTCGGGCGTACGGGTCGGCCGGCGGGGTGGACGGATCGTGCTGCGGGGTGGACGGATCGTGCTGCGGATTGGATGGGTCGGGCTGCATGCGTCCTCCCGGTCGATCAGTAGGAGTTCGAGGACTGGGGCGGGATTCCGGGCTGCATCTCTCGCTACTCCTTTGAACAGGGTGCGACACCGGGACAACTGTGGCTACCGGTGTGCGGGGGAGCGACCGGCAGCGTACCTGGTCCGGTCGCTGACGCAGCGTCGGCTTGCCGCCCAGCGGACCGGCGGCCGGACCACCCCGATAGGGTTGTCCGGTGCCTGAGCCCGCAGCTGCCGCCCGCATTGTCGTTCTCGTATCCGGCTCCGGCAGTAACCTTCAGGCGCTGCTCGACGCCGGCACCGATCCCGGGTACGGGGCCCGGGTGGTCGCGGTCGGGGCGGACCGGGACGGCATCGTCGGGCTGGATCGGGCCGCGGCGGCGGGGGTGCCGACCTTCGTTGAGCGGGTGAAGGACTATCCGACCCGCTCCGACTGGGACGCCGCGCTGGCCGCGCGGGTCGCCGAGCACACCCCCGACCTGGTCGTCTCCGCCGGCTTCCTGAAGCTGGTCGGCCCGCATTTTCTCGCCGCGTTCGGCGACCGCTATCTGAATACGCACAACACCCTGCTGCCGGCCTTTCCCGGCATTCATGGGCCCCGCGACGCGCTCGCCTACGGGGTGAAGATCACCGGGGCCACCCTCTTCTTCGTCGACGCGGGCACGGACACCGGCCCGATCGTCGCCCAGGTCGCGGTGCCGGTCCGGGACGGCGACGACGAGCAGACGCTCACCGAGCGCATCAAAGAGGCCGAGCGACACCAGCTTGTTGAGCAGGTGGGTCGCCTGGTCCGTGCAGGTTGGACGATCACCGGAAGAAAGGTCACGGTTCCGTGAGTTCCAGTCAGGACGAGCGCCGCCCGATCCGGCGGGCGCTGGTCAGCGTCTACGACAAGGCCGGTTTGGCCGAGCTGGCCCAGGCGTTGCACGACGCCGGCGTGGAGATCGTCTCGACCGGAAGCACCGCGTCGGCCATCGCCGGTGCCGGCGTGCCGGTCACCGCGGTGGACTCGGTTACCGGGTTCCCGGAGATCCTCGACGGCCGGGTCAAGACACTGCACCCCAAGATCCACGGTGGTCTCCTCGCGGACCTACGCAAGGAGTCGCACGTTGGGCAGCTCACCGAGCATGGCATCGGGGCGATCGACCTGCTGGTGTCCAACCTGTACCCGTTCCAGGCGACCGTCGCCTCCGGGGCGGGGCAGGACGAGTGCGTCGAGCAGATCGACATCGGTGGGCCGGCGATGGTGCGGGCCGCCGCCAAGAACCACGCCTCGGTCGCCGTGGTGACCGACCCGTCGGGCTACCCCCAGTTGCTGGCGGCGGTCCGGGCGGGTGGCTTCACCCTGGCGCAGCGTCGGGCGCTCGCGGCCCGCGCGTTCGCGGTGATCGCCGACTACGACGTGGCTGTCGCCGAGTGGTGCGCGCGGGAGTTGGTCGAGGAGGACGCACCGTGGCCGGGCTTCGCCGGCTTGGCGCTGCGTCGCGAGGCCGTGCTGCGGTATGGGGAGAACCCGCACCAGCCGGCTGCCCTCTACACCGACCCGTCGAGCCCGGCCGGGCTCGCCCAGGCCGAGCAGCTGCACGGCAAGGAGATGTCGTACAACAACTACGTTGACGCCGACGCCGCCTGGCGGGCCGCCAACGACTTCTCCGACCAGCCGGCGGTGGCGATCATCAAGCACGCCAACCCGTGTGGCATCGCGGTGGGCGCGGACGTCGCCGAGGCGCACCGTAAGGCACACGCCTGTGATCCCGTGTCCGCCTTTGGTGGCGTGATCGCGGTGAACCGACCGGTCGGCGTCGAGCTCGCCGGGCAGGTGGCGGAGGTGTTCACCGAGGTGGTTGTCGCCCCGGATTTCGAACCCGACGCCCTCGAGGTCCTGCGGGGCAAGAAGAACGTGCGCCTGCTGCGCGCCCCGGCCTACGCCCCGGCGGCGGCGGAGTGGCGACCGGTCACCGGCGGAATGCTGGTACAGGTACGGGACCGGGTGGACGCCGCGGGTGACGACCCGGCCGCCTGGCAGCTGGCGACCGGGGAGGCCGCCGACGAGGTGACCCTGCGGGACCTGGCCTTCGCCTGGCGGGCGGTCCGAGCGGTGAAGAGCAACGCGATCCTGCTCGCCCGCGGCGGCGCGACCGTCGGCGTCGGGATGGGGCAGGTCAACCGGGTTGACTCGGCCCGGTTGGCGGTGGAGCGGGCTGGTGCCGAACGGGCGCGGGGCGCGGTGTGCGCCTCCGACGCGTTCTTCCCGTTCGCCGACGGTCCGAAGGTCCTCTTCGATGCCGGAGTGCGGGCGATCGTCCAGCCCGGCGGATCGATCCGGGACGAGGAGGTCATCGCCGCGGCCAAGGCGGCCGGCGTGACCATGTACCTGACCGGTACCCGGCACTTCTTCCACTGACCGAGCTCAGGTCAGTTCCAGCCCGCCGTCGACAGTGAGGACCTGCCCGGTCAGCCAGGTGCTGGCCGGGTCGGCCAGGCGCAGGATCCACGCGGCGACCTCTTCGGGGTCACCGCGGCGACCGAGGGGGATGCGGGCGGTCTCTGCTCGTTTGATCTCCTCGATGGCCGGGTCGGCGAGTCCGGCGGCGGCCAACGCCTGGCTTTCGGTTGGGCCGGGAGCGAGGGCGTTGACCCGAATCCCGTCCGTCGCGAGTTCTGCCGCCCAGCTCCGGGTGAGCTGCTCGAGGGCGGCTTTGGAGGCCGCGTAGTGGGCGGCACCTGGTAGGGGCCGGTGGCCGTAGGTACTGGAGACGTTGACGATCGAGCCGCGGCTTCGGCGCAGGTGCGGTAGGGCCGCGTGCGCCAGCAGGCTGGGCGCGACGACGTTGAGGTCGAACAGGGCGGCGATGCCCGCCGCTGTGGTGTGCGCCAGCGGCATGATCCTGGTAGTGCCGGCGTTGTTGACCAGGACGTCCAGGTGTCCCCAGCGGTCGACTGCGGCGGCAATCACTTGCTGCGGGGTGCCTGGGTCGTTCAGGTCGGCCGGGTGCACGGCGATCGCGGGGTGTCCGGCGGCGGTCTCCGCGAGGGCATCTTTGCGGCGGCCGACACCCAGCACATGGGCGCCCGCGCGGGCGAACGCGTGTGCTGTGGCGCGGCCGATGCCGGATCCGGCACCGGTGACGACAACGGCGTGTGCGGTGAGATCGGTGCAGGGTCCGGCGTGCACTGTCCATCTCCTTGTTCGATGTTCGTAAAACATCGAACAAGGTAGCATGGTCGCCATGAGAAAGGCACGACATCCCGACCCCGACGAGATCTCCCTCATCGACGTGCTGGGGGCTCTCAACGACCCCATCCGGGTCGGCCTGGTACGTGTGCTCGCCGATGGTCGCGAACGCGGGTGGGGCGAGCTTCGCGTGCCGGTCGCCAAGTCCACCCTCAGCCATCACCTGCGCGTGCTCCGCGACGCGGGTATCACCCGCACCCGACAGGAAGGCACCCGCTGCTTCGTCGAACTTCGGGGCGGCGACCTCGACGCCCGCTTCCCCGGGCTGCTGGGCGCGGTCCTCGGCGCCGCCGACCGCGACGACGTGGGCGGTCACGTCGGCGTCGTGGACGGCCTACCCGAGGTCCGCGCAGATCGAAAGCCTGAAGCCCCGCAGATCGAAAGCTGAGGGCCTCGCAGATCGAAAGTCGGATGCCCCGCAGATCGAAAGCCGAGTGCCCCGCAGATCGAAACCCTCGGGGTATCATCAGGCATGCCTCATCTGATCCCACGCCATGCTGCTGCTCAGGTCAACGCCGCCTTGGCGGACACTCGCGTCGTGCTGATCAGCGGGGCGCGCCAGGCTGGCAAGAGCACTCTGGTTCGGGTCCTCGCCGGGGACCGGCTCGCCGAGCGGCACGATCTCGACCGGGCGCAGGACCGGGCCGCAGCGGCTACCGATCCGGTCGGCTTCGTGGGCTCTGCAGAACTCCTGGTCATCGACGAGATTCAGCGCGTTCCGGAGTTGCTGTTGGCGATCAAGGCGGCGGTTGACGAGGACCCCCGCCCCGGCCGGTACCTGCTCACCGGGTCATCGCGGCTGTTCGGCATGGTGGCCGCCCCGGATGCGTTGCCAGGCCGAATGGAAACCATCGAACTCTGGCCGCTTTCCCAAGGTGAACTCGACGGCGAGCCGGACGGATTCGTTGACGCTGTCTTCACGGTCGGGGCCGACGTGCGACACGAGTCGGATGTGACCCGCGCCGACTACGCGGCCAGAATCGTGCGCGGCGGTCTGCCCGAAGCAACGGCCCGTGCCGACCCGCGACGCCGCCAACGGTTCTTCGACGCGTACATCCAAGCGCTGATCGACCGCGATGTCCGGCAGTTGTCCGACATCCAGCACAAGGGTGAGCTGCGTAAGCTGATCCGCCTGCTCGTGGCCAGGTCCGCGACGATCATCGCCGCCAACTCTCTCGAGTCCGCACTCGGACTGAGTCGGCCGACGATCGCCCGCTACCTCCAGGCGTTGGAAGAGATCTTTTTGATCAAGCGGATCCCTGGCTGGTCCCGCAACCTGGGCACCCGGGCCACCGCCGCAGCGAAGCTGATCTTCGTTGATTCTGGTATCGCGGCCAACGAGCTTGCGACTGATGCCCGGGCGCTGCTCCGGCCGGGTGCCCCATTCGGCCCGATGCTCGAATCGTTCGTGCTGTCCGAGCTTTCTCGTCAGCTCACCTGGTCCGAGCAGCTCGTCGAGCTGTACCACTACCGCGACCAGAGCCAGTACGAGGTCGACGCGGTGCTCGAGAACCGATCCGGACAGGTCGTCGGGGTCGAAGTCAAAGCCGCCAGCACGGTCGGACCCGACGACTTCCGGGGGCTGCGCCGACTCGCCGACCGCCTCGGCGACGATTTCATCGCTGGTGTTGTCCTCTACACCGGCACGTCCACGCTGCCGTTCGGCGACCGACTGCGCGCACTGCCCGTCAGCGCCTTGTGGCAGCTAACTGCCCCGACCGGAGATCGACTGCACTGAGGTCTTCCCGCGTGCCGCTGGCGCGGACCGCACGGCTGCGGGTCCAGCCGAGGAAACGCTGGTGGAGGATTCCGGCGGGGGTCCAGGGCATGTCCGCGGTGGCTTGGACGAGGTGCGCGCCGAGGTAGAGGGCCAGCGACACCGGGGCGCGGTCGTACCCTGCCTGTAGCTCCTGCTTTCGGGTTGGGCAGGGCCAGGGCAGCCGCAGCCGCTGCAGGTCCATGCTCGGGAGACCGGGCTGTGCTGGTCGGTCGCCGGTTTCACCGATGGCCCCTGGTCTCACCATCGGTGCTCTGCTCCACCGGCGGCGGGGAGAGTCTGTACCTGAGGGAGCGCCCCCAGTACGCCGATCGCGAGGGCAAGTTCCCTGGCGTCCTCCCCGACCGTGCCGGGCCGGCTGGACAGCTCCAGGACAGCGGTGCGGGCGTACGGATGGTGTCGCACGGTGTCCACGCTCTCCCGCAGTGCCCGTCCGAGCAGGTGCACCGCGGCCACCTCACCTCGCTGCAGCACATGGGCCCGTGCGCCCTCGATCAGGGCGGCAGCCCGACGGGTGCACGACGGAAGCACCCGGTAGTCCATGGTGTCGGCACGCCGAACCGCCGCACCCGGTCGGCACAGGTCTGTTTCGATGGTGACCGCGGATGTCGCGCAGGCCGCTGGTCCGAACATCAACCACGGGTGGGTGTACCCGCTGCCAAGCCGACCTGCGGCCTCGGCGGCGGCGTCCCATGCCCGCCATGCCTGCCCGGCTCGACCCGCCTTGCTGTGCCCCAGCGCGATGCCGAGCTGGGCCTGCCCCCACCGGGCCAACTGCTCGTCGTCGGCGGCCGGGTCCACCAGAGCGGCAGCGTCGACAAGCACCTGTTCGGCGGCGTCGATCTGGTTGGCTCCGCGGTAGACGTGGGCGTAATACCAGCCGGCCGCCGCGACCGCGGCCGGGTCGTCGGCGTCCTGTGCGGCAAGCATCGCCCGGTCAGCGGCCAGCCACACCAACTCTGGGTACGGCTGGTGGGCGAGGTACAACTGGGCGAGGTGGTAGACCCGGGCCAGTTCGACGAGCGCCTGTCGGCGGGCCAGCCCGTCCAGCCGGCGAGCACTGCTCTGCGCTTCGCTCAGCAGCCCGGGAAGTACCCCGGCGACCACCGTTCGTTCGGTCGTCGAACGGTGCCACAACTCCCACGCCTGACCGACCAGGCCGCGCAGCACCTGCACCCGAGTAGCCGGACCGACCGGCAGGGGAGAGCGTTGCATCGCGGCGGCGACGTTGTCGACAGCGGGATGACCAGCGCGGGTCACCGATGCCACGGGCAGGGTCTGATCTCCGGTCAGGTCGGCCAGGTCGGCGAGCCCCAGTACCTCAGCCAGGCGAAGCAGCATGGGAAGGCGGGGCGGAAGTAGGCGGCCGTTCTCCAATGCCTTGACCCACTCCGCGCTGCGGCCGACCAGACCGCCGAGGACCGGTCGGGTCCTCCCGGCACGTTCGCGGTGGGCGCGTAGACGTGCACCGAAGGTCGTCTGGTCCATCATCGTCGCCTCCCAGATAGCGGTCCTGGGCGGCGGACCGCCGGCCGACACTCCGGCGCGCCACCACAGTTGACGGTACTCGCCGGCACCGATACGGAGGCGTGCCAGCGATCCTGCCCGGCAAGCAGCGCATCGGTGGTCGGCGGTCGTCAGGAGGGAGACGTTGGCTCGCGGAGTTCGGCGAAGTGGCAGGCGGACGGGTGCGGGTCGGCGGCGCGCGGCACGGTGTCCGGGTCCTGGGTGGCGCAGACATCCTGCGCCTTCCAACACCGGGTGCGGAACCGGCAGCCGCTCGGCGGGTTCGCCGGGCTTGGCACGTCGCCGATCAGGCGGATCATGTTCTGGCTGTCCCGCAGCTCCGGGTCGGGCACCGGCACCGCCGACAGCAGTGCCTGGGTGTACGGGTGGGTGGCCCGCTGGTAGATCTCCTCCTCGGTGCCGAGCTCGACGATCCGACCCAGGTACATCACCGCGACCCGGTCACAGATGTGCCGCACCACCGACAGGTCGTGGGCGATGAAGATGTACGAGAGGCCGAGCTCGTCCTGCAGCTGCTCGAGCAGGTTGATCACCTGCGCCTGGATCGAGACGTCCAGCGCGGAGACCGGTTCGTCACAGACGATCACCTCGGGGCGCAGCGCGAGCGCGCGGGCGATGCCGATGCGCTGCCGCTGGCCGCCGGAGAACTGGTGTGGGTACCGGTTGATGTGCTCGGGGCTGAGCCCGACCATGTCCAGCAGTTCCTGGACTCGCCGCTGCCGGCTGCCCTTGGGCGCCGACTCCGGGTGGATCTCGAAGGGTTCCCCGATGATGTCGCCGACGGTCATCCGCGGGTTCAGCGAGGTGTACGGATCCTGGAGGACCATCTGCATGTTGCGGCGTAGCCGGCGCAACTCCCCACCACGGGCGGCGAAGAGGTCCCGCCCCTCCAGGGTCGCCGCTCCGGAGGTCGGCATCTCCAGCCGCATCAGCAGCCGGGCCAGGGTGGACTTGCCGCAGCCGGACTCGCCGACGATGCCGAGGGTTTCCCCGCGGCGCAGGTCGAAGCTGACCCCGTCCACGGCGCGGACCGCGCCGATCTGCCGCTGGAAGACGACGCCCCGGGTGATCGGGAAGTGTTTGACCAGGTTTTCGACGGCGAGGATCGGTTCGCCGCGTACCTTCTTCGGCGGGCTAGTGGGCGCGGTCATCGTGGACCTCCTGCGCGAAGTGGCACGCGCTGGTCCGGCCGTCGCCGAGGACCAGGTCGTGCGGTACGACGTCCACGCAGACCTGCTGGACGTACGGGCATCGGGGGTGGAAGGGGCAGCCGGAGGGGATCCGCATCAGGTTCGGGGGCAGGCCCCGGATGGTCGACAGCTGCTGGCCGTGGAAGTCCAGCCGGGGGATCGATTCCAACAGCCCCTTGGTGTATGGGTGGGCCGGGGACTTGTACAGCGACCGGACGTCGGCGTGTTCGACGATCCGTCCGGCGTACATGACGGCGATCCGGTCGGCGACGCCGGCTACCACGCCGAGGTCGTGGGTGATCAGGATCATCGCCATGCGGAGGTCTCGGCGCAGGTCGGACAGGAGGTCCATGATCTGGGCCTGCACGGTCACGTCCAGCGCGGTGGTCGGCTCGTCGGCGATGAGGACCTTCGGGTTCAGCGCCAACGCCATGGCGATCATGACGCGTTGCCGCATCCCGCCGGAGAACTGGTGCGGGTAGTCGCCGAGCCGGTTGGCCGCGGCCGGGATCTTGACCAGCTCCATCAGTTCGATCGCCCGCCGCCGGGCGTCGCCGCGGGACATCCCGGCCCGTTGGCGCAGTGTCTCGCCGATCTGCCAGCCGACCGGGAAGGTCGGGTTCAGCGCGGAGAGGGCATCCTGGAAGATCATGGCGATCTCGGTGCCGCGTACCTTCCGGCGTTGCTCCTCCGACTGGGTGAGCAGGTCGCGGCCCTGGTAGCGGATCTGCCCAGAGCGGATCATGGCGGGCGGGGTGTCCAGGATGCCCATGATCGCCTGGGCGGTGACTGACTTGCCGGAGCCGGACTCGCCGAGCACGGCGAGGGTCTCCCCGGCGTCCAGGTGGTACGAGACACCGTTGATCACCTTCGCCACACCCTCCCCGGTGCGGAACTCGACGTGCAGGTCCCGTACCTCGAGCAGGTGGCCGCCCTCCGGAGTGGGGGAGGCGGGCGTGGGTTGGACGGCGGACTGGGACACAGTGCCTGCCTTTCGCTCGCTGCCACGGGTGGGCCGGTTCCCGCGCATGGGGCTCACCGGAGTTTCGGGTCGAAGGCGTCTCGGATCGCGTCGCCGAGCATGATGAACGACAGCACGGTCAGCGCGAGGAAGGTCGACGGGACGATCAACGGGGTGGCCGACTCCCGCATGTGCACCCGGCCGTTGTTGATGTCGATGCCCCAGGAGATCGTGGGTTCCTTGAGCCCGATGCCGAGGAAGGAGAGCGTCGCCTCGGCCGCGATGAACGATCCGAGCGCGATGGTCAGCACCACGATGGCGGGGGCGAGCGTGTTGGGCAGGATGTGTCGCCACATGATCCGGCTGTTGCTCGCGCCAAGCATCCGGGCGGCGGAGACGTAGTCCTGCTCCTTCGCGGTGATCACCGACGAGCGGACCACCCGGGCCGTTGTCGTCCAGCCGAGCACCGCCAGGACGAAGATGACCGCCGCGATCCGGATCGTCGCGCTGTCGCTGGCGACTCGCTTGAGCAGCACGATCGCGGCGAGCAGTAGCGGGATCCCGAGCACGATGTCGATCACCCGGGAGAGGATGGCGTCGATCCACCGGCCGAAGTACCCGGCGAGCATGCCGACGGTGAGCGCGATCAGTCCGGTGAGCAGCGCGGAGAGGGCGCCGACCAGGAGCGAGGCGCGGGCGCCGTAGACCGCCCGGGCATACGTGTTGCAGCCCTGGAAGTCGTACCCGAAGATGGCTCCGCCGGAGGGGCCGGCGTGCTGCCGGGAGAGGAGGCAGTCGGCCGGGTCGGCGGCGGTGAACAGCGTGGGCACGGCGGCCATCGCGGTGACCACCAGGACCAGCGCGGAGCTGACCCAGAAGATCGGCTTTCGCCGGAGGTCCCGCCAGGCGTCGCCGGCGAGGCTGCGGGGTCGGCCGGGGGTGACGGAGGTGCCGCCGACCTGGTTCGGCGCGTGGGGTTCGCCGGCGGGGCCGCGCCGGGCGTTGGGGTCCTCCGACGCGGCCACCGTCTCGAAATCACTCATAGCGGATCCTCGGGTCGAGTACGGCGTAGAGCACGTCTACCACCAGGTTGGCGATGAGGTAGACCACGACCAGCACGCTGACGATCCCCACCACCAACGGACCGTCCTCGGTACGGATGGCGCGGAAGAGGTTGAAACCGACCCCGGGGATGTTGAACACCCCTTCGGTGATGATCGCGCCGCCCATCAGGTTGCCCAGCTCGACGCCGAGGAAGGTGACCACCGGGATGAGCGAGTTGCGCAGCACGTGGATGCCGACGATCCGTCGCTTGACCAGGCCCTTCGACCGGGCGGTGCGGACGTAGTCGGCGCGCAGGTTCTCGGCCACCGAGGTGCGGGTCAGCCGCAGCGCGGTGGCCAGGGAGAGGGAGCCGAGGACGATCCCGGGCAGCAGGAGCGCGTAGAAGTCGGGGTCGGCGCCGGCGGTGGGCGGGAAGAGTTGCCACCGGACGCCGAGAAAATACTGCGCGATGGGTGCCAGCACGATGGTCGGCACGGCGAGCACGACCAGGGTCAGCAGCAGCGTCGAGTTGTCGAAGATGCTGGCCCGCCGAATTCCGGCGAGCACGCCGGCGGTGACTCCGACGAGCACGGTAACCGTCATCGCGATCAGCGCCAGTTTGATCGTCACCGGCCAGGCGGCGGCGAGGATGTCGCCGATCTGCCGTCCGGTGAGGGATTCGCCGAGGTCGCCCTGGAGCAGGTTCCGGATGTAGTCGAAGTAGCGGTAGAAGAAGCCGTCGATACCGGTCCGGTCGAGATGGAACTTCTCCGTCAGGTACGCCCGCTGGGCATCGGTGACCGGGCGTTCGCCGGCGAGCGCCTGGATGGGGTCACCCTGACCGGCGAACATCAGCGCGTAGACGATCAGCGTGGTCCCGAAGAAGGCGAGGACCATCTGGAGCAGTCGTCGCAGAATAAAGCGGACCATACTAGGCAGTCTCTCTGAAAAAGGGCGAAGGGGAGGCGTGGTCGGGTCACCAGCTACCCGGTGACCCGACCACGTCGCTCGCTACCGAACTACTGGACTGCTTCGATCTTCAGCAGGTCGACCCGGTTGAAGAGGTCGATCTCCACGTTCGTGACCTGGCTCGAGTGCCCGAAGACGTTCTGGCCGTAGCGCAGCGGGATCACCGGCATGTCCTCGGCCAGCAGGTCTTCGGCCTGCTGGTACTTCGCGATCGCCTCCTCCCCGGAGGCCGCCGCCGAACCCTCGGCGACCAACTTGTCGAACTCGGGGTTCTCGTAGCCGTAGAAGTTCGCCGAGCCGTTGCTGCTGTACAGCGGGCCCAGGTAGTTCTCCATGGACGGGTAGTCCATGACCCAACCCATCCGGAACAGGCCGACCGGCTGCTCCGCCTTGACCTTCGTCAGCAGGTCGGAGAACTTCGGCTCGGCGCTGCCGACGCACGCCACATCCAGGTTCGCCTTGAGCTGGTTGCAGGTGGCGTCGACCCAGTCCTTGTGGCCGCCGTCGCCGTTGTACGAGATCTCGATCTGGCTCGGGCCGCCGGCGCTCTCGTAGAGCGCCTTGGCCTTGGCCGGGTCGAAGGTGCCGGCGTCGCCGATGGTGTTCTCGCGGTAGCCCGCGACAACCGGGGAGACGAACGAGCGGGCCGGAGTCTGCGAGTCCTTGAAGACGGCCTTCGTGATCTCCTCCCGGTCGATCGCCATCGAGATCGCCTTCCGCACGTCCGGGTCGCTGAACTCCTCCTGGTAGGTCGGGAAGGAGAGGAACTGGAAGGTCGACCCGGGGCTGGTCTGGAACCGGTCCCCCAGGTCGGTGGGGGCGGTCAACAGGTTCTCGGTCGGGATCACCTTGATCACGTCGAGGTTGTCCGAGAGGACATCCGCGTACGCGGCGGCCGGCTGCTGGTAGATCCGGAACTCGACGCCCGCCACCTTCGGCTGCTCGCCGGGGAAGGCGTCGTACCGCTCGACCTCGACCCGGGAGTCGTGCTGCCAGGTGCCCTTCATCTTGAACGGGCCCTGCCCGATCGGCGCCTGCTCGTAGCTCTCGTCGAGCACGCCCGGCTCCGAGAACGCCGCCTTCGGTAGGGGGTAGAAGGCGTTGTACCCGAGCATGGCCCGGAAGTCGGAGTACGGCGCCGACAGGGTGACGGTGAAGGTCAGGTCATCGACCTTCTCCAGGCCGGACAGCGTCTGCGCCGCCGGGGTCTCACCCTGAAGGTCCTCGTACCCGGCGATCTTCTCGAAGAAATAGCTCGAGCCCTGGCCGTTCGGGGCGTAGGCGCCGTAGTTCCAGGCGTCGATGTAGTTGTCGGCGGTGACCGGCTCGCCGTTGTGGAAGGTGTAGCCGTCCTTGAGCTTGATCGTCCAGGTGATGTTGTCCTCGGACGTCACCGACTCAGCTGCCACCTCGTACGCCTGGTGGGCGTCGTCGTAGTCGACCAGCGGGCTGAACAGGGCGGCGAGCACCTGCGAGCCACTGGTCTCAGTGGTGTTGGTCGGTACCAGGTGCTGCGGCTCGGCGATCTCGATCCGCACGGCCGCGTTGGGGTCGGTCCCGCCGGAACCACCGCTGCCGGAGCCGCAGGCCACCAGGCCCAGGGTCACCGCGAGCGGGAGGGCCGTCCAGGCGGCGAGTCTACGAACGCGCATGAAGCCTCCTCATCCTCACGCTGCGCAGGACCCGACGCTGGGTAACGCTGCGCAACGACCGGCAACGGTAGGCCGCCGGTCTGCGATCGACAACGGAAGGGTTGCGAAGCCGTAACGGAGGGTGGCGGCGGGGGTTGTGGGTGGCACCCTTCCGTGCTAGCTATATCGCTCCTACCTGCGGATTTGTGTACCGAATCGGCGGGTCGGCCGAGCCGTGTCGACCCGCGAAGTCGGGGTCGAACGGACCGTCGCCAACTGTCCGGCGTGCCCCCGCCCGCGGGTGGTCGTCCAGTTCTGACCCGGCCTGCGTTACTCAGAGTGACTTATCGCACGGTAGTGGGCGGTCCCGGTGACCCCGGACACGGCGCACCTGGTCGCCGGCTGCCCGGGTCGTCGGCCCCGCTCGGTCGCTGGCGTGAGACGATCTGAAGGTGACGGCGACGCTTCTGGACGGCAAGGCGACCGCAGCCGAGATCAAGGACGAGCTGCGGGTGCGCGTGAAGGCTCTGGCGGAACGAGGTGTCACCCCCGGTCTCGGCACCGTCCTCGTCGGCGGTGATCCCGGCTCCCAGGCGTACGTCAACGGCAAGCACCGCGACTGCGCCGAGGTTGGCGTCGCCTCGCTCCGGCGGGAGCTTCCGGCCGACGCCACGCAGGAGCAGGTGGACGCCGTACTGGGCGACCTGAACGCTGACCCGGCCTGTCACGGCTACATCGTGCAGCTGCCGCTCCCCGGCCACCTCGACACCCAGCGGGTGCTGGAGCTGATCGACCCGGACAAGGATGCCGACGGTCTACACCCGGTCAACCTGGGCCGGCTGGTGCTCGGCTACCCGGGCCCGCTGCCCTGCACCCCGCGCGGGATCGTCGAGCTGCTTCGCCGGCACGACGTCGCGCTGCGCGGTGCCCGGGTCGTCGTGGTTGGTCGGGGTAACACGGTCGGCCGCCCGCTCGGTCTGCTACTCACCCGCCGCAGCGAGAACGCGACCGTTACCCTCTGCCACACCGGCACCCTCGACCTCACCGCGCACACCCGAGCCGCGGACATCGTGATCGTCGCCGCCGGGGTGCCGGGGCTGCTCACCGCCGACATGATCACGCCGGGTGCGGTCGTGGTGGATGTCGGCATCACCCGGGTGATCGGCCCCGACGGCAAGGGCCGCTACACCGGCGACGTGGATCCCGGCGTCACCGAGGTGGCCGGGGCCCTGGTCCCGATGCCCGGCGGAGTGGGGCCGATGACCCGCGCGATGCTGCTGACCAACGTCGTGGAGCGGGCCGAACGCGGCTGAAGTCCCGCAGCGGCACCGAAGCGCACACATCGGGGTCATAACCGTCCGCCCCTGACCGGATCGGTGCCAGGATGGCTGATACGGTCCGGAAAAACCGACTGGTATCAGGGAGTGGGACGTCAATGGGTAAGAAGGTCACTGTCGTCGGGGCCGGCTTCTACGGCTCCACCACCGCGCAGCGTCTGGCCGAGTACGACGTCTTCGACACCGTCGTGATCACGGACATCGTGGAGGGCAAGCCGGCGGGTCTCGCCCTGGACCTCAACCAGTCACGGGCCATCGAGGGCTTCGAGACCAAGCTGGTTGGCGTAACCACCGGCCCCAACGGCGAGGGCTACGAGGCCATCGAGGGCTCGGATGTCGTCGTCGTCACCGCCGGCCTGCCGCGCAAGCCGGGCATGAGCCGGATGGACCTGCTGGAGACCAACGCCAAGATCGTCCGGCAGGTCGCCGAGAACGTCGCCAAGTACGCGCCGAACGCCGTCGTGATCGTGGTCTCCAACCCGCTCGACGAGATGACCGCGCTGGCCCAGATCGCCACCCAGTTCCCGCACAACCGGGTGCTCGGCCAGGCCGGCATGCTGGACACCGCCCGGTTCACCAACTTCGTGGCCGAGGCGCTCGGCGTACCGGTGGCGTCGGTGCGGACGCTGACGCTGGGCTCGCACGGGGACACCATGGTCCCGGTGCCGTCGAAGAGCAGCGTGGCCGGCAAGCCGCTGCGCGAGGCGATGCCCGCTGAGCAGATCGAGGAGCTGGTGGTCAAGACCCGCAACGGTGGCGCCGAGGTGGTGGCGTTGCTGAAGACCGGCTCGGCCTACTACGCCCCGTCGGCCGCCGCCGCCCGGATGGCGAAGGCCGTCGCCGAGGACTCCGGCGAGGTCATGCCGGTCTGCGCCTGGGTGGACGGGGAGTACGGCATCTCCGGCGTCTACCTCGGGGTGGAGGCGGAGATCGGCGCGCAGGGAGTCCGCCGGGTCGTCGAGACCGACCTGGACGCCGATGAGCGGGCCGCGCTGAAGGAGGCCGCCGAGGCCGTCCGGGCCAAGCAGAGCGACGTCGCCAGCATGTGATCACCCGATGGCAGCGCCCCGTGGCCACCCGGCCGCGGGGCCGCCATCGCCCCCGCCGAGGGTTCGGGGCCGCGGAATGAGGCCGGCTGGGGAGACCGGGATTGTTTGCAGTACGCTCGTACTGCTTGAGCATGTGTCCCCCGAGAGGAGCGCCGGCCGATGGCGAAGATCAAGGTAAACAACCCGGTCGTAGAGCTCGACGGCGACGAGATGACCCGGATCATCTGGAAGCAGATCCGGGAGCAGTTGATCCTGCCCTACCTCGATGTCGACCTGCGTTACTACGACCTTTCGATCCAGCACCGGGACGAGACCGACGACCAGGCCACCGTTGACGCCGCCAACGCGATCAAGGAGCACGGCGTCGGTGTCAAGTGCGCCACGATCACTCCGGACGAGGCGCGGGTCGAGGAGTTCGGCCTGAAGAAGATGTGGCGGTCGCCGAACGGCACCATCCGCAACATCCTCGGCGGTGTCGTCTTCCGTGAGCCGATCATCATGTCCAACGTGCCGCGGCTGGTGCCCGGTTGGACGAAGCCGATCATCATCGGCCGGCACGCCCACGGCGACCAGTACAAGGCCAGCGACTTCGTCGTCCCCGGGCCCGGCAAGGTCACCATCACCTACACCCCGACCGACGGCACCCAGCCGGTCGAGATGGAGATCGCCGACTTCCCCGGCGGCGGGGTCGCCATGGGCATGTACAACTTCGACGAGTCGATCCGGGACTTCGCCCGCGCCTCCATGCGGTACGGCCTCGACCGTGGCTACCCGGTCTACCTGTCGACGAAGAACACCATCCTCAAGGCGTACGACGGCCGGTTCAAGGACATCTTCGCCGAGGTGTACGAGGCCGAGTTCAAGGCCGACTTCGAGGCGGCCGGCATCAGCTACGAGCACCGGCTGATCGACGACATGGTCGCCGCGGCGCTCAAGTGGGAGGGCGGCTTCGTCTGGGCCTGCAAGAACTACGACGGTGACGTGCAGTCCGACACCGTCGCGCAGGGCTTCGGCTCGCTCGGCCTGATGACGTCCGTGCTGATGACCCCCGACGGCCGCACCGTCGAGGCCGAGGCCGCGCACGGCACCGTCACCCGGCACTACCGGCAGTACCAGAAGGGCGAGAAGACCTCGACCAACCCGATCGCCTCGATCTACGCCTGGACCCGGGGGCTGGCCCACCGGGGCAAGCTGGACGGCACCCCGGCGGTCACCGAGTTCGCCAACACGCTGGAGAAGGTCATCATCGAGACCGTCGAGGGCGGCCAGATGACCAAGGATCTCGCGCTGCTCATCTCGCGGGACGCCCCGTGGCTCACCACCGACGAGTTCATGCACGCGCTGGACGAGAACCTGGCCCGCAAGCTCGCCTGATCCCGACCGGCGGGGCCGCCGACTACCGCTCGGGTAGTCGGCGGGTGGGGCCGAGCCAGCGGGTGGCGCGACTTTCTCCGGCGCGCCTCGTTGACCCAGGTGGACGAGATGCCAGTCGCGTCCAGGAAGGTTGACCGCGGTCGCCCCCGACGTGCGTCGCCTGTCAGCTTTCCCGGCTGTCACGCACAGCCAGCCGTCCCTTCCCAGCGGGGGGCCCTGTCCCGGGCCCCCCGCACCCCGGGTCCCCGGGCCGCCTGTCCCGGGCACCCGGCGGCCGGGAACTACACGCTCGGGTGGCGGGGTTCGACCCAGCCCGTCTCGGCCAGCTGGTGCAGCACCTCCTGCACCGCCTCGTCCACCGTCAGATCGGTCGTGTCGACCGTCAGCTCGGCGTCGGTCGGTTCCTCGTACGGGTCGTCCACTCCGGTCATCCCGGTCAGCAGACCGGCGCGGGCGCGCGCGTACAGGCCCTTCCGGTCTCGCTGCTCGCAGACCTCCAGCGGGGTGGAGACGTGGATCAGTAGGAAGCCCGCCCCGGTGGCCATTGCCATCTTCCGAGCGGCGGCCCGCGCCTGCTCGTAGGGGGCGATCGGGCAGCAGATCGCCACCCCCCGGTGCCGGGCGATCTCGGCTGCCACCCAGCTGATCCGGCGGATGTTCGCGTCCCGATCAGCCTTGCTGAAGCCGAGCCCGGCGGACAGTTCCCGGCGCACGACATCGCCGTCGAGCAGGGTGACCGTCCGTTCGCCCTGCTCCCGTAGGGCATCGGCGAGACCGCGGGCGATGGTGGACTTGCCGGAACCGGAGAGGCCGGTCAGGAAGATGACCAAGCCTCGGTAGCGGCGGGGTGGGCGGGCGTGCACCAACTCTTTCGCCACCGCCGGCGGAGTGTGCCACTCCGGCAGCGGGAATCCCCGGTCCAGCAGGTCGTCGATCTCGGCCTGGGTCAGCGCCTGCCGCCGGTTGCGCGGCGGGATGTCCTCCCGCCACCGCCACTGCCCGTCGCGGTTGTCGTAGGCCAACTCCCGCGGGACCAGCACCCGCAGCCCGGCACCGGAGAGCATCTCGCCGGTGGAGAGCAGATGGGTCACGCCGTACGCCGCCGAGACCCGCGCCCGGAGCAGCGCGTCGCTGATCTCCTCGCGGCGGCGGGGCAGCGGAACGGCGATCAGCGTCGCCGGCGGCATCCGGTCCCGGGCGGCGAAGACGCTGCGCACCAGGGCCTCCGGCGGCAGGTCGCCGCCGTCTTCACCGATCGGGATCAGCACCAGCAGGTGGGCGCCGAGGGTGCGGGTCGCGTGGGCGATCTGGGCGAGTTGCGGCCGGTGCAGCGGCCGGTCGGCGACCACCCCGAGGACCCGGCCGGGCGGCAGTAGCGAGCGGATCTCCGCCGGGGTGCGGCGTAGCCGCTGGAACGGGCCGTGTCCGCCGTCGCCGAGCCGACGCACCGGACCACCGACCCCCGTCACCCCGTCGCGGACCGGCCAGGCGTCGGCGACCTCCAGCGCGGCCATCGGGGCCCCCTCGCCGTCGGTCAGCACTAACGTGCGGCGGGCCGGGTCCCGGACGTCCAGCCGTTCGGCGAGGGTCGCGGGGACCTGGAGCGTCACCGGTACCGACCAGGGAGCGTCGTCGGTGAGCCGGCCCCGCCGGCTCACCGAGACCAGGTCGGCGCGGGTCATGAAGCCGGTCAGCGGGGTGTATGCCCCGGTGAGGATCAGCTCCAGGTCGGCCAGTTCACCCGGGCGGGGCGAGTACGCCGGCGCGTCCCGCAGCACCTCGTCGGGCGGCACCCAACCGTTACTCATGAACCCCCCAAGTCACTGTTCGGCACTAGTTTCTCAGCCGACCGGGGGATCGGTCGAGTGCCACTCCAGGAGATGGGGACGCGGCCGGAGGTCAGGCAGTGGCCAAGGGGGCCGCGCCGAACGACACCGCGAACCGTTTGCACCAGATTGACACGCTGGTCAGCTTGTCCAGGTCGACCTCGGCCGGGATGTCGTACGCCTGGTCACCGCGGTTGCCCTTGAGCCGGCCCAACTCGACCCAGTGGCCGTCGTCGAACACGTGCCACCCGGCCTCGCCGCTCCGGACCGGCTGGTCGGTCAACCACACCCGCAGGTCAGGGCCGTTGGAGGTGGCCAGGCCGACCAGTTCCAGCCGCAGCTTGCCGTCGGCGGTGCGGATGATCCGGGCGGTGCCGCTGGTGTCGTGTTCGTGGGTGATGAACTCGCCGCTGCGGACGATCGTCGGGCCGGCGTCCGGGGCGGAATCCTCGTCTGGTGCGGAGCCGTCGTCTGGGGTGGAGTTGGCGGCCGAAGGTGGCGTTCCGGTGGCCACGACCGTCAGTTCCTCGTTCACCTCGGTGTTGGTGACCAGCTTCCACGGCTGGAACCAGTAGAGACCGAAGGCGGTGCCGGCGGCGAGAACGGTGACCGCGACCCAGGTGAGCGGGGCGCGCAGCAGTCTTGAAGCCATGCCTCCAGTCTGCCGGCGGGGGCCGGTGGGGGGAATTACCGGAGCCTTACGGCTGCCGCCCCCTACGGGAACGATCAGGGGCGCGGCGGGTGTCGGAAGCTGGCGGCACCTGCCTAGGGTGGGGGCGTGGCACTCATCGCGACCGAGTCGCTGACCAAAACCTACCGGGGTGGGGTCACCGCGCTGGCCGATCTGACCGTTGTGGTCGAGCCCGGCATCGTCGGCCTCGTCGGCGCGAACGGCGCCGGCAAGTCCACCCTGATCAAGATCCTGCTCGGCCTGCTCCCGCCGACCAACGGGCAGGTCCGGGTCCTCGGCCTGGATCCGACCACCCAGCCCGACCAGGTCCGGGCGCGCGTCGGCTACATGCCCGAGCACGAGGCCCTGCCACCCGACCTCTCCGCCGCCGAGTTGGTTACCCACCTCGGCCGGGTCAGCGGCCTGCCGCGGACGGTGGCGCGCGAGCGGGCCAGCGAGGCGCTGCGACACGTCGGGCTCTACGAGGAGCGCTACCGTCCGGTCGGCGGCTACTCGACCGGCATGAAGCAGCGGGTGAAGCTCGCCCAGGCCCTGGTGCACGACCCGGACCTGCTGCTGCTCGACGAGCCCACCAACGGGCTCGACCCGGCCGGGCGGGACGCGATGCTCGCCCTGATCCACCGGATCGGCACCGAGTTCGGCATCTCGGTCCTGGTCTGTTCACACCTGCTCGGCGAGGTCGAGCGGATCTGCCACACACTGGTCGCCATCGACGGCGGCCGGCTGCTGCGGGCCGACCGGATCGACGCCATGACCTCGGCCACCGACGTGCTCGCCGTGGAGGTCAGCGAGGGCACCGAGGAACTCGCCGCCCGCCTGGCCGCACTGCGGCTGCCGGTCCGCCGGGACGGCCGCCTGCTCCTCGTCGAGCTGGCCGACGACGACACCTACGACCAGATCCTCGGCGCGGTCGCCGAGCTGGACCTGCCGCTGCACCGGTTGGACCAGCGTCGCCACCGGGTGGCCGAGCTGTTCGCCACGAGGGAGCCCAACCATGTCTGAGTCGACCGGAGTCATTCACGACATCGGCTACCAGCGCTACACGGGCCCCCGCCTCGGCCGAGCTCCGGTGTTCGGCGCGCTCTACCTGCACGGGCTGCGCACGGTCTTCGGCTTCGGCCGCAGCGCCAAGGCGAAGATCTTCCCCTGGCTCGTGGTGGGCATCGTGATCGTGGTCGCCGCTGTGGTCGCCGCCGTCCGGAGCCAGATCGGCCAGGTGGTGATCACGTACGCGCAGTTCGCCGACACGATGAGCTGGCTGATCATCTTCTTCGTCGCCGTCGCCGCCCCCGAACTGGTCAGTCGCGATCTGCGCAGCGGAGTACTGCCGCTGTACTTCTCCCGGCCGCTGGCCCGATCGGACTATCCGCTGGCCAAGCTCCTCGCCCTGGTCACCGCGCTCTGGTTGTTGCTCGGCGGCCCGCAGCTGGTGATGTTCCTCGGTGCCGCCTTCACCCTCGGCGAGGGGCCGCGGGGGGTCTGGAACGAGCTGCTCGACCTGCTGCCGGGGCTGCTCTACGCCGGTCTCTGGGCGGCGGTCTTCGGCGCGATCGGCCTGTTGGTCGCCGCGCTCACCGGCAAGCGGGCGTTCGCCGCCGGCGGGATCGTCGCGGTCTTCCTGATGACCACGCCGATCGTCGGCATCCTCGCTATCCTGCCCGCGCGGACAATCAATGAGCTGGCCTTCCTCGCCTCCCCGATGACCATGGTCAACGGCGTGGGCACCTGGGCACTCGGTGACCTGCTCTTCGAGGGCGGGGATGGGTTGCCCATCGGTCGGTTCGGCCCGCTCTACGCCCTCACGGCCGTGCTGCTCGTGGCCGGCTGTGTCGCCCTCCTGTTGGCCCGCTACCGGAAGGTGGCCACCCGATGAGCGTGACCAGTGTGGAGCCGAGGTCGACGCCGGCCCCCACCGGCAGCCGACTGGACCTGGCGGGGGTCTCCCGCTGGTACGGCAACGTGGTCGCCGTCAACGACGTCAGCATGAGCCTGGGGCCGGGGGTCACCGGCCTGCTCGGCCCCAACGGCGCGGGCAAGACGACGCTGCTGCACATGATGGCCGGTTTCCTCGCGCCGTCCCGTGGCGCGGTGACCCTGGACGGGGCGCCCACCTGGCGCAACCCCGAGGTCTACCGGCGACTGGGCCTGGTCAGCGAACGGGAGGCCGTGCACACCTTCCTCACCGCGTACGAGTTCGTGCTGGCCAGTGCACGGCTGCACCGGCTGCCGGACCCCGCGGAGGCCGCTCGCCGGGCGATCGCCCTGGTCGAGTTGGAGGGGGCGCAGTCCCGCCGGATCGGCACGTACTCCAAGGGCATGCGACAGCGGGCCCGGGTGGCGGCGGCGCTGGTCCACGACCCGCAGGTGCTGCTGCTCGACGAGCCGTTCAACGGGATGGACCCGCGACAGCGGCTGCACATGATGGACCTGCTGCACCGCCTCGGCGGCGCCGGGCGCACCATCCTGTTCAGCTCACACATTCTGGAGGAGGTCGAGCAGCTCTCCGGCACGGTGCAGGTGATGGTCGCCGGCCGGCTCGCCGCCTCCGGCGACTTCCGAACGATCCGTCGGCTGATGACCAACCGGCCGCACGTCTTCGCGATCCGGTCCACCGACGACCGGGCGCTCGCCGTGGCGCTGATGGCGGAACCGTCGGTGACCGGTGTGGAGTTGGGCCAGGCCGGGCTGACCGTACAGGTGAGCGACTACGGCGCCTTCACCCGGGCGCTGCCCAAGATCGCCCCGGCCCGAGGAATCCGGGTGCGGCAGCTGGTGCCCGAGGACGAGTCCCTGGAGAGCGTGTTCTCCTACCTGGTGGAGGCCTGACCATGTCGACTGTTTCCTGGATCACCGCCCGGGGGCTGTTGGGGCGGCGTCGCTTCCTGCTGTTGTTCCCGCTCCCGGTGCTGCTGGTTCTGCTCGCGGTGCTCTCCCGCGCGCTGGGGGTGGACCCCAGCGAGTGGGGGCCGTCGGTGCTGGTCGGCCTCGGGTTGGCCGTGGTGCTACCGGTGATCGCGTTGATCGTCGGGACCGGCGTGCTCGGTGCGGAGATCGATGACGGCACCGTGGTGCACATCCTCACCAAGCCGTTGCCGCGCTGGCAGATCGTGCTGCCGAAGCTGGCGGTGGCGGCCGGGGTCACCGCGGTCACCGTCGCCGTGCCGCTGTATGTGGCCGGTGTGCTCGCCAGCTCGGTCCGGGTCGGTCTGGCACTCGCGGCCGCCGCCTCCATCGGCGCGTTGGCCTACTGCGCGCTCTTCCTCGCGCTCAGCCTGGTCACGCGGCGCCCGGTGCTACTCGGGCTGGTTTACGTGCTGATCTGGGAGGGGCTGCTGGGCAACTTCGTCAGCGGTACGAAGGTGCTCTCCATCCAGCAGTACGTGATCGCGCTCGCCGACCGGTTCGCCCCGACCGAGCTGCTCGCCACCGATGTCTCGGTGCCGGTCGCGGCGGTGATGAGCACGCTGATCGTGGTTGGTTTCACCGCCCTGGCAGTCGATCGACTCCGGTCGTTCAGCGTGGCCGGCGAAACCAGCTGAGGCAGGTCAACGGCCTACCAGTGGATCGTCGGCGGAGTTTACTCCGGACAGTGCGGGGGTCAGGGTGAATCGTCCAGAGCCTGGCAGCCGCAGGTGATGTGGTGCTGCGCGGCGGCGGCGTCATCATTACCGGAGGCCTTGGACCTCAGGATGGCGATCTGCAGCGACGTTGGGCTGACATCTGTCTTCGACATGGTTTCCGGCCCTTGCCCCGTGGCGCGGCCCCTTGGTTGCCCAGAGGCAGCCCAAGGGGTCGAACCCTCATCGAGGCCCTTACCCTGCCTGTCAACGGGTCTCGCCGGTGACCGGATCCGGTCACGTGGGCGAAGTGGTCCTTGATCGGTCAGCCGGCGCATAGCTAGTCTCCGATACCGCTGGCCAGCGGTTGGCGGCAAGCGCGCACCTCAGCGCGGCACCGTCGGGCCCGGTGTTGCCTGACTACTCCTTGCGCTCAGCTCAGGGAATCCAGCCACTGGCGGTGTAGCGCGGCGTACTGCCCGCCGCTGTGGACCAGTCGCCCCGGTGGACCGTCCTCGACGATCCGCCCCGACTCCAACACCACGACCCGGTCGGCGATCTCGACGGTGGAGAGTCGGTGTGCGATCACCAGCGCCGTACGGTCCCGCAGAATGGTGGCCAGGGCCCGCTGGACCGCGCGTTCGGTCGGGACGTCGAGGGACGACGTCGCCTCGTCGAGGATCAGCACCGCCGGGTCGGCCAGGAACACCCGAGCGAACGCGACGAGCTGCCGCTGACCGGCCGAGAGCCGGCTGCCGCGGCGGTGCACCTGGGTGGCGTACCCGTCGGGCAGCGCGGTGATGAACTCGTCCGCGCCGATCGCCTTCGCCGCCGCCGCCACCGCGGCGTCGTCCGCGTCCGGCCGGCCGAAGCGGATGTTCTCCGCGACCGTACCGCCGAAGAGGTGGGTTTCCTGCGTGACCAGGACGAGCGCCTGCCGCAGGTCGGCGTCGGCGAGGTCCCGCAGGTCCACGCCCCCCACCGAAACGCTGCCCGTGTTCGGGTCGTGGAAACGGGCGAGCAGCTTGGCAATGGTCGACTTGCCGGCGCCGGTCGGCCCGATCAGCGCGACGGTCTGTCCGGCCGGGACGTCCAGATCCAGTCCGCGCAGGATCGGGGACTGCGGGTAGTACCCGAAGGAGACCGCGTGGAAGGTCACCGCGCCGCGCCCGGCCCCGGCGGCCGGCAGCGGCACCGGGCGGGCCGGCTCCGGCACCTCCGGCCGCTCGTCCAGCACCCCGGCGAGCTTCTCCAGCGCCGCGGTGGCCGACTGCAGCGAGTTGTAGAACTGGCTCAGCTCCTGCATCGGCTCAAAGAACCGACGTAGGTAGAGCAGGAAGGCGGCGAGTACTCCGACCTCGGCGTGACCGTTGAGGACACGCCACCCGCCGTAGCAGAGCACTGCCGCGATGGTGACGTTGCCGATCAGCTTGACCCCGGGCGAGTAGGTCGCGATCAGCTGAAACGCGTGCAGGCTGGCCCGCCGGTAGTCGTCGTTGACCCGGGTGAAGATCCGTTGGTTGCGCGGCTCGCGGCGGAACGCCTGCACCGCCCGGATTCCCCGCAGCGACTCGACGGTGTGCACGATGACCAGGGCGATGGTGTCCCGGGTCCACCGATACGCCACGGCCGAGGCGCGGGCGAACCAGCGGGACAGCCAGAACAGGAACGGGAACGCCAGCAGCGTCACGGCGGCCAGCGGAAGGTCCAGCCAGAGCAGGATCGCGGCCACCGACAGGATCGACAGGGCGGCGAGGACCAGGCTGTCGATGCCACCGCCGACCAACTCGCCGATGGAGTCCAGGTCGCTGGTGAGCCGAGAGACCACCCGCCCGGAGGTGTACCGCTCGTGGAACGTCACCGACAGGCGCAGGAAGTGCCCGTACACCCGCCGTCGGAGGTCGAGGAGCACCGCCTGACCGATCTGGGCGGAGCGGACGAGGAAGCCGCGGCGGGCGGTGTACTCGGCGACCGTGGCGACGACGAACGCGGCCGCGATATACATCAACGGCCCGGTGTCACCGGCCCGCAGCGGCGGAATGGCCCGGTCGATGCCGAGCATCACCAGATACGGTCCGGCCATGCCCGCCACGTTCTGGATGAGCAGCAGTGCGACGGCGACGGCGAGCTGTCGGCGGTGCGGGTGGAGCAGGTTGCGTAGCAGCGCCCGGCTGCGGGCGCGCAGCCGGGCCACCGCCGCCGGATCGGTGTCCTCGGCCCGGCTGCGGTCGGCGTCCGGGTCGACCGCGATGCCACGCCAGTTCTCCTGACTCGGCCGCGGTCGCGGCCCGGAAACGGTCGACGGCGGGTCACCGCCCGGATCGTCGCCGTCGGTCACGAGCGCACCAGACCGTTGGGGGCCGGATCGCCCGCCGGTGGCCCTGGCTCGGCCGCGAGCAGGGCACGGTACGCGGGCACGGTGGCGAGCAGGTCGGCGTGCCGGCCCAGCGCGGTGATCCGGCCGGCCTCCAGCAGGGCGACCCGGTCGGCGAGCGCGATCGTGGCCGGTCGGTGCACCACGACCAGCGTGGTGGTGTCGGGTAGGGCCCGGCGTAGCGCCGTCTCGACCAGCGCCTCGGTGTGCACGTCGAGGGCGGACAGGGGGTCGTCGAGCAGGAGCAGGGCGGGGCGGCTGAGCACCGTCCGGGCGAGCGCGAGTCGTTGCCGCTGCCCACCGGAGAGGGACAGGCCCTGCTCGCCGACCCGGGTCGCCAACCCCCACGGCAGGTCGTAGGCGAAGGTGGCCTGCGCCAGCGCGAGCGCGGCGCGGACCTCCTCGTCACCGGCATCGGGCCGGCCCAGCGTCACGTTCTCCCACACCGACATGGAGAAGAGCGTCGGCTCCTCGAAGGCCACTCCGACCAGCCGGCGTAGCGTCGCCAGCTGCAGGTTCCGCACGTCGTACCCGTCGATGGTGAGGTGGCCGCCGGTCACATCGTGCAGCCGGGGCACCAGCGACAGCAGGGTGCTCTTGCCGGAGCCGGTCGCGCCGACCAGTGCTACCGTCTCGCCCGGCTCGACGGTGAGGTCAACGTCGCGCAGCACGGGTTCGTGGGCACCCGGGTACCGGAACGAGACACCCGAGAACCGCAACCGACCGAGGATCTGGGCGCGGGGTGGGGCGACGGCGTCGGGAGCGTCCAGGATCGCGGGCGGGGTGTCCAACACCTCCCGGATCCGGTCGGCAGCGGTCGCCGCCTCCTGCCCGCCCGCGATGATCCACCCCAGGCCCTGTACCGGCCAGATCAGCAGGAGCTGGAGGCTGACGAAGGCCACCAACTCGCCGATGGTGAGCGTGCCGGCCGCGGCGGCGCCCGCGCCGGCGACGAGGACGACGCCCAGGGTCAGGTTTGGTACCAGGTCAAGCCGGGCGGAGGTGTCGGCGAGCAGCCGTCCCTTGCCGACCGCGGTGTCGTGCAGCGCTCGGGAGCTGACAGCGAATCGGGCGGCCAGCTCCGGCCCGCGCCCGTACGCCTTCGCCGTGCGTAGCCCCTGCGCGGTCTCCTCGACCAGCGTGGCCAGGTCGCCCTGCTGGTCCTGCATTCGCCGGGAGGCGGCGTGGTAGGCGCGGGCGAACCGTCGCGCGAGGAGGAACAGCGGGATGGCGCTGACCGCCACGGCCAGGCCCAGCACGGGGTGCAGCCGGATCAGCAGCGCCACCACCACGGTGTACGTGACCAGGTTCAGGGCGAGAAAGAGCAGGCCGAAGGAGAGGAACCGACGGATCGCCGAAAGGTCGGTGGTGATCCGGGAGAGGAGCTGACCGGACTGCCACCGGTCGTGGAAGCTGGCCGGCAACCGTTGCAGGTGGGCGTAGATGTCGGCCCGGATGGTCGTCTCGATCCCCAGCGAGGAGGAGGACTGCACCCAGCGGCGGATGAAGATAAGCACTGCTTCGGCGAGCCCGAAGAGCAGCGCCAGGCCGGCGAGGCGGAACAGTCCGGCGGGATCACGCTCGGCGACCGGGCCGTCCACCACCCGCTGGGCCACCAGCGGTACGGCGATCCCTGCCGCCATGGCGGCCAGACCGGCGAGAAGGAGCCAGGCGAATTCTGGCGCGTATGGGCGCAGGTAGTGCCGAAGCCGCCAGAGACTGTCGAGCGGATGTCGGCCCGTGGTGGGGGCCGGATCGCCGTCAACCTCCGCGGGCACTACCCGACGTTACGTCTTTTAGGACCGTCGCCGGTGTCAGCTTGTTGTCAACTGGCGCTCATGATTCAGCAGCCACTGCTTCACCTCCAGCCCCCAGCGGTAGCCACCGAGCGTTCCGTCAGTGCGCAGCACCCGGTGACAGGGGACGAAGAGTGCGGCGGCGTTCCGGGCGCAGGCCGCCGCGGCGGCCCGGACCGCGGCCGGGCGACCGGCCAGCCCGGCGAGCTCCGTGTAGGTGACCGGACCGCCCGGCTTCAGGTCCCGCAGCACGTCCCAGGCGTGGGCCAGGAATGCGCCGCCGGTGTTCTGCTCGACCGGAACCCCGTCCACCGCGGTCAGCTCCCCATCCAGGTACGCCGTGACGGCGGCGGTGACCGGGCCGAGGTCACGTCGTTGGCGCAACGGGGCGCGCAGGCGTGGGTGAACCAGGGTGAGCAGGGCGGGCAGGTCGGTGGTGAAGCCGGCGGCTCGGACCGCCCCGTCCGGTCCGGCGAGGATGCCGAGCGGGCCGGCGGGGGTATCGGCGACGGTGGCGTCGATCGTGTTCATGCTGCTCTCCAGAGTCGGCTCATCGCGTACGAGCGCCAGGGGCGCCAGCGGTCGGCGTACGAGTACAGGGTGTCCGGGCTGGTGGGGAGGCCGAGGGCGGCGGCGCCCCGGCGGACCGCCACATCGGTGGGGAGCAGGACATCCGGGTCGCCGAGCGCGCGGAGCGCCACGTAGTCCGCGGTCCACGCGCCGATCCCGGGGAGGGCCAGCAGCCGCTGCCGGGTCTCCTGTCGATCCCCACCCGGCTCCAGGTCGACCTCCCCGGCGGCCACCGCCGCCGCCAGCCGACGCAGCGTCTCCCGGCGGGCGGCCGGCATCCGGAAGGCTGAATCCGGCGCGGCAAGCACCTCCTCGGCGGCGGGGAACCCGGACAACCCCCCGCCTCCCGCCTCCGGCACGGGGGTGGGGAGCTGGCTCAGGAGCCGGGTGAGCGTGGTGCGGGCGGAGGCCACCGAGACCTGCTGGCCGACCACCGCGCGGACCGCCACCTCGAAACCGTCAACGGTGCGGGGCACCCGGACCCCGGGTTCCGCCGCGACCATCGGGGCCAGGGCGGGATCGGTGGTCAGGGCGGCGTCCACCGCGGTGGGGTCGGCATCGAGGTCGAGCAGCCGGCGGCACCGGGCCACCGCTGGCGCCAGGTCCCGCAGGTCGGTCAGGCGCAGCGTCGCCGCCACGTGCCGCTCCGTCGGGGTCAGCGCCGCCGTGCCGGTGCCGTGGGGCAGCCGTAGGCCCCGGTGGTAGGTACCGGCGCGTACCTCGTCCACCCCCGGTAGCGTCCGCGGGGCGAGGAAGTCCAGCAGCGCCCCGACGTGCAGTGGGGGGCGGTAGGCCAGCCGGACCGTGAACGTGCCGGGTCCCGCGGGTGCCGTTCGACGACGCCGGGTGGCCCGCAGCTCGGACGGCGGGACCGCATACACCTCGCGGAGGGTGTCGTTGAACTGCCGTACGCTGCCGAACCCGGCGGCGAACGCGATCTCCGCCAGCCCGAGGTCGGTGGACTCGATCAGGGTCCGCGCGGTCTGCGCCCGTTGCGCTCGGGCCAGCGCGAGCGGGCCGGCGCCCAGCTCGGTGCGGAGCAGCCGGTGCAGGTGCCGCTCGGTGTAGCCGAGCCGCGCCGCCAGGCCGGGCACCCCGTCGCGGTCGACCACGCCGTCGGCGATCAGCCGCATGGCCCGACTCACCAGATCTGCCCGGAGATCCCACTGTGGTGAACCGGGGGTCGCATCCGGCCGGCATCGACGGCAGGCCCGCAGCCCGGCGCCCTGCGCCGCGGCAGCAGATGGGAAAAACCGTACATTTTTTCGCTTCGGGGTGGTCGCCGGACAGGATGGCCGACAGTAGATGCCGGTGGAGAGCACACCGGTGTAGAACCAGCCGTCAAACCGCTGGTCGCGGCTGTCAACGGCCCGGTAGCACCGTTCAAAGTCCAGGTCCACGCACCGATGATGCCTCCGTCCGGAGCCGGTCGGCTGGCGGGAATCGGACGCCGGTGTAGCGCGGGGGTGCCCGGGGCAGGAACGGTCGGTCCTGGTCGGTACCGTCTCGCACACCAGGTCACGGGAGAAAGGTGCGGCGATGGCAAGCGGGGCGGGCGGACAGGCACCGACACGGGACGGGCACCCGCCGCTGGATCCGGCGGTCACGCAGGGCTTCTTCACCCGCATGCGGGTAGTCGCTCCGGCGGCGGTCGGAGCGCTGGACCGGGACCGGGCCGGAAACCCGGAGCGGGCGTTCGAGGAAACCGCCAGCGGTCGGCTGGTCCGCTCGCTGGACGACGACCGGCTCCGTGCGCTCGGCATGTGGGTGCACCACTGGTGCGTGCGCTTCTACGACGACGACACCCGGGCGGCGGTGCGGCTGCTCGGCGAGATCGCTGCCCGGCCGGGGCTGGGGTGGACCGCCGACGAGGTCCGCTGGATGCTCCGCGAGTCGCACGCGGTCGGGCCGGCGGCCGACGCGCGCTTCACCCTGCCGCTCGCCGCCGCCGCCGAACTGCCGTCGGAAACGCCGCGGATCGAGCCGGCCATTCCCCGCCAGGCCCGCCCCCGGGACTGACCGAGGCCGCGCTCGGGCAGGATGGGCGACGCACCCGACGGAAAGGACGACCGTGGCCGCCACCGAACCCACCATCCTCGCCACCAGCATGGGCATCTTCGCGCCGGGACGCGCCGGCCAGCCCCGGCAGATCAACCCGGTCTTCGACCTGGCCGCCGACCTGGCCCGCGCGGCGGAGCCACGGATCTGCTTCCTCGACCAGGCCCAGGGGGACCAGCCGGCCACCCTGACCCGGGTTTACGAGGGGTTCGCCGGCAGCCGGTTTCGGATGTCCCACCTGGCCCTGTTCCCGATGCCCAACGTCGAGGACGTGCGGGCCCACCTGCGGGCGCAGGACGTCATCTGGGTTGGCGGCGGCAGCGTGGCCAACCTGCTGGCGGTGTGGCGGGTGCACGGCCTCGGCGAGATCCTGCGGGAGTGCTGGGAGGCCGGGGTCGTGCTCGGTGGGGTGTCCGCCGGCTCGATCTGCTGGCACTCCGGCGGCGCCACCGACAGCTTCGGGACCACCCTGCGGGGCTTCACCGACGGGCTGGGCTGGCTGCCGTACGGCAACGGGGTGCACTACGACAGTGAAGACCAGCGGCGCCCGTTGATGCACCGGCTGGTCGGCGACGGCACGCTGCCCACCAGCCGGTGCACCGACGACGGCGTCGGTCTGCTCTACCGGGGCGAGCGGCTGGTCGAGGCGGTCGCGGACCGGCCGGGTGTGTCGGCGTACGAGGTCAGTCGCGGCCCGGACGGCAGCATCCGGGAGACCCCCATCGGCCCTCGCCTGCTGGGCTGAGCCGGCGACAGGAATCGTCGGCCAGGTGCCGGTGGTCAACTGGCGGCGGCGTAAGCTGGCTCGTCGTGAGTCTCACCATCGGCATCGTCGGCCTGCCCAACGTCGGCAAGAGCACCCTCTTCAACGCGCTGACCAAGAATGACGTGCTCGCGGCGAACTACCCCTTCGCCACCATCGAGCCCAACGTCGGTGTGGTCGGCCTGCCGGACGAGCGGCTGGGCAAGCTCGCCGAGATCTTCGAGTCGCAGAAGGTGATTCCCGCGCCGGTGTCGTTCGTCGACATCGCCGGGCTGGTCCGGGGCGCCTCGAAGGGGCAGGGGCGGGGCAACGCGTTCCTCGCCAACATCCGCGACGCCGCCGCGATCTGCCAGGTCGTCCGCGCCTTCTCCGACCCGAACGTCGTGCACGTTGACGGCAAGATCGCCCCGGCGGACGACATCGAGACGATCAACACGGAGCTGATCCTCGCCGACCTGCAGACGCTGGAGCGGGCGATTCCCCGGCTGGAGAAGGAGGCCAAGCTCCGCAAGGACCGGGCCGCCGCGGTGACCGCCGCCAAGGCCGCCGTGGAGGTGCTCGACAACGGCACCACCCTGTACGCGGGCGCGGCTGCCGCCGGTGTCGCGCTGGAACACCTGCGCGAGCTGCACCTGCTGACCACCAAGCCCTTCCTGTACGTCTTCAACGTCGACGAGGCCGAGCTGGCCAACGCCGAGTTCCTCGACGAGCTGCGGGCCCTGGTCGCCCCCGCCGAGGCCGTCTTCATGGACGCGAAGATCGAATCGGAGCTGGTGGACCTGCCCGAGGAGGAGGCCCGCGAGCTACTGGAGTCGATCGGGCAGGCCGAGCCCGGGCTGGACCAGCTCGTCCGGGTCGGCTTCCGCACGCTGGGGCTCCAGACGTACCTGACCGCCGGACCCAAGGAGGCGCGGGCCTGGACCGTGCCGGTCGGGGCGAGCGCACCGGAGGCCGCCGGGGTCATCCACACCGACTTCCAGCGCGGCTTCATCAAGGCGGAGGTCGTCTCCTATGACGACCTACTCGAGGCTGGGTCGATGAGCGCCGCGAAGGCGGTGGGCAAGGTCCGCATCGAGGGCAAGGACTACATCATGCAGGACGGCGACGTCGTGGAGTTCCGCTTCAACGTCTGAAGCCGGCCTGTAGAGGCTGCCGAGTTGCCCCAGCGATCGACCAGTCGCCCCGAAGATGCCGGTTGAGCAGGTGCCGGGGCGCTGGGCGGGGACCTGCGCGATGGGGTGGGCGAGCATGTCCAGGTGATCGGCGGCGGTGTTGGCTCCGACGTGCCTGGCCGCAGCTTCACGGTGTCCACGACCACCGCACCGGCGCTGATGTCCGGCCCGGCATGAAAGCAGCCTGGGACCTGTATCCATCCCAGGCTGCTTCGTCCGGCGAAAACGGACCGCCGGTAGCCGCTGATCGACAGCAGGATCGCACGTATCTACGGTTGAAGAACGGCCTCTAGGCACTCGTCTAGTCCGTCAATTGAGCCGTGCTGTCGCTCCGCCGATTCAACCCACGTGGCTTCGGGAGAGGATGCCTGATAGGTTTCCCTAATCAGGGATTGGGGCGTGACGGAGTCATTCGGCGCGGCCACAATGCAGGATTTGCCAGCGGTGTGTGCCTGGATTCCCGTGTGCAGCGGTATCCGTTCGCAAGCAGCAAATCGCGAGGCGAGCAGATCAGCAATATCGCCGATCTTCCTGTTGCTACGGTCTGGCGACCGAGTTGTCGAACATACTTCCTGCCACTCTGCGAGCCGGCCCACCGAGAGTGAGTCCCGACCAAATCGCTGCCAATATTCGTCGGAAAGAGTGCCGATCTCGGAAATGCCTTTCCCCTGAATGATGGCCTGGGAGTTCTCGTTGGCGTACCTTTCGTCGGAGTATCCCAACTCAACCAATGCGGACAGTTGGTCAAAATATGTTACCGGCAACGAGCGAGAGTCGACCGTCACGGGCGACATTGCCTCAACAACGCCGAAATTTCGTTCCAAAACCGCAGCCTGCTCAGAGATGAGGGCATCACCCTCAACTCCTACGGGAAACGGCCGAACAAGAACACTCCAGTCCAGGCTAAATTCACTTTCCGACGCTTTTTCGAGCAGGTATGCAAGCCTCTTCGAACCCCAGGAGTGGCCGACGAATCCCTTGAGGTCGAGGTGTTCTAGTTGGCCGATAGCCGCCACCAGCTGGGAGTAGTTTCCGGGGTCGAATCCCCATGCGCGATGCGCAACTGGCTGGTTGGGTTGCTGGCCAGGCGGCCATGCTAACTGGCACTTCTCCGCAACGTCCGGGGCATTACCAGCGAATGCAACGACTTGGTCACGGAGGTGATCGAAGTGAGCCACGAGTGCATCCTCACAACCCTCAGGAGGCGCCTGCCTAACCCATGGCTCCTCAATGAAGAGCAGATTGTACCGAGAGCTGAGTACGCTGAAGTTCGTCGCGAAAGACTTAAGACCCAAAGCTCCGGACAGCACGGATATCCCGGGGCCGCCGAGATCCACGAGGACGGTTTCTGCCGTTTCCTCGCGACTACGAAGTAGCGAATATCGCCAAGACTTATTGCCGACAATGATTGCTGAGCACTCTTCACGAGTTGGCCAGACATCGCAATGATCTGATGATTTCCATGAACTCGGACTCTCCCCGGCTCTCTCCGGCTCCGATTCAAGCACGAAAGGCGCAGCGAGGGCGGCCAAGCCGAGAATCGCTACGATCGTCGCGGCGATCACAGCGCGGCGGGCGCCGCGGCTACGCCGCGACACCCGCCATCCCCACCCTCGACTACTCGAAGGGTCGTTCACCATCCGCTGTCTTTCTGCACCCAGTTTTCCTTCTGGAAACCAGTGATGCTCCCGTAGGTGACGGTTGCCCAGTTGTAGTCAGCCATCACGGGAATGACACTTGAGTTACTGGCGTCAAAGTCCCCGGCAACGTCCATGTACATCTGGCCCAGCGAGCCGGTGTTTGTGTCGTCGTCTTGCTGGTAGTCAACGGCGATCTTGCGACTCACCGAGTTGATGTCCAGGATGCGATCCACACACTTGGTGAGTGGGATTCCGATTGATCCGCCCACGCCGTTGTATTCACCACTTAAAGTAACGGTGCCGGCCGAGGAGCAGTCGTCGTCAATGGATCGAGGGGCCCAGTCATTGAGTTTAGGCAGCTTTGACTCGTGCCCCACCCACGGACGGGCAGCGATGTAGAGATCAGTCGTTACGGCCTGGAAAAAATTAGAGTCCTGCAATGCCGGGGTCCACAGCATCCACCGGTTATACACCCAGTGGACCGTACCGGGCTGCGCCCACCACTCCCAGCACGAGACCAGCTTGTGGTCGCGGTCCGCGTCATAGTTCGGCACGAACCAGGTTGTGGTACAGGCGTTGTCCTGCTTATACATGTTGTCTGGGTCGGTGCCCGCGCTGTAGCCCGCGCCAGCTGAGGTGGGAACACTGTCGGCCGTAGGCGAACCAGCTGCCTCGACTCCCATTCCCATCTGTGCGCGACCGTCCGGGTGTTCGGCAAGCTGAATTTCGAGCGACTGCGGCGTCTGCTCGCCTTCCCACACCATGTCGACCATTTCACCCGGATTGAACGGATCCGGCAGTGACGCCACACTCAACGACCGCTCGTCAACCAGACGGCCGAGCCGGACCTGTTCCTCAAGGTGCTCGGTCACCCGACTCCGGGCCTGAATTGCGTCCTTAGGAAGTCTGTCTGCCCGGACGCTGGCCGCTGCGATGTCCGCAGCTTCAAAACGCGCCTTCTGGACGACCGGCTTCTCATCGGTCACGTCAGCACTTGCAGGCGTGGCGATGGCCACTACACCAGTGGACCCGATGGCGCATGCCAACAGTCCCGTTACAATCGACTTCGTTCTCACAGCGCTCCATCTCGAAAGTGGGAACACAGACGCCCCGTCGGATGCAGCCCGGCGGGGCGTCGATCTTGTCCAGCACCCTACCAGTGTACGGACGGTTCAGGATATGTCCGTCTCATCTGGATTCGGTGGGCTGGTTGGTCCCCCATCCGTCAGTTGCTTGTTGAGCAGGGCCTTCCCGGCTGGTAGCGCGCCTCCGGCGCTGTCGGCAGGCACGGGATTGTTACGGCGTTGCCGTGAGTCGTTGACGCAGCCGGACCAGTCGACCCCGCCCTATCTGGCAGCACGGGCGCGTCCCGACGATGTAAGGACCACTGTCAACCCTCGAGTTGCCACTCGGATCCGGCGTCTCCGGCCGTGTTGACCTGCTACGGCAGGGAAAGCATGTGACCTCACACCCCGTCCGAACCAGCTGACCCGCATGGCACAGATCGAAGGCCATTCCGATCGCTTGTGGATGTCGACTGATCGTTCCTTACACCGGTGCCCACCTCGGGCGCCGCAACCAGCAGGTATAGTCGCTTGACTATATATTCGGTACACAGTATTTTTATGTATTTCATCTCGGTAATACTCCGGTGCTAGCCTTCCCCGATGATTCGTTTGCCAGCTATAGCGCCGCGCATCGCGGCGGCCGCGGCCGCCGCGGCCCTCGGGGCGTCGGCCGCACTCGCCGCATCCGGCACCGCCCATGCGGTCGCCAATGGAACCCCGGTTGCCGAAGGTGACTACACCTTTGCCACTAAACTCACGATGACCGATATCCCGCGGCCCGACGGAACCACGTACGACAGCGCGTGCTCCGCCGCTCTCATCGCCCCCCAATGGATAATCACCGCAGGACACTGCTTCCACGACGTGTGGGGGAATCCGGTAAGCGGACCAGTTCCCTATGCGACCACCGCGACCGTCGGCCGCGCTAGCCTGGACGCCACAACAGGGCACGTCATTGACGTCGTTGAGGTACAGCAGGCATCCAGCCTCGACGTATCGCTGGCCAAGCTGGCAACTCCCGTCACCGATATCGCTCCACTGCCGGTTGCTACCACGAAACCGCAGACCGGAACCATCGTGCGTATGACTGGCTGGGGTGCCACCAGTTCCCACAACCCCACGCCCGCCACCCACCTGCAGACCGGCCAGTTCATGCTGAACCGCGTCGCCGGCACCTCAGCCATGATGGTCGGTCATGCTCCAGCCGCCAACACGAGCGCCTGCCTGTACGACTCCGGTGCGCCCTACTTCACCGAAAACCCGGACGGCACCCAGACGCTGGTGTCCGTGGTATCAGACGGCCCGCCCTGCCCCCACTCGCAGGAGGAGACGACGGCTCGGGTCGACCATATCGCCGATTGGATCCACCACACCACCGGCCAGAGCGGCAGCGAGAGCGCATACCCCGTCTCCCGGTGACAAGTACCCAAGGCTGACCGCTCTCGGTGAGTCGGCGAAAATCGCTCGCCGGATGTGCGGCACACGTCGCGCATCCGGCGGGTGAAAATCCAGAAGCGAAAATACTCTTTCCCTACACGTTGACGAGCAGCGCAGTTCTCGATCTGGGTCTGTCACCCAGGTGAGTTCTGCCACGACGTCTGCACGCCCTGGTCGCGGAGGCTGTAGTGGCGCAGCCGTACGGGTCGGCCGCCCGGGCCGGTCCAGTCGGCGGTGGCGGTGTGGGTGTGTCGCCAGCCGGTGCGTTCGTACAGGGCGATGGCGGCGGCTGACCTGGGGTCGTCAACGATCTCCAGCGTGAGGTCGAGTTGGTGCTCGGTGGCCCATTGGCGGGCGTGGTGCAGGAGCCTGGTCGCGGTGTTGTGGCGACGGGCGGCCGCTGCGACGAACAGGCGGCTGACCTCGACCGCGGTCTCGGCGACAGGGCCGGTTGAGCAGACAGGGCTGGTCGTGGAGGCGGAGCTGGTCGGGGAGGCGGGATCGGTCGCGGCGGCGGGGTGGTGGAGGGCGAGGTGGCCGACGACGGTGCGTCCGTGCTCGGCGATCCAGGCGTGGCGCGCGTTGTCGGGGGAGAGCCACTCGTACGGGTCGCCGGGCCAGTTCAGCGGGTAGCGGTCCCGCCGGTGCACGTCTGCGAGGACCGAGATGCAGCGGTGCAGGTCAGCCGGGACCCGATCGCGGATGCTGAGGTCGTCCATCTGGTCATCATCGTCGAGCGGCCCCTCGGGGTGAACCCTGACGAAACTTCATGGTCAACTACTGATGTCCGGTGCAGTTCTCCACCGCTAGCCTCTGTCGAGCATGGACAAAGCCCCACGAGGAGGACGCACCGTGAAGAGAGCCCACCGATGATCCGACGTCGGCTCGCCGCCGCAGCTACCGTCGTCGGACTGGCCGCCGCCGGCCTCACCGCTACCGGCGGTACCGCTGTCGCGTACGGCGACGGCTACGCGGCCCTGATCCAGCGCGCGTCGTACGGCGTGCCGCACATCACCGCCCGTGATTTCGCCAGCCTCGGCTTCGGTGCCGGCTACGTGCAAGCCGAGGACAACATCTGCCTGATCGCCGAGCGGATGGTGACGGTCCGCGCCGAACGGTCCCGCTGGTTCGGCGCGGACGCCAGCAACGTCAGCAGCGACCTCTTCCATCAGAAGGCCATCGACGACCAGGCCGCCGAGAAGTTGCTCGATGGTCCCCACGACGGCGTTCGTGCGCCCTCCACCCAGGTGCGCGATCAGATCCGCGGCTTCGCCGCCGGCTACAACGCGTACCTCCGGGACGGGAAGGCGATCACCGACCCGGCCTGTGCCGGGAAGGAATGGGTACGCCCGATCAGCGAACTGGACATGTGGCGGGCGCAGTGGGCCGACGTGGTCCTGGTCAGCTCTGGCCTGCTCGCCGACCTTATCGTCGCCACTGCGCCCCCCACCGCCAGCGGGAACAGCGTGTCGGCGAGTGCCCCGCAGACGGCAGCGGTCGCCGGCTCGGACGGTACGGCGACCGGGTTGGGCAGCAACGCGTACGGCTTGGGGCGGGACGCCACCACCAGCGGTGCCGGCATGCTGCTGGCCAACCCGCACTTTCCGTGGGACGGCGCCGACCGCTTCTACCGGATGCATCTCAAGGTGCCGGGCCGCTACAACGTCGAGGGCGCGGCACTGGTCGGCGGGCCAACCATCCAGATCGGCCACAATGGCCAGGTCGCCTGGAGCCACACCGTCTCCGTCGCGAAGAGATATGTCTGGCACCGGCTGGAACTGGTGCCCGGTGACCCGACCAGCTACCGCTACGACGGCGAGCCCCGGAAGATGACCGCCCGTACGGTCACCGTCCAGACTCCCGAGGGGCCGGTCAGCCGGACCCTCTACGACACCCACTTCGGCCCGGTCGTCGTGGTGCCCGGTGCGCTCGACTGGACCACCACCACGGCGTACGCGATCACTGACGCCAACGCCACCAACAACCGCGCGCTCGACGGCTGGCTGGCCATGGGACAGGCCGGGTCGGTGGGCGAGCTGCGGACGGTGTTGGACGAGCGGCAGTTCCTGCCCTGGGTCAACGTCATCGCCGTTGACCGTCGCGGCCGGGCCCTCTACGCCGACCACTCCGTCGTGCCCCGGGTGACCGAGTCGCTGGCCGCCGCCTGCATTCCGGCCCCCTTCCAGGACTGGTACGAGAGCAAGGGCGAGGTGGTTCTCGACGGTTCCCGCTCCGCGTGCGAGTTGGGTCGGGATCCGGACGCGGCGGTGCCCGGCATCCTCGGCCCGGCCAACCTGCCCACCCTGGTCCGCAGTGACTACGTGACCAACTCCAACGACAGCTACTGGCTGGCCAATCCGGAGCATCCGTTGGAGGGCTACCCGCGCATCGTCGGCGACGAGCAGACCCAGCGCAGCCTGCGGACCCGGCTCGGCGTGCACCAGGTGCAGCAGCGCCGCACCGGCACCGATGGACTGCCCGGGAGGGGCTTCACCACCAGCAACCTGTGGGATGTGGCCCTCGGCAACCGGGTCTACGGTGGTGAACTGGTCCGCGACGACCTGGTTCGGAGTTGCGAGGCGGAGCCGACGGCGACCACCTCCGACGGCGCCACGGTCGACCTGACCGCAGCCTGCGCCGCCCTGCGTGGTTGGGATCTTCGGGTTGATCTGGGCAGCCGGGGCGCACACCTGTTCACCGAGTTCGCCCTGGCCAAGGGCCTGCGCTTCGCCGACCCGTTCGACCCGGCCGCCCCGCTGGCTACGCCGAGCCGGCTTGCCGTCAACGACCCGGAGGTGCGGACCGCGCTCGCGGACGCCGTCCAGAAGCTGGACGGCATCCCGCTCGACGCCCGGCTCGGCGACATCCAGACCGAGCCGCGGGGGGCCGAACAGATTCCGATCCACGGTGGCCACCACGATGCGGGCGTCTTCAACCTGATCCACAGTGCGTTTGAGCCCGGCGTCGGCTATTCCAAGATTGTCCACGGCACCTCGTTCCTGATGGCCGTCGAGCTGGGTAGGGACGGGCCGTCGGGCCGGCAGATCCTCACCTACTCGCAGTCGGCCAATCCGAACTCCCCCTGGTACGCCGATCAAACCCGGCTGTACTCGGAGAAGGGTTGGGACACCATCAAATTCACGCAGCGCCAGCTCCACGCCGACCCGAACCTGGTCACGTACCGGGTGGGGGAGCGGCGCGACTGACCGCGGTCCGGTGGCCGGTGGGTCCGCCCCACCGGCCACCGGTCCCACCGAGCGGCTGCCGGCCACATTCGCTGGTGCCAGGCCGCTCCGCGGGTTGGGTGCGTCGATGAGCATCATTCTGAGCACTCCGAAGGTCGACGAGCTGTCATCAGCGGCCGAGGCGCTCACACGGTGGCAGCTCGACGAGGGAGCACTGCAGTTGCACTCCGGCGATCTCGGCTGGCACTCGCAAAACGGGCCGAGGCTACCGCCGCTGCAACTCGGGCGTGGCCGTGCGACGGGGAGGTTCTCGCGATCGGACTGCTGGACGGCCCGGGGCTGGTGCGCCTGGCGGTCGCTCCGCACCGGTGCGAGGATGCGGCACTGGCCCGCCGGCTCACCGCCGATCTGAACGACCCGACAGGTGGTGTCCTGCCGGCGACGGCGGCGTGACCGTTGAAGCCCGGGGTGCGGAGCTCCTGACCCAGCTGCTGCTGGAGCGGGGTTGGGAACGGGACGAGCCATGGACAACGTTCCATCGAACCCTCTCGGATCCGGTGGAGGAGCGCGGTCTGCGCGTCGAGACGATCGAGCCCGATCGCGCCGAGGTGTGGGTCGCCGTTCACTGGTCCGCGTTCCGTGGCTCGGTCCGCACTGATGCCGACCGACGCCGTACGGTCGGGCGTTGGCTCACGATGGCTGGTGGCCCGTTCTACGGTGACGCACGCAGCCTCGCCCTATTCGACGAGAACGACGATGCCGTGGTGGTGGCGGCCGTGTGGTCAGCCGGTCCCGGGCGGCCGGGACTGCTGGAACCGATCGGCGTCCACCATGGTCATCGTGGCCGTGGCTACGGCACCGCGGTCACGCTCGCCGCCGCCGCGACCCTTCGCGACCTGGGTGCCTCCAGCGCGGGCGTGTGCGTGCAGAGCTCCAACGCCGGTGCTATGGCCACCTACGCCTCGGCCGGCTTCACCCCGTCCGCCGAGGTGACTGATCTGCGTCGCGGCCCTCGGTAACCCACTCGGCGTGCGGCCCGCGGGGAGCTGTAGGGGACAGCATCGGGGTGGAGGGTGGCATCGATGCGGCCGGTGACGTGTTGAGGGTACCGATGCACGACGTAGGCGGTACCGTCAACGTGATGGCCGGCTGGGTGACTTCGCGCCGGGCCTGTTGAGCTTGGAGTGGCGTTATGGCCTCGTCCGTCGATCCGCGCTTCGGGGTAGCACTGCGTGAGTTCCGGGAGCGGCGTGGGCTGTCGTTTCGATCCCTCGGGCAGCTCGCTCATCGGAGTAAGAGCCACCTGCAGGAGCTGGAGGCAGGAGTCAAGGCTCCGACACTCGACACGGCGCGCCACCTGGACCGGATTCTCGGCGCGGGAGGCGTGCTGGCTCGCCTGGTTGACGCGCCGATCGACCATGCGGCGGAGGCCGGCGAACTCCGGGCGAGAGTCGCCGCCAGTGATGTGAGTGGAGAGGTGCTCGACCGGATCGAGCAGGGCGTTGACGACCTGGCCAGTTCCTATCCGACGTTGGCTCCGGTAGACCTGTTGCCGCTGGTACGGCGGCACCTCGCCGTTGTGCGGCGGCTACTGGATGGACGGGTCACGCTTGCTCAACAACGGCGGTTGTTGGTTGCTGGTGCCTGGTTGGCGGTGCTGCGGGCGACCGTTCACATTGACCTTCGGCAGCGGGTCGCTGCGGCTGCCCACCTGCGAGCTGCGCGGGACCTTGCCGAACATGCCGAGCACGGTGAGATTCAGGCATGGTGCCTGGAAACCCGGGCCTGGGACGTGCTGACTCAAGGTGACTACCGGAGGGCGCTCGATCTTTCCAATCAAGCTCAGCGGGTTGCCCCGAAGGGCAGCTCTGCTCGCATCCAGGCGACCGCTCAGGAGGCGCGCGCGTGGGCACGGATGGGCGAGGTCGGTGCGACCCGTCGAGCGTTGGACCGGGTGGAGCGGTTGACGGCGAATCTGCCCGTTCCGGAGCGGGCCGAGCACCACTATCGTTACGACCCGGCCAAGGCTGCCGCCTATACGGCCACGACGTTGGCGTGGGCGGGGGACCCCGGTGCCGAGCAGGTAGCACGGGCGGTGCTGGCTGATTTGGACCCGCACGGAACTGGGGGAGCGCGGCCTCGCCGGTCCGCGTCAGCTCGTCTCGATCTTGGCCTTGCCCTGGTCGCCGCCGGTCAGCCCGACGAGGCGGTCGCTCTGGGGGTGCAGGCTGTGGCGTCCGGGCGGGTGGTGCCGTCGAACTGGTGGCGAGCTGCGGAACTGTTGACAAAGGTGGAACAGTCGGGGGCACCGGAGGCCGCGACCTTGCGTGACCTGTGCGTGGAGTACGCCCCGGGACGCCGACTACCAGCGGACAGCAAACCGGGTTAGCGGACACTTAGCTACTAGATCGATGACGTGCCCGGCGGGACGCTGGACCCTGACCACACCGGGCGCGGAACGAGATACATGGGCAGACGTCCCTCCGCGCTTTCAGGATTGAGGGGCGGACCTATGGCCGTGGCAATTGGCTTTCTGCGTCGAATTGTCAGTCGATACCTCGTGTCGGCACCGGCTGGCTCAGGAGTCGGCCAGCGCATCCAGGAAATGGAACAGGAAGCCGCGCGACAGCGCCTGTTGGACCAGGCGCGAGGCGCGCATCAGCAGTCGGCAACAGGCAGCAGGCAGAGCGTTTGATGTCTGTGGAGCGGCGGGTCCCTTATGGCGCGTACGTCTTGGTGGTCGCGCTGACCCTGGCGCGTCGGCATCGTTCGGTCTGGTGCTGGCGACGGTGGCGGTGGACCTGCCGGTGTGGCGGAGAATTACCGTGCCGTGCGCGACATCAGATTCCGATTAATCGCGGCCACTGGCCAGCGGAGGGGGAGTGGTGAGCGGCGAGGTGGAGTGGGCGACTCGTCGGCAGGCGCGCGCGAGCGTCACCCGGTTCCTGGATAGCCTCAGCTGTGCCCTGGAGTGAAGAGGATGCTGAGCAAGTTCAGCGACAGCTTCGGCGTCAGGTTGACCTGTCGACCCGACTGACCTCCTTCCCGGAGTCGGTGGTGGGGCTCGATGTGTCCTACGAGAAATCCACAAACCGGGTATGTGCGGCGGCTGTGGTGATCGAGCTGGAGTCGTTGGCGGTGACAGATGTGGCGACCGTGGTCGGGGAGGTCAAGTTTCCGTACGTCCCTGGCCTGCTGGCGTTTCGGGAGGCACCGATTCTGTTGGAGGCGCTCCAGGGGTTGGCGGATGAGCCGGAGGTGTTGGTCTGTGACGGCTACGGCATCGCGCATCCGAGGCGCTTCGGCCTGGCCTGTCATCTCGGTGTGTTGACTGGGCTGCCAACGTTCGGGGTCGCCAAGACCTCCTTCACCGCCGATTTCGCGTACCCAGACCTTCGCCGTGGCGCCGGGTCGCCGCTGGAGGAGGGTGGGGAGACGCTTGGGCGTGCGCTACGTACGCGGGATGGGGTCAAGCCCGTCTTCGTTTCGGTTGGCCACCGAATTGGTCTTGATCAGGCGTGCGACATAACCCTGAGCTTGTGTCCGCGTTATCGAATTCCTGAGGCGACCCGTCAGGCGGACCTCGTGTCCCGTCGAGCGCTGCGCGGGTTGAGCCGGTCCGGAGGCTGATCGGGCGGCTGGCCTGGTCGAGGACGGAATCTTCACTGCCGGAATCCCAGAAACGCCCCCCGGTGGACTGCCGCGAACTCGACAGGGTCCCGTCAGTCCGGCCCGGAGGGCGCTTTCTCGGTTCCCGCCCCCAACACGGCCCTTCGTGGAGGTGAGCGGTGCGTGGCCGCTACGAGGGAGGCTCAACCCTTCCCGCGGGGACCGCCTCCGTTCCGTCCAGATTGATTGATTTCACGGACCGCCGGTGGGACGTACGTTCCCTCGGCCACGCTTCCCTCCGGGCCGTAGACGCGGAGCATCATGCTGAAGGGCCCATCGGGTACGGGTAGCCAGTTGGCGATACTCACTCCGGGTGGCGGAGTTGGTGTTGCGTAGATGCTGATCGAGCCGTCCTCGTTGGTCTCGAGCCCGGGCGTATAGCCTGCTACGACGTACTTGTCCTCCGGGTTGCGATGCAGGGTGATTGTTTCGGATATGTAGGAGGTAACGGACCAAAACTCGCGGGCCTGGGGGATCTGGTCTCTTTCGAACGTGAGGACATATCCACCGGAGGCGCCGTTAAGTTGTCGATCATTGCTGTCTTTGAAGACGTCGTAGTATGCTGAACTTTCGATGTCATTGCAGTACTGGCAGAATTGGGTAATCGAGGATCGGTCGAGGTAGTTGGTTCCCCAGAAGCCGATGTTCCGGAAGTTGATCCAGTTGTTCTGATCGGTGTTGTCAAGATAGTTCGATATGATGTCGGCCTGCGCGTCCTGGGTCGCTCGCGCGAATTCGTCCTCGAACATCCCGGTAGCAAACAGCCGGTCGAACTCTTCCGCTAGTGCCCTGTTGTCGCCGGTGAGCGGTGGTGTCCGGATATCCATCACTCCCCGCTGGAGTTCTCGCAGGAAGCGAAGTGGGTTATCTTTGATCATCCGGTCCGCATCGAGCTTGAACGAGCGAGCCCAGAAAGACACCGGGACGATCAGGGTCTCTGCCAGTACGCCCCGCTCGTATGCCAGCAGGGGGCCCATGCGGAGGGATCGCCGGAACTCTTCGGCCAGCGCGATCTGGTTCTCCCCGTCGGGTGAGAATCTGTTGACTCGGATGATCATTAGCGGGTTCGTCACCGGAAGCGGGATTTCGGTCAATTCTGGTGGAAGGGTTCCGCTCCAGCCGGGTCCGGTAAGGGCGTAGCGACCGCCAGAGGTTGTCGAGATATCCGTCTTGATGATGTTCCCGTAGACGTCTGTGATGAGTACGCCGTAAGTTGCCATGGTGTCCGGAATTTCCAGGACCGCTGGCTCGTTCCGTACGCCGACGAGCGCAGAGGTGTACAGCGTGTCGTCATTGGGTGCTACGACGGAGCGAAATAGTGGGGACATCCGGTCTGGTCCGAAAAGTAGGTTGGGGACCAGGATGAGTTGTTGCTGATGTGTGAACCATCGAGGGTAGAACTTCGTCACATAACGGCGCGTCACGTCGTAAACGTCGGTTGCCTGACTGTCGGCCTCTCCTCCTGGACCCCCGGAAGATGGTGATCTCGCAGTGGTGTACGAGGGAACGGTAAGTAAGATCACCACAGCGCAGAGGGAGGCACAGAGGGATCGGATCAAGCGGGCCATGAAGCCTCCTTCGAATGATGCGCAGATGGGCATCACGAATTCGCAACCGAATGGGCGACTACTTCAGACCAAATCTGATGATCGTTCACAGTCTCGCAAACTCTGAGCCTTAATTCTGCGAAACGGCTCGTGTCACCCGAAGGCGGAGTCTGTCCGGCTTTGCGCGCCGAAACCTGGGCCGTTGCGGTAGCTTCGAAGGTTCGCGTGGCGGGCGAGGGTCCGATCGCGGGTTCGAGCGGCGCCGGTGGATGAGCCTTCGTGGAGTGTGCTCTGGGTTGCCGGTGGCGGGGCTTGTGTGCTCCTTGAGACCGCCGCAACGGAGTAGTTCCGGCGCTTGGCCGGGGGCTCCGGCGCTTGGAGGTGGCCGCCGGGCTGGTTGGCCGGGGCCGCCCGCGCCGCTGTTGGTCAGGATGCCTGCGGGATGGACGGGCTGGCGAGCCAGGCGTCAGCCAGCTCGGCTAGGGGGGTGTCGAGGGCGCGACTGAGGCAGACCACGGTGCCGAACGCTGGTGCGGGCAGGCGACCCGACTCGATCTTGCGCAGGGTTTCGGGGGAGATGCCGGCCGCCAGGGCCACCTCGACGAGGCCGCGATCGGCCCGCGCGGCCCGGAGGGCGACCCCGAGGCGCTGACCCGCGGCGATCTGTTCGGCGGTCAGGGGTTGGCGAACCATGTCGGCAGGATAGCTCCCGGTGTTCTCCCCCGGGGGTGGTATAAAAATACGGTATTAAAATACCGCTGCCCGGGAGGCGTCGTGATCGAGCTGAAGTCCGCCGCGGAGATCGGCCAGATGGCGGTCACCGGCCAGTTCGTCGGTGAGCTGCTCGCCGAACTGGGTGAGGTCGCCGCGGTCGGCGTCAACCTGATGGACCTTGAACACCATGCCCGCCGTCGGATCGCGCAACGCGGTGCCGAGTCCTGCTACTGGGACTACGCTCCCTCTTTCGGCCGTGGCCCCTTCCGTAACGTCCTGTGCCTGTCGGTCAACGACGCGGTGCTGCACGGCCTGCCGCACGACTATCTCCTCCGCGACGGTGACCTGCTCAGCATCGACATGGCGGTCAGCATCGAGGGCTGGGTCGCCGACTCCGCGGTCTCCCTCATCGTGGGCGCCCCCGCCCCGGCTGACCTGAAGCTGATCGAGGCCACCGAGGTCGCCCTCGACGCCGGCATCGCCGCCGCCCAGCCGGGGGGCCGACTCGGCGACATCTCCGCCGCGATCGGTCAGGTCGCGCACTCCTACGGCTACCAGGTCAACGGCGAGTTCGGTGGGCATGGCATCGGCCGCACCATGCACGAGGCCCCGCACGTGGCCAACAACGCCCGCGCCGGTCGCGGACTGAAGCTGCATCCCGGTCTCACCATCGCCATCGAACCCTGGTTCTGCGCCTCCACCGACGAGATCAAGTTTGACGAGGACGGCTGGACGATCCGCTCCGCCGACGGCTCCCGTACCGCCCACTCCGAACACACGATCGCCATCACCGCCACGGGCCCGCAGATTCTGACCCGGCGTCCCGGTCGCGGTGCCACCGGCGCCGATCCCACCGGCAGGCCCGCGGCGGCCTCCTGACCTCACCCCAGGGACCGCCGTACCCGGATCGGGGCGGGTCAGCTGATGTAGTGCAGGATCACGTTGTGCACGTGGTGGCTCTTCTGGGAGCCGCGGAACTCCACCTCGTAGGTGTGCGTGCCGACGTGAATGGCGATGGCGCCGGTGGAGAAGAACGAGCCGCCCCACGACTTGTTGCTGACCACGCTCACGCTGGTGATCTTCGCGTACGGGATGCTGGTGATCGCGTAGCGTTTGCCGATGAACGAGCGGTCCTGGATGATCACGCGCCGGTCGGTCACGCCGATGAAGCCGGTACCGGTGCCGACGGCATCGTAGACGGCGATGATCTGCTCGCCCTCGAGCAGCCCGCTCTGGATCTGCTGCAGCTGCTCCTTGCGGTCGTATGTCGCGTTCGCCATGGCCTCAGCGTAGGCGTGGAAAGCACATCGAAGCTTGACAAAGTGATCTGTGGTGACGGTTCGTCGGCTGCTGGTGACCCGCGTCGTCTCAGGGCTCGGTGACGGCGCGGTACGCGTCCTCGATGCGGGCGGCCAGTAGGACCTCGCCCTCGGTCAGCGGCACGGTCTCGTGACCGACTCGTATCTCGGTCTGGTCGGCGTGGCGACTGATGTCGGGGCGAAGGTGCAGCGCGTCCGCGACCACCTTCACCCGCTCGGTGAGGGCCGCGTGCTGGGAGTCGTCGATGGGGAGCGTCCGTCGGATCCCTTCGCCCTCCCGGGTCCAGCCGGGCAGCAGAGTCAGCGCATCGTTGAGATAGTTGTGCTTACCCCGCCCGAACGGCATGCGTACCACCACACCTCCCGGCATCGTTGCGGTCTTGTAGCCTAATCGTCGCTTTTCCGTGTCTTTTTGGTGGACTTAGTCTGTCCCCTGGTGGGAGCTGTGTCCACGGCCACACTTCTGGGTCTTCCTGGCCTGATGGGTTAGTCACGGTACCCAAACCGACGATTGATCTGGCACGCTGGACGCTCGTGCGAACCGAACAGGCAAGCGATGGCGGTCGGGTCGAGCGACCCGAGCCGAAGGTGATCGTCGGCGCGGCAATCATCCGCAACGGTCGGGTGCTGGCCTGCGCACGGTCTGCCCCGCCGGAGGTGGCGGGCCGGTGGGAGTTCCCCGGCGGCAAGGTGGAGCCGGGGGAGAGCGAGGTCGCGGCGCTACGGCGTGAGTGCGCCGAGGAGCTGGCTGTCCGGGTGGAGATTGGGGAGCGGGTCGGCCGGAGCGTGCGGATGGCCCATGGGCGCTCGGTGCTGAAGGTGTATCTGGCCCGGCTGCTGCAGGGCGACCAGCCGCAGGCCTTGGAGCACTCGGCGCTGCGTTGGCTCTCCGCCGCTGAGTTGGACAGCGTCACCTGGCTACCCGCCGATGCCCCGATTGTCGCCGCGCTCCGCCCGCTGCTGGCCGCCGGTTGACCCGCAACAGAACCGGAAGGCCGACCCGAAAACGGACAGAGCCGGCGGAGTTTGCCGCCGGCTCTGTCATCGTCGCTGACGTGTTCAGTGTTTGTCCTGCTCCGGGTGGGCGTAGTTCAGGTGCTCCGGCGGCAGCGGGAAGCTCACGTCCTCACCGAAGGGCGATGGTGCCGCGGGCCGGTCGAAGGTGAGCTCGGTCAGCGGCAGCTTGCCGGACTCGTCAAGCGTCGGGGCGGTCGGCTTCGGCACCTCGCGATGCCAGTTGACACCCGCCTGCGCCTGCGCCTCGGCCTTCGGGTCGTGCGAGGCTCCCGCGTGGGAGTGGAACTCGGGCGGGCCGGCCGCGGGGGTGCGCACGGCGCCCGGGGAGTGCTCGCTGGTCACGCTGGTCTGAGGCACCTGACCCCTCCGGAAGATCTTGTTACCAAGCCAAACAAGAGGATCATACTTCCGGTCGACTACCCGCTCCTTCATGGGGATAATCCCGTTGTCAGTGATCTTGATGTGCTCGGGGCAGACCTCGGTGCAGCACTTGGTGATGTTGCAGTAGCCCAGACCCTGTTCGGCCTGCGCGTACTCCTTGCGGTCCTCCCGCGCGTCCAGCGGGTGCATGTCCAACTCGGCCGCCCGAATGAAGTAGCGCGGCCCGGAGAAGGCGGGCTTGTTCTCCTCATGGTCCCGGATCACGTGACAGACCGTCTGACAGAGGAAGCACTCGATGCACTTGCGGAACTCCTGGGAGCGCTCGACGTCAACCTGCTGCATCCGGTAGTCGCCCGGGGTGACACCGGGAGGCGGTGCGAAGGCCGGTGTCTCCCGGGCCTTCTCGTAGTTGAACGAGACATCGGTGACGAGGTCCCGAACAATCGGGAACGTCCGTAGCGGCGTGACCGAGATCGGCTCGTCCTCGGTGAAGGTCGACATCCGGGTCATGCAGGCCAGCTTCGGTTTGCCGTTGATCTCCACCGAACAGGAGCCGCACTTGCCGGCCTTGCAGTTCCAGCGGCAGGCGAGGTCCGGCGCCTCGGTGCTCTGCAGTCGGTGGATGATGTCGAGGACGACCTCGCCCTCTTTCACCTCGACCAGGTATTCCTTCAGGTCGCCGCCGGTCTCGTCGCCCCGCCAGATGCGGAACTCTCGCTTCGTGGCCGGTGCGCCGGCTGCCTGGCTCTTCTCGGTTCCCATTCCTCAGCGCTCCTCCTTAGTGAGGGCGTCGAACTCCGCCAGCTCCTCGTCGGTCAGGTACTTGGCCAACTCCGCACGGTCGAAGAGGGCGAAAAGCTCCGGCCGCATCCGCGGTAGCGGCTTGCGGTCCAGGTGCACGATGTCGCCTTCCAGGGAGCAGACCTGGTTGACCCGCCGCCAGGCCGGGTCCATCGTCGGATGATCCTCCCGGGTGTGGCCGCCCCGCGACTCCCGCCGCTCCAGCGCTGCCTTCGCGGTGCACTCGGAGACCACCAGCATGTTGCGGAGATCCAGGGCGAGGTGCCAGCCCGGGTTGTAGCGCCGGCCGCCCGCCGCGCTCACCTTGGCCACTCGTTCGCGAAGCTCGCCGAGTCGGGCCAGCGCGTCAACCAGCTCGCCCTCCCGCCGGATGATGCCGACCAGATCGCCCATCACCGCCTGGAGATCCTGCTGCAGGACGTACGGGCTTTCGCCGGTGTCCCGCTGCAACGGGGCCAGGGCCGTCTCCACCGCGGTCTCCACCGCCGGCACCGGGACCCGGGGTCGAGACGCCAGCCCGTCAGCGTACGAGGCGGCGTGCCCGCCCGCCCGCTTGCCGAAGACCAGCAGGTCGGAGAGGGAGTTGCCGCCGAGTCGGTTGGAGCCGTGCATGCCACCGGAGACCTCACCCGCGGCGAACAGCCCGCGGACGTGGCCGAAGGCTGCACCGGAGTCGGGGTCGACCTCCACTCCACCCATCACGTAGTGACAGGTCGGCCCGACCTCCATCGGCTCCCGGGTGATGTCGACGTCGGCCAGCTCCTTGAACTGGTGGTACATCGACGGGAGGCGACGGCGAATCTCCTCCGCCGGCAGCCGGGAGGCGATGTCCAGGTAGACGCCGCCGGCCGGGGTGCCCCGGCCCGCCTTGACCTCGCTGTTGATCGCCCGGGCCACCTCGTCGCGCGGCAGCAGCTCCGGTGGACGCCGGTTGTTGTCCGGGTCCTCGTACCAGCGGTCCGCCTCGGCCGCACTGTCCGCGTACTGCTTCCGGAACACATCCGGCACGTAGTCGAACATGAACCGCGTGCCCTCGGAGTTCTTCAGGATCCCGCCGTCCCCGCGAACCGACTCGGTGACCAGGATTCCCTTCACCGAGGGGGGCCAGACCATGCCGGTGGGGTGGAACTGGAGAAACTCCATGTTGATCAGCGTCGCCCCGGCCCGCAGCGCCAGCGCGTGGCCGTCCCCGGTGTACTCCCAGGAGTTCGAGGTGACCTTGTACGACCGGCCGACCCCGCCGGTGGCCAGCACCACGGCCGGCGCTTCGAAGAGAACGAACTCGCCCGACTCCCGGTAGTAGCCGAAGGCGCCGGCGACCCGGTCCCCGTCGAGTAGCAGCTCGGTGATGGTGGTCTCGGCGAAGACCCGGATCCGGGCGTCGTACGAGCCGTGCTCGTGTCGATCTTCCTGCTGGAGGGAGACGATCTTCTGCTGGAGGGTGCGGATCAGCTCCAGGCCAGTGCGGTCGCCCACGTGCGCGAGGCGCGGGTACTCGTGCCCGCCGAAGTTGCGCTGGGAGATCCTCCCGTCCTTCGTCCGGTCGAAGAGGGCGCCGTAGGTCTCCAGCTCCCAGATTCGTTGTGGCGACTCCTTGGCGTGCAGCTCGGCCATGCGGAAGTTGTTCAGGAACTTGCCGCCGCGCATCGTGTCGCGGAAGTGCACCTGCCAGCTGTCCCGGCTGTTCACGTTCCCCATCGCGGCCGCGGCGCCGCCCTCAGCCATCACCGTGTGCGCCTTGCCGAAGAGCGACTTCGAGATGATCGCGGTCTTCTTGCCGGCCAGTCGGGCCTCGATCGCGGCTCGCAGTCCGGCGCCGCCGGCTCCGATCACGACGACGTCGTAGTGGTGTCGTTCGATTCGCGTGGTAGTGGTCATGTCGGGGCCCTCTAGTTGATGAACCGCAGGTCGGTGAACCAGCCGGCGGAGACGGCCATGATGTAGAAGTCGGTGAAGAGCACCGTGAACAGCGACACCATGGCGAACGTGCCGTGCCGGACGTTCAACTTCGAGATCAATGTCCAGAAGCGGTACCGCACCGGGTTCCGGGAGAAGTGCTTCAGTCGTCCGCCCATCACGTGCCGACAGGCGTGGCAGGAGAGCGTGTAACCGGCGAGAGCGACGATGTTGACCAGGATGATCAGCGTGCCCAGACCGATCCCGAAGGCACCGTCCGGTCCGCGGAACGCGAGGATCGCGTCGTAGATGTTGATCAGCAGGACCACGAAGGCCAGGTAGAAGAAGTACCGGTGCCAGTTCATGACGAACAGCGGGAATCGCGTCTCCCCGGTGTACTTCTGGTGCGGCTCGGTCACCGCGCAGGCCGGCGGGGAGGCCCACAACGAGCGGTAGCCCGCCTTGCGGTAGTAGTAGCAGGTCACCCGGAACCCGGCGACGATCGGGAAGGCGACGATGCCGAGGGGGAGGAAGAAGGGGAACTCGCCGAACGGGGTGCCGAAGTGCGACGAGCCGGGCACGCAGGAGTCGGTCAGGCACGGCGAGTACAGCGGCGTGAGGTAGTGGTAGTCCTCCACGTAGTACCACTTCGCCATGAAGACGCGGATCGTCGAGTAGACGATGAAGAAGAGCAGAATTGCGGCGATGCCGACGGGCTGCACCCACCAGCGGTCGGTACGCAACGTTCTCGCCGCGATGGCGGCACGCGGAGGCGCACCCGGCCCTCCCGGCCTCGTTGCCGTTGATGTCATTCGAGTCGTCTCCCTGACGGGGCCCGGATGGGCGGCGGATCAAGTTCGGTAGGCAACCGGGCCGCACCCGCTTGCCAACGTCATGCGCACACCAACGACCGCGCCGGAGAAACGGCGCAGCTAAGTGACACACGTTACGCCGATCTTTGCGAGCCGTCCGCGCAAGGCAGTGTCCCGTGTGTCCCCGTTCTTGAAAAGGCCTGTCGGTGCATCGAGGCCCATCCGTTTGTTCAACGGTGGCGACTCGGCCCGCTCGCGGTGGCGACCCGGCCTGCCCACGGCGGCGACCGGAGGCCGCGGGTCAGCCGGAGGCCCCGCCGGTGAAGTTCCACCCGGCGAGGCGCAGCGCCGGTGCCTCCCACCAGACCCCGTCTACCCGGTCGGGCTGGCGGGCCAGCGCGGGCCCGACGCCGAGCACCGCTCCCGGACCGAGTGCGCGCGGGTAGGACTCGGTGAACCGGAAGTCGCGCACCGCCCGAGTTATCACGCCCTCCTCCACCAGCCACACCCCGTTGCGGGTGAGGCCCGTGATGACCAGGCTTTTCGGGTCGAGTACCCGGGTGTACCAGAAGTCGCTGACCAGCAGACCCCGGCGGACGCCAACGAGGAGCGGGGTGGTGTCCGGGTCGACAACCGCCCCGGTTCGGGCGTCGCCGAAGCCGGGCTGCCGCACGGCCTCGGTCGAGGGGGCGGTGAGGCGCAGGTTGCGGGGGACCGGGCCCCACGCGGCGCCGCCGGGGACCGCGTGCCCGGTTGACGTGGCGCCGGCCAGGGCGGCGGAGCGCCGATCGTGTGCGACGGCAGCAGTGACGCCGGCGTCAACCAGGGTCAACGCCGCCCGCGGCGTGCCCTCCACGTCGAAGGGTGGACCCGAGCGGTCGAGCGGGTCGTCCACCAGGGTCACCATCGGGTCGAACTGGGCCGTACCGAGTTCGGCGAAGGACTGACCTTCGTGGTGCCGCTTGCCGTTGAAGCCGTAGGCGGACAGGTTCTGGAGCAGGTCGGCGACGGCGGCCGGCTCCAACACCACCTCGTACCGGCCGGGCGGCAGCTCGACCGGGTCGGTCGCCGCCCGAGCCTTGCCGGCGGCGCGGGCGCCGAGGGCGGAGCCGTCCAGGTCGGCCAGGCGGTCGGCGGCCAGCCGGGCCACCCCGTCCGACCCGCCGGTGCGGGCGATGCCGTCCATCGCCGCCTCGGCGGTCTGGCCCCGGGCCGAGTGACCGGCCGAGTTGGCGAACGCCGACGAGCGGTGGGTGGTACGGCAGTAGCCGGCCGTCTCCAGCCCGTCGGCCGCCGCCACGAACGCGCGGACCCGATCGGCCCGGTCACCCGGCTCCGCGTACGCGGTCGCCTCGTCCACCGGCGCCCCGGGCGGAATCGGGGCAGGTGGGGTGAGTCCCGGCCAGACTGGGTCGGGCGGACCGAGTCGTACCGCCGCCAGGGTGCGCTCGACGAGTTCCCGCAGCCCCTCCGGGGTGCCGACGCTGCCGCTGCTGGCGACGCTCCGCCCGGCGACGTGCAGCCGCAGCCGCACGGTGCGGTGGGTTTCGCCGACGTTCTGGTGGATGAACGAGTTGGCGAACCGGGTCAACGCCAGCTCGGCCCGGGTCACCGTCACCTCGGCCGCCGCGGCCGGTCCGGCTAGCCGACGGACCAGCTCGATCACCTGGCCCGCCAGGTCCAGCTCGGACCCGGGCAGCTTCGCCGCCCTCACGCGCGCACCCCCACCCGGATGCCACGGAAGCGGGCCGGTGCGGCCGGATGGCCGGTGTGCCCCACCTGCCCCGGCTGGCCCTTGCCACAGTTGGGTGTCCCCCAGGCGACCGTCTCGCCGGAGAGCATGTCCATCGAACGCCAGAAGAGCGGGCTGATTCCGGTGTACGTGGGGTTGCGCAGCATCCGTCCCCGTCTCCCCTTCCTGATCTCCCAGCCGACCTCGCAGCCGAACTGGAAGTTGAGCCGCTTGTCGTCGATGGACCAGGACCGGTTGATGTCCATCAACACCCCCTCGTCGGTGGCGGCGATGATCTCGTCCAGACTGTGGGGACCGGGCTGCAGCCCGACGTTGGTCATTCGCACCATCGGCAGCCGGGCCCAGCCGTCCGCCCGGACGCTGCCGCCGTAGTCCAGGCCAGCGGCGGCGGCCGAGTCGCGGCCGGCGAGCACGCCCACCCAGCGTCCTTCCCGGACCGCATCCCGACGGACCGCCGGGGAACCCTCGTCGTCGTAGCCGAAGCTGCCCAGCGCGCCGGGGAGCGTCGGGTCGATGGTGACGGTCATCAGCTCCGAGCCGTACCGCAGCGATCCGAGCTGGGCCAGTTCCAGCCAGGAGGTACCGGCGAAGGCCGCCTCCCAGCCGAGGATCCGGTCCAGTTCGATGGCGTGCCCGACCGACTCGTGGATCTGGAGGGCGAGCTGCTCGCCGCCGAGGATCAGGTCGGTCTCGCCCGCGGGGCACGGCGGTGCGGTGAGCAGCGCCCGGGACTCCTCGGCGATTCGTGCCGCATGCGCGGTCAGGTCGAGCGAGTCGACCAGTTCCCACCCGCTGGTGCCGTACTGGCCCCGGTAGCTCGGGTACGACCGGCGCTGGGTCTGGCCGACGTCGATCGAGGTGGCCGAGATACCGCCGCCGCACTCGCGGATGCGCTGGTCGATCCGGTGGCCCTCGCTGGAGACGAACCACTTTGCCGTGTCCCAGACCTGGTAGAGGCCCTCGGCGAGGTCGGCGCCGTGCGCGGCCATCAGTCGGGTCGCCTCGACCAGCAGGTCGCCCTTGGCCGACAGCGGCACGCCGAGTGGATCCACCGCGCAGGCCGAGGCCCAGCTCGCCGTGACCGGCTCGGCCGGGATCGGGTCGATCGGCGGGCCCGGAACGCGGGCACTGGCCGCGGCGATCCGCGCCGCTCGCCGGCCGGCGTCACGGGCGGTGGGATCGGAGAGGTCGGGTACGGCGTGAAAGCCCCAGCTCGACCCGACCAGCGCCCGGACCCCCAGCCCGACACTCTCGTCCTGGGTCAGCTCCTCGATGTCGCCGTTTCGGGCCGTCATGGACTCGTAGCGCCGGTGCATCACCCGGGTATCGGCGTACCGGGCACCTGCGTCGAGGGCGGCTTGGACAGCGATGGAGGCCGCATCGAACTCTGTCATAGCTCGACCCTAGGGGAGTTGGCCGAATCCGTCCGGTGGCGTGGCGCCGCGCCGCCCGGGCGGCCGGATCAGCTGACCGCTGGCCCGACCCGGCGTCGGTACGCACCCGGCGTGAGGCCGAGTACCGACCGGAATTCGTTGGCGAGGTGGGCTTGGTCGCTGTAACCGAGGTCAGCGGCGACATCGGCCAGCGTCGTCTCCGGATCATTCCGCAGACGTTGGGCGGCCTCCTGTAGTCGGCGGCGGCGGATCATCACTGCCGGCGGCAACCCGACGAACCGGGCCGCGAGCCGCTGCACCGAGCGGGCGGAGAGGCGTAGGCGGCGGGCGACATCCTCGACTGTGCGCACCGCCGGATCGGTGTCGATGAGATCGGCCATCCGGTTGGCCAGCAGCGCTTCGTGCGGCGGTGGCGGCACCGTACTGGTAAGCCACGTCGCGAACGCGTCCACCGCCTGGCGGTGCCGGGTCGGTGGATTGTCCGGCCCGACCATCGCTCGCCTCACCCGCTCCCACAGGACCGGGAGGTCCAGGAGTTGGTACCGGTCCCGCAGCACCGCCGGCGCGCTGGCGAAGTGAGGCACCGCCGCTGGCCGGAGCAGAGCTCCGACCGCCCAGCCGGTGCCGGTGAGTTCGCGGTACGAACTGCCCGTGGTCGGCCCGGCGAGGCCGACCACGGCTGTTTCGACCACCAGATTGCAGGCGGGAAAGGCGATCAGCTGCTGTCGGGAGGTCTGCCCTGCCGGGAGACACCACTCCGGAATCCAGAACCAGCGCACCAACTGTGCCACCGAATCTGGTGCCGGAACTCGGGCGAACGTGGGAAGCCGCGCCGGATAGAGGACACCCCGCCGGCTCGCCGTATTCAGCTCGGACCTCTGTCGCGAATCTTCAAGCCGGTGCACGCCGCGCCTACCTATCGTCAACTCCTATGACTGAGCCGAACCGAGCCGCCGACGGCGAGCACACCACGAACGGCATGCCGCGTGGAGCTACCAGCCTGACTCCCTTTCTGGCCATCCCGGATGCCCGCGGGGCCATCGACTTCTACCAGAAAATCTTCGGTGCGCGGGTGGTTGACGTGACCGAGCTGGGTGGTGTCGTGGCCCACGCCGTCCTCGACTTCGGCCAGGGGCAGCTGCAGCTCGGGGAGCCGATGCCCAAGTACGGGCTCGTCGCGGGCCCCGAAGGGGAGCAGGACTGCTACTCCATCGGCTTCTACTGTCCGGACGTTGACACCGTGGTCGAACAGGCTCAGGCGGCCGGCGCGGTGATCCGGGAAGCCCCGTCCACCTTCGTCTCGGGTGACCGCTTCGCCAGCATCCGGGACCCGTTCGGCGTACGGTGGTCGATCCTGACCCGGGTGGAGGACCTCTCCGAGGAGGAGAGCGCGCGACGCGTCGCCGACTGGGCCCGGCAACAGGCGGGGTGACCGGGCGCGGGTAGCGGGCGGCACCGCGCGGGTTGACCCGAGTTCTCCGTACCCGCCGGGGACGGCGCTCACCCCAGGTGGGTACGGAGGAAGGCCAGCTCCAGCCGCAGCAGCTGTTCACCGACACCGCCCGCCGCCAGGTGCGTGGCGCCGGTGAGCGGCAGCACCGAGTGCGGGTGCCCGTTGGCCACCAGCGCGGCCGACAGCCGCAGGGTGTGCGCCGCCACCACGTTGTCGTCGGCCAGCCCGTGCACCAGCAGCAGCGGCCGGGCCTGCTCGGTGGCGGCGGCCAACTCCACCAGGGAATGGTGGGCGTACACATCCATCCCGTCCTCGGGTAGGCCCAGGTAGCGTTCGGTGTAGGCGGTGTCGTACAGGCTCCAGTCGGTCACCGGCGCCCCGGCGATCCCGCACCGGAACAGCTCCGGACGGCGCAGCACCGCCAGCGCGGCCAGCCAGCCCCCGAACGACCAGCCTCGCACCGCCACCCGGTCGAGGTCCAGGTCCGGATGCTTGTCGGCCAGCGCGGTGAGCCCCTCCACCTGGTCGGTGAGGACCATGTCCGCCACCCGCCGGTGGATCGCCTTCTCGAACGACGGCGCGACCCCCGGCGTACCACGGTTGTCGATCACGACCACCGCGAAACCGGCGTCGGCCCACCACTGCCGCTCCAGCCACGCCGACCGCGCCGCCAGCACCTCCTGGTGGCCGGGGCCGCCGTACACGTCCAGCAGCACCGGCAGCCGGCGGCCGGAGACGTGGTTCTCCGGGTAGAGCACCGCCGCCGGCAGCCGCCGATCGGTCACCCGCTCCATCAACGGCAGCGGAGCGTACGGCGGGGTCGCCGCGAACGACCGCAGCGTCGCCACCTCCCGGTCACCGCGCCAGACCGTCCAGCGCAGACCCGGGTGGTCCAGGGAGGCGCTGCCCACCACCAACACGTCCCCGCCCACGACACCGACGTGCCAGCCGGAGTCCGGGGTGATCCGGCGGACGTCCATGCCGCCGCCGACCGTGGTGCGGACCCGGAACAGGTGCTGCTCACTTGGCTCGCCCTCGGCCGCCTCCACCAGCAGGTCGGCCGCTCCGGTGCCGGAGCGGGCCGGGAGCCGGCCGACCACCCGGCGCACGTAGAGCGACGGCGGTGTCAGCAGCGTGCCGTCGGCGAAGAGGCACCGTGCGTCGTAGCCGTCGTGGGCCAGTTCTCCGCCCACCAGCACCCGGCCGTCCGGCAGGTGGGTGGGAGTACCGGGGACCGGCTCCACCCAGCGCGGGTCGGCCAGCTCGGCGTGCACCTGGGTCTCCCCGGTGCGTGGGTCCACCGCGAGCACCAGTCCGTGCTGCTGGGAGCGGCGCAGCACGGTGATCAGCGGTCCGCCGTCGGTCCAGTGCACGGCGGTCAGGTACGGGTAGGTCTCCCGGTCCCAGTGCACGTCGACCCAGCCACCGTCGAGGTCGAGCAGGTGCAGGCTGACCTCGGCGTTGTTTCCGCCCGCCCGGGGGTAGGCGACGGTGGTTGGCGCGGTCGCCGGCTCGGCCGGATCATGCAGGTGCCACCGGTCCAGTCGGGACTCGTCCACCCGGGCGGCGAGCACCGAGCGACCGTCCGGCGCCCACCAGTAGCCCCGGAACCGGTTGAACTCCTCCGCCGCGACGTGCTCGGCCAGCCCCCAGATGACCCCGGCGTCCTCGCCGGCGAGCATGGTGTCGGTGCCGTCGTGCTCGACCACCCGAAGCTCCCCCCGGCGGACCCCGGCGCCGGCGTCGGTCACGTACGCCAGCCGCTGCCCGGTCGGGTCGGGGCGGGGATCGAGCACCGGGCCGGCGGCGGCCACCTCGACCACGTCCCCGTGGATCAGGTCGGCCCGGAAGAGCCGGCCACCGAGGGCGAAGATCGCCACCCGGCCCGCCGAGTCGAGGGCGTACGAGCCGATGCCGGAGGCGCTCAGCCGCAGCCGCTCTCGCAGCGTGCGCTCTCCCGGGCTGAGCTGGTCGGCATCCTCTGACAGGAGCACCGCCGGATCGGCGACGAGCCGCTCCTGCCCGGTGTCGACATCGAGGAGCCAGAGCGCTTCGGTGGGGTCCGTCGGCCCGCCGGAGCGAAGGAAGAGCACCCGGGTGCCGTCGTCGGCCACCGAGATCGCCCGCGGCGCTCCGTGGCGGAACCGACGGGTCCGTGCGGCCAGCTCCGGAAAGTCCACACGTCGGATCGTAGGGCGGTGCCGTGGGTGATGTGGCGGACCTGCCCGGACGCATCCGGGTCGGCGGCGAGAACCGCCGGATAGAGTGACGGACGTGACGACACTGCCCGATCGCCGGCTCCTGCTGGTCCATGCGCATCCCGACGACGAAGCCATCGGCACCGGCGCGACGATGGCCCACTATGCGGCCACCGGCGCCCACGTCACGCTGGTCACCTGCACCCTGGGCGAGGAGGGCGAGGTGCACGTGCCGGAGCTGGCGCAGCTCGCCGCGGCCGAAGCTGACCAGCTCGGCGGCTACCGGATCGGGGAGCTGGCGGCAGCCTGCCGCGCGCTCGGGGTCACCGACCACCGGTTCCTCGGCGGCGCCGGCCGCTATCGCGACTCCGGGATGATGGGCCTGGCCGCCAACGAGCACCCGCGCGCCTTCTGGCAGGCCGATCTCGATGTGGCCGCCGGGCAGCTGGTAGAGCTCATGCGGGAGCTCCGACCCCAGGTCATGGTCACCTATGACGGCAACGGGTTCTACGGCCATCCGGATCACATCCAGGCCCACCGGGTGGCGATGCGGGCACACGAGTTGGCCGCCGCCGAAGGGTTCGCTCCGGCGAAGGTCTACTGGACGGCGATGCCGCGCAGCGTGCTGGAGGCCGGAATGACGCACTTCGCCGGCTCGTCGGACAACCCGTTCGCGGGCTTTCAGGAGGCGGTGGAGTTGCCGTTCTGCACGCCGGACGAGCGCATCGCCGCCCGGATCGACGCGAGCGGGCAGCACGCCGCGAAGGAGGCGGCGATGCGCGCGCACGCCACCCAGATTCCGGACAACTCCTGGCTGTACTCGATCGCCGGCAACTTCGGCAGCGAGTTCATGGGGGTGGAGTACTACACCCTCGCCAGCGGTGACAAGGGCCCCGGCTTCGGCCCACACGGGTGGGAGGACGATCTCTTCGCCGGGCTGCCAGTCGCGGAGGGCTCGGACCGGACCTCGGTCGAGGGGGGCTCGGACCGGACTCTCGCGGACGGCGTCAACCCGGCTCCGGTCGGTGCGACCGGTCAGTGGTGAGTCTTCCCGCCGTGCCGGTGTCGGTCGTGCCCGACGAGAGCGCTCCGCTCCCCGCCGGGGGCAACGCGCGGCTCGCCAGCCGGGCGTTGCGGGTCACCGGCGGCGTGTTGGCCGTCGCCGGCGGGGCCCTCAGCGCGGTGCTGGAGCTCCTGCTCGCCTCGCTGCGGGTCGGCGGCCATCTGATTGGTGTGGCTGTGCTGGTCGCGGTCGGGTTGAACGTGGTCCTGAGCTGGTTCGCCCTGACCACTGTCGGGCGTCGGTGGGCGGTGGCGCTGCCCGCCGTGCCGTGGTTCTTCCTGGTCGCGGTCGCCGGGATCCGCACCTCGGAGGGGGACGTGCTGCTGGCCGGCACCTGGGTGGACCTGCTGCTTGTCGTGGCCGGCGCAATGACCTTCGCGGTGCTGGGGTTCCGGCAGATCCTGGCCGCCCCGCCGGCTACCCGGCCCAGGACCTGACGGCATCCGCCCTCCGGTGGTAGACATTCCTGCCAGGACGACCCGTACGAGTGGTGGCGGGCGGTATGTCGGGAGGGTGCGATGAGGCAGCGGTGGCGGGTGGCCGGAGCGCTGGCGGGTGCGTTGTTCGTGGTCAACGTGGTCGCTCGGTTGATCATCCGGGTGGGGTTCGACGATGCGGACACGACCGCGGCCGACCGGGTGTCACTCGGGATGTTCGTGGTGATCGGGGTGGGCCTGGCCGTGGTCGCTTTCGGCTGGAGCCGAAGCCGGCCGGCCGCCGAGTGGGGGGCGGACATCGCCGCCGCGGTCGGTGTCGCGCTGGCGTTGACCGTGCTGGTCGGGCCCCTGCTGGTGGGGAAGAACCCGTTCGGTGGCGGTGCGGGGACCTTCTTCGCGCAGATCTGGCTCTACGCCGCGGTCACCGGCATCGGGGTGCTGCTGGGCTATCTGCTGGCCGTCGCGCTCGGCCTGGACCACCGTTCCCAGGTGCTGAAGCGGTACGCCGAGTCGAAGACGGCGAAGCCGCAGAAGCCGGTCCGTCGCTGACCCGGTTCAGTCGGCCGGTGCCGTTCGCGTCCGGTAGGTGTGATGGGTGGTGAAGCCGAGCGCTCGATAGAGCGGCACCGCCTCCGCGTTGCCCCGTTCGACTTGGAGGAAGGCGTGCGTCGCGCCGATCGCCGTACCCCACCCGGCCAGGGCGTGGACCACCTGCCGGGCCAGTCCTCGCCGGCGTGCCTCGGGTGCCACCTCGATCAGACTGAGGCCGAGCCAGCGGCTCGCCCCGGTGACCGTTCCCCGGCCGATGGCGACCAGCCGGCCGTCGATGCGTACCTGGGCGAAGCGGATCTGGGGCACGGCGGTGAGCACGTGTCGGGCGGCGGCCGACAGGTCGCCCTTGCGGGTGGCGACGAGCGCCAGCCAGTCCGCCGACGGCGCGGCGGTCAGCTCGACCGGCGGTGTGTCGGCGACGTCGGGCTGGGCGGGCGGCAGCGCGGCCAGCGGCGCCGTCTGGACGAGCACCGGCGAGCCACCGCCCCAACCCCGGGCATCAAGCTCCGCGCTGACCGGCGCAGCGAGCGGCAGCGGCGTGTTGATCAGAGCTGGGTGACCGAGGTCGGCGTACCAGCGCTGGACCGCGTCGATCGCGACGGGCAGCGGGCGGTCCGGGTCGCCGACGGGTAGCGCCGAGTTGGCGCGTCCGGTCCAGCCGTCGGCGCCGCGCAGCAGCCAGTCGCCCAGGTGGGCCCGGGTCGGTGCGGGCCAGGCCGCGTCGGCCGCGTGCTCCAGCGCCGCCACCGCGGCAGCTGCCGGCCGTCGGGAAGGGGGTACTCGTCGCGCTCGGTGGACCTCGGCCCTCGGCACCTCGAGCCGACCCTGCGCGGTGATGAGGGTGAGATGGCTCTCGCTCAGCTCAGTCAACTCGCCCAGGGCATCGGAGAATCGGGGCCGGCCTGCGCGAATCCCCACAATTCGGCGGACCACGACCCGCTGTCCCACATCCTCTGGTTGGAGCACGATCGACCTCCTCCCCGACGAGATACTAGGCTCATACCCGTCGCGGATGATCGCGGCGTGTCTGCGGAGGAGAAGATCGGTGACCTACATCATCGCCGAGCCGTGCGTGGATGTGCTCGACAAGGCATGCATCGAGGAGTGCCCGGTCGACTGCATTTACGAGGGCAACCGGATGCTCTACATCCACCCCGACGAGTGCGTCGACTGTGGTGCCTGTGAGCCGGTGTGCCCGGTCGAGGCGATCTTCTACGAGGACGACGTGCCGGAGCAGTGGAAGGACTACACCGCGGCCAACTACGAGTTCTTCGAGGACCTGGGTTCGCCCGGCGGAGCTTCGAAGATCGGCAAGGTGGAGAAGGACGCCACCTTTGTCGCGGCGCAGGCGCCGCGTGGAGAGGCGAACTGAACCGGCCCACGCCGGTCTCGGCTCGGCTGCCGGAGTTCACCTGGGACGCCTTGGAGGCCGCGGCCGCTCTGGCCGCGGCGCACCCGGGGGGCCTGATCAACCTCTCCATCGGTACGCCGGTTGACCCGGTGCCGCCGTCGATCCGGCAGGCGCTGGCCGACGCCTCGGACGCCCCCGGGTACCCGCTGACCGCCGGCTCGCCGGCGCTGCGGGCCGCGATGGTGGCCTGGGCGGCGCGTGCCTGCGGTGCCCACCCGGAAGGGCTCGGCGTGCTTCCGGTGGTCGGGTCGAAGGAGTTGGTCGCCTGGTTGCCCACGCTGCTCGGGATCGGGCCGCAGGACGTGGTCGTGGTGCCGTCGGTCGCGTATCCGACATACGAGGACGGGGCTCGGCTCGCCGGCGCGACCGTCGTGCGGGCTGATTCGTTGACCGCTCTCGGTCCGACCCCCCGGGTCCGCCTGGTCTGGGTGAACTCGCCGGGGAACCCGACGGGGCGGGTGTTGCCCGCACCCCATCTGCGCAAGGTCGTCGACTGGGCCCGGGAGCGCGGTGCACTCGTCGCCAGCGACGAGTGCTATCTGCCGCTGGGCTGGGAGGCCGAGCCGGTCTCGGTGCTGTCGCCCCAGGTCTGCGGCGATTCGTACGACAGTGTTCTGGCGGTGCACTCGCTGTCCAAGCGGTCCAACCTAGCCGGCTATCGGGCCGGCTTTGTCGCTGGCGATTCGTCGCTCGTCGCCGAGCTGCTCAAGGTGCGTAAGCACGCCGGGATGATCATGCCGGCGCCGGTGCAGGCCGCGATGGTGACCGCACTGGCGGATGAGCGGGATGCCACCGAGCAGCGGGAGCGCTACCGGGCTCGACGGGCCGTGCTGCGCGCCGCGTTCACCGCCGCCGGGTTCACCGTCGAGCACTCGGAGGCCGGCCTCTACCTGTGGCTGACCCGAGACGAGGACTGCTGGGCGACCGTCGACTGGCTGGCCCGGCGGGGCATCCTGGTGGCGGCGGGCGCCCTCTACGGACCCACCGGAGCTCGCCACGTCCGCGTGGCGCTGACCGCGTCCGACCAGCACGTGGCGGCGGTCGCCGACCGGTTGGCCGGCTGAGAGCGGCGGTGCCGACCGTGACCGATGCTGGGAGCGCCGCGGCCGGAGCGGCGTACCGCGGGGTCCGGGCCGCGGTCGTGGGGACCGGTCTGATCGGGGGGTCCATCCTGCTTCGGCTCCGTGCAGCCGGGCTGGACGTCACCGGCTGGGATCCGGACCCGACGACCCGGGGCCAGGCCCGCGAGCGGGGAGTGCCGGTCCCGGAGACCGTCGAGGCGGCGGTCGCCGGACGGGAGCTGGTGTTCCTGTGCGGGCCGCTACCGACCCTGCCGGCGACCTTGCCGGTGGTCGCCGCGGCCAGCGGGCCCGACTGCGTCCTTACCGACGTGGGTAGCACCAAGGCCGAGGTGGCCGCGGCGGCGGCCCGGCATGGTCTGCGGCACCGGTTCGTGCCGGGGCACCCGATGGCGGGGGCCGAGTTCGCCGGGCTCGCGGCGGCCGTGCCGACGCTCCTCGACGGCGCCGCGTGGGTGCTGTGCCCGGGGCCGGCGACGGCCCCGTTCCGCTGGCTCACCGGGCTGATCCTGGCCGTGTTCGGGGCTCGGGTGGTACCGCTGGCCGCGGCGGAGCACGACCGGGCCGCCGCCCTCGCGTCGCACGTGCCGCACCTGCTCGCCGGGGCGCTGGCCGGGGCGAGCGGACGGGCGGCCGCACCGGATGCCGTTCTCGCCCTCGCCGCCGGCAGTTTCCGCGACGGCACCCGGGTCGCGGCCACCCCGGCGGCGCGGACGGCCAACCTGCTGCTCGGCAACCGGGACGAGGTGCTGCGGGAGCTGACCGGGGTGCGGGCCTACCTGGACGAGTTGGTCGATGCCCTGCGCTCCGATGACCGGGATCGGCTCACCGCGCGCTACGACGAGGCGGGGGCGATCCGGCGCTTGCTGTCCGACCGGGCATACACCACCCAGGTCCGCGAATTCCCAGTCGGTGCGGACCACACCGCGGAGCTCGGCTGGCTTCGGGAGGTGGGCGCGGCCGGCGGCTATCTGGGCGGCTGCCAGGTGCGCGAGGGCCGGGTCCGCTACACCGCCGGGCTCCCGCGGCCCAGCCGGGCGTGACGTGCGGCCCGGTTGGGCGTGACGCGCACCCCCGACGGGCCTGCCGGCGCGGTCAACCGCCGCTAGGGTGTGCACATGGTGGCTGGACCGGTGGTGGCGGTTCGCGGGGAGTCCTTTCGGGAGATCGCGCCGGAGCGGGCCCGGTTCGCCGTGGCCGTGCTGGCCCGGGATCGGGACCGGGAGACCACGCTGAGCCGGCTGGCCGAGCGGGCGGCCGCGGTCCGGGTGCTCCTTGACGGCTACGGCCCGATGATTGAGCGGCGGGAGACCGGCGAGCTGCGGGTCTCCCCGGAGTTACGCCGCTCGGGGGAGCGGGTGCGTGCCTATCACGGCAGCGTGCGCACCACCGTCACGGTTACCGACTTCACCACCCTGGGCGAGATGATGCTGCGCCTGGCTGACCAGGACCAGGTCGAGGTGTCGGGGCCGTGGTGGTCGCTGCGTCCGGACAGCCCGGTCTATCGCGAAGCTCGGCAGGCGGCGATCGCCGACGCGCTGCGGCGGGCCCATGAGTACGCGGAGGCGCTCGGCGCCCGCGTGACCGCGCTGGTCGAGCTCGCCGACGCTGGCGTCGATCGACCAACGATGGTGGCGGCCCGGTCCTACTCGGCCACTGCCGAACGGGTGCCCGAGCTCGATCTGGACCCGCAACCCCAGTCGGTGCAGGCGGCGGTGCAGGCGCGGTTCACGATCAGCGAGCCGGTCCTCAGCTGATGGGGCCGGCCCGCGTGGTGCCTGTTGCCGAGTTGGTGGCGCGAGCCCGCGCTCTCGCCGACACCGGCTCGCGCCAGCTGCTGGGCATCACCGGTGCTCCCGGCGCGGGCAAGTCCACCCTGGCCGCGCAGATCGTCGCCGCGGTGGGGCCGGCGGCCCGGCTGGTGTCGATGGACGGGTTCCACCTTGCGCAGGCCGAGCTTGTCCGAATGGGCCGGGCAGAGCGGAAAGGCGCCCCGGACACGTTCGATGCCAACGGCTACGTCTCGCTGCTGCGCCGGCTGCGGCGCCCGGAGCCCACCTCGGTCTACGCGCCGGAGTTCCGGCGGGAGTGGGAAGAGCCGGTGGCGGGGATGGTCGAGGTGCCGCCGTCAGTCCGGCTGGTGGTTACCGAGGGTAACTACCTGCTGTTGCCGGACTGGCCGTGGGAGGAGATCCGGCCGCTGCTGCACGAGGCGTGGTTCCTGGATCTCGATGTGGAGCAGCGGCGGTGCCGGCTCACCGCGCGGCACGAGGCGTACGGGCGCTCGCCCGCCCAGGCCCGGGCCTGGGCGGGCGGTACCGACGAGGTGAACGCCGCGCTGGTGGCGAGCACGGCGCACCGGGCCGACCTGGTGGTGCGCCTCGCCGAGCCACCGCCGGGCTGAGTCGCCGTACGACTGCGGTCTGGTGGGCCGGCCGCTTCTCGTTTCCCGTTGTTGACCTGCGAGTCGTCGTCAAAGCGTGCCTATCCGGCGATGGCATCAGCGCTTGTGACGAGTTCGTAAGTGTAGATGGAACGTTATCTGCCGGATGCCGGAGCGTGCGCTGGGGAGTGAAATTCTGCCCCTCGTCAATGCGACTCCCGTAGATGTAATCCTCGACGAGGAGGCCCCGTTGCACCGGAGAAGAACAACGGCCGTCATCGGCCTCGTGCTCACGCTGGCGTTGACCGCGCCGACCGCCGCTTTCGCCGCGCCGACCGCCGCTTTCGCCGCGCCGACCGCCGCTTTCGCCGCGCCGACCGCTGCTTCCGCCGCCACGGCAGGGGCCGCGAAGGTCGAGTCCGACAGGTTGCACACCGTTACCTTGATCACCGGGGACCGGGTCACGGTGACCGCCGCCGGCAACGCCGAGGTGCGTCCCGGCCCGGGCCGGGAGGACATGCGCTTCCTGATCGATCACGAGCGCGACGGCCAGCTCTCCGTCGTGCCACAGGATGCGGTCGCGCTGATCCAGGCCGGTCGGGTCGACCGTCGGCTCTTCGACATCACCGGGCTTATCGACGGCGGCTACGACGATGCCCGTCGGGACACGCTGCCATTGCTCGTGTCGTACTCGGACGACCCGGGTAGCCGTGGTGCGGGGGCGCTGGCTGGCGCGGGGGTGACCCGCGAACTCCCGGCGATCAATGGTGCCGCGGTGACCGCCGGCAAGTCCGATGTCGCCGCGGTCTGGTCCGCTCTCAGCGTGGGCATGACCGGCGTCCGGTTCGGCGCGGAGGAGGGCGTCGAGCGGCTCTGGCTCGACGGTCGTCGCACGATCAATCTCGACCACAGCGTCGGTCAGATCGGGGCCCCCGCCGCCTGGTCGGCGGGCCTCACCGGATCGGGGGTAACCGTGGCGGTGCTGGACACCGGCATCGATGCCACCCATCCGGACATGACCGGCAGGATCGCCGAGGCGCGCAACTTCACCGGGACGCCCGATGCCAGCGACACCGTCGGGCACGGGACCCACGTCGCGTCGACCATCGCCGGCAGCGGTGTCGCATCCGAGGGCCGGTACAAGGGCGTGGCGCCCGAGGCGACGCTGCTCGACGGCAAGGTCTGCGAGGACGTCGGCTGCCCCGAGTCGGCGATCCTGGCCGGTATGCAGTGGGCCGCGGTCGACCACCGAGCTGACGTGGTCAACATGAGCCTGGGCGGGCCGGACAGCCCAGAGATCGACCCGCTGGAGGAGGCGGTCGAAGCGTTGACCGCGCAGACCGGCGCGCTCTTCGTGATCTCGGCCGGCAATGCCGGCCGAGACGGTACGGTGGGCTCTCCGGCCAGCGCGGACGCCGCCCTGGCCGTCGGGGCGGTCGACCGTGAGGACGAACTCGCCGACTTCAGTAGCCGGGGACCGCGGGTCGGTGACGACGCGCTGAAGCCCGACATCACTGCCCCCGGGGTGGACATCGTCGCCGCCCGGTCGGCCCACGGCTTTGTCGGTGAACCGGTAGGGGATTACTACACCCGGCTCTCCGGTACCTCAATGGCCGCCCCGCACGTGGCCGGTGCGGCGGCGCTGCTTGCCCAACAGCATCCGGACTGGGCGGCGGAGCAGCTCAAGTCGACCTTGATGGCGGCCGCCCGGCCGCATCCGGCGCAGACCGCCTACCAGCAGGGGGCCGGGCGGGTCGATCTGACCCGGGCGATCGGGCAGACGGTGACCAGCGACCCGGTCAGCGTCTCCTTCGGCTTGGTCCGCTGGCCGCACGACGACGACCAGCCGGTCACCCGTGCCGTCTCCTGGCGCAACTCGGGATCCAGCCCGGTCGCGCTCGACCTCACGGTCGAGGCGGCCGGCCCCGACGGCGAGGCGGCGCCCGTCGGCATGTTCACCCTCGGCACGGACCAGGTCACCATCCCGGCCGGCGGCCGGGCCGAGACTACCGTCACCGTGGACACCCGGCTGGGGGAGGCCGACGGCTACTGGACCGGTCGGGTGGTGGCTCGCTCCGGCGACACCGTGGCGGTCACCCCCTTGGCGGTGAACCGTGAGGTGGAGAGCTACGACGTCACCCTGACCCACCGGGATCGGACGGGAGCGGCCGCGGCGGAATACTGGACCGGCCTGGTCGGGCTGGATTCGTTCCAGGTATGGCGCGCCTACGACGCCGACGGGACGGTGGAGGTGCGGCTTCCGAAGGGCCGGTACGGGCTGAAGTCGACGATTTTCGCGCCAGCCGGGGAGGGATCCGTCGGCGTCAGCGATCTGGCTGCGCCGGAGCTCGTGATCGACCGTGAACGAGCTATCACTGTGGACGCGCGGACCGCGGAGCCGATCCGGGTCACCGTCCCCCAGCGGGATGCGACATCGGCTGTGGTCGACATCGGTTCATCCTTCTACAGTACCGACGGCGGGTCCTACAACCTCTCCCTGAGGGCGGCCAACTTCGACGACATCACCGTCGGTCAGATCGGGAACGGCAGCGTCTCCGACGAGATATTCGTCGCCACCATCAGTAGTCAGTGGGCCGATCTGGAGGCAGCCCACAGCCCTTACCTGTACGCGCTCAGTGAGGCGATTCCGGGACGGGCGCCCACCGGCTTCGTTCGGGACTACCGCAAGAGCGACCTCGCCACCGTGCAGCACCGGTTCCACGGTGGCTACGAGGGGATGGTCGCGGAGCGGTATGTCCTGGCCACGCTGGAGCATCCCATCTTCGGGGCAATTGTCAGGCTGCCCACCACGGTGCCCGGCCAACGGGTCGAGTATTACAACACCAGGGGGGTCCGCTGGAGCAGCGTGATCAATTTTGCCGCACCGGACCTGAAGGTGGCGTGGCAGGAGCCGACCGCCTGGCTGGCGTCCGAGCCGACCGCATACCGGGCCGGCCGGACCACCCGGGAAGTCTGGAACAGGGCACCGCTCGGGCCGTCTTTCCCCGTGCTGACCGTGGACGACCCGGCGGACTTCATTCACGTGAGCCGGTTGGGCGACACCATTCACGCCGGTATCCCGGTCTTCAGCGACGCCGCCGGTCACCGCGGTAACTCCCGGGAAGAGACCGAGCGGATGCGGCTGTGGCGGGACGGGGAGCTGATCGGCGAGTCGGAGCTGGCCCGTTTGGGCGAGTTCTCGGTGCCGCCGGCCGAGGCGGACTATCGGCTTACCGTCGAGGCGACCCGCGACTTCACCGATCTCAGCACTGAGGTGGAGTCCACCTGGACCTTCCGTTCGACACACGAGGCCGGTCCGGAGCCGGTCCGGCTACCGCTGTCGTCGCTCCGGTTCAACCCGCCGCTGGCCGCCGACAACAGTGCCCGCGCCGGTCGGCTGCTGCCGATCCCGGTCGAGGTGCGGCGCCAAACCGGTGCGGGCACCGCGACCGTCGCGAAGCTGACCGTTGACTCCTCGTACGACGGTGGGAAGACCTGGCGGAAGGTGCCCGTACGGCGTACGGGTGGCGGCTGGACCGCCCTGGTCCGGCACCCCGACGACGCCTCGGGACACGTGTCGCTGCGGGCCCACGCCCGGGACACCGAGGGCAACACGGTGAGCACGCGAATCCTGCAGGCGTACCGCCTGAAGTGAGTCACTCCGGTGGTTCCGCGGTAGCGCCGCGGAACCACCGGTCACCCGGTCAGTCGTTGGCGTGCAGCGCGGCGTTCAACGCGATGCCCTGCCCGGAGCGCGGCTTCGCCTCGAGTCCGCCGGTGACCGAGTTGCGCCAGAAGAGCAGACCGTCGACGCCGGTCAGCTCGCGCGCCTTCACCACCCGACCGTCCGGCAGCGTGAGCTTGGAGCTGGCCGTGATGTAGCAGCCCGCCTCGACCACGCAGTCGTCGCCGAGTGAGATACCCACGCCCGCGTTCGCGCCGATCAGGCTCCGTTCGCCGATGCGGACCTTCTCGGTGCCGCCCCCGGAGAGGGTGCCCATGATCGAGGCGCCGCCACCGATGTCGGAGCCGTCCCCGATCAACACGCCCTGCGTGATGCGTCCCTCGACCATGGAGGCGCCGAGCGTCCCGGCGTTGAAGTTCACGAAGCCCTCGTGCATCACCGTCGTGCCGGAGGCGAGGTGGGCGCCGATCCGGACCCGGTCCGCGTCGGCGATCCGGACGCCGGAGGGCACCACGTAGTCGGTCATTCGGGGGAACTTGTCCACCCCGTACACGGTCAGGTGGCGGCCGGCGGACCGCTCGATGACCCGCAACTCGTCCACCCGCTCCGGCGGGCAGGGCCCGGCCGAGGTCCAGGCGACGTTGGCCAGCTTGCCGAAGATGCCGTCGAGGTTGAGCTCGTTGGGCCGCACCAGCCGGTGCGAGAGGAGGTGCAGCCGGAGGTACGCGTCCGCGGCGTCCTTGATCGGGTCGGCCAGCGAGCCGAGAACGGTCACCAGCTGGACGGTCCGCAGACCCGGCAGCGCCCGGTCCCCGACCGCTCCCGGCGGCAGGTCGAGGACATCCGCCTCATCCTCGCCCGGGACCAACGGCAGCTCGCCGAGGCCCAGCTTTCCGGTCGGGTACCAGGTATCGAGCACCTGGTCGTCAGCGGTTACGGTGGCCAGGCCGATGCCCCAGGCAGACTGCGTAGTGGTCACCTCTGTGACGGTACCGTGCGGATTATGAAGAACCCGTTGACCCCCGAGGTCCTCGCCGATCCGGTGGCCCTGACCCGTGCCCTGGTCGACATCGAGTCCGTCTCCCGGAACGAGCAGGCGATCGCGGACTGTGTCGAGGATGTGCTGCGCGGTGTGCCGCACCTGACCACCTATCGGTACGGCAACACCGTGATGGCCCGCACCGACCTCGGCCGGGACCAGCGAGTGGTGCTCGCCGGCCACCTCGACACGGTCCCGATCAACAACAACTTTCCGGCCACCGTGCGCGGCGACCTGATGTACGGCTGCGGCACCTCCGACATGAAGAGCGGGGTCGCGTACGCGTTGCACCTCGCGGTAACCCTGGCCGAGCCGCGGTACGACGTGACGTACTTCTTCTACGAGGCCGAGGAGATCGAGTCGACGTATAACGGTCTCTTCCTCGTCTCCGAGGCGCACCCGGAGTGGCTCACGGCCGACTTCGCGCTGCTGCTGGAGCCGACGCACGGGATCGTCGAGGCGGGCTGCCAGGGCACCCTGCGGGCGACCGTCGCCACCAGCGGCGTACGGGCGCACTCGGCGCGCTCCTGGCACGGCGTCAACGCGATCCACGCCGCTGGCGAGGTGCTGCGCCGGCTCGAGGCGTACGAGGCCCGCCGGGTGACGGTCGATGGTTGCGAGTACCGCGAGGGGATGAACGCGGTGCGCATCAACGGCGGGGTCGCTGGCAACGTGGTGCCCGACCGCTGCACGGTCGAGGTCAACTATCGGTTCGCGCCGGACCGGAGCCCGGAGCAGGCCGAGGCGCATGTGCGGGAGGTGTTCGCCGACTTCGAGGTGGCGATCACCGACCTGGCGGCCGGCGCGATGCCGGGGCTGGAGGCCGCGCCGGCGCAGGAGTTCCTGGCTGCCGTCGGTACCGCACCGATCGGCAAGCTGGGCTGGACGGATGTCGCCCGCTTCGCGGCGTTGGGCACGCCGGCGCTGAATTTCGGCCCCGGGGACCCCAACCTCGCCCACCACCCGGACGAACACGTCGAGATCAGCAAGATCCGCGACGGTGCGGCGGTGCTGCGGCGCTGGCTCTCGGTCGCCTGAACGGCCCTGCTCGCTCCGCCCGTCGGCGCCTCTCCACTACGGTTGCCTGCATGAGCGAGAGCAACGGACGGGAGGCAGCCGGTGCGGCCCGGCGGGACCAGCACCGGGGCGCTGGGACACCACGTCGGTCAGTGGTCGGTGGCAGCACCGCCGACCAGCGGCTGCTCGACTCCCACCAGCGCAGTGACTGGAAGACCCGGGATGCCTGGCGGGCACTGCGGATCCTCTCCGAGTTCGTCGAGGGCTTCGACACCCTCTCCGACCTGCAGCCAGCGGTGAGTGTCTTCGGCTCGGCGCGGAGCCTGCCGGACAGCCCGGAGTGCCGGCTGGCCGAGGAGTTGGGCGGGGCGCTGGCCCGGGCCGGCTACGCGGTCATCACCGGTGGCGGTCCGGGGGTGATGCAGGCGGCCAACCGGGGGGCCAGCGAGGCCGGCGGGCTCTCCGTCGGCCTGGGCATCGAACTCCCCTTCGAGCAGGGCATCAACGACTGGGTCGATGTGGCGATCGAGTTTCGGTATTTCTTTGCGCGGAAGACCATGTTCGTCAAGTACGCCCAGGCGTTCGTGGTGCTTCCGGGTGGTTTCGGCACGATGGACGAGCTGTTCGAGGCCCTTACCCTGGTGCAGACCGGCAAGGTGACCCGGTTCCCGGTGGTGCTGATGGGCGCCGACTACTGGCGCGGGTTGCTCGACTGGCTGCGGGACACGATGGCGGCCGGGGGTAAGATCGGAGAGGTTGATCTTGATTTGATCTGTCTCACCGACGACGTGAACACCGCAGTGCGGCACATCGTCGAGGCGGAGGCGGTGCTCTCCGCCGAACAGGAGGCGATCCGTGAGGAGTCCGTCGCCATCACCGCGGCCGAGCAGCGGGCCGCGGCGGACGAGGGGGGTCGGGGCTGACCGTGGCGGCGATCTGTGTTTTCTGCGCGTCTTCCCGCACGCTTGACCAACGCTTTCTGGACCTGGCGACCGATACCGGCGCGGAGCTGGCCCGCCGCGGTCACACGCTCGTCAGCGGTGGTGGCCGGGTCGGGATGATGGGGGCGGTGGCGGTCGGCGCGCGGGCCGCCGGCGGGCGGACGCTGGGCGTTATCCCGCAGTCCCTGGTTGATCTGGAGGTCGCTGACCTCGCCTCCGACGAACTCCTGGTCACCGAGTCGATGGCCGACCGTAAGACCATAATGATCGACAAGTCGGATGCCTTCCTCACCCTCCCCGGTGGCCTCGGCACGCTGGACGAGCTCTTCGAGGTCTGGACGACCGCCACGCTGACGCTGCACAGCAAGCCGATGGTGCTGGTGGATGCCGATGGCTTCTACCGCCCGCTGCTCGACTGGCTGGGGGGCCTCGCCGGGCAGACCTTCCTGAAGCCGGCGGGCCTGGAGTTGCTTCCCGCCGTGGCGACCGTCCCCGCGGCCCTCGACCTCCTGGAGTCCCGGCTGAGCTGAACACCGCCGCATGGGTCCTGCCGGCGGTAGCCGGCAGGACCGCCCCGGCTGGCGTTGCGCGGTGGTCAGGGCAACCGGTGGGCGTGGGCGGATGTGGATCTGTCGGCCGGGTCTGGTGGGATGGGGGGATGCAGGCATACCGGCTGGTGCGCCGGTCCGGCGGGCCGGCGGAGGCGCCCACTCCGGCGGGCGAGCACGCTCTGGTGGGCGAGCAGAGTCGGGTGGGCGAGCACGGTCGGTTGGGCGAGCAGAGTCGGTGGGGCGGGCGGATCGACGACCCCCGGCAGGCGGAGGTGATCGACCACACCATCGGGCCGATGCTGGTGCTCGGTGGACCGGGCACCGGCAAGACCACCACCCTGGTCGAGGCGGTCGCCGCGCGGGTAGCCGAGGGGGTGGATCCCGAGCGCATCCTGGTGCTCACCTTCAGTCGCCGGCAAGCCGCCGGTCTGCGCCAGCGCATCGAGGCCCGGATCGCCGGCGCCGGCCCCCGGGTGCTGCGGGAGCCATTGGTGCGCACCTTTCCGGCGTACGCGTTCGGGCTGTTGCGCCGAGCCGCCGCGGAGCGCGGCGAGCCGTCGCCCCGGCTGCTCACCGGCCCCGAACAGGATCTGATCATTCGGGAGTTGCTGGACCTGGTGGGCGAGGAGCCGGATGCCGATCCGGTGGGCTGGCCGGAGGACCTGCGCCCGGCCCTGCGTACCCGCGCCTTCGCCAGCCAGCTGCGGGACCTGCTGATGCGGGCTGCCGAGCGGGGCGTCGGTCCGGTGGAGCTGGCCCGGCTGGGTGAGCGGCTCGGCCGGGCCGACTGGCCGGCCGCCGCCCGGTTCCTCCGGGAGTACGTCGCCGTGCTCGCGCTGCGCGATGTCGGCAACCGCGGTTCGATCGCCTACGATCCGGCCGAGCTGGTCCGGGCCGCCACCGGCATGCTGCTCGACGATCCGGCGCTGCTGGCCGCGGAGCGGCGCCGGCTGGTGCATGTCTACGTGGACGAGTACGCCGATACCGACCCTGCCCAGCAGGAGCTGCTGGCGACCGTGGCGGGAGGCGGCAAAACGCTGGTCGTCCTCGCCGATCCCGACTCCTCCACCTACGGCTTCCGCGGTGCCGAACCGGGCGGTGTGGTGACCTTCCCGCACCGATTCCGGACCGCCTCCGGGGCGCCGGCCGCGCAGATCGTGCTCACCACGTCGTACCGGGCCGGTCCCCGACTGCTGGCGGCGCACGCGCGGCTGGCCCGCCGGCTGCGTGGCCCGGCCACGCACCGGCGGACCCGGTCGTCACCCGCAGCGGCGGCGGGTGTGGCGGAGGTCCGTACGTTCCGCTCGGCCGCCAGCGAGGCGGCCTGGCTGGCGCACGCGCTGCGGGCGGCGCATCTGCTCGACGGGGTGCCCTGGTCGGAGATGGCCGTGGTGGTGCGCTCCACCGGGCGAGCGCTGCCCTCGCTGCGGCGCGCCCTGCACGCCGCCGGGGTGCCCACCGTTGTGCACGGTGACGATCTGCCGCTGCACCTGCAACCGGCGGTCGCCCCGCTGCTGCTGCTGTTGCGCTGTGCGCTCGCCCCGGACCGGCTCGACGAGGAGGCGGCCGTCGCCCTGCTGCACTCACCGTTGGGCGGGGCGGATCCGCTGGCGGAACGGCGGTTGCGGCAGGGGCTGCGGGTGATGGCTCTGGCCGCCGGCGACCGCCGACCCTCCGGCGAGCTGATCGTCGAGGTGCTGCGGGACCCGGCCGAGCTGGCCGGCATCGACCGCCGGTGGGCGGAGCCGGCGCAGACGGTGGCCGGTCTGTTGGCGGTTGCCCGGGAGGGGGCCGCCCGGCCGGGTGCCACCGCCGAGGAGGTGCTCTGGGCGGTCTGGCGGGCCAGCGGCCTCGCCGACCTTTGGTCGGCGGCGCTGGCCCCAACCCCGGCGGCGGGAGAGGGGGAGATCGCCCGACGTCGTCGCGCCGAGGCGGCCGACCGGGACCTGGACGCGGTGTTGGTGCTCTTCGACGCCGCCGCCCGGTTCACCGACCGGCTGCCCGGGGCGCGGGTCGAGGTCTTCCTCGACCACGTGCTCGGGCAGGAGCTGCCCGCCGACACCATAGCCCCGACCGCGGACCGGGGCGACGCGGTACGGCTACTCACCGCGCACGCCGCGAAGGGGCTGGAGTGGGATCTGGTCGCCGTCGTCGGAGTGCAGGAGGGCGTCTGGCCGGACCTGCGGCTGCGGGGCAGTCTGCTCGGGTCGGAGCGCCTCGTGGATGTGCTGGCCGGCCGCTCGACCGGCGAGGGGCCGCGGGTCTCCGTCGTTGGCCAAACCTCGGCCCTGCTGGACGAGGAGCGGCGGCTCTTCCACGTCGCGGTGACCCGGGCGCGACGTCGGCTGATGGTCAGCGCTGTCGCCAGCGCCGCCGTCGGTGGCGACGACCACGACGAGCAGCCGAGCCGGTTCCTGCACGAACTCGGCGTGGTCGATCCGCCATCGGACGGGGGCGCGGGACCGGGCGAGGGTGCGGGACGAGCTGAGGGTGCGGGACCGGGCGACGCGGGGACGGCCACGTTGCCGCTCAGCCGGCCGCCCCGGGCGCTCACACTGGCGTCGCTGGTGGCGGAGCTGCGCACCGCGGTGACCGACCCGAGCGCGCCGGTACTCCGGCGGCGGGCGGCCGCGGCCGAGCTGGCCCGACTCGCGGCTGAGGGGGTCGCCGGGGCGCACCCGGATGACTGGTGGGGGCTGCGTCCGCTCTCCGACGAACGGCCGTTGGTCGCCGACGGCGAGCCGGTGCGGGTCACCCCGTCCGGGATGGAGAGCGCCCTGCGGTGCAGCCTGCGCTGGCTGCTCGAACGCCACGGCGGGGGCGCGCCGGCCAGCGCGGCGCAGGGGGTGGGAAATCTGGTGCACGCCGCCGCGATGCTGGCCGAGAACGCCCGCTCGGACCGGGGGGCCCTGCTCGACTACGTGGCGGCCCGGTTCGACGCGATCGAGCTGGCGGCCCGGTGGATGGTCGGCCCGGAGCAGGCCCGCGCCGAGGCGATGGTGGACAAGCTGCTGCGCTGGCTGGCCACCAACCCACGTCGGCTGCTCGCCATCGAGCACGAGTTCGCCGTCCGACTGGATGATCCACAGCACCCGGTCGACCTGGTCGGCCGGGTGGACCGGCTGGAGGTCGACCCGGACGGTCGGCTCGTGGTGGTTGACCTCAAGACCGGCAAGTCGACCGCGGTGACCGCAGCGGACCTCGCCGAGCATCCGCAGCTGGGCGCGTACCAGGCGGCGGTCGAGGCGGGCGCGTTCGCCGAGTTCGGGACCGAGTCCGGGGGAGCGTCCCTGGTGCAGCTCGGCACCGGCGCCAAGGAAGCCCGGGAACAGGCCCAACCGCCGGCCGGCGAGGGGCCGGCGGCCGGCTGGGCGACCGCGCTGGTACGCCGTACCGCCGAGACGATGGCCGCCGCCACCTTCGCCGCGGTCGCCAACTCGAAGTGTCGGGTCTGCCCGGTGCGCACCAGTTGCCCGGTGTCCGGGCAGGGGCGCCAGGTCGTCGAACCCTCGAGCACTCGCCCACCGGAGGGCCCGTGACCCAGCCGACCCTGTTCAGCGCGGCGGCCCCGACTCCTCGGAGTCCCGATGCCGGGCCCCGGTACACCCCGGTCGAGTTGGCGAAGCTGCTGCGCCTGCCGGCGCCCACCCGGGAACAGGCGGCCATCATCGCGGCCCCGGTGGAGCCGTTGCTCGTCGTCGCGGGCGCCGGTTCCGGCAAGACCGAGACGATGGCCGCCCGGGTGGTCTGGCTGGTGGCCAATTCGTATGTCCAACCGGAGCAGGTGCTCGGTCTGACGTTCACCCGCAAGGCCGCCGGGGAGTTGGCGCACCGCGTCCGAACCCGGCTCGGTCAGCTCGTTCGCCGGCTAGGCCGTAGTGGGCGACACCCGCTGGACGATCCGTTGTCCGGCGAACCGACGGTCGCCACCTACCACTCGTATGCCGGGCGGGTGGTGACTGAACACGGGCTGCGCGCCGGGTACGAGCCCGCCACCCGGCTGCTCACCGAGGCATCTCGCTGGCAGCTCGTCGACCTGATCGTGCGTACCTACGACGGTGATATGTCTGAAGTGGACCGGATGCCGAGCACGATCACCGATGCGGTGTTGGCCCTCGCCGGCGAGTTGGATGAGCACCTGGTCGAGCCGGACCACCTGGCGGCCTGGACCGGGCGGTTCTTCGCCGACGTGCAGTCCCGCCCCGGCCGCGTCTACGCCGACGTTCGTCGGGCGCTCACCCTCGCGCAGGTCCGGTTGAAGCTGCTACCGCTGGTCCGGGCGTACGCCCGGCGCAAAAAGGATTACGAGGCGATGGACTTCGCCGACCAGTTGGCCCGGGCGGCCCGGGTCGCCCGGGACCACCCGGTGGTCGGTGAGATCGAGCGGGACCGCTACCGGGTGGTGCTACTCGACGAATACCAGGACACCAGCCACGCCCAGGTGGTGCTGCTGAACGCGCTCTTCGGCGGCGGGCATCCGGTGACCGCGGTCGGTGACCCCTGTCAGTCGATCTACGGCTGGCGTGGGGCGAGTGCGGGCACCCTTGACCGGTTCCGCACCGAATTCGCCCAGGCCGATGGCGCTCCGGCCCAGGTCTGCACCCTGACCACCAGCTGGCGCAACCGACCGGAGATCCTGGGGGTGGCGAACGCCCTCGCCACCCCGCTCCGCGCCGCCGGCGCCCGGGTACCGGAGCTGCGTGCCGCGCTCAGCGTCAAGGATCCGATCCCGCACCGCACCCCCCGCGGGGTCGCTGCCGGCACCGTCCACTGCGCGTTGTTGGACACCTACGCGGACGAGGCGAACTGGATCGCCGACAGCCTGCTGCGCGCCTGGCAGGGAGCGGCGGGGATGCCCGGCGCGTTGCCCGAGCACCTCCCGGTCGTGGCACGCCCCACCACCGCGGTGCTGGTCCGGCTGCGCAGCCAGATTCCGGCGATCGAGTCGGCGCTGCGGGCCCGAGGCCTGCCGGTTGATGTGGTGGGGCTGGGCGGCCTGCTGGACACGCCGGAGGTGCGGGACGTGGTCTGCACCCTGCGGGTGCTGGCCGACCCGACCGACGGGGCGGCGCTGCTTCGGTTGCTGACCGGTGCCCGGTGGCGGATTGGGCCGCGGGACCTGGTGGCCCTGCACCGTCGGGCGCGGGCCATCGCCGCCGCCCGCCGGCAGCTCGCGGCGGACGACGAGCCGGAGATCGTCCCGGATGTGCTGGACGAGGCGACTCTGGTAGAGGCCCTGGCCGATCTGGGGCCGGCGCCGGCGTACTCGGCGGAGGGCTACGCCCGGCTCCGCGCCGCCGCCCAGGAACTGGGCCTGTTGCGTTACCGGCTGGACCAGTCGCTGCCAGACCTGATCGCGGACGTCGAGCGGACGATCGGCCTGGACGTGGAGGTGGCGGTGCGGGCCGGCCGGGACGGGGCCGGCGATGCGGGGCTGGCCCGGGGGCATCTGGATGCGCTCGGTGACGTCGCGGCCCGGTTCAGCGGAGAGACGCCGGGTGCCACGCTCTCGGCCTTCTTGGCCTACCTGGCGGCGGCGGAGGACGAGGAGCGCGGGCTGGCCCCCGGTGAGGTGGAGGTGGTCGAGGGGGCGGTGCAGATTCTCACCGCGCACGCGGCCAAGGGCCTGGAGTGGGACATCGTGGCGGTGGCGGGGCTGAGCCGCGGGGTGTGGCCGGGCCCGGTACGCAACTCCGATCACTGGCTGGGCGGGCTGGGGGCGCTGCCGTTCCCGCTGCGCGGCGACGCTGAGGGGTTGCCGGTGTTGGCGCTGGCCGCGGCGGAGGAGCAGCGCGGGGTGGCGCAGGCCCTGGCGGACTTCACCGCAGCGTGGCGGGCGCACGACGAGCGGGAGGAGCGGCGGTTGGCGTACGTCGCAGTGACTCGTCCCCGCCGGCTGCTGCTCTGCTCCGGGCATTGGTGGGGGGAGGGCACCAAACGCCCGCGTGGCCCCTCCGCGTTCCTGCGTGACCTGCATCAGGCTTGCCGGGACGGTGGTGCTGGGCAGGTGGTTGACGAGTGGGCCGCGGAGCCCGCCCCGGACGCGGTGAATCCCACGACCGAGGTGGTGCTTCGGGCGGAGTGGCCGGCTGACCCGTTGGGTGCCCGTAGACCGGTGCTCACCGAGGCAGCCGCGCTGGTCCGGCGCTATCTGACGGATGGGGTGCCGACCCGTCCGGCACCCGGCGGCGTGGCGGTGGCCGGCACTCCGGTGCCGGGTGTGGACGACCTGGCTGCGGACGATCCGGGCGGCGACGACCCGGAGGTGGCACGCTGGCGCCGGGAGGCCGATCTGCTGCTCGCCGAGCGGGCCGAGTTGACCCGGCAGGCTGGCCCCATCGAGGTCGCGCTGCCCGCTGCGCTCTCGGTTACCCAACTGGTGGCGCTGCGGCGGGACCCGGCGGCCCTGGCCCGGTCACTGCGCCGGCCCCTGCCCACCGAGCCGAACCCGTACGCCCGTCGGGGTACCGCCTTCCATACCTGGCTGGAACAGCGGTTCGGGGCTGGCCGGCTGCTCGACGTGGACGAGCTACCCGGCGCCGCGGATGCGGATGCCGCGCCGGACGAGGCGCTTGCCGAGCTCCAGGAGCGCTTCCTGGCCAGTGAGTGGGCGGATCGGACGCCGGTTGAGGTCGAGGTGCCGTTCGCGACGGTGATCGCCGGGGTGGTCGTCCGGGGCCGGATGGACGCGGTCTTCGGCCGGCCCGGCGGCCGGTTCGACGTGGTGGACTGGAAGACCGGCCGGCAGCCCAGCGGAGCTGCCGCTGCCGCGGCAGCGGTGCAACTCGCCGTCTATCGACTGGCCTGGGCGGAGTTGGCGGGAGTTCCGGTTGCCCAGGTGGGGGCGGCGTTCCATTACGTCCGGGACGCGGCGACGGTGCGGCCGGTGGACCTGCTCGACGCGGTGGGCCTCACCGCGCTGATCGCCGCGGTTCCGGAAGAACACGGGGTTGAGGGGACCACCGTCGGCGGAGTCAGTAATTAGCGTTGGCTGGGTCTGAATGGTGACTGTGGCCGGCAGCCGGGCCGGCGAGGCTGGGTCCGAGGGGATGACACCGGCCGTCCGTTCGGTGTGGGAGGGGTATGAATGACGGGGCAAAGCGGCCTGGATGCGGTACGGGAACTGCTGTTGGTTGCGGCGGTCGCCGTGGTCGGGGTACTGCTCGCCCTGATCGTCGTCTTTAGCCCCTGGCACGCCGTGCCGGACAAGGCCGCGCCGGCGGCCCCGGTTGAGCTGCGCAGTCCGGAACCGACAGCGACCGTGGGCTGAGTCCGGCGGGAGGCCATCGGTGCGTCAGCGCGGACGGGTTAGGGTCGAACGCGTGTCGACCACGCGCAGAGCGACGATTCCAGCAACGAGATACCCCGTCGAGCGACTCACACTCGACGACGGCCTGCGGGTGGTGCTCACCCCGGACCGCAGCGCCCCGGTGATCGGGGTGGCAGTCGTCTACGACGTCGGCATCCGCTCCGAGCCCGAGGGGCGCACCGGATTCGCGCACCTCTTCGAACACCTGATGTTCCAGGGCTCAGAGAACCTGGAGAAGCTGGCCCACTTCCGGCACGTACAGGGGGCGGGCGGCACCTTCAACGGCTCCACCCACCTGGACTACACCGACTACTACGAGACGTTGCCGGCCAACGCCCTCGAACGGGCTCTCTTCCTTGAGGCGGACCGGATGCGCGGCCCTCGGCTGACCGAGGAGAACCTGCGCAACCAGGTCGACGTGGTCAAGGAGGAGATTCGGGTCAACGTGCTCAACCGGCCGTACGGTGGGTTTCCCTGGCTCACCCTGCCACCGGTGCTCTTCGACACCTTCCCCAACGCGCACGACGGCTACGGGTCCTTCACCGACCTCGAGTCGGCGACGGTGGCCGACGCCGCCGACTTTTTCCAGCACTACTACGCCAGCGGTAACGCGGTACTGGCGGTCAGCGGCGACATCGACGTAGCCGAGGCGGTTGAGCTGGTCGAGCGGCACTTCGGCGACGTGCCGGCCCGTCCGGCCCCGGCCCGGCCAAGCTTCGCCGAGCCGGACCTGGCCGCCGAGCGGCGGGTGTCGTACACCGACCGGTTGGCCCCACTGCCGGCGGTCGCCTCGGCGTGGCGGGTGCCGGACCCGATCGGCGACTTCGCCGGCTACCTCCCGTACGCGGTGCTCGCCGAGGTGCTCACCGACGGGGACGCCGCCCGGCTGGTCGAGCGGCTGGTCCAGCGGGACAGGTCGGTCACCAGCGTCGGCGGCTACCTGGGCTTCATGGGGGACCCGTTCGATGTCCGCGACCCGACGGCCCTCCTGCTCCAGGCGCATCTGCCACCCGAGGGGGACGTGGACAAGGTGCTGCAGACGGTGGATGAGGAGCTGGACCGGCTGGCCACCGACGGGCTGACCGACGGTGAGCTGGCCCGTACCCAGGCCCGGATGGCCACGCACCTGTTGCGCGACACGGACGCGGTGCTCGGCCGGGCCCTACGGATGGCCGTCCTGGAGCAGCAACGCGGTGAGCCCGGCCTGCTCAACGATTTGCCCCGCCTGGTCGGCGAGGTCACCGAGGAGTCGGTCCGCGCCGCCGCCGCCACCCTGCGCCCACAGCGTCGGGCCACTGTCGAGGTGCTCGCGGGGGCGGAGCAGTGAGCGGCGCGATGACGACTGCGTCGCGCATCCTGCCGCCGCTCGGTCCGACCCGGAAACTGCACCTGCCGAAGCAGGCCGAGCGTACGCTCGGCAACGGTCTCACCGTGATCGCGGTCCGTCGGCCGGCGGTGCCCCTGGTCGAGCTGCGGCTCGGGATGCCGTTCGGGCAGGTGCACCCGGCCCGGGCCGCGATGCTCGCACAGACCCTGCTCTCCGGTACGACGACGCTGACCGGGGTGCAGATCGCCGCGGAGTTGCAGAAGGTCGGCGGTGGGCTCTCCGCCGGGGTCGACCCAGACCGGCTGATGCTCTCAGGCGCGGGCTTGGTGACTGGCCTGGACCGGATGCTGGAGCTGCTGGCCGGGGTGCTGACCTCGGCGGCCTACCCGGCCGACGAGGTCGCCACCGAGCGGGACCGGCTGGTTGACCGGATCCAGCTGGCCCAGTCCCAGCCCGGACACCTGGCCCGTACCGCCCTGCTCAAGCGGATCTACGGCCGGCACCCGTACGCGGTGCAGACGCCGACCCCCGAGCAGGTCCGCGCGGTGCGTCCGAGCGTGCTGCGGAAGCTGCATGACGAGCGGGTGCATCCGACGGGTGCGGTCCTGGTGCTGGTCGGGGATGTCCAGCCGGAACGGGCGTTGGACGCGGCCGAGCAGGCACTCGGCGGCTGGAATGGCGCCGGTCGGGTGGTCGAGCTACCGGCCACGCCACCGTTGGAGCCGGGGCCGCTACTCCTCGTTGATCGCCCCGGATCGGTGCAGTCGTCGCTGCGGATGGCGCTGCCGGCGGTGCCGCGCACCGACCCCGACCATGCCGCCCTGCAACTCGCAAACCTGATTTTCGGAGGTTACTTCTCGTCCCGCTGGGTGGAGAACATTCGCGAGGACAAGGGCTACACGTACGGACCGTATTCGTTGGTCGAGCACTCGGTCGCCGGGTCGGTCTTGCTCGCCGCCGCCGAGGTGGCCACTGACGTGACCGGGGCGGCGTTGCTGGAGACCCAGTATGAGTTGGGTCGGCTGGCCTGCGTCGCACCGGAGGCGGAGGAGCTGGAGCAGGCCCGCCAGTACGCTCTCGGCACGCTCCAACTCGGCATCTCCACCCAGGCCGGGCTGGCGGCGCTGACCAGCGCGTACGCGGGCAGTGGCCTGCGCCTGGACTTCTTGGCCGAACATGCGGCGCGGCTGGCGAAGGCGACGGTGGCTGATGTCGCCGCCGCGGCGGCCCGGTACCTCGCCCCGGCCCGGGCGGTCACCGTCGTGCTGGGGGATGCCCAGCGGGTCGCCGGGCAGTTGGGGACGCTCGCCGAGGTCGTGACCGAACCGGCGGGTCCGTGACGGACGGCGGACCGGCCCCGATGCTGGCTCGCTCCACCCTGGACCGAGCCGCGCACCGGCGTACCGATCCCGACTGGCTGGGGCAGGCCTGGGGGCGGTGCCGGGTGCTCGTGTTGGACAGCGGTGACGGGGGGCGGGCGCTGGTGTCAGCCGGGCCGGAGCCACCGACGTTGGTGCTGGTCGGCCCGGAGGAGGTGCCGGAGGGGGCTGCCCAGCGGGCGGTATTTCTCGGTGTTGAGCCCGATGGCGTCCCGGTGTTCACGGTGGACGCGCCCCTGCCGGTGTTCCCCGGCACCCGTGCGGCACACCCGTTGGAGATCGGTCACCTGCTCACCGATCGGGACGCGGGCTTGCTCACCACCGGTCTGGCCCTGCTCAACTGGCACCGTGGGCACCGGTACTCGCCGCGAACCGGGCAGGCCACCACGATGGATGAGGGCGGTTGGTCCCGGGTCGCCCCGGCGGGGGAGCGGATGTGGCCGCGGACCGATCCGGCGATGATCGTCCTGGTGCACGACGGGGGGTCTGGTCGGGACGGGCGCTGCCTGTTGGGCAACAATGCCGCTTGGCCGCGGGTCCCGGGTGAGCTGCGTTTCTCCTGCCTCGCCGGCTATGTGGAGCCCGGGGAGTCGGCCGAGGCGGCGGTGCTGCGTGAGGTACGCGAGGAGGTTGACCTTCCGGTCACGGACATCACGTACGTGGGTAGCCAGCCCTGGCCGTTCCCCGGTTCGTTGATGCTGGGTTTCCAGGCGGTGGCGGACCCGCGGCGTCCGGTGCGGGTCGACCCAGCGGAGATCGCGTCGGCCCGCTGGTTCACCCGGGGCGAGGTTGGCGCGGCGCTGGCCGGGGAGAGCGTTGCCGTCCAGGGTGCTCGACTGGTCCTGCCACCGCCTTCTTCGATCGCGTCCTTCCTGCTGCGCTACTGGCTCGACGGCCATTGTTGAGGGCGGGTGCCGGCGGACGGACCCGAACGTGGTCCCGGCCCGCGACCGCCGTTGCCGCGACGGTCACGGGCCGGGGACCGTGCCGCCGAGACCGGCTTGGGGCGAGGAGCGCGGCGGGGTAGCCGGCCGGTCCGACGGACGGCGAGCCGCTCAGCTACCCCGGTCGTCCGGCCAACTCGGCCAGGCGGACGGGGGCTCGTCGAGCGGGAGCACCTTGACCCGTTGCCGACCGGCACGGACCGCGCCGACCGCGGCGAGGGCGCGAGCGAGCAGAAGTGCGGCTTCGCGGTTGTCGGCGTGGACGACCTGCCGGCGTGGCTCGGGCGCGACGGTCTCGTCGCGCAGCCGGCCCCCGTGGGCCCAGGCGGAGGTGAGGTCCACGTCAGCCGCCGTGCGGACATCGGTGCGAACGATCAGGAACCGCATATCGGTCTCCGGATGAGTGCCGCGACGATCGGGAACGGAGTGGAAGTTCCACGTCACTGTGGGTCATGCTACGCCGGGTAGCAGGCCTGGCAACCGAAATGCCGCGATCGACCGGCATAGTGGCCGATCGGGCGAGGGTGCCCGGGCCGGGTGCCCGAACCACCGCCGCCGGGCGTTCGAAGACGATGCGGGGCCGCCGGTGTGCCTACGCACCGGCGGCCCCGACGAAGCTGCGAGTCAGACGCGGTCGAGCTGGCCTTCCTTGGTCGCGGCCAGGAAGTGCCGCCACTCGCCGCGGTCGAACAGCAGCACCGGACCGCCCCGGTCCTTGCTGTCCCGGAGGGCCACTGTCGCTGGCATCGGTGCTACCTCGACGCAGTTCGAGGTCTGGCTGCGGGTGCTCTTTCGCCATGCCGCTCGCGCCAGCTCGGAGAAGACGGTCGGCGTGTCAATGATCTCGTTCATGGTGTTGCACTCCTGTGTGAACCGGCCGATGGACGAGTAGTGCCCGCACGGACCGACGCTGGGTGCCGGTGGGTCAGCGCTCCGTCAATCGCCCGGGGCGCCGGCGACGCTGGACCGGCGGTGTTGCCGCCCCGACCGCCGCTGCCGACGAGGGTGCTGCATCGAATGGTCGTCCCCTGGCCTGATCCAGCCAGGAGAGAGTGTCCGATGCAGGGAGTGCTGCCGCGCATAACCACTCAAAGACCACTTTATAGCGATTTAGGATTTTTGCCTCGGTTGACATGGTGTTCAAGAACGCGCTTTCGATCGCGAGTGTCTCGGGATCCTGCGGGTCGGTGAACCGGTAGAGGGAGAACGCCGTCGGTGGCAGGTACCAACCGCTCGCCTGGGTGTCCCGCGGCAGCACATGCAGCGTGACGTTGGGCAGTTTCGCCAGCTCGTAGAGCTGCGTGAGCTGCTCCCGCAGCACATCGGCCGGCCCGGCCCGGCCCCCGAGCGCCGTCTCCTCGAGTATGGCCGTGTACCGGGGTGCGTCCAGTCCCCGGGTGAGCAGCGACTGACGGGCCAGCCGCGCGCCCACCTCGGTCTCGATATCCTCGGTACCATCCGGCTCGCCGGCCGCTTCGTCGACGTCCCGAGCGGAGGCGATTCGGATGCGGGCGTAACCGGGCGTCTGGAGTAGCCCCGGTACGAGCAGCGGGTGATACTCCGAGATCTCCACACAGCCCGCCTCCAACTCGGCGAAGCCGCGCTGCTGCGGGGTCATGACCGGGTAGTTCCGAAGCCAGCCACGGAAGTCGCCGGCCTCCCCGGTGATCGTCAGCAACTCGTCCCGCAGCGTCACGTCCACCCGGTAGAGATCGAGCAGCGCCCGGACATCCTGCGGGTCCGGCCGGCTACGACCATTCTCCAGGCGAGACAGTTTGGAAGCGGAGGCCCAGCCGACCCGCTCGACCACCTGGTCCCCGGTGAGGCCGGTGGTCTCGCGCAGCCGACGCAGTTCGGTGCCCAACCTGCGGCGCCGCAGGATAGGGCTGGGTGCGACTGGAGGCACGTGTCCTCTTTTCCGTAGACCGTCGTAGATACGACGGTAACTCTCTGAATTCGCCCCTAACCCTCAGTATGGAACGACGCGGCCGGCGCCGGAGGTTCTGGCGGGGGCGTGTCTCGACCAAAGGCGGCACACCGTGTACCACTTCCGACGGAGGGTAGATGCGTACCGTCCTGCGCCGTCCGGACTTCCGGCTGCTCTTCGGTGGCCTGGTGGCCAGCATGACCGCCGAGTCGATCCTGCTGCTCGCGCTCGCCATCTGGGTCAAGGAGCTGACCGGGTCGAGTGGACTGGCCGGGGCCACCATCTTTGCGATCATCGCCCCGATGACGCTGGCACCACTGGTCGGCTGGATCGTTGACCGATATCCGCGCCGGCCCCTGTTCGTGGCCGCCAACCTGGTCACGGCCGCCCTGCTCACCCCGTTGTTCGCGGTCGGAGACCGGACCGACCTCTGGCTCATCTACCTGGTCGCGATCTTCTACGGCCTGTCGTACATCACCCTCAGCGCAGGGCTCAGCGGCCTCCTGCGGCACCTGGTGCCAGCGGAGTTGCTGGCCGACGCGAACGGCGTGTTACAGACGGTGCGGCAGGGGCTGCGGTTGGTCGGTCCGCTGGCGGGGGCCGCTCTCTACACCGCCGTCGGCGGCGGACCGTTGGCGGGCGTGGCGATGGTCGGGTTCGTGGCCGCGGCGGTGCTGGTGGGCCTGCTCCGGGTCACCGAGCCGCCCCGGCCGCGACCAGCGGGCCGCGGCCGCTGGCGGCCGGGCTGCACCCGGCCGTCCAGCTCGGCAGGGTCACCGCGCCGTACGTCGCGCTGGTCCACCGAGCTCGGCGCTGGCCTGCGGTACCTGGCCGACGAGCCGGCGCTGCGCCGGGCGCTCCTCGGCTACGGTCTCGGTTCGCTGGTGATGGGCTTCAGCGAGTCGTTGATCTTTGCCTACGTTGACCACGGGCTTCGCCGCGACGCGGCGTTCGTGGGTGTGCTCGTGACCGTGCAGGGTGCGGGTGGCCTCGTTGGTGGGCTGGTCTCCTCCGGCGTGATCCGGCGGGTGGGAGAGGTCGGTGCGCTCGCGGTGGGGGTGGCGCTGTTCGGGTCGGCAGCGCTGACGCTCTCCTATCCCAACCTCTGGCTGGGTTGCGCCGCCCTCCTGCTGGCTGGGGCGTCCCTGCCGCTCACCATGGTCGGCCTGCACACGCTGATCCAGCGGCGTACCCCGGCACCGCTCATCGGGCGGGTCGCCGCCGGCGCCGATGCGGCGGTCAGCGGTCCGCGGGCCGTGTCGATCGGGGCCGGTGCACTGCTCGTCGGCGTCTTCGACTACCGGCTGCTCTTCGTGGTGGTGGGCCTGGTCACCCTGCTGGCGAGTAGCTACCTCTGGGGTGGGCGCCGGCTGAGCCCGTCGGCCCAGCCGGCGCCCGTCGGGCCCGTACCGGTCAGGCGGAGTTCTCCGACAGGTGCTCCTTGACCTGCCGAATGGTGGGTTTGGTCAACGCGCTGCCGTCCGCGAAACGCAGCGTCGACACAGTCTGCAGACTTCCCCCGTTGATCAGCCGGAGCCCTGGAGGCAATCCTTGAACACGCCCAGAGCACTGGGTGTCGTCCGCCTGTCGGTCTCCAACGAGAACCAGACCGGCGAGGAGGCGCAGCGTTAGACCACGTCAGCGTCCTGAAGATCGACCGCATCGCCTGATCCGTCCGGCACCTGACTGAGCTGATGGAGTGGTGTGCAGCCAACGGCAAGGGCCTCATCGACCCCTGTTCCTCGCCGACGCGTCGGACCCCTTCGCGGCCGGCGCATCGACTACCTCCGCCGCTACTCGCAGCCGATGGAGTTGTCGGGAACCGGGGAGGTCGCCGATAGCAAGGTCCACCTACACGGCACCTTGGCAGGCGAGGACATCACGACAGCCGGTCACCTTCACCGCGCCGTGGTCGGGGGCTTCTTCGTTCGGGCCTCTCTGGCCTCGGTTGGCGCGCTTGATGACCTTGTAACCGTGGGTAAGGGGTTATACCCCCACCCTTCTCACGCGGGCGGCAAGCCGCTCAGAGCTACGGAGAAGCCCCGGCTTACTGCCGGGGCCTCCGATGCTGTCACGCCACGTACGGGGCTTCAGGTGCGCTCGATCAGCTACCGATGCCTGCATCGGCTAGAGCGCTCTTGACCTGCACGATCGAGGGATTAGTCATGACGATCTCGTCCCCACCGGTGGCGGGAACTATGCGGATAGTCGGCACGGTCTGGTTGCCGCCGTTGACGCTCATCACGAACTCGGCGGCCGCCGGCTCCTGCTCGATGTCGACCACCTCGTACCCGATGCCCTCCCGGTCCAGCTGTGACTTCAGTCGGTGGCAGTAGCCGCACCAGGGCGTGGAGTACATCGTCAACATCGGGAGACCTCCAAGGGGTTGGTCGTGATTCGAGCCAGGCTAACTACCCCAACATCGGGAGCGGCTGGAACAATTCCTCGCTGTGGTGTCCCACTCAGCCTCCGACCGGGTGCTCGCCGGCCTCGACCCAGAGCAGCGGGCGGCGGTGACCGCCCCGGCTGGCCCGGTCTGCGTCCTGGCCGGCGCCGGCACCGGGAAGACCCGGGCGGTCACCTCCCGGATCGCTCACCGGACGTTGACCGGGGAAATCCTGGCCCGGCACCTGCTCGCGGTCACCTTCACCGCGCGGGCCGCCGCCGAGCTGCGCAGCCGACTGACCACGCTCGGGGTGCCGGGCGTGCAGGCGCGCACCTTCCACGCCGCGGCGCTGCGTCAGGTGCGTTACTTCGCGCCCCGGCTGCTCGCCGGTCGGGCGATGCCCGAGCTGCTGGACAGTAAGGTCCGGCTGGTCACCCTCGCCGCGGCGAAGGTCGGGATCCGCTCCGACCGGGCCGGTGTCCGGGACCTCGCGGGTGAGATCGAGTGGGCGAAGTCGTCCCTGGTCGAGCCCGGGGAGTACGTGGTCGCGGCCGCTCGGGCGCTGCGGGACACCCCGTACGAGCCGGCGAAGGTGGCCGATGTCTTCGCCGCGTACGAGAAGGCCAAACGCGCCGGCGGAGTGATCGATTTCGAGGACATGCTGCGCGCCGCGATCTGGGGAATCGAAGAGCACCCGGACGTGGCCGACCAGGTACGCGCCCAGTACCGGCACTTCGTCGTTGACGAGTACCAGGACGTCAACCCGCTCCAACAGCGGCTGCTGGAGGCGTGGCTCGGTGGTGGAGACGACCTGACGGTGGTGGGTGACGCGAGTCAGACGATCTACTCGTTCACCGGCGCGACCTCGTCGTACCTGGTTGACTTCCCCCGCCGGCACCGGGGCGCGACGGTGGTCCGCCTGGTGCGCGACTACCGCTCCACCCCCCAGGTGGTCGGGCTGGCCAACTCGGTCATCGCGCCGGCCCGGGGGGCTGAGGCGCGGCTTCGGCTGGAGTTGGTCGGCCAGCGCCCGACCGGCCCCGAGCCCGAGTTGAGGATCTTCACCGACGAGCCGGCCGAGGCCGCCGCCGTTGCCGCCCGCTGCCGTGCTCTGATGGACGCCGGCACACCGGCCCGGGAGATCGCCGTGCTGTTTCGGACCAATGCGCAATCTGAGGCGTACGAGGAGGCGCTGACCGAGGCCGAGGTGCCGTACCAGGTGCAGGGTGCGGAGCGGTTCTTCGAGCGCGTCGAGGTACGGCAGGCGATGGTCGCGCTGCGCGCCGCCACCCGCTCCCTTCCTGGTGACGCCCCGCTGCCGGGGGCCGTGGTCGAGGCGCTGGCCGCGGTGGGGTGGGCACCGGACACCCCACCGGCCGGTGGCGCCGCCCGGGAACGGTGGGCGGCCCTCGCCGCCCTGGTCCAACTCGCCGAGGAGTACGCGGCCAGCACCCCGGTGCTGCCAATCGGGCCGGCTGCCGCGGTCGAGCGGCCGGCCACGCTGGCCGACTTCACCGACGAGTTGGCCCGGCGCGCCGCCGCCCAGCACGTGCCGACGGTCGAGGGTGTGACACTCGCCTCCCTGCACTCGGCGAAGGGCCTGGAGTGGGATGCCGTCTTCCTGGTCGGCCTCGCCGAGGGCACCCTGCCCACCACCTATGCCAAAACACCGGAGCAGGTGGAGGAGGAGCGCCGGCTGCTCTACGTGGGCATCACCCGGGCTCGGGAGTGGCTTTGGTTGTCGTACGCCTCAGCCCGCTCGCCGGGCGGGCGTCCCCGGCGACCCTGTCGCTTCCTGCCCCGGCTGGACTCCTCCGGTTCCGGTGGGCGGTCCAGCGTGAGCGGGGTACGGCGGACCGAGCGTCGGCGTACCCTGATCGTCTCCTGCCGGGTCTGCGGTACGACGCTGCTCGCTGGTGCGGAGCGCAAGCTGGGCCGGTGCACCGCCTGTCCGTCTGACCTGGACCAGGAGTTGCACGGGCGGCTGGGTGAGTGGCGGCGTCGGGTGGCCAGTGGCCAGCGGGTACCGGACTATGTGGTCTTCACCGACGCGACTCTGGTCGCGTTGGCGGAGCGGCGCCCACAGCAGCCCCGGGACCTCACCGCGATCGCCGGGATCGGGGCCCGCAAGCTGGGGCTGTACGGGGAGGCGGTGCTGGCCCTGGTAGCCGGCGCGACGGTGGACGAGGTCTGCCCGGAGAGAACTTCCGAAATCTTGCCGTAAATTCGTTTGCCCTCGCCCCCGGGTGCGGCATAGCCTCGGGGCATACCTCGCGAGCGGCGGCATTCGGGCTGCTCACGGGCGTGATTCAGTCGGCACGAGGGAAAGTTAGGGAGGTGGCCCCAATGAAGAACTACAGCAATGCGCGTCCGTTGGTGCTGCCTGCTGCCATCGCTTCCCTGCCGGCCGTCCAGCTGGCCCCCACCGCTGCGCGACCGTCGGTTCCGCAGGTGTACCAGGTCGAGACTCAGGCCGAGCTGATTCTCGCGCTGGCGCCATTCGGAACTCAGGGGACCAGTGGTTTCACGGGCAAGGGCGTTGATAGCGCCAAGCGGCGCACGGACGTCCGCGGTGTTCCACCTCGAGGTAGACCGGTCTGATACAGACCACCGGCTCACCTCGAGGCCGCGGAACCCGCATACCGGGATCCGCGGCCTTTGTTTTTGTCCCGCCGAAGTATGTCGGAAGAGCGATCCAAGAGATCGAAGTGAGAGAGAGGTGACCGGGCGATGAGTCTGGCGTTGGTCCCACTCGACCTGAGTGTCGAGCTGGAGGCGAACCTGCCCTGCCGGAAGTTCGACCCCGACCTGTGGTTCTCTGACTCGCCCCCCGAGCTTGAGGTGGCCAAGTCGCTCTGCGGGGACTGCCCGCTGCGCGTCGAGTGCCTCGCTGGCGCGGTGGAGCGGGCCGAGCCCTGGGGCGTCTGGGGTGGCGAGATCTTCGAGCGTGGCGCGGTGGTCCCGCGTAAGCGGCCCCGAGGCCGTCCCCGTAAGGAAGATGTTGCCCGCGACGCCACACTCCGGGTCGAGGCCGAGGCGCGACTGGAGGCCAGTGGACTGGCCCGGCGCGACGCGGTCCGGCTGGCGGCCTGACAACCACCCGATCCGTTCCACCCTTCGCCGGCGTTCGCGCCGGCCACGAGAAAGTTGACGAGGATGCTCCAGCAATCGAACAAATTTGAGCTGCAATTACTGAACGAAGTGTTGTCGAGGGCTCGAATGCCCCGGCCTCAGGCCGGTCGCACCACCACGAGCACTGAGGCTTATCGCTCCGCCCGTACTGTCGCGATGGCCGCCCGTCGGCGGGCGGCGCGCGAGTCGGGCATCGGTTAGGCAGCGGGCCCGGTCCCCCCTCTCGGGTGGGGACCGGGCCCGTTAGCTAACACCGCTGCTACGGGCGCGTTCGGTTTCCCCCGGACGCGCCCGTCATCACATCAGGCGACCGGGGCGAAGCCGGGCAGCCAGCGCTCCAGGATCCCCCGGTACGGCGCCTTCGCCTCCAACTGGCACAGCACCCCGATCGAGCCGAGCGTGACCCGGTGGATCAGCAGGTACGACGGGGGCAGGTTGAGATTTCGACTGAGCTGGTACGCGGGCGAGCGAGGGCTGGCCAGCCGGGTCGCTTCGGCCCGTAGCCAAGCCCGGGTGAACCGGAACTCCTCAGCGGCGACCGGTTCCAGCATCGGCTGTAGGAAGTGCAGCAGCGCCGGTCCGTCGAGGGCCTCGCTGTTGCTGACGAAACCCTCGTCACTCAAGCCGGCCATCACCTCTTCGGCATCTCCCCGCAAGGCCAGTCCGGCGATGCGGCCGATCGGCTCGGGGGTCCCCTCGGGGAGCCGGGCCACCGCGCCGAAGTCGACCACCCCAAGCCGCCCGTCGGGCAGCAGCCGGAAGTTGCCCGGATGCGGGTCGGCGTGGAGCAGCCCGGCCCGCATCGGCGCGGAGAGGTGCAGGGTGGCCATCAACCGGCCGGCCTCGTCCCGTTGTTGTTCGGAGCCCTCCCGGATGATCTGCGACAGTGGAGTTCCCTCGACCCACCCGGTCACGAGGACCCGCGGCGACGCGGCGACCACGGCCGGGATGTAGATCTCCGGGTCGTTCGCGTACGCGGTGGCGAAGGCGCGCTGCGACTCGGCCTCCAGCTCGTAGTCGAGCTCCTCGGTGATGCGTTCCCGTAGTTCGGCGAGGAGCGGTTTGATGTCCAGCCCCGGCTGGATCGCCCGGAACATCCCACCGAGTCGGGAGAGCTGTTTAAGGTCGGTGAGCAGGGCTTCCCCCGCACCTGGGTACTGAATCTTGATCGCCACGTCGCGGGTGTTCGGCGCGCCGGCCGCGTCGTAGCCCGGCTCTCGCCACTGCCCGCGGTGTACCTGCCCGATGCTGGCGGCGGCGACCGGTGTGTCGTCGAACTCCACGAACCGGTCCCGCCAGTCCGGGCCGAGTTGCTCGGCGAGCACCCGGTGGACGGAGGCGGCGGGCAGCGGGGGCGCAGCCTCCTGGAGTTTGGTCAGCGCCTGTCGGTAGGGGGCGGCCATCTCCTCGGGCAGCGCCGCCTCGAAGACCGACAACGCCTGGCCGAACTTCATCGCGCCGCCCTTGAGCTGCCCGAGGACGCTGAAGAGCTGTTCGGCGGTGCGTTGCTGGATCTCCGTGGAGATCACATCAGAGGCGAGCCCGGTGACGCGCTTGCCCACGCCGAGGACGGTCCGGCCGGCGAAGCCGAGCGGCAGAGCGGCGAGCTTGGCGGTCCGGGAGACGGCCCGGCGCGGGATTTCGGTCACCTGGCTATTGTGACCGACCGGGCGGGCCCGCGGCTGCCGTGCGGCCGGGCCGGTCCCCCTTCGGACAGATGGGCGCCCGGGGCTGCGGCGAAGCGGTCGGGCTGTGAGCTCACCGGGCCGGCCGACCGACCTCACGTTCCACGACCGGAGCAGGTGCAGGAGGGGTGGGGTGCCCAATGCCGGCGACGTAGCCGGCCGTCGGCGGTCACCTCGATGGAACCGCTGACGGTGGCCGGGACACCGCCATCGAGGTGGCCCAGGGCTTCGCCGGTGGCGTACGCCACGGCGGTGAGCAGTGTTGTCGTCGCGCAGGCCCACTCCGGCGTGCCGCTGGCGAGCTGGGCGGCGAGCGCCGGCCAGTTCGGGTCGCGGTCCCTTCGGTGCAGGTCGAGGCAGTTCAGACAGGGGTCGATCGGTGGCCGGACCAGCGGGCCGATAACCGGCACGCCCTCCCGGAGGTCGAGCAGCAGGTGTACCTGCCGGCGTTGGCGGTGGGCGGCGGCGAGCAGGGGAGCCGGGCGGTCTCTACCGCACTGAATCACGAGGTCGATCCGGCCGGGTTGAAGTGGACCGGTGGTGGTGCCGGGGGCGGTGCGGCCGAGGGTCTCCCGGACCGCGCTGGTGAGCGGCTGGCCGAGGTCGGCGGCGGGGATTCCGGTGCCGACGAGGTCCGCCGGTGCGACCGGGCCGGCCAGGCGTGGTTGCACGTGCCCGACCCCGGCCTGGGCCAGGGCGACGGCGACGGGAGCGCCCAGGCGCCCGGCGCCGGCTACCAGCACCCGGGCTGTCCGGCGGCGGCGCAGTACCTGTGCGGGCGTGCCGGCGGGCCGTTGGTTGGCCAGGGCGAGCGCGCCGGCCTCGGCGGTGAGGCGGGTTCGTGGCGGCCCGGTCAGGTCGCGGGGTAGGAGGGTGTGAGCGGGTACGACCAGGCCGGCGGTGCGGAGCTCCTCGAGCAGGGTGCGGGCGGCCTCCCGCCCCACCTCGATTCGGTGGGCCTGTTCCAGGACGTGCCGCTCGCTGTGCGCGCCGTCGAGCAGGTCGAGGAGCCGGGCGGTACGCGGGTTGGCCAGCTCCAGCAGGACGGCCCGGCTCGGATCGACACCCAGTTGCAGCGTGTGTCGGTCCCGCCAGAGGCGGGTGAGGCCGGGTAGCAGGGTTGGTCGAGGCAGGGCGGTAGCGCTCATGGACACGAATGGTGATCGCGTCAGAGCTTTCCGTCGAGAGTTATCCACAGGTGTGCGGAGTCCTGCCCAGGGTTTTCCACAGGAAGCGGCTGGTTCTCCACAGGACTCGGACGCGCCTGTCCGGCAACCGACATTGGCTGGGTGGTGGAAGGACCAAACCCTTCCACCACCCCGAAAGGGCGTTAGACCTTCGCTTTACCCAGAATGCGGTTCACTGTTGTACCGCACACCGGACACTTGCCCTTGGCCATGTTCATCCCGGTCTTGGAAACCTCGACGCGTCCCTCGAAGTCCCGCTTCTCCTTGCACTTGACGCAGTAACCGTTGTAAGTCTGGGCCTGGTCGGCCACGGGTGCCTCCTCGTCTCGTCCGCCGGCGAACGCTCATCCGGCGGGGTTCCAGCGGCGGGCCATGAGGGCGCCGGCGCTAGGCCTTCCGTCGTGGTCACAGGCGTGACCACCGGTCCGCGGACCCTACCCAGGTCTGGGGGGTTCCATGTCAACTCCTCATCGACACTGTGAGCAAGTTGACGACGAGAGTGTGCACGGCGAATTAGCTTGGATAAGTGAGTTCGGTGGGGACACGCCGGACGGATGCCCTGAAAAACGGCGCAGGGTGCCCACAGGTGACGGGAGCGAACGTGATCACCTGGCACGGGGCTTGCCTTCGGGCTATTCCCGGGCACTCTAACGCAGAAAAATTTTCGGGACTCCGGGCGACCAACTCTTATTTTTCGGGCGCGTGTCGCGGGTTGGCCCTTGCGGACCCCTAGTCACCACGAAGTAACTTTTCTTCGTGGCAGGAATCCGAGGCGGCGCGGCCGGCTGATGGCAGCACCGCGGAAGCCGGTGGTCGAGGTACGGCGCAGCCAGCGCCGCCGGCGGACGGTGTCCGCATACCGCGACGGCGAGCGGGTCGTCGTCCTGATCCCGGACCAGTTCTCCCGAGCGGAGGAGAGCGAGTGGGTGGACCGAATGCTTGCCCGGCTCGCCGCCCGGGAGGGCCGGCTGGTCCGCTCCGACGACGAACTACTCGCCCGTGCCACTCGACTGATCGCCCTCTACCTGGCCGATCATGGCCGGGAGGCGATTCCGGCAAGCGTCCGCTGGGTGACCAACCAGAACGGTCGTTGGGGCTCCTGCACCCCAGCCGATCGGACGATTCGCATCTCCCACCGCCTGCAGGACATGCCGGACTGGGTGATCGACTACGTCCTGTTGCATGAGTTGGCCCACCTCATCGTCCCGAACCACAACGCCCGCTTCTGGCAGCTTGTGGGCCGCTACCCGAAGACCGAGCGGGCCCGTGGCTACCTGGAGGGCATCGCGGCGGTCTCCTCCTCCTGATCTCCGCCGGCAGGGGCGTAGGGTCGGTGCGTGGTACGACGGTTGGTGGTTGCCCTACTCGCGCCGGTCACCTGGACGCCGTCAGAGATCGCCCCCACTGACTGGCGGACGGCGCTCGCCGAGGATGTGGTTGACCTCCTCGCCACGCTCAACGAGGTCGAAACCGCAGTTGCGGTGACCGCGGCCGACCAGTGGTTGGCCGACGCCGTGGTGTGGCCCGGCACCACCGTCTACCAGATTCCGCGGCCCACCATCGGCGCCGTCCTCGCCAGCTGCGGCCGGACCGCCCAGCCGAGTCCGCCGGCCAGCGTCAACCAGGCCGAGGCCGGGCACGGATACGACCAGGTGGCGGTTGTCGCCGGGGACGCCCCGGACCTGCCGGGGTTGACCATCGGCAAGCTGCTCCGGCCGCTCACCACCCGACCGGTGGCCGTGGCCCCGGTCACCGGTGGCGACACCGGCCTGCTCGGTGCGGCGGCCCGACTGCCTCTACCGGAGTGGCTACCGGCGCTGGACCTGGACCGGGCGGCACCCGCTGCGGTGCGCGCGGCGGCGCCTCGCCCGGGCGAGCTCGCCGTCACCGCGGGGTGGCACCGGCTGCGCGGCCCGGCCGACCTGGCCCGACTAGACCCCGCCCTGGCCGGCTGGGACGCCACCCGCACCCTGCTTGCCGGCGCGGGCATCCTCGGCTGACCCCGGCGGGGCCGGAGAGTCAGCTGGCGGTGGGTGGGTTTTCTCCGTCGGGCTCGCCGGGGGCCTGCTCCGGCGGGCCACCCGGCGCGCTGAAGTCGAAGCTCTCCAACTCGTCAGCATCGAGCCGGGACTGGGCGAAGGCAACCGGGTCGGCGAAGTCGTCGTCGGAGGGCAGCAGGTCGGGGTGACCCCAGAGCGCATCCCGACCGGCGATTCCCCGGTGTTCGGTGAGGGCGGCCCAGAGCGCCGCCGCCTCGCGCAGCCGCCGCGGCCGAAGCTCCAGACCGACCAGGGCGGCGAAGGTCTGCTCGGCCGGACCTCCGGCGGCCCGCCGCCGCCGGAACGCCTCTCCGAGTCGGACGACGTTGGGCAGCCGCTCCCCGGCCGCGCTGTCGACCACGTGGCAGACCCAGCCCTCAACGAGCGCGAGGGCCGTCTCCAGCCGGGCCAGCGACGCCTTCTGGGATGGATTGTCCTCAGGGGTGAAGATCCCCTCCAGCGCGATCGCCTGCATCGACTCCGGGTCGGTCGGGTCGACGCGGCCCATCGCCTCCTCAACCGCCTCGCGGTTGACCCGGATGCCCGAGGCGTACATCTCCACCGCGTTGAGCACGTGTCCGCGCAGCCACGGCACATGCTCGAAGAGGCGCTGGTGAGCGGCCTCGCGCAGGGCCACGTAGAGGCGTACCTCGTCCTCCGGTAGTTCCAGCCCGGCGCCGTAGTCCCGGATGTTGGCCGGGACGAGCGCCGCGGTGCCGGCCGGGCCGAGCGGCAGCCCGATGTCGCCGGCGGAGAGCACCTCGGCGGCGAGCGAGCCGAGGGCCTGGCCCAGCTGGCCCCCGAAGAGGGCCCCGCCGAGGGTGGCCACCATTGACTGCATCGGGCCGAGTTGGGCCCGCGCCTCCGGCGGCACCAGGTCACCCATGGCGCCGACCATCCGGCTGGCCACCGGGTCACACAACTTGCGCCAGACGTCGAGGGTTTTGTAGATCCACTCATTCCGGTTCCACGCCACCGAGGCGCGGATGCCCGACGGGAGCGCCGAGCCCGACTCCAACCAGAGGTCGGCCAGGCGCAGCGCCTCCTCCACCGCGTTGCGCTCGTAGGGCGACACAGCCGGATCACCCCCGGCGCTGAGCTGGCTCGCCGCCACCTGGCGGGCCAGGTCCCAGTTCACCGGTCCACTACCGGGCGCGGCGAGCAGGTGCTGCAGCTGGGACATGAACTGCTGCATCTGCGCGGGGTCGTTGGGGTCTGGTGGCTGGCCACCGGGGAGCGCGAAACCGAACGGAATATCAGGCACGGGGTCTACGGTACGCGCGCCGTGCCCCAGGTCGCGTCGGCTGGCGTCGCGTCAACGGTGAAGTCCTGGCAGGTCCGCGGGGGGCAGCGCACTCGGTCGGTACGCTCTGCCGCATGAGACGTCGCGGCATGACCGTCCTGCTCGGTGCCATCTTTGTTGCCCTGCTTGGTATCGGCGTGCTCGCGGCGCCCATCCCGTACGTGGTGCTGGGCCCCGGTCCCACCGTCAACACCCTGGGCACCGAGGACGGCAAGGAGGTCATCCAGGTCGAGGGCCGGGAGACCTCCACCTCGGCGGGGGAGTTGCGGTTGACCACGGTGGGGGTGCAGCCCTCGGTCAAGCTGCGCGGAGCCATCCAGGGTTGGTTCTCCGACGACGAGGCGGTGGTACCGCGGGAACTGGTGTACCCGCCGGGGGAGAGCCGTGAGGAGGTCGAGGAACGCAATGCGGAGGACTTCGAGGCCTCCCAGTCCAGCGCGGAGACGGTCGCGTTGCGCGAGCTCGGATTCCCGGTGACGGTGCAGGTCAAGACGGTGGTCGGGGACGGGCCCGCGGCCGGTCTGCTCCGTCCCGGCGACGTGGTGACCTCGGTCAACGGAGAGCCGGTCCCGGTGGCCATCCGGCTCACCGAGTTGATCCAGGCCGAGCCGGCCGGCACCGTCCTGGAGATCGGTTACACCCGTGACGGGACCCCGGGGACTGCGCGGATCACGACCCAGGAGCGGGACGGCAAGCCCCGGATCGGGATCGGGATCGAGCAGCAGCAGCCGCACCCGTTCACGTTGACGATCGACCTGGCGGACATCGGTGGCCCGAGCGCCGGGCTCATGTTTGCCCTCGGCATCATCGACAAGCTGACCCCGGATGATCTGACCGGTGGACAGATCATCGCCGGCACGGGCACGATCGATGACACGGGCCAGGTCGGCCCGATCGGCGGAATCCCCCAGAAGCTGGTCGGCGCCAAGGAGGCCGGCGCCTCCGCCTTCCTGGTCCCGGCGGAAAACTGTGCCGAGGCCGTCCGCAATCCCCAGCCCGACCTTCCGCTGCTCAAGGTCGCCACGCTGGAAGACGCGTTGACGGCCCTTGAGAAGTTGCGAGCGGGGGGCGACCCGACCCGTTGCTGAACCAACCGCCGGACTCGGCGTGACCGCGGACGACAGGTTTGGGAATACCCCGTACTCTGGTGGCCTGGTCGGAGCCGATCAACCGAACGTGCGGAGCCAACAGTGGTTATGCGTAGCAGCGCCCCCATGCCGAGGATGAGCCGACGCGGACGCGTCACGATTGGTGTGCTGGTCGGGGTGTTCGTGCTCTTCACCCTGCTCGGTTGGGGTGTGCAGGCGTGGACCGACTGGCTCTGGTTCGGCGAGGTCGACTACACCGCGGTCTTCAGCGGGGTGCTCGTCACCCGGCTGCTGCTCTTCGTCACGGTCGGGCTGGCCATGGCGGCCATCGTCGGCGGCAACCTCTGGTTGGCGCATCGGCTGCGGCCTCGGCTGCGACCGCAGTCACCGGAGCAGGCCACCCTGGAGCGATACCGGCTGCTGCTCAGCCCTCGGCTCGGCATCTGGTTCACGATGGCCGCCGTCGTGGTTGGCCTCTTCGCGGGGCTGTCGGCACAGAGCAGGTGGAGCGAGTGGCTGCTGTTCCGTAACGGCGGGGACTTCGGTGTCAAGGATCCAGAGTTCGGGGTGGACATCGGCTTCTACGTCTTCGACCTGCCGTTCTGGCGCTATCTGCTCGGGGTCGCCTTCACCGCCGTGGTGTTGGCCCTGCTCGGGGCGCTCGCTGTGCACTACGTCTTCGGCGGGATCCGGCTCCAGGGCGTGGGCGACCGGATGAGCACTGCGGCGCGGGCCCACCTGAGCACGTTGGTCGCGCTCTTCGTGTTGCTCAAAGCCGTCGCGTACGTGCTCGACCGGCGGACGATGCTGCTGGAGTACAACGACGGCGCCAACGTCTACGGCGCCGGTTACGCCGACGTCAACGCGTTGCTGCCGGCGAAGGAGATCCTCGCCTACATTTCGGTCGTCGTGGCGATCGCGGTCCTCGTCTTCTCCAACGCCTGGATGCGGAACCTGGTCTGGCCGGGCATCTCGCTGGCCCTGCTCGGGGTCTCGGCGGTCGCGATCGGCGGCATCTACCCGTGGGCCGTGCAGACCTTCGAGGTGAAGCCGAGCGCCCGAGACAAGGAGGCGCGGTACATCGAGCGCAGCATCGAGGCGACTCGGGCGGCCTTCAGTCTGGGCGAGGCAGAGGCCACCCGGTACGCGGCGAGTAACCTGCAACCGCCGGCGAGCCTCGCCACCGACACCGCGGTGGTGCCGAACGCCCGACTGCTGGATCCGCAACTGGTCAGCGAGACGTACACGCAGCTTCAGCAGGTCCGCGGCTTCTACGACTTCGGCCCCAAGCTCGACATCGACCGCTACACCGTCGACGGGGAGACCCAGGACTACGTGGTCGGGGTCCGTGAGATCAACTATGGCGAGCTGACCACGCAGCAGAGCAACTGGATCAACCGGCACACCGTCTACACCCACGGATATGGCCTGGTCGCGGCCCCGGCGAACCGGGTGGTCTGTGGTGGCCAGCCCTACTTCGTCTCCGGCTTCCTCGGGGAGCGGTCGCAGGAGGGGTGTGCCGCCCAGGTCGACCAGATCCCGGCGAGCCAGCCGCGGATCTACTACGGCGAACGGATGGAGGCCGGCGACTACGCCATCGTCGGTAGGGCCAACCCGGAGGCCAGCCCCGCCGAGTTCGATCGGCCGGTCGGCGAGGACGGATCCGAGTCCTACTACACCTACACCGGCTCCGGCGGCGTTGACGTCGGCTCGTTTGGTCGCCGGCTGCTCTACGCGATCAAGGAGCAGGAGTCGAACTTCCTGCTCTCCGAGGCGGTCAACGAGAATTCGAAGCTACTCTACGTCCGTAACCCGCGGGAGCGGGTGGAGAAGGTCGCCCCGTTCCTCACCGTGGACGGCGACCCGTACCCGGCGGTGATCGATGGCCGGGTTACGTGGATCATCGACGGCTACACCACCGCCGCGACCTACCCCTACGCCGAGCGGATCAATCTCCAGACCGAGACCACCGACGAACTCACCAACCGGGGCACCTTCCAGCAGGCCCGGGAAAACATCAACTACATCCGGAACTCGGTCAAGGCGACGGTTGACGCGTACGACGGCACGGTCACCCTCTATGAGTTCGACGACGGTGACCCGGTCCTCCGAGCGTGGAACAAGGCCTTCGGCGGCGACCTGATCAAGCCGAAGACGGAGATCCCGACCGAGCTGAGCGCCCACTTCCGCTACCCGGCTGACCTGTTCAAGGTCCAGCGGAACGTATACACCCGGTTCCACGTGACCAACCCCGGTGACTTCTACTCCGGGCAGGACTTCTGGCAGGTGCCGAACGTGCCGGACGCGCCGGACAGCGGCCAGAAGCAGCCCCCGTACTACCTCTTCACCCAGATGCCCGGGCAGGATGAGCCGCGGTTCCAGCTCACCTCGGCGGTGACGCCGAACCGACGGCAGAACCTCGCGGCGCTGATCTCTGGCTCGTACGTGGACGGCAAACCACGGCTTGAGGTGTACGAACTGCCGGAAGACACTCGAATCTCCGGACCGGTGCAGGTGCACCAGCAGATGACCAACAACGCCCAGATTCGGCAGCAGCTGAACCTCCTCTCGTCGAACCAGGCTCAGGTCCAGTACGGCAACCTGCTCTCCCTGCCGTTCGGCAACGGCATGCTCTACGTCGAGCCGGTCTATGTGAAGAGCAACCAACAGCAGGCCTATCCCCTGTTGCAGAAGGTGCTTCTCTCCTACGGTGACGGCGGATCGTTCGTCGTCCTGGCCGACAACCTCTCCGACGGCATCAAACAGCTCGTCGAGCAGGGTGAACAGGCCGGCGCACCATCGCCTCCACCCGCCGACGACGAGACGCCCCCGAGTCCGACCCCGACCCCGACTCCGACGACTCCGAGCGCTACCCCACCCCCGTTCACGGGTGATGTGGCCGAGGCGGCCCAGCGGGTTCAGGCGGCGATCGTCGAGCTCCGGGCCGCGCAGGAGTCCGGCGACTTCGAGCGCTACGGCCGGGCGCTGCAGGCGTTGGATGAGGCGACCGCGGCCTTCGAGCAGGCGGCGGGGACGCCCCCCGCTGCCACGCCGACCACGGCGCCGACCGGCTCACCGTCGCCCGGCGGCTGACCCTCCCCAGTACGTACACACAACGACGCCCCCGGAATTTCCCGGGGGCGTCGTTGTGTGTGCCACCGGGATGGAGGACGTTTTGCGTTGGCCAGGGTTGGTGCGCTAATGTTTACGAGCCGACGCGGGGTGGAGCAGCTCGGTAGCTCGCTGGGCTCATAACCCAGAGGTCGCAGGTTCAAATCCTGTCCCCGCTACTTTTCGAAAGCCCCGGATGACTTATCCGGGGCTTTCGCCTATTGGCGGACCAGTCCGGCGGGACTTTCCCGATGAGGTTTGTTAGCCGGGGTCGCCGATGTGTCGGGCGTAGTGCAGCACGACCACCCCACTGGCAAGCGGGCGCGTCGAGGTGAGCGCGAAGCGGCGCGGGTCGAAGCCCCGGTCAACGAGCGGGATACCGCTGCCGGCGACGACCGGGTTGAGTTTGAGTACCAGTTCGTCGATCTCGTCGAGAAGCTGGCCGGCGAGCTGCCCGCCACCGCAGAGCCAGATGTCGCGGCCCGGCCGCGCCGTGAGCTGGCGGACGAAGGCGCGCGGATCGCCAGAGACGATCTCCACGTCCGGGTAGCTGGCCGGGGCCAGCGAGCGGCTGAAGACGTACTGCTTCAGGTGGTTGTAGGGGCTGGTGTACCCGAGCTGGAGGCCCGGCTCGTAGGTGACGCGGCCCATCAGCACCGTGTCGAAACGACCAGCTGGCGGGGATGCGACACCGAGCTGGGTGTGGGTGAAGGTGGGCAGCGTCTGGGGCCACTCCGCCACCAGGTAGGGCGCTAGATCGGGCTCCAGGGCGAAGAAGTCGAACGATCCGTCAGGTGCGGCGATGAAACCGTCGAGGGTGGCGGCGACGAAGTAGACGAGCTTGCGCAAAGCGACTCCGATCTTCGGGCAGTCCACAGAGGCAGTTCCGGATCGGCGCGAATCTACAACACCGGTCGTGGATGTACCTGGTAAATACCCGAGCATCGGGGGGGGTGCGGATCATGGCCGGTCTGATGGGGTACAGTAGTGAAGCCGACGCGGGGTGGAGCAGCTCGGTAGCTCGCTGGGCTCATAACCCAGAGGTCGCAGGTTCAAATCCTGTCCCCGCTACTCGTTCGAAGGCCCTGGAGGTTTCCTCCAGGGCCTTCGCCGTACCCGACTTGCGTGGCTCGGCGAGGATGGAGTCATGTCTGCATTCGCGAAGTGGTGGGGCCGGCTCAGCACGGTCCTCGGTGCGGTCGTACTGGCGGTTTTTGTCCCGGTGGCGGCTTGGGCGGCCAGTGGCCCGGGTGAGCTGGCGATCGAGGCCGCCCGGCGCCGCCGAGGGGGCTTCGGCTTCCTCGGGTTCTTCTGTTGCCTGGTCGTGGTCGTCGTGATCGTGTTGCTCGTCCTGCGGGTCCTCCGCGGTCGGCGAGGACCCCGGCGCTGAGCTGACCAGCGCTCCCGGCGCCCTCCACGTCGGGTCCTGCGTGCCGTCCTCGCCCGCGGCGGGCCGCCGGCTGCCGCCGCGGTCTGATCCGGGCCGCGTGATGTACTAGCCCGCGTGGAACTTCTGCACTCGGGCAAGGTCCGGGATGTCTACGCTGATGGTGACGACCTCATCCTGGTCGCCTCGGACCGCGTCTCCGTCTACGACGTCGTGCTGCCGACGCCGATCCCGGAGAAGGGCAAACTTCTCACGGCGCTCTCGCTCTGGTGGTTCGACCAGCTCGCCGAGTTGGTGCCGAACCACGTGCTCTCGGCGACCGACGTGCCGCCGGAGTTCGTCGGCCGGGCGATTCGGTGCCGGCGACTGGAGATGGTTCCGGTGGAGTGCGTCGCCCGGGGCTATCTGGTTGGCGGCGGCTTCGCCGAGTACCAGCGCACCGGAGCGGTCTCCGGGATCAAACTGCCGCGCGGAATGGTCGAGGCGGCCGCCCTGCCGGAGCCCATCTTCACCCCCTCCACCAAGGCGCCGGTAGGAGAGCACGACCAGCCGATGACCTTCGGCGAGGTGGTGGACAAGGTTGGCGCGGAGACTGCCGAGCGGCTGCGCCAGATCACGCTCGACGTCTATCGGCGGGGAGCCGAGCTCGCCGCCGACCGGGGAATTCTGATCGCCGACACCAAGATCGAGTTGGGTTGGGCTGCCGACGGCACGTTGACGATCGGCGACGAGCTGCTGACCTCGGACTCGTCCCGGTTCTGGCCGGCCGAGTCGTACCGGCCGGGACGCGCCCAGTTCTCGTACGACAAGCAGTACGTGCGGGATTGGGCCACCAGGAGCGGGTGGGACAAGCAGAGCCCGGCGCCGGAGGTACCGGGTGAGGTCGTTGACGCCACCCGTGCCCGCTACGTTGACGTCTACGAGAAACTCACCGGCGAGCGCTGGGGCTGAACTGGTCGTAGAATCGGTAGCTGTGCGCCAGCTCGCCGTTTTCAGTGGAAGCGCCCATCCTGAGCTCGGTGCGGAGATCTGCACCCACCTGGGGGTGCCCCTGTACCCGACCCGGGTATCCCGGTTCGCCAACGACTGCCTGGAAGTGCAGCTACAGGCCAACTGTCGGGAACGGGACGTCTTCCTGATCCAGCCGCTGGTCCCGCCGGTGCAGGAGCACCTCGTCGAGCTGTTGTTCATGGTCAACGCGGCCCGGGGGGCCTCGGCCGGTCGGATCAGCGTGGTGCTACCGCACTACGCGTACGCCCGCTCCGACAAGAAGGACGCGCCACGTATCTCGATCGGTGGCCGGCTGGTCGCGGACCTGCTCACGGCGGCCGGCGCCGATCGGGTCCTCACGATGACCCTGCACTCGCCGCAGGTCTACGGCTTCTTCGGCATCCCGGTCGATCACCTACACGCGTTACGCGAGCTAGCCGCCCACTTCCAGGCGCACGATCTGAGCAACACCGTGGTGGTCTCACCCGACCTGGGTTACGTCAAGGAGGCGGCGGTCTTCGCCCGGCAGCTCGGCACGCCGGTCGCCGCGGGTGCCAAGCAACGCTTCGGGGGCGACCGGGTGGAGATCAGCACGATCATCGGCGAGGTCCAGGGCCGAGACGTGATCGTGGTGGACGACGAGATTGTCAAGGGCAGCACGGTGGTCGAGCTGATGGGGCACCTGCGCGAGTTGGGGGTCCGCTCGATCCGGCTGGCCTGCACCCACGGTCTCCTCGTGGACGGAGCCGCCCAGCGGTTGAGCGAGCAGGAGGAGGTGCGGGAGATCGTCTGCACCAACACGGTTCCCATCCCCACCGAGAAGCGGGTCCCCAAGCTGACCGTGCTGTCGGTGGCCCCCGCGTTGGCTGAGGCGATTCGCCGGATTCACAACGGTGAGTCGGTGAGCGCGCTCTTCGGCTGAATCACCCGGCCCGCTGGCTAGTCGGGAGCGGGGTGTGGGAACGGCAGCCGGATCGTGATGCGGACGACCGTCCCGGCTCGGTCGGACGCCACGTCCATGGTGTCGCTCAGCTCGCGCGCCAGCCAGAGTCCCCAACCGCCGACCGAATCCGGGGCCGGGCGGCGGTGGTCTACGAATAGTCTGCTGCTGAGACCGTCCCCATGATCGGAGACCTCACAGACCAGGTTTCTGGCCTGCCGCCACATCCGTAGTGACCCGCGCCCGCCGCCGTGGCGAACCGCGTTGGTGGTCAGCTCGTTGACCGCCAGCACAAAGTCGTTGAGCCGCTGGCCCCGCAGGCCCGCCCCGTGGGCGCATGCGGCGGCCGAGTGGCGTAGTTGGGTCACCTCTCCCCGGTCGAAAGCGGTGGCGATCAACAGGCAGGGTTCCGGAGGCGCAGCCGTGCGCGGTAGGTCCGGATCTGCGTTCGTCATGGCCCTTCCCGGCAGGGGTCACGGTACGGAATAGTGGCAATTCTCACCGTACGCCAGGGCCGCTACCCATATCGATGGCCGACCGTCGAGGGTCAGACCGCCGGCGGCGGGCGGGTCTCGTGGACCGCCAGTTCCTCAGCGCTCGCACCACCGCCGGCCGAACCTGCGTCGTACGCGACCGAGTCGGCTTCCTGGTCGGGATGGGCGCCCTCGTCCGGCTCAACCAGCCGACCCACCTGGGCGTCGGCCCCGCTGCCGAGCAGGCCGTGGTCGTAGAGGGAGACCGGGGAGTTCGGATCGGAGGACGGTCCGGGCTCGAACACATCGGCGTCGAGTTGGGCCTGAGCGGCCTGCTCCGGGCTGTTCGCCTCGGCGGCGATGTCCGGGTCGACCGGTCCGGCCAACGGATCATCCGCAGACCGCTCGTACCGTTCCCGGCCGAGTTTGGCATCCAGCGACTCACCGTCGAGCTGCTCGTCGGCGGTGGTCCCGAACCGGTCGACCGCGACCGGCATCCGGTCCCCGGGAAGCTGCGCCGGGTCCGGGCCGTCCGCCTCCCGCCCAGTCCGGACATCGTCGTTCGCGGTCGAGTCGTCGTCGGCGGTGTCGGGCAGGCCCACCGCCTCCGGGTCAGACACCGGGGTCGGGTACTCGTCGTCGCGCATGCCGATGCTCTACCCGCTGCCCCACGTCTCGTAACCGCCGCTCCGGCAGCCATCGCCAGTCGACCGCTACCGCCGATCTGCCACGTTTCGACTCCCCGACCCTGGGTTAATGGGACCCTCTGACCGGGAGGACCGCCACTGTGACGATGCCTGGAGGTGACCATGCGCGTCGGTCTCGTCTGCGCGCACGCTGACCCGTCCCGGCGTGCCGGCGGCCCGGCTGTCGGGACCCACCAGCACATCGCCCGGGTCGCCACCGAGCTCGCTGGGCGGGGCCACGACGTCCGGCTCTACGAACGCCGCGACGCCCCGGACCAGGCGGCGACGGCGACAGGGGACGGCTACCTGGTCGAGCGAGTCCCGGTCGGTCCCGCCGCAGCGGTGGCCACCGGCGAGTTGGTGGGCCACGTCGCCGAGTACGGCCGTTGGCTGACCGACCGGTGGGCGGACGACTGGGCGCCGGAGATGGTGCACGGGCACTACTGGCTCGGTGGGCTCGCCGCCGCGCACGCCGTCCGCGAGACCGACATCCCGATCGTGCAGACCTTCCACTCGCTCGGGTTGGAACAACTGCGCCGCCTCGGCGCGCGCTACCGCGCGCCGGAGGAGCGAATTCCGCTGGAGCGGGCCCTCGTGCGCGTGGTGGACATCGCGGTGGCTCAATCCAACGACGAGGTGGACGAACTGGCCCGGATGGGGCTACAACGTGCCTCGGTGGCGCTGGTCCCACCCGGGGTGGATGCGGAGCTGTTCCACCCCGATGGGGAGGCGGCGCCGCGCGAGGCGCGACCGCGGATCCTCTCCGTTACCACCCTCGACCCCGGCCATGGCCAGGAGGATCTGATCCGGGTGATCCGGATGGCTGGCGACGCGGAACTGGTGATCGTCGGTGGCCCGCCCGGCGATCGGCTCGCCGGGCACGCCGAGGCACGCCAGCTTCAGGAACTGGCCGAACGCAACGGGGTGGCCGATCAGGTGACTCTGGTGGGGGCGGTGCCGCACGAGCAGCTGGCCACCTGGTACCGCTCGGCGGACGTGGTGGCCTGTACGTCGGGTTACGCCTCGGCCGGCCGGGTGTCGTTGGAGGCGATGGCCTGCGGCGTGCCGGTGGTCGGGTACGCGATGGGTGGAATCGCCGACGCGGTCGTGGACGAGGTCACCGGACGGCTGGTGCCGCCCGGTGACGTACGCGCCCTGGGGGTGACGTTGCGCCGCCTGATGACCGACAGCGCCGAGCGGTTCGCCTATGGGCACGCTGCCGTGGACCGGGTGCGGTGCAGCTACACGTGGGAGCGGACCGGCGCTGCCCTGGAACGGCTCTACGAGCGGGTGGCCCGCTGCCGCGCCCCGGCTGAGGCCGCCTGAGCGCCTACCTGCCCTGGCGGCGCTGCCCTCGACCGGCCAGCGCTGACCAGCACCCGTTCCCGGTTACCGGTCACGGCGTGCTGGTGCTGCGGCTCCGCGTACCGGGTCAGCCCGAGTACGGCGGCGAGGGTGACCAGGAAGCCGGCCGTGGCCAGCCACTCCCGACCCGGCCAGATCTGGTCGCCGAGCAGCAGCAGCCCGATGATGGCTGCCGGCACCGCCCCGGCCGCGTCCATCGCGGCTACGGCGGCCGTGGTTGACCCGCGTTGCATCGCCAGGCCGAGGAGGAGCTGGCCGATGACCGAGTGGGCCACCAACAGGTAGAGCAGCGGATCGCCGAGGAACCCCTCCACCGAGTGGGTCGAGGCAAGTGGCCGGGCCGCCACCGCCGCGGCGGAGAAGGCCAGGCCGGCGAGGGAGCCGAGCGCAACCGATCCGGGCGCGCCGTGCAGCCGTACCGCGAAGAAGCCCAGTAGGGCGATCACGCCGAAGGTCGCCGCCAGGGTGACCAGGCCGGCGGTGCCGAGCTGCCGCGAGGGTGCCGGCCGGGCCGAGAGCACCAGCCCGGTGATCCCGGCGACGAGCAGCACCAGCAGAACGATCTCCGCCCGGGGCAGTCGCCACCTCAGCAGGAGCACCCCGAGGAGGGCGGTCACGCCGAGCCCCGCCGCCATGCTGGCCTGCACCAGGAAGAGCGGAAGGTCCCGTCGGGCCAGGAAGGCCAGGACGAATCCGCCGACCTGGCAGCCCAGACCGAGTAGGTAGGTGCGGTGTCCGGCCAGTCGCAACAGCAACCCCGGATCGAACGAGTGGTGCACGGTGGTGCGGGCCGCCGCGACCGACTGGAGCAGGTTGGCGATCCCGTAGGCGATGATCATTGCCGCGAGGAAGCACCAACCGGAGGAAACCACAGCGCGAGGATAGAGGTTGACCGAAATCAGCGCGCAGGTACTCAACCCAGGCGGGCGAGGACGTTGGTGTGTAGCGGACCGTTCGTGGCGATCGCGCTGACTCCGCCGGAGCCGATGTCCCCCGGGGCGGGCTGGCCCGCCAGGTTGGTGAAGGTTCCGCCCGCCTCGGTCACGATCGGCACCAGCGCGGCGATGTCCCACAGCGACAGCTCCGGCTCCACCATGATGTCCAGCGCCCCCTCGGCCAGCAGCATGTAGCCGTAGAAGTCGCCGTATGCCCGACTGCGCCAGGCGTCTCGCATGATCTGTAGGACCGCCGGCAGCCGGCCGCTCTCCTCCCAGCCGTTGAGCGAGGAATAGCAGAAACTGGCATCGGTCAGCTCGGCCACCGCCGATACCTGGACCGGCGCACCGGACGCCTGGTCCGGCCCTGCGTACGCCCCCTCGCCGAGCGCCCCCCACCAGCGTCGCCCCAGAGCCGGAGCGGAGACCAGCCCGACGACCGGATGGTCCCCCTCGAGCAGGGCGATCAGCGTGGCCCACACTGGTACGCCGCGAATGAAGTTCTTCGTCCCGTCGATCGGGTCGATCACCCACCGTCGCCCGTCCGGGCCGGCGGCGGGCTGCTCGCCGTACTCCTCACCGAGGAGACCGTCGTTGGGGCGCTCGGCGGCGAGCAGGGCCCGAATCTCCTGCTCGACCGCGGTGTCGGCGTCGGAAACCGGGGTGAGATCAGGCTTCGTCTCCACCCGAAGGTCCACGGCGCGAAAGCGTGCGGCGGAGACGGCGTCGGCGGCGTCCGCGAGGCGGTGGGCGAGGGTGATGTCGGCGGCGTAACCCTTCATCCAGGGAACAGTAGTGCCGGTCCGGTCAGCTCCCCGCCGACGGGCTACTCGGGTCTCGGGAACTGGGCTTGGTGCGCGGCTCGCTCTCGCCCGTGCGTGAGGCGAGGAGCCGCCGGTATGAGGCCAACCGGCGTGGGTCGGCCTGGCCGGCGGCGACTCGGGCGCCCAGTCCGCAGAGCGGCTCACCGACAGTGTGTGGGCAGTTCGCCGGGCAGTCGGCCGCCCCCTCGGCGAGGTCGGGGAAGCCGTGCAGAAGGCTCTCGGCGGAGACGTGGGCCAGCCCGAAGCTGCGGATTCCCGGGGTGTCAATGATCCAGCCCTCGGCGGTGTCGGCGACCGGTGGCAACGGCAACGCCACCACACTGGTTGACGTGTGCCGGCCTCGACCGATCGCGCTGACCTGGCCAACTGCCCGGGTGGCCGCGGGGACCAAGCGGTTGACCAGGGTCGACTTACCTACCCCGGAGTGCCCTACCAGCACCGAGATCCGCCCAGCGAGGAGGCCGCGTAGCGCGTCCAGGGTCGAGTCAGGGCAGATCAGGACATAGGGCAGCTCCAGGTCGGCGTAGTACCCGAGCACCTCCTCCGGCCCTGCGAGGTCGGCCTTGGTGAGGCAGAGCAGCGGTTCGATGTCGGCGTCGTACGCCGCGACCAGGCAGCGGTCGATGAAGCCGGTCCGGGGCGGCGGATCGGCCAGTGCGCTGACGATGACGAGCTGGTCGGCGTTGGCGACAACGACCCGTTCCAGTCGCCCTTCGGCGGTGGTCGCGTCATCTTCGGCGGTGCGTCGCAGCACCGAGCTGCGGTCGGCTATGCGAACGATCCGGGCCAGCGCCCCCGGCCTACCGGACGTGTCGCCAACCAGCCCTACCTGGTCGCCTACCACGACGGACTTGCGACCCAACTCCCGGGCCCGCATCGCGGTCACCGGCGCCTGCTTTGGGTCGGCGCCCTCCAGTACGCAGGTGTAGCGCCCGCGGTCCACGGCCGTGACGAACCCCTCGACCGCGTCCGCGTGGCGCGGGCGCCTGCGGGTACGTGGGCGTGAGGATCTGCCGGGCCGAATCCGGACGTCGTCCTCGTCGTACTCCCGCCGCCTCGTTGCCAGGACAGCTCCCCTCAGCTCTTGCCGGTCACCATCGCCGACCATAGCGCCGGGAACTCCGGCATCGTCTTCGAGGTGCAGGCAACGTCGCTCAGCTCGATGCCGGGCACGGCCAGCCCGGCGATCGCGGCGGCGTGTGCCATCCGGTGGTCGTGGTAGGTCTCAAACACTCCGCCGCGAAGCGGCCGGGGTCGGATCGCCAGCCCGTCCTGGGACTCGGTGAGGTCGGCGCCGAGAGCGGTGAACTCGCGGGCGAGCGCCGAGATTCGATCGGTCTCGTGCCCCCGGATGTGGGCGATCCCGGTAAACCGGGAGGGGGAGTCGGCGAGCATCGCCAGCGCGGTCAAAGCCGGGGTCAGCTCACTCACGTCGGAGAGGTCGGCGGTCAGGCCGTGGACGGTGCCGGTGCCCCGCACGGTCAGCCCGGTGGTGGTGAGGGACACCTCGCCCCCCATCGCCTGCAACAGCCCGCGGAGCCGCTCGACTGGCTGGACGCTGCCGCCCGGCCAGCCGGTCACGGTTACCTCTCCGCCGGTGACCAGTGCGGCGGCGAAGAAGGGGACCGCGCCGGAGAGGTCGGGCTCGATCTCCCAGCCACGGCCGGTCAGTGGGCCCGGTTCGACTGTCCAGACATCGGGGGTGGTGTCATCGATGGCGGCACCGGCGGCTCGCAGCATCTGCACCGTCATCCGCAGGTGGGGTGCGGAGGGCACCGGCGGGCCGACGTGTCGAACGACCACCCCTCGGTCGAAGCGGGGAGCCGCCAGGAGCAGCCCGGAGACGAGTTGACTGGAGGCGCTGGCGTCGATCACGACCTCGCCGCCGCGAATGTTTCCGCCACCGAGCACGGTCAGCGGCAGGCTCCCGGAGGCCGGCGAGGTGATCCGGACACCGAGGCGGCGCAGGGCGTCCAGGAGTGGCCCCAGCGGACGCTGGCGGGCCTGTGGGTCGCCGTCGAAGGTGATTCGACCGTCCGCGAGGCCGCTAACCGGGGGCAGGAAGCGCATCACCGTGCCGGCGAGGCCGACATCAATGTGCGCCGGCCCGGCCAGCGGGTGCGGCCGGACCAGCCAGCGTTCGTCATCGCTGGTCGAGACGTGGGCACCCATCGCCCGTAGCCCGTTGGCCATCAACTCGGTGTCCCGGGCTCGCAGGGGCCGCGCGAGCGTTGATGGGCCGGTAGCCAGGCCGCTGAGCACCAGGGCGCGCGCGGTGAGTGACTTGGAGCCGGGCAGGCGCAGCTTCGTCGAGACCGGATCCGAGGCGGTCGGGGCGGTCCACGGCAGCGGCGGCCGGGTGGCGGTCAGATTTCCCACGGTTACATTCTGCCGCCTTTACTACCGGTCATCGTCGGCTACCCCCGGGTGCCGGCCCGCTTCGCGGGACGGCAGGCGACCGGTTGGGACGCTAGCGTGTCCGGTGTGTGCGGGAGATACGCGACGACAAGGTCCGCGGGGGACCTGAGCGCGATGTTCGAGTCGTACGACGAAACGGGTGGTCGGCTCGGCGCGGCCTACAACGTCGCCCCCACCGATCCGGTGCCGCTGGTCCAGGCCACCGTGGCAGGCCAGCGGGTGCTTTCGCTGGGGCGCTGGGGCTTCGTCCCGGCCTGGTCGCGCTCCCCGGCCGGCGCTGCTCGCATGATCAATGCTCGGGCCGAGACGGTGGCCACGAGCCGGGCGTACGCCCGTGCCTTCGCCTGCCACCGGTGTCTGCTGCCGGCGGACGGTTGGTACGAGTGGGTCCGTCACCCGGGTGGCAAGCAGGCGTACTACCTGACTGCCCGGGACGGCTCGCCGGTCGTCTTCGCCGGCATCTGCTCGGTGTGGGAGGGCCCGGGCGGGCCGTTGCTCACCTGCAGCATCGTGACCACCCCCGCCCGCGGTGACCTGGCCGACGTGCACGACCGGATGCCGTTGTTGCTGCCCACCGAGCGGTGGGGTGCCTGGCTGGGGCGCACGGACCAGCCGGCGGATCTGCTCACCCCGCCGTCGCTGGAGTGGCTGGCCGGGTTGGAGGTCCGTCCGGTGGGGTCGGCAGTGGGCAACGTCCGGAACGACGGCCCGGGGCTCGTCGAACGGGTCGCGGCGTCGGTGCCGCACCGGCGTGGCAGCGGGTCTGGGGAGGGGACACTTTTCTGACGTATTCGCGACTTAAGGTCAGGTGATTTGTCGGTTTTAAGAGCAAAACTGTCTTGGTTAATTCAACTTTTTCCCGCTACCCCTTGTATCGACGTCGAAAAGTGCGATACACCAGAGCGCCGGTGGTGGGTGTCGATCCGCATGCAGCGAGTCGCGCCCGAGATTTCCGGTCCCACGGGGGAGGTGGGTGGATGACCAGGGCACGTATGCCCCGTCCACACGAGGTTGCCGCTGCACGACGTGACACGCGCCTGTTGCGGGCCCTGCACGAGCGTCAGCGAGACGAAGCATGGCGTACCAGAGGTCTCTGCCAAAGCGTTGACCCGGAAACTTTCTTTCCGGCACCCAACGAGCCGGCGGACGCCGCTATAGCGCTCTGTCATACCTGCGACGTGCAGGGGGCCTGTCTCGCCTGGGCGCTGGAGGTTGGCGACTGCTACGGCGTCTGGGGTGGCACCACCCCGCGCGAGCGCCGGGCCATGCTGGTCGCCTGGCGCGGCGAGGTTCAGCCAGCACTAGCCGATGCCGGTCGGCCGCTGGTCCGGGGCCGGCGGCTGGCCCCGGTGCCGCTCGGCCGTTGACGGCCGGCGTGGCGGCGTGATCTGCGCATCGGCGTGACGGTCAGAATGGTGGCGTGACGCCGACCGAGGAGATCATCACTCCGCACGGGCCGGCCGGGGTGGAGCTCGATCGGCCCGTCGGTCCGCCGGCCGCTCTGTTGGTGCTCGGTCACGGAGCGGGCGGCGGGGTGGACGCGCCGGACCTGCTCGCGCTCCGGGAGGCTGCGCTGACCGCTGGTCTGGTTGTCGCCCGCGTGACTCAGCCCTACCGGCTCGCGGGGCGCCGCGCACCCGCGCCCGCGCGGCAACTCGACGTGGCCTGGACGGTGGTGTTGTCCGTGCTTCGGGCGCGGTGTCCCGGAGTTCCGCTGGTGGTGGGCGGCCGTTCCAGCGGTGCCCGGGTGGCCTGCCGCACCGCCGACGCGGTTGGGGCGGCCGGCGTGGTGGCCCTGGCGTTTCCGCTGCATCCACCGGGCCGGCCGGAGCGGTCTCGCGCCGCCGAGCTGCCGGCCAGCGTGCCGACGTTGGTGGTGAACGGCGACCGGGACCCCTTCGGGGTGCCGGTGGCCGCGGTGCCGACGGTGCGAGTCGTCACCCGGCCGGGGGAGCGGCATGAGCTGCGCAAGGATCCGGCGGGCGCGGCGGCGGTCGTCCTTGACTGGCTGCGCGCCGGTGGCTGGACCCGCGCTCCGGATCGGCCGTTGCGGGGGGCCGGATCGTCCGACTGCGCCGATGAGGCGTGACCGCGGTGGAAGACTTTCGTTGCTTTGGATGGTGCCGCGTGCCCCAGCCCGGCGGCGGCGCCGGTCCTCCCGGGCCCTTCCTGGTCCCAGCTCCGCCCCCGCCGAGGTTGGGTCGGGACCAGGAAATGGGCCGATAGCTGGAATTCCCGCCCCGCCGACCTGCGTTACACCCCGCGGACGACTTTTCGACGAGGGGGGTGGCCGGTGCCGGTCGAGACGCAGGCCCGGGAGTTGGACGATCGGGACACACGGCGGCGGCACCGCGTGCTGGAGGGGCCGAGCTGGCCAGCGGTGGCACCGGCGGACCGGGTCTCGGTCGGGCACCTGGGTGGAAGTGAATCTGTCGGCGGGGTGTTGCACGTATCCTCGGCGAGGAAACATCCGACCCGAGGGGATGCGCGGTTGACCACCGAGAAGACGGACGAGCGCAGGGCCCGCTTCGAGCGCGACGCGATGCCCTTCGTTGACCAGCTCTACGCTGCTGGACTACGGATGACCCGCAACCCGGCAGATGCCGAGGATCTGGTCCAGGAGACGTACCTGAAGGCGTACGCCGCCTTTCACCAGTTCGAGCAGGGCACCAACCTGAAGGCGTGGCTGTATCGAATCCTGACCAACACCTACATCAACTCCTACCGCCGGCGGCAGCGGCAGCCGATTCAGGCGCCGACCGACGAGATCACCGACTGGCAACTCGCCGAGGCCGAGTCGCACACCTCCAGCGGGCTGCGCTCCGCTGAGACGGAGGCGCTGGACCGGTTGCCGGACAGCGACATCAAGCAGGCGCTCCAACAGCTACCCGAGGAGTTCCGGCTGGCTGTCTACCTCACTGACGTCGAGGGCTTCTCCTACAAGGAGGTAGCCGAGATCATGGGTACGCCGATCGGCACCGTGATGTCACGCCTGCACCGCGGTCGTCGTAATTTGCGCAAGCTGCTGGAGCAGTACGCGGCCGAGCGGGGCTTCAGCTCTGCGTCGTCGGCCAAGGGCTCGACCGGCCGGGGGGTATGACGTGAGTTGTGGAGAGCCGCACGAGACGGACTGCCGCGAGGTGTTGGCGGAGGTCTACCTGTATCTGGACCTGGAGTGCGCCGAGGAGCGGCGGAAGCTGATCCGGCAACACCTCGACGAGTGTGGTCCGTGCCTGCGCGAGTACGGCATCGAGCAGGAGGTTCAGGCGCTCGTGGCCCGCTGCTGCGGTAATGAGACCGCACCTGACCAGCTTCGCGAGCGGCTCCGCAGCAAGCTCGCCGAACTCGTGGTCTTCGGCAGCAGTGAGTCGCGTGAGTTGGCTGACTGACCGGGGTGACACCGCGGTGGCCCGGACCGATTTCGGTCCGGGCCACCGTCGTTTCCGCTGGCCGAGCCGGCTGTGCCTGGGCGCGGCGGCGGCTCAGGAGTTGGGGCGCTTGCCGTGGTTGGCCGCGCCCTTCTTGCGGGCCTTCTTCTTCCGGGCCCTCTTGGCCATGGTGACCTCCTCGTTGGTGGGCGCCACGGCGGCGTGACCGCCGCGGCGGGAAAACGGACGTGTTCGACCCTAGTGCCGTTGCCACCGGCGGACGGGCCCGGCCCGCGGCGTCGCCCGGCGAGGCCCCACGCCGCTTCTCGAATCGTGCTCGGGTGGTACTGGCGCCTGCCAGGCTGGATGTCTGGTCTTGGCGTGGCTGCCCCGCCCCGACCCGGCTCATGATTGGATACGTCGGCAGGACAGTCGTGAGAGAAGGGGCTGTGGAGATGGCCGAGGAGATCCGCGCCGAGATGGTGGCGAACGTCTGGAAGGTCGTCGCGTCGGCCGGGGACACCGTGTCCGAGGGGGACACATTGGTGATCCTGGAGTCGATGAAGATGGAGATCCCGGTCGTCAGCGAGTCCGACGGCGTCGTGCAGGAGCTGGCGGTCAACGAGGGGGACGTGGTGCAGGACGGCGACCTGATCGCGGTGATCGGTTGAGTCTCCTGGTCCGCCCCGTCAAGCCGGCTGAGCATGCCGCGGTCGCCCAGCTGACGGTCGCCGCCTACGAGGCGGACGGGCAGCTCAAGGGGGAGAACGGTTACGCGGCGGTGCTCGCCGATGTCCCGGCTCGGGTGGCGCACGGTGAGGTGTTGGTCGCCGTGGACGTCGGCACCGACGCCGTGCTCGGTTCGGTCCTCTTCGTCCTGCCCGGTACCCGTTACGCCGAGCTCTCCGGAGCCGGCGAGGCGGAGTTCCGGATGCTCGCCGTGGACCCGGCAGTGCAGGGGCGGGGAGTTGGCGCGGCTCTGGTGGAGGCGTGCGTGGCGCGGGCGACCGAGTTGGGCTGCTCTGCCCTGGTGATCTGTATTCGGGATGGCCTCGCCGCCTCGGCGCAGCGGCTCTATCAGCGGCGGGGGTTCACTCGGGCGCCGGAGCTGGACTGGTCGCCGGTCGCCGGCGTGCTCCTGCGTGGACTGCGGCTTCCGCTTCCCGCCTGAGTGGAGGGTTGGGTCAGCGGGGGGCGTCGGTCGGGGGTGGGCCGATGGCGACGATCAGTTCGTCGGCCACCTTCAGGGCGACCTCCCTGCGCTCCTGGTCGGTGAGACCGGGCGCTCGTACCCCGAACCAACTGCTGTGTACGGAGAAGAGCGCGAGGGTGGCCCGGAGTTGGGCCTCGGCGGAGGAGTCGTCGCCACAGAGCAGGTTGGCCAGCTGGAACATCCGCTCCCGTATCCGCTGCCCGGCGGCGAGACTCCGTAACGCTGTCTGGTTCTGCTCGAAGAAGCGCATCACTGACGAGTGTTGCCCGGCGCACATCGTGTCCGCGTATCGACTGATTACGCCCCGTCGGGTCGTCAGTGTGGCGGGTTGGGCCTCGGCCCAGGCGACGAGGTCGTCCAGCTGCTCGAGGCGGTCCTCGACGAAGCTGTTGACGATTTCGTCCTTGCTCTTGAAGTGGTAGTAGAGCGCCGCCTTCGTCACGTCGAGCCGTTCGGCGATCTCCCGGAGCGAGGTCTTCTCGTAGCCCTGCTCGGTGAAGAGTTCCAGGGCGACGGTCTTGATCCGTTCCCGTGTGCTGCCGGTGCTCTCCCGCACTCTCATCACCTGACCCGCTTGACTGTCGTCGGCACCCCAACTTACCGTGCGGCTAGTAAGCTAGCTAGCCGGTCGGCAAGTAAGCTCATCACCCCCGGGGGGAACAACGTATGACCCAGGCAACCCAGGCGGCCCCGGCACCAACGCGACCGAATATCCGGATCGTGCTCTTCAGCCTGATGATCGCCATGATGCTGGCGATGTTGGACAACATGATCGTCAGCACCGCACTGCCGAGGATCGTGGGTGAGTTCGGCGGGCTGAACCACTTCACCTGGGTTGTTACCGCCTATGTTCTCGGGACCACCGTCTCCACTCCGATCTGGGGCAAGCTCGGTGATCTCTTCGGCCGGAAGCCGATCTTCCTGACCTCAGTGGTGATCTTCCTGGTCGGATCCGCGCTCTGCGGCATGGCGGGCTCCGACCTGCTCGGCGGTCCGGACGACGGGATGGTGGAGCTGATCGCCTTCCGCGCGGTGCAGGGCCTCGGCGCGGGTGGCCTGATGGTCGGCGTGTTGGCGATCATCGGCGATCTGGTGCCGCCCCGCGAGCGGGGCCGCTACCAAGGGATGATTGCCGGAATCATGGCGATCGCCCTGGTGGCTGGCCCGTTGGTCGGCGGCTTCATCACTGACCATCTCTCCTGGCGCTGGGCCTTCTATGTCAACCTGCCCCTCGGCGGGGTCGCGCTGGTGCTGCTCGTCGCCACCCTGCGGCTGCCCCGGCATCGCACCGAGCATCGGATCGACTGGCTCGGTGCCGCACTGCTCGCGGTCGGCATCACCGCGATTGTGCTGATCACCACGTGGGGTGGCAACGAGTACGCCTGGCGTTCGCCGCAGATCGTTGGCCTGATCGTCCTCGCGGTGGCGTCGCTCGCCGTTTTCGGGGTCGTCGAGCGGCGGGCGGTTGAGCCGGTCCTGCCGCTTTCCCTCTTCGCCAACCGAAACTTCGCGCTGATCTCGGTGATTGGCTTCCTGCTCGGCTTCGCGATGTACGGGGCGATGAGTTTTCTGCCGCTCTATCAGCAGACCGTGCAGGGCGCCACCGCCACCGAATCCGGGTTGCTTCTGCTGCCGTTGATGTTCGGCATGCTGGTGGTCTCGTTGGTGGTGGGGCGGACGATCACCAGGACCGGCCGGTACCGGGTCTTCCCGATTATCGGCGGTGTGGTGATGAGCGCTGGCATGGTCCTGCTGACGCGGCTTGACGCGCAGACCGAAGTGGCGGAGTCCTCGCTCTACCTACTCGTGCTCGGCGTCGGCATGGGCTTTCTGATGCAGACGACGATGCTGATTGCGCAGAACAGCGTTGATCAGCGTGATCTGGGCGCGGCCAGCGGTGCGGCGACCTTCTTCCGTTCGATCGGTGGTTCGTTCGGTATCTCGCTCTTCGGGGCCGTCTTCGCCAGCCGGCTGGCCAGCTCCCCTGGCGGCGGGATGTTCGGCGGTGGTGAGGCCGGAGCGGCGATGGACCTCGCGAAACTTCGGGAGCTACCAGAGGCGGTCCGGGACCTGGTTCTCGGTGGTCTCGCCGACGCGGTCTCGCACGTGTTCCTGTGGGCCCTGTTGTTCACCCTCGTGGTACCGGTGCTCGCCTGGCTGATCAGGGAGATTCCGCTGCGTACCGAGAACATCCCGGTGCCGGCCGGCGAGGCGGAGCGCCGACGCCCGGATGCCCACCGCTGACCCAGCGTCGGCCCGGCGAGGTCAGTGGCGGCGAAACGTTGTCGTGATGCGTCGCCAGAGGCGGCGGAGCGGGCTTGGCGGCGCCGGAGCCGGCGGCCGGCCACCGACCACGGTCTCGGCCAGCGCTCGGGACTCCGGGGCCAGGTCCGGGGTGGCCAGTGCCAGATGTGCCAGGGACCGGGCGATCGGGACCGGACGGGCCCGCGCCACCTCGACCGCATCGGCGAGTCGTTCGGCGACCACCCCGGCGACCTCGGGGCGGACCGCCGGGTCAACCCAGGCGACGGTGACCAGGGCGAAGAGTGCGGCCTCGGTAGCCCAGTCCTCGACGCCCCAGGCCAGGTCCAGCAGCACGGCCCGGCGGGTGGAGGTCGGCCACGGCTCGTCGGTGCGGTGGTGTAGCAGCCCGAGGCAGGCCCACACCTGAACACTGCGGACCCAGAGGGACGGGTTTTGCTCGTCGAGGACCCGACCCAGTGCGGTCGGTGGGGTCGCCGGCGGATGGGCCAGCAGACCGAGTAGGTCGGTCAGGTCCAGGGTGGCCAGGGCCACGGCGGCATCGTATGCCGCCGGCGGGTGGGGCCACGCCGGATGCACGAACTGCCGGAGGTGCTCCGCCGCCAGTGGCGACGGGGCTTCGACGGCGGGTGTGCCGTCGTGCCGCCACAGGTGCCAGGCCACCACGCGTCGGGGTTCCCGCGGGTCCGGGCCTGGCCCCTGCGCCAGTTGGACGCGCAGCCCGGGCACGGACCGGGTGAGGGTGTGCAGGGCACTCGGCGGCACCGGCGACCCCAACCGGATGGTGGCTCCCAGCTGACGGCCGGCATGGTGGGCCCGGAGCGCGTCAACAGCGGGTCCGGCGGCCGGAGTGATCTGCCCGAGCCAGGGTTGGCCGGCGCAGGACTCGGCGAGGTCGGTGTGCTCGTGGGAATCCTCGGGGTGCTCCCGGACGAAGTCCGCCAGTGCGATCAGGTGGGCGACATCGCCGTCGCGTTGGAAGCGCAGCCGCTGGGCGGTGTGCACCGCACAGTCAAACGTCGGGTCCCGGGCGAGCGCCCGGTTGATCCAGTCAAGCGCCTCGTCCAGCCGTCCGTGGTCGGCGAGGGTGCCGGCGATGTCGGCGTAGACGGCCAGGTCGTCCGGGTCGTGCGCAACGGCACGCTCCAGCGCCGCGAGGGCCTCTCGGATTCGCCCCGCGCTTCGATAGGCGTACCCGAGCCAGACCTCGCCGATCTTGGATGGCTCGGCGCGTAACCCCTGAGCGGCCCACCGGACGGCGAGCGTTACCTCGCCGAGCCGCCGGGCCAGGGCGGAGGCGGCCCCGAACAGCAGCGCGTGTCCGTGGTGCGCGGTCACCGCGTTGCGCGCCAGCGTGAGGTAGGGAGTGAGGGCGGCCCGGCCAGTTCGGGGAATCGGATCGGCGGTCGCGGCGCAGACCTGCATGAGAATCTGGGCGGTACGCTCCGGCCCGAGGCGTTCGGCCAGGTCGGGCGCGGTAACCCAGGGCACCTCCGCCCATGGCTCGGCAGGCGCGTAGCCAGTGGCCGCGACGAGCAGGTCCAACCCTTCGGCGGGCCGGCCGGCCGCGGCGAGTAGGTGGGCCCGGGCGACCACGGTGCCGACGAAGACGTTCTGGTGCAGGGGAAAGAGGTCGAGTCCGTCGCCAGCGACGGCAGCGAGCCGGGAGAGTAACTCGTGTGCCTCGGGAAGGGTCGGTGCCTGTGCCAGCGCCCCCGCGATGTGGGTGGCGGCGTGCGCCAGGTCGCCCTCGGTGAGCGCTAGTCGGGCCAGGATCAGTTCCTCCGCCGCCGGCAGGTCTCGCTTGTCCGGGGACACGTTTCTTCTCCCGCCGTGGTGGTATGCGCTCCGGTCGGTCAGCGTAGGTGATAGTGAGGATTTTTAGCGATGGTCTCGCGCTGCTGCTCGTTGTGTTGCGCTTGAGCGCTGAAAAGTGCAAGACTGAACATAAAAGCGCGGGAATCGCGCATCAGGAGGAGTTTCTGTGACGCGTCCAGGGGCCGGCATGGCCGCCGACATTGACGAGCAGCCGGCGGCATACGCCCGCCTGCTCTCCGCTGAGCATGCCGGGCCGATCGCTCGGGTCGCCGCCGCCATCGCCGAGCACCGACCGCGACACGTGGTGTTCACCGCCCGCGGCACCTCAGACCACGCCGCGCTCTACGGCACGTACCTGACCGAGATCCGGTTGGGTCTGCCCGCCGGGCTCGCCTCGCCCAGCTCAGTCACCGCGTACGGGGCCCGTCCAGACCTCTCCGCCGCGCTCGTGGTCGGGGTGAGCCAGAGCGGCGGCTCCCCGGACCTCACCGAGGTGCTGCGGGCCGCCCGGAACTCCGGCGCGCTCACCCTCGCAGTCACCAACGCGCCGGACTCGCCACTCGCCGAGGCAGCGGAGCTGAGCGTGGACATCGCCGCCGGGCACGAACGGGCGGTGGCCGCCACCAAGACCTACACGGCCGAGCTGCTCGCCCTGCTCATGTTGGTGGAGGGCATTCGGGCCGGCGACGGCGTGCTGCCGGCCGCTGAGCGCAGCGCCCTCGACACGCTGCCCGAACTCGCCGCGCGTACCCTCGCCGACCCGACGCCCGCCCAGCTCGCCCCCCGGTACCGGTTCGCCGCGCAGCTGGTCACGACCGGCCGCGGGTACGCGTACCCGACCGCGCGGGAGGCCGCGCTGAAGCTGATGGAAACCTCGTACCTACCGACGCTGGCCTTCTCCGGTGCCGATCTGCTGCACGGTCCGCTCGCCATGACCGATCCGGACGTGCCGGTGCTCGCGGTGGTCGGCTCCGGCCCCGGCGGCCAGGCGATGGGAGAGGTGCTGCCACGGCTCGGCGAGCGTCGCGCCGATGTGGTGGTGGTCGGCTCGGCGGAGGTGCCCACCGCAACGCGAATCGCCGTCCCCGAGGTTGACGAGCGGTACGCGCCGCTGCTGGACATCCTGCCGCTGCAGCGCCTGGCCCTGGCGCTCGCATTGGCCCGAGGCGAGGACCCGGACGCGCCCCGGGGTCTGAAGAAGGTCACCGCGACGATGTGAGCTCCGGCGTGGCAGGCTGGGCGGCGTGTCCACGCTGCGCGACCTCGCCGACGAGCACACCCAGCTACGTCCCGCTGACATCGATCATCTGCACCGGATCGCGGGCGACTGGCAGTTGCTCTCTGACATGTCCTTTGCCGACCTGCTGCTCTGGGTGCCGGTGGGCGAGGACGGGACGTTTCTCTGCGTGGCCCAGGTGCGACCGACCACCGCGCCCACCGCATACCAGCATGACCAGGTAGGCCGAATCACCGGTGGGCCGGAAGTGGACCACCTGGAGGTCGCCTACCGGCGAGGCCGGATCTGGCGGGAGGGCGATCCGGTCTGGTATGGGGACGTGCCCGCCCGGCACGAGGCGATCCCGGTGCGGCTGCGGGCCGCCGACGGTGAGCAGGCCGAGGTGATCGCCGTGGTCGGCCGGGACACCAACCTGTCGACCGCTCGGACCCCCAGCCAACTGGAGCTGAACTATCTGACCACGGCGGACGACCTGGCGCAGATGCTCGCCGACGGCACCTTCCCGCCGCCCCGGCATCCGGGGGAGACCACCTCCGCTCCCCGGGTCGGCGATGGCCTGGTCCGGCTGGATGCGGGCGGCAGGGTGACGTATGCGAGCCCGAACGCGCAGTCGGCGTACCGACGGGTCGGCTACGCCTCGGACCTGGTGGGGGAGGACCTCGCGGCGCTACACCGGCGCCTCGCCGATGACCCGCTCGAGGGGACCGACGCGGCCAACGCGGCGCTCGCCGCACTTCGGGGCGAGGCACCGCCCCGACGTGAGATCAACGCGCGCGGGGCGACCATGCTGACCCGGGCGCTACCGCTGATCCCGGCCGGAGTGCCGATCGGCGCGCTGGTGCTGGTCCGCGATGTCACCGAGGTCCGGCGCCGGGACCGGGCGTTGATGACCAAGGACGCCACCATTCGGGAGATCCATCACCGGGTGAAGAACAACCTCCAGACGGTCGCCGCCCTGCTGCGGCTGCAGGCCCGCCGGGTGGCCATGCCGGAGGCGCGGATCGCGTTGGAGGAGTCGGTCCGCAGGGTCGCCTCGATCGCGTTGGTACACGAGACGCTCTCCATGTCCAACGATGAGGTGGTCGAGTTCGACGGGATTGTGGACCGGGTGGCGAGCGCGGCGACCGAGGTGGCGGCGACCGAGTCGACCGTCCGGATGCGCCGTCAGGGCAGCTTTGGCGTGCTCACCGCCGAGCTCGCCACGTCGCTGGTGATGGTCCTCAATGAGCTTCTGCTGAACGCCGTCGAGCACGGGTTCCCCGCCGATGACGAGGCGGGCGAGCACTCAGGAGCCGCGGGCTTCTCCCCCGAGGTGGTGGTCTCGGCGCACCGGTTTCGCAAGATCCTGCATGTGTCGGTCGCCGACAACGGTGGTGGACTGCCGCCGGGCTTCGACGCCGAGCGCGGCGGCAGCCTCGGCCTGCAGATCGTCCGTGCGCTGGTCACCGGGGAGCTGTGTGGCACGATCGAGCTGCGGACGAGTGCCAGCGGAGGCACCGAGGCGCTGCTCGTCCTTCCACTCAACCGGCTGTGACCATCCGGGGAGATCGGCGCCGGCTACCGGCGTACCAGGGCGACGGTCAGCCCAGGGGGATGCCAGACCTGCTCGACCATCCGCCCGTCGCGCAGCGCCGTTCCCTTCGGACCGGGCACGGCGGCCAGCGGGTCGTGGTGCCGACCGGCCAGCACCAGCCAGATCCGATCTGCGTCGGCCAGGCACGGGGCCGGACGGGCGCACTCGGCGGCCCACAGGTCGCCCCGGCGGGCTGGGCTGGCGGTGAGCAGCACGTCCCGGGGGCGGTGGTCGCCCAGGTGATAGGCCAGGCCCAGGTCGAGGAAGAGCCAGCCCTCCCGGGGCGAGTAGACGACCGCGTCGCCGGGGCGCTGCCCGTCCGCCACGATCTGGGCCGCACCGGCGTAGTCGACCAGCGCCGAACGGGGCCACTCGTGGGTCCGCCGTAGCGCCGCCTGGGCCGGCAGGCCAAGCGCCCCGGCCAGGGCCACGACGGTCAGCGCCGGTAGGAACGGCACCCGGGCCAGGGCGACCCCGGCCAGCAGGCAGCCGAACGGCACCACGAAGACCAGGTACCGGGGTACCCAGAGGGGGACAACCGCGCCGACAGCGAAGACCAGCAGCACCGGCAGGAGCACGGCGGCCCCGGGCAGTAGCGCCGATCGTCCCAGTGTCGCGGCACCGAGCGCGGCGAGCCCGACCACCAGACCCCCGACCACCCCGCTCTGCGTCACCCCGCCGGCCAACGCGGCGAGATCGGCGGGGCGGGCCGGGTCCACCCAGTCGAGCTGACGGGCGTGCTGGCCGTGGGCGACCCAGAGCAGCGGACCAACCAACAGCACCACCGGAACGAGCGCCAGCAGCCAGGACCCAACGAGGTGTCGGTCGGGGTGCCGCCGCCGGGCGGCGAGCACCACCACCGCGTGGGCCGCGAGCAGGGTGAGGGCGACCAGGTGGGTAAGGCCCAGCGCGGCCAGCGCGGCGGCGTAGCCGGCCCAGCGGAGCCGAGATCCGGCCCGCCGGCCCGCCGGCACCGCAGCCACGGCAACGGCCAGCAACAGCGTCGCCACGACAGCGAGGGCGGTAGCCAGCGCGTACGGGCGGGCCTCCTGCCCGTACCGGGAGGTGCTGGGAAGAACCGCGAAGAGGAGGCCGGCGAGTAGTCCGGCGGACCGACCGTACAGCCGTGCGCCGAGGAGCGCGGTCAGGGCCGCGGTGGTGGTCATGGCGAGCACGGCCGGCAGCCGCAGGGCGGCGACCGAATCGCCCGCTCCGGCCACCCACAGGTGCATCAGCAGGTAGTACGGCCCGGTTGCGGCGTCGATCGTGCCGGCGAGCCGGACCAGGTCGCCGAGCGGGCGGGTGGCGGCGCTCCACGTCGCCAACTCATCTCGCCAGAGCTGCGCCCCGGCCACGTCGGTGAGGGTGACCGCGAGCGTCAGCAGCGCCGGCGGCAGCCACACCGGCGGCTGCGGCACGGTTCGCGCGCCCATGCCGCTGAGCCTCGCACAGCGCCGGGCCTCGGGGGGCCGGACCGGAACACCGCTGACCGTGATGTGGGATGCCGCACGCGAACCTTGGCTGCTTCGGTGACGCCGTGGCAGCATGACGTCATGGCTGCCGCCGTTGTGCGCTACTTCGTGGCCCGTCGCCACGTCGATTTCGGCCGCGTGCGCAGCGCGATCTGTCCGGCCCACTGACGACGCCCGACCCAGCTGTCTCGGGCGCTCTGCGCCGGCTACTCCGCCCCAGCCCAGCCCGTCGTGCCGGGGCCGGCCACCGCGCGCGGCGCAGCGGCCACGAGGCACCGCAGACAATGGAGGACGCCACGATGGCGCTGCGCAACCCGGCCCGGCCCGAGGACCCGATACCCCAATCGGCCCGGGCCCCCCGCCGGCCCCGCGGGGAGGGCCAGTGGGCCCTCGGTCACCACGAGCCGCTCAACGCCAACGAGCGGATCAAGAAGGACGACGACCCACTCAACGTCCGGGCGCGGATCGAGAACATCTACGCCCACCAGGGCTTCGCCTCGATCGATCCACAGGACCTGCGAGGTCGGTTCCGTTGGTGGGGGCTGTACACGCAACGCAAGGCCGGCATCGACGGTGGGCGTACCGCGGTGCTGGAGCCGCACGAGCTTGAGGACGAGTTCTTCATGCTCCGGGTGCGGATCGACGGCGGGCAGCTCTCCGTGGCCCAGCTTCGGGTGGTGGCCGAGATCTCCCGCGAGTTCGCCCGGGACACCGCCGACCTCACCGACCGGCAGAACATCCAGTACCACTGGATCCGGGTCGAGGACATGCCGGAGATCTGGCGTCGACTGGAGTCGGTCGGCCTGCAGACCACGGAGGCCTGCGGGGACTGCCCCCGGATCGTGCTCGGTAGCCCGGTCGCCGGCGTGGCCCGCGACGAGGTGATCGATCCGACGCCGGCGATCGACGAGATCGTCCGTCGCTATGTCGGCGACAAGCAGTACGCCAACCTGCCCCGCAAGTTCAAGTCCTCGATCTCCTGGCTGGTGGACACGCCGTACGAGACGAACGACATCGCCTTCCTCGGGGCGGTGCACCCCGATCATGGCCCTGGCTTCGACCTCTGGGTCGGTGGCGGCCTCTCGACGAACCCGATGCTCGCCCAGCGGCTCGGGGTGTGGGTGCCGCTGCACGAGGTGCCAGACGTCTGGGCGGGGGTGGCGGGCATCTTCCGCGACTACGGGTACCGACGGCTGCGCCACCGCGCCCGGCTGAAGTTCCTGGTCGCCGACTGGGGGGTGGCGAAGTTCCGGGAGGTGCTGGAGCAGGAGTATCTGGGCCGCGCTCTGCGGGACGGACCGTCGGCCGAGCTGCCGGCACAGCAGATTGACCACATCGGGGTGCACGAGCAGCGCGACGGGCGCAACTACGTTGGGGCCGCTGCGACGGTCGGCCGGGTCTCGGGTAGCCAGCTCACCCGGCTCGCCGACGTGGTCGAGGCGCACGGCAGCGAACGCGTTCGGCTGACTCCGTACCAGAAGCTGTTGGTGTTGGACGTGCCGGCAGACCGGACGGAGTCCCTGGTCGAGGCGTTGAGCGAGCTTGGCCTCTCGGCCCGCCCATCGGCCTGGCGGCGGGGTGCCATGGCCTGCACCGGCCTCGAGTTCTGCAAGCTGGCCATCGTCGAGACCAAGGCGCGGGGCGCGGAGTTGGTGGCCCGGCTGGAGGAGCGGCTGCGCGACTTCGACGCCGACATCACCATTCACCTCAACGGCTGCCCGAACGCGTGTGCCCGTACCCAGGTTGCTGACATCGGTCTCCGGGGTCAGCTGATGATTGGCGCGGACGGCCGCCAGGTGGAGGGCTTCCAGGTGCATCTCGGCGGTGGTCTGGGCATGGCGCAGGGCCGAGCCGCGGGGTTTGGTCGCAAGCCGCGGGGCCTGAAGGTCACGGCGGCGGAGCTCCCGGAGTACGTGGAGCAGCTGGCCCGCCGCTACCTGGCTGGTCGCGCCGACGGGGAAACGTTCGCCAGCTGGGTGATCCGGGCCGACGAGGGGGAGCTGCGATGAGTGACACCCGTTCCGTTCCGCTGTACTGCCCGTACTGCGGGGAGGAGGACCTGCGGCCGAGCGAGGCGGGGCACGGCAGTTGGGACTGCCACGCCTGTGCCCGGGTTTTCACCGTACGGCTGCATGGGCTGTTGGCGAAGGCGGTGCTCCGGTGAGCGGTCTGGTCTGGGCGGCCGGTCTCGGCCTGGTCGGGGCCGGTGAACCACCGGCCGCTGCGGAAGCGAACCGGCAGGAGTTGCGGAGGTTGGCCGAGGCGGCCGGCCGGGAGCTGGCGGGCGCACCGGCGCTGGCGGTGGCGCGGTGGGCGGTCGAGACGTTCGGGGACCGGTTCTGCGTCACCAGTTCGATGGCCGACGCGGTGCTTGTCCACCTCTTCTCTCGGGTCGCGCCCGGCGTTGATGTGGTCTTCCTGGACACCGGGCTGCACTTCCCGGAGACGCTCAGGGTTCGGGATCAGGTCGCCCGCACGATGCCGGTGAACGTCCGTTCGATCCGACCCCGGCTGACCGTCGGCCAGCAGGACGGCGAGTACGGGCCGCGGCTGTTCCACCGCTCCCCGGATGACTGCTGCCAGCTGCGCAAGGTGGAGTCGCTGGAGCGGGCTCTGGTCGGGTACGACGCGTGGGCCGCGGGGCTGCGCCGGGACGAGTCGTCATCTCGGGCGAACACTCCGGTGGTGACCTTCGACGCGCGTCGGGGCAAGGTGAAGGTCAACCCGATCGCGGCATGGACACAGGCCGACGTGGAGACCTACATCTCCCGCTGGGATGTGCCGGTCAACGAGTTGTTCGGCCGGGCCTACAGCTCGGTCGGCTGCTGGCCCTGTACTCGGCGGACGAAGGCTGGGGAGGATCCGCGGGCCGGCCGGTGGGCGATGTTCGAGAAGGCCGAGTGCGGCCTGCACGGCTGAGCGAGACCGGGGGTCACGGGGACCCGGTGCTCCTGGTCGCGCACGGCAGTCGAGACCCGCGGGCCGCCGCGGCGACGCGGGCGCTGGCTGCGGCGGTGTCCGCCGCTCGGCCTGGCCGGCGGGTGGTGCCGAGCTGGCTGGATCACACCCGCCCCGGTCCGACGGAGGCGTTGCGGGAGTTGGCTGGCGCGGGTTTCCCCCGGGTGGTGCTGGTGCCGCTGCTGCTAACCGCCGCGTATCACCGGCGGGTGGACATCCCGGCGGCCGTTGCGGCGGTCCGCCAGACGGTTCCCGAGCTGGCGGTACGGGTGACCGACGTGCTCGGTCCCGCCGTCCGGGGGGTCGATCCGGCGTTGTTGGCCGGGCTGCGCCGCCGCCTGGCCGAGGCAGAGCCGGAGGGCTACGACGGGCTGGTGCTGGCCGCTGCGGGCACCCGGGACCCGGTCGCGCGCGCCTCGGTGGGGCGGGTGGCGGCCTCGCTGCGGGCGACCCTGGCCGTTCCGACCCGGGTCTCCTACGCCTCAGCTGCCCCGCCCGCCGCTGGCACGGCGGTCACCCGCCTGCGCGTACGGGGCGCGCGGCGGGTGGCTGTGGCCGCGTACTTCCTGGCGCCCGGGCTGTTCCACGACGCAGTGACCGTCTCGGCCCGGCAGGCCGGTGCGGTGGCAGTGGCGGCGCCGCTCTCGGACGCTCCCGAGCTGGTTGACCTTGTCCTCCGCCGGGTCGACGCGGTCTTCGGCTAGACCCGTTGTGGTGTCGTCTCGGTGGTGGCGGGGTGTCGGGTTGACACTGGTCGGGCAGCGGAACGCCCCGGTAGTTGGGTCGACCGGGGCGTTCCGCTTCGGCTGGTGGTCAGGCGGTGTGAGCGCGCAGCACCCGGAGACCGCCGCGCCGCTTGACGGCGCGCCGCTCCTCCTCGCTCATCCCGCCCCAGACGCCTGCGTCCTGGCCGGACTCGAGGGCCCACTGCAGGCACTGGTCCGTCACCGGGCAGCGCCGGCAGACGGCTTTGGCCTGCTCCACCTGCAGGAGGGCCGGACCGGACGTCCCGATCGGGAAGAACAGCTCGGGGTCCTCGTCGCGGCAGACAGCATGGTGGCGCCAGTCCATGGCGGCAACACTCCTCATTCTGGATGGGTGGAAGATGGCTTGCTATATGCATCCGCATCGCCGGCCGTAACGGTTCGCGCCCGGCTTGCTGGCAGTGCGTGAGCAGTCTGTTGGCTCCGTCGACCTGCTGGAATCGCTCATTCTGCTGAGCGCGTCCAGGCAATGTCCCGGAAACTCAAGTCGCTTGTGAATACTTTCACGAACTCTCGCGATGTCAAGGGTGACGCTCGGAAAACTCCGCGCGGTGAGCAAGCCCACACCTTGTTTGTCCTGATTTGCCCGGGGCCCCGGATACTCGGAGTACCACAGTCGGGGATCAATATAGTGCGGCGACGCTGGTTTCGCTGACATTTCCGTCACTCACCCCAACGTGGCGCCAATCGGTGTCGGACGGGCCGGCTCAACCGAAGGGGTGCCCGAGAGCTAGCAGATTACTCGTACCGCCGCGGGCACGGCGGTGAATTCGACTTTCTCGCGCTCGCCCAGGTACTCGCCGTCGAGCTGGAACGCCTGTGGGTGACGGGCGATCAAGGTGAACTCGGCCTGATCGTGGAGGCGGAGTACCTGTTTGCCGTGCGGCCCCGGGGAACGGCCGAAGAATTGAGTGATCGTCCGTGTCGTGCTGGTTACCCGGAGCTGCCGAAGTGCGAACGCGTCCAGGCCGAGGTCGAATGATGCCTCTGGATTCGGGTTCACCTCCCGGTCGCCGATGAACGTCCAGGGCGCGGTGTTCTGGACGATCACTGTGGCGAGCTGTTCCTCGGTGGGCTGGTCCGGTCGCTGGAGGGCGATAGCGGGGTGTCGACGGTCCGAGGCGAGAAAGTACTGGGCGAGGGTCGATCGGAAGTACAGGCTGGGCGTGGAGACCTGCCCGCGTCGGCGGGAGCGTTCCACCCGGTGGATCACCGCGGCGTCCACTCCGAAGCCGGCACAGAAGGTGAAATAACGCTCATCCGCCCGACCCAGGCCGATGGTGCGGTGCCGGTTCAGTCGCAGCCCTTCCAAGATCATGCTGGTGCTGTCCGGCCACTCCCGGGGTAGACCGAGCGCGCGCGCGAAGACGTTCGTCGAACCGCCCGGCACGGTCGCCAGGGCGGGTAGCTGCTCGGCTGGCGTTCCCCCGGTCGGCCCCGTCGTCGGTAGCGCGGACATCAGGCCGTTGACGACCTCGTTTACCGTGCCGTCGCCACCGAGCGTGACGACCAGGTCAACGCCCTCCTCGGCCGCCTGGCGAGCCAAGGTGGTGGCGTGCCCCCGGCTTCGGGTGTAGCGCACCGACAGGTCGACTTCACTGCGCAGCGCCCGGACCAGGACATCCCGGCTGCGTTCGCTGGTGGTGGTGGCCTTGGGGTTGACCACCAGGACGGCCCGCATGGGCGGCACTGTACCGCGTGGCTACACCGGTATCGTGGTCGCGTGACGATCGCCTCCAACCAGATACCCGGCCCGCTCCGGTGGGCCGTCCTGACGCTGCGCGGTGAGGCGGTCGTTGTCGGTCTGATCGCTGGCTGGCTGCTCTGGGCCAACCTTGTGGCGCCCTCCGTCGACCTGACGTCGGCGCTGTTGCTGACGGCGTTCGCCGCGGGTGCGGCGGCCGTGCTCTGGGTGCTGGGCGGGGCGCTCGCCCGGCGTCGGGCGGGTGCCCGAGCTCCGTCGATCGTGCTTCAGCTGATGCTGTTGCCGATGGGATGGTTCATGATCGAGGGCGGGATCGGTTGGCTGGGCGGGCCGCTGATGGCGCTCGGCCTCGGCGTCACCGCACTGTTGCTCAGTACGCCGACGACCCGTGCCCTCGGCTTCGAGTGAGGGCGCTGGTCCCTTCGGTCCTGACCGGTGGGGTGCCACCGGTTCGACCTAGCCGCCGACGCGACGGGTCAGCAGGGAGATGGTCGCGCGGTCGTTCTCAGCGGTGGCGGCGGCCGAGGTGGTCAACGCGGTGAGTACCTTCCAGGCGAAGGAGGACTCGGCCGGCAGTCGCGCACCGCGGGAGGTTGGCACCGTGACCTCAACGGCGAGTGCATCGTCGGTCACGGAGAACCGGCACTCCAGTTCCGCGTGCTGGGTGGCGATCGAAAGCAGCATGGCGCACGCCTCGTCCACGGCGATGCGGAGATCTTCGATCTCGTCGAGGGCGAACTGTAGCCGAGCCGCGAGCCCGGCCGTGGCGGTGCGGAGCACACTCAGATAGCCACCGTCTGCAGGCACGGTCAGGTGCACCACGTCGTCGCTGGCGGGTTGGCTGGTCGTCGGAGTCACGCGTCATCCCCCCGGGCGCCCGCTACCCGGATCGGGGTGGCGGCCCGTCAAGGAACTCTACCCGGTGCCCCCGACTCAGTTACCACGGCGACGGCCGGCGCCGCCACGGACGCGCCGGCCGTCGTCGTTGACGTTTCGCCTAGGCCTTCTTGGTCTCCCAGAAGATCTTCGAGATCTCGTCGATCTTCTGCAGCAACTCGTCGGCCTTCGCCGGGTCGGTCGCGCCCTTGGCGCCGGCCGCGCCGGCCAGCTTGGTGGCCTCGTTGAAGAGCTGGTGCAGGTGCGGGTACTTCTCGAAGTGGGCCGGCTTGAAGTAGTCGGTCCACAGCACCCACAGGTGGTGCTTCACCAGTTCGGCCCGCTGCTCCTTGATCAGGATGGCCCGGGTGCGGAACTCCGGGTCGGTGTTGGCCTGGTACTTCTCGCAGATCATTTTCACCGACTCGGCCTCGATCCGGGCCTGTGCCGGGTCGTAGACGCCGCAGGGCAGGTCGCAGTGGGCGCTGGCGGTCACTCGGGGGGTGAGGATGCGTGGAAGTCGCATCAGGAGCCTCCTGGGAAGTTTGCGATGATCGAGCACGACATTACTTGGACGCTGTACCTGGTGGAGGTGAACGGCATGCCCCCGCCCCCGCCGTGCCCCCGGTGGTCGCTCTCCGCCGTTCTGGTGACGGGTCCCTCGATGGCGCCGACCCTGCGGCACGGCGACGCGGTACTGGTGCGCCGTGGGGACGGCGGAATCCGGGCCGGTGACGTGGTGGTCGCGGTCTTTCGGAGCCGTCCCGACCTGCTGGTGGTCAAGCGCGCGGTCGGTCCGACCGCGGGGGGCTGGTGGATCGTGGGCGACAATCCGTTGATCACTGACGACTCACGGGCGTACGGTGGGGCGGACATCTGGGGGCGGGTGGTGGCGCGCTACTGGCCGCGGCCTCGGCTGCTGCGTCGCCGTGAAGTATGACCCTACTCACATCCGGGCGGCGTGCGCCGCACTATGCTCGGCAGGTGTCCCGGGTGACCCCCATACCTCGCGCCGCCGGTCAGCGCCCACCTCGCGCCCGGACCGGCTGGTCCATCTGTATCGACAGATCCTGGAGTCACCAATGTCATCGTCCACTGTGGACAACGCGGACCCGGTCTTCCGACTGCATCGGGGCGGCAAGCTTGCCGTCGCCTCGACCGTCCCGCTGACCAGCCGGGAAGACCTCTCCCTCGCGTACACCCCCGGGGTGGCCCGGGTCTGCGCGGCCATCGCCGCCGACCCCGGGCTCGCTGATGACTACACCTGGGCCGGGCACACCGTCGCGGTCGTCACCGACGGCTCCGCCGTGCTGGGGCTCGGCAACATCGGCCCACACGCCGCGTTGCCGGTCATGGAGGGCAAGGCCGTGCTCTTCAAGCAGTTCGGCGGGGTGGACGCGGTGCCGATCTGCCTGAACACGCAAGACGTGGACGAGATCGTGGCGGCGGTACGGGCCCTCGCCCCCTCCTTCGGCGGCATCAACCTGGAAGACATCAGCGCCCCGCGCTGCTTCGAGGTCGAGCGGCGCCTCGACGAGGCGCTGGACATCCCCGTTTTCCACGACGACCAGCACGGCACCGCGATCGTCGTGCTCGCTGCGCTACGCAATGCGGCGGCGTTGCTCACCCGAAAACTCGGCGACCTTCGGGTGGTGATCAGTGGTGCGGGTGCCGCCGGAGTGGCGGTGACCAAGATGCTCGTCGCCGGCGGAGTAAACCCGGAACAGGTGGTGGTCTGCGACTCCCGGGGCATCATCGGGCCGCACCGTGACGGTCTCACCAGTGCCAAGGCCGAGCTGGCAGAGCTGACCAACGGTGACGGCCGGCGGGGCGACGTGGCCGAGGCGCTGCGCGGCGCCGATGTGCTGATCGGGGTCTCTGGTGGCCAGATCCCCGAGGCGGCGGTGGCCGGCATGGCTCCGAACGGGATCGTCTTCGCGCTGGCCAACCCCACCCCCGAGGTGCAGCCGGAGGTGGCTGCCCGGCACGTCGCGGTGGTCGCCACCGGCCGAAGCGACCACCCCAACCAGATCAACAACGTGCTCGCCTTCCCTGGTGTCTTCCGCGGCGCGCTGGACGCCCGGGCCACCCGGGTCACCGATGGCATGAAGGTGGCCGCGGCGGACGCGATCGCCGGGGTGGTGGCCGACTCGCTTGCACCCGAGGCGATCGTTCCGTCACCACTCGACCCGCGGGTCGCCCCCGCGGTGGCCGAGGCGGTCGCGGAGGCCGCGCGGCGCGACGGCGTATCCCGGTAGGGGCGGCGGCGGGGGTCGTGCGGCGCGGCGGTGTACCGACGTACCGCCTCGCACACGCCAACGGGCCTTCTCGTCACCCGCCCGGGTTGTTACCGTGCCGATCATGCGTGCTGCCTTCGCCTCCCGCTTCGACGACGCCAACCCGCTCGCCGCGCTCACCGTCGGCGAGCGGCCTGAACCCGTGCACCACGGCGACGACTGGGTGACTGTCCAGGTCACCGCCAGCGCGCTCAACCACCACGATCTCTGGTCGCTGCGCGGCGTCGGACTGCGCGCGGAGCAGCTGCCAATGATCCTGGGCTGCGACGCGGCCGGCGTTGACCCGGACGGCAACCCGGTGGTCGTCTACCCGGTGATCCCCACGCCGAGTGATCCACGCCGGGTCTCGATCCTCTCCGAGCACTTCCCGGGCACGCTGGCCGAACGGGTCGCCGTACCCCGGGCGAACCTGCTGCCGCTGCCGGCGGGCCTGGCGGCGACGGACGCCGCCTGCCTGCCCACCGCCTGGCTGACCGCGTGGCGGATGCTCACCACTCGGGGCCGGGTGGACGAGGCCGGCGCCGTGCTGGTGCAGGGGGCGGGTGGAGGTGTGGCCACCGCGGCCGTCGCGCTCGCCGCCGCGATGGGTAAGCGGGTCTACGCCACCAGCCGGGACGCCGCCAAGCGGGAGCAGGTAGCGGCGCTCGGCGCGACTGCCGTCGAACCGGGTGCCCGGTTGCCGGAGCGGGTGGACCTGGTGATCGAGACGGTCGGTGCCGCGACCTTCGACCACTCGCTGAAGTCAGCCGCGCCCATGGCCCGGATCGTGGTCTCCGGCGCTACCGCCGGGCACGAACCACAAGTCAACCTGCGCCGTGTCTTCGCCATGCAGCTGGAGATCCTCGGCACCTCCATGGGCACCCCGGACGAGCTGGCCGCGTTGCTGGCCTTCTGCGCCGAGCGGGGGCTGCGCCCGGTGGTGGACCGGGTGGTGCCGTTCACCGCGGTTGAGGAGGCATTCGCCCGCCTGCACTCCGGCGACGTCTTCGGCAAGGTGGTCGTTGACCACGCGGCCTGAGCGACGTCAGCGTCGGCCCGCCACCTCCCGGGCGGCCCGGGCGATCTCCCGCTCCTCGTCGGTGCTGATGACGCAGACCGCCACCTCGCCCCCGTCCCGCGAGATGATTCGGTCGCCACTGCCGGCGTTGCGCTCCGGATCGATCGTGATGCCGAGTCGTTCCAGTCCGGCCAGGGCCGCCGCGCGGACCGGGGCGGCGTGCTCGCCGACACCGGCCGTGAAGGTCACCGCGTCCACTTGGCCGAGCAGCGCGTAGTACGCCCCGACGTAGCTGGTGATCCGGCGGCAGTACACGTCGAAGGCGAGGAGGGCGGCCTGGTCGCCGTCCGCCCGGCGGGCGAGTACCTCGCGCATGTCATTGGCGCCGGTGAGCCCGTACAGGCCGCTGCGGTGGTTGAGCAGGTCGTCGATGTCGTCTACGCCCAGCCCACCCTCCCGCCGCAGGTGAAAGATCACCGTTGGGTCCAGGTCGCCGCTCCGGGTGCCCATGACCAGGCCCTCGAGCGGGGACATCCCCATCGAGGTGGCCACGCTGCGTCCGCCGGCCACGGCCGCAGCGCTCGCGCCGTTGCCCAGGTGCAGGGTGATGGTGTTGGTGTCGGCGTACGGACGACCCAGCAGCTCCGCCGTGCGCCGGGAGACGTACGCGTGGGAGGTGCCGTGGAAGCCGTACCGCCGGATGCCGTACTGGTCGGCTGTCGCCCGGTCGATCGCGTAGGTGGCGGCGGACTCGGGCAGCGTGGTGTGGAAGGCGGTGTCGAAGACGGCGACCTGGGGAACCCTGGGCAGCGCTGCCCGGGCGACCTCGATGCCGGTCAGGTTGGCGGGGTTGTGTAACGGGGCGAGTGGCACCAGCTCCTGGATCGCGGTGAGCACCGCGTCGTCGATCAGGACCGGCTCGCCGAAGCGGCGACCACCGTGCACCACCCGGTGGCCGATGGCGGTGAGTCCGGTCAGGTCGAGCTCGGCGAGGATCCCCCGGATGGCGGTGCCGTGGTCCGCCGGCCCGCCCCCGGGTTCACCGATCCGCTCGACGGCGCCCCGGTCGAGGACGTCGTCGCCGTCGTAGAGCCGCCACTTGACCGACGACGACCCACAGTTGAGTACCAGCACCCGGCTCATTTGCCTGCCTCTCCGGCCTGGATCGCGGTGATCGCCACCGTGTTGACGATGTCCGGGACGGTCGCACCCCGGGAGAGGTCGTTCACCGGCCGGCGTAGCCCCTGCATTACCGGCCCGACCGCCACCGCCCGGGCAGACCGCTGCACCGCCTTGTACGTGTTGTTGCCCGTGTTCAGGTCCGGAAAGACGAAGACCGTCGCCCGCCCGGCGACCGTACTGCCCGGCAGCTTCGTCGCCGCCACCGTCGGGTCGATCGCCGCGTCGTACTGGATCGGCCCCTCGACCAGCAGATCCGGTCGGCGCTCCCGAACCCGTCGGGTGGCCTCCGCGACCTTCTCCACGTCGGCGCCGGCGCCCGAGCTGCCGGTCGAGTACGACAGCATCGCCACCCGCGGTTCGATGCCGAACCGGACGGCGGTGTCGGCGGACGAGATTGCGATGTCGGCGAGTTGGGCGGCGTCCGGGTCGGGATTGACCGCGCAGTCGCCGTAGACGAGTACCCGGTCGGCGAGCAGCATGAAGAAGACGCTGGAGGCGATGGAGACGTCGGGCAGATTGCGGATGATCTCGAAGGCGGGACGGATGGTGGCGGCGGTGGTGTGGGTGGCGCCGGAGACCATGCCGTCGGCGTACCCGGCCCACACCATCATCGTGCCGAAGTAGTTCGGCTGGGGCACGATGTCGTGGGCGAGGTCCGGGGTGACACCCCGGTGGGCGCGGAGCCGGGCGTACCCGGCAGCGAACTCGTCGCGCCACTCACTGGTGAACGGATCGACAACCTGTGCACCGGCGATGTCGACGCCCAACTCCCGGGTCCGCCGGGCGACATCGTCGGGCCGACCGAGCAGGGTCAGCTCGGCTACCCCCCGGCGCAGCAGGATCTCGGCGGCCCGCAGGATCCGCTCCTCGTTCCCCTCGGGCAGCACCACATGCCGGCGCTGGGTCCGGGCACGGTCGATCAGGTCGTACTCGAACATCAGTGGGGTTACCCGTTGCGATCGGGTGACCTGCAGCCGCCGGGAGAGATCGTCGGTGTCCACGCAGCGTTCGAAGGCGCCCAGCGCGGCCTCCACCTTGCGCGGGTTGCCGGCGCTCAGCCGGCCCTCGATTCGGTTGCAGGCGGCCACCGTGTCGTAGCTGTCGCTGGACACGGAGAGCACGGCGAGGCCCGGCCGTAGCCGCTCGACCAGCCGCATTGTGCGCGGGTCCGGCATTTCGCCGAGAGTGAGGACCAGCCCGGAGAGCGCGATCTGCCCCGCCACGTGCGCGGCGTTGGTGGCGACCAGGAGATCGTCCCGATCGCCCGGCATGATCACCAAGGCACCTTCGGTCAGGTGGTCGAGCAGCGTGGGCACGTGGGCCGCGCCGACGACATAGTCGAGTACGTCGCGGCTGAGCGCGGCGTCGTCTCCACCGAGCTGGGTGGCACCGAGCGCCGTCGCGACCTCGGCGACGGTCGGCGCCGACACGCTGGGCACCTCGGGGATCAGGTACGCGGGTACCGGCAGCTCGGGGAGGGTGAGCGGACCGGTTACCCGATTCGCGACGATCGCCAGCACCGTCGCGCCGAGGTCCGCCAGGTCGTGGTAAGCCCCCCGGGCCGCCGCCGCGATGGTGGCGGTCTCCTGCTCGTACCCGTCCACCACGGGGACCACGACGCTGCCGAACTCGGTCGCGAGCCGGGCATTGAAGGCCAGCTCGCGGGGGCCGGCTCCGTCGCCGCCATCGGCGAAGTCGCTGCCCACCACGACTACTGCGGAGAACTGCCGCTCGACCGCGCGGTACCGTTCGACGATGCGGGAGACGAGTTGCTCCCGCCGGCCTTCGGCGACCATCCCGGTGGCCTCGGTGTAGGTCGTGCCGGTGAGGTCCTCGATCGGCAGTTCGACCCGGTAGCGCTCGCTGAGTAGGGCGAGGATCGGGTCCGGCTGGTCGCCCCGGACCAACGGCCGGAAGACACCGATCCGGCCAACCTGCCGGGACAACAGCTCCGCCAGTCCCAGGGCGACCGTGGACTTGCCGCCGCCGGAACTCACGCTGGTCAGATACACGCTTCGTGCCACGAGATCCACTCTAGGAGCTCGCCGGGCGGTCCGCCCGGGTCCTTCGGCCGGGTCATCCGGCCCGGGGCCCGAGTGTTCAGCCCACGGGAGTTCGCGGTTCTACTCGTCGTCCTCGTCGTCCAGCCGAGCCAGGTAGGTGGCGAAGCGCTCGATCGGGGTCTCGAATTCGGGGTTCTGGTCGACGAAGTCGCGTAGGCGCTCGGCGAGCCATTCGATGCTGACCTGCTCGTCGCCGCGACGCTCGGTCAGTTCCTCGATCCCTCGGTCGGTGAAGTACATGCGTTCCTCGGTCACGTCGTGATGTGGGGGGCCGGGACGGTTGTCCCGGCCCCCCACCAATACGGGTGGGGTGGTGTCTACGGGCGGGGGAGTGCGGCGTCGAGCAGGGCGGAGAGCTCGACGTCGTGCATCTTGGCCGAGCCGACCGCCGGGGCGGCGGCCGCTGGGCGGGAGATGCGGCGCAGTCGTACCCCGTCCAGGTGTTCCAGCATGTTGAGCGCGACGAACGACCAGGCGCCCTGGTTGGCCGGCTCCTCCTGGACCCAGGCGAAGTCCACCGCGTTCGGGTACGCCGCGAGCGCGGCCCGAATTTCCTCGATCGGCATCGGGTAGAGCTGCTCGACCCGGATGATCGCGGTGTCGGTGATACCGCGATCCTGCCGGGCCTGGAACAGGTCGTAGTAGACCTTGCCCGAGCAGAGCAACACCCGCTTCACCTGCTCCGGGGCGGGGGCGCCCCCGTCCGGCAGCACCGGCTGGAAGGTGCCGTTGGTGAAGTCCTCGACCTGCGAGACGCAGAGCCGGTGCCGCAGCAGGGACTTCGGCGTGAAGACGATGAGGGGCTTGCGCTTCGGCGACAGGGCCTGGCGACGCAGCAGGTGGAAGTAGTTCGCCGGGGTCGTCGGGATGGCCACCCGCATGTTGTCCTCGGCGCAGAGCTGGAGGAACCGTTCCGGGCGGCCGGAGGTGTGGTCCGGGCCCTGGCCTTCGTGGCCGTGCGGCAGCAGCAGCGTGACCGCGGAGCGCTGACCCCACTTCACCTCTCCGGAGGAGATGAACTCGTCGATCACCGACTGGGCGCCGTTGACGAAGTCCCCGAACTGGGCCTCCCAGCAGACCAGCGCGTTGACGTTCTCCACCGAGTAGCCGTACTCGAAGCCCATCGCCGCGTACTCGGACAGGAGCGAGTCGTGCACGAAGAACCGGGACCGCTCACCGCCGACGGTGAGCGCCGCCAGGGGCAGGTGGTCGTCGCCGGTCTCGGCGTCAACGACGGAGGCATGCCGCTGTACGAAGGTGCCGCGGCGCGAGTCCTGGCCGGCGAGCCGGATGGTGACCCCGTCGTGCAGCAGCGCGCCGAAGGCAATGATCTCGCCGAAGCCCCAGTCGATGTTGCCCTCGCTGGCCATCTTGGCCCGCCGGTCGAGCAGCTGCTGGATCCGCTTGTGCGGGGTGAAGGCCTCCGGCAGGTTGCGATGCGCCTCGCCGATCGTCCGGATCACATCGGCGTCGGTGGCGGTCTCCACCGGTGGCTCCGGCTCATCCTCCCGCTTCGGGCGGCTGAGCTGGCGGGGTGCGGTGGCCGCGTCTCGGGTGGCCTTGAAGACCCGCTCCAGCTGCGCCTGATAGTCGCGCAGCAGCTCCTCCGCGTCCTCCACGGTGATGTCGCCCCGACCGATCAGCTCCTCGGTGTAGAGCTTGCGAACCGACCGCTTCGAGTCGATGATCCGGTACATCTCCGGGTTCGACATCGACGGGTCGTCGCCCTCGTTGTGCCCACGGCGCCGGTAGCAGACCAGGTCGATGACGACGTCCTTGTTGAACGTCTGCCGGTACTCGAAGGCCAGCTGGGCGACCCGCACCACGGCCTCCGGGTCGTCGCCGTTGACGTGGAAGATCGGCGCCTGGATCATCCGGGCCACGTCGGTGCTGTAGAGGCTGGAGCGGCTGTACTCCGGTGCGGTGGTGAAGCCAACCTGGTTGTTGACCACCACGTGCACCGTGCCGCCGGTGCGGTAGCCGCGTAGCTGGGACAGGTTCAGCGTCTCGGCGACGACTCCCTGGCCGGCGAAGGCCGCGTCCCCGTGCACCGCCAGCGGCAGTACGGTGTAGCCCTCCAGCTTGAGGTCGATCCGGTCCTGCTTGGCCCGGACGATGCCCTCCAGCACCGGGTCGACGGCCTCCAGGTGCGACGGGTTCGCCACCACCGAGACCTTGACCGAGTGCTCGCCGTCCGGAGTGGTGAACTTGCCGTTCTGCCCGAGGTGGTACTTCACGTCGCCGGAGCCCTGCGTCGAGCGCGGGTCCAGGTGCCCCTCGAACTCGGAGAAGATCTTCTCGTACGGCTTGCCGACGATGTTGGCCAACACGTTCAGCCGGCCCCGGTGCGCCATGCCGATGACGACCTCGTCCAGCCCATCCTCGGCGGAGGCCTCCAGGACCTCACCGAGCAGCGGAATCAGCGACTCGCCCCCCTCCAACGAGAAGCGCTTCTGGCCGACGTACTTGGTCTGGAGGAAGGTCTCGAAGGCCTCCGCGGCGTTCAGCCGGTTGAGGACGTGCTTCTGCTCGTCGACCGCCGGCTTCTCGTACTTGCGCTCAACCCGCTGCTGGATCCAGCGCCGCTCCTCCGGGTCCTGGATGTGCATGTACTCGATGCCGACCCGGCGGCAGTAGGTGTCGCGGAGCACGCCGAGGACATCGCGCAACTTCATCCGCTGCCGGTTGGCGAATCCGTTCACCGGGAATTGACGGTCCAGGTCCCACAGGGTGAGCCCGTGCTGGAGGACGTCCAGATCCGGGTGCTTGCGGATCTTGAACTCCAGCGGGTCGGTGTCGGCCATCAGATGGCCCCGCACCCGGTAGGCATGGATCAGCTCGTGGACCCGGGCAGTCTTGTTGATCTGACCCTCGCCGTCGATCGCGACATCGCGCATCCAGCGCACCGGCTCGTACGGGATGCGGAGCGAGGTGAAGATCTCGTCGTAGAAGCCGTGCTCGCCGAGGAGGACCTCGTGCATCACCTTGAGGAACTCGCCGGACTGTGCGCCCTGGATGATCCGGTGGTCGTAGGTGCTGGTCAGCGTGATGACCTTACTGACCGCCAACTCGGCGAGGGTGCCCTCGCTCATGCCTTGGTACGGCGCCGGGTACTCCATCGCGCCGACGCCGATGATCGCGCTCTGGCCGGTCATGAGCCGTGGCATCGAGTGCACGGTGCCGATGCCGCCGGGGTTGGTCAGCGAGATGGTGGTGCCGCCGTAGTCCTCCATAGTCAGCTCGTTCTTCCGAGCCCGCCGGACCACGTCCTCGTACGCCTGCCAGAACTGGCGGAAGTCCAGCTGCTCACAGGCCTTGATGGAGGGCACCACCAGGTTGCGGCTGCCGTCCGGCTTCACCAGGTCGATCGCGATTCCGAGGTTGATGTGCTCGGGGCGGACCAGCGTCGGCTTGCCGTCCACGACGGCGAAGGAGTTGTTCATCTCCGGGTGCATCACCAGCGCGCGGACCAGCGCGTACCCGACCAGGTGGGTGAAGCTGACCTTCCCGCCGCGGCCGCGGGCGAGGTGGTTGTTGATCACGATGCGGTTGTCGACCAGCAGCTTCGCCGGGACGGCGCGCACACTGGTCGCGGTTGGCACGCTCAACGAGGCGTCCATGTTCTGGACGATCTTGGCAGCGACCCCGCGTAGCGGTGCGGTCTGCGGGCCGGATGAGGCGGGCGTGGCGGCCGGCTTCGGGGGCGCGGGCTTCGTGGGCGCGGGCTTCGCGGCAGCCGGCTTCGCGGCGGGCTTGCTGGGAGCGGGCTTGCTGGGGGCGGCCTTGCTGGGAGCGGCCTTGGTCGACACGGATTTGTGCTCCGGGGTGGCAGCGGGCGGGGCGGCGGCGGGTTCCGGCCGGCCGTCGGGCTCCGGCTTCGCGGCCGGCTCGCCGTCCCGCGTCTCTCCCGCGCCCGGTGTGGGCCGGTAGTCGGCGAAGAAGTCGTGCCAGGCCGGGTCGACGCTGGTGGGGTCGGTGAGGTACCGCTGGTACATCTCTTCGACGATCCACTCATTTGGGCCGAAACCCGCCAGTGGGTTCTCCTGCGAGGTCTGCTGGGTCGACACGGCCGGTAATCGCCTCTTTCACGCAAGTTTGTGGGTTACGCCGAACGCCGGGGGCTCCCGGACACACGAGTCGGGTTCCAGGCTACGCCGTACCGAACCGATAGGAGTTTCCGACTCGACTCCGTGTGGGGTTTCACAGAAAATGCCAGCAGCCCGCCGATCGCTGCGGCTCCCGTCAGCTCCTGGTAACCGGCCCGGCTCCACCCGGAAGGAGAGTTCGTCGACCGCGCGAACGTTGCCGTAGATCTTTGTCAGCCCGGAGACCCGGATCTCGCCGGTGGTGTCGGGCTCGAGCGTCCATCCGTCATTCTTCTCCAAGTTGTGTCGGGACCACCACCCTCAGCTTTGCCGGGTGGCGCAAGCCCGCCTGCGGCCGAACTGCTGTCCGGCTCGGTTCGGTCGGTCAACCGGCGATCCAGGTGGCGCGCGCGTAGCCGAGGAGGTCGCCGTCCGGGCCGAACAGGCTGCTGTGCACCTCGGCTTTGCGGCCCTGGGCGCGGGTCAGCACCCCGGTCACCACGCACTCGTCGTGGGGGCGCGGCGTGGCCAGCACCACGGCGGAGATCCGGCCCAGCAGGTACGGCCGGCCGGGGGCGAGCACCGACCAGCCCCCGGGACAGTCCAGCGCCGCCCAGGCGGTGACCACGTCCGCTCCCGCCGGAACCCGGAACGGGGCGGCGGTGCGCCCGGCAGACAGCGGACCGGGAAAGATCCGCAGCCCGTCGGCGTGCTCCGGGCCGCACACGTAGCAGCGGGGAAACGGGTGGTTGACCAGCCCGGGGTAGTCGGCTGCGGCAGCCCGGGCGGTCGCCAGATCCACCGGCTCCGCCACCGGGTCGAAGGCGGCAACCGTCGCGATCTCGGCGATGAGGTGGCCGGCTGGATCGCGGACCTCGCCCGCCTCGAGGGTCAACGGCGTCTCCAGCGGCGGCGGCCGGCGCAGGGTCACCTCCACCGGCTCCACGTCGGGTCGAGGACGGTCGGGGGCGCGAGTGCCAGGTGCCGGTAGCGGGGTGCCCTGAGCCGCCGCCGCGAACGTACCCGCGCTCCACCCGCCGTTCGCCGAGCCCGGCGGGCCGTTGTACCGCGAGTCGATGATCACGCTGTCCTCCTCCGGTCGACGCCGGCCCGGTCGCCGGATCCGCCGGGCAGCCTCCCATGGTCATGCCGCAGCTGCCAGAGGCGGCCTGATCCTCCGCTCACAGGGCTTTCTCAGGAACCCCCCAGGCACGTCGCAGCCGGGACACGGATGATGGCGGCATGGCGGCTACCCAGACCGAGGCCCGACTGCTCGTCGTCGAGGACGATCCAAACATTCTCGAGCTGCTCTCCGCGAGCCTGCGCTTCGCGGGCTTCGACGTGGCGACCGCGACCAGCGGCAGCGCCGCGCTGAGCGCGGCGAAGGCCCACCGCCCCGATCTGGTCGTGTTGGACATCATGCTGCCGGACCTGGACGGGTTCGAGGTTATTCGGTTGCTGCGCGAGGGAGGCACCCGCACTCCGGTCGTCTTCCTGACCGCGCGGGACGCCACCGACGACAAGATCCGCGGTCTGACCCTGGGCGGCGACGACTACGTGACCAAGCCCTTCAGCCTGGAGGAGTTGACGGCGCGGATCCGGGCGGTACTGCGCCGCAGCGCCAGCGGTGAGCAGGCCCCGGCCCGGCTCACCTTCGCCGACCTCGAACTCGACGAGGAGGCCCACGAGGTGCACCGGGCGGGGCAGCGGGTGCAGCTCTCCCCGACGGAGTTCAAGCTGCTGCGGTACCTGATGCTCAACGCCAACCGGGTGCTCTCCAAGGCGCAGATCCTCGATCACGTCTGGAACTACGACTTCCGGGGCGACGACAACATCGTTGAGTCGTACATCTCGTATCTTCGGCGCAAGGTCGACAACACCCAGCCCCGGTTGATCCACACTCTCCGCGGGGTCGGGTACGTGCTCCGCAAGCCGGCAGCGTGAACGCCGTTTCGCAGGCGAAGGCCGGGCTGCGCCGGATTCCGCTCCGGGTCAAGCTGATCGCCGCGGTCCTCACCCTGGTGGCGGTCGCGCTCCTGGTGATCAGCACGATGACCACCGTCTTCCTCCGGAGCTACCTCATCGGCCAGGTTGACCGGGAGCTGGAGGGCTCGGCCGGCAACCTCGAAGCCAGCGCTTACCGCCCAACGGAGTTTGCCGTCCCGTTCGACTACGTGATCGTGTTGACAAACCCCAGAACCGGGGTGGTCGAAGACGTGGTGTACGACCGGAATCGGTTCGAGAGTCGGGACCTGCCCCCGGTGCCGGCGGACCCCGCGGGGTTTCGGCGCCTGGCCGGTGAGCCGTTCACTGTCCGCGCGGAGGGCAGCGATGTGCACTGGCGAATGCTCTACATAGAGCTGCCGGGCGGAGTGTGGCTCGCCGTCGGGCAGCACCTGATCGAGGTGGATCAGGCCGTCAAGCGGCTGGTCTGGATCGACCTGCTGGTGGGCACGTCGGTGCTGCTCCTACTCGCCTCGATCGGCGCGGGCATCGTCCGCGCCAGCCTGAAGCCCCTCGACGAGATCGAGCAGACCGCCGCCGCGATCGCCGGCGGTGACCTGACCCGTCGGGTGCCGGATCCCGAGGCGGGTAACCCTCAGCCGACCTCGGAGCTGGGGCGGCTGTCCCGGGCGCTCAACATGATGCTCACCCAGATCGAGGCGGCCTTCACCGCCCGCGCCGCCTCGGAGACCGCCGCCCGCGCTGCCGAAGCGACAGCTCGGGACGCCGCCGCGCACGCGCAGGCGTCCGAGTCCCGCGCTCGGAGCTCTGAGGAACGGATGCGGCAGTTCGTCGCGGACGCCTCGCACGAGCTGCGTACTCCGCTGACCACCATCCGGGGCTTCGCCGAGCTGTACCGGCAGGGCGCTGCGCGGGACCCCGAGCAGACCGGTGACCTGCTGCGCCGGATCGAGGACGAGGCAGCCCGGATGGGGCTACTGGTGGAGGATCTGCTGCTGCTCGCCCGGCTGGACCGGGAGCGTCCGCTGTCGCCGGCCCCGGTCGAGCTGCCGGTGCTGGCCACGGACGCGGTGGCGGCGGCCCGAGCGGTGGCACCGGACCGACGGATCGATTTGGACATCGTCCCGGGCTCCGGACCCCTGGTGGTGTATGGCGATGACGCGCGACTGCGGCAGGTGATCGGCAATCTGATGACCAACGCCCTGACGCACACCCCACCGGTGGCGTCGGTGACGCTCCGGCTGCGGTCCGAGGCCGGTGCGCTGGCGGTGGTGGAGGTCGCCGACACCGGACCGGGGCTCTCCGGTGAGCAGGCTGAGCGGGTGTTCGAGCGCTTCTACCGGGCGGATGTGGCCCGGACCCGCCAGACCAGTGGCAACACCGGGACCGGGCTGGGACTGGCAATCGTCGCCGCCCTGGTCGCCGCCCATCAGGGCACGGTGGAGGTGGCGCAGACTCCGGGCGGAGGCGCGACATTTCGGGTCCGGCTGCCCCTGGCGCCGGCGCCGGACGGTGACGAGGTGTAATTTCAGCCAATCCACAGCTGGTCTTCAGGCTGATCGAAGTGGTAGGGGAGAAGGTGGTTCCATGACCGACTACGAGTCCGACCCGCAGCGTCGGCAGACCCCCGGGGACGCCGAGCCGTCGCACCCCACGGTCGATCTGTCCCGCCTCGAGCGCACCCAGTCCGACTCTTCGGCCGCTACCCCCGGTGCGGACAGCAGCGCCACACTGCCCGCCGACACCTCGACCGACCACACTGAGGCGTTGCCGGCCTCGGTCCCGGACGTTCCGTCGTCGGCTGACCGCACGGAGGTGTTGCCGCCCGCGGTCCCGAATTTCTCGTCGTCGGCTGACCGCGCGGACGTGTTGCCGACCTCGGCTTCGGGCGGCCCGCCGTCGGCCGACCCGGTTGTGCCGTTCGCCCCGGGGCCCGGCGCCGCGCCCGTCACCGGGCCGCCCGGAGGGCACCCCTATCCACCCGGCTACTCGCCACCACACCCCGGCGCTCCCTGGTACGGGCCGCAGTCCATCGCCGGGAGTGGGGGGCAGCCGGGCGGGTACGGAGCCCCGTTCTACCCGGGTCAGCCAGCGCATCTGGCCGGGCAGCCCATGCCACCGTGGGTGGCGCCGCGGACCGGCCCGAATCCGGGCAGCCGGGTCGCGAAGTTCATCGGCGCGGGCGTCGCGGTGCTGGCCCTGATGTTCGGCTCCGGTGTCGCTGGCGGTGCGCTCGCACTCGCCCTGGGCGATGGCTCCGGCATCACGCGCACCTACTCCGCGGCCCCGATCATCGATAGCGCCGACCTGCCGCGGATCGCCGCCGCGGTGCAGCCCAGCGTGGTGTCGATCGGCACCGACACTGGCGGGGGCTCGGGTGTGATCCTCACCGCCGACGGATTCGTGCTGACCAACAACCACGTGATCGCCACCGCCAGCGGCGGCACCGTGCTGGTGACCTTCGCCGACGGCGAGACGGTGTCGGCGGAGATCACCGGCACCGACCCCAAGACCGATCTGGCGGTGGTGAAGGCCGCCGGGGTGAGCGACCTGACGCCGGCGGAGTTCGGCGACAGCGACGCGATGCAGGTCGGCGATCAGGTTCTCGCCCTCGGTAGCCCACTGGGCCTGCAGGGGTCGGTGACCGCCGGCATCCTCAGTGCGCGCGACCGCACCATCCAGGCCGGCGGTGCGGAGCAGGACCCGACGGCGGGCGCCACCTCGATCTCGGGGCTGTTGCAGACCGACGCGCCGATCAACCCGGGCAACTCCGGTGGGGCGCTGGTCAACACCCGGGGCGAGGTGATCGGGATCAACACCGCGATCGCCACCAGCGGCCAGGGCAGCACCGGCAACATCGGGGTCGGCTTCGCCATCCCCAGCAACAAGGCAAAGGATGTCGCCGAGAAGCTGCAACGGGGGGAGAAGGTCAGCCACCCCACCCTCGGCGTCAGCGTCACCCCCGCTGAGGGCGGTGGTGCCCTGGTGGCCGCGGTCACGCCCGACAGTGCTGCCGACCGGGCGGGCTTCCAGCAGGGCGACGTCATCATTCGGTTCGGGGACAAGGTGATCGGCGACTCCGAAGATCTGGTCGCGGTGGTCCAGGCCGGAAAGGTGGGCGACCGGGTGGATGTGACGTACAAGCGAAACAATGTTGAAGCGACGGCAACCGTGACGCTCGCCGAAGCGTCCTAAGAAGTGATGCCCGCCCAGGGCATCACTGCGATCGGGACTTTCCTCCTCCCTCCTGCGGCGGGTGGTGGAGCCAAGGGGGTTGGCTCCACCACCCGCCGCGTCCGTGGTGCCGGTGGTTCACCCCCGCGCGGGTGAACCACCGGCACCCTCTCCAGGCGCCGTTGGGTGAACCAGGACCGGCCGGGGTGGCGGGGGCGTGTGTCCGTCGTGTCCGGTTTACTCGGGTGGCAACCGGGAATCCGTCCCCGACTGGCAGCCGTGCCGTGCTGGGGGTGGGCATGGCGGTGCCCATGCCCCACCAGGGGCCGGAGGGGGGGACTCGTGGCGCGCAACCGCGGGGACGGCGGTGTGGCGGGGCGGCCACTACGGATCGCGATGGTGGTCCCGCCGTGGCTGTCGGTGCCGCCAGCCGGCTACGGCGGCCTGGAGCACGTCGTAGCCGCCCTGGTGGACGGGCTGATCGCCCGGGGGCACCCGGTGACCCTCTTCGGTGCGGGGGAGCAAACCGGGACCGCCGCCCGTTACGTCTCGACCGACGCCGAGCTGAAGTTTCACCGGATGGGCGAGGCGTTGCCCGAGCTGGCCCACCTCGTTCAGGTGAATCAGCGCGTCACGCCGGAACACTTCGACGTGGTCCACGACCACACCACGATCGGACCCCTGTTGGCCGGACGCCGGTCAGTGCCCACCATTGCGACCGTGCACGGCAACCCGGTCGGGGAGTATGGCACCGTCCTCGAGGAGATCGACCGGGGTGTCGGTCTGGTGGCCATCTCCCACGCCCAACGGCGGCTCAACCTGCGGCTGCCCTGGATCGGCACGGTGCACAACGCGCTGGACACCGAAGGTATCCCGCACAAGTCGCAGCCGGGCCGGGGGCCGGTGCTCTGGCTGGCCCGGTTCAGTCCGGACAAGGGACCCGATCTCGCCATCCGGGCCTGCCGGGCGGCCGGCCTGCCACTGATCCTCGCCGGCAAGTGCAACGAGCCAGCCGAACGTCGCTACTTCGACGAGGTGGTCCGGCCGATGCTGGACGACGATGTCACCGTCATCCTCGATGTCGACCGGGAGGACTCGTTCCGCCTGCTCCTCGACGCCCGCTGTCTGGTGCTGCCGATCCAGTGGGAGGAGCCGTTCGGGATCGTCATGCTGGAGGCGATGGCCACCGGGACCCCGGTGGTGGCGCTACGTCGCGGTGCTGTGCCGGAGTTGATCGTTCCGGGTCGTACCGGTCTGATCTGCGCGACCGGGGAGGAGCTGCCGGCGGCGCTGCGAAAGGTGGGCGAACTGGACCCCGCGCTCTGCGTCGCGCACGTGGCGGAGAACTTCTCCACCACAAGGCTGGTTGACGGCTACGAGGCGGTGCTGCGGCGGTTCGTCTCGGCGGTGGTACCCGCGCGAGAGCCTGCCCCCATCACCTTCCGCTGAGGGCCGCGGCCGGATCAGTCCGCGCGGGGAGGTGGCACGAACCCGGACAACCCGCGGCACTTGCTGACGCCGGATCAGTCCGCGCGGGGGAGGTGGGTGACGGGCCGGCGGGCGGGCGGCACAGCCATGCCAGGATGGCAGCTATGGCTCGGGGTCCGGTGGCGTTCGTGCTCGGTGGCGGCGGCATCCTCGGTGCGGTCGAGGTCGGCATGCTGCGCGCTCTGTTCCGCGCCGACATCCAGCCCGACCTGGTGTTCGGTACCTCGATTGGTGCGGTCAACGGGGTGCTGGTGGCCGCCGACCCGTCCACTACGGTCACCGACCGGCTGGTCCGGCTCTGGGCCTCCCCCGAGGCGAGCGAGGTGTACGGCGACTCGGTGGCCCGGCAGCTACGCCGGTTCGCCGCGCGGACCCATCTGCACTCACCGCGGCCACTGCGCAAACTGTTGGAGCGGGAACTCGGCGCCGACACCACCTTCGCGGACCTGCGGGTGCCCTTCCGCTGCTGCGCGGCGAATATCGAACGGGCCGCCGAGCACTGGTTCGACACCGGGCCGGTGGTGCCGGCCGTCCTCGCCAGCGCCTCCGTGCCGGGCCTTCTCCCCCCAGCCCAGATCGATGGCCAGCACTACATCGACGGGGGTGTGGTCAACTCGATCCCGATCGGCGAGGCGGTAGCCGCCGGAGCCACCCAGATCTTCGTGCTTCAGGTGGGACGGATCGAACGCGAGCTCAGCCCACCGCGGCGCCCCTGGGAGATTGCCCAGGTCGCGTTCGAGATCGCCCGCCGACATCGGTTCGCCCGCGAGTTGGCCGCCGTGCCCGACGGGGTCCAGGTGCACGTGCTGCCGACCGGAGGAGCCCAGCCCCGGGAGGACTCGCCGTGGGCGTACCGCGACCTGGCGGCGGTGGGGCGGCGGATCAGCCGGGCCTACACGGCCTCGCGGCGCTACCTGGCCCAGCTGGACCGCTGATGCGCCTACCACCCCGGTGGCTGCGCCGGCTGCTCCTGGCTCCGGGTGTGGTGGTGCTGGCGGTCACCGTGGTGACGACAGTGCCGGTGTGGGCCCTGCTCGCCCTGGCCGCCTCGCCGTTCGTGCCGGGTCGGCTGCGTCCGCTGCGACTGCTCTGGATCGGTCTGGTCTATCTGATGTGGGACGCGGCAGCGCTGATCGCGCTCTTCGTGCTCTGGGTCGCCTCCGGTTTCGGCTGGCGGGTCCGGTCCCCGGCGTTCGAGCAGGCGCACTACCGGCTCGCCGGCTGGTTTCTGCGGGTGCTGTTCTGGCAGGCCCGGTGGACCCTGCGGCTCTCCATTGAGGTGGCCGGCGCCGATCCGGACACGGCTCTGGCCGGACGGCCGGAGCTGGTGTTGTGCCGGCACGCCGGCCCGGGCGACTCGTTCATCCTGATCCATGCCCTGGTCAACTGGTTCCGTCGGGAGCCGCGGATCGTGCTCAAGCACACCCTGCAGTGGGATCCGGCAATTGACGTGTTGCTCAACCGGCTACCGAATCGATTTCTCGCGCCTGGACCGGACGGCCGCGCGGCGTTGCCCGAACAGATCGGTCAGCTCGCCGCGGGCCTGGATGATGACAGTGCCTTCGTGCTCTTTCCCGAGGGCGGTAACTTCACGCCGAAGCGTCGCCTGCGGGCGATCACCCGGCTGCGGGAACTGGGCCACGAGTTGATGGCGTCGCGGGCCGAGCGGATGCGCCACGTGCTTGCCCCGCAGCCGGGCGGGCTGCTGGCAGCGTTGGACGCCGCCCCCGAAGCCGGCGTCATCTTCGTCGCCCACACCGGCCTGGACCGGATGGTGACCATTGCCGATGTGTGGCGGGAACTTCCCATGGACAAACGAATTGTGATGCGGTTCTGGTCGGTGCCCCCGGAGGACGTGCCGGTCGGTGCGCAGGCGCGGATCGACTGGCTCTTCGACTGGTGGGGGCGGATGGACGCATGGATCGCCAAGCATCAGAACGGGTCCCCGTAGGGTGACTATGTGGAGGAGATCTGTGTGGTGACGACGGTGGTGGACGAGCGCTCGGCCGCCGGGGGGCTCGCGGACGCGGCGGTGGCCGCCCGCCTGGCGGCCTGCGCGCAGCTGGGCGGCCAGGTGGACAGCACGTACTGGTGGCAACAGCGCGTCGAGACCAACTCCGAATGGTCCGTGCAGTTCAAGACCGCCCCGGACCGCGTCGGCGCGTTGGTCGAGCAGATCCGGGCCAACCACCCGTACGACGTACCGGAGATCCTGGTGAACCGGGTGGAGAGCAACTCCGACTACGCCGCCTGGATCCACGAGCAGACCCGTCCGTAACCCGCCCGGTAGGGCCTACCCCACCGCCAACCTGGGGGCAAGCCGGCTTACTCGGCGCACCTGACCTCGGCAGACTCGGTTCCGGTGGTCGAGCTGACCGGCGCGACCGGAGCCGAGGAGGGGGTGGGCGATAATGCGGCAGCTGGTGGCGGATCCGCCGGTACGGGGCAGTGACTACGCCGAGTTGTCCCGGCGGATTCGGGCGGCGGGACTTCTGGAACGCCGTCCTGGGCGGTACGCGGTGCGGATCGCGTCAACCAGCGCGTTCTTCGGCGCGGTCTGGGCTCTGGTCATTCTCCTTGGTGACTCCTGGGGGCAGGCGGTGGTCGCGGTGCTGATGGCGGTCGCCAGCACCCAGGTGGCCTTCCTCGGCCACGACGCCGGGCACCGGCAGATGTTCCGGCGGCGGGGACCGAGCGAACTGGTCGGCCTGCTCGCCGGGAACCTGGCGGTCGGGCTCAGCTACGGGTGGTGGGTGGAGAAGCACAACCGGCACCACGCCAACCCCAACCACGCCGACGAGGACCCGGACGTGGGGGCGGGCGCGTTGGTCTGGTCGGTGGAGCAGGCCCGGGCGACCCGAGGGTTCGCTCGGTGGCTGGCTCGCCGGCAGGCGTTCCTCTTCTTCCCGATGCTGCTGCTGGAAGGGCTGAACCTGCATCTGTCGAGCCTGCGAGCCATCGCTGGGCGGGGGCCGGACGGGCGGTTCCAGACACCGATGCGGCACCGGGGTGCCGAGGCGTTGCTCATCGCCGCGCACACCGTCGGCTACGTTGGTGGCCTGCTGCTGGTGATGTCACCGGCGAAGGCGTTGGTCTTCGCGGTTGTCCACCAGGGGCTGTGGGGGCTGTACATGGGGTGTTCGTTCGCTCCGAATCACAAGGGCATGCCGATGCCGACCGCCGCTGACCAGCTGGACTTCCTGCGTAAGCAGGTGGTCACTGCGCGCAACGTGCGAGGCGGTCGGCTCGTCGATGTCGCGTTGGGCGGATTGAACCAGCAGATCGAGCACCACCTGTTCCCGAACATGCCGCGGGGCAACCTGCGCCGGGCCCAACCGATCGTCCGGTCCTACTGCGCGCAGCGGGGTGTTCCGTACGTCGAGGTGGGGCTGGTGGAGTCGTACCGGCAGGCGCTCGCGCACCTGCACGCAGTTGGCCAACCTCTACGTTAGGTGAGCAGCGGGTCGCGGTGGTGAGGTGCCGACACCGCTGGTCAGCTCCAGGTCGGCGGTGCCGGTAGGGTCTGCTCATGGCAGACGTGCGCACCGGGCGGAGGGCGACCTTCGTGGGGGAGATCCGATGAGATTCGAGATCAGTAAGGTGCTGGACGCCATTGAGGGCCGGGTATCCACCGACCCCTGGCTGACCCGCGCGGTGCTCGACCTGGCCGAGGTGATCCGCTACCAGGATATTGACGGCGGCCGGCCGGCCAGTCTGCTCCGCCTCGGCATGGTGATTGACGCCCTGGCGCGGCACCTGGAGGAGGACAGCGTCCCGGTCTACGCGGTGGTGCACCGGGGCGTGCTCTCCGACGCCGACCTGACGTCGAACGAGCGGATGGTGGTGCGGCGCTGGGCCGACGACGGCCTGGTGGAGGTGCTCGACAATCCCGGTGGTCGAATGCTGGAGGTCGCCGACCTGCTCGGGCTTCCGGTGCTGAGCCGGGCCCGGTTCGACGGGTTGCGGGGACGCTATCCCTGGGTGGCCGACCAGCCCGGTCGGGTGGTAGCCCCGGTACCCGCCCAGAGCGGGCCGACCTTCGTCGCGCATGTCGGTGGCGGGGGCGCCCCCGCCGCCGGGGACCGCTCGGTGGCCGGCAACAAGCTGTTGGCGCGGCACTGGCGGTGCCCCGAGTCCCCGTGTGCGCTCTTCGGTCAGGGCGGTGGGGGTGGGGCCTTCGCCGATCTCGCCGCGGTCAGCGATCGCAGTCCGGTGACGCAGCCACCGCCCAGCCTGCGCGGCGCAGTGCCGACCTGCCCCCGGCATGGCGCTCGGCTCAGCGACGCGGGTCCGCGTCCTCGGTCGGCGGTGTTGGCGGTCCGGGTCGGTGGTTTGATCCGGCGCCGGTTCGTGCTCACCGACTCCGAGCCGGTACTGGTCGGGCGTGCTCCGGAGGCGGACGACGGGATTGTCCTCGGCCAGTGGCTCAACGACGAGGCCCGCCGGTGGATCAGCCGCAGCCACCTGCGACTGGAGCTGCGCGTCGGCGAGATCATCGTCACCGACGTGAGTACCAACGGTTCGGGGATCCGGCCGAACGGGTCGATGGTGGAGGCGGAGCGTGTCCCGCTGGCGCCGCAGCAGTCTCGGGTGCTGGCCGAGGGGGAGATGGTGGAGCTGTACCCGGGCGTGCAGGTTGGGCGCCCGGACGAACTGCCGGCTGGCGCGCCGTACACCCCGGCCTCGGTGATGGCCGAGGCGCCGACGATGGCGATGCGCCTGCCGCGTTGACCCGGCCACCGCAGGGTGCCGGGCCGTGACCCGGCTCCCCCGCGGTGGTACGAGGGCTATTCGGTGAGGATCGCCGCGAGCTGCGCCACCGCGTAGTCGGTCTCTTCCTCGGTGATGACCAGGGGCGGGGCCAGGCGGAGGGTGGAGCCGTGGGTGTCCTTGGCGAGGACACCGCGGCTCATCAGCCGTTCGCTCGCCTCCCGCCCGCTCATCAGGGTCGGGTCGATGTCCAGGCCGGCCCAGAGCCCGCGGCCCCGGACCGCGAGCAGGCCCTTGCCGACCAACGCCTGGAGCCCGGTGTGCAAGCGGGCGCCGAGTTCGGCGGAGCGGCGCTGGAACTCGCCGGTGGCCAGGAGTCGGACAACCTCGGTGGCGACCGCGGCGGCAAGGGGGTTCCCGCCGAAGGTGGAGCCGTGCTGGCCTGGTTGGAGCACGCCGAGAACGCCGGCATCCGCCGCGACGGCCGAGACCGGCACGATTCCGCCGCCGAGAGCCTTACCGAGCAGGTACATGTCCGGCACGACAGCTTCGTGTTCGCAGGCGAACGTGGTGCCGGTCCGGCCAAGACCGGACTGGATCTCGTCGGCGAGGAGGAGCACGTTCCGGTCGGTACAGACCCGCCGTACGCCGGGCAGGTAGCCGGGCGGCGGCACGATGACCCCCTGCTCGCCCTGGATCGGTTCGAGCAGCACCGCGACGGTGTTCTCGTCGATGGCGGCGGTCAGCGCCGTCAGGTCGCCGTAGGCGACGAGGCGGAAGCCCGGGGTGTACGGCCCGAAGTCGGCGCGCGCGTCCTCGTCGGTGGAGAAGCTGACGATGGTGGTGGTGCGGCCGTGGAAGTTGCCCTCGGCCACCACGATGTTCGCCTGTTCCGCCGCGACTCCCTTGACCTGGTAGCCCCACTTGCGGGCCACCTTGATGCCGGTCTCGACGGCCTCGGCCCCGGTGTTCATCGGCAGCACCAGCTCCTTGCCGCAGAGCTGGGACAGTTCCCGGCAGAAGTCGGCGAACTGGTCGTGGATGAAGGCGCGGCTGGTCAGGGTGAGTCGGTCCAACTGGGCGTGGGCGGCCTCGACCAGCTTCGGGTGACGGTGTCCGAAGTTGAGCGCCGAGTAGCCGGCCAGGCAGTCCAGGTAGCGGCGGCCGTCCACGTCGGTCACCCAGGCGCCCTCGGCCGAGGAGATGACCACCGGCAGCGGATGGTAGTTGTGCGCTGTCCACCGTTGCGCATCGCGGACGGCCGCCGGCGTCCGTACCTCTTCTTTGATCATTCACTCGCCTCCCTGTCGGAGTCGCAACGTGCAGCACTTCGGGCCACCGCCGGCCTTACGCAGCTCGGACAGGTCGATCCCGATCGTCTGGTAGCCCCGCTCCCGCAGCTTCGCCGCCAAGCCGGTGGCCTGCGCCGGCAGGACGACGTGCTGGCCGTCGCTGACCGCGTTGAGGCCCAGGACCGCGGCGTCGGCCATGCTGGCGGTTACGGCGTCCGGGAAGAGCCGGCGCAGCACCGCTTGGCTGCCGGGGGAGAACGCCTCGGGGAGGTACGCGATGGTGTGCTCGTCCAGCACGGTCAACGCGGTGTCCAGGTGGTAGAAGCGGGGGTCCACCAGCTGCATGGTGAGGACCGGGTAGCCGAACACCTCCTGCAGCTGCGCGTGGGCGGCGTGCGCGGTCCGGAACCCGGTGCCGGCGAGGAGGTGGCCACCGGCGAGCAGGATGTCGCCTTCCCCCTCGTTGACGTGCTTCGGGTCGTGTACCTCAAGGCCGGCGGCTTCGAACCAGGCCCGGTAGGCGGGCGCCTCGTCGGCACGCTGCGGGTCCCGGAACTGCACCGCCATGGCCCGGTCGCCGAGAACCGTGCCGCCGTTCGCGGCGAAGACCATGTCGGGCAGGCCCGGTAGCGGGGTGATCTCCTCGACGGTGTGGCCAAGGTCCCGGTAGGTCTGGCGTAGTTGTTCCCACTGCCGGATCGCCAGGTCGACGTCGACTGGTGTGGCCGGATCCATCCACGGATTGATCGCATAGTCGACGGCGAAGTGTGTCGGCCGGCACATGAGGAAGCGCTGGCGAGTGGCGTCCATCGGCATTGTCCTGCTCCCAGGGTTGGGCGCGCCCCGGCCACCGTGGCCCGCGGGCTGGCGCCGTTGCTCCACGGTATGTGGGGCAGGTCAGCAGAATCCACCGTAGGAAGTTGCTTCGGCCGTCGGATCATTGCGTTTGACAGCTTGTTTGCAGCGTTTCATTGCAGGTGCTCTCCGGAGGGGGAGTCCCCGGCTGCTCCGGCCCGGAGGGGGAGGCGGACCCGCGTCACCGCCCGAGGGCGTCAACGGCCTTACGCGCGGCGATCAGCACCGGGTCCCAGACGGGGGAGTACGGCGGGGCGTACCCGAGGTCGAGGGCGGTCATGTCATCCACGGTCATGCCGTTCCAGAGCGCCACGGCCAGGGCATCGATCCGCTTCGCTGCCTCCGACCAGCCCACGATCTGGGCGCCGAGGAGCCGCCCGGTGGGCCGTTCGGCGATGAGTTTGACGGTCATCGGGCGGGAGCCGGGGAAGTAGCCGGCCCGGTTGGTGGACTCGGTGATCACCGAGACGAACTCGAAACCCGCCGCCGCGGCGTCCTGCTCCCGGAGCCCGGTGCGGCCGACCTCCAGGTCACAGACCTTGATCACCGCGGTGCCGATCACCCCGGGGAAGGTCGCGTACCCACCACCGATGTTGATGCCAGCGACCCGGCCCTGCTTGTTGGCGTGCGTGCCCAGTGGGATGTGTACGGGCATCCCGCTGACTCGGTGCAGGCACTCCACGCAGTCCCCGGCGGCCCACACGTCGTCAACTCCGGGCACCCGCATGCGCCGGTCCACCCGCAGGGCCCCGCTGGGCCCGATCGGCAGCCCGGCGGCCTCGGCGAGCGCGACGTTGGGGCGGACGCCGAGCCCGAGCACGACCAGGTCGGCGGGGATCGGCCCGTCGGAGGTGAGCACCGCGCAGACCCGCCCGTCTCGTTCCTGTAGACCGGTCACCTCCAGGCCGGTGCGGATCTGCACCCCCACCCCGTGCATGGCGTCGTTGACCAGCTTGGCCATGTCCGGGTCCACGGTCGACATCGGTTGACTGGCCTTCTCGACCAGGGTGACCTCCAGTCCACGCTGGATCAGCGCCTCGGCCATCTCGACTCCGATGTAGCCACCGCCGACCACGACCGCCTGGCGAGGGCGCGGATCGGTGTCCAGCCAGTCCCGCAGGGCGGCGCCGTCGTCGAGGGTCTGCACGCCGAAGACGCCCTTCACCCCGGTGCGTGCCCAGCCGGGCCGCAGCGGGTGGGCGCCGGTGGCGTAGACCAGGGTGTCGAATCGCTCGCGGACCTCGCCGCCGTTGGTCAGGTCCCGGGCGACCACCTCGCGCCGGTCGAGGTCGACCGCGGTGACCTCGTGCCGTAGCCGGACTCCGATGTTGAACCGTTTGCGGAATGTCGTCGGATCGCGGGCGACCAGCTGGTCGCGTTGCGGCACCAGGCCGCTTATCCAGTACGGGATGCCGCAGGCCGAGTAGGACGTGAATCCGCCCCGCTCGAAGGCAATGATCTCCAGGTCGTCCGGGCCGCGGCGGCGGCGGGCCTGGGATGCCGCGGCCATCCCGGCGGCATCGCCGCCGATGACGATCAACCGTTCTGCCATCAGCTCATCCTGCCATGGATCGACCCCGGACCGAGTGTGCTGCGTGGAGCTGGGGGAGATCGACATTGACAACTGCGTGGCAGGCACGTACAACTCGGTGAGAGCGCTCTCTCGACCCGTCCCCCAGAGAGGCACGTTCATGCACAACCCACCCGGGGCGTCTGCCGCCCTGCCCGCGAGACGCCGGAAGCGACTGGCGTTGGCGCTGTTCACTGCCCTCACCACCGCCGCCCTGGCCGGTGTCGCGGTCACCGCCAGCGCCGCCGTGCCCACGCCCGCCCCCGGCTGGAGTCTGGTCTGGAGCGACGACTTCGACGGTGCGGCCGGCACCCTGCCCTCCTCGGCCAACTGGATCATCGATCTCGGCACCAGCTACCCCGGCGGCCCGCCCAACTGGGGCACCGGCGAGATCCAGACGTATACCGACAGCACCGCCAACCTCAGTCACGACGGTGCGGGCAACCTACGAATCACCCCCTTGCGCGACTCGGCCGGCGGGTGGACCTCGGCCCGGATCGAGACCGTACGGACCGACTTCAAGCCGCCGGCTGGCGGCGTCCTCGCGATCGAGGGCCGGCTCCAGGTGCCGAACGTGACCGGGGCTCCGGCGGCCGGCTACTGGCCGGCGTTCTGGGCGCTCGGCTCGCCGTACCGGGGTAACTTCCAGAACTGGCCGAGCGTCGGCGAGTTCGACGTGATGGAGAACGTCAACGGGATCAACTCGGTGTGGGGCGTGCTGCACTGCGGCTACGCGCCGGGTGGGCCGTGCGACGAGTTCAACGGCATCGGGGCCGCCCGAACCTGCCCGGGAGCCACCTGTCAGTCGGCGTTCCACACCTACCGGTTCGAGTGGGACGCCTCGGTCAGCCCGCAGGAGCTGCGTTGGTACGTCGACGGCGAGCAGTACCACACGGTGACGCAGACCCGGGTCGGTGAGCCGGCCTGGTCCCAGATGACCAGTCACGACGGTTACTTCCTGCTGCTCAACGTGGCGATGGGTGGTGCCTTCCCGAATGGTGTCGCCGGGGGGACCACTCCGACCGCCGCGACGGTGCCGGGTCGGCCGATGCTCGTTGACTACGTCGCGGTCTACAGCCGAGGCGCTGGCACCGCTCCGCCGACCACCGCCCCGCCCACCACCGCGCCACCGACCACCCCACCGCCGGGCGGGGCGCGGGACGCGTACGCGACGATCGAGGCCGAGTCGTTCGACGGCCAGTACGGCGTACAGGTGGAGGACGCCACCGAGGGCGGGGAGAACATCGGCTATCTGCGCAACGGTGACTGGGCCCGGTACGACAACGTCGAGTTCGGCGCCACCGGACCCCGGGACTTCGTCGCCCGGGTCGCCTCCGGCGCCGGTAGTGGGGTGAGCGGGTTGGTCGAGGTGCGCCTGGACAGCCCGACCAGCCCACCGATCGGCAGCTTCGCGATCGGCAGCACCGGCGGCTGGCAGAGCTGGCGTTCGGTACCCGGCAACGTCGCCGGCCCCACCGGTCGCCACACGGTCTACCTGACCTTCACCAGCGGCCAGCCGAACGACTTCGTCAACGTCACCTGGTTCACCTTCCGCCGCTAGCGGTGCGAGCGGCCCTGGTCGGCTTCCTGTCGGCGTCAACCAGGGCCGCTCGCCGGCTCTTACCCTCGGTAGCGCGGCGGACAACCCGTCGAGCCCCCGAGCGGCGACCGCTTCCTGGCCGGGTACCGGGTCGAGTCGAGTGGGTTAAGCTCCTTCGATCGATCGAGGTTACTGGGAGGTAGCATGTCGGAGCAGCGGGTCGCGATCGTGACCGGCGCGGCGCGGGGCATCGGAGCGGCCACCGCCCGACGGTTGGCCGCCGACGGGTTGGCCGTAGCGGTGGTGGACATCGACAAGTCCGCGACCGATGCGACCGTCGCCGCCATCGCCGAGGCGGGTGGACGGGCGCTCGGCGTCGGTGCGGACGTGTCGGACCGGGCCCAGGTGGAGGCGGCCGTCGAGCGGGTCGCCGCCGATCTCGGCGCGCCCACCGTCCTGGTGAACAACGCCGGTGTGCTGCGGGACAATCTGCTGTTCAAGATGTCCGACGCTGACTGGGACACGGTGCTGGGCGTGCACCTGCGGGGTGCCTTCCTGTTCAGCCAGGCCACCCAGCAGCACATGGTCGAGCAGCGGTGGGGCCGGATCGTCAACCTCTCCAGCACCTCCGCGCTCGGCAATCGGGGGCAGGCGAACTACGCCGCGGCGAAGGCCGGTCTGCAGGGCTTCACGAAGACCCTCGCGATCGAGTTGGGCCCGTTCGGGGTGACGGTCAACGCGGTCGCTCCAGGTTTCATCGTCACCGACATGACCGCGGCGACGGCCGCCCGGATGAAGATTGACTTCGAGACGCTGCAGAAGCACGCTGAGGCGGAGATTCCGGTCCGTCGGGTGGGCCGCCCGGAGGACATCGCGCACACGATCTCGTTCCTGGCCAGTGCGGGCGCGTCGTTCGTCTCCGGGCAGGTCCTCTATGTCGCCGGCGGGCCGAAGGACTGATCCGGCGCGACCCGGGACGGCCTCGGCCGGCTGGCCAGAGCCAGGCCGAGGTCGTGGCGGGTACGCCAGAGCCAGAGCAGACCGAGCACCGGCAGCACCAGCGGGATGTAGCCGTACCCGCTGCCGAAGCCGGACCAGACCGTCTCGTCCGGGAACCACTCCGGCCGGGCCTGGCTGACCGCACCGACACCCACCACCCCGACCAACTCGACCGTGCAGCAGGCCAGTGCGATCAGGCGGCCGGTGCGACCGGCCCGGCCCAGCCCCACCGCCGCCACGATGTAGACCGCCGCGGCGAAGGCGGAGAGGAGGTACGCCATCGGCGCCGCCTCGAACCGGGTGGCGATCTGGAGGCCGGCCCGGCTGGTGGCGGCGATGGCGAAGAGCAGGTAGACCGCGATCAGGAGGCGGCCGGGACCGGAGTTGGTCCGCGTCCGATCGGCGGGTCGCCTCCGATCGGCGGGTTGCGGGCGTTCGGTGGGTTGCCGGTCAGCCACCGAGCACCGTCCAGGTCTGCTGGAGTCGGACCAGAACCACCGGGGTGACCAGGCAGATCGTGCAGACGATGGCCGACCCCCACCGGGTGGGCTCCATTCGCGCCAGCACCCAGGCCAGCGGGGGTAGGCAGACCAGGGTGGCCAGGTAGCCGAAGAAGGACCCCGGCTCATCCGGCCGCTGGCCCCCACCGAGGGCGATCAGGGTGACGACGGTGAGCACGAGCAGCGCCACTTCCAGCACGGCCAGGCCGGCGAACTGCGCCCGGTCCGGGGCGCGGTGCCGCAGGGTCGCCACGAGGGCCCAACCTGCGACGAGGAGGGAGAGCGCGATCGGGACGGCGGCGAGGAGCCCGTCGACTGGAAGGTCGCCAGCAGCGCTGGTGGTCGCGCTCGCTTCGGTCACCGGCACACTCTACTCATCCGGGGAGTACACCTGCCGGTGGCGTCCTTGCCCCGCGGGATAGCGTTGTCTGCGACACCGCGGTGGGTCGCGGCGCCGACTGGCTGGAGGTTCGTGGTGCGGTTTGGGTTGTTCGGTACCGGGCACTGGGCGGGCGAGGCACACGGAGCGGGCCTGGCCGCTCATCCTCGTACCGAGCTGGTCGGTGTCTGGGGGCGGGATCCGGCCAAGGCCGCCGCGCTCGCCGAGCGGTACGGCGTGCCGGCGTTCGACGACGCTGACGCGCTGATCGAGGCGTGCGAGGCTGTGGCGATCGCCCTGCCACCTGATGTGCAGGTCGACCTGGCGACCCGGGCCGCTGCGGCGGGACGGCACCTGCTGCTCGACAAGCCGCTCGCGTTGACCCTCGCCGACGCCGACCGCCTGGTCGCCACGGCCCGGGCCGCCGACGTCGCCTCGCTGGTCTTCTTCACCCAGCGCTATCACCAGAACGTCACCAACTTCCTCGCCGCGACCGCCGCGGACGGCGGCTGGCAGCACGCCGAGGCGACCCTCTTCAGCTCGATCTTCCAGCCGGGCAGCCCGTACATGGGCTCCACCTGGCGGCGTGAGCACGGCGGGCTCTGGGACATCGGTCCGCACGCGCTGTCACTGATCCTGCCGGTCATGGGGCGGGTCACCCGGGTCGCGGCGATGAACGGCCCCCGAGGGCTGGTGCACCTGCTGCTCCACCACGACAACGGCGCCACCAGCAGGCTGTCGCTCACCCTGGACGCTCCCAGCGGAGTGGTCCGTCAGGACGTCGTCTTCTACGGCGAGAGTGGCATCGAGGCTGCTCCCCACGGCAACGGCACCCTGGCCGGGGCGTTCGGGACGGCGATCGACCAGCTCCTGGCGGAGATCGACTCGGGGACCCGGGATCACCTCCTCGACGTCCGGTTCGGTCGTGAGGTGGTGGCCATCCTGGCGGCGGCGGAGACGGCCCGCGCCGAGGCCCGCACCGTTGAGGTGCCCGCGTAGCCGCCCAGCACGTCCCGACCGGGGCCGGTGCGGCGACGACCTGTACTGACGCTGGTACGGCGAAAATCTGTTGAGCGGGGTGGCCTGGGCGACTACAGTCCGGGCCATGTTCGCGTACACCCTGACCGAGTGGGCTGCCGCACCGGCTGCCCACGGGCTGCTGTTGGTGGCCCGTCCGCGCGTTCGGCGTCCGGCCCCGGCCGGCGCCCGCCGCGTCTGACCAACCGCGCACCGCGCGCCCGCGCCGAGGGCCGTCCGAGTCTCGACCCACCCGGACAGGCCCCGATTCCGGCTGCCTGTCCTGCGTCGCCACCGGCGACAGACAGGACGACGATCCATGGCGCCCCGCCGTACCCGAGCAACCGCACGCGACCGGTCCCGTCGCGTGCTATCCCAGAACTTTCTTGTTGATCCGGCCGCGATCAGCCGGCTGACCCGGGCGGCCCAGCCCGACCCGGACCGCCTCCTACTGGAGGTGGGTGCCGGACGTGGCCAGCTGACCCGACTGCTCGCCGCCCGCAGCCGTCGCCTCATCGCCTACGAGGTAGACCCGGTCGCCGCTGCCGAACTGCTCCGAAGCTGCGCGGATCTGCCCACTGTGACCTGTCGGCAGGCCGACTTCCTGACCGCCCCGCCGCCGCGGGCGCCGTTCGACGTGGTCGGCAACATTCCGTGGTCGCTGACCTCCGCCGTGGTCCGCTGGTGCCTGGCCGCGCCGGGCCTACGCGCGGCCACCCTGCTCACCCAACTCGAGTACGCCCGCAAGCGCAGCGGTGACTACGGGCGGTGGACGCGGTTGACCGTGCGCAGCTGGCCGGAGTTCAGCTGGCGGCTGGCCGGGCGGGTGCCCAGGACGGCGTTCCGTCCGATCCCGCGGGTGGACGCCGGCATCCTGCGCATCGAGCGCCGCCGGGAGCCGCTGCTGCCGGTGGCGGCGCTGCCCGCGTACCGCCGGATGGTGGAGTTGGGCTTCGACGGCGTCGGCGGCTCGCTCGCGGCGTCGCTGGCCCGCCACCACTCGCGGGCGCGGCTGGCGGCGGCGCTGCGCGCGACCCGACTCGATCCGGCGACCCCGGTCGGTCAGGTCTGGCCGGAGCAGTGGCTGGTGCTGTTCCGTCTGTTGGGGTCTTCGTAGCCCGGGCTCCCTTCCTGGGGCAGGGTGTGGCGACCGGGGCGACGGCACCTGGGCGGGCGCCACGGGTGGTGGCATCTACAACGGTACGAACAACACCATGACGTTGACCAACGCCCGGGTTGTCGACAACGTCCCTAGACGAGAGGGTTCAGCGCCTCGGACAGCTCGGCCGGGGAGTCGAAGCTCGCCTCCGGCAACAGCCGCAGTACCTGCAACATCTCCGTGCTCAGCCCGTTCTCCTGGCCCCACCGGATCAGGTTCGCACGGGATACGGGGTAGTCGAGGGTGGCGATGTGGTCCTGCAACTGTGCGTCCGAGACGGTCATGCGTACGGATACCCGCTCCGCCTGCCGGCACACCGGGTTTGCCCACCCGCTGGGCAGGGTAGCCGCCCGGCATGCTGGTGCAGCGGCTCGGCGCCCCGAGCGATTTTGACCCGTTGCTGGAGCGCGCCCGGGACGCCCAGATCGTGATGTTGGGGGAGGCGACCCACGGCAGCCATGACTACTACCGGCTGCGGGGGGAGCTGACCCGGCGGTTGATCGTCGAGGGGGGATTCTCGTTCGTCGCGGTGGAGGGGGACTGGCCAGACTGCGACCGGGTGCATCGCTCGGTCACGGCCGCCCCCGACGCCGCCGTCGAACCGCAGGCCGCCCTCGAACGGTTCGAGCGGTGGCCCACCTGGATGTGGGCGAACGCGGAGGTGGCCCGCTTCTGCCGCTGGCTGCGGGAGTGGAACGGGCAACGGCCCGAGCCGGAACGGGTCGGTTTCCACGGGCTGGACGTCTACAGCTTGTGGGAGTCGATGCAGGCCATCTTCGACTATCTGGGGGAGGAGGCGCCCGGGGCGCTGGACGCCGCCCAGGACGCCTACCGGTGCTTCGAGCCGTACGGACGGCGGATCGAGGAGTACGGCGCGGCGAGCCGGTTCGTCTCCGCGCGCTGCGAGGACGAGGTGGTCTGCCTGCTGGCGCGGATGCGGGAGCACTCGGCGACCGACGGTGCGGACGCCTTCTCGGCCTGGCAGAACGCGGAGGTCGTCTCCGGCGCGGAGCGGTACTACCGCGCCATGATTGGCGGTGGACCGGAGTCGTGGAACATCCGGGACAATCACATGGCCGACACGCTGGACCGGCTGCTGGAGCGCTACGGCCCGGGGGCGCGCGGGGTGGTGTGGGCCCACAACACTCACGTCGGGGACGCGCGGGCAACCGACATGGTCGCGGACGGCATGGTCAGCCTCGGCCAGTTGGCCCGGGAGCGGCACGGCCGGGACGATGTCGTCCTGGTCGGGTTCGGCAGCCATCGGGGCACAGTGGTCGCCGCGCCGCACTGGGGCTCGCCGGCCGAGAGAATGGCCGTTCCGCCGGCCCGGGAGGGGTCGGTGGAACGGCGGCTACACGAGCTGCTGCCGGAACAGGCAGTGTTGATCTTCGGCGGCGCCGACCAGCCCAGCTGGGTGACCGAGCCGTTGGACCACCGGGCGATCGGGGTGGTCTACAATCCCTCGTTCGAATCCTGGGGCAACTATCAGCCGACCCGACTGGGGGAGCGATACGACGGGTTCGTCTGGTGCGATGAGGCGACCGCCCTGGACCCGCTCCCCACCCGAGGCACCCACGGGGAGCTGGAGACGTACCCGGCTGGGGTGTAGCGGGCGGTGCCCGAGGTGGGGCCCCTGGTCCGGCGCAGTACGGGAAGGGCCCCCTGCCCGGCGCAGCACGCGCTGGACAGGGGGCCGCTTCGGTGACCTCAGGTGCGGGCGGGTTCCTGCTCCGCCAGGTGGTTCCGCAGTCCCTCACCCTCCACGTCCACGTTGGGCAGGACCCGGTTCAGCCAGCGCGGCAGCCACCAACCGGCGTCGCCGAGCAGGGACATGACCGCCGGCACGATCGTCATCCGGACCACGAACGCGTCGATGGCGACGCCGACCGCCAGCGCGAAGCCCATCGACTTGATGACCGGGTCCTCCATGAAGATGAAGCCACCGAAGACGGAGATCATGATGAGCGCGGCCGCGGTGACCACCCGGGCACCGTGACCCATTCCGCTGATGGTGGCCTGCTGGGCGGTGTCGCCGTGGACGAAGTCCTCCCGCATCCGGGAGACGAGGAAGACCTCGTAGTCCATCGCCAGTCCGAAGAGGATACCGATGAGCAGGATCGGCAGGAAGCTGATCAGCGGCCCCGGTGTGTCCAGACCGACCAGGTCGGCGAGGTGGCCCTGCTGGAAGACCGCGACGGTCAGCCCGAAGGTGGCCGCCACGGTGAGTAGGAAGCCCAGCGCGGCCTTCACCGGCACCAGCAGTGAGCGGAACACCAGCATCAGCAGCACGATCGACAGCCCGACCACCAGGAGCAGATAGATCGGCAGGGCGTCGGTGAGCTTCTCCGAGACGTCGATACCGATCGCCGTCACCCCGGTGAGCAGCACGTCGGCTCCCTGGATGCCGCCGACCGAGCCGCGGATGTCATCCACCACCTGCTCGGTCGCCGGGTCGGTGGGCCCGGTCTCCGGGATCACGCCGAGCAGGGCGGTCCGCCCGTCCGGACTCAGCTGTGGTGGCGCCACGGCCAGGACGTTGCTGGTGTCCTGAACCAGGGCCGCGACCTGCGGTACGGCTGCCGCCGTCGCCTGCGGGCTGTCCCCGGCCACCACGATCGCCAGCCGACCGGTGAAGCCCGGCCCGAAGCCCTCGCTGATCAGGTCGTTGGAGACCCGGGCCGGTGAGCCGACCGGTGCGGTCCCCTGGTCCGGGAGGGCCAGCCGCATGTCGGAGGTGGGCAGCGCGAGCACGCCCAGCCCGAGCAGGGCGACCAGGATCACCGGCACCCGGAACCGGATGACCAGCCGGGCCCAGCGGAAGCCGAAGGTGGAGCGGTCCTCGGCCGGCACGGTCGGCTCGGATGCGTCGGTTCCCGGCTCGGCCGGGGTGGTCCGGTAGTGGTGCCGCTGCTTGCGGCGGAGCACCCGCCGGCCGGCGAAGCCGAGCAGCGCCGGCTGCAGGGTGAGGGCGACCAGCACGGCGATGACGACCGTTCCGGCGGCGGCCAGACCCATGACGGTCAGGAACGGGATGTTCACCACCGCCAGACCGGACAGCGCGATGACCACGGTGGCGCCGGCGAAGAGCACGGCCGAGCCGGCGGTGCCGACCGCCCGGCCGACCGCCTCGTCCGGTGGCAGCCCCTCGAGCAGGTTCTGCCGGTAGCGGGAGGTGATGAAGAGTGAGTAGTCGATGCCGACCGCGAGACCAAGCATCAGGGCGAGGATCGGCGCGGTGCTGGTCAACTCCACCGTGCCGCTGAGCGCGTAGAGACCGGCCATGCCGACGCCGACCCCGATCAGCGCGTTGAGCATGGTCATTCCCGCTGCTACCAGCGAGCCGAAGGTGATGACCAGGACGATCGCCGCGACGGCGACGCCGATCGCCTCGGAGGAGCCGGCCTGCGGCTCGGCGTTGAGTACCTCACCGCCGGGGGCTACCTGCCAGCCCTGCGCCTTGGCCGCGGCGCCGACCTGCTCGTACGCCTCCCGCTCTTCGTCGGTGACCTTGTCCGCACCCTCGGTGAACTGGACCTGGATCAGCCCGAACTGGCCGTCCGGGCTGATGGCCTGGGCTGTGAGTGGGTCCACCGCGGCGGTCACGCCGGGCAGCGTCGCGGCCTCCTGGGTGACCTCGGTGGCTACCGCCTGGCCCTGTGGCGTGCCAAGCAGGCCCGGCTGCGGGGCTTTGAGCGCGATTGTGCCGGTGGCGCCGCTGGCCGCCGGGAACTGCTCCTCGAGCAGATCCCTCGCCTGCTGCGACTCGGTGCCGGGCATGCTGAAGTCGCTCGCCGTTGGGCCACGCAGGTTCAGGGCCGCCAGGCCGAGACCGACGAGCACGACTAGCCAGATCGCGGCGACGAGGCGTCGTCTGCGCATCGCACCGCGGCCGAGCCGATAGAGCAGGGTCGACATGGGTCGGAGTCCTCCGTCGTTATTGGTGGGGTCAGGTGACCGGTTCGAGTGCCCGGCGGACCAGCGCTAGCAGCGCCGGACGTAGCTCCGCCTCGGGGAGATCGATGAATTCGCCGCACGTCTCGGCGATGCCCGCGAGGATCACCAGCGCCGCGACCCGGGCGGCCGGGCGGTCGGAATGTCCGGCGAAGGCATGGACGAGCCGATCCGGGATGTGTTGTAGGTGGCTGAAGGGGGGTTGCTGGAACAGGCCGGGGAACTCACCGCGCAGGAACGCGGTCTCGCGGCGGAACCGGACCGCCAGATCGACGAAGCCCTCGGCCGCCATCTGTTGCGCCTCCGCCGGGCTGCTCGCGGCGGCGATGCGCTCATCGAGTTCCCGTAGCTGGTCGATCGGCCGGGCCACCAGTTCGGCGAGAATGGCCTTCTTGTCGGCGAAGTGGTAGAGCACCGCCGCCTTCGAACAGCCCACGTCTGCCGCGATGTCCTGCAACGACGTGCCCCGGTAGCCGGATTGCGCAAACCGTCGCCCCGCCGCCGTGAGAATATCGGCGTGCCGCTCGGGCGCTGCCCGTGTCATGTCGGTCCCACCTCCTCGAACAGCATGCCTGACCGATCGGTCAGATGACGACTGGTGGGCCATCCAGTGGTGTTCGCCACACTCTCGTGGGCTCGGCCGGGCATAGTGACGGCCGGCGAGGGTGCTTCGGGCACCGCCGGTTTCGGCACGCGGCAGGCCGACGTGTTCGTGTCTACGGCCGGTGGTGTTGACCGCCGTCTCGGCGCCCGGCAGGGTGATCAGATGGGCAAGGCCGAGGAGACCCGGGACGGGGTGGCACTGACCAACCTGAGTCAGCCGTTGTTCGACGGGGCGGGTGCGACAAAGCACGACCTGGTGAACTACCTGGACGCGGTGCGCGACCGAATCCTGCCGCACCTGCGGGAAAGGCCGCTGTCGGTCATGCGGGTGCGCCCCGGGCAGCCCCCGTTCATGCAGAAGAACCTGCCGAAGTACACCCCGGACTGGGTTCCTCGTACGGGGGTGTGGGCGGCAGCGTCGCACCGCGAGATCTCGTACGCCCTCTGCGGCGACCGACGTACGCTGCTCTGGCTCGCCAACCAGCGGGCGGTGGAGTTCCACCCCACTCTCGCCACGGTCGCCGCCCCGCAGTGCCCGACCCACCTCGTGCTCGACCTGGACCCGCCGGAGGGCGCCCCGTTCGAGGTGGCGGTGGCGGCGGCCCTCCTGGTCCGACGGGCTCTCACCGGTGCCGGTCTCGCCGGGGCGGTGAAGACCAGCGGCGCCAAGGGGGTGCACGTGTTCGTGCCGGTGACGGCGGAGGCGACGGCGGAGGAGCTGGCCGCCGCCACCCGAGCGCTCGCGCTTCGGGCGGCACGCCTCGACCCGGACCTCGCGACGACCGCCTTCATCCGGGAGGACCGCAGTGGCAGGGTCTTCATCGACTCCACCCGAGCCGGTGGGGCGACGGTGGTGGCCGCCTACAGCCCACGGCTGCGACCCGGCGTGCCGGTGTCGTTCCCGGTGTCCTGGGACATCCTGCCATCGGTCACACCTACCGATTTCACGATTCAGACCGCGCCCGCCCTGGTCGCCGCGGCAGACCCGTGGGCGGACGGCATGCCCACGGCCCAGCGGCTCCCGGCCGACCTGATCGCCGAGGGGCACACCATCCCGGTGGCTCGGGTGCAGGCGATGCAGGAGGGGAAGCGTCGGGCCCGCGCTCGGCGGGCCACCGGCTGAAATGCACCCGTTGCGCCGCGGCCAGCTGACGGCCGCACTGAGGACGTCGGCGAGCGCAATCGGGGCAGACAACATCGGCCAGTGCCCCGTGTGCAGGTCGAAGCGCCGCCACGGCGGCTCGTGTAGGGACGCCAGGATCGGTATTCCGGCATCCAGCAGGTCCCCGAAGTCATCGCACGTGACCAGGACATGGCCGACATCGTGGTGGGGTTCGGTCGGGCCCGCCAGCCGCTGCTCGTAGGTCCCGAATGGTTGGGCGCTGGCATGCGCTCGCAGCAGCTCCCGCTTGTTCTGGTCGAGTCCGTCGAGGCTGCTGGACATCCCCGGGACGGCAAAGGGGGGCATCGGTAGTCGCCACCCCTCGCCATCCTCGGCGATCTGCTGGCGCAGCTGGTCGGCAGCCTCCGGTGGCATGAGGTCGAGCATGCACATGCCGGTGGTGAACGGAGCGCTGTCCACGTACACCACCCGCTTCAGCCGTTCATCGAGTTGTGCGGCCGCTCCGGTGACGGGAGCACCCGCGTAGCTGTGGGCGACCAGGGTGACGTCGTGCAGGTCACGTCGCGTGATGAAGTCGATTATGTCGGCGATGCGGGTCTCCAGGTTCGTCGCCGGAGTGCCACGGTCGGCGTACTCGCCGAGGCCGGTCAGCGTCAGCGGAAGCGCCGTGTGTCCGCGCCCGGCAAGCGCGTGCGCGGTGTCGTGCCAAGCCCATGCGCCGAGCCAAGCGCCGGGAACGAGTACGAAGGTGGCTGACGTCTGGACGGCATGGCCCGCCTGCTGGCCGCACTGGAGTGGCCCTTCATCATCCGCCGACCCGATCAACTGCGGCCGGCGCTGAGAAATCTGGCTGACCAGCTCAGAGCAGCCGCAGACCGGGCACCGAACAAGTCGTCTAAGCGGGACAGCGCGCCCCGTCGCGATGCCGCCGGCATCGTCCGTTCCGTTCTCGATGCCCGCTGCGACCACCGCCCCTCTTACCGCCTGTGCACTGACACCGAACCGCGGCCCAACCTCCATGAGCGTCAGCCCGCTCCCGTAGCGCCGCACGGCCTCGGGTGCGTCTGCCGCGAGTCCTCGCCGACGCTGCGGCACCGAACGGCGGACCAGATGCGCGGCAGCTGTCCTGGTGCAGGTGCCGAACTTCCGACTGAGGGCCATCACTGGTGGCGAAGAGTTTCGCCTGGCGCGTGCCGTGACGGTCACGCGAGTCCTGCCCGGGTTGCCCGCCCAGGCAAAGCGGCGGCCGTGATCCTTGCTGGCCATGACCGTGAGCGAGGGGCATGGAAGCCTGGGCGGCTTGTCACGGTGCCCCGCCTGACCTCGTGGTCGGGCGGGGCACCGTTGTGGTGGGTGTCGGTGGGACACCTCCGGTGGCTGTGCCCTTGGTGGCCACCTGGTCCCGCTCTAACTCAGGCGCATTGTGTTGCCGAAAACCCACTCGGCAGCGTTTCCAGGACCTCAACCTTGAAGTGAACCCCGGCCTTCACCGTGTAGGTCCCGGCTCCTTGGAAGTCCAACCTTCTGGTGGAGCTGTTCAGCGAGAATCCCGCAGGAAGCTTGGCGCCGGCATCTTTAGCCTTAGCCAAGACTTCATACATATTGTACGGTTCGGGAAAGTAGAAAGGGAAGCCGGAAGCCACAAATGAGCCGTGGAAACTGCCATTCAGCGCCAGCGAGCCACTGTAGGTGTTTTGTGTTAGCGACGACACGACGTACCGGGTTTCGTTTGCGGGCACCAGCACCTTCTGGGACGGCGCGGTGTGGGTCTCCCTGATCGTCTCCGACTGCGTGTTCGAATTTTGGTACGACACCGTTACTGACTCTTCGAGGTCAAGGCCGACTACTTTTGAGAGGGCGAAGCTACCCGAAATCTTTGTGGTGGACGACACGCCGGTGGTGACGGTCGTCGACACCGTGTTCCAGTAGCCCTTGCTGAACGAGTGGCTTGTCAGGGTCTGATCCGAACTTGTGGAGTTCGTCAAACTCGCGCATCCCAGGTAGAACGGAGCACCTGACACGACCTTCGCCGTACCCACCGGAACCGCATCGGTCTCCGAGATTAACATCGGCGGGCCGATGAGATCAAGACCATTCCAGACGACGTACCTCGAATGATCTTCGATCAGTGCGGTGATGTCGGTGATGGTCGCCGCCTGTGCGGGTGAGGCGGTCATCAACACCGCAGCCGCGGTGCCGATCGACATCGCCAGGAGCGCTCGCGTCCTCTTTAACCTCATACTGCCTTCCTTTCCATGTGATGCCAGTAAATTGATTGCATCGACTGAGCCATGATGCGGCAAGCTCGCTCAACCACGCCCTCTCCTGCGGGCTTGGTCGGTCCGATCTGGGAGTCGATGCTGACGTCGATGAATCTTACACACAATTACGCCCAGGCGCATCCTGGCGGCACCCGCAGTCTTCACCGTGTCATTGGAAACCAGCTCTGACCTCGGCTTGTATGCAAGCTATTCCAGCTTGTTAGCTACTTGGCAGATGCTTTAGGTGTCTATCCCTCATTGCCGAATCGTTATCTGGGTTTATGTATCTGAGACACTGGTAAACGGAACTGATATACCACCGTCACAGCGGGTCAGGGCCTTGGCACAGTCGAGACGGTGCCGACCGTGTAGCCGGACACGGTGACCGCGCAGGCGCCCGAGGCGGGTGTGCTGCTGGCCCTGGCCCAGGCGTCGCGCGCCCGCACAGCCGTCCGCATGAGCTACCGATCCTGGCGACAGGAGCAGACCGAACGTGACCTTGATCCGTACGGTGTCGTCTTCCATCGCGGCCGCTGGTATGTGGTCGGACGCGACCATCGGCACGACAGCCTGAGAACCTTCCGGATCGACCGGATCGCTTCGCTGACGACTGGTACGCAGACCTTCACGGTGCCGGACGGCTTTGACCCCGTCACCCATCTGACGTCGGCGCTTGCTCGTGTTCCGTACCGTTGGGAGGCCGAAGTTCTCATCCACGGGCCGTTGGACGAGGTCGCCCGCCGACTGCCGCGCTCAGCCGTGACGCTTGCGAGGGGCATGGACACCGGGGCAGCTTGTCACGGTGCCCCGCCTGACCTCGTGGTCGGGCGGGGCACCGTTGTGGTGGGTGTCGGTGGGACACCTCCGGTGGCTGCGCCCTCGGCGGCCACCTGGTCCCGCTCTAACTCAGGCGCATTGTGTTGCCGGCAACCCACTCGGCAACGTTTCCAGGACCTCAACCTTGAAGTGAACCCCGGCCTTCACCGTGTAGGTCCCGGCTCCTTGGAAGTCCAACCTTCTGGTGGAGCTGTTCAGCGAGAATCCCGCAGGAAGCTTGGCGCCGGCATCTTTAGCCTTAGCCAAGACTTCATACATATTGTATGGGTGGGGGAGGGGGAAAAGAGCGCTGGAAGCCACAAATGAGCCGTGGAAACTGCCATTGAGTGCCAACGAGCCACTGTAGGTGTTTTGTGTCAGCGACGACACGACGTACCGGGTTTGTTTTGCGGGCACCAGCACCTTCTGGGACGGCGCGGTGTGGGTCTCCCTGATCGTCTCCGACTGCGTGTTCGAATTTTGGTACGACACCGTAACTGACTCTTCGAGGTCAAGGCCGACTACTTTTGAGAGGGCGAAGCTACCCGAAATCTTTGTGGTGGACGACACACCGGTGGTGACGGTCGTCGACACCGTGTTCCAGTAGCCCTTGCTGAACGAGTGGCTCGTCAGGGTCTGATCCAAACTTGTGGAGTTCGTCAAACTCGCGCACCCCAGGTAGAACGGAGCACTTGACAGGACCTTCGCCGTGCCCACCGGAACCGCATCGGTCTCCGAGATCAAAGTCGGCGAGCCGATGAGATCAAGACCATTCCAGACGACGTACCTCGAATGATCTTCGATCAGTGCGGTGATGTCGGTGATGGTCGCCGCCTGTGCGGGTGAGGCGGTCATCAACACCGCAGCCGCGGTGCCGATCGACATCGCCAGGAGCGCTCGCGTCCTCTTTAACCTCATACTGCTTCCCTTTCCATGTGATGCCAGTAAGTTAGATGGCATCGACTGTTCATGGTGCGGCCAGCTCGCTCGACCATGCCCCTCCTGTGGGCTTGGTCGATCAGATCTGGGAGTCGATGCTGACGTCGATGAATCTTACACACAATTATGCCCCGGCACATCCTGTTGGCACCTGCAGCCTTCACCGTGCCACGCGAAACCAGCTCTGACCTCGGCTTATATGCAAACTATTCCAGCTTGTCAGCTACTTGGCAGATGCGTAGGTGTCTATCCCTCATTGCCGAATCGTTATCTGGGTTTATGTAGCTGAGACACTAGTAAACGGAACTGACATACCACTGCGACAGAGGGTCAGGGCCTGGGCGCAGTCGAGACGGTGCCGACCGTGTAGCCGGACTCGGACTCGGGCGCGAGTGGGCCTGGTCGAGTTGGGGCAAGCCGCGCCGGGTGGTCGGTGACGTCCCGGTCGGCGCGGGCCTGGTGGAAAGAAATCGGCGTAGAGCACGCGCCGACTGGCTGTTGCGGAGCAGGACCGTTCAGTGCTGGTTCCAGCTCAGGCCCCAGTACGTGAGGATCTTCCGCTGGTCGCCACCGTGGCGGGACGTGCCGCCGTCGCGTTGCCGGAAGGGGCAGCCCAGGTGGGTCGTCACCACGCGCTGCCCAGCGTGGCCGAACACGACGCTGCGCCGCCGAGACGGGATGTGCATCAGGCGGGCGTCGTCGTCTTCGGACGAGATCGCCAGCCCGTTGACGTAGCCGGTCAGCTTGCTGACGTCGCTGGTGTTGCGCCTGGTACTGCCGAGACTCCACGGTCCGGGCCGCAGCGTGGGGTAGCTGCACATCAGAACCTCGGTCGCCCCGGTGGGGACCATGACCTCCGGTGCGAACGGGGTGGCTAGATGAGGATGCTGTCGATGGTGCACGCGGCCCGACAGGCGGCGGAGTGTGGTTATCGCTGGCTGGCGACCGCGTGTCTCCGAGGGAGGCGGCTGGTGGCCTCGATCAGGAGGCTGCGGGGCCGAGCACTGCGCGTGTCAGCTTGGTGATTTGCTGGGTCGGGTCCGCCGCCGGGTCCGGGAATGCCAGGCGGTGCAGCATGATCCCGTCGAGCTGGTCGAGGATCAGCCGGGAGTCTGCGTGCGGGTCGGCCGAGCCCAGGTCGCGCAGCCACTGCGCTGCCCAACCCCGGATCGCCTCGGCGGTCTCGGCGAGCTTCTCGCGCAGCGTCGGCCGGAGCGCGGCCTCCACGAACAGGCTGTACCGCGCCAGCATCATCGTCCGTTCTTGGCCGGTGACCCGGCGTACGAACGCGGCGAGCGCGCTGGCGAGCTCATCCGGCGTGTTGGGGCGCACCAGTCCGGCGATCGTTTCCCATACGGCCTGTTCGCGCGTGGCGAAGCGGTCGACGATGGCCTCGATGAGCGCGTCGCGGGTCTTGAAGTAGTTCGACGTGGAGCCGGCTGGCAGCCCGGCCGCGGCGTCGACGGCGCGGTGCGTGAGGTGGCGGACGCCCTGGTCGCCGAGGACCGCGATGGCGGCGTCGAGCAGTTGCTCTTGACGGGTCGGCATGTTCCATACACTACATGGGTAGTCCACAGACTACATCTGTAGTACATTGAGGACATGAAGGGAACCGTGGCGATCATCGGAGGTGGCATCGGCGGGCTCGCCGCCGCCATCGCGTTGGACCGGCGTGGCTGGCGCCCCACCGTGTACGAGCGAGAGCCCGACCTGTCGGGTGCCGGCACCGCGCTGGCGATCTGGCCTGCGGCGCTGCGAGCACTGGACCAAGTCGGCCTCGGTGACCGGGTCCGTACACTGGGGGAGGCCCAGCGTGCCGGCACATTCCAGCGGCCCGACGGTGGACGCATCGCCGCCATCGACGTCGTCAAGCTTGAGCGGCGCACCGGCGACCCGGTCATCCTGCTGTCCCGGCCGGCGTTGCTTAGCCTGTTGCGCGAGGCGGTCGATCCGTCGGTGCTGCGGTTCGCGACACCGGTGCGCGACCTCGATCCGCTGCGTCGGGAGCATGACCTCGTCGTCGCGGCGGACGGGATCTTCAGCCGGGTCAGGATGGGACTGTTCGGCGCCGACTCGCGCGCGCGGCACACGGGAAGTACTGCGTGGCGTGGCTGGCTCGACGGCATGGTTACCGAGGCGGTCACCGAAACCTGGGGGGCGGGTGCGAAGTTCGGCGTGACGCCGCAGGAGGGCGGCCGGACGAACTGGTACGCCATGACCACGGCACCGGAGGGTGCGTTCTCGCCCGGAGCCGAGCTCGCCGAGCTGCGTTCCCGTTTCGGGGACTGGGCGGCCCCGGTACGGCCGGTTCTCGACGCGATCCGTGAGGACGACATCCTGCGCCACGATCTGTACGCGGTGCCGCGACTGGCGTCTTTCGTGCGGCACAACGTCGCGCTGATCGGCGACGCGGCGCACGGCATGCGGCCCGATCTGGGCCGGGGCGCCTGCGAGGCGCTCATCGACGCCGTCGCACTCGCCGAGGCGTTGGAACGGGCGCCGACGGTCGCGGACGGGCTCCAGCGGTACGACCGGCAGCGCCGCCGTACTGTGCAACGGCTGGCGAGCATCGCCGGCGCGGCGGCCGGACTGACCCGCCTGCGGCCACTGTGGCTGCGAGACCCGCTGTTGCGGGCCGCCACGCTCGCCGGCCCGCCGACTTAAGACGATCATCGGCATGGGCCCGAGGCGGCCTTGGTACGCCCAGACATGCGCGGGTTCGCGCTTACGACGCGACCGCGCGCCCGGCAACCCGATGTGAAGGTGATGCGGTGTAGGGAGGGGTGCCAGAAGAGTGCACCTGGCAGTGCTCTCGACCGGGTCGTCCGTGCCTCCGGGTCCTTGTGCTCCTCGTCGCACAAGGACCCGGAGGGTCGCCCACGATGGCTCGTACACAGCTGTACCTCGTTCGCCACGGCGAACAGGGTTCGGCCTCCGACCACGAGCCGGACGAAGGTCTGTCGCAGCTCGGCCGCGACCAGGCCGACCGGCTGGGCCGACGGCTCCGCACAGTGCCGTTCTCGGCCGTCCACCACAGCCCCACTGGCCCGGGCGGCCCAAAACCGCCGACATCGTCGCCCGCTATTCCAACCGATCTGTTTCTGGCCCACCCCAAGATCACCGATCCTGAAAACCCCAGGTTGGCGAGCCTGCTGCGCGAATGGTGTCGATGAGAAGGTCGGCCATCACGCCGGGTCACGGTGCAGGGCCTGCAGGATCAGCCGGTCGCCGAAGCCGCGGCGTCCCTGCGAGCCCCTCAACATCCGCTAACGGTCGAGGGCGACCCCCTGTACGAACCGCAGTGTGATCTCGGCAACGCGTCGACCGAGGTGCTCGGCGGTGAGCAGGTCGGCTTTCGGGGGCGCCTGCTCAGGCCCGGCGTCGACGTTCGACTGAGCGGCGGCGCCCAGCCAGAACCCAAGCCGGTTGAGATCGTGCTCCGAGCCGGTTGCCGAGCAGTTCGCCGGCGGTAGATCGAGCGACACCCAGTGCATGCCGTGCTGGGCGGCGAAGATCACCATCTGTGTTAGCGTCGCCAGCTTGTCGCCCGCCTGTGTGCCCGAGTTGGTGAATCCCGCTGCGATCTTGTCACGCCACAGGTAGCCGTTGCGCATCACTGCGGCGGAACTGGCCTCCTGGAACTCCTTGAAAGCGGCCGAGGGACCGCCGACGTACGTCGGCGCACCGAAGATGATCGCGTCGGCGCACGCCAGTTCGACCCACTGGTCTTTGGCCTCCTCGACGGTCAGCATGAGTGCTTCGACGTCAGATACCAGTTCAACCCCTGTTTTAACCGCCTCGGCCTGCCGCCGAGTGTGGCCGTATCCGCTGTGGTAGACGATGGCGATTTTGGTGCTCATGTGCAACCTCCCCTGCGGTGAACCTGCCACCCATCTGACGTCTGCGGTCAGGCGGAGGTGACCGGCGCGCATAGGGCAATGTCCAGTTGCCGGAGCCGGAGTGGGTCACCGACGACCTCAATCGCAGCGATCCGATCGTCGTGGACCACGAACTGCAGGACGAACCGCAGCCGCCCCCTTGGCGCCACGACTGCGCCCACTTCACCCTCGATGAGCGCGGGCTCAGCGAAGCGAGCCTGCTGGCTGTTGGTAAGCGTCTCTTGCGCGACCTCGCCAGCGCCTCGAACGTGCGCACGGGCGTACCGCCGCAGTGCAACTCGATCCGCCCGCCGCTCGACGTCGGGTGACAACACTGCGATGAGGCCGTACAGGTCGCCGGCCCGAGTCGCGGCGAGGAACGCTTCGACGACCCTGCGGTGCCGTTCGACGTCGCAGGCAGGCAGCTTCGGCGCCCCGCGCACGCGTTGACGGGCGCGGCTGGCCAGCTTCTTCGTGGCGTCCGGCGACCGTTCCACCACCTCTGCGATTTCGGCGAAGGGCACGGCGAACAGGTCATGAAGCACGAACGCGACACGTTCGGCAGGTGTCAACCGATCCAGAACTACCAGTAGGGCCAGCCCGACCGAGTCGGCCAGCTCGGCTGCCTCGGCCGGGTCACTGCTCGCGGTGTCACCGGCAGGCGGGTCTGGAGCGCCCACATCGATCGGGACCTCGGGCCGGCGCAGGCGAGAACGGACCATGTCGAGACACACCCGGCCGACGATCGTGGTCAGCCACCCCGGCACGTTCGCAACAACGCCAACGTCGCTGCGGTTCGCGCGCAGCCACGCCTCCTGGATCGCGTCGTCCGCCTCGTCCGAGGAGCCCAGTATGCGCGACGCGACACCGCGCAGGTGGCCACGGAGCCGATGGAACTCATCGGCAAGCTGACGCTGGTCGTTCATCGGTCACCTTTGGCTTCGTCTGAGCGTCATATCTGATTGAGGAGACAGGTACGCCATGAAGACGAGGAGGCGATCCGACAACCATAACATTTCGGGCTCACAGGCCACGGTCGCGGATGATCTGGTGGGGCCGGGGCCGGGGCCGGCTACGCAACGCTGGCCTCGGTCATTCATCTGGGGGATCTGTCGTAGCTGCTGGTCGATGAGTTGGTTCGGGGCTGGTCGGCCGGTTCGCTGGCATGCTGATGGCCCGGTGCTGGGCCGGGTTCCTCCGTGCTGCGGGTCGAGGCGTGAGATTTCGGGGTCAGCCGGCGGGTTGGGGTAGTGCGGCGATCCGGTTGAATGCCCTGGTTAGGGCGTCGGTCCACGACCAGTCGGCGGTAGTGGCGAGTCGGGTCCGGCGGGCGGTGCGGGTGAGGCGTGCCGCGACATGCAGGAGCCGGTAGCGCAGCTTCTTCGGCTCCGTGCGGGCGAGGTCACCGTGCAGGAACAGGGTTTGGGTCCAGGCGATCAGGTCGATGCCGGTCAGCGCGAGGTGGAGCCAGGCTTGGTTGATCGCGAAGACGCGGGACGGGAATCGGCCGAAGCCGGTGTTCTTGCCGCAGCGGATGCGGTCCTCGACGTGGGCGTGAGCGCGGTGGCGGGCCTCCAGGTACTGGATCGATCCCGCGCCGATGGGGGTGTCGGTTGTCGGTGGCGACGACCTGGTGCCGCCAGCCTTCGACGGTGTCGAACAAGGTCAGTTGGGCGCCGGGGTGCGGGCGTTCGCGGCGGACCAGGAATCGGGTGCCGGTAGGCCATCCGGCGGCGTCGAGAACCGGATGTCCAGGTGGTGCTGCTCGCGTAGGGATCGGATGTGGGCGAGGAAGCCGTGGCTGGAGCCCGGCCGAATCACTGCGCAGCAGGATTGGGGTGCCGTGCCGGTGGGCGTCGGGGATCTGGGCCTCATCGAGGACGGTGATGTGGTTGGCGGTGGTGTTTGACCCGGCTCGGCTTTCGCGCAGCAGGCCGGCGAGGGCTTCGCCGGTGTTGTCCAGGAAGCACAGCAGCGGGTGGTAGCTGAAGGTCTTCTTCCAGGCGCGGGTCGCCGGTTCTTTCTCGGAGTGGCAGATCACGATCGTCGCGTAGATGTCCAGGACCAGACCCTCGACGTGCCAGCCGGCCACCATCGGGTGCGGCAGGTCACCATCGGGTGCGGCAGGTCACCGCGGACCTTGGCATGGCATGACGGGCCCAGGCGATTTCGCGGGCTCGGGCACGGGCGGCCCGCAACCCGGCCAGTAGGCTCTCGTCCAGCCGCGACAACAGCCGCCAGGTGGTCGGGTCAGAGGCGACCGGCCCGAACAACCCCGGCTGGTCGCGCAGCACCGCCTCAACAACCCCAAGTACACCGGATACATGGTCTGGAACCGACGCAAGCGCTCACAACCGAAGGCGGCGGGAACCCGCGAACTGGTGGACCAACTACCGCACGTTGATCTGAACGTGCTCGACCTGCCCGACGAGATGCGGAGGCAGCTGTTCGACGCCTTCCAGCTGTAGATCCGGTACGACCGACACCTCCAGCGGATCACACTGCGCGCTGAGATGATCGACGTCATCAGCCAGGCTGCTGCCGACGCCACGGGCAGGGCCCCGAAGGTTCCGAGGCAGCGGCAGCCCGAACGCAAAGCAGAAGGGGTGGACGCGCTGGCGTCCGCCCCTGTCAGTCAAACCCGTTTCCATGTTCTAGGTGCCCCCGGCAGGGCACACAGAAGAACTGCGACGGGATGGGGCGGGGTCGGCCCCGCTGGTGGCGGGGCCGACCGATCGGCGGCTGTGGCGTTCGCGTGCGGGGCGTTGCCGGGGTCCGGGTAGGTGCCCGGTCACGTCGGTGACGTGGGGTAGGGCGGCGGCGCTGATGTGCGCTTTGTAGGTGGCGCGGTGGTGGCGCCGGTCGTAGTGGATCTGGACGGCGAAGGCGTCGAGTAGCCGCCGCAGGCGGTCCGGCGGCAGGTCGACGATGTTGATCTCCATGGTGGGCAGGTGTTCGAGGAGTTCCACCGGCCCGGGTGCGTTCGCGGGTGCGTTGGCGAGGAGGTGGGCGAGTTCGGCGCGTCGGGTGGCGAGTTGGTCTTCCAGGTCGGTGAGGCGTCGTTGGATGCGCTGGAACATTGCACCGTCGGGATCGTCGCGCTCTTCCAGGATGGTGGTGAGCCGGTCGAGGCGCCCCTCGGTGTCGGCGATGGCCCGCCGTGCTGCGTCGACCTTTTCTTCGTGTTCCTCGGCCGCGCGGACCTCGGCGCTGGTAATGCTTCGCGCGGCGAGGGCGACGCGCTCGGTGCCGAACACCCATGTGTTGAAGAAGTGGAGGATGCCGTCGAGCAGGTCGACCTCGGGCAGCCAGATCGAAGGCGGGTGACCTTCGGGACGATCGCGGCCTCGGGGTTGGCAATAGTAGTAGGTGCGACTTCTCTTCGTCTTGCCGTGCATTCGTCGTTCGCACATCGTGCAGTGGACGTAGGAGCGCAGCCGGTAGACCTGTTTCGTCTCTGGGTGTGGGTTCGGGGTGGCGGCGCCGGGTTCGGACCGGGAGCCGTGCCGCGAGCGGGCGACCTGCTGGACGGCGAGGAAGACGTCCAGCGACACCACAGCGGGGTGAGTCGGGGCCTGGGAGACGATCCACTCTTCGCGGCGGTTGACCTTGCCGGGGTGCCGCTTGTCCTTGGTCGAGCGGCGGTTCCACACCATGTGCCCGGTGTACTTCGGATTGATGAGGACCTCGCGGACGGCCGAATCGGTCCACCGGCCGACAGCGCGCTCGGGGTCGACGGGCTGCGGTGGCGGGTACCGGTCGAGGTCGGTGTTGAGCCGATCGGCGATGGCCCGGTAGGAGAGTTGTTCGTCGGCCCGCCAGGAGTAGATGCGGGCGACGACCGGTCCGCGTACCGGGTCGATGGCGAGTTTGGTCTTGTGTTTGCCCTGGGCGCGCTTGGCGGGCACGGGGTGCTTGTGCTTCTCGGCGAGGTAGCCGTAGGGCGGCTTGCCGGTGTTCCATCCCTGCTCGGTGTGGACCTCGAAGCCGTCCCAGGACTTCTCCAGCATTTCGAGGATGTACCACTCGGCAACGCCCTGCTTGGTGCGGCGCAGGAGCACCTGGCTGGCGCGCTTGCGCTTGCGGCCGTTGTTCTGGCCGTTGAGGATGATCGGCTCGTCGGCGGCGAGCAGCGGTACGCCGAGCAGTTCCAGGTCGTGCTCGATCTTGGTGCCCTGGTGGGTCCAGCGGGCGATGCGGTCGATGGACTCGCAGATGACCGCGTCGAATCGGCGGTTGGGAGAGGCGGCTTCGGCTAGCAGGTCGGCGAGGCCGCCGTCGCGCGGGATGCCGATGTCGTACTTCTGCCATGCGGTGCTTCGGCCGCGCTGGCTGAGTTCCTTGCGGGAGGACTCCACGTCGTAGAAGTGGGCGACGATCACCATGCCCGGAAGCAGTGCTCGCTGGGCGTTGCCCAACTGCCGGGGGATGGACAGCGTTGGGTCCTGCTGTTCGTCGGTGGAGGTGCGGGCGAGGAACGCCAGGCGCACGGTGCGCTCGGGCCTGGGACCGCTCGATGCGGCGCTCAGCCACTCCGGCAGGGTGGCTGTCATCGGATAGCTCCTTCCGTGATGGTCCCGGCGAGGGCGACGAGGTAGTCGGCGCTGCGCAGCCGCTGCATGGGAAGTGGTCCGTCGGCCGGGTCGTCTGAGCGCCGGACAGGCGCGATGAGGAACTCCACTCCGCTGGCGGCGAGCGCCCGCAACGTGTGCTCTCTGGTTGGCAGGTGACGCGGGAGCCGGTCGAGGTCGCTGGCGATCACGAAGTCGAACCGGCGTGCCGTGCGAGCCGCTTCAGCGAGCAGGTCGTGAAGGTTGCCGCTGCGGCTAACGGGTTGACCGTCGATGTCGAGAGCGGCGGGCGCCGGACACGGCCGGTTGGGGCTGCCGACGTCGTAGAACGCTGCGGTGAGCGCGGACGGGGGCAGCACCGAGCGGCACCGCTCGTACTGAATGGCGAGGATGGCCTCGACAATCGGCTCAGGTCGGTGGGAGCCGGTGCGTCCGTAGAACGCCACGGACAACGGCGCTCGGTGCTCGGCGGGGGCGAGGGGGGTCATGCCGGTCCTCCGGCGGGCGGGGCGGTCAGGGCGAGGATGTGGCACCGGGCGCCGCTGTCTGCGAAGCGGTTGATGCGGACGGCCCACCACTGCTCGGCGCGGTCGGGTCCGGTAAACGGACCGACGACGAACATGCGGTGACTCAGCGGGTGCACGCAGACCGCAACGGTGACGGCGTTGAGGTCGCCGACTGAGCTGGTGACCGGCGGGAGTACCGGCGAGGCGGCGATGCCCGGCCCGGCGACGGCGAACTTGTAGGGGTGGGCCAGGGTGCCGGTGGCGCGATCCACCGCCGGGACGGGGCAGACCGCCACAGTGACGGCGACACCGTGCGCGGTCGCGGACGCCGGGACGGCGGGTGGCGGTACGGGGCCGTGGACCGCCAGTCGGCCGGTGCCGTCAGGGGTGACGGTGACGTACATGAACCGATGCCTCCTATATAGGGATGCGGTGTGGGGCGGCACGGGCCGACCGCCGGGGTGGCGGTCGGCCCGTGGGCATCGATCACCGCTCAACTCGGTGAAGGGATCAAGGCTGGCGATGGTCGATACCGCCGCCGCCCGCTCCCGAGGCGTCCGGCTCGGTCAGGCCGCCGAGCTAGAGGGCCGCTGCTGCTCGTGCAGCCAGGTAAGGACGTCGAGGATCGCGTCGGCTTGCAGCGCCGCCAGGCGTCGCCCGGCCTCGCCGTCGATGACGGTGACGTCGAACTGCACGTCCAGGTCCGCGTCCGGGCGGCTGATGCGCGAAGCCCTGGCTGGCGGCCCACCGGTGCCATCCGGCGCCGAGGGCGGTGGGTTGGCAGCCTCCGTCGGCGGGTCCTGGTCGGCGTTCTCGGCGTCCAGTGCCGGCGGACGGTCAACCATGGGTGCCCTCGCCCTCGTGGCTGGCGGTCGGGCGGCGCAGGACCAGCACGTCCTCATGCTGGGAAAGCCACTGCGGGTCGCCGCGGTCGATGGCGTCTCCGACGTTCTTGATCTGGAAGAACGAGGCACGGGGCACGAGCACCCCGTTGCGGACGCCGGCCATCAGCGCCACGCATTCCTCGACCAGTTCCAGTCCGGCGGCCTGTCCGGCGGCGACGACCATGCCGGGGATGTCCACGAGTTCGCCGTGGCGCCGGTACGGCCGGGCGGTGACCACGACGTGTCCGCCGGGGCGCAGGACGGTTCGGCAGCCGGCGAGGATGTCGGTGAAGCCGGCGGCGAGGGTGTCGTGGTCGCGGTAGGCGAGGTTGTCACTGCCGCCGTAGCGGTGGTGAATTTTGCGGACCTTGCCGCGTCGGGGGCCGGGGGTGCGGACGTGGCCGTGCGTGGACGGCCCATACGGCGGCGAGGTCACGACGAGGGCCACCTTGCCGCGCACCTGCGGCGGCAGCAGCACGGGGAGCTGCCGGGAGTCGCCGGTGTAGACCTCCCCGGCCCCGATGGCGCCCTGCTTCTCCGCGAGGGCGATGTTGACCGCCGCGAGGGCCGCCCATCGGTCTTCGCATTCGACACCGACGCCTTCACGACCGAGGTGCATGGCCTCGACCACGGTGGTCCCGATGCCGGCCATCGGGTCGAACACGACATCGCCCGGGTCGGTGTAGGTGTTGATCGCGTAACGGGCGATGGTGGGCAGCATCTTGCCCGGGTGCGTGATCGACTCGGCGGCGTAGCGGCCCTTGCGCAACTCCCGGGAGGGCTGCTGGCCGGTCAGCCACACCGAGCCGGGGTAACCGGCGGCGAGCAGGGCGGCGGGCGAGCGGAACTCAGACATCGGTGGCCTCCGGGGTCACCGACGCGAACACGAGGAGGTCCCGGTGCGCCGGCACATGCCGACCGGCAGGCAGCGAGGGATGCAGGACGACGGCCGGCTCGGTACGCGGCTCGGCCTCAGGCAGCGGCACGAGCAGGGCCGGGATGTGCTGGTGGTAGATCAGCCCGGCGGTCCGGGCGGCGGCGATGACCGTCGAGCGGTGCCCGAGCGCACCGCCGCCGGGTCCGGCGGTCAGCAGCAGGACGAGGAACCCGCCGGGGCGCAGCAGCGCCTGCCACGCGCCGAGCGCGTGACCGATCGCGTGGGGGTCGCGGCTGTCGACGTCCACGCGCGGCAGGGTCGCCAGGACCAGCCCGGCGCCTTTCCGCGCGGTGGCCGCCGACCGGCCGTCGAGCGGCTCCGGCCACACGTACGGGGTCTCACCGTCGGTGACGGCGACGCCGGGGCGGCGGTTCAGGTGCTGGGCGGCAGCCGCCACGGTCGGGTGGGCGTCGGTGTCGAGAACGGTGTCGCCGTCGCGGGTGTAGCGGGCGATAAGGAGCGCGAGGTGGTCGGGGTGGATGCCGTACCAGTCGGGCAACGGACGCCCGGCCGCGTCGGCCGGGCGGTGGGTGTGGCAGGGGCGGAGGAGCAGTCCGACGGGCGCCGGCTGGCGGGTGTCGGGAGTGCGGGTCTGCGACATGGGGTGTGTGGGCCATGTCCGCCGACGAGCGCTGACACATAGAGATACAGATTTCGAGGCCGGTTTGGACATCGGCCCCGCGCGCGCCGGCCCGCCGCGCCGGTGTAACACCGCAGCCGAGGCGCCTATAACAAGATCAGCTCAGGGTTGAACACGCAGGTCAGGACCCTGGGGCGAGGGTATCGCCGGGGTGGCGAGCGGCCGAGGGAGGCGTTCGGTGATCGCGGCCACCTATAACAAGATCACGAAGCTCTGTAACAAGATCACCGGCGAGGTTGAGCAAGATCGTCGACGCCCACAACGAGATCGACCGAAGGTTGAACAAAATCATCAACGGCCTCCGGGCGGTGTGACACGCCTCGCCGAGCAGTCGCGCCCGGCGCCGTCAAGGGGCGATCGACGCCCGGTCGGATATTGATGTTCAAGGCATATCTGCCGCCTGTGACGGCGGGCGCCGCGAGTCGGTGTGACGGGGGTTGAACACGCAGCTCATCGGCCCCGGCGGCGCGCCTCGGCCCGTGCTGGATGGGGGCGGCGGCCGACGCGCTAGCACAGGGGTTGAACACGTGATGTGTTCCTTGAACAAGATCCACAGTGTTCATGATCTGTTACGCCCGAGTGGCGGGATGGGTGCAGTCCCGCCGGATGGCCCACCGAGGCACCGGCATCCCACACCCACATCTCGGGGATCTTCCATGTCTCAGTTCGTTCGTTCCGTGCTGCCCGCCGCCGGTCTCGACGCGCCGCGTCTGGTGCTCGGCGCGCAGCCCTTCGACGTCGCCGCGAACTCGCTTCGCCTGCTCACGACCGGTCCGGAGCCGCTGTCGGTGGACGGCGCTGCCCTCGGCGGGGGCCTGCCGCGTCGGCGGATTGCGCTGTCGGAACTGGCCTCGATCCTGATGCACCCGTCCTGCGACCACGCCACCAGTGACCGGGTGTGGCGGCAGCTCATCGGCCGCGCCCGCACCGACGGCCCGGCCTGGGTGGTCGGCGCGGTCGGGGTGGCCCTGCCGGGGCTGCGCCAGGCCGCCTACCGGCTGCGCGGCTTCTCCGGCGACGTGCAGGCCGAGCTGCTGACCGCCTTCGTCGCCGCGCTGCGCAGCGTGAAGCTCGGTGGGGCCAAGGTGGTGCAGCGCCTGCTCAGCGCCACGTTCACCGCTGCCCGTGCAGCGCTGCGCGCCGCCGAGCCGATCCGCACGAACGCGCCGGTGGAACTGCCGGTGGCGGCCGGTGGGCACCCGGATTTCGTGCTGGCCCGCGCGGTGGCAGCCGGGGTCATCACGGCTGCCGAAGCGGAGCTGATCGGGGCTACCCGGCTGGAGGGCGTGTCGGTGGCCGACTACGCGCAGCGCGCCGGGCGCGGCTACTGGGCGGTGGCCAAGGAGCGCTCGCGGGCCGAGGAGCGCCTCGTCGCGGCGATCCGCGCAGGCGTGCTGTCCGACGAGGACGCACAGGCGATCGCCGAGGCCACGACGACCCTCGCGGCCGACCGGCCGCACGACGGCTGACCTGCGGGTTCACGGTCCGATGTCCAAACGAGGGCCGAAATCTGTATCTCTTAGTGCGGGACCTTCCCGCACTAAGGTGACCTTCCTCGATCGGCCCCGCTGACGGCGCTGACACCCCGCAACGGCCCCGCCGAACCCTTCGAAGGAGGACGGCCAACACGGCCGGTCGCAGGTCACCACCTGTCCCCTCGCCCGTTCGCCCAGCCCCACACACCTTGTGGGTGTGGGGCTGGGCTGATCTGGAAGGTGCCCACGTCCCATGAACCACCGCCCTCTGCACCGCCCCACGCCGAGTCCGCCCCGCCCGGTCGCCGACCGGCGCGGCCGGCGGCTGACCCGCACCGTCCGCGTTCTCGCCCTGGCTGTCGCGGTCACCGTCGCCGCCCTCGTCGGTATCGCCGGCACCCCGGACGGCGCCCTCGCGGCCGAGTCCATCCAGGCCGTGGTCAACAACATCCGCAACTGGCTGGTAGGCATTCTCGTCGCCGCCGCCACCCTGTTCCTCACCGTCGGTGGGCTGCGCTACGTCGCCGCCAACGGCGACCCCGGCGAGGTCGAGAAGGCCAAGCTGACGCTGAAGTCCGCCGCCATCGGCTACGGCCTGGCGCTGCTCGCCCCGCTGTTCGTCACCATCGTCGGCAAGTGGGTGGCGTGATGTTCCGTCCCGCCGGCCCGAACCTTCGTCCCCTCGTCCCGAATCGCCGTCCCCGCCGTCCCCGGCTGTCCCACCGCCGTGTCCGTCTGCTCGTGCTCGCCGTTCTCGGCGTCGGTCTGGCCGCCGTGCTGGCGGGGCCGGCGTGGGCCGACCCGTCTCCGGCCCCCGGCCCGCCGCCGGCCGCGCCGGGGTCGTCCCCGACCCCGGGGGTGCCGGACCTGGGCGATCGTCCCCCGGGGGCGAACCCGTCCCCGCCACTGGTCGTGCCGTCCCCGGCGCCGGCCCCGCCCGGCGGCGAGGCCGGGGACGCCGACGACGACCCCGGCATGTTCGACATCCCGGGCCAGATCCGCAAGGCGATCACCGAGTTCATCGCCGACGCCGCCGCCAAGGCCGTCAACCCGGTGTTGGAAGCCTTCGCCCTGTCCTGGCTGTCCACCCCGGACCTGACCGGCAACGACAAGGTCCGGGCGATGTGGCAGACCAGCCTGATCACGGTCAACGCCGTCTTCGTGCTGTTCATCGTCATGGCCGGGTTCATCGTCGCCTCGCACCAGACGTTGCAGACCAGCCACGGCCTCAAGCAACTCCTGCCGCGCCTGGTCGTCGGTGCGGTCGCGGCGAACACCAGCCTCATCGTGTGCGGCATGGCGATCGAGTTCACCAACGCCCTCACCGTCGCCATCACCGGCCAAGGCGTGGACACCAAGACCACCACCGAGGCGTTCCGGCAGATCATCACCAACGTCCTGCAGGGCACCAACTTCCTGATGTCGCTGCTGGTCATTGCCGTGATCGTGATGATCCTGTTGGTCGAGCTGACCTTCGTGCTGCGGGTGGCGATGCTCGTCCTGCTCCTCGGCATCGCCCCGCTCGCCCTTGTCTGTCACGCCACCCCCTACACCGAAGGCATCGCCTTCGCGTGGTGGCGCGCCTTCGGTGTCTGCCTGGGGCTGCAGATCGGTCAGGCGGTGATCGTCCTCGGCACGGTGAAGATCTTCCTCACCCCGGCCGGGCCGACCGTGCTCGGCATCCCAGCCTCTGGAAGCGGCCTGATCGGGATTCTGGTCTGCCTGACGATGCTGTGGGCGCTGGTGAAGATGCCCGGCTGGAGCAAGCAGTTCATCCTCGGCCCGCTCGGCGGGGGCCGCGGCCTGATCTCCCAGCTCGTCCAGGCGTACGTGATGGTGAAGACCCTCGGCGCCGCCGCCGGAGCCCTCGGCGGAGGCAGCCGCGCCGCCAGCACCACTAACGCTGCCCGGCAGGACACCCGCAGCGCGGCCACGGGGAGGACCGCTCGGGCCGTCCCCGGAACCCGGGGCGGCCGGGGTGCCCCGCGACCGGCGCCGTCCCGGCCGTCCCCGGCCGGACCGGTGGCGTTCAGTAACGCCCCGACCCACCAGAGGCCACTATCGGCGCCCGCTGGCACCGCTGGGGCACCGTCGTTCAGCCACCCGGCGCAGCCGGGTACCCCGACTGCGGCCCCGACCGGCCCGGCCCCGTCCGCGTCGTTTTCGCAGCCCAACGCTCCACAGCCGGCCACGCCTCGACCGGGTGGACGCCCGGCACCGGCGGCGTTCAGCGGCACGGCGCCCTCGCCGGCGAGCCCGACCCCGGCGGGGCCGGCACCTGCGGCGACGTTCTCCAACCCGCCAGCGGCACACAGCGCGCCGCGCCGGCCGCCGGCTCCCGTCACGCCCGTGTTCTCCTCCGCGCCGAAGGGCACCTCGGCAGGGCGGCTGACGGCGGCCCGGCGGCCGACCGCCGCACCTCGCCCGGCCAGCGCAGGCGGCCGACCGGCGGCCACCACGCCGCCGGCATCGGCACCGTCGTCAGCGGCTCGGCCGTCCCCGCGTCCGGCACCGGCGGCCGGTTCGTCCCCGGCCGCGCGGCCGGCACCGGCGGCCCAGCCGCCGCCGTCCCCGCCTGCGCCGCGACCGTCCCCGCAGTCCCCGCCGCGCCGTCCCCGAAAGGCAGGTAACTGATGCCCCGCCGTGACGATGAGGCGCCGCTGCGCGCCCGAGTACCGACGGGCGCTTCATACTGCCTTCTCTGGGTGTGCTTGTGGGATGGGTTTGGATCGCTGCTGCGGTCAGTCTCGCGCCCTGATGGGCGAGCCGGGCGACTGCGTCCGGGTCGGTGTCCAGTTCTTGGTGAAGATCCAGTCGAGGCCGTCCTCTCCGGCGGTGTCGAGATGTTCGGCGCGGCGCAGTCCTGTTCGGCCGGCGACTGTGGCGGAAGCGATGTTGTCCGGGCGGACGCGAGCGATGATCCGACGGTCTGGCAGGTTGGTGGTTGCCCAGGTGACGACTGCGGTCGCGGCTTCGGTAGCGATGCCGTTTCCCCAGGCGGCCGGGTCCAGGCGGTAGAAGAGGTTGAGGACCTGCTGGTCCTGCAGGTGCATGAGCTTGAGTCCGCAGAAGCCGAAGATGCCGTGCTGGGCGTCGGCCTCACGAGGGTGGATGACCCAGTAGCCGAAGCCGTGCTGGTCCCACCGGTGGTAGCGGTCTTCGGCGTCGGCGCGGGTGGCGAGCATGTCGGCCGGGTTGTGGGCGCATGCCGCCGGGTCGTGGTGGATGCGGTAGATCGTGTCGATGGCCGCCCGGGTGGGTCGCCGCAGGGCCAATCGCGTGGTCAGCAGTTCGTTGTGACCGAGCTGATCATCGCCCATGGTGGTGGTCCTTTCATGGCGTTCCTTCGGTTCCTGCCCGACGTTGCAACGCTCGGGCTGCTCAGGTCAGCTTCGGGATGGGTTCTTGGGCGTGAGCCGGAACGATCGAGCGACTTTCTGCCGGTAGATCTGCTGTGTTGCGGGGTCCCAGGGGATGCACCAGCGTCCGCCGGGTGCCCGGCGGGCTGGTACTTGACCTTTGATGAGCCAGTTGTAGATGGCGTCGGCGGGAATGCCGAGTTGGGCGGCGGCGTGTTTGACGCTGACCTCGCCATCTTGGATGGCCACGGTTCGGGGTGCCCAGATCTTGTAGGCGTCGCGGACACGGGCGACGCCTGCGGCGGTGAAGGGTTTGCCTTTGCCGGTGAGCAGGCCGGCGGCGTTGAGCCGTTCGGCGAGTTGTTCGCTGGTGTGCGTGGCGCCGTAGCGGCGGACCAGCTCGAGAGCGCCGGCCGGAGTGCGGCCGGGCCCGTGCCGCAGCGCGGTGAGTTCGTCGGTGGCGCCGGTGTGCCAGCGGACACCGATGCGGACGCTGTCGTCGTCGGTGGCGGGCAGCAGGGTGATGTCGGCGATCAGGCTGCGCAGCAGCCGTTTGCGGTCGCGGTGGCTGGTGGTGGGGCTGTCCCACAACCGTGGCAGGTCAGCAGCCAAGGCTTGCAGCGCGTTGCGCTGGGGCGCGGGGGCGCTGGTGGCGTGTGCGGTGGCCAGCGCCGCTTCGGCGTCAGCGAGTTGGGCCAGCTTGGCTTCCCATCGGCTCTCCAGGCTTCGGGCTACCAGGCGATTTTCTGGCTCGACGTTGGTGAACGCTCGTTCGGCGCGGTCGGCTTCGTAGCGGGCGCGTTGCACGGCCAGCTCGGCGGCCCGGTGGGTGCGCACGCGGCGGTCGGTGACTTCGTCGCTGGCGGCCAGCGCGATCGAGATGTGTTGTTCGGTGATGGTGTCGAGGAACAGGGCGCTGACGGCCGCGTCGACGGTGGTCGCGACCACGGTCCGGCACTGCGGGGTGCGGATCGAGTCTTTGACCTGGCAGGTGTAGGTCGCGCGGGCGTCGCCGCGGTCGTAGCGGGTGCCGACCCGGCCGCCGCAGACACCGCAACTGATGATGCCCTGACACAGCGCGGTCCCTTCCCGGGCCGGGCGGGCACCGCGTTGGGTGTTGTTCGCGGCGAGTTTCACCTCGATGTCAAGGTATTCCTGCCAGCTGATGTAGCCCTCATGGTGGTCTTGGATGGTGACCGTCCAGTCCTCGCGGGCGCGTTTACGGCGCGAGCTGCGCACTGTCCCGTCGGGTTGCACCCGGCGTCTCTCGGTGGAACGGCCGAAAGTGTAGGCGCCGGCGTAGGCCGGGTTCTTCAACGCCTGCAGCACCCGGGCGTGGGTCAGCTTGCCCCACTTGAGGTTGCCTGCCCATGCTCCGCCCCAAGTGCGTTGCGGGAACAGCCGGCCCGCGGCGTCGAAGGCGCGCATCACCGCGAGCGCGGAACCGCCGCGGTGGAACTCAGCGAACAGGTCCGTGACCGCGCCCTGGATCTGCTCGTCGGGGTCCTTGACGACGTCTCCGTCAGCGTCGTACACGAGGCCGACCGGCAGCGGGTGCCGCAGCTCACCGCGCTGCGCTGCCGCCAGCTTCGCGCCGTGCAGCCGGCCCATCAGAAAGTGCAGTTCAATCTCACTCATCTGACCCTTGAGGCCGAGCAGCAACCGGTCGTTGACGTTACCCAGGTCGTAGACGCCGTCGGCGTCGATCAGCAGGGTGTCGGTGAGACGGGCCAGCTCCATCAACCGGGTCAGGTCGGCGTTCGAACGGCCGAACCGGGACACCTCCAACCCGAACACCGCGCCGACCTCGCCCATGCAAATCCGCGCCACGATGTCGCGGAAGCCATCGCGTTCGGAGCCGAACCGCCCGGACATCCCCAGATCGGCGTCGATCACGACGATCTGCTCGGCCAGCCAGCCGAGCTCCGCGGCGATCGCCGTCAACCCGTACTGCCGAGTCGTCGACTCGGTGTTCTCCCGCACCTGGGCGAGGGTCGACTGACGCACATACACGATCGCCTGCCGGCTCAGATGCGACGACATGACCTTCGGCGACGGCTTCACCAGCCGCACCCGCGTTCAGCAGCGCCTCGAGCATGTTCGCCACCGCCATCACCGCTTGACGCAGGTCCGGCCCGCTCAACCACCCTCGTCTCCGGCTCGTCCGAGCCATCCCAGTCCCGCTCAGGAGCCACCTCATGAGTACTGCCTGTCCGCGCCACGTCGATGGCGTCGACCAACGCCCGCGCGGCAACCAGCCCCTCAACAGCAAGCCGATCCGACGACGCCGGCACACCACGATCCGTCCACTCCTGACGCACCGTGACCCGCCGCCTCCCGTCGACCTCGCACATGAACCACAACCCGGTGCGTTTACGCATCGTGATCAACACCGTAAGGCACCGACCATTCAGAGGATGAAAAGGGTGGGTGATCGTCAATGAGTCCGAAGAGTACCTGGACGGACGAGCCTTATAGGACACGGGTTCCCGCCGACGTCGAGCGGGCCGATCGCATCGCGGTCAACATGACCGGGCGGCAGTTGGTCATCCTGACCGTCACCGGCCTGGTGCTGTACGCGGCGTGGACCGCCCTCGCGACGGTGGTGCCGCCGCTGGTCTTCGCCTCCTGCTGCGTGCCGATCCTCGGCGCGGCGTTCTACCTGGCCGTCGGCCGCCGAGACGGGATCAGCCTCGATGTGTGGCTGCGCGCCGCGCTGCGCCACTGCCGCGCCCCGGGCCGGCTGGTGCCGTCCGAGGGCCCGATCACGCCGGCCCCGGCCTGGGTGTCCACCACGCGGGGGCCGGGTGACCGGCTCCCCCTGCCCGCACCGCTGCGGCTTCCGGCCAAGGGCATCACCGCCGACGGCCTGGTCGACCTCGGCCCCGACGGCACCACCGGCCTGGTCGCCGCCTCGACGGTGGCATTCGGGCTGCGCACTCCGGGCGAGCAGAACGGCCTCGTGGCCGGGTTCGCCCGCTGGCTGCACAGTCTCGATGGGCCGGCGCAGATCCTTGTCCGGGCGCAGCGGGTCGACCTGACCCACGTGGCCGACCGGATCATCGCGCAGGCGCCGGGCCTGCCGGACGCCGCACTGGAGCAGGCGGCCCGCTCGCACGCCGAGTTCCTCGACGACCTGGCCAGCCGCCGCGAGCTGCTGCACCGGCACGTCACCGTCTCCGTGCGCAGCAAGCGCAGCCCCGGCCACACGAGCCATCAGGCCGCCGAGACCGTGCGGGCGCTGTCCGGCTGCGAGGTCGCCGCACGGGTCCTCGACCCGGTCGACGCCGCCGCCACCCTCGCTGGCGCTCTCAACCCCGCCGCGCCGTCCCCGTCGTCCCCGGCGCCGGGACGGCCCGTCCCCGACACCCATGGAGATGAGGAGCTGTGAACCTGCTGTCGCGCCAGCGCAAGAACGCCGTCCCCGAGGCGGGGACGGTCGTCCCCGGCAGCCCGGACGCCGTCGAGGTCGCCGGCCGGTCGATCCGGGTCGGCGACGGCTACACCGCCGCCCTCGCGGTCACCGGCTACCCGGCCGAGGTCGGCCCCGGCTGGCTGGAGCCGCTGCTGGCCTACCCGGGACGGGTGGACGTGTCGCTGCACATCGAACCCGTCCCGCCCGTGGTCGCCTCGCAGCGGCTGCGCAAGCAGCGCGGCCGGTTCGAGGCGTCCCGTCGCCAGGACGCCGCCAAGGGGCGCCTGGATGACCCGGAGCTGGACGCCGCAGCGGCGGATGCCGCCGAGCTGGCCTCCCGCGTCGCCCGGGGCGAGGCGCGGCTGTTCCGCCTCGGTCTGTACCTGACGGTGCACGCCGACACCGAGGCCGAGTTGGCCGACCGGGTGACCGAGGTCCGGGCCTTGGCGTCGTCGCTGTTGCTCGATGTCGCCCCGGCTACCTGGCGGCAGTTGCAGGGCTGGATCACCGGCCTGCCCCTGGCCTTCGACGCGCTGGGGATGAAGCGGGTGTTCGACACCGACGCCCTCGCCGCGAGCTTCCCGTTCACCAGCCCGGACCTGCCCACCACGGCCGGGGACAACGGCATGGGTGTTCTCTACGGCCTGAACCTGCACTCCCCGGGAGTGGTGGTCTGGGACCGGTGGGCGCAGTCGAACTACAACTCCGTCGTCCTGGCCCGCTCGGGTGAGGGCAAGTCCTACTTCGCCAAGCTGGACCTGCTGCGCAACCTCTACCTGGGGGTCGAGGCGTTCGTCATCGACCCCGAAGACGAGTACGTCCGCCTCGCGGAAGCGGTCGGCGGGACAATCATCCGTCCCGGCACGCCCGGGGTGCGGATCAACCCGCTCGACCTGTCCCTGGCCGACGGTGACGACGCGCTCGTGCGGCGGGCGCTGTTCATGCAGACCTTCGTTGCCGTCCTGACCACCGGGGACGGCACCACCGGCGCCGGTGGGGTGTCGCCGCAGGAGGCCGCCTCCCTCGACGTGGCCGTCCTCGCCGCGTACCGGGGCAAAGGCATCACCACCGATCCGCGTACGTGGCGGCGGCCGGCGCCGCTGTTGGCCGACGTCGCCGAGGCGCTCACCGACGCCGGGGACGCGGGCCGGACCTTGGCCGCGCGGCTGCACCCGTACGTGGCCGGTTCGTTCAAGGGCCTGTTCGACGGGTCGACCACCACGGCAGCGGACGGGCACCTCGTCGTCTACGCGATCAAGGACCTACCCGAGGAGCTGAAGCCCGTCGGGACGCTGCTCATCCTCGACGCGATCTGGAAGACGGTCAGCACCGCCAACCGCCGGGGGACGCCAACTCGGCGGCTGGTGCTGATAGACGAGGCGTGGCTAATGCTGCGCCAGGGCCTCGGCGCCCAGTTCCTGTTCCGACTGTCCAAGTCCGCGCGCAAGTACGGCGCCGGCCTTTCGGTGATCACGCAGGACGCCGCCGACGTCCTGGCCACCGAGGTCGGCCGGGCGGTGGTCTCCAACGCGGCCACGCAGGTGCTGCTGCGACAGGCACCGCAGGCCATCGACGCCGTCACCGAGGCGTTCGGGCTCACCGACGGCGAGCGCGCGCTCCTGCTGTCCAGCGCACGCGGCGACGCCCTCCTCGCAAATGGATCTTCACGGGTGGCGTTCCACTCCCTCGCCTCCGACGTGGAGCACGACCTGGTCGTGACCGGTCCAGAGTCTGTTGCCGGGCGCCGGTAGACCCCGCAGTTCCCCTCGACCACCTTTCGTCAGGAGCACTCCTCATGTCCTTTTTCGGCAGGTTGTCACACCCCTCGTCCCCGCTGCTGGCCGCGCCGTCCCCGCCATCGTCCCCGTCCCCGCACGGGTGTGTGCCCGGTCGGGACGAGATGCCCGACGGGCTGCTCGGGGAACTGCTGTGCGGCACCTGGGGGCCGAAGGCCCCGACAGCGGTGGCCGAGTTCGTCCGTACCCGGTGGCCGCTGCTGCTCGCCGCCCTCGCCGTCCTGGTCGTCCTCGTCGTGGCGTGGCGGGTGTGGCGCCGCCGGGTGTGGCGCTCTCACGCTGCGCAGGCGCGGTGGTTGCAGATCGTTCCGCCGGTCACCGCCACCCCGGCCGCCACCGCCGGGCTGTGGCGGCTCCTTGCCACCGCGTTGCCCGCTCCGGGCCGGTGGTCGCTGCGCCCGGCCCGGATCGTGTGGGAGGTCCAGGCCGACCCGAACGGGATGCGCGCCGGACTGTGGCTGCCGCCCGGGGTGAACCCGACCGCCGTCCTGCGGCTGCTGCAGCGCGGCTGGCCCGGGGTACGCGTCGGGCAGGCCCCGCCGCCGGCCGTGGCGGGCGGCACCGCCACTACCCTCGCGCTCCTGCCGACGCAGCCGGACTGGCTGCCCCTCGTGGACGACCCGCCCAGCCCGATCACCACCCGGTTCGAAGGCTCCCGTCCGGAGGACGACCGGCTGCGGGCGGTGTTCGACGGGCTCGCCTCGGCCGGGCGTACCGGCGGTGGCTTGCTCCAGGTCCACATCAGCCGGGCACCGGCGCACCGGATGCGGGCACTGCGCCGCGCGAGCACCCACCCCGAACGTGCCCGCAAGACCCGGGGTGCGTCGCGGGCGGTGGGGCTGCTGGCCGACGGGCTGCGGGCGCTGATCCTCGGCGTACTCAAGGCGGTCACCCCCGGCCCGTCGGGCAGCGGCAGCTCGCGGCGGACCACGCATGACCCGTACCTTGCCGAGCTGGCGCGGCAGGCGCGCGGCAAGCTCAGCGCCGCCCCGCACCTACTCGTCGCCGTCTACGCCACCGGGGCCGGTCCGACCAAGGCCGCCGCCCTGTCCGCAGCCGCCGACATCACCAGCGGGTTCGGACTCCTGTCAGCGCACTTCACCCGCCGCCGGCTGCGAGGCGGCACCACCGCGGCGGCGCAGCGGTGGGTGCCCGAGACCCGAATGAGTCTGGCCGCCGTCGGCGAGGCCGCCGCGCTGGCCGGGCTGCCCGCCGAACCGGCCGCCTACGGCCTGCCCGCCGCCGCCTCACGCCGCCGCCCCGGGGGCCGCGACGTCTTCCGGACCGGCCCCGCCACCCGCCACCCCGCACCGCCGAAACCCGCCGACGACCCCGGCGACAAGCCGACCGTTTGGAGCATCCCGTGACCACCACTCACCACCACGGCACCGCGTCCGCCTCGCAGGGCCGCCGGCTTAACCTGGTGCCGCTTGACCAGCGGCACGGCCTGGGCGGCAAGGTGATCGGTGCTGCCAACGCCGGCCACGCCACGAGGATTGGCATCTCCCTCAACGACTGCCGCTACCACCTGAACGTGCTCGGCCCTACCGGCACCGGCAAGACCACCCTGCTAATGAACATGATCCTCGCCGACATCGAGGCGGGACGGGGCGTCGCGGCGTTCGACCCGGCCAAGGGCGACCTGATCCGCGACCTGCTCGACCGGATGCCAAAAGCGGCCGGTGACCGGCTGGTGCTAATCGACCCGGACGAGCGGCACGCACCACCGGCGATAAACCTGCTGGACCCGGCCGTGCACGGCGGCACCCCGCACGACGTGGCCGCCAACCTCACCTCCGTCATGAGCAAGGTGTGGGCGCGCTGGTGGGGCCACCGCTCCGCCGACCTCTGCTACCACGCCCTGCTCACCCTGGCCCACCTCGAAGGGTCCACCCTCGCGCAATTGCCGCGACTGTTGTCGGACACGGCGTGGCGCTCAGCGCGGGTCAAGGCCGTGACCAACGCCTTGAAGGCGTGGGAAGGCAACACTCTGGGCGAGTTCTGGGAGGGCTTCGACGGTCTCCCGGCGGGTCAGCGCGCCGGGCTGACCGCGCCGTTGCTGTCGCGGCTGCGGCTGGTGCTGGCGCACCCGATGGCGAACTCGCTGTTCGGGGTTCCGGCCACCCATGCGGCGATGGCCTGCGAGACCGGGTGCGGCCGGGCGTGCAGGATGTTCGCGGTGACCGAGGCGGCCACCGGGTAGCGGTAGATCGAGAAGGCCGAGCGGGGTACGGCATGGCCCGCGATCGGTGCGGCGATCGGCAGCACCCGGATGGTAACCCGCTCCTGGGTACGGGCGAGGTCAGCAAGATGCCGGAGTTGCCCTCCGACGACGTGCGCGGGCGCGGCGAACCTACGGATGGCCAACTCGTCAATGACTACCTCGTAGACGGGACCACCTCGCTCCAGGAGCCGTTGCCGCGTGATGCGCGCCTCCAAGGCGCGGGCAGAGTCGAACCCCTCGCTGTGCGCGGACGGGTCGGCGTGGACCCGGGATTGGCTGAACGCCGGGGTCTGTAGTAACCCCGGCAGCAAGGTCATCTGATACTCGGAAATCCGGTGCGCGCCCGACTCAAGGCTCGCCGAGAGCGCCTGCCGAGGCCCCATCTGGTCGGCGTAACGCTCCCACCAGCCACGCTCCTGGGCCTCGCGCGCGATCGTCATAATCTGCGCCCAACGCTTCTCGCCGACGTTGAACACCGCGAGGATCCGCATGATCAGGTCGGGGTCGGGCCGGACGTGGCCGTTCTCGATCCGGCTGATGGTCTGCCGCTTCACTCCGACCGCACTGGCAAGCCGGTCAGCGGAGTACCCGTACTCGTCGCGCAGTCGCAGGATCTCCATGGCGAGCCGACGCCGCCGTACATACGGGCTGACCATCATCACGTCCTCCAGCGGTAACGGCCAATCAGCTCACCGACCGTCTCCGTGGACTGTCAGCGCGCCAAGAGCGTAACCCCGCATCCGCCATTGTTGATCACTAGTAGATCAGGGTGAACCCGTAGAACCGCAGGTCAACGCCGGGTCACCCCGCAAATCTCCCCCTAAGTCTCCCCATAGAACGGGATTCCGGCCTGGCGGGCGGTCCGTGATCGTGGACTCACGACACGCCATACATCGATGGCTGTGGCAGCCCCCGGGGCTGCGTCCTCATCGATGAAGGCGACCCGATTAGCGACGGCACGAAAGGCCAGGCAGGAGGGGACCGATGCAGGCACCGTATCCGTTGGTGGCGCAGGCGACGCCCGTTCCTGCCCAGCCGCCCCACGTTCCGCGCGGTGATGCCGGCGTGCCGTACCCGGATCCCCGGCCCGCCGCTGCTGCCGCCCCCGGGCCGGCGGCGGGCCGGGCGCCAGCGCCGCAACCCTCCCGGGCCACTGCCCCGACTGTGGCCCGGCACGCCGCCGCTGAACCGCACGGACGCCCGGTAACGCCGCCGCCCCAGCCACCCGCGCACCCAAACCCGCCCGCGCGGTCAACGGCCCCGTCTCGTACTCGATGGCCGCTCCTGGCTGATGACCTGTTTCGGCTGGCGCACCACGACACGACGGGCCGTCCGTTGCTGCACGCCTCGGTGGTGGGACTTGGGTTGGCCGCGGCGCTGCTGGCCGAGTTGGCCTTCACCGACACGATCGTGATCGAGCGCAATCAGGTGGTCATTGTCGGCCGTAGGCCGCCGAGCGACGCGCTCGCGCACACCGTGCTAGATCAGCTCGCCGGAGAGACGACCGCGCACACCGTGCGGACCTGGCTGGCATTCCTGTCGCAGACCTCCTACGAGCAGGTGGCGTCGCGGCTGCTGCGCTCGGGACACGTCCGCGCCGAGACCAGCCGCCGACTGCTGACCAAGACCACGACCTTCGTACCCACCGACGCCAACGTGGCGGCGTGGCCGTGGGCGCGGCTGTGCACCCGGCTGCGCAACGCGCAGCCGTTGGGTGCCTTTGACGCCGTCCTCGCTGGGTTGGTGCTCGCCACCGATCTGCACCGACACGTCCTCGACGGTGTGGGCGGCCCCGTCGTCACGAGCCTTCGTCAGCTCATCGACACCACGCCGCCGTCCATGCGCCTGCTGCTGCACCACACCGAGGCCGCCGTCGGCGACGCCGTCCTCACCGGTCACTAACCCGATCCCATACGAGGAGCCTTCACCATGTCCGTACCCGGCCCCCGGACGCCCGCCAGCAACGTTTCGCTGGCTCTGGCCCGCTCCCGTCTCGGCGTGTGGCCGGTGGTGTTCATCGTGATGGCCGCCGCCGCTCCGTTGACCGTGGTGGCCGGCGGCGCGACCACGGGTTACGCCGTGACCGGCGTGACCGGTATCCCGATCGCCTACCTCGCCGTTGCGGTGGCCCTCGGCCTGTTCTCCGTCGGCTACGTCGCCATGTCCCGCCGCGTCGTGAACTCCGGCGCCTTCTACACCTACGTCTCGCGCGGGCTGGGCAAGGTGTCCGGCGTCGGGGCCTCGTTCGTCGCGGTCGCGGCCTACAACACCATGCAAATCGGCCTCTACGGCGGGTTCGGTGCGGTGCTCGCCGCCCGACTGGAGGACTGGCTCGGCTGGTCGGTGCCGTGGGCGGTGTGCGCGTTCGCCGGCTGGGCGGTCGTGGCGGTCCTCGGGGTGCGCCGCATCGACCTCAACGGCCGGGTCCTCGCGGTAATCCTGCTGGTCGAGATCGCCGTCGCGGTGGTGTTCGCCATGGTGCAACTCGCCCACCCGGCCGACGGCAGGGTCACCTTCGACACCCTCGCGCCGAGCAACCTGATCGGCGCCGGGATCGGCGCGGCGCTGGTGACGGCCGTGGCCGGGTTCGTCGGCTTCGAGGGCACCGCGGTCTTCTCCGAGGAGTCCAAGGACCCGCAGCGCACCGTCGCCAAGGCCACCTATCGCGCCCTGGCGATCATCGGCCTGCTCTACGCCGCCTGCGCCTGGGCGATGTCGGTCGCGACCGGACCGGACCGCATCGTGGAGGCAGCGAAGGCCGACGGCACCGAGCTGATCTTCAACCTGGTCGCCCCGTACGTGGGCTCGTTCGTCGTGGATCTCGGGCACCTGCTGTTCGTCACGAGCCTGTTCGCCGCGCTGCTGGCCTTTCACAACACCGTGGCCAGGTACCTGTTCGCCCTCGGCCGCGAGCGAGTCCTGCCCCCGGTCCTTGGACGGACCAGCACCCGGACCCGCGCCCCGAAGGTCGGCTCGCTCGTGCAGTCAGGACTGGCCGCGATCGTCCTCGCCGTCTATGCGGCGATGGGCTGGGATCCGATCGTTCACCTGTTCTTTTGGCTCACCGTCGTCGGTGGTCTCGGCGTGCTGATCCTGATGGCCGGTACCTCGGTCGCGGTCATCGCGTACTTCGCCCGCCCGGCGAACCGCGACGGCATCAGCGGGTGGCGATGGCTGATCGCCCCCGCCCTCGCGGCTGCCGCGCTGCTGTGGATCCTGTGGGCCACCATCGACCAGTTCCACACGCTGCTCGGTGTCGAGGCCACCAACCCGCTGCGGTGGATCTTCCCCGGAGCGTTCGCGGTCGCGGCCGTGCTCGGCGTGCTGTGGGCGCTGGTGCTGAGGGTCGCCAAACCGGACGTGTATGCCGGCATCGGCAGGGGCGCGAACAGCGTCACCACCGAGCCGGCCACCCCGCTCGGCCAGCCGAACCCCACGCCGATCGCTAGCGGGTGGTGACGACCGTGGCCGCGTTCTCTCCGACCATTCGCCGCGCCACTCCGGCCGAGACCGACACCGTCGCCGCCGTGCTCACCGAGGCGTTCCTGCACGGCGACCTCGGCCCCTGGCTGGTCCCCAACGTCGACACCCGCGAGAAGGTGTACTGGCCGTACTTCCGGCTCCTCGCCGAGGGCGCGCAAGCCGCCGGCTGGATCGACATCACCGACGACCTCGCCGCCGTCGCACTCTGGTACCCGGTCGGCGACCGGTTCGACGTCGGGATCCCGAACTACGACACCCGCCTCGCGCAGGCGTGTGGCCAACACCTGCACCGGTTCGTCGCCCTCGACCAGGCCATGAACGAACACCACCCCACCGGCATACCGCACCACTACCTCGCCCACCTCGGCGTGCACCCGGACCGGCAACGCCACGGGCTCGGCAGCGCCCTGCTGGAGCACCACCGCAACCAGCTCGACGCTATGGGAATGCCCGCCTACCTGGAGGCCACCAGTAGCCGCCACGGCGTCCTGTACCGCCGCCACGGCTACCTACCCCGCCCGGGATACCGGCTATCGAAGGGACCGGAGCTGTACCCGATGTGGCGGCGCCCGCGCCCGACCGGGGAGGCGGAATGAGGGTCGGGTATAGCTGCTGGGGGTTCCTCGGTCCCGGGGTGGTGGACACGCCGGACGGGTCGCGGGCATACCGCCGCCCGCTGATCGACGGACTTACCGCCGCCGGTCACGAGGTGGTGCTCGTCCAGCGCAACCGGGACCTAGCCGAGGCGGGCCTGGATCTGCGATGCCAGTACACGTTCGGCGGGCTGCCCGACCTCGACGTGTTGATGTTGGAGTGGCGGTGGCCGCTGCCTGGCCGCAACACCACCCCGTGCGGCACCCCGGGACACGCCTGCGACCTGCACCGGCAAGCCGAGCTGCTGGAGCACTACACCCGCGCGTGCGGCACTCCGACGGTGATCTGGGACCTCGACCGGCAGCTCCCCGCCGACGACGCCCTCCGGGCGCTGCCCAACGTGACAGTGTGCGAGTTCGCCCTGCACCCGACCCCGGGGGCCACTACGCTGCTGTGCCCGGTGCCGGACGCGGCGCTGGACGCCGCCGACCCGGCCGCCCTCGGCGGGCTGGCCCGGACGGTGTCGCTGGTGTACGTCGGCAACCAGTACGACCGCGACGATGCCTTCGACCGCTACTTCGCCCCGGCCGCGCGGCAGGTCGGGCACCGGGTGGCCGGCAAGTGGCCGCGCACCGAGCGGTGGCCGCACGTCTACTTCACTGGCCGCTGCCCCTTCGCCGAGGTCGAGGCTATCCACCGGCAGGCCCTCGCGACGGTGCTGCTGCTGCCCGAGCGCTACAACGCGGTCGGGCATATGACGTCCCGGCTGTTCGAGGCGCTGCTCGCCGGCTGCCTTCCCCTGCTTCCCGCCGAGTTCGTCGGCGGGGAGGCGTTCGTGCCGCCGGTGCTGCGCGTCGCCGACGGGGCGGACGTGGTGCAGCGGGTCGAGCACCTGCAACGCATGGCCGGCACCGCCGAGCACGCGGACCTGATCGCGGCGTGTTTGAGCTTTCTCGAGCCGATGCGGCTGTCCCGGCAGGTCGCCGTCCTCGCCGACGTCTTCACCGCCCTGACCAGCCTGACCCCCCGGAGGTAGCCATGGTCTACGGTCCCACCTACGATAGCTTCCAGCAGGCGTACCTCGCGGTGCTGCGCACCGTCGCCCGGCGCTACCAGTACGAGACGGACGGGCGCGGCAAGAAGGCCCGGGAGATCATTAACAGTAGTTTCACGATCACCGACCCGGTCGACCGCAGCCCCTACCTGGCCGCCCGCCGCACGAACATCGTGTTCAACCACGCGGAGGCGCTGTGGTACCTGACCGGCCGCGACGACGTCGACATGATCGGCTACTACGCGCCCCGGCTGCGCGACCTCGCCGTCGAGGGCCGGCTCACCGGCACTGCCTACGGGCCGAGGCTGTTCACCCCGACCGGCGAGGATGGGCGCAGCCAGTTCGACCGGGTCGTGTCCCTGCTGCGCGAGGACCCGGACACCAAGCGGGCCGCCATGGTCATCATGCGGCCGGACGAGCTGACCGACCCGACGCACCCGGACGTGGCGTGCACCCTCGGCCTGCAGTTCCTGCTCCGCGACGGGCGGCTGCACGCTGCCGCCTACATGCGCGGCAACGACGCGGTGATCGGGCTGCTGTGCGACACGTTCTCGTTCACCTTCCTCCAGGAGTACGCGGCCCGCCGCCTCGGCGTCGAGGTCGGCACCTACGCCCACCACGTCGGTTCTATGCACGTCAACCTGCTCGACCTGGACCGCGTCGATGCGATCCTCGCCGAGGCCGCCGGGCCGACCGCCCGGCCGAGGTTCCCGGTTCCGCCGATGCCGGCCACCAGCCACGACGACTTGGCCCTGGTCATGGCGTGGGAGGAGGGCCTGCGCACCAACACGCGGCGCCTCGACCCGGTGCGCCTGGACCGCGTCCCGCTGCCGCTGTACTGGCAGCAGGTACTCGCCCTGTTCGAGGTGTACCGGCAGATCGTCCACGACCCCGACGGCACCGTCGGCCCGGACGCCATGGCCGCGTTGCATCCCGGCCACCGGTGGCTGGTCGCCGTGCGGTGGCCGGACCGGGTGCCCGCCACCATCCGGGCCGGGTGGCCGTCGTGACCACGCCGCCCGGGGTGGACTGGTCGGACTGGACCGTCATCCTGCTCAAGCCCGACTGCCTGGCCCGGGGCCTGCGCGAACCGGTCCTGGTCTGGGTCCAACGCGAGGTCCAGGTGGTCGACGTTCGCACGGTGTGGCCCACCGAGGAGCAGATCTTCGTCCACTACTCCGACATGCTTCCGCTGTCCGCGCAGATCGGCCGTGACGTGCCCGCCGAGTTGCGGCGCATCTTCGTCGGCCAACCCACGGGCCTTGCGCTGGCCTACGGTCCCAACGCCGCACCCCTGCTGCGCGAACGCCTCGGCCCCACCGACCCGGCCACCGCGCCGGCCGACACCATCCGGGGCTGGTTCGGCATCGACAGTCTGCGCGCCGCGATGGCGGACGGTCGCCTCGTGGACAACCTGATCCACAGCTCAGACACCGTCGAGGTCGTCCCGCGTGACTTCGACATCTGGTACGGCCCCGACGCCGCGCACCTGCTCCGCGCCCCTGCGACCCCTTCCGGAGGTACCCGGTGACCAGCACCCCCGCACCCACCTTCAGCTCCGGCCCTCGGCTGCTGCCGATCATGTCCGCCGACCAGCAGGCCGACCTGGACCCGTACATGGCGCAGGTTGTGGGCTACCGCAAGTCCGGGCTGAGCCTCAACCACATCATCGGCTGCCCGCTGGAGTGCGGCTACTGCGTGCGCCACTTCTGGGGCAACTTCGAGGTCAAGGTCCCGCACCTGCTTATGCCCACTGACGAGGCGATCGACCGGCTCGTTGGACACGAGGCGTTCCGCCCCGACGTGACCCCGATGCAACTGTTCAACAAGGCCACCGACCCGTTCCTGCCCGGCGTCAAACCGCACCTGTTCCAGGTGCTTCGCGCCTTGGACGCGAGCGGCTTCACCAACCACGTCCTGCTGATCACCCGGTTCAAGGTCACCGAGGCGGACATGGCCGCGTTGGAACGCCTGCAGCACCTGCGGGTCACGCTGCTGTTCACCTACTCCGGGATCAGCGACCCGCGCGTGGAGCCGATCGCCAAGAGCGAGATCACGGTGACGTCGATCCGCACCGCCGCCGCGCACAAGCGCCGTACCGGGGTGGTGCTGTACTGGCGGCCGATCGTGCCCGGCTGGAACGACGCCTCGGAGACGATGGCCCGAGTGCTCGACGTCGGCCGAGACGCCGATGCGATCGTTTTCACCGGCTATTACCACAAGTCAGAGAACGCCGACTACCTGTGCGGCCTGGGCGTCGAGGTGCCGTTCGGGGAGGATTACCACCGGCGCAAGACCATGCCCGCCGACCTCGACGCCGCCGTGGTCGCCGCCTGGCGCGCCTCCGGGATCAGTACGCCGCTGTTTCGCAAGACGAGCTGCGGGGTCGCCTACGCGCACGAGGTGGCCGACTACAACGGCCACTGGGGTGTGCGGGAGCTGTGCGACATCTGTCCGGCCGCCCAGCGAAAGCGCTGCGCCGACGACCACATCCAGCCGACGCCGGCCAGCATGGACCACATCCTCGGCCAGCTCGGCTACCAGACGCAGTACGTCATCGAGGACGGGCATGTGTGGACCCATGGCCTCGGCGAGCAGCGCCGCTACGCCATCCAGCACGGCCTGCGGTACCAGATCTGGGAACTCGACCAGCCCCACCACCTGCACGCCCACGGCCGGTCCCTCACCGGACACGGTACCGACGCCGCGCAGGTCGAGGCGTTCACGGCGGTGCGCCGGCAGTTCGAGCAGGAGGCGCGGTATGAAGATGACTGACCCCGACACCCGGCAGGACAGACCCATGACCGGCACCGACGCCTGGCACCAGGCCGACCTCGTCGCCCTGGACCTGGAAGGCAGCGGCGCCCAGGACCGCGACCACGAGGCCATCCTGGAGATCGCGCTCGTCCCGCTCGCCGCCGGGCAGCCGGCCCTCGCCGAGGCGTACGCCACCCTGGTCAACCCGGGCCGCCCCGTCCCCGCCCGGCCATGGATCGCGCCCGGACTGACTAACGACGTACTCAGCCGCGCTCGGCCGTTGACCGCGATCGAGCCCGAGCTGGCCGACCGCATCACCGGTCGGTGGCTCGTCGGGCACAACATCGCCGTCGACTGGCGCCTGCTGCACCGACGGTGCCCTTCCATCGCGCCGGCCGGGCTCATCGACACCCTGCGCCTCGCCCGCGCCTGCCGCATCGACGCTGGTGGGAAAAGCCTCACCACGCTGCTCGACCACCTCGGAATGACCGCCACAGTGACCCGGGCGGTGCCCGACGGCCAGCCACACCGAGCCCTGTGGGACGCCACCGGGGCGGCCATCCTCCTCGGCGGCCTCGTCACCCGACGGTGGCCTGCCGGTGTCGCACTTGCCGGCCTGTGCGCGGTGGCCGCCCTACCGGACCTCGCACCGGCGCAGGCACCGGAGACGTTGTTCTGACCCCAGCTCAGTACATGGGTCAGCCGAAATGATCCAACCGTGACGTGGCGAGTCGAGTCGCTAGCCGCGGTGTTGGATCTGAACAGCGAGAAGGCCGGGCCATCCAACCGGGCGGTCCAGATGAAAAGGAGAGTGCAACCAGTGAGTGTCGACACGGTGAGCGCCGAGGGCCTACATGCCGCCATGGTCGATCAGCTCGTCGCTGATCACGCGGACAAGGGACTGACGATGCGGCCCGAGGTGGAGGCGGCGCTGCGCGCCGTTCCCCGCCACCTGTTCACCCCTGATGCGCCGCTGGAGGAGGCGTACCGCGCCGACCAGGCCGTGGTCACCAAGCGGCGCGGCGACGAGGCCGTCAGCTCGGTGTCGGCGCCGTGGCTGATCGCGGAGATGCTCGGTCAGGCGGCCGACGCCATCGACGGCGGACTGCTCGTCCGGCACGTGTTGGAGATCGGCTCCGGCGGCTACAACGCGGCGCTGCTGCGCGAGCTGGTCGGTCCGGCGGGCTCGGTCACGACGGTGGACATCGACAGCGACGTGACCGACCGGGCCACGGCGTGCCTGGCGGCGGCCGGCTACGACGACGTGACGGTGGTGTGTGCCGACGCGGAGCAGCAGATCGGCCACGGCCGCTCCTACGACCTGATCATCGTGACGGTCGGGGCGTGGGACATCCCCCCGGCGTGGACCGGGCAGCTCACCGAGACCGGCACTCTGGTCGTGCCGCTGCGCACGTTCGGGATGACCCGCTCGTGGGCGCTGCGTCGGGCCGGTGACCGGCTGACCAGCCACAGCCAACGCCTGTGCGGCTTCGTGTCCATGCAGGGCTCCGGCGCGCACGAGATGCGCTACGTCGACATCGCGGCCGGCGTCCACCTGCGGCTGGACGAACTCCACAAGCAGGTCGACCCGGAGGCCGTCGGTGAGCTGCTGTCACAGCCACCGGCGCAGGAGTGGGCCGGGGCGAGCCTGCCGCCGCGCACCGTCCTGGCCGATCTCGACCTGTGGCTCGCGGCCCGTATCACGGATGCGGGGCAGCAGTTCGTGGTGCTCACCGCCCAGCAGGAGGCCATCGACGCCGGCCTCGTCACCCCGGCGTGGCGCTACGGCACGCCCGCCGCCCTGCACGGCGGCAGCTTTTGCTACCGCTCGGCGCTGCGCTGGACCGACGACCTGTTCGACGTGGGCGCCCGCGCGCACGGCCGCGACGCAGGCGCGGCGGCCGAGCAGATGGTCGAGCACATGCGTGCCTGGCTGGACGCAGGCAGCCCCTCGCCGGTGCTGCACGTCCTGCCCGCTGGAACTCCCGACGGCGATCTGCCGGCCGGGACGGTGCTGGACAAGCGGCACAGCCGCGTCGTCCTCACCTTCAACCCCTCGTAGGAAGGCAAGCACATGAACGAAACGGTCGTCCCCGAGTTCACCCTGGACGTCAGCCTGGTCGACGCCGGCCCTGCCGCGAACGGCTACGCCACCGGTACCGACGACAACTGCGGCTCGGGCAACACGGGCTCCAACGCCTGCACGACCCGCTGCGACGCCGGCAACTGACCGACCGCCCTTCACCGCCAGGCCCGGCGTCGCACGGCGCCGGGCCTGCCGACCCCCTCGGTGGTGCATATGGTTCCCGCGCCTGGTGCGGCGCTGATCAGAGTCGCCGCGTACCCGAGCGATCTCCACCTGCCCGGCTGGCCCAACTTGGCATCCAACGAACCCGAACAGTGGCGCAGGTGGCTGGCTACGGCGTGGGAATTGCCGCGTTTCGCGGCGGCCGTCACCTCGGCAGCGCCCGAGCTGGCCGGGCAGATCGCTCGGGCGGTAGCCGGCGAGCGGATCGCGGAGCAGCGGCTACGCCGGCTCGTAGGAGCAGCGGTCAAGTACCTGCTGCGGTGGACCACCCGCGCGACCCCGTTCGGCACCTTCGCCGGGGTCGCTCCGATCCAGTTCGGTGCTCACGCAGCGGTCCGGCTGGGCGAGGCTCACCACGCGGTCGCCCGCCCGGACGGTGAGTTCATCGCCGAGCACACCGCGCGGGCCGAACAAGACCTCGCCACCCTGCGCACCGTCGCCGTGGTAACGAACTCCCTAGGATTTCAGCGCGACGGCAGGTGGGTGCTGCCGTGTGCCCGCGCCGAGGGCGACCGGCGGTGGGACGTTGAGATACGCCTGACCGGCCCCGTCGAGGCGGCGATCCAGGCGGCACGGTCGCCGGTCGGGTTCGCCGAACTCGCCGCGAAGATCGCCGGTCCCGCCGACGTGGCCGCCGCCGAGCGACTGCTGGCCGGCCTGGTGCAGGTCGGAGTGCTGCTGTCGGCGCTGCGGCCGGCAATGACGGTCACCGACCCGGCCGCGCACGTGGCGGCCCACTGCGCCCTATCGCAACCCGGTCATCGGATCGCGGTCGACCTGCGCGCCGACGTCGCGGTGACGCTTCCCCCGGCGGTGCTGCGCGAAGCGGGTCGAGCAGCGGCGACCCTGGTGGCAGTGGCGCCGCCGCTGCCTGGATGGGGTGAGTACCACCGCGCGTTCATCGAGCGGTGGGGTCCGGGAGCGGCCGTGCCGGTCCGCGACGTGCTGAACGTGCTGGGGTTCCCTGCCGGCTACCGGGGATCGACCCGCCGCGCCCCGGCGGGGTTCACCGGCCGGGATCGGCTGCTCGGGCAGCTCGCGCAGCAGTCCGCGCTGGATGGGTGCGCCGAGGTGGTCCTCGACGACGCGCTGATCGGCCGGCTGCGCGCCGATGACGACCGGCCGCCGGTCCCGCACACCGAACTACGGTTCATCCTCGCCGCCGACACGCTGGGGGATCTGGACCGGGGTGCGTTCACCCTGACGGTGCTCAGCGGGTCACGGCACGCCGGGGTCTCCGCCGCTCGGTTCCTGCACCTTCTGACCCCGGCCGAGTTCGCCTCGTTCCAGCGGGTCTACCAGGAGTTGCCGACCGCCCAACCGGGTGCGGCCACCGTGCAACTGTCCGGCCCTCCGCTGGACGCCCGCCTCACGGCGGTGGCCCGCGCGCCCGAGCTGCTGCCGGTACTTCCGCTCGGCGACTTTCACCCCGCCCCACCGTGGACGGTGGAGGACCTGGCAGTGACCGGCGCCGGCGAGCGGTTGTGGCTGGTGTCGCAGAGCAGCGGCCAGCCCGTCGAGCCGCTGTTGTGCAACAGCGTCCTGCTGCCCTCCCTGCAGCAACCGCTGATGCGGTTCCTCGCCGAGATCTGGACCGCGTGGAGTGCGCCGTGCAGCCGGTTTGAGTGGGGCCACGCGGCCGGTCTGCCGTTCCTACCCCGCCTCCGGCGCGGACGCACCATCGTGCACCCGGCCCGCTGGATCATCGAGCGCGCCGCCCTGCCCGACCGAACCGCCGGCTGGTCGCAGTGGCGCGACACCTGGCAGCGGCACCACCACCAGCGGCATCTTCCGCAGCACGTCCTCCTCGGCGGCGACGACGTACGGCTGCGCCTGGACCTGGACAACCACGCGCACCTGGCGGTCCTGCGCGAGCACCTCGATCGGCACGCCCACACCGTAATCACCGAGGCGCCCGGCCCGGCGGGCTGGATCGACAACCGACCCGCCGAGCTGCTGCTCACCCTCACCCACCCGACGCCGGCCACCCGGCCAGCTCGACCGACCCGACCCGTCTGCACCATCCAGCACCGGCCCGGCCGGTCGCGGTGGCTGGAGGCACGCCTATACGGCCGGCTCGACGCCATCCTGACCGACCTCGCTGGCCGCCCCGCCGACCACCTACCGGCCGGCTGGTGGTTCGTGCGCTACCCCGACCCCGAACCCGAACCCCACCTGCGGCTGCGCATCCCGCTTCCGGACGTTGACCGGTTCGCCGACACCGCCCGCGACCTCGCCGCCTGGGTAGGGGACCTCCACGACCGCGCCCTCGTGCACGACTACAGCCTGCACCCCTACCGGCCAGAAACTCGCCACGGCGCCGGGGCGACCCTAGCCGCTGCCGAAGCGGTGTTCGCCGCCGACTCCCGCGCCGCGCTGCGCCGGCTGGCCGGCGACCGGCAGGCCACCACCGCCGCCGGCATGATCGCCATTGCCGACGGGTTCACCGGCGACGGCTTGGGTTGGCTTGCCGCCCATGTTCCCCAGCTCACCGGTCCCCGCCTGCACCCCGCGCAGCTAGACCTCGCCCGGAGGCCGTTCCGCGACGAGCAACTGGCCGCAACGTTGGCCGCCTACCGGACCTTGGCCGAGGAGGACGGGCTCGACCCCGACCAGATCCTCGGCGACCTGCTGCACCTGCACCACGCCCGGATGATCGGCGTCGACGCCGCTTCCGAACGGCACTGTCTGCGGCTGGCCCGCACCGTCGCCCGCACCGCGCACGCCCGGCAGGCGTCGTGAGCGCGGGACAGTCCCTCGCCGACGGCGCGGCCGGGGTCGCCCTGCTGCACCTCGAGACCGGGAACTGGCCCGCAGCGTGCGAGGCACTGCGCCAGGCCACCGCCGACGGCGTCAGCATCGCCGCCGGTGCCAGCCTCTTCTACGGCGCCCCCGCGCTCGCGTTCGTCCTCGCCGCCACCGACCAGCCGGGGCTCGCTCCGGCCCGAGCGATCACCGCGAAGGGCACCGCCACGGTGACCCGCCACCGGCTCGACACCGCGCACCGCCGCATCGACCGCGACGAGCAGCCACACTTCGCCGAGTACGACCTGATCCGCGGGCTGACCGGCCTCGGCGTCGCGCTGCGCAGGCTCGGCAATCACGACCTGCTCCGTCGAGTCCTGGACTACCTCGTCCGGCTCACCGAACCGCGAGGCGCCGTCCCTGGCTGGTGGTGCTGGAACGGCCCCGAGCGCGAGCAGCCGCCGCCGGCTGGCGGCCACGCGAACCTCGGGATGGCCCACGGCATCACCGGCCCGCTGGCATTGCTCGCCCTCACCCTGCGCGACGGCATCACCGTCGACGGACACGCCGAGGCAATCGGGCGAATCTGCCGATGGCTGGACACCTGGCAGCAGGACACCGACGGTACGACTTGGTGGCCGCAGACCGTCACCCTCACCGACCTACGCCGGGGTGCCCCGGATCAGCAGACCCCGTTACGGCCGTCCTGGTGCTACGGCACCCCCGGCATCGCCCGCGCCCAGCAGCTCGCCGCGAAAGCCCTGCGTGACACCGAACGGCAACGCCTCGCCGAAGCCGCCTTCGCTGGCTGCATCACCGACCCCGCACAGATTTCCCGATTCATTGACCGCAGCCTGTGTCACGGCACCGCCGGGCTTCTAGCCACCGCCCGGCGCATCGCCGCCGACGCGCACACCCCGACCCTCCTCGCCCCCATCGAGGACCTCCATCGGCACGCCGCCCCGGACACCGACGAACCCGAGGGGCTGCTCGTCGGCACCACCGGCGCAGACCTTGCCGCCGTCGCCACCACCGCAACCTCGTGGGACGCCTGCCTCCTGCTCGCCTGACGAAAGGGTCCGCCGTGGACGACAAGCCCTGGCAACAGATCAACGTCAGCTACCCCGGACAGACCTCGCAGGAACGCGAGGAGCGCGCGGTCGACCACCTCGGCCAAGTGCTTCCCGCCGCGCAGGCCGCCGGGCTGATCACCTCGTGGTGGTTCATCCGCAAAGGCGCCTGGCGCGTCCGCTACCTACCCACGTACCAGCAGCGCAGCCGAGAGCGGGCACACGAGCTGATCACCGATGGGGTGAGCTGGACCGGCGACATCTACGAACCAGAGACGTACGCCTTCGGCGGGGTCGACGCCATGACCGCGTCGCATACCCTGTTTCATGACGACAGCCGCGACCTCCTCAGCTACCTCCACCAGCACCCCGCCGACCGCCGGGAACGCTCGCTCGTCCTGTGCACCGCGCTCATGCGCGCGGCGACGCTCGACCTCAACGAACAAGGCGACGTCTGGGCACTGGTCGTCCAGCACCGCGCCGAACACCTCAAGCAGCCACCCGGTCCCAACACCCAGACATGGGAGGGCTTCACCGACAACGTCCGCCACCTGCTCACCGGCACCGCCCGTACTACCGACGACTGGCACGCCGCGTTCGCCAAAGCCGGTATGGAACTCCGACGCCTACGCGAAACCGGCCAACTCACCCGGGGTCTCCGTGCCGTGATCGCCCTACACGTGATCTTCCACTGGAACCGGCTCGGACTGCCCGCCACCACCCAGGCCACGCTCGCGCAAGCCGCCACCGAAGCCATCTTCGGCACCGCGCCCGCGCCATCGGGTTAGCACTCGACAGCGGCGGGCGACTGAGATCGCCAGCACGCCGAACCGACTCCATGGCGCCAGCGCCGCCGGGTGGATCCGGCTTGTTCCCGATCGTCGGCACTGTCATGCTGGCAGTCATCGGTACGCAACCAGGCGGGCACCTGTGGTAGTGCACGATCAACACATCAGCGTGGCAAGATCCGCGCCCGAAAATGGCGGACGCTCGGTCTCAGGCGCGGAGGTCAGCTGATGCCGGGGCGGTCGCTACGGGGAGCGCGGCCCAACTCGCTGCTCAGCGAAGCCCGACGCCGCCATGTCTCCCCAAGCGGTTCTGGTCGGGCGATGTCGCGTCAGGAGTTGGCCGAGGCTGTCAACTCCTATCTGTGGACAACGTATCGGCGCCGGGTCAGCCTCGACGGTGGCTACATCGGCAAGCTGGAGCGCGGCGACCACCGCTGGCCCAGCGCTGAGTACCGGGAGGCGTTGCGTTCAGTCCTGCGCGTCGACCGGGACGCGGATCTTGGGTTCTTCATCACTCGGAGACCCCCCAAGCAAGACGATGACCTGGTAGTCCGAGCGGGCGCGGACGACGGCGGACGAGGTGACTGCTCATCAGGCGTCGCAACGTATGACGAGATCGCGGACACTAGCGACATGAAGCGCCGGGAGCTGCTCCGCCTGCTCAACATGTCGGGCGTCCTCCTGTGCATGCCCCCGGACGACGGCACCGTCGACTGGGACCGAGTCGGGTCCCTCGGCCAGGGCCGCCACCTGCTGGATCAGACAGCGGTGGAGGAGCTGGCGGCCGTCAACACGCGCTTGTGGGCGGCGTTTGGCGAGGCCGACGTCAAGGCGGCCGTGGCGACGCTGGTCGATCAGCAGCTCGCGGCGCTGATGACGAGCCTGCGACGGTCACATCGCAGGAACGTCCACGAGCGCCTCTGCGCTGTCACCGCTGACCTGCTACAGCTCGCTGGAGAGATAGCTTTCGATGCCTGCCGCTACGTCGATGCCGCCCACTGCTACTCGCTTGCCGCGACCGCAAGCAAGGAGGCGGCGGCCTATGACCTCTGGGCATGCACGATGACACGGCACGCCTTCATCAGCCTCTACGAGAGGGAACCGCGTCAGGCCGCCCCCATGCTCGACCTGGCAGCATCACTTGCCATACGAGGCGACCGTGCGCTATCCACCCGCCACTGGGTGCAGGCCGTCCGGGCGCAGGCGCTGGCCGGAATGGGCGATTTCGACGGCTGCCGGAAGGCCCTCGACGCCGCCGACGAGGTTCACGGGCTCACCGGACCTGCTCACAACGGCGGCTGGCTTCGCTTCGACGGTTCGCGGCTCGCCGAGGAGCGCGGAACCTGCTACGTCGAACTGAAGCGGCCAGACAAGGCTGAGCCCGTCCTGAAGACCGCCCTCTCGCGAAGACTCTCGCCGCGACGGCGCGGCGCCACCCTCACCGACCTCGCTATGGTCGGCATCCTGCAGCGAGACGTGCACAAGATTGTCATGTACGGCGACGCCGCACTGGACATCGCACGCCAGAGCGGTTCGGGAGTGGTGAGCAGCAAGCTGCACGGGCTACGACGTCATCTGGCGCCCTTCGCAAACGACAGCCACGTGCGCTACCTCGACACCCAAATCAAGGCCCTGGCCGGTACGCCGGCCACAAACTGAACGGCGTGAGGAGACCGAACAGTGAACGAGGAGTCGGCACGGGCGTTCCGCGAGGCGTGGATTGCCGGAGTGCGCAAGCACTACCCCGGTGAACCGAAGCCCGGCTACGTTGCGCCCTGGGAAGAGACGCCCCAGTGGGAACGGGCCAGCGCCGGCGCCGTCTACGACCAGGTCCGCGCGTTCATCGAGACGACCGACGGCGCAGCGACGAAGCTGAGCCGTGAGCAGAAGGGTCGCTTCGTCGCGCTGTGCTGGGTCGGCCAGATATTCAAGCACTTCCCGGACCCGAAGCCGTCCTACGTCGCGGACTGGGCCGACCTGCCCCCGTGGCAGCGTGAAACCAACGCTGACATCTTCGAACAAATCGAGAGGCAGCTCGCCACCACGCATTGACCGGAGCCGGCATCATCGAGTCAGTCCTGCGCCCGTGGGCCTGGCCGCCTGGTCCGGTAGAACGAATGATGCACGGCCGTATGAACAGTCGCCTACGCGGCGTAGGCGCTGCGGCATGGGCATCCCGTCGGTCGGGCCCCGGTGTGGCGGCGGCGCGGTGGTCGCAGAACGGCCGCGAGCAGCTGTTGACTGTTCCGTGCAAGTCGTCATGGATGACGCCGGAGCTGCGCTTCCGTGTGCTCGTGCATAGCCTTGTGGGCTAGGACGCCGACATCCACGAGAATCTGTCGCGGCGGCGCGGCCAGGTCGAGCGGGTGATGTACGACGTCGATTTCAGTGTTGCGGATCCGGCGGCGGCCGGGCTCCGACGTGCCCTGAGCGTAGATGAGCCACCCGAGGTGCAGCTTCAGCGCCGTGCAGTACGCGAGCATTTGGTAGTCGTCGGCGTTGGGGTAGCCGGAGCTGGCGCCTTCAAGTTTGTACTTCGCGTCGAAGACCGCGACCGGCTGGCCGTTGACGACGTGGACCACATCGGGCCGGATGGGGATGGTCCGGTCAACGTCGAGGTGAGCCGGGTACTGGCCGTCGGTGTGTCCGGGATACGGGGCCAGCGCCTCGCGCAGAGCGGTGGTGACGAAGTCCTCGAAGACCTTGGCCATGTTCACGACGAACGCGGCCACGGTGACGTCGCCAGGCCCGGGCTCTGCGGACTGGTAGCGGAGGACCAGCTGGGCCAACCTGAGCGCCGGGGCGTACCGGGCGTTCAGCCGACTCGTGCGCCAGGCCGGCAGGGGCGCTCCATGTGGTAGCACCCGTACGCTGTCGAGCCGGCCGTCAAGGTGGGCGAGGCGAGCCCGCGCGCCGGCTGGCAACCGAGGAACCGCCATCATGCGTCGCAAGGCAGTACGAAGGATCTGGTTCTCGGCGATATCCGCGGCGTACTCGTCGAAGCGGACCTCGATCGGCAGCGGTATGCCGGGACGGCGGGCGAACTGGTCGGCGAAACGGATCCGGCCGCGAACCAATGGCAGTGACTCATCGATCGACACGTACCCCTGTAGAACTCCGGGAGCGAGCGCGCGTTCGGCCTGCCGGATCAATGACTCGGCCAACGCTGGCCACAGGTCCGGTTCGGGTATCGCGGTGACGTCTTCTGGCCGGAACCCCGGGTCCAGGGCGTAGCCGAGTAGGAAGAGCAGTCGGGCGATCCCCACCTTCGGCTGTACCTGGACGTCGAGTCCGCCGATCCGGACCGCGCCGACCTTGCCGGCCGGTAGCAGGTGCCACCAACCACCGCCCTCGGGACGCACCTCGACGAGCCCGGTGCTGCTCAGCGCGCTCGCGGTATCGTCGTCGAGCTGCCGACGAGCGCCGGTCTTGTCGAGTTCGGCGAGGTTGACCGGCAGCCCGCTCATTCTCTCGGCGGCGCTTCGTCGGGAGTACTCGGGGAGGCGCCGCTATCCGCTGGGGTAATCCGGGCGCGGATGGCCGCGAGCCCGAATCGATTGCGGATCTGGGTCCGTGTGAGCCGGCCGTAGTAGTGCTCCTCCAGCAGCGGCATCAGGTCGTACCGCCATACCCGGTCGAGCGCGGCGTCGCTGTCAAGGTTCGGTTTCATCAGGTACGACGGGCCGATCTTGAAGTCGTGGTCCTCCTCACCGATCGACTCGTTGAGCGCCGCCAGCAGCACGGCCCGTTCATCGCCGTCCTTGCCGTTCGCCGTTAACCAGTTGCCCAGCACGTCACGCACGGGCGGATCGTCGGGATGCAGCTCGATGAACGCGAACCGGCGCCGGATCGCGGCGTCCACCAACGCGATCGAACGGTCGGCTGTGTTCATCGTGCCGATGATGAACACGTTGGGCGGCAGGTTGAACGCCTCGGATGGGGAGTATTGCAGGCGAATGGTGGCCTCGCGGTACTCCAGCAGGAAGTACAGCTCGCCGAAGACCTTGGCCAGGTTCGCCCGGTTGATCTCGTCGACGATCAGGACGTACGGCTTCTCAGGGTTGTTCCTGGCCTCGGCGGCGATCTCCCGCAGCGGACCGGGTGTCTTGGCGAAGCTCACCGGCCCGCCGTCGGCGCCTTCGATCGGACGGAACCCCTCGAAGAAGTCCTCGTAGGCGTACGACGGGTGGAACTGCACCAGGCGGACCGCGTCGCGCTCGGCGACGTGCGCCGCGAGTGCCCGCGCGAGGTAGGTCTTGCCTGTGCCCGGCGGCCCGTAGAGGACGATTTGTGAACGTTCCTGCCACAACTCCAGGAGGTCCTGCAACCAGGGTCGGTTGATGTATAGCCGCGTGGCCAGGGCATCCGTTACCGGCGGCAGCTTCGGGACAACGCGCACGGTCGGCTGCACCCGGTCCGGCGCGCTCGGCGCCTGCGGTGTCTCCGTGTCCACCTCGACGAGGGCGGCCAACACGTCTAACGCGCCCGTCAGGTCGACCAACGTGCCCTGCTGATCCAGCTCGGCCGGCAACGGCGCCGGCAGCGCGTCCACCTCGATCGGTGCGCTCGCCAGCCATCCAGTGGGCCGACGCAGGCGCGCGCCACCATCGGTCGGACTGTACTCCGGGTCGCCGTCGAGGACCCCGACATACAGCTGGTCGTCGACGAGCGTGACGACGATGTCGTCGCCGTCCATCTGAGACAGGAACGCGTGGTACTCGTTGGCCAGGCTCACCCGCTGGGCGTAGTCCAGATGCTGGTAGCCAGCCTCGACCGCGGCCCGGACCTCAGCCCTGGACGCGCCAGGTGAGACCTCGCCCAGGTGGGAGGCGGCGAGCGAGACGAACGACTCTGTTCTCCAGCGCTCCACCAGGTCATGGCCGCCTTGCCGGGGCCGGACCAGCCAGGCCCGGCGCTCGCCGGGTGGCCTCTCGGCTTGCTTACGCCACTGCGCCACGAACGGCTGCTGGTAGAAGTCGACCGGCTGCCCGACCTGACCTTGAATCCTGACGGTGGTCGCGAACAGATCCCGGTTGAGGTCACCGGTCGACGGCGTGGCCGGATCGGCGAATGCGTCGCGGATCGCTTTTTTGTGTGCCATGTTCAGGATCGGCAGGAAATGCGAAGGGAATCCCAGGTACAGCAGCTCTTCACGCAGCGACGGCATGAGCCTGGACTGGTAGATGGCGTCCTGCCACGCCCGCGGGTCGGTGAACGCGTGCTCCCGCTGATCCTGCCGCAGCGACCACCAGCCGCAGACAAACTCGACCGCGTCCACCAGCCACTTCCACAGCATGGTGTGTGCGCCGGTGCCGCCGTTCCAAGTGCCCTGACTGAAGGCGGCAAGGACATGGTCGGGAACCGTGACCGGTTGGCGCATCCAGCTCAACACCGTGGTGATACGCGTACGAAGCGTCGCGGCCGTCAGGTTGGTCAGCGGAAGCCCCTGTAGCGTTAACAATTCGGCCGCGAGCTGGATGGCACCATCGGAGGCAGAGTCGAGCTGACGCTGCAGCTTGGTAAGGAACGGGTCCCCACCAGGGTCCGGCTGCTCGTTGTAGCGGCGGTGCAGCTCTCCTGCCGTGTCAGGGTTCCACACCGACCGCTCGGGTGTGAACAGCGACCGACCGCGCTGAAGGCCCTGCTCGATGGTTTCCCGTCCGACCTGACGGACCAACTCGTCATTGCGCCACGGGATAATCACCTGGTTGTCACTCATGCAAGCGCCTCATCTCGTGCCGGGTGGCGGGCACCGTGGCCGGGCGGCGGATCCAGGATGGTGGTGTACGCCTTGCTGGTGTCGATCGCTTGCTGCATAGCGTCGTAGACCTCCAGGATCATCCGCTTGGTGCGGTACTCACCGAAGGTCTTTTCGTCACGCTCACGGACCACCTTGAAGGTGTCCATGATGTAGTCCACGTCGTCACGAACGACGCCATAGAGGTGGAAGTATGCAGCGTCCAACTCGGCGCGAAGCAGGGCGCGTCGGGTGCGGTCCCATACGAACGGCGGACCGTCATCTCCCAGATCCCGAGCGTAGCCCACCAAGTCATACGCCGTATAGCTCAGCTCTAGTACCCGGACGGTAATCCACTCGGCCAAGCTTGCATTCAAGAGCCAGGATGCATTGTTCTCATATGTTGCTGGTGGCAGAACTGGCAACTGCTTCATAAGGAAATACTTGAAAGAGGCGCCGGTTGCCTTCTGGCGGGCTGTGTAGTCGAGTACGAAAGCGCATAGGTTAGCCTGGAGTGCGGCCACGGGCCGCTGCCGCGCAAGAGCAAGCAGGAACTTGTCACCAACACCAACACGAGGGATGACGGTGGTAATGACGGTTCGCTCATCTACGGTACGGGCAATGTCTCGCCAACCGAGCAACCAGTCGTATGGCCAATCGGCTTTGCCTCGATCAGGATCACCGGCCAACTTCTCTTCGACGAGGGCGTCCGGTACCCAGTAGCGCGGCTGTACGCCGAGCGCCGGATCGCCATGCGCTACATCGTCAAGCCGAGGCAGTGTGCCTTTGTTGAGTTGCTCCTGGGTTGCACCTTCATAAGTCGAAAAGCGGTGGTCGAAGTGGTGCGCCATCTTGGCCTCGTACAGCGGCAGCAACTGCTCCCGACTGCGGTAGTAGCGGTTCCTTTGCCGAGACCAGCCGTCCACATCTGCCTTGTCGGCGGTTATGAAGTGTCCTGAGTCGTTGGCCATGTGGAGCATGGCCATGAATGACAGTTCCCACGGATTTCCTGCCGCTCCGCCGTCTCGCCACAGCACTGGGATTCGGCGGTAGATACCGATGGTGATCTCGGCGTCGCGACGGGACACAAAGACGGGGCATGTGCCGGTGTTAGGGTTCAGAAGTAGAATCTCATCTGGCGTGATTGTGTAGGCGCGGTCGGCGATCTGTGCGGCTTGGCGCACGCGGAAAACTAGAGAGACTTCTTTCGAGCGCCGTCCGGACAGCGCGAGAAGCGCAAATCTGTACTGGTTGTGAACGTTCGGGAAGACCTTGTCCTCGTTCTCGAAGTCATGCAGTGCCACCAGGCTTTGGCGTTCGACAAGATTGCGGAAGAAACGCTGGGTGGTCGAGTCGGTGGCGATGCCGGTCGGGACGATGATGCCAAGCCGTCCGGCCGGATTTATGATGGACTGGGCGGTCTCGGCGAAGATCGCGTAGGTGTTGATGTCGCCGGTGGCGGTCAGTGGATAGCGGCCCGACTCGCGGATTAGCGCGCTGATGCCGTCGGACATCCGTAAGGCTGCTGCCCATTCCCTGTGCAGTGCGCGGTCGGCGGTGTTTTCGGAGTGCTGGAGAGCCGCGATAAGCTTCTTCCTGGCGGCTGCCGTGGCGGCCGTTGCGATTTCGGGGTGGCGGGCGGCGAAGAACTCCTTCTCTTGGAGCTTTACCCTTTCCCAGGGCGGGTTTCCGAGCACGCATGAGAAGCCGCCGCTCCAGCCCTGCGGCATTGCGTCGACCGTTGCGTGGTCGACGTGAAAGATTTCGGGGAATTCCAGGTGCCAGTGGAAGAATCTGTACTGGGCTGCGATTTGCGCAGCAAACTCGGTCAGGTGGACGTGCGCCTCGTTCAGTGGGTCTGCGATGGCTCGCATTATCGCGTTGGTGGGTGGCTCTGGTACCGAATCCGTCCCTGCTGAGGGCATGGGCCAGACGAATGCGGCGCACCAGGTGTCAGCGTGGAGACGCTGTGCGCGGTATTCGGCCGACTGCTCGTGCTTTTCCCACCGGTCGGCTTGCGCACGGATCAAATCGACGTCGTCGGGCAAATCCAGCAGCCCGGCGCGCTGTACGGCGAGGTCAGCGTTGGAAATCGCCGGGCCGCCGACGAACAATAGGTCCTGTGCGAACCCGTCTTTGCCGACGGCTTGGGCCTTGTTGCGCTTGCGGACTGCGGCGGCGGTCTTCTTGTCGTCGCCTTCCAGCTCTCTGAATGCCTCGTCAGGCAGTGGACCGTGCAGCAGCGCGGGAGTCACGCCGAGCAGGGAGTTGCCGATGCGGATGCGGGCGTCGAGGAAGCCGAGAGGCTTGCCCGGTTCCAGCGCCTCCATCCAGAGCGATACCTTGGCCAGTTCGGCGGCGAGGTCGTTGAGGTCGGCGCCGTAGATGCAGTGCCCCACGACGTCGCGCAGGGCGTGTTGGATTTGTGCGGGGGTGGGTTCGTCGTCGCCGGAGCGGACTTGCGCGAGCCGGCGTGCGATGCGTCGGGCGGCGGCGACGAGGAATAGGAACCGGTGGTCTTGCGGTCGTTGCCGGAGACGGTGTCGAGGCGGAAGGTGCGGTCGATCAGGTCGATGCGGGGTACGAGTTCGAGGAGCGACTCGTAGACGCTGCCGAGTTCTTCGGCGCCGAGGTTGCGGTAGTCGACGGGCTGCACCCGCTGCCCCGGCAGAGCTACCCACGCGAGTTTACGGACGGCGGTGAGCAGGTCTTCGTTGGTCAGCTCGCAGCCGAGCAGCGGATCTGCGGGGAGCCGGTCGACGGTCGGTAGGTGCGGGTCGGGGTCGAAGAGTCCGGCCAGTGGTGGTAGTCCAAGGCCGGAATGGCCGTGGCCACCGAGAGCACGTAGGACAAGAGTTTGTGCCTGCCAGAGGTCGCGGTGTGGGCTGCCGGCGCGGCTGCGGGAGAGCTTGCGCAGCCGCGCGGTGGAGAAGTAACGGCTGTATCGGTCCCGGGCCTGAGGGGTGGCATCGGGGTGGAGCAGCGCCGCGCGGTCTTCGGCAACGAAGCAGAACAGCAGTCGGTAGACCAGTCGTAGCAGCGCACGGTGGTACTGGGCGGTGCTGAGGGTGCCGCCACGCAGCGCCTCGACGAGGGGCCGGTTCGCGGGGTGCCGGATGAATCCGGTGCCGAGCGCGGCGATGGCGTCGGCGACACCGTCGCGCAGCCGGTCGAGCATCCGGGTGCCGGCTTCGGCGGCTTCGCCGCGCCAGACTTCCAGCCAGCAACCGGCGAGGGTCGCTACATCCTTGTCGTCGGCGCCGGGGCGTTGTTCCAGACGCGAGACGTGGCAGAGCTGCCACATGAGGAGGAACTCGGGGTACAGTTCGCCGTCGAAGATCGTTTCGAGGTCGAATTCGAGGTAGGCGGAGCCGGCGAGGGCGGTGGAGTCGCGGAGAAGCCGTAAGCGTAGCCCGTTGGACAGGATGCCCCACAGGTGGGCGTCGCTACGGTTGAGCAGCTCTTGCAGCATGGCCTGCGGGGCGCGGGCGGCGCCGGGGATGTCAGCGTTGCGGTGGTTGAGGTCGACGCCAGGGCCGAGCAGATGGATCGGTACGTGTTGCCAGGCGTGGGAGACGGGGTAGTGCCGCTCGTCGATGGTGTAGCCAGCGGGTAGTGCTGGGACCTGTCCGTAGCCGAGTTCGCGGAGCAGGACCAGCAGCCACCGTTCCCGGGCTGCGGCGATCCCGTGCGTGCCGGGTGGTTGGGTGGCGGTGTGCTCGCGCCAGGCGGTCCAGGCGCCGCGCAGATAGGACCAGGCTCGGCTGGCCGCGTCGCGGACGGTTTCGCGGCCGACGAGGTGGTAGGAGGCTGGTGCGAGCCCGGCGGGGTCCTTGAGTTCGCCGGCTTGGATGCGGGCGAGCAGGCCGGGTGGTACGACGCCGCCGACGGCGTGGATGCCTTGGAGTCCGGGGCCGCTCATGCCTGGGTCGCCGGTCGGTAGAGGTAGACGCCGAGTACGTCGACAGGTAGCTGTGGTTCGACGGTGAGCCCGCGGATGCCGAGTGCGCCTGCGCGGTCGCCTCGCGCGGCGGTGCGGACGCGGACGTGGGCGTCGCGTAGTGACTCGGCGAGTTCGTGGGCGAAGCGGTCGAGGTGGCTGGTGATGGCGGGCATCGCGCCGAGGACTCCCTTCATGATGTTGCGGGCGATGTCCGCGCTGAGGTTGCGGTCGGGTTGTGCTGCCAGGAGAGCTTCGACGGCGTCGGTTTCCAGCCACTGCGGGTTCGCTGGGGTGCCGGTGAATGCGAGAGGTCGGGCTTCTTCGGCGACTTGGGCGTGGGGGCCGTACCGTCCGGGGAGGGTGAGGTTGGCGCGGACTCGGGTCAGCAGCAGCACGGTCGCTGTGGTCACGGCGTTGGTGACGATGACCCCGCAACGCCGGGCTGGCCGGGCGGCGGTGGGCAGGGCTTGGTCGAGTGCGGCGTCGAGGACGTAGCGGGCGACCGAGGCTGAGGTGGTGTCGGTGCGGGCTAGGACCGCCGCGCCGCGTGGCGCGGGAAGGTCTCGGTGGAAGGCGAGGGGTTTGGTCGGATTGCCGATGGCGTCGCGGAGTCCGACGGGCAAGCCGACGGCTTCGACGGTAAAGCCGTACGGTTCGTTGGTCAGGATGCCGCCGCATTCCTGCAGGGCGGTGGCGACGAATCTGGCGACGTCGTCGGGGCTGCCGAGCGCGGTCCGCATGGCCTCGACCTCGCGGCGTACCTCGTCGGGGCGGATGGTGTGGTGGGCGTAGCGGCTGCGGCTGCGTCGTTCGGCTTCGGCGGTGCTCTGCCAGTCGAATTCCAGTTGCTGAGCCTGTTCGGGAAGCCCGATTTCGAGGGTTTCCTGCACGTAGGTGCTGCCCCGTTTCATGACCCCGTCCATGAGGGCGGTGAGGACTTGGTCGCTGGTGGCCGGCACGGGGACGCTGATGCCGAGGTCGCGTCGGATCGCTTCGTGCTTGCGGATCAGGACGTCCATGACGATGCGGTCGATGACGTTGTCGGAGCCGTAGAGGGTGACCGCGCGGACGACGTCGCGGGGCTGGCCGAAGCGGTCGACGCGGCCTTCGCGCTGTTCGTGTCGGGTCGGGTTCCAGGCCAGGTCGTAGTGGACCACCGCCTGGAAGTCGTGCTGAAGGTTGACGCCTTCGGAGAGGCAGTCGGTGGCGACGAGGATCTTGTTGGTGGTGCCTGCGCGTTCGGCGAGGTCGCGGACCCGGGCGGCCCGGTCTTCCGGCGGTAGTTCACCGGTGACCACTTCCACGACCGCCTTGGGAAAGGCGGCGGCGAGGTGGTCGGCGAGGTAGTGCGCGGTCGGGATGAAGCGGCAGAACACGATCGGGTGGAAGCCGTCCTTCAGGAGCCGCTGCACGGTGGTCGTGACCAGGGCCAGTTTGGTGTCGTGTGCGGTGCGCTGTTTGGCATCCGGATCCTGAGCGATGGCCAGGGCGCGTCGGCGTAGCTCGTACAGCCTTGCCGCGTCACTGCCGCTCATCGCGGACTCGTCGTCGAACAGCGCTCCGGGCACCGCGTCCGCGGTGTCCAATGCGTCGTCGTCAACGAGGTCGAGGACTCCGGCGGCGCCGGCGGTGTCGGCTGCCTGCTCCGATGCGGCGCCCGCCGATGCGGCTCGGGTGGCGAGGGTCGCCGCGGCGGCGGCGGGCGAGGAGGCGAGTGAGCGTAGCAGCGACAGCGCCGACCACCACCGGACGCGTTGCTGGACGCGGCTGCCGCTGCGGTCGGTGATCTGGCCCTGAACGTAGGCGAGGACATCGTCGAGTAGGCCACGGTAGGCCGAGGACAGTTGGTAGGTCCGTTCGTCGGTGGCCCGGTCGGAGGGGAACTTTGTGTCGGCGCCCAGGTAGTCGCGGATGTCGGCGCGGCGGCGTTGCACCAGGTGGGTGGCCAATCGTCGGCGGCCGGCTTCGGTGGCGAGGTTCGTGTCGCGCAGGCTCGGGTCGAGCAGACCGATCAGGTTGCGGAAGGTTTCTTCTTTTCCGCTGTGTGGGGTCGCGGTGACGAGGATCAGATGCCGTTCGGTGTCGGCGGCGAGGTCTTTGAGGAGCCGGTAACGCTGGGTACGGCCTCGGCCGCCGGCGCCGGTCTCGTCGCTGACGCATGCGTGTGCCTCGTCGACGATGACCAGTTCTGGTGCGGCGCGGAGGAAGTCGTCGCGGCGCATGTCGGACTTGATGTAGTCGGTCGACACGATGGTGAACGGGTACCGTTCGAAGATCGACTGGCCGTACTCCAGGCCACGTTCCAGGCGGCGCACGGTGCCGGGGAGCACCGGTTCGGCTTGGATACCGAACTTCGCCTGTAGCTCCGTCTGCCACTGTTCGGCGAGGCTCGGCGGGCACAGCACGGTCAGCCGCTGGGCGCTGCCCTGTGCGAGCAGTTCGGCGGCGACCAGGCTGGCTTCGACGGTCTTGCCGATGCCAACGTCGTCGGCGATCAACAGACGCGTGGTCTCCTGGCGCAACGCGAGCAGCAGCGGCACGAGCTGGTAGGGACGCGGGTCGACGGCCAGGCCAGCGAGGCTGCGGAACGGGCCACCGCTGGCTCGGAAACCGATCCGGAGCGCGTCGCGCAGCAGCCGGGCGCTGCGGTCGTCGCCGAGGTCGTCCGGGTTGGGCGTGGTGAAGGTGGCGTGGGTGACGCCTTCGTCGATGAACACCCCGGCTACGTCCTCATCGCCGCCGGCCAGTGGTCGCAGCACCAGGAAGTCGGTGTCGCTGCCGGGCAGGACGACCCATTCCCGGCCCCGGGCGGTGACCAAGGACCCAACCGGGAAGACCGGTCGAGACTGTTGTGTCGGAGCGGTCATCGGGTGGCCTCGCCGAAGACGCCGGGGTGCGCGGCCACTGCGGTAAGCATGTCCTCGGTGGCGCCGATCTGAATCACGTTCCAGCCTCCGAAGATCAGTGGTGTGGTGTCCTGCTTGTGGCTGCCGTCGAGGTCGATGAGGACGAGCGTGGGCACATCGGCATTGTCGTAGACCAGGTCGATGCGGATGCCCTCGACCTCAACGCCGGTCCGACTGGGCAGCCGGTGGCCGTGCTCGCGCAGCAGCTCCAGCAGGGTGGCGGTGGGGCCGGACGCTTTCAGGTGTTCGTCATGGCCGCCCTGCGGTGCCGGGTCGTTCACGGGGTGGGTTGTTGCCGTGGCGAGTTCCTGAAGGGCCGGCGCAACCAGCCGGCGGTCGATCAGCTCGTGCACGAGCTGGTTACCGTAAGACAGCAGGCATCGGTAGCAGCCGCGCACGCAGGCTGTGTCATCCTCCTCGCCGCTGTCCGGATCGATGTGAATGATCCGTAGCGCCTCGGCGGCGACCCTCGCCAGCGCGTCATGCTCAGACTGCAACCGGCGCAGCACACCCGCCCCGCCCTCGGCTGCCTCCACCAGCAGAACCCGGCCGCGGCCGTCGCCGTCAGGAAGCAGCTCGCTGGACAGTTCGGAGTCCTCCAGCTGGAACACGGCCTCGATGCCCCGCTCGATGGCGTACTGGAGCGTGGTCGCCTCCTCCTGGCTGACCTGCTCGGCCCAGCGCAGGACCAGGATATTGCGGCGGTCCTCCACGTATGGCGTGACTAGGTCCTTGCGGTTCACGTCCTCGAACCTGGCCTCAAGATCCTCGTCTGCCCCATCGTCGGTGCCGGCGCCTTCCTTGCCTTCTTTCTCCGACAGCCAGCGTCCCTTCACCAGGTCGAGCCAGAAGCCGTGCGTGTCCTTGTTCTTGCGTGTGCGGCGGCCAAGGTTGGTCACGCGGATTTCGGCGGCGTCGCCGTACGCGATCCCGGCCAGCGACGCCCCGTCGGCGGCGAGCACCTCGGCGAGGAACCGGCCCCGCCGACCACCGCGAGGTACGAACCGATACGTGGTGCGCAACTCGAAACCGATCCGGTTGCGCTCCTCCTCGTCGGCGCTGATCCGCTCCCGCCGCCTGGTGATCACCGTCTGCATCTGCAACAGGTTCTTCCAGGTGGTGTCGAGCCGCTGCCCACAGTTCTCACAGACATCAACACCGACCTGCCGAGGGTGGTGGTACCCGCACGCCTCACACACCCGCGCCGAGGTGCGGACCACCTCGCCGCTGGCCTGCTCGTCGCTGCTGCGCGGCAGACTGATCCGGGTCACCTGGTATCGGGCGCCCTCGTGATAGATCAGCGCCCCCGGGCCGAACTCGGAAATGGCCAGAAACCGGGGCCGCTGCAACCAGGTATTGCCCCGCCCCCTGCTGCCCGGCACGTATGCGGCCAGCGGCAGCCGGGGGAACGAATAGCCCGGCAGGAACCCCTCGGATGCCAGGTATCGGTAAGTGTAGAAGTCGCTCTGCCCGGCGTCGTCGGACTGGTTGAGCAGCAACTCGATGCGCTGCCGCGCCCCACGGTACCGCTGGTCGGCGTCCTCCCGGTTCTGCCGCCCGACCGTCGCGTCGGCTGCCAGATCCGCCGCCGCCTGCCGCTCGGCGTCGGCGGTGGTGTACAGGTCGCGCCAGCGGCCACACGCGAGGTCAAAGGTCTCGAAGGCCGTGTCCACCACGCCGGTCACCCATTGCGGCGTCCACCAGGCCGAGCCTTCCAGCACCGGGTGCAGCGGCCGAAGCAGCGCCCGCGCCGCCCGGGTCGCCACCGCGGCTGCCTCCGGGCGTCGCAGCTTCTCGGCCAGCTCTGGCTGCACCGGCTGGCCGGGCAGGTTCAACGCCAACACGTCGGCCATCGAGCGCTCCAACCGGACACCCGTCTCCGCCAGCCACACGGCGTGGATGTGCGAGCGAACCAGGTCCTCGTTGGCCAGGTCGAGCCGGGGCGCCTGCACCTGGCCGGACACCATCAGCTGCGACCGCTCGAAGTAGTACGAGTCGTGGCTGTTGCCGCTGGCGCAGTAGGTCACGACCAACGCCGGCTGCCCGGAACGGCCCGCACGTCCGCTGCGTTGCGCGTAGTTCGCCGGGGTCGGCGGCACGTTCCGCATCCCCACCGCGTTCAGCGAGGAGATGTCCACCCCCAACTCCATGGTGGGCGAGCAGAACAGCAGCGGCAGCTGGGTCCCCTCCCGGAACGCCTGCTCGCGCTCCTTCCGCTCCTCCGCGCGCACCTGCGCGGTGTGCTCGGCGGCCCGCAGCCCCGCCAGCTGCGACCCGACGTCCAAGTACAGGTCGCGGAAGAACGGCACCACCCGTGGGCGCTGATCGGCTTCGAACCGGCGACGTACCGGATCCGGTGCGCCCGCCGTACCATCGCCAGCCCGTAGCAGCATCGCCGACGACTTCACCCGATAGCCCGTCTCGCCCTTCTCCACCACCTTCGCCAGCACACCGTGCGTTTCCAGCAGCTTCACCAGGACGCCGATGACGTCGTCCGCCTCGGCGGGCGACAACGACCGCCCAAACCGGTCCCGGTGCCGCAGCCACCGCCCGAAACTGCCCAGCCCGGACAGGTACAGCGCATGCCGAGGCCGGTACTGACCACCACGACCCGCGATGGCCAATCCGATCACCGGATCGGGCTCGGTCTCCGGGACGGTCCACAGCCCGGTCAGGTGCTCCCGGCTCAGCCGGCGTAGCCGGTCCACGAACTCCGGCGTCAGCGCCTCCGCGTCGACCGCCAGGACACGCCGCATCTCGTCCAACAGCACCCGAGTGATCTCGTACCGTTGGCCCGGCTCTGCATCGACCAGCAGCTTGTGCGTACCGCTCCACTCCTCATCGCGCTGGGACAGCGTCACCAGAAGGGGGTAGTCGACCACCATCAGCCCGGACTGTTCGAGGTTGGGCAGCGTGACTCGCCAGCCGCGTTGCAGGTCCCGCAGCACTCGGAACTCGACCACACCCCGCACTGCACGCTCCGCCGCCCGCAGGTCTAGCGCCTTTGGCGCCTGCGCGAAGTCGCGGGGCTGCAAACCGAGCCGGCGGCTCACGGCCTGGCCGATGTCGAGGGGATCCAACCCGTCGGCACCGTCCGCCTGCGCGTCCAGGGTGGCCCGGTACAACGCCGCGCGCAGTTGCACCACCAAGGCGAAGTCGTTGAAGTGCCCCGCCTGCAAGCTGGCATCCTGCCGGTTGTCGACGAACGTCAACAGCTTGCGGGCGTCCGCGCCCAGCGCCACCTCCGGCTGGCTCCGCAACGCCCGCACAATGCTGGACGCCACCACCGTCATGGCGCTGCTGCGGCCCTCGCGATCCAGCGTGACCAGCTTGCTGAACTCGTTGCTGCGGACCTGCTCGTAGGACACCCCGCACCGCAGGCAGAACCGGAACGTGCCCGGGATCCACGCCGCGACCACGCCACCGTCGACAGGCTCACCCGCCGCGCCCATCACGGTGGCGGTGCCGTCCGGCGCTGCGCGATAGCGGATCGGGACATCGCGACGTCTGGCCGGCACCACCTGGTGACCGGCGCCGTCGGCCGACAACCATGAGCCTGGCAGGCGGCCCTCGGCAACCGGATCAGCCGGCCACTCCCGGTCCGCCGAGACGAACAGGTAACCGTCATCGCTGTCGGTGATCCGCAGCCCGTGACGCGCCCGGAACACCGCCGTCTGCACGTGGTTCTCCCGGCGGGCGATCAGATACTCCTGGCCGCACTCCCGGCAGAACGCCAACGGGTAAAGCCGCCGCTCCGGCTGACCGGGCAGCACGACCTGGAACGTCGTCTCGATCGCCCGAGACGCCACGGGCTCCAAGGTGCTGTAGACGGTGCCGCCCTTGGACAAGAACTGATGCAGGCGAAACGCGAACAACGGCCGCCCGGTCTCCTCGTCGCGGGCCCGAGAACCCGCCAACAGCGTCGCCCGGATCGCCGTCGCACACTCGTCCACCGAGCGCCCGGTCACCGCGGCCAGCCTCATCGCCGCATCGCTGACCTTCGTCGGTCGCTGCCGTACCAGCCGGCCGCGATCAGGCTCGGCCACGACCCCGAACGTGTCCTCGATCCACGACGCCAGCGGATCCGCGCTGAGCTGCGCGTAGCCCGCATGCAATGCGGGGTCGTCCGCCTCGGCGTCACCACGCGCGGCGACAATCGCCGCCAGCCGTGCCGTCTCGACATTCCGAGCCGTGGTCGCACGGACCAGGGTCTCGGTGATGACGTGCTCCGGTATCACGTCCACGCCGAAGATCCGGCACGCGACGTCGGCGACCTCGACCTGCTGCTGCGCCACGGTGCCCGCGTTGGCCATCGTCGCCGACGTCCCCACGCACTGCAACGTCTTCCCGGCGCCGCACGCGTCCCGGACCCGGCGCACCAGCATCGCCACATCCGCGCCCTGCCTGCCCCGGTAGGTGTGCAGCTCGTCCAGCACCAGGAACCGCAGCCCGTGCGCCGCCTCCACCAACGGACGCCGCTCGTCTGGGCGGGTCAGCACCAACTCCAGCATCACGTAGTTCGTCAGCAGGATGTCCGGCGGATGTTTCAGGATCGCCCGCCGCTCCTCCTCGCTCTCCTGACCCGTGTACCGGGCGAACGTCACCGGAGGCTGACCGCTGTAGCCGAACTCCAGGAACTTCCGCATCTCCTCCTGCTGGCTGTTCGCCAACGCGTTCATCGGGTACACGACGATCGCCCGGACGCCCTGTCCGGATCCCTCCCGCAGCACGCGGTCGACGATCGGCACCATGTACGCCAGCGACTTACCGGAGCCTGTTCCCGTGGTCAGCACGTACGACGCGCCGGTACGGGCAACCCGCACCGCGTCGCTCTGGTGCCGGTGCAGCGTGATCGGCGTCGTGCCGGCATCGTCCGGAGCCTTCTTCACCCGAAAGATCTGCGCGCACTCCTGCTGCAACAGGCCCTCACGAACCAGATCATCAACCCGCCCGCCAGGCTCGAACGACGGGTTCAACGACGACCACGGCGCCGGCCACTGCGCCCCCCGAGCGCTCTCCGCCTCTACCCGAGCCCGAATCCGATCGTCGTGGACGTCCACGAACCCCTCGGTGAAGGTGCGATAGTCGTCGATCAGCCGCCGATGCACCTCGAACGCGTCCATCGCTCACCTTCCGTCCGCACCGAGCCGACAGCCCATTGGATCAAACAAGGCCCAGCGACCGTGGCAAAGGGTAGCGGGTGATACGCGCCGAGTGTGCGCCCAGCCGTCCGAACGACCTGCGGGCCTACGGGGCCGATACGCCTCCGCAGTCGATACATCCGATGCTCCGATCTGGGACTTCTCGAGGTCCGATCTGCATGCCTGGGCGTGCGACGTTGCCAAGGAGATCAATATCGAGCCACCGGGCAGGCCGCCTTGCTCCCGACAGCCACGCCAAGATCTCAGCGACGAACGCGACCTCGGTTGAGCCGAGGTCGCGTTCGTGATACAGGCTAACCAGACGAGAGACGCGCAGCTGCGGGTTGTCGATCGATCATGCTGGGATGCTGCAACTCGCCGGATGCGGGCGCACCCCAGGGAGCCTCGCCAACTAGCGCCCTGGGGCGCCCCAGTTGTGGCGACGCGGTGCAGGCAGGGAAAGGGTGGCGGTCACGACCAGCACCCGACCGGACGTGTCGCAGTTGTTCATGGTGCCCCCGGCAGGATTCGAACCTGCGCTCCCGCCTCCGGAGGGCTGTGCCCTACCCGCACGGCATATGTTCCTGACCTGGGCAAACGCCAAGCCGGGCATGAGAGGCAGCGCCACTTTGGCACGTATTTGGCACAGAGCCCCGTCATGGACCCCGGATCCGTCCTCAGTGGCTCATGATCAGATCGCTAGTCTCGGCCCATGATCGCGCCGCCCCTTGCCTCGCGTTCATGGCGACTTCGCGCCGCTGTGGCCGTCGCAGCCGTCTTGACGGCCTGCCTCGCCGTGCCCGTCGGATGGGCTGCTGTCCAAACCGCCGTAGCGGATCGGGGAGAGGCAACGCCGGTCGCTGCCGCGAACGCCTACCTCCTGGCCGTCTTCGACGGCGCTGACGAGCTGGGCATCCGACGATGCCTGTGCGACGGTCGGCAGGCCGAACTTCTTACGGAGGCACGCGCTTTACGCGCCGAACTTACCAAAGTGAAGACAGACGCCAAAGTCGAATCCGCCGATTGGAAGTCGCTCGATTCAGACGGCGAGGTCTCTGCGCTCATTTCCTTTCGGTTTACGCAGGTCGACCCGTCAACAGGTCGCGTAACCTTCATAAAGGGAAGTCAGCATGAATGGCGTTTCCGAGCAACAAAGGAGCGGGGCGTCGATGGCGGCTGGAAAATCTGCCGCGTCGATGCCCCGCCCCTATGTGGAACGCATCTACGCTGTTGACAATCGGCTGCTGACTTCGGCGGCAATAAGCGATGCCGATTCCTGTGGATTGAGGCGATCCGTGTCTAGTGTGACATCCGCGCTGGAAAGTGGCTCTGTTTCGTCCCATGCTCGAATGCGGGCCTCGTCGTCGCCTGTTCCACGTTCTCTAATTCTCTGAATCGCGGTCTGTCGTGAGCAAGAGAGGGATACGGCTAGCCAGCGAGCGTGCATGAGTGCAGACTTTACCGCCGTCACCGCTGCTACCTGTCCAAGGTGAACGACGGGCACCCCGTTTTTGAGCGCTTCAAGCAGCCCCGGTCGATCGACTGCATATAGGGATCCGTATCTGGCGTTCTCCCATACAATTTCATTGCGGGCGCGAAGGTCTGCAAGGTGTTCAGCGTTGGTGACTCGGTATCCTGTCGTCCGCCCACCTCCAGCCTTTAGCCGCCGAAAGAGGGTGAACCGGGGGTCAAGGTTGCTAAGCGCAGACGTGACGGTGTCCTTTCCCGCTGCTGGCGGCCCGTACAGGATCACCCCGATCACTTTCGCTCCTCTCCCTCTAGGATCTTCTCCAGGAGATTCCTGGCCTGTTCTTGTAGAGGGCGGCCAGAGGCGCAGTTGTCTACGAGATAATGCGGCCGCGGTGGCCGAAAGCTGACGTCGATTCCCGAGATGTACTGCGGCCAGTTGGCTAGTTTCGCGGCGTCCCGTGCGGCCCCACGCCGCCGGACATAGGTATGCATAACCTCCTTGTCGCAGTACAGCCAAATAAGCGCTGTCTTTGCGCCCATGTCTCGGTAGGCGGCTTCAGTTCGACTTATCCAAGCCTCATCGCCGAACTCGCGTATAAAGGGGGCTGTTGCGATGACGCTATTGCCGCAAAGTAGGTTTTCATGGATGGCTGCTGCCAGTGATTCATACTCGCGCGGTCTGACTTGATTGAGGTACTCGCTCGATTCTCGGTCGTTAGGCGAGTGACCTAAGAATTCTAGGGCAGCTTCTACGACCGGCCGAGTCAGAGTGTCCTTATCTAGCATCGGCCAGCCGGTTTCCCTTGCGAGGATTCGCCCCAGTTCAGTTTTGCCGCTTCCGGGGTATCCCCCAACAAGAATCACATTCGGTCTTTTTAGTCTGACCTCATCTGCGATCCGTTGGTTTGCGGAGCGCACGGTCCTTTTTGACCTCGACTTACTTTCGATGAGCCCCTCACTTGCAAGGATCTTCATCGCCTCCGAAATCGTGAACACGCTGACGCCCCATTGCTCCGCCAGTTCTCGCGTGGACGGCAGAACTGATCCGTCGCGTAGGGCGCCGGATTCAATGTCGTTTCGGATATTGCGGGCTACTTGCACGTGTAGTGAGTCGGATCGGTTCAGCGGGACTGGGTTGACCATCGATCCCTCTCTCTGGCCGGTCATGCGGCGAACCCCACCAGCCTATCAGCCACCTAACAAGTGATAGGGCCATCACTCCTGGTCAGGCCCCTGTTCCGGCGCGACGGGGGGATAACAGTTGACCGGAGTACATACCAGTTGTTAGGTTGCCTGTGTCACAGCCGGTGGCCCACCGGGGAAGGCAGCGATCCGTCGCTGCACGCCTACGAGCCGCCGTGTCTGGCCGTTCCGTGACAACTACATCGGGCCGCACCTCCCACCGAAAAGGTCGCCGCGCACGGCTGAGGTCCGTGCAGCTCATCTCCTGATTCGCGCGGTGGTGCGGGCTTCGGTCCGCGCCACCGCGCTTCCCCTGTCACATCGACTACCGGAGGTTTCCGTGAGGAAGCACCTCGCCCCCGTCACCACCGAGCCGACCGCCGCCGACCTGGCCGCGATCGACACGGAGTGGCCGCTGATCGCGGCCGAACTGGACGTACTCGACGCCGAAATCACCCTGATCTACGCCGAGGACCACGGCGGCCCGACCGCGCTGGACTGGCGGCGGCTGCGCCGGGCCGAGGCCCGCGTCACCCGCGCCGCCGCCGAGCTGGCCGCCGGCACCCTCGCCGGCCCGCACCGCGCGGCCTGATGTCGCGCATTCGCGCCGCCTACTACGACCCGGACGGCACGCGGTACGGCATCCCCACCTACTGGTGGCGCGGTGCCCCCGCCGGCTACGCCACCCGCCGCCAACTACGCGCCGCCGGCCTGCGGCCCGGTGGTCAGCCGATCGCCGCTCAGGTGCTCTGGCAAGGGGTCGGCGGTACCCGCGCCGCCTACCTGTACCGGGTCGATCTGGCCCGACCGAAGCGCACTGCCACCCCCGCCCAGCTTCGGGCGGTCCGCGCCGCGCTGACTGCCCGCCGTACCTGCCGCATCTGCGGCCAGGTGCGCAGCTACTACATCCCGCGCTCGCTCGGCGAGTGCCTTGAATGCGCCCATCCGATGGAGGCCGCCGCATGATCCCCCGTACCTACACCGACCCGAGCGTTCTGGACGGCATCGCCGCCGGGGCGTCGTGGGCTGACCCGATCATGGACCCCACCGCCATCGATTGGACCGCCCGCCGGGCCGCCGCCGCGCTTCCGTTCCCGTTGGTCGACGGTCGGCCGGTGAACCCGTACGCGCCGACGGGCATCCGTTACGGCCGCAACCAGCTCGGCCACTGGGGCGAGCAGGTCTGCGCCGACGCGCTGGTGTCGCTCTGGGACGAGAACCGGCACCGCTGGATCGTGATGGTGGAGCGCGGCGACGGCCACGGTTGGGCGCTGCCGGGCGGCTACGTCGACCCCGGCGAGACGCCGGCCGACGCCGCCGTGCGGGAGCTGGCCGAGGAAACCGGCCTGACCCTTCCCGATGCCCGCTGGGACGTGTCGGCACCGCGCTACGTGCCCGACCCCCGCGCCTCGGACGAGGCATGGATGGTCACCGTCCTTGCCCGCACCTGGATCGGCCACCACCGCCGCGACGACTTCCCGCCGGTCACCGGCGCGGACGACGCCCGCCGGGCGTTGTGGCTGCCCGCCGACGACTACGACGTGCTCGCCGACTACCTGGCCGACGCCTACGACGGCCAGGTGTTCCCCGCCCACCGTGACCTGCTCGCCGACAACCTGGACGAGGTGACCCGATGACCGCCCCCACCCTCAACGGCACCCGCTACCCGCAGCCGGTAGACGCCCTCCTGCCGGCCGCCCGCGCCCTGGACCTGCCCGACGGTCAGCAGTTGCCGTCGCGTAACCGGCTGATGCGGGAGTTCCACATCGGTGCGCCGAAGGCTGACGACCTGCTCGCCCGGCTCAAGGCCGAGCACGCCCAGCGCACCCGGACCGAGCAGATCCGTACGGCGATGATCGTCCGGGGTGCTCTGCTGCCCCTCGACGACGCCTCGGCCGACCTCGCCGCGCCGGCTGCGGTGCCGCTGGACTACGCCGAGCCGATCGGCCCGCGCCCGGCCCCGGCCCCGGTCGCACCCGAGCACACCCCACCGGCCGACGCCGCGCCGGCCACCCCGCCGAAGATCACGCCCGCCGAGCAGGTCGCGCAGGTCACGGTGGTCGGTCACCCGGACACGCCCACCCCGCCGAAGCCGGCTCGACCGGCGGTGGTGTGGCCGGTGGTGCTGCTGGCGCTGCCCGCGTTCGTGGCGATCTGGTCCGGGTGGGTTGGCCTCGGCGGACTCACCGGGTTCGGCGTGGTGCACCCGCTGCCCGGCATCGCGGACGGGTTCAGCCTGAACACCGCGATCACCCTGCCGATCGGGGTCGAGACGTACGGCGCTTATGCCCTGTACGTGTGGCTGTCCGGTCGGGTGCCGGACGCGGCGCGACGGTTCGCCAAGTGGTCCGCCCTCGGCTCCCTCGCCGTCGGCGCGCTCGGCCAGGTCGCCTATCACCTGCTCGTCGCGGCCGGCGTCACCTCGGCCCCGTGGTGGATCACCACCGCCGTGGCGTGTCTCCCGGTCGCGGTGCTCGGCATGGGTGCCGCCCTCGCGCACCTCGTGCGCACCCACGACTAGCTATGCCCGGCGGCGCGGCCTCACGGCCTCGACAACCCGGCCGCGCCGCCGGCTCCCCATCCGGCTTCAACCGTCAGGAGAGACCTCTGATGTTGTCACCCTTGCGCGCACTGCGGCGAGCAGTGATCCGCTCGCGGCCCCGCCGCCGGCTCTGGCTCGGCACGCCGCTGCGAGCCACGATCGCCGCCGCCGCGTGCGGCGGCTACACCCTGCTCCTGCACTACAACCAGGGCGTCGAGCGGGTCGACCTGCCGCTCCGCATGGAGGAATACGACCGGCCCGACGAACGCGAGTTCACCGCCGTCGCCGCCGCCCTCGCCGCGCGCGGCCTGACCCGCACCACGTCGTGGCAGATCGACGCCTACGGCCGCCTCTGCGCCCCCATCGCTGCCATCCGCCCCGGGAAGGAGTCCCGATGACCGAGCCGAACACCGACCCCGGCGACCGTTTCGACTGGCAGGCCGCAGAGGCCGACATCACCGCCGGCCCCGACGCCGAGGTGGTCGACCTGGACGACGCTCGCGCCCGCCGGCTGCCCCGCCCGCGCCCGCCGGCCGAGGCCGACGACGACGGCGGCCCGGACGACGGCGAGGACGCCGAGAGCATCGACGACGGGCCGACACGCCTCGGCGGACCGGTCGACACGGCCGACGACATCCCGCCGGAGGCGTTAGCTCGGCAGGGTGAGCGCCGGCCGATCCTGGCCGAGTGGGCGCGGTCGTGGCGCGGCCTGTGTGCCGCCGTGCGGCACCAGGTGAAGGACGCCGGCTACGTGAGCGCCTACCACGGGGTGCGGTTGCCGAAGTACGCGGCGAAAACGGCCGTGTGGGCACCGGTCGGGCTGTTCCGCGGCGTCGGCCGCGCGCTGCACTGGGCCAGCGCCGAGGAAGGCAATTGGGACCTGCGGCAGGCCGCCGCGTCGCGTGGTGACGCCGACACCTGGCTCAAGCTCGACGCTCGCCGGCAGCGCCAGTCGGTGTGGCGTTGGTGGGTACTCGCCACGGGCGCCGGGGCGGTCGTCGCGGGTGGGATCGTGGTGGCGGTCATGCCGGCCGTGTGGCGGTGGGCTGCTCTCGCGGCGGTGGTGCCGCTGCTGGCCACGCTCGGACGGCCGGCGGACAAGCCGATCACCGACCGGGTGACCGAGGGCAATCGGTACCGCAAGCTCACCGCCGAGCTGGTGCGCCGGGCGCTCACGTCGCTGCAAATGCCGGCCATCAACTCGGCGGTTGCCAAGGACCCGAAGGCGATCAGCTTCCCGGTCGACATCCACCGCGACGGCCCCGGCCACCTGGCCGTAGTCGACCTGCCGTATGGGGTGGAGGCCGCCGAGGTGGTCGCCCGGCGGGGCAAGCTCGCCTCGGCGATGCGGCTGCCGCTGGATCAGGTGTGGCCCGAACCCGCGCCCGGTCACACCGGCCGCCTGGCGTTGTGGGTCGGGTATGAGCCGGCGTCGCAGATGACCCAGCCGCCGTGGCCGCTGCTGTCCGCCTCGGCGAAGGTGGACGTGTTCAAGGCGTTCCCGTTCGCCACCACCCCGCGCCTGGACACCGTCGCGGTTGACCTGATGTTCCGCAACTTCCTGTTCGGCGGTCAGCCCGGCAGCGGCAAGACGTTCGCGCTACGGGATCTGATCCTGGCCGCAGCCCTCGACCCCCGCACCGAGATCCGGGGCTACGAACTCAAGGGCGTCGGCGACTTCGCCGTGCTTGAGCCGGTCATGGCGGAGTACGGCAACGGCTTCGATGACGACACCCTCGCCCGCTGCTTCGCGTTCATCGAGTGGCTGTACGAAGAGTGCCGCCGCCGCTCCAAGCGCATCGAGCACTACGCCAGGTTGGGCAAGGCCCCGGAGAACAAAGTCACGCCGGAACTGGCGTCGCTCAAGGGGTCGGGGCTTCACCCGCTGGTGGCGTGGTTCGATGAGCTGCAAGAGCTGATGACCAGCAAGTACGGCAAGGACGCCGGGGAACTGCTGGAGAAGGTCATCAAGCTCGGTCGCGCGCTAGGCGTCATCATCATGATCGGCACGCAGATCCCCGACAAGGACAGCTTGCCGACCGGCATCACCCGCAACGTCAACAGCCGCTTCTGCCTGTCGGTGGCCGATCAGACGGCTAACGACATGATCCTCGGCACGTCGGCGTACAAGAACGGCTACCGCGCCACGGTGTTTCAGCCCGTCCTTGAGGCCGGGTGGGGCATCCTGCGCGGGTTCGGTCCGAAGGCGTCGGCGGTGCGATCGTTCTACGTCGACACCACCGCCGCCGCCCGCATCGTCGCCCGCGCCGTCGCTCTGCGCACCACCGCCGGCACGCTGCCCAAGCCGGACGAGCAGACCCGCGACATCGCCCCGGTAGCCGACGTGCTCGGCGACCTGGCGCGGGTGTGGCCGGGCGACGACAAGGCCGCGTGGAACGAGACGCTGTGCGGTCTGCTGGCCGAGCTGCGACCCGACACCTACGGCGGGTGGGAGGCCGCGCAGCTCACCACCGCGCTCAAGCCACACCCGGCCGTGAAGGTCGGCGACGTGGGCAAGCGCATCGACGGCAAGTCGACCACCCGGCGGGGCATCAAGCACGCCGATCTTCTCAAGGCCATTGCGGAGCGTGATCGCAAGCGGTCCGCCGGCTAGCCCGGCTGAGGGTGCTAGCGCTAGCGGCCCGCGCTGCTAGCGCTAGCACCCCCGCTAGCACCCCATCCGAATCATGAGCTGCCGTCTAGCAGATAGCAGCTCACGGCCTCACACACCCAAAAACCGGCCTGGGAGGCACTTGTGGATCCCCTGCTCACCGCCGCTATCGCCGTCGCCACACCATCCACCCTGGTCACGCTCGGTTACGCCGGGCTGTGCTGGGTCAAGCCGTTCACCACCTGCCGACGGTGCGCCGGCACCGGCCGCACCACCACCCGCATCCTGCGCCGCCCGCGTGCCTGCCGCCGCTGCGACCGAGGCCACCGCCTACGCACCGGACGGCGCGTCTTCAACTACTTTCACCGCCTACGCGCCGAGGCGACCCGATGAACCGCCGCGCCGCCGGCCACACCGACTGGTGCGGACGCGACCACCGATGCGGCCTCGGCGAACACCGCTCCGACGAAATCGTGGTCAACGCCGGCCACGCCCGCGCCGTCCTCGTGCGCGTGCGCACCGCCGCCGGCCGCGAGCACGCCGAGGTACGCGTCAGGGTCGCCCTCGCCCCCGGCGAACTGGCCGCCCGCCGCCAGTTGGTCGGGCTGCTCGGCGACATGCGGCAGGCCGTGACCCGCGCCGCCATCGCGGCCCGGCCCCGGCCGAGGCGGGCCGAGCGGTGACCGCCGGGCGGTGCGGCCACTGGATCGGCACCGCCGGCCGCTACTGCCACAAGGCCGAAGCCCTACGGCCCTACCTGCAAGGGCTGCGCTGCCCCGCCCATACGCCCTCGGCGGTGGCCGGGCGGCCCGAGCCCCCGTCGACACCACTGCACACCCCGACCCCACCGGAAGGGAGCACCATGCCTGACGCTGACCTGCTCGCCGCCGCGCTCGCGCACGCCGCACGCGGCTGGCACGTCTTCCCGCTACGCCCCGACGACAAGCGACCGGCGTTTCCCGACCACGCGGCCGACGACTGCACGGGCCGCGACCCGCGCTGCCGTGCCGCCGGCCGGCACCTCGGATGGGAACCCCGCGCCACCACCGACCCCGACCGAATCCGCCGAGCGTGGTCGCACCGCCCCTACGGCGTCGGCATCGCCTGCGGCCCGTCCCGGCTCGTGGTGGTCGACCTCGACACCCCGAAGAACGGCGCGCCGAGCGGGCGTGACGGCTTGGCCGTGCTCGCCGAGCTGGCCGCCGCGCACGCCGCCGGCATCGACGCCACGTACACCGTCACCACCGGGCGAGGCGGCACGCACCTCTACTACTGGCACCCCGACGACGGGCCGGCGCTGCGCAACACCGCCGGCACCCTCGGCCCGATGGTCGACACCCGCGCGCACGGCGGCTACGTCGTCGCCGCCGGCTCGACGGTCGCCGGCCGCCCCTACGTCGTCGACCTGGACACCGACCCGGCCCCACTGCCCGCGTGGCTGGCCGGGCTGCTCGCCCCGGCCCAGTTGCCGCCGCAGCGTCCGGTGGTGGTGGAGCTGCCCACCGACCGCACTGGGGCGTACGTACGGGCCGCGCTCGGCCGGGAGGCCGAGCGGGTGACCACCGCGCCGGACGGAGAGCGCAATCGGTCGCTCTACATCGCCGCCGTGGCCCTCGGCCAACTCGCGGCCGGTGGGGCGCTCGCCGAGGACGACGCCCGAGCAGTGCTGGAACAAGCCGCAGCGCGCGCCGGGCTGGGCCACGTCGAGACGGCACGCACCATCCGATCCGGGCTAGCCGCTGGCTCCCACCGTCCCCGAAAGGTGGCCGCATGACCGCCGCCCGCCTGCACCTCGTCACCGACCCGACCGACACCACCGGGCAGCAATCCGCGGGCGGCCCGCTGTGGGATGTTCCAGTGCCCTTGACCGGCCCGAACACCGCGCCGCCGCCGTTCCCGGCCGACGTGTTCCCCCGCTGGCTCGGCGACATGGTGACCGGCGTCGCCCGGTTCACCCAGACCGACCCGGCCATGGCCGGCACGCTCGCCGTGGCGGTGCTGTCCGCATGTGCGGGTGGCCGCCTGGAGGTGGAGCCGGTCGCCGGGTGGCGGGAGCCGGTGAACGTGTTCGCCGCCGTCATCGCCGGCCCCGGCGAACGCAAGAGCCCGGTTCACCGCGCGATGACCGCGCCGCTGTTCGCGGCACAGTCGACGCTCGCCGAGGCGATGCGCCCGAGGATCGCCGAGGCCGCCGCGCTGCGCGACATCGCCGACCGGCAGGCCGAGCAAGCCAAGACCCAGGCAGCCAAGGCCACCGACCCGCACAAGCGCGATGAGGCATCCGCCGAGGCGGTAGCCGCCGCCATCGCGGCCGAGGCGATCACCGTGCCGGCCCTGCCGAAACTGATCGTGGACGACGCCACCCCGGAAGCGTTGATCGGCCTTATGGCTGCCAACGGCGGGCGTATGGCGATCATCAGCGATGAGGGCGGCATCTTCGACACCCTCGCCGGGCGCTACTCCGGTGCCCCGAACCTTGATCCCTACTTGAAGGGGCACGCGGGACAGCCGATGAGCAACGAGCGGCAGACCCGCGAGGGTGCCTCGGTCGAGAAGCCCGCGCTGACCGTGTGCGTGATGGCGCAACCGACCGTGCTGCGCAAGTTCGGGGGCAATGCCGACCTCGCCGGCCGAGGGCTACCGGCCCGGTTCCTGTTCGCCCTGCCCCGGTCGCTGGCCGGGTATCGGGCGGTCGACACCGAGCCGGTGCCCGAGCAGGTGACCGCCGGCTACGCCCACCGCGTGCACGACCTGGCCGCCACCCTCGCCGAATGGACCGACCCGGCGGTGGTCACCCTCACCGACGACGCCGGCCGCGTCCGGCGGGCCGCCGCCGAGCAGGTCGAGACCGAGCTACGGCCCGGCGGCAGCCTCTACGACATGCGCGAGTGGGGCAACAAGCTGTCCGGCGCAACGCTGCGCCTCGCCGGGCTACTGCACGTTGCACACCACCCCGCCGACGCCTGGCGCCGCCCGATCGAGGCCGACCGCATGGCCGACGCCGTGCGGCTGGCGGAGTTCTTCGCCGCGCACTACCGGGCCGCGCTCACCGCTATCGGCAGCGACGCCGCGATCGAGAACGCCCGCTACGTGCTCGGCGTGCTCACCAGCAAGGGCATGACCACGTTCACCCGCCGGGAACTGCACCGCCGCGTCTCTCGCCGCCTACCCAAGTCCGAAGAGGTGTCGGCGGTGCTCGCCGAGCTGGCCGCCCTCGGATGGGTCCGCCACGGGCCGGACGGCCGGTACGAACTGCACCCCCGCGCCGTGGCGGAGGTACCCGGAAGCGTTGACACGTTGACAACGCCCCCGGACGGCGACGTTTCCGCAGCTCAGGACGCCCGCGAGGGTGTCAACGGGGGGCGCTGACAGCCGTTGACAGGCGTTGACAACCCGCCGCCGGCCCGCCCGGTGTCAACGGGTGTCAACGCCTGTCAACGGAGGGCGTTGACACCCCGACACCCGCTCTCACCTGCGAAAACGCCCGCGTGTTGGCCGATTGTCAACGTGTCAACGCTTCCCGGCCCCTCGCCGGCCACTGGGCGGTCCGCCGGCACCCCGAAAACGGCCCGCTGAGAGCCACGGAGACGGGTCGGCCCTATGCCTTACCCCGACCTACGCCGGATCTTGCGTCTACGGCGCTCTCAGCGGGCCGTTCTATGCCGTTCTGTGGCGATGCCTCCCTATCCCTCCACAAGTGACCCCCGCCGACCAAAAGGCCCTCACCGTGCGAATCAGACTGCACGGCAACCCCGCTGAAACAGCCGCAGCGCTCGCCCCCGTCGCCCGAGTGCTGCGAATCCGCACCGCCGCCCGGCCGATCCCCGATGTTCCAGCGCATCTACCTCGACGCCACCCCGAGGGAGGACACCCGCCCATGACCACCCCGGCCCGCCGTGAAAAGGCGGTACCCCGCCCGAATCGCCACCTCACCATTGCCGACGTCTGCGACGACCTCGGAATCAGCCGGTCAACCTTCTACGACTGGCGAGCAAAGCGAAAGGGTCCGCCGGCCCGCAAGCTGCCGAACGGCGAAATCCGAATCGAACGCCGCGACTACGAATCCTGGCTTGAATCGCTCTATGAGGAGGCCGCTTGAACACCACCTACGACGTGCGTATCTGGTCAATCGAAACGTACGAAGGGAAGAACGGCCGCACCTATCGTGTCCGCTGGCGAGTCGCCGAGCGTCCGCAGAAGAGGGTGTTTAAGACAAAGGCTCTAGCGGAAAGCTTCCGCTCGGAACTCGTCACCGCGTCTCGCAAGGGTGAGGCGTTCGATATCGAAACCGGCTGTCCAGTTTCAGCCCGCCGCGATACGGCCGTCGTGTCTTGGTATGACTTGGCATGTGAGTTCGCCGACATGAAATGGCCCCATGTGGCCGCTACGACTAGGCGCACCCACGCCGAGGCCCTGACCGCGCTTACCGTGCTCATGCTGACCAACGCCAAAGGCCGCCCGGACGGCAAGCTACTCCGCTACGCGCTGGGCCGCTGGGCCTTCAACACCCCGCGTCGCATGGGCAACGACATGCCCGAGCAGGTGCGGACCACGCTCGATTGGGCGAAGCGGCACACCCGCAACGTAGCTAGCCTCAGCCGTGCCGAAGTGCTACGCCCGGTCCTGGACGGCCTTACCGTTCGACTCGACGGAGCGCCGGCCGCACCGAGCGTCATTAGCCGCCGCCGAAAGATTCTCAATACCGCGATTGAATACGCGGTAGAAAAGCGGCTACTGCCGGCCAACCCGCTACCGCAGTTGAAATGGAAGCCCCCGAAAACCGTCACCACGATCGACCGGCGATCGGTAGCGAACCCGGTGCAGGTGCGGACCCTGCTGGAAGGCGTGCGGCATCAGGGGCGTATCGGGCCGCGCATGGTCGCGTTCTACGCGTGTCTGTACTACGCGGCATTGCGACCGGAGGAAGCCGTGCGGCTTGCAAAGTCGAACCTGCATTTACCCGAAAAAGGGTGGGGAGAATTCACGCTTGACGGAGCGGACCCGCACGCGGGCCGCGAATGGACCGACAGCGGAAAGAACCGGGACAGCCGCCAACTCAAACAGCGAGCACGGGGAGAGACGCGAACGGTTCCATGCCCACCCGAACTAACCGCAATCATCAACGCCCACATCGAACAGTTCGGCTACGGACCGAATGACCGCCTGTTCGTGGGAGAGCGCAACAAGGAGGAATTACCGAAAGGCACGATAAACCGCGTGTGGCGATGGGCGCGGGCCGCCGTGTTCACGCCCGAGGCGCACGCCTCGCTCCTGGCACGAACCCCGTACGACCTGCGGCACGCCGCCGTGTCGACCTGGCTCAACGGGGGAGTGCCGCCGACCCAGGTAGCAGAGTGGGCCGGACAGTCGGTAGAGGTGCTGCTGAGGATCTACGCCAAGTGCCTAGACGGCGGTGACGCGGCTCTGCGGCAGCGCATCGAGAGAGCGCTAGGCCACGACTGACCCGCGCCGGAACTTTGGCACGTATTTGGCACAGACACCCGCCACGGGCCGCTGACGGCCGGACACAGCCGGACACACGATGAAGGCCCCTGACCGGGTTATGCCTGGTCAGGGGCCTTTTCGTGCTGGTCAAAGCTTCCTTAGCAAGTGTGCCCCCGGCAGGATTCGAACCTGCGCCCCCGCCTCCGGAGGGCGGTGCTCTATCCCCTGAGCTACGGGGGCTCAGCGACCGGAGAAGAGTAGCAAACCCTTCCCCTGATCACCGAATCGGTACGCACGGATGCGCTCCAACCGCCCGTACCCGGCCGGGTCTGTGGTCACGCGGCGACGGCGCGACCGCAGCTGGGCAGCGGGTGTAGCGCGATGCGGCGGGGTAGCCGACGTGGCCACTCATTGCGGGGCCATGAGCCGTCCACGATCAGGTGGACGGTGCGTTGCTCCGCCCCGCTGAGTCGGAGTACGAAGTCGCGGGGGAGTGGGGGGTCCACCGATGGCGTAGTGATCATGAATTGGACGCGCCCCCGAGACGAGACCGCGGAGATGATGTCCGCCGCGGGCATCGTGCCGCGGAGCCGGATCCGGCCGATCCAGTGCACGTCGGCCAGGTGCTCCTGAGCGGCCCGGATGATCGCTGGGTACTCGGTGCGTACCCAACGCTCCACCGCGCCGACGCAGAGCCCGCAGGCGCGCTCGCGTGGCTCCCGGGGGCCGAGTCCCCATGCCCGCAGGTATGCCCCGACGGCGCCGGGGTCGAGCGGCAACCCGAACCGGTTCTGGATGATGGTGTGCAGGCCCTGTCGTGTCCAGAGCCCCTCCTCCAAGCCGAACGCGTCGGGGTAGCTGCCCCGCAAGGTGTCGATCAGCTCGAGTTCCTGTTCGCGGCTAAGCGCTCCTGGCTCGCTCTGCCGCACTCCGCGACGGACGGCCGCCACCGCCCCGTCACCGCCGATTGTGTGGCGCCGGCACCAGCTGGTGACGGAACGCCGTGCGTCTCTCAGTGCAACACCCACGTCTTACGCAACGAGCACGAATCGCAACTGGTCACGATATGTGCGGAGAAACTTCTCTTTGAGATGTATTCGCCCGGAGTGTCATCAACTGCCCGAATCGGACTTATCGCCTCGACTGGGTGGGTCGGTCCTGCTGTCGGACCGTTGGGTGGAAGCGAACCCGGTGGGCGCGAGGCCGCCGAATGCGCCTCTGACCAAGACAAACGACCCGCACCACCCGGTGGTGGCGCGGGTCGTGGGACGGCCCAGCCGCCTGATCAGCCCTTGATGCGCTCGAGTGCGTTGCGCAGGTTGGTCAGATCTGTCTGCTGGGTGTTCTTCATCGTCTGCGCGGTCTCGACCACATCCTTCTCGTCGCTCTGGTCGAGCAGCGCATCAACCATGTGGATGCCACCGATGTGATGCGTGATCATGAGCTCGAGGAAGAGGACATCCAACTCCGTGCCCCGGGCCTCCCGAAGCTGGGTCATCTGCTCCGCGGTGGCCATCCCCGGCATCAGCCCGTCGCGGATCATCTCGGTGCCGTCCGGCAGCCACGCCATCCGGGGCTCCGAGCCGGTCGGATCCAGCTCCCATGATCGCAGCCAGCCCTGCATGATGCCGATGTCACCCTGCTGGCCAAGAGCGATGTCGTTACCGATCGTCTGGACCTCCCGGTCCGTGCCGTGCTTGAAGGCGATCAACCCCATCTCCACCGCCTGGGCGTGGTGGGTGGTCATGTCCCGCGCGAAGCCCGCCTCGGCGGAGGTATCCCCCGGCCGATTGAGGTCGGGGGTGAGTAGGCCGCCCGCGTAGCCGAGCAGGAGGCCGATCACGATGGCGATCGCCACTACCGCCGTGCCGAACTGGGCAGCGGGGCGACGGGCGCTGTCGACGGGCGGAGCCCCGTCGGGCTTGTCTTCGAGGGTCGTGCGGGCGGACATCCCGGCTCCTTAACTACTGTGGCATCTGCGGGCCGAGGTCCCGCGGCGTGGTGCCGACGGCGGTGACGCCCTGGGCGCAGAGGGCGGTGGGGCCCTCGATGGAGGCGTTGACCCTCAGCGTCTTAATGAAATCGTCGATCCGGCCGTCATCGGCGTTGTTGACCTTGAGCTGGTAGCCCCAGGCCTGGAGCGAGATCGGCTGGTCCAGGCCTTCGTACGGGCTGAGGAAGAGCTTCTCGTTGCCGCGTACCCGCTCGGCCAGCTTCTCGACCTGGCCGGCGGCGAGGTCCGGCTGGTAAGTGATCCACACCGCGCCGTGCTCCAGGCTGTGCACGGCGTGCTCGTTGGCGATCGGGGCGTCGTAGATGTCGCCCATGCAGTTCTGCCAGGCGTCGTTGTGCGGGCCGGCGACCGGGGGCAGGACGGAGTACTCGATCGAGCCCTGCTGGTGGTTGCCGCCCGCGACCAGCTCCGGGTCCTGCTCGCGGAAGTTGACGAGGTCGGCGATCTCGTTCGCCCGCTCGTCCCACGGCTTGGAGCCCTGGAATGTTGCCCAGCCGCCGTAGCCGACGATCGCGACAGCGAGCACGCCGACGGCGACGAAGAGGGCGATCGGCCCCCAGTTGCGCTCCTGGCTTACCTTGACCGGGGTAATCGGCTTGCGTGACTTCTTGCCGCCGCGCGGGCTGCCCGCTGGTTTGCCGGACCCCGGTCTGCCTCCCGCTGGCTTGCCGGAACCGGGCTTGCCGCTGGCCGGCCTGCCCCCGGCTGACTTCTTCGTGGTGCTGGCGACGGTCGGGTGGCGCTCCGGGCCGCCCGGGGTGCTGATGCTCATCGTGCCTCGTCAGGTCGGTCGGTCGGGGGATCTGGCGGGCCGGGGTCACATGCTGGGTCGCCGCCGCGGGGACTGAGTCTACCCCCGATAGCATGGTTCGGTGACTCCCGCAGAACTCGCCGAGGTCGTCCTCACCGCAGCCCACGCCGTTTTCACCGAGCGGGGCCTGGACCGCTCCACGCTTCCGGAGCAGACCGCGGTGGAGCGACCCCGCAACGTCGAGCACGGGGACTACGCCTCGACGCTGGCCCTGCAACTCAGCAAGAAGGTGGGGGTCCCGCCTCGGGAGCTCGCCGCTGCGCTGGCCGAGCAGCTCGGCCAGGCCGTGGGGGTCAAGTCGGTGGAGATCGCCGGCCCGGGCTTCCTGAACATCCGCCTCGACGCGGCCGCCGCGGGCCAACTGGCCCAGGTGATCGTTGAGACCGGCGCGGAGTACGGCCGTAGTGGCCGGCTCGCCGGTCAGTCGATCAACCTCGAGTTCGTGTCGGCCAATCCGACCGGCCCGGTGCACATCGGTGGCGTCCGGTGGGCGGCAGTCGGTGACGCGTTGAGCCGGTTGCTGCGCGCCACCGGGGCTGCGGTCGCCACCGAGTACTACTTCAACGATGCCGGTTCGCAGATCGACCGGTTCGCCCGCTCCCTGCTGGCCGCGGCGAAGGGGGAGCCGCCACCGGAGGACGGGTACGCCGGCGCGTACCTCGCGGAGATCGCGCAGCAGGTCCAGTCCCGGCGGCCGGACGTGCTGGCGCTCGACGACGCCGCCGCCCAGGAGGTGTTCCGGGTCGAGGGCGTCGAGCTGATGTTCGCTGAGATCAAGTCGTCGTTGCGTGACTTCGGCGTGGTGTTCGACACCTATTTCAACGAGAAGGACCTGCACGACCGGGGTGAGTTGGAGCTCGCCCTGCAGCGGCTACGGCAGCAGGGCCACATCTTCGAAGCCGATGGCGCCACCTGGCTGCGCACCACCGACTTCGGCGACGACAAGGACCGGGTGCTGCGCAAGTCCGACGGCGAGTGGACGTACTTCGCCGCGGACTGCGCCTACTACCTGGACAAGCGGGAGCGCGGCTTCGAGCGGGTCGTGCTGATGCTCGGCGCGGATCACCACGGCTACCTGGGTCGGATGAGGGCGATGGTCGCCTGCTTCGGCGACGACCCGAGCCGCAACCTGGAGATCCTGATCGGGCAGATGGTCAACCTGGTCCGCGATGGGGCCCCGGTGCGGATGAGTAAGCGGGCCGGCACGGTGGTGAGCCTGGAGGACCTGGTTGACGCGGTCGGTGTGGACGCCGCCCGGTACGCGCTGGCGCGCTACTCCACCGACTCCCCGATCGACATCGACATCGAGCTGTGGACCCGGGCCAGCCGCGACAACCCGGTCTACTACGTGCAGTACGTGGCGGCGCGTACGGCGAATGTCGGGCGCAATGCCGCGGAGGTCGGATTGGCCCGGGGCGGCTCGGCGGACTTCCACCCCGAGCTGCTCGACCACGACAAGGAAAACGAGCTGTTGAAGGCGCTGGCCGAGTTCCCCGCTGTGGTGGCCACCGCCGCCGAGCTGCGGGAGCCGCACCGGATCGCTCGGTACCTGGAGGATCTGGCCGGGGCGTACCACCGCTTCTATGACAACTGCCGGGTGCTGCCGCGGGGCGATGAGGAGATCACCGACCTGCACCGCGCCCGGCTCTGGCTCAACGACGCCACCCGGGTGGTCATCGCCAACGGCCTGCGGCTGCTCGGTGTCACGGCCCCGGAACGGATGTGACATGCGAGCGCGAGGAGTGAGCTTGCGAGCCCCGCAGTCGGGAAGCGGAGACCAGTAGTGCGAGCGCGAGGAGTGAGCTTGCGAGCCCCGCAGTCGGGAAGCGGTAAGTAATGCGAGCACATGAGGCCGGTGCCCTGCACGGGGAGATCGGCAGCCAGGGGGCGGCGTGGCTACGTGCCCCGCGGGACGTGAACGCCCTGATACCCGCGCTGTGGCCGCGTAGCGTCAGCCGGGCGGCGGATGGCGCGCTCGCTGTCGCGGGCTGTTCGGTGCGGGATCTCGCGGCCGAGTTCGGCACCGCGGTGTACCTCCTGGACGAGGAGGACCTGCGAAGCCGCTGTCGAGATTTCCGGGCCGCCTTCCCGACCGAGGATGTCTACTACGCCGGTAAGGCGTTCCTCTGCCGGGCGGTCGTCCGAATGGTCGCCGAGGAGGGCCTGCACCTGGATGTGTGCAGCGGTGGCGAGTTGGCTACCGCGCTGGCGGCCGGGATGCCGCCGGAGCGGATCGGCTTCCACGGCAACAACAAGTCGACCGCCGAGCTGAGCCGGGCGTTGGAGGCGGGGGTAGGGCGGATTATCGTCGACTCATCCCACGAGATCGACCGGCTCACCGCGTTGGCCCGCGAGCGGGGCGTCCGCCCGCGTGTGCTGGTGCGGGTCACTGTCGGCGTGGAGGCGCACACCCACGAGTTCATCGCCACCGCGCACGAGGACCAAAAGTTCGGCTTCTCGCTGGCGGATGGCGCGGCGATCGCCGCCGTGCTGCGCATCCTCGACGAGGACGTGCTGGAGCTGCGCGGTCTGCACTCGCACATCGGTTCGCAGATCTTCGATGCGAGCGGTTTCGAGGTCTCCGCCCGCCGGGTGCTGGCGCTCCAGGCGCAGATCCGCGACGCGCGGGGGGTGCAGTTACCGGAGCTGGATCTGGGCGGCGGTTTCGGCATCGCGTACACCTCGCAGGACGACCCGGCCACGCCGGCCGACCTGGCGAAGCGGCTGCGCAAGATTGTTGACGGGGAGTGTGCCGCCGAGCGGCTGACGGTGCCGCACCTGTCGATCGAGCCGGGCCGGGCGATCGTCGGCCCGGCCATGTTCACGCTCTACGAGGTGGGCACGGTCAAGTCGGTGCCGGTCGGCGCCGGTGGTGACGCGGCCGACGCGCGTCGTTGTTATGTGAGTGTGGACGGCGGCATGAGCGACAACATCCGAACCGCGCTCTACGACGCGTCGTACTCGGCGACCCTGGCGTCTCGGGCGAGCGTTGCCGAGCCGGTGCTTGCCCGCGTTGTGGGAAAGCACTGTGAGTCCGGGGACATCGTGGTGAAGGATGAATTCCTGCCCGCCGACGTGCAGCCTGGAGATCTTGTCGCCGTGCCCGGCACGGGTGCGTACTGCCGAAGCATGGCCAGCAACTACAACCACGTGCCGCGCCCCCCGGTGGTCGCGGTGCGCGACGGCCGGGCTCGCCTGATCGTCCGCCGGGAGACCGAAGAGGACCTGCTCGCTTTGGATGTGGGATGACATCACCTGTGCGCGTGGCGCTGCTCGGCTGTGGCACGGTCGGCAGCGAGGTGGTTCGGCTGCTGCACTCGCAGTCCGCCGATCTCGCCGCCCGGATCGGTGCCCCGCTGGAGATCGCCGGCATCGCCGTCCGCCGGATCGGCCGGGACCGGGGTGAGCTGCCGGTCGATCCGGCCGTCTTCACCTCTGACCCGCTCGACCTGGTCAAACGGGACGACATCGACGTGGTGGTCGAGTGTGTCGGCGGTATCGAACCGGCCCGGAGCTGGCTGGTGGAGGCGCTGCGGACGGGTAAGAGCGTGGTAACGGCGAACAAGGCGCTGCTCGCCGAGGACGGCGGGGCGCTGCACGACGCGGCGGCGCAGGGCGGGGGCGACCTCTACTACGAGGCGGCCGTGGCCGGTGCGATCCCGCTGCTGCGCCCGCTGCGGGAGTCGCTGCACGGGGACCGGGTAACCCAGGTGACCGGCATCGTGAACGGCACCACCAACTTCATCCTCTCTGCCATGGACAGCACTGGTGCCGGCTTCGCCGAGGCGTTGGCCGAGGCGACTGATCTCGGGTACGCCGAGGCTGATCCGACGGCCGACGTGGAGGGGTTCGACGCGGCGGCCAAGGCGGCGATCCTCGCCTCACTGGCGTTCCACACCCGGGTCGGCGCGGCGGATGTGCATCGGGAGGGCATCACCGAGGTGACCGCTGCCGATGTCGCCAGCGCCAAGGCGATGGGCTGCACCATCAAGCTGCTCTGCATCGCGGCGCGGGGCACCGCCGCGGATGGTCGGGAGACCGTCAGCGTGCGGGTCCATCCGGCGATGATTCCGCTCGCCCATCCCCTCGCCAGCGTGGGTGACGCCTTCAACGCGGTGTTCGTGGAGGCCGAGGCGGCGGGGCAGTTGATGTTCTACGGGCCGGGCGCGGGCGGGGCGCCGACCGCCAGCGCGGTGCTCGGCGACGTGGTGGCCGTCTCCCGTAACCGGCTCGCCGGGGTCCGGGCGGCCAGTGAGTCCGCCTACGCCGATCTGCCGGTGCGGCCGATGGGGGAGGCGCTCACCCGCTACCACATCAGCCTCGACGTGACCGACCGTCCCGGGGTGTTGGCGGCGGTGGCCGGAGTGTTCGCGCAGCACGAGGTTTCGATCGCCACCGTTCGGCAGGGCGCTGCGGGCAGCGGCGTGGCCGGCCGGGACGAGGACGCCGACCTGGTGATCGTCACCCATGTCGCGCCGGACGCCGCGCTCGCCGCGACGGTCCAGGCGTTGCGGGGGCTGGACGCGGTCCGGTCAGTAGCCAGCGTGCTGCGGGTCGAGGGCAGCGCATAGCTCAGGCCGGGTTCAACCAGGCCCGGTCCGGCGTGCTCCGGATCGCGTCTCGCCTGGTGGGTCGCGGGCCGGGTGCGCTGTAGTCCGATTGGCCGGCTGGTCCAGGCTGGACCCCGGCGGATTGGGCCCGGGCCAGGCGGCGGAGGCCGGAGAGTCGGGGCCAGGAGAGGCGGAGGAGACGATATGTGGCGGGGTCTTATCGACGCGTACCGAGATCGGCTGCCGGTCACGGCGACCACCCCGGTCGTCACCCTGCACGAGGGGAACACCCCGCTGCTGCCGGCGCCGGTGCTGTCGGCGCGGACCGGGTGCGAGGTCTTTCTGAAGGTTGAGGGCGCTAACCCGACCGGTTCCTTCAAGGACCGGGGGATGACTGTCGCGGTCTCCAGAGCAGTCGAGGCCGGAAACAAGGTGATCATCTGCGCCTCGACCGGCAACACCAGCGCCTCGGCCGCAGCCTATGCGGCGCGCGCCGGCCTGATCTGCGCGGTGCTGGTGCCACAGGGCAAGATCGCGTTGGGCAAGCTCGCCCAGGCGTTGGTGCACGGCGCCCGCCTGCTCCAGGTCAGCGGCAATTTCGACGACTGCCTCTCGTTGGCGGCCAAGCTCGCCCAGGACTATCCGGTCGCCCTGGTGAACTCGGTGAACACCGATCGTCTGCACGGCCAGAAGACCGCCGCGTTCGAGATTGTCGAGGCCCTCGGCGCGGCACCGGATATCCACTGCATGCCGGTCGGTAACGCGGGAAACATCTCCGCCTACTGGCTCGGCTACTCGGAGGAACAGGCGGCCGGAAACATCACCCGGGCACCGAAACTCTACGGTTTCCAGGCCGCTGGCGCCGCGCCGATCGTAACCGGCCAGGCGGTGCGAGAACCAGCCACGATCGCCACCGCGATCCGGATCGGCAATCCGGCGAGCTGGTCGAGAGCGTTGGACGCCCGGGACGCATCGGGGGGCCTGATCGCCGCAGTCACCGACCGGGAGATCCTGACCGCGTACCGGCTGCTCGCTCGCGATGTCGGGGTCTTCGTCGAGTTGGGCAGCGCCGCGAGCGTCGCGGGACTGCTCCAGCAGGCCGCCGCGGGTACGGTGCCGGCGGGTTCGACGGTTGTTTGCACGGTTACCGGGCATGGTCTGAAGGATCCCGAGTGGGCGATCTCGACCGCCCCCGCGCCGGAGACCATCGCCAATGACCCCTTGGCCGCGGCCCGTTCTCTTGATCTGGCCTGAGCGCCGGGACAGGTCTCCCCCGCCACGCCGACGAGTCAACCCCGGCGCACCGGCGTGGAAACAGTACGGGACACTCGACTCACCCGTACCCAAGTCTCCCGTTTCAGGAGTGAGCCCAGCTGATGTCGCTGCTCGCCAGATTCAGTCTCGCCAATAGAGGGCTGATAGCCCTTGTCGCGGTGGTCACCACGGTGTTCGGAGCGTTCGCCGTACCGTCGCTGAAGCAGCAACTCCTCCCGTCGCTGGAGTTCCCGGCCGCCTTCATCGTGGCGCCCTATCCGGGTGCCGGTCCGGAGGCGGTCGAGTCGCAGGTCACCGAGCCGATCGAGAACAGCCTGCAGGGCATCGCCGGACTGGAGAAGATCACCTCAACCTCGCGTGAGGGAGCGGCGACCATCCAGGTCGAGTACGAGTTCGGCACCGATGTGGACGACGCGGTCAACCAGATGCAGGCCGCGCTCAACCGGATCGCCGGACTGCCAGAGGGGGTCGACCCTCAGGTCATCGCCGGTGGCACGGATGACCTCCCAGCGGTGGTGCTCGCCGCCTCCGGTGGCGACGATCAGCGGGTGCTCGGTGAGCAGTTGCGCGGCACGGTCCTGCCGGAGCTGGCCGCGATCGAGGGCGTCCGTACGGTCGATCTGACGGGCACCCGGGACGAGGTACTGGTCATCACCCCAGATGTGGCGAAACTCACCGCCGCGGGGATTCAGCCCAGTGCTTTCGGCGGGGCGTTGCGGGCCAATGGCGTGGCCATCCCGGCCGGCGCGGTCGCCGATGGCGAGCAGACGCTTCCGGTGCAGGTCGGCACCCCGCTGGGCACCCTTGACGAACTACGTGACGTCATCCTCAAGGTGGCGCCGGCGGCCCCGGTACGCCTCGGCGACGTGGCGACGGTTGAGGAGCAGCTCACGCCGGTCACCGCGATCACGCGTACCAACGGCCAGGAGAGCCTGGGTATCGCCGTGACCGCGACCCCGGACGGGAACGCGGTGGAGATCTCCCAGGAGATCCGGGAGCGGCTGGCGGAGCTGCGCGCCGCCTCGGGCGCGGAGTTGACCGTCGTCTTCGACCAGGCTCCCTTCGTCGAGAAGTCGATCAAAGGCCTCGCCACCAAGGGCCTGATCGGCCTCGTGATGGCCGCGTTGGTGATCCTGGTCTTCCTCCTCTCGGTGCGCTCCACCGTTGTTACCGCGGTCTCCATCCCGTTGTCGGTGCTGGTAGCGCTCATCGCGCTCTGGATCGGTGACTACTCGCTCAACCTGCTCACCCTCGGCGCGTTGACCATCGCGGTCGGGCGCGTCGTCGACGACTCGATCGTGGTGCTGGAGAACATCAAACGACATCTCGAGTACGGTGAGTCCAAGCAGGACGCCATCCGGACCGCGGTCCGCGAGGTCGCCGGGGCGGTGACCGCCTCCACCCTCACCACGGTCGCCGTCTTCGCCCCGATCGCGCTGGTCGGTGGATTTATCGGGCAGCTCTTCGCGCCGTTCGCGATCACCGTGACGGTGGCGTTGCTCGCCTCGCTGCTGGTGTCGCTGACTCTCATTCCGGTGCTGGCGTACTGGTTCCTCCAGCCGGCCGGTCAGCCGGCGGACGAGGCGGCGGTGCGCCGGGCGGCGGAGCAGAAGGAGCTGCGTAACCCGCTGCAGCGCGCGTACCTGCCGGTCATCGGTTTCGCCACCCGGGAACGGTCCACCCGGTGGATCACCCTCGGCCTCGGTGTCCTGGTCCTCTTCGGCACGTTCGGCCTGTCTCGCCAGCTGGAGACGAACTTCCTCGACGACTCCGGCCAGGACACGATGACCATCACCCAGGAACTACCGGCGGGCACCGGCCTGGCCGGCACGGACGCGGCCGCGCAGCGGGTCGAGGAGGTGCTGGCCGACACCGAGGGCATCGAGACCTATCAGGTGACGGCCGGGGCGGGGGGTAACCCGTGGGCCGGTGCCGGCGGCAACAACATGGCGACCTGGTCACTCACCCTGGTGGACACTGACGCCGAGCAGATGCGGGCCACTCTGCGGGAGAAGTTCGACGAGTTCGGCGCCGAGGCGGGAGAGTTCCGGTTCGGGGCCGGGCAGGGCGGCGCTGCCGCGAACCAGCTTGAGGTGATCGTTCAGGCCACCGATTCGGCGACCCGGACCCAGGCGATCGACGAGGCGTCGGCGGCGATGGCTGGGCTGCCCGGCGTTGAAGACGTGACCACCAGCGTGGCCACCCAGATCGGGCAGGTCGCGGTCACGGTCGATCGGGCTAAGGCCGCGGCGGTCGGGCTCACCGAGGCGACGGTCGGGCAGTTGGTCGCGCAGGCATTCCGGGGCGCTCCGCTGGGGCAGTTGACGATCGAGGGCCAGCAGCGGGACGTGGTGCTGCGAACCGCCCCGCCTCCGCTGTCGACCGAGCAGCTACGGGCGCTGCCGGTCGGCGCGGTCACGCTGGGCGCCATCGCTGAGGTCAGTGAGGTTCTCGGCCCCCAGCAGATCACTCGGATCGACGGTGAGCGCAGCGTCTCGGTGACCGGCACGGCCACCGGCTCCGACCTCGGTGCGACCAGCCAGGAGCTGCAGGAGCGGCTGGACGCGATCGACGTCCCCGGCGCCACCTTCGTCATCGGCGGGGTCAGCGCGGACCAGGAGGAGGCCTTCGCTGATCTGGGTCTGGCGGTGCTCGCCGCGATCGCGATCGTCTTCCTGATCATGGTTGTGACGTTCCGTAGCCTGTCTCAGGCGCTGATCCTGCTGGTCTCTGTGCCGTTCGCGGCGACCGGCGCAATCGGGCTGCTGCTGGCTACCGGTACCCCACTGGGCGTGCCGGCGTTGATCGGTGTTCTCATGCTGGTCGGCATCGTGGTGACGAACGCGATCGTCCTGCTCGACCTGGTCAACCAGTACCGGGCGCAGGGCCTGGGGGCCCGGGAGGCGGTTGTGGAGGGCGGCCGGCGCCGGCTGCGCCCGATTCTGATGACCGCGGTCGCGACCATCTTCGCGCTGTTGCCGATGGCCCTTGGCCTCACCGGCGAGGGCGGATTCATCTCGGAGCCGCTGGCGATCGTGGTGATTGGTGGTCTGCTCAGCTCGACGTTGCTCACCCTGGTGCTGGTTCCGACCCTGTACGTCATGGTCGAGCACGCCAAGGAGTCGATCCGGGACTGGCGGGCCGGTCGGCGGGGGACGCCGGCCGTGGCCGAGACCTCGGTCGCCACGTCCACCTCGGCCGAGCCGGCGGCCAGCGGGCCCGGTGCGGCCTCTGCCGCGGCCACCGAGCCCGGTGCGGCCGAGCCTGCGGGTCCGGGCGCCACCACCACCGCCACCGCCACCGGGAAGGCGTCCGACCAACCGACGCCCCCGCCGGCGCTGGTGGAGGGAACTGACCAGTTCGAGGTGTTGCGACTGCCCAGGAGTCGTACCTCGCCGCTTCCACCGACGGAGTAGGACCCGGGCCCGCGGACGTCCTCGACGGCTGGTCGAGGGCGTCCGCGCCGTTTCCGGACCCGGCTGTCCGCACGACGACCCAAGGTCGGCATCGCGGTGGATAGGGTTCGGTGATGCCGTCCGTCCTCTCGGTCCTGCGTCGTAACCAGAACTTCCGCAAACTGCTCTTGGCCGAGCTGATGGTCTTCGGGGTCGACTGGTTCGTCATGGTGCCGTTGCTGGTGCTCCTGCCGGCGTTGACCGGCAGCGGCGTGTGGGGTGCGCTGCTGCTGGCCATGGAGACCGGCATCGTGGCGCTGCTGCTGCCGTACGCCGGGGCGGTGGCGGACCGGTTCGACCGTCGCCGGATCATGATCGGGGCCAACATCGCCGCGCTGGTCGGCGTCCTGCTGCTCCTCGGCGTACGCGATGCCGGCACCGCCTGGCTGGCGTTGGTCGGGATCGGGGTGGTGGCGGTAGCCAAGGCGTTCTACTCGCCGGCTGCGCAGGCCGCCCTGCCGAACGTGCTGGACCGGGACGAGTTGGCAGCGGGTAATGCGGTCGCGGGTTCGGCGTGGGGCACGATGACGATTGTCGGGGCGTCGCTGGGCGGGGTGCTGAGCAGCGCCACCGGACCGTACGTCGCCTTCTGGGTAGCCGCCGGTGGCTTGGTCCTGGCAGCGGTCCTGGCCGGGCTGATCCGTCGGCCCCTGCAGGCTCCCCGCGAGCGGGACCGGCCGGTACAGCCCACGTGGGCAGCTGTCCGGGAGGCGCTTGGCTACATCGGCCACCGGCCCCGGGTGCTGGCGTTGGTGACGGTGAAGTCGGCGGTCGGTCTCGGCAACGGTGTGTTGACGGTCTTTCCCCTGTTGGCAGTGACCTATGGGGTCGGCCCGATCGGCGCCGGTCTGCTCTTCGCGGTACGTGGGGCGGGGGCCCTGGTCGGTCCGATCCTGATGCGACGGGTTCTGGGTAACCGCGCCTGGCTGCTGCCGGGCCTGGCCCTGTCGATGTCGCTGTATGGGCTGGCCTATCTGGGCACCTCGGCGGTGAACTGGTTCCCGCTGGTGCTCGTGTTGGTCTTTGTGGCGCACTTCGCCGGGGGTAGTAACTGGGTCATGTCCAACTACGCCCTCCAGGGCGAGGTCCCGGACCGGTTACGGGGGCGGGTCTTCGCCACCGACATGATGCTGGCGACCCTCGCCATCTCGGTGAGCCAGTTGGTGGTGGCATCGGTGATCGACGTGGTGGACGAACGGGTGGTGCTGGCCGGTGGCGGTCTGGTCACCCTGGTCTACGCGATCGGCTGGCGGGTGGCGACCCGCCGCCTCTCGCTGACCGGACCGGCCGCCGAGTCGGAGTCCGCGCTGCGCTGACCTGCCGGGGGCACCCCGCCCGCTATCTCACCGGCAGTCGGACGGGGGCGGTGGTTCGCAACATCGGTGCGCGGTCCTAGCATGAGCGCGTGTCCACCAACTTCATGCCCGGCCCCGTTCGGGTGCGAGTCGCTGCCACGAGCGCCAATCTGGGGCCCGGTTTCGACGCCGTCGGGCTCGCCCTCGGACTCTATGACGATGTCTGCGCCGAGGTTACCGATGGCGGTGTCACGGTGCAGGTGGTCGGCGAGGGCGCCGGTGACCTACCGAGCGACGAGCGGCACCTCGTGGTGGGCGCGATGCGGGCCACCTTCGCCGAGTGTGGCGGCCAACCGGCGGGGCTGGCGGTGGAGTGCGTCAACCGGATCCCCCAGGCGCGTGGCCTCGGTTCGTCCTCGGCGGCGATCGTAGCCGGGGTGCTGTTGGCCCGCGCGTTGGTGCTCGACGGGCAGCAGCGGCTGGACGACGCAGCCGTGCTCCGTCTCGCGGCCCGGCTCGAGGGCCACCCGGACAACGTGGCGCCCTGCCTGCTGGGTGGGTTCACCGTCGCGTGGACCGAGCCGGAGGGCGCCCGTGCGGTGTCGCTTCCGGTCGCCACCGAGGTTCGGCCGACGGTGTTCGTGCCGACGAAGCGGGGGCTCACGGCTGCCGCCCGGGCCGCCCTGCCGGCTACCGTGCCGCACCAGGATGCGGCGCACAACGCTGGCCGGGCCGCACTGCTGGTCCATGCGCTCAGCGTCGCGCCGGAGCTGTTGCTGCCGGCCACGGTTGACCGGTTGCACCAGGACTATCGGGCCGAGAGCATGCCGGCGACGGCCGCGCTGGTTGCCGAGCTACGCGCGGCGGATGTGCCAGCGGTGGTGTCTGGGGCCGGCCCGACCGTGTTGGCGCTGCGCGATCCCCCGGCCGGCCTGGTAGCGGGGCCGGACTGGCAGGTTTGGTCTTTGCCGGTAGAGGTGCACGGCGCCCGGATCGGGCGGGGTAGACTGGGACACGCGGAGCGGGATCCTGTTGCCGCAGGTCGGAAGAGTTGATTACGCTCTAGACTTAGCACAGCCGCGAAGCACGCGATTTTCCTGCGGGTCGGCGCACCCCCGAAGCTATCGGCGGTCTGCCCGTCACCCCTGCCTAGACACGCCGCACCGCAGTGCGCACCGGTCGCGGCAGACGGCGAGCCTGTCCTCATCACCTCGGTGAGTCGGGAAGGCGACCGGCTGCTGTGTCACCATCTCCCGCGACGCGTCAATGCGAGGCGGGTGCACCGAGGCCGCCCGGCCACCTGTATGTCGATCCCGGGCAGTCCCGGCCTATCGAGGGAAGGATTCCATTGAGCGACACCACCGACGTGACGTCGGATGTTTCCAACGTCGCTGGCGATGCCACGACCGCTGCTCCCACCCGTCGTCGGCGTAGCGGCACAGGCCTGTCGGCGATGCTGCTGCCGGAGCTTCAGAGCCTGGCCGCGTCGCTCGGCATCTCGGGCACGGCTCGCATGCGCAAGGGTGAGCTGATCAGCGCCATCACCGAGCGCCAGAGTGGCGGGGCAGCCACCGGAACCCCTCGACCGCGGGCCGAGGTTGCGGCTGCTGCGGCCCCCGCCCGGGGGGAGGTTCACGCGGAGGTTCGGGAGTCGGGTGAGCGGCCGGAGACCGAGTCGCGTCCCGCCGAGCCGTCTACAACCACGCCGACCACGGCGACCACCGGCCGCGCCCGTGGCCGACGTGGCCGGGCGGTCAGCGAGGCCGGTGAGGCCCGCGCCGAGACGCGACCGGAGGGGGCCGAGGCCGGCGAACGCCGGGAGCGGGGTGAGGGCCGCGGTGCCCGGGACCGCGCTGAGCGTGCCGAGCGGGGCGAGCGTGCCGAGCGGGGCGAGCGTGCCGAGCGGGGCGAGCGTGCCGAGCGTGCCGAGCGTGCCGAGCGGGGCGACCGTGCCGAGCGTGCCGAGCGGGGCGACCGTGCCGAGCGGGGCGAGCGGGGCGAGCGTGCCGAGCGGGGCGACCGTGCCGAGCGGGGCGAGCGTGCCGAGCGGGGCGAGCGTGCCGAGCGGAGCGACCGTGCCGAGCGGAGCGACCGGAACGACCGGGCTGAGCGGGGCGACCGGAACGACCGTGCGGAGCGGGCCGAGCGTGGTGACCGTGCGGAGCGGAACGACCGGGGCGACCGGAACGAGCGGGGCCAGCGTGACAACGACGGCGAGGAGGAGAACGAGGGCGGCGGTCGGCGTGGCCGGCGCAGCCGTTTCCGGGACCGTCGGCGCGGCCGTGGCGACCGGGACGGCGATGGCGGCCGGGAGCCCCAGGTTACCGAGGACGACGTCCTTGTCCCGGTGGCCGGCATCATCGATGTGCTCGACAATTACGCTTTCGTCCGGACTACCGGCTATCTGGCCGGGCCGAACGATGTTTACGTCTCTATGTCCCAGATCAAGCGGTACGGTCTGCGGCGCGGTGACGCGATCACTGGCGCCGTCCGTGCGACGCGGGAGGGCGAGCAGCGGCGGGACAAGTACAACCCGCTGGTCCGGCTGGACACCATCAACGGGATGGAGCCGGAGGAGGCGAAGCGCCGGCCGGAGTTCTATCGCCTGACCCCGCTCTACCCGCAGGAGCGACTGCGGTTGGAGAGCGAGCCGCACATCCTCACCACTCGGGTGATCGACCTGGTGATGCCGATCGGCAAGGGGCAGCGGGCACTCATCGTTTCGCCGCCCAAGGCCGGTAAGACGATGGTGTTGCAGGCGATCGCTAATGCGATCACCCATAACAATCCGGAGTGCCACCTGATGGTGGTGTTGGTGGACGAGCGCCCAGAAGAGGTCACCGACATGCAGCGGTCGGTGAAGGGTGAGGTCGTCGCGGCCACCTTCGACCGCCCGCCGCAGGACCACACCACCGTCGCCGAGTTGGCGATCGAGCGGGCGAAGCGGCTGGTCGAGTTGGGCCACGACGTGGTCGTGCTGCTGGACTCGGTGACGCGGCTCGGCCGGTCGTACAACCTGGCCGCGCCGGCCAGCGGCCGGATCATGTCGGGTGGTATCGACTCCACCGCGCTGTACCCGCCCAAGCGGTTCCTCGGTGCGGCCCGCAACATCGAGAACGGCGGTTCGCTGACCATCCTCGCCACCGCGCTGGTGGAGACCGGTTCGACAGCGGACACGGTCATTTTCGAGGAGTTCAAGGGCACCGGCAACGCGGAGTTGAAGCTGGACCGGAAGATCGCCGACAAGCGGACCTTCCCGGCTATCGACATCCACCCGTCCGGCACGCGTAAGGAGGAGATCCTGCTTGCGCCGGAGGAGCTGGCCATTGTCCACAAGCTCCGGAAGGTGCTGCACGCGCTGGACTCGCAGGCCGCGCTGGACCTGCTGCTGGACCGGCTCAAGCAGTCGCGGACCAACATCGAGTTCCTGATGCAGATTGCGAAGTCGACGCCGGGGGAGTGAGCCCCCAGCTCGGCCCGGGGCACGGCCGCGTCTTGTCGTGCCCCGGCGCCGGGTAACTCGGCACACCGCGGCGGACCGTCCCCGCGCCGGAAACGGAGCCGCCGGGGGCGAATGCTCGGCGGCGGATCGGGGAATGCGGTGGTACGGGCCGACGTTTGCGCTGGCAGTGCCGCGGTATGGCCCGCCTGCCGCGCCAACCCACCCCCGTGGCAGACTGGTTAGTCGGCCACCGGTTCCGGTTCACGCCCAATCCGTTGCACACGCGGCTGGGCGACCCGGCGACCACCAACGAGAGGACCGAGGCGACATGAAGCCCAACGCCCACCCGGAGTACTCGACCACGGAGGTCGTCTGCTCCTGTGGTAACACCTTCACCACCCGCAGCACCGCCAAGGGCGGTTCCATCCACGTAGAGACGTGCAGCGCCTGCCACCCGTTCTACACCGGTAAGCAGCGCGTTCTGGACACTGCCGGCCGGGTGGCCAAGTTCCAGCAGAAGTACGCCAAGGTTCAGGCCAAGAAGGGCAAGTAACGCCCCACTCGGCGCCCGTGTCCGGTTTCCTGTCCGGGCGCGGGCGCCGTCCGTATTCCGCCCCGCTTCGGGGCAAGCCGCCCAGCGCCGTTGTCGAAGGAGTAGCTGTCCATGAGTAGCGAGCGTCTGGCCACCCTTCTGGACGAGTACGCGGAGTTGGAAGAGCGGCTGGCCGACCCGGCGATTCACGCCGACCAGAACCTGGCTCGCCGAGTCGGTCGCCGGTACGCGGAGCTGGCACCGCTGCACAAGGCCGCCACGGAGCTGGCGCAGGCCCGAGCCGACCTGTCGGCAGCGAAGGAGCTGGCGGCCGAGGACCCTGCCTTCGCCGCCGAGGCTGAGGCGATCGCGGTGACCCTGCCGGCGCTGGAGGAGTGCCTCGCTGAGTTGTTGATCCCGCGGGACCCGCACGACGCCAAGGACGTCATCGTCGAGATCAAGGCGGGGGAGGGGGGCGAGGAGTCGGCGCTCTTCGCCGGTGATCTGCTGCGGATGTACACCCGGTACGCCGAGCGCTGTGGCTGGCTGGTCGAGGTGATCGATGCGCAGGATTCCGACCTGGGCGGGGTGAAGGACGTCTCGCTGGCCATCAAGAGCAAGGGAGTGCCGGAAGGCGGCAACGGGGTGTGGTCCCGACTCAAGTGGGAGGGCGGTGTGCACCGCGTGCAGCGGGTGCCGGTCACCGAGTCGCAGGGACGCATCCACACCAGCGCGGCCGGCGTGCTGATGCTGCCGGAGGCCGAGGAGATCGATGTGACGATCGATCCGAACGAGCTTCGGATCGATGTGTTCCGGTCGTCCGGTCCCGGTGGTCAGTCGGTGAACACCACCGATTCCGCGGTCCGGATCACCCACCTGCCGACCGGCATCGTCGTCTCCTGCCAGAACGAGAAGTCCCAGCTACAGAACCGCGAGCAGGCGATGCGGATCCTGCGGGCCCGACTCTTGGCGGTGGCGCAGGAGCAGGCCGACGCCGCCGCCTCCGACGCGCGTAAGGCGCAGGTACGGACGGTGGACCGTTCGGAGCGGATCCGCACCTACAACTTTCCGCAGAACCGGATCACCGACCACCGAATCGGGTACACGGCGTACAACCTGGACCTGGCCCTCGCCGGCGAGTTGGACGGCGTGCTGGTGGCGCTCGCTGAGGCCGACCGGGCAGCCCGGTTGGCGGGCAACACGGATCTGGGCCGCCGCTGACACCCCGGCTCGCCCGGGTAGACGGTCTGCGGGCCCGGCCCCGAGGCCGTCAGGAGGCGCGGGGGCGGATCTTGGCGCGCAGCATCTCCCGGTCGGCGGTCTCGAAGGCGACGCTCAGGGCATCCTGTACGTCGGGGCCGGTGGCGGCTACCTCGGCGAAGCCGATGCTGACCCCGACCGGAGTGCCGGGGACGAGGGACTCCCAGTCCTCGGTCCGGACGGCGGACCTGATCCGGCGCGCCACCTCCTCCGCCTCGGCCATGTTCGTCCCGGGTAGCACCACGACGAACTCGTCGCCGCCGTAGCGGGCCACGAAGTCGTTGCGCCGCATCACCCGGTTGACCACCCCGGCGACGCGCTGCAGGACCAGGTCGCCGGAGTGGTGCCCGTGGTACGTGTTCACCGCCTTGAACCCGTCCAGGTCGCAGACGCCGATCACCACCCGTGTTCCCTGTGCCATCACGGTGGCGATGTGCCGTTCCAGCCGGCGGCGGTTGGGTAGCCCGGTCAACGGGTCGGTGAGTGCCTCTCCCTCGAAGCGGGCCGCCTCGCGGCGCATCTCCTCGTGGTCGATCCGGGCGGCGATTCCGTCGATGTAGACGTCCCGAAGTCGATCGTTGCGCTGCGCGGCGAGCCGGAACGCTCGCCGGTCGACCCGGTGCGCGGCGACGTGTTCACCGGCCCGCCCGAGCGCGATACTGCGGAGCCGATCGGGCTCGGCCGCGCCCAGGGTCTCGGTGGAGACCTGGATGGTGTCCAGTCGGGCGACCGCCTCGATCGGACGGTCGGCCGCGATGGCCAGGCAGACCTCGCCGAGTTGGCGCATGTCTCGCGCCCGGGCACTGTCGCCGCCATGACCCAGCAGCCGGGCCGGGGCGGCGTCTGTTTCCACCTCCAGCCGGTCACCCAGGGCGGCCTGCCGCGCTGCGGCGTAGCCGTACGCGGCGAGGCTGCTCGGGCGGAGCCGCCCGGCGTGTCCGGCGTGCAGGAACTGTGCCAGGTCGCTGGCGATGTCGCGGAGCACCCGCAGACAGCCGTCGCTGTCGCCGGTGTGGTCCAGCGCGACGGCGTTGCGCAGTCGGATGCCGGGGGTGGCGAAGGTCTCCGCCGGGATCCCGGCGGCGAGCCCGAGCTGTCGTGCCCGCTCGATCGCGCCCAGCGCGTACCCGTGGAAGCTGAGGTAGGAGTAGGCCATCGCGAGGTCGTGCCAGCCCCAGGCGGTGTCCCGGTCGGGGTCCTCGACGGCACCCAGCGCGCGAGCGGCGCGTACCAGGTGCATGACGCAGCGGTCCTGGGCACCCTGGTGGTGGGCGGCGAGCGCGGCGAGCGCGTGGAGGTGCCCATGCGGGTACGGCTCGGCGAGGTCCCGGACGGCGGTGGTGGCCTCCTCGATGGCCCGGGTGTACTCCGCGGTGCGGCCCAGGTTGACCACCGCGGAGAGACGTTGCACCAGGGCGTCGGCCCGGGCGTACCGGTCGTTGGTGGTGGCGAGCACCTCCGAGAGGATGCGGTACGCCTCGGCGGAGCGGCTCGACTCCTGTAGCCCGCGGGCCCGGGTCAGGGTGTCAACCTGGTCGCCGACTTGGTCCAACCAACCCACCCACGACCTCCTGTCTGTGTGCGCCTGACCGCACCGGCTCGTGGCCGGTGACGCGACGCCTCATGATTATGGCGTGAGCACTTTGTCGCAACAGCCGTCCGAAGGAACGAATCGGGAGCGACCTACCCGGGCGGTCGTCCGGGCCGCCCGGGTGCTGGCCGACGCCGGGGTGGCGGGGCCCCGGGGGGAGGCGGAGGTGCTGGCCGCGTACGTGCTGGGGGTGCCGCGGGGACGGCTGGCGCTGGCTGACGGGCTAAGCCCGGACCAGCGTCGCCGGTTCGACGCGTTGGTGGCCCGGCGGGCCGGCCGGGAACCGTTGCAGCATCTCACCGGCAGCGCCCCCTTTCGGCATCTCGACCTGGCGGTCGGCCCGGGTGTCTTCGTGCCTCGTCCGGAGACGGAGCTGCTCGCCGGGTGGGGCGTCGAGCAGGCACGCCGGGAGGCGGCGCCGTTGGTCGTGGATCTGTGCAGCGGCTCGGGTGCGATCGCCCTGGCGGTGGCGCAGGAGGTCCCGGCGGCCCGGGTGGTCGCGGTGGAGCGTTCCCCGGCGGCGCTGTCGTGGCTGCGGCGCAACGTCGCCAGCCGGGCCGCCGCCGGTGATCGGCCGGTTGAGGTGGTGGTCGCCGACGTCACGGCGCCGGATCTGCTCGACGACCTTCTGGGCCGGGTGGACGTGCTGCTGTGCAATCCGCCGTACGTGCCGGCGGATGTGGTGGTGCCGCCGGAGGTCGGCCGGCACGATCCGGCGCCTGCGGTCTTCGCCGGCGCGGACGGGTTGGCCGTGATCCGGCCGGTGGTGCCGCGGGCCGCGCTGCTGTTACGGTCCGGGGGGCGGCTCGGGATCGAGCACGACGACACCCAGGGCGCGGCGGTACCCGGGCTGCTGGCCGGGGACGGCCGGTTCGACGTGATCGCCGAACACGCCGACCTCGCTGGCCGGCCCCGATTCGCTACGGCGGTCCGGCGTCGGGACGCCGTGGACCCGGGAGAGCCCGGTGGCGTTGGCGAGTAGCCGGTGAACTCGCCCACCTCCGGGGCGGGGGCGGGGCGCGCGTGTCCGCCGCCCGGGTACGGCCGGCACACCGCCCGGACTCGGGCGTGGCAGACTGCTGCTCGTGATGCTCTACGACTGCCGGTCGCCCGCCGACCGGGACCGCGGCATCGCGGCAGCCATCAAGGCGATCCGCGACGGCGAGTTGGTCGTCCTGCCGACCGACACGGTCTATGGGATCGGGGCGGACGCGTTCACTCCGCACGCGGTCAAGGCCCTGCTCGACGCCAAGGGCGGCCAGCCGGTGCCGCCACCGGTGCTGATCGGCTCCCGGCACACCCTGGATGGTCTGGTCTTCTCGTTGCCCAGCGCGGCCCGCGACCTGGTGGCGGCCTTCTGGCCGGGCGCGCTGACCATCGTGGTGGAGCACTCGCCCAGCCTTCGCTGGGATCTGGGGGAGACCTCGGGTCGGGTCGCGGTGCGGATGCCGTTGCATCCGGTCGCGCTGGAGGTCCTCCGGGAGACCGGCCCGATGGCGGTGGCGTCGGCGAACACGGCTGGTTTGCCGGCGGCCACCACCGCGGAGGCGGCCCGGGGGCAGCTCGCCTACTCGGTGCGCACGTACCTGGAGGCGGGGCCGGCGGTTGATCCGGTGCCGAGCACGATCGTGGACCTGACCGGGGCGGTGCCCCAGCTGCTCCGCGCCGGTGCGATCGCGCTGGACCGACTGCGGGATGTGGTGCCGGACATCGTCGCGAACCGGGTGGCCTGAAGTGCCGCCGTTTACCGTTCTCCACGTTTGTATGGGCAACATCTGTCGTTCTCCGATGGCGGAGCGGCTGCTGGTCCTGGCTGTCCAGGAGCAGTTGGCCCGGCGCGGCGAGGCCGCACCGGGGGTCGCCGACGAGCTGCTGCACAGTCACAGCGCCGGCACCGGTGGCTGGCACGCCGGTGAGGAGATGAATCCGCCGGCGGCCCGACAGGTGACCAGGCGGGGCGGTGGCATCGACGGTTTCGCGGCCCGCAAGCTGCGTTCGGAGCACATCGACGGCGCTGACCTGGTGCTCACGGCGACCGCCGACCAGCAGGAGTTCGTGTCGGTGTTGCGTCCGGACGCGGGTTCCCGCACCTTCGTGTTGGGTGAGTTCGGCCGCCTGCTGCCGGCGGTGGACCTGGCAGGTCTGCCGGCGGCTGGAGTGAGCCCCACCGCCGTGTACGCGCGCGGTGTGGCGCTGGTTGAGGCGGTTGACGCCGTGCGGGCGGGGGGCGGCCCGCTCCCCGGGGACGACCTCGACGACCCGTGGGGCCGGGGCGACCAGTGTTTCGGCCGGGTCGCGGACGAAGTCGAGGAGACGGTGCGTCCGCTGGCGGCGGTGTTGTTGCCGTAACCCACCCGGGTTACCCATCAGCGGAACGAGGCGGACAAGAGGCGCATTCGGGTCATTCTGGACGGGTCTTGCCGGCTCCTGCGGGGAGAGCTGATGACCCGGGCACACCTGAACAAGCTAATGACAGTCCTGCTCGCCGGCCTGCTGGCCGGTCTCGGGCTCGCGGTGGCGGCCTTGCCCGCCGCGCTGGTGTACGGAGTCGGCTTCTCGGCGCTCGCCGCGCCCTACACGGAGCTGCCGAACACCCTGCGGACGCCGCCAACCCCGCAGCGGTCCAACCTGTACGCCAACGACGGCAGTACGTTGATCACCTCCTTCTACCAGGAGGACCGGGTGGATGTGCCGCTGCACGAGGTGGCCCCGGTGATGCGTCAGGCGATCCTCGCTGCCGAGGACGCCCGCTTCTACCAGCACCGGGGGGTGGACCTGCGCGGCGTGGTCCGGGCGTTCACCGCCAACCAGCGTGGCGGTGAGGTTCGGCAGGGGGCCTCCACACTGACCATGCAGTACGTCCGCAACGTTCTGTCCAGCGACCCGCGCCTGACCGAGGAGCAGCGTCGGGCCGCCACCGAGGTCACCTCCGCGCGCAAGGTGCAGGAGGTGCGGTACGCGTTGGCGCTGGAGCGGGAGCTGAGCAAGGACGAGATCCTCGCCCGCTACCTCAACATCGCGTACTTCGGTGCCGGCGCGTATGGGGTGGCGGCCGCGAGTAAGCGCTACTTCACCAAATCGCCGGCGGACCTGACCCTGGCCGAGGCGGCGTTGCTCGCCGGGCTGGTCCAGTCCCCACACACGGACGATCCGCTCAACGGGGACGCCGATGCCGCGTGGCAACGTCGGGCGTATGTGCTGGAGCAGATGGTCGAGGCCGGCCAGCTCGCGGCGGATGAGGCGGCCCGGGTGGCGGCCGAACCACTGCGGCTGCGCCCCACCGAGACGCCGAACGACTGCGCGGCGGTGCCGGCAAAGCAGAACGACTGGGGCTTCTTCTGCGACTGGTTCACCCGCTGGTGGAATTCCCAGGAGGCGTTCGGGTCGACGGTTGACGAGCGGCAGCTCGCCCTGCGTCGGGGCGGCTACGAGATTGTGGCCTCCCTGGACCCGGCGGTGCAGCAGGCCGCGACCGAGCAGGTGCGGCAGATCTACTCGGCGAACCATCCGCACGCACTGCCGACCGCCGTGGTCCAGCCCGGTACCGGCCGGGTGCTCGCCATGGCGGTCAACCGCACCTACGGCGTGCAGTCGAACCCGGACGGGTGGAAGAACCGCCCGAACACGGTCAACCAGCTGGTCGCCGGCGGCGGCACGATCCAGGGCTACCAGGGCGGGAGCACGTTCAAACTGTTCACCGTGCTGGCCGCGGTGGAGGCGGGGCTGCCGTTGAACACCGTGTTTGACGCGCCCGACCGGATCGTTACCGGTTTCCCGGTCAGCGGTCCGGTGAGCTGCGACGGGAAGTGGTGCCCCCGCAACGCCAGCCCGCTGGTCAAGGGCGAGCACACCATGTGGGGCGCGTTCGGTAAGTCGGTCAACACGTACTTCGCCTGGTTGACCCAGGAGGTCGGCGCGGATCGCGTGGTGGAGATGGCCGAGCGGCTGGGCATCGTGTTCCGTGCCCCCAGCGACGAGCGGTTGGCCCGGCACGGTGCTCAGGCGTGGGGCCCGTTCACGCTGGGTGTGTCGGCCACGACTCCGTTGGATCTGGCGAACGCCTACGCCACCATCGCGGCCGACGGGCGGTGGTGCGCGCCGCTACCGGTGGTGCGGATCACCGATGCGGCCGGGCGGGTGGTCGCGGCCGGCTCGCCGGACTGCCGGCAGGTCGTGGCCCGGGATGTGGCCCGGGCCGCGGTGGACGCCGCGCGGTGCCCGGTCGGGGATCAGTCGATGTACCGGGGCTGCGAGGGGGGGACCGCAGAGGAGTTTCGCTCCCAGCTGGGACGTCCGGTCGCCGGCAAGACTGGTAGCTCGGAGGGGTACGGCACGGAGTCCTTCGTCGCGGTCACGCCGCAGCTCGCGGTGGCGGCGATCGCTACCAACCCGGATGACCCGCGCGATGCGGTGGGGCACGCGGTCCAGGCGCGGATGGCCGACGGGGTGGCGGAGCTGATGTCCGCCGCGCTGCGGGGGCAGCCGGTTCGGGACTTCGTCCCGCCGAGCGAGGTAACCGCCTTCACCGTCACCCGTGCCCGGACCGGAGAGTAGCGGCCCGCACCGGGCGCGGGCGTTCTCGCCGGTGGGGCGGGAGATACCGGCCGGTGTGCCCCGTCGCACCGGCTACCTGGCGCCGCGCGGCCACCGGCACGCCGACCAATAGACTGTGGTGTTGTGAACACCGAGACGACGCCGACCTCCCAGGGGCGGGACGAGGACCAACCGCGGCGGACCGATCCGGCCGCGGGCGAGCCGGGCGCGATTCGCGCGCGGCTGCCGTACCTGCGGCTGCCCCTGGCCTCGTGTGCCCTCCTCGCGGTCGCCGCGGTACCGGTCGCCGCGGCCGTCCGGGGTAGCACCTCCGCGATCGCGGTGGCGGCGGGGATCGCGCTCGTTGTCGTGAGCTATCTGGTCTCCGGTCTCTCGGTGGCCTGGGCGGACGCGGTCAGCCCGCAGCTGATCATGTCGGTTGGGCTGGTCACCTACGTCACGAAGATCGTCGTGCTGGGCGTGGTGATGGCGGCGGTCGCCGCGACCGGCTGGGCCGGGCTACCGGACCTGGGGGTGGCCATCATCGTCGCTGTGGTGGTCTGGACGGCGGCCCACCTGACCTGGGCGCTCCGCGCTCCATTACCCACAGTCGGCCCGTCGTCGCGGAACTGAGGAGGCGGGCGGTCGGACCGCCCTCGGCGGATGACTGGCGGCTACCCCACCTTTGATGTCCGGTGCCGCGTGTCGGACAGGAGTAGGCTGGCCCGGATTGATGCGCCAGCCGCCGCCCGCACGCCGTCCTGCAGTGCGGGGGGTGCCGCACACTCCTGCGTGTTCCGGCTGCTAATGTACGCGTCGTAATGGCCGACAACCCAGACCGCGAACCGTCCGACGCGCACTCGTCGGAGGGTGTGGCGGGTGCCGTGCTTGGCTACCTCCTCGCCGGCATCCTGGTCTGGGGATTTCTCGGCTGGTTGGCAGAGGGCTTCCTCGGCGTGCCGGCCGGCGTGGGGATCGCCGTCGGCATGATGCTCGGCGCAGCCGCAGCGATCTACCTGATCATGAAGAGGCTCGGTGCCTGAGTGTCGGCACGCGCCGGTCTGTCGAGTGTGGAGGATGACACGGTGAGCGGACAGCTGGTCGTCGCCCAGGACCTTCCCTGGCCCCCCAGCGTCAATGACTTCTACCCCCCAGCGGTGGCTGGCCCGTGGGTCACGAAGTTCACCCTCATGGTCTGGCTGGCCGTCGGGCTGGTGATCATCTTCTACATGGCCGCCTACCGGAACCCGAAGCTGGTCCCCAGCAAGGGGCAGTGGCTGGCCGAGTCGGTCTACGGGCTGGTGCGGGACAACATCGCCCGGGAACAGATGGGTAATGCCGGCATCCGGTTCGCCCCCTACTTCACGGTGCTGTTCAGCTTCATTCTGATCACCAATATCTTCAGTATCGTTCCCGGGCTGCAGATCTCGCCGAACTCGCACATCGCCTTCCCGATCGTGCTCTCCGCGATCTCCTACGTGCTCTACCTCGCTGTCGGGATCCGCAAGCACGGTCTCGTCAAGTACCTCAAGATGAGCCTGGTCCTGCCGGGCGTGCCGTGGCCGATGCACTTCCTGCTGGTCCCGATCGAGTTCCTGCAGAACTTCGTCGTGCGGCCGGTTACCCTGGCCCTCCGACTCTTCGCCAACATGTTCGCCGGTCACCTGCTCCTGCTGGTCTTCACCGTCGGTGGCTTCGTGATGCTGTCCGCGGACAACCTCTTCGTTCAGGTGACCTCGGTCTTCTCCTTCGCGATGGCGATCGTGATGGCCTTCTTCGAGGCGCTGGTGGCCGTGCTGCAGGCGTACGTCTTCGTCACGCTGACCGCCAACTACGTCGGCACCTCGCTCGCCGAGGAGCACTGAGATCCCGCTCGGCGGGCTGCCCGGCCCGACCAAGCTTTCTGGTACAAACCCCGAACACGTGAAACCGCACGTGTGAGCTAGGAGGAATACCCGCAATGGACGTTCTCGCCCTCGAAGGCAGCATCAACACCGTCGGCTACGGCCTCGCCGCCATTGGCCCCGGTATCGGTGTCGCGCTGGTCTTCGCGGCCTACATCCAGGCCAGCGCCCGTCAGCCGGAGTCCGCCGGCTTCAACCGCACCTGGCTGGTCCTGGGCTTCGCCCTGGTCGAGGCGCTCGCCCTCTTCGGCCTGGTGCTCGCCTTCGCCATCGGCTGACGAGTACCCTTCCCCGACCCGGAGGTCTGACATGTATCTCGCCGCCGAAGGTGGGCACAATCCGATCCTGCCGATCTGGCAGGAGCTTGTCGTCGGGACCATCGCCTTCGCCCTACTCGTCTTCGTGCTGCTGAAGTTCGTCATGCCGCGCATGGAGGCGATGTACCAGGCGCGGGTGGACGCGATCGAGGGTGGCCTCAAGCGCGCCGAGGCGGCCCAGGCCGAGGCCAACCAGCTGCTCGAGCAGTACCGGGCCCAGCTGGCCGAGGTGCGCACCGAGGCGGCCCGGATCCGCGACGACGCCCGGGCCGACGCGGAGGGCATCCGGCAGGACATCCTCGCCAAGGCGCGGGAGGAGTCCGACCGGATCATCGCCGCGGGCAAGGAGCAGCTCGTCGCCGAGCGGACCACGATCGTGCGCGAGCTGCGTACCGAGGTCGGCACGCTCGCGGTGGACCTGGCCGGCAAGATTGTCGGTGAGTCGCTCGCCGACGAGGCGCGCCGCGCCGGCACGGTCGACCGGTTCCTGGACGGTCTCGAGAGCGCGGGGGCCCGCTGATGCAGGCCGCCACCAGCCGGGAGTCGTACAAGATCGCGGCCGACCGCCTCGACGCGTACGTCCGGGGCGCGGAGTCTTCGGCGGTGGCCGCCACCGCCGAGGACCTTCTCTCCGTCGCCGACCTGCTCCGGCGCGAGCCACGGCTGCGCCGGGCCCTCGTTGACCCGGCCCGCTCCGGTGCGGACCGGGCCGACCTGCTCGCCGGAATCCTCCGCGGGAAGGTCGGCGGGGACGCGCTCGACCTACTGACCAGCCTGGTCTCCCACCGCTGGTCGGCCCCGTCGGAACTCCTCGACGGTGCCGAGCGGCTCGGCGTGGCCGCGCTGCTGGCCGCCGCCGACAAGGCGGGCGACCTCGGCGAGGTCGAGGACGAGCTGTTCCGTTTCGGTCAGGTCGTGGCCGGTCAGTCGGCGCTCTCCAACATACTGTCGGACCCGGCGGCCCCGACCGCGCAGCGGGCCACCCTCGCCGGTGAGCTGCTCGCCGGTAAGGCCCGCCCGGTCACCGTCCGGCTGGTCGAGGTGGCGCTCGGCGGGTTCGGCGGGCGCTCCTTTGTCGGGGCGCTCACCCGGTTGGTCGAGCTCGCCGCCGACCAGCGGGACCGGCAGGTGGCGTACGTGACCGTCGCGGCCCCGTTGGGTGCGGAGGAGGAGCAGCGCCTGGTCGCCCGCCTCTCTGCCATCTACGGTCGCGAGGTGACCGTCAAGCAGTCGGTCAACCCCGAGGTCCTCGGTGGGGTCAGCGTCCAGGTCGGCTCCGACCTGTACGACGGCACCGTCCTGCGTCGCCTCAACGAATCCCGTAACGCGCTCGCTAAGCGCTGAGCCGGAACCGCCGCGCCAGCGCCTGACCAGACGTCATTCGGACCGGTCGGTACTAGGTATCCCGGGCCCCTGATACTTAAGGAAGCAGAGGATGGCCGAGCTGACCATCTCGACGGAGGAGATCCGCGGCGCGCTGGAGCGCTACGTCTCCTCCTACCGCGCCGACGTGTCCCGCGAGGAGGTCGGCACCGTCGCTGACGCCGGCGACGGCATCGCCCACGTCGAGGGCCTGCCCTCGACCATGACCAACGAGCTGCTCGAGTTCGAAGACGGCACGATCGGGGTGGCGCTGAACCTCGACGTCCGGGAGATCGGTGTCGTCGTCCTCGGCGACTTCGCCGGCATCGAGGAGGGGCAGCGCGTCAAGCGCACCGGCCGGGTGCTCTCGGCCCCGGTCGGCGACGCCTTCCTCGGCCGGGTGGTCAACGCGCTCGGCGAGCCGATCGACGGCCTCGGCGACATCCCGAACGAGGGCTTCCGGGAGCTGGAGCTCCAGGCCCCGAACGTGATGTCCCGGAAGTCGGTTGACGAGCCGCTGCAGACCGGTATCAAGGCCATCGACGCGATGACGCCGATCGGCCGGGGCCAGCGCCAGCTGATCATCGGTGACCGGAAGACCGGTAAGACCACCGTCGCCCTGGACACCATCCTCAACCAGCGGGACAACTGGCGCTCCGGCGACCCGCAGAAGCAGGTCCGCTGCATCTACGTCGCCGTCGGCCAGAAGGCCTCCACGATCGCCTCGATCAAGGGCGTGCTGGAGGAGGCGGGCGCGATGGAGTACACCACCATCGTGGCCTCCCCGGCCTCCGACCCGGCCGGCTTCAAGTACCTCGCCCCGTACACCGGCTCGTCGATCGGGCAGCACTGGATGTACGGCGGCAAGCACGTCCTCATCGTCTTCGACGACCTGAGCAAGCAGGCCGAGGCCTACCGAGCGGTGTCGCTGCTGCTGCGTCGCCCGCCGGGCCGCGAGGCGTACCCGGGTGACGTCTTCTACCTGCACTCCCGGCTGCTGGAGCGCTGCGCGAAGCTCTCCGACGAGATGGGCGGCGGCTCGATGACCGGTCTGCCGATCATCGAGACCAAGGCGAACGACATCTCGGCGTTCATCCCGACCAACGTCATCTCCATCACCGACGGCCAGATCTTCCTGGAGACGGACCTGTTCAACCAGGGCGTCCGGCCGGCGATCAACGTCGGCACCTCGGTCTCCCGGGTCGGCGGCGCCGCGCAGGTGAAGCCGATGAAGAAGGTCGCCGGCTCGCTGCGGCTGAGCCTGGCCCAGTTCCGTGAGCTGGAGGCGTTCGCCGCCTTCGCCTCGGACCTGGACAAGGCCTCCCGCGCCCAGCTGGAGCGGGGCTCCCGCCTGGTCGAGCTGCTCAAGCAGTCGAACTACTCGCCCTTCCCGGTGCAGGATCAGGTCGTCTCGGTCTGGGCCGGTGTCGAGGGCAAGCTGGACGACATCCCGGTCGGCGAGATCCGTCGCTTCGAGTCGGAGTTCCTGCAGTACCTGCGGCACAAGCACGAGGGGATCCTCGCGCAGATCGCGGGCGGCACCTGGGGCGACGACGTCATCGCCTCCCTGGACGCGGCGATCAGCGACTTCAAGAAGCTCTTCCTGGGCAAGGAGGACGAGCGGCGGATCAACGAGCCGGCCGCCGAGCCGCTGGCTGGTGCGGAGGACCGGGAGACGGTTACCCGGTTCCAGGACGAGCCGACCGACCGTCCGGCTGGAAGCTGACCGATGGCCGCCCAGGTACGCGTACTCCGCCAACGCATCCGCGCGGCGAAGTCGATGAAGAAGATCACCAAGGCGATGGAGCTCGTCGCGACGAGCCGCATCGCCAAGGCCCAGGAGCAGGTGGCGGCCTCCCTGCCCTACTCCCGGGCTATCACCGAGGTGCTCACGGCACTGGCGTCCAACACGCGGATCGACCACCCGCTCCTCACTCCCCGGGAGCGGGTGCGGCGGGCCGGTGTGCTGCTGGTCACCAGTGACCGGGGCCTGGCCGGCGGCTACAGCTCCAACGCCATCAAGACGGCGGAGTCACTGCTCGCCCGGCTGCGCGCCGACGGCAAGGAGCCCTCGCTCTACGTCATCGGTCGCAAGGGCGTGCAGTACTACCGGTTCCGCAACCGGCCGATGACGGCGTGCTGGACGGGCTTCTCGGAGCAGCCGACCTTCGCCGACGCCCGGGAGGTGGGTGAGACGCTGATCAAGGCGTTCACCGCCGGCGTGGACGACAGCGACGGGGACCCGGGGCCGGACGGGGTCTTCGGTGTGGACGAGCTGCACATCGTCTCCACCGAGTTCAAGTCTCTGATGACCCAGGTGCCGGTACCGCGGATCCTCGGACCGATGGAGATCGAGGACCGGCCCCGTTCCGAGGGTGCGCTGCCGGCCTACGAATTCGAGCCGGAGGCGGAGGCGCTCCTCGACGCGCTGCTGCCGAAGTACATCAACACGCGGATCTACGCGGCGTTGGTCGAGTCGGCGGCGAGCGAGTCGGCGTCGCGGCGGCGGGCGATGAAGAGCGCCACCGACAACGCCGAAGAGATGATCGAGAAGTACACCCGCGAGATGAACTCGGCCCGCCAGGCCGGGATCACCCAGGAGATCAGCGAGATCGTCGGCGGCGCGAACGCGCTGGCCGCGTCGGGAAGTGAAGTGTGATGACTGTTTCCGCTACTGCTGATGGGCCGGCCGGCACCAACGCGGCCACCGGTCGCGTGGTCCGGGTCATCGGCCCGGTCGTCGACGCCGAGTTCCCGCGCGACGCGATGCCGGACCTGTTCAGCGCCATGCACGTTGACGTGACCCTCTCCGGCGGCGAGAAGACGCTGACCCTGGAGGTCGCCCAGCACCTGGGGGACAACCTGGTCCGTGCCATCTCCATGCAGCCGACCGACGGCCTGGTCCGCGGGGTGGAGGTGCGGGACACCGGATCGCCGATCACGGTGCCCGTCGGTGACACGGTCAAGGGCCACGTGTTCAACGCGATCGGCGAGTGCCTCAACCTGGAGCCGGGCGAGACGCTCAGCCCGGACGACCACTGGCAGATCCACCGCAAGGCCCCGGCCTTCGCGGACCTGGAGCCGAAGACGGAGATGCTGGAGACCGGCATCAAGGTCATCGACCTGCTCGCCCCGTACGTCAAGGGCGGCAAGATCGGTCTGTTCGGCGGCGCCGGCGTGGGTAAGACGGTCCTGATCCAGGAGATGATCACCCGGGTCGCCCGGAACTTCGGTGGTACCTCGGTCTTCGCCGGGGTGGGTGAGCGTACCCGCGAGGGTAACGACCTGATCGCCGAGATGACCGAGTCCGGCGTGATCGACAAGACCGCGCTGGTCTACGGCCAGATGGACGAGCCGCCGGGCACCCGTCTCCGCGTCGCCCTCTCCGCGCTGACCATGGCGGAGTACTTCCGGGACGTGCAGAAGCAGGAGGTGTTGCTCTTCATCGACAACATCTTCCGGTTCACCCAGGCCGGTTCCGAGGTCTCCACGCTGCTCGGCCGGATGCCGAGCGCCGTGGGTTACCAGCCGACGCTCGCCGACGAGATGGGTGAGCTCCAGGAGCGGATCACCTCGGTCCGGGGCCAGGCGATCACCTCGCTGCAGGCGATCTACGTGCCCGCCGACGACTACACCGACCCGGCGCCGGCCACCACCTTCGCCCACCTGGACGCGACCACCAACCTGGAGCGTTCGATCTCCGACAAGGGCATCTACCCGGCGGTGGACCCGCTGGCGTCCTCGTCTCGGATCCTCGCCCCGGAGTTCGTTGGCCAGGAGCACTTCACGGTGGCCACCGAGGTGAAGCGGATCCTGCAGCGGTACAAGGACCTGCAGGACATCATCGCGATCCTGGGTATTGAGGAGCTTTCCGAGGAGGACAAGCTCACGGTCGGCCGGGCGCGCCGGATCGAGCGCTTCCTGTCGCAGAACACCTACGCCGCTGAGCAGTTCACCGGCATGAAGGGCTCGACGGTCCCGATCAAGGAGACCATCGAGGCGTTCAAGAAGATCAGTGAGGGTGAGTACGACCACTTCCCCGAGCAGGCCTTCTTCATGTGCGGTGGCCTGGACGACCTGGAGAACAAGGCCAAGGAGCTGATGGCGGAGGGCTGAGTGCCCCGCTGCGGCTACCGCCGCAGGCCGCGCAAGCAGCGACGAAAGGCCGTCCTGGTGTACGCCGGGGCGGCCTTTCCGTGCATCCGTCGACGCCACTCGGGTCGCGGGCTCCCTTTCGCCGGTCGGTGATCTTGACAGGTGGCGAGGTACCGTTTCACGCGCGTCGCGCTGACTGTGCGCGCGTTCGTGTAATCATTCGCTGACGTACGCCCGTCCCGATAGACGTTGACGAACGGAGATGATCGTGGGTAAGGCCGGCAAAGGCGGCAAGAAGAAGCCGTCGGTGTGGGCGGGCGTGCCGCGGTGGGCCCAGGTGTGCACCGTCTTCGGCGCTGTCTTGATGTTCGTCAGCGGCGTGGCCTTGGTTGGCGTCGAGGCGCTGGTGGCACGGTACGAGGGCGCAGTGGGCAAGGCGGACCTGTTCGGGGACCAGGCGGCGGGAGCCAGTGAGCGCACGAGCGACATCAAGGGCCCGCTCAACATCCTGCTCGTCGGCGTTGACCCCCGCAAGGAGGAGCAGTTACCGCTGGCTGACTCGATCATGGTGTTGCACGTGCCGGAAGGGCTCGACCAGGCCTACCTCTTCTCGATGCCCCGGGATCTTTACGTCGAGATTCCCGCTTTCGACAAGGCCGGGTTCAATGGCGGTGCGGACAAGCTCAACGCGGCGATGTCCTACGGCAGCCGGGTGCAGGGCGAGAACCCCAGCGCGGCGCAGGGCTTCGAACTGCTCGCCAAGACGGTCCAGTCGATCACCGGGATCCCGCGGTTCGACGCCGGGGCGATCATCAACTTCGGTGGCTTCATCAACATCGTGGACGCGATGGGTGGCGTCACGATGGACATCGAGCGTGAGGTGCGCTCGGAGCATCGCCACCCCGACGGCACCCACCGTGAGCTTCGCCCCGGCGGTGGGGGGTACCTCGGTGAGCAGGCGGTCTACCCGGAGGGGGAGCAACTCCTCGAGGGATGGCAGGCGCTGGACTATGTCCGTCAGCGTTACCCCAGGAACGGTGTGCCGGACGGTGACTACGGCCGCCAGCGGCACCAGCAGCAGTTCGTCAAGGCGATGGCGAGTCAGGCCCTCAGCGCTGACGTGGTGACTAACCCACTCAAGCTGGACTCGGTGCTTCGGGCGGCCGGTGAGTCGTTGGTCTTCAACGGCCGGGGGCACAGTGTGATTGACTTCGGCCTCGCCCTGAAGGACCTTCGGCCGGGCAACATCCAGATGATCAAGTTGCCGGGTGGCGGCATCACGGACGGCGGGAAATACCGCGGCGAGCGCTTCGAGCCGGCCGTTCAGGACTTCTTCCGGGCGCTGCGGGACGAGCAGCTCGATGCGTTCCTGCTGGAGCATCCCGACTTCCAGAACGAGCTCTGACCGGTCGGGGGTTGAATCCCGACCCGAGTGGCGTACCTCTCGCCACCCGCGTTACCGGCGCTCCGATAGCGAGACTAGAATTTTGGCAATCCGCCGCCGCAGCAAGGAGACAGCGTGGCACAGCAGCTTCACGTCGAGCTCGTAGCCGTCGACGAGACGGTATGGTCCGGCGAGGCCGAGATGGTCATGGCCCGGACGACCGAGGGTGAGCTTGGCGTGATGCCAGGGCACGCCCCTCTGCTCGGCCAGCTCGCGGAGTCCGGCCAGGTTCGGATCAAGGTTGCCGGAGGTGACCAGCTCTCCTACGAGGTGGCTGGCGGTTTCCTCTCCGTGAGCGACAAGGGTGTCACCGTCCTGGCCGAGAGCGCCAGCCCGGTCCCGGCCGCGCAGGGTAGCTGAGCGCCATCCGGCGATGGGGATCGTCGAAGGGGTCGGGATCGGCATTGCCGTCGTCGTTGGCGTGCTTCTAGCTCTCTTTGTCCGGCGGGGTTTGGTCACTCGCAGCGGAGGAATTATCCGGCTCAACGTCCGGACCTCCACGATCCTCGACGGCCGGGGTTGGGCGCCCGGCTTCGGCCGTTTCGTAGGGGACGAGCTTCGCCTCTACCGAATGTTCAGTTTCGCCCTCCGCCCACGGCGGACGCTCTCCCGTAAGGGCCTCGCAGTGGAACGCCGTCGGCTGCCCGAAGGGCAGGAACGGTTCTCGATGCCCGCCGACTGGATCATCCTCCGCTGTACCAGTCACCACGCCCCGGTCGAGATAGCTATGGCGCGCGCGACCGTCACCGGGTTTCTCTCCTGGCTTGAGGCCGCCCCTCCGGGGGTGGCCTCGCCGAATCTGACCGCCCAGGACTGGCCGGCGGCCTGAGGCCGCCGGCCAGTCGCGGGCTGGCGCGGGCCCGTCGGCCCAGTGGTCTGAGGAACCCCCCGCCCATCAATCCTGCTGCTTCACCTCGCCGAGCTGCTGCTCGTAGACGCGGATGGTAGCCGGCAGGTCGGGTATGCAGACCTCGGCGTGGTGCGGCGCGCCGGTTCCCACACCGGCGCACCGGATGGTCGATCGGTCAGTGCTTGCCGCCGGGTACCCATAGCACATCTCCGGCCGGATTTGCCGTCCTTGACAGGATAAAGAGTAGATCGGAGAGCCGGTTGAGATACTTTGCCGGGAGCGTGCTGGTGCGGTCGGGGTCGTGGGTGATCAGGGCCCAGGCCGCACGCTCGGCGCGCCGGGCTACCGTCCGCGCAACGTGCAGGAGCGCCGCGCCAGCGGTGCCGCCGGGGAGGGTGAAGGAGTCGAGCTTGCTCAGGCGTGCGTTGTACGTGTCGCACCAGGCCTCAAGGCGCTCGATGTATGCCTCGGTGACCCGCAGCGGCGGGTACTTCGGGTTCGGCTCGACCGGCGTGGCCAGGTCGGCCCCCACGTCGAACATATCGTTCTGGATCGACCCCAGTATCGTGCGCAGCTCTTCGTCGAGTTGCCCGAGAGCAAGCGCCACGCCAATCGCCGCGTTGCACTCGTCTACGTCCGCGTACGCGGCGATCCGGGGATCGGTCTTCGGAACCTGCTCGTTGTTGCTCAGCCTGGTCGTGCCGGCGTCGCCGGCCTTGGTGTAGATGCGCGTGAGGTGGACGGCCATGACGCACAGCCTACGGACACCGGATCTGATGATCCCGGACCGGCCGGATCCCGCCTGGCTGAGCAGTCCGGGCGATGCCGGCGGCGCGGAGGTTGACGACGCTATTCGGGTACGGGGTGGCACCCGGATGACCGGCACCGTGCATGTGGTGGGCGCCAAGAACTCAGCCCTGAAGCTCATGGCGGCGGCGCTGCTGGCGCCGGGCCGTAGCGTCATCACCAACGTCCCACGAATCACCGATATCGCGATCATGGGAGAGGTGCTGCGCCGACTCGGGTGCGGGGTTCGGTTCGACGCGGACGAACCGGTGGACCCGATGGTGGCGTACGGCGGGGTTCCCCGCTCCCGGTCGGTGACCATTGATGTGCCGGAGAACCCCGGCATCGACGCGGACTGCGATCTGGTGCGCCGGCTGCGGGCGTCGATCTGCGTGCTCGGCCCCCTGCTGGCGCGTCGGGGATCTGTTCGGGTGGCCCATCCGGGCGGCGACGCGATCGGCTCGCGTGGGTTGGACATGCACATCGCCGGGCTCACCCGGATGGGCGCCGAGATCTCCGGTGAGCGCGGCTGCGTGGTCGCCACGGCCCCACACGGGCTGCGCGGCACCGAGATCGTGTTGGACTTCCCGAGCGTCGGCGCCACCGAGAACCTGGTGATGGCGGCGGTGCTCGCCCAGGGCACCACGGTCATCGACAACGCCGCCCGCGAACCGGAGATCGTGGACATCTGCACGATGCTCCAGCAGATGGGTGCGCTCATCGACGGTGCCGGTACCTCGACGTTGACCGTCGTCGGCGTGCCCGGGCTGCATCCGGTGCGGCACGCCACGGTGGGGGACCGGATCGTTGCAGGTACGTGGGCGTTCGGCGCGGCGATGACTCGGGGCGACGTGACGGTGACCGGCGCCTCCCCGACCTTCCTCGACATCGCCCTGGACAAGCTGGTCTCCGCCGGTGCGCTGGTGGAGACACGGCGGGACGCCTTCCGGATCCGGATGGTGGACCGACCCCGTGCGGTGGACGTGGTCACCCTGCCCTACCCCGGTTTCGCCACCGATCTGCTACCGATGGCGATCGGGCTGGCAGCGGTCAGCGACGGTGCCTCCCTGATCACCGAGAACATCTTCGACGGCCGGTTCATGTTCGCCAACGAGATGATGCGACTCGGCGCGGACATTCAGACCGACGGCCATCACGCCGTGGTCCGGGGGCGACAGCGGCTCTCCGGGGCGCTGGTGCGGGCAACCGACATCCGCGCCGGAGCGGGTCTCCTGATCGCGGGGCTCTGCGCTGAAGGGGTCACCGAGGTCTCCCAGGTGCACCATGTGGACCGGGGCTACCCGGACTTCGTGGCGGACCTGCGGGCCCTCGGCGTCGAGGTGGAGCGGGGTGGAACTGCCGACGGGGGTATCTCCCTCGGCCGGTGAGGGCGTCGGTGGGCTCGCGGGCCCTCACCGGCCGTCGCCCTGCCCTTAAGCTGCGTTCAGGTCTGCCGACTAGGGTGCAGGCAGACACCAATCGCAGTGAGGGAGTAAACAGATGGCGGGTCGACTCGCGGTCGTCGGTGCTGGCCTGATGGGCTCGGGAATCGCCCAGGTCGCGGCGCAGGCGGGCTGGCAGGTGACGTTGCGGGACCTGGACGACACAGCCACGAAGCGGGGCCTGGCGGGCATCCAGCGGTCGCTGGAGAAGTTCGCCGAGAAGGGGAAGATCTCGTCGGCCGACGCCGAGGCGGCACTCGGCCGGATCACCCCCACCACCGACCTTGCGGCTGCCGCCGACGCGGACATCGTCGTCGAGGCGGTCTTTGAGAAGCTCGAGCTCAAGCACGAGGTCTTCCGCGCGTTGGACAAGATCTGCAAGGCGGATGCGGTGCTCGCCACCAACACCTCGGCGATCCCGGTCACCCAGATCGCCACCGCCACCGACCGTCCCGAGTCGGTGGTCGGTACCCACTTCTTCTCTCCGGTGCCGATGATGAAGCTGTGCGAGTTGGTCCGCGGCTACAAGACCAGCGATGCCGCCATCGCCACGGCGAGGGCATTTGCCGAGGAGATCGGCAAGACGGTCGTGGTCGTCAACCGGGACACCGCCGGCTTCGTGACCACCCGGCTGATCTGCGCGTTGGCGATGGAGGCGGTCAGCCTGGTCGAATCCGGCGTGATCTCCGCCGAGGATCTGGACAACGCCTGCAAGCTGGGCTTCGGCCACGCCATGGGCCCGTTGGCGACGGTGGATCTGACCGGGGTGGATGTGCTGCTCAACGCCACCCGCAACATCTACACCGACACCGCCGACGAGAAGTTCTTCCCCCCGGAGCTGCTCCAGCGGATGGCCACCGCCGGTGACCTGGGCCGCAAGACCGGCCAGGGCTTCTACTCGTACGACTAGCCCGCCCGACCGGCAGTGAAGGGCCCCTTCGAGACAGCGGTCCGAAGGAGCCCTTCACCATCGCAGGGCTGACCTGGTCTTGTGGGCGCCCCTCAACCGTCGCGGCGGGTCGTCCAGCGGAAGGTGCCGAGGCAGAGCAGAAGCCCGATCACACACCAGGCGGCCAGCACCAGGGCGACCCGACCCAGCTCGTACGAGCCCCCCGGCTCCTGCCCGGCGAAGGTCTCCGGCAGGAAGACCGAGCGGAGCCCCTGACACATCCACTTGAGCGGGAAGAGCGCGGCCACCTGCTGCATCCAGCTCGGCAACTGGGTGAAGACGAAGAACACCCCGGAGGTGAACTGGAGGATGAGGGCGACCGGGGTGACCACCGCCGAACCGCTGCGGGCCGTCCGCGCCAACGAGGAGATCGCGATGCCGCAGAGCGTGCAGGCGGTGATGCCGAGGACGGAGACCCAGCCGAAGGTCAGCCACTTCGTGGCGGTGCCCGGCAGTTGTAGGTCGAACGCGGCGACCGAGACGGCGAGCAGCAGCGCGGTCTCGATGACGCCGATCACCACGACCATGATCACCTTGCCGGCGAAATACACCCACTTCGGCATCGGCGTGCCGCGGTAGCGCTTGAGCACGCCGCGGTCTCGTTCGATCGGAATCCAGATGCCGAGGTTCTGGAAGCTCACCGTCATCAGACCGGCGGCGATCATGCCGGTGATGAAGTACTGGGGAAAGCTCACTCCGGGCGCGATCTCGCCGTCGAAGACCGCGGCGAAGATCAGGATCATGATGATCGGGAATCCCATCGTGAACACGACGGACTCCCGGCTGCGCAGAAACTGGGTGAGCTCCAGCCGGCCCTGCCGCAGCGCGAGGGCGAGTGGGCCGGGCTGGTGGCCGGCTGCTCGGGCGGCCGTGGCGGGCTTCAACGTCGTGGTCATCGGTGTCCGATCATCTGCAGGTAGATGTCCTCGAGGGTTGGCCGGGTAACCGTGAGCCCGGGCACCTCACCGTCGAAGCGTGCGGCCAACTCCGTCACCAGCTCGGTGGGCGTCGCGCTCTCCGCGCTCTCGGTGATCCCCTCGGGCGTACGCCAGGAGACGGTCGCGTGCGCCTGCTGCCGGTCGCCCAGGTGTTCGGGGGCGGCTACCTCGACCAGTCGGCCGCCGGCGATCACCCCCACCCGGTCGGCGAGCGCCTCCGCTTCATCGAGGTAGTGCGTGGTCAGCACGATCGTCGTCCCGGCCGCCGCCAGATCCCGAATCAGCTGCCAGAACTCGCGCCGCGCCTCCGGGTCGAAGCCGGTGGTCGGTTCGTCGAGGAAGAGCAACTCAGGTCGGCCGATGATGCCGAGCGCCACGTCCAGGCGGCGCTTCTGCCCGCCGGAGAGGGTGTGGGTGCGGGCCTGGGCCTTGCCGGCCAGCCCGACCCGGGCGATCACCTTCTCCGGATCGTCGGCGTCGGCGTAGAAGCCGGCGAAGTGGTGGACCAGTTCGGAGACGCTGAGCTCGTCGAACTCACCGACGCCCTGGAGGACGATGCCGATCCGGTTGCGCCAGTCCGCGGCGGGGGTCGCCGGGTCGCTGCCGAGCACCGAGACCTCCCCGGCGTCACGTCGCCGGTAGCCCTCCAGGATTTCCACGGTGGTCGTCTTGCCGGCGCCGTTCGGGCCGAGGAGGGCGAACACCTCACCCCGGCGGACCTCCAGGTCCACCCCGGCCACGGCCACGTTCTTTCCGTACGCCTTGCGTAGCCCCCGCGCGACGATCGCGAGCTCGTTGTCCATGCAACAAGTGTGCTGCCCCCGCGCAACCGGTCGAGCTCCGGGGTGTGGTGGTCGCTGTGGAATTTTCCACAGCCCGCTCTACCCGTCAGTAACTTAGACTCCCGCCATGGACGAGAAGGCCCCCCCAGGTCGGCTGCCCGAGCGGGACCGTCCGTGGGTGATGCGAACCTATGCCGGGCACAGCTCGGCCGCGGCGACCAACGCGCTCTTTCGCCGCAACCTGGCGAAGGGGCAGACCGGGCTCTCGGTCGCCTTCGACCTGCCGACCCAGACCGGGTACGACCCCGATCACGAACTCGCCGCCGGAGAGGTCGGCCGGGTGGGGGTGCCGGTGGCGCACCTCGACGACCTGCGGGCTCTCTTCCAGGGCATTCCCCTGGCCGAGATGAATACCTCGATGACCATCAACGCGCCCGCGATGTGGCTGCTCGGCCTCTACAGCACCGTCGCCACCGAGCAGGGGGCGCGACTCGACCGCTGCGCCGGCACGACCCAGAACGACATCATCAAGGAGTACCTGTCCCGCGGGACGTACATCTTCCCGCCGGCAGCGTCCCTGCGGCTGACCGCCGACCTCGTCGCGTACACGCTCGGGGAGATGCCCCGGTGGAATCCGGTCAACATCTGCTCCTACCACCTTCAGGAGGCCGGCGCCACCCCGGTCCAGGAGGTCGGCTTCGCGCTCGCCACCGCGGTCGCTGTCCTTGATGCCGTCCGTGACTCGGCCCAGGTACCAGCCGAGCGGATGGGAGATGTGGTCCAGCGGATCAGCTTCTTCGTCAACGCCGGGGTGCGCTTCGTCGAGGAGATCGCCAAGATGCGTGCCTTCGGTGCGCTCTGGGACGAGATAACCCGCGATCGGTACGGCGTGGCGAACCCGAAGCAGCGCCGGTTCCGCTACGGCGTCCAGGTCAACTCGCTGGGGCTGACCGAGGCGCAGCCGGAGAACAACGTCCCACGCATCGTGCTGGAGATGCTCGGCGTGACCCTCTCCCAGAGTGCCCGGGCCCGGGCGGTGCAGCTCCCCGCCTGGAACGAGGCCCTTGGCCTGCCCCGCCCGTGGGACCAGCAGTGGTCGCTGCGAATGCAGCAGGTGCTCGCGTACGAGTCGGACCTGCTGGAGTACCCCGACCTGTTCGACGGCTCGCACCTGATGACGGCACTGGTTGACGACATCGTCTCCGGAGCCCGGACCGAGCTGGAGAAGGTGCTGGAGATGGGGGGAGTGGTCGCCGCGGTCGAGACCGGCTACCTGAAGAGCGCCCTGGTCGCCTCGCTCGCCGACCGGCGTCGCCGGATGGAGGCCGGCACCGATGTGGTGGTCGGCGTCAACCGGTTCACCGAGACCGAGCCCTCCCCACTGACCGCGGCCGGCGCCACGGCGATCGAACAGGTCGACCCGGCGGTGGAGGCAGCCGCCACGACGGCCGTACGTCACTGGCGGGCCAACCGGGACGCCGCGGCCGTGGACGCCGCGCTCGCCCGGCTCCGCGCGGACGCCGCGTCCACCACGAACCTGATGTCGGCCACGCTTGACTGCGTAGGCGTCGGCGTGACCACCGGTGAGTGGGCGGGCGCGCTGCGGGAGGTCTTCGGGGAGTATCGGGCCCCCACCGGCCTGTCCGCGGCGGTCGGTTCCGGCGCGGACGGCCCGCTGTCGGCGGTCCGGGCCCGGGTCGCCGCCACCGCGCGGCAACTGGGCAGTGGACGGCTGCGGCTGCTGGTCGGCAAGCCCGGTCTGGACGGGCACTCCAACGGTGCCGAGCAGATCGCGGTCCGGGCCCGAGACGCTGGCTTCGAGGTGGTCTATCAAGGCATCCGGCTGACCGCCGGGCAGATCGTGGCCGCCGCCGTGGAGGAGGACGTGGACCTGGTCGGCCTCTCGGTCCTCTCCGGCTCGCACCTGGCGGCTGTGCCAGCCGTCCTGGCAGGGCTGCGCGCCGCCGGTCGAGGCGATCTGCCCGTCGTGGTCGGCGGCATCATCCCGGAGGCGGACACGCAGACCCTTCGGGATGCCGGGGTCGTCCGGGTCTTCACGCCGAAGGATTTCGCGCTCACCGGGGTGATCAACGAGTTGGTGACCGTGGTTCGCCACGCCAACGGCCTACCGGAGCAGTAGCTCCGCTACCCTCGTCGGGTGCGGTTGGTGATTGCGAAGTGCTCTGTGGACTATGTTGGACGGCTCTCGGCCCACCTGCCGCCAGCCACCCGTCTGGTGATGGTGAAGGCGGACGGGTCGGTGTCGATCCACGCCGACGACCGGGCCTACAAGCCGCTGAACTGGATGAGCCCCCCGTGCCGGCTGGAGGAGGCCCCGGGCGTCTGGCGGGTGGTCAACAAGGCCGGTGAGGAGCTGCGGATCACCCTGGAGGAGGTCTTCCAGGACACCGCGTACGAGCTGGGTGTCGACCCGGGCCTGCGGAAGGACGGCGTGGAGGCGCACCTTCAGGAGCTACTGGCGGCGAGCCCGGAGACGTTGGGTGAGGGTTTCACGCTGGTGCGCCGGGAGTACATGACGGCGATCGGTCCGGTGGACCTGTTGTGCCGGGACGCGGCGCAGGGCGCCGTGGCGGTCGAGGTGAAGCGCCGCGGTGAGATCGACGGTGTGGAGCAGCTCACCCGCTACCTGGAACTGCTCAATCGGGACCCACTGCTCGCGCCGGTGCGGGGCGTCTTCGCCGCGCAGGAGATCAAGCCGCAGGCGCGGGTGCTCGCCACCGACCGGGGGATCCGCTGCGTGGTCGTGGACTACGACAAGCTGCGCGGCATCGAGCGGGACGAGCTGACCCTGTTCTGAGTCGTCCGCAGCTCACGGCCCGAGGGCAGGGGCTGCGCCCAGCGCGAAGGCAGGGCGGCCGGGGGCGGGTCAGCGGCCGTAGAAGCGCTTGGTGAGCTTGACCACCCGGGCGACGTCCGCGTCGGTGCGGTCGAAGGTCGTTGCGGGCAGCAGCGACCGGGCCCGGCGCCGGGTGATGGCCTTGGGGCGGGCGAACTCCCGCAGCCCGTCCGCGCCGTGGATCCGTCCGAAACCGGAGTCGCCCACGCCGCCGAAGGGCAGGGTGGACATCCCGGCGAAGGTCAGGGCCGAGTTCACCGAGGCCATTCCGGAACGCAGCCGCCGCGCGACCGCCATGGCCCGACGCCGGCCGAAGACCGAGCCCCCGAGCCCGTAGCGCAGCGCGTTGGTCCGGGCGACCGCCTCGTCCACGTCGCGGACCCGGTTGATAGTCAGGGTCGGGCCGAAGGTCTCCTCACGTACGGCGGCGGAGTCCTCCGGCACGTCCACCAGCACGGTCGGTCGTACGTACGGCGGCTGCACCGCGTCTGCCCCGCCGAGCACCGCCCGGCCGCCGCGCGCCAGCGCGTCGTCGATGTGCCGACGGATCACCTCCAGCTGGCTCGGCATGGTGATCGGGCCGATATCGGTGCCGTCGGTGCCCACGGTGAGTCGTCCGGCCCGCTCGACCACCCGGTCAACGAAGCGGTCGAAGACCCCCTCGACGGCGTAGACCCGCTCGATGCCGATGCAGGTTTGGCCGGCGTTGGTGAGACCGCCCCAGACCGCTGCCGCGGCCGCGGCGTCCAGGTCGGCGTCGCTGTCGACGATCATCGCGTCCTTCCCGCCGGCCTCGATGAGCACGGGGGTCAGGGACTCGGCGCAGGCGGCCATCACCTTTCGACCAGTAGCGGTGGACCCGGTGAAGGCCACCTTGTCGACCCCGGATCGGCACAGCGCCGCGCCGACGTCACCGAGGCCGTGCACCGCGGCGAACACCGGCTCCTCGGTGACGACCTCGGCGAAGCTGTCCACCAGCCATTGGCCGACGGCCGGGGTGTACTCGCTGGGCTTGAGGACTACGGCGTTGCCCGCGGCGAGGGCGTAGGCGATGGAGCCGATCGGGGTGAACACGGGGTAGTTCCACGGGCCGATCACGCCGACCACCCCGTACGGCTGGTATTCCAGGTGGGCGGAGAACTCGGCCAGCATCAGCCGGGACCGTACCCGGCGGGGGCCGAGCACCCGCTTGGCGTTGCGCGCGGCCCAGTCGATGTGTTCGACGGCGGTGACCACCTCGACGACGGCCTCGGCAACCGGCTTGCCGCCCTCGGCGTGCACCAGCTCGGCGAGTTCCTCGATCCGGGACGCCAGCCGGCTCCGCCAGCGAAGCAGCCGCTCCCGTCGGCCGGCGACGCCGAGCCCGGCCCACCACCCGCCGGCGGCACGGGCCTGGGCGACGGTTGCTTCGACATCGGCGGGGGACGCGACCAGCAGGCGCCCGGCCTCCGCGCCGGTCGCCGGGTTCGTCGACACGAGTCGACCGTCCTCGATCACCGGCGTGCCCGGAACATGTACAGCCGTCATGGCGGAAGTTTAGACCCGGCTTGCTACTCGCCGGTAGGGCAGGCGGTGCCCGCTTACTGTCGTGACATACCCCACGGCATCTCGACAACCCTGCGGCACGTGGCAGACTCGCGCGCATACCTTAGCGGCCGTTAACGCCGGCTGCATGGAGCTGACCAGGGAGGCTTGGCGTGACGCGCGAGTTCGCCAGTGTGGGTGTGGTGGGTCTGGGCACCATGGGTGCCGGCATCGTCGAAGTCTTCGCCCGAAACGGCATCGATGTCGTCGCCGTCGAGGTGACCGAGACAGCGCTGGAGCGCGGCCGGGCCACCCTGACCGGCTCGACCGACCGGGCGGTCGCCAAGGGCAAGCTCGCGGCGGCCGACCGGGACGCGCTCCTGGCCCGCGTTGACTGGCAGGTCGGGCTGGCGGCCCTGCACGCGGTCGACCTGGTGATCGAGGCCGTTCCCGAGCAGCTCGAACTGAAGCAGCGAATCTTTGCGGAGCTGGATCGGGTCTGCAAGCCCGAGACGGTTCTGGCCACCAATACCTCGTCGCTGTCGGTTACCGAGATCTCGGTGGCCACGACCCGCCCCAACCAGGTCATCGGCATCCACTTCTTCAACCCGGCGCCGGTCATGAAGCTGGTGGAGATCGTCCGGACGGTGGTCACCTCGGCCGAGGTCGTTGCCGACGTGGAAGGGCTCTGCGCACGGTTGGGCAAGGTCGATGTGACGATCAGCGACCGAGCTGGCTTCATCGCCAACGCCCTCCTCTTCGGCTACCTCAACCATGCGGTCAGCCTGCTCGAGACGCGGTACGCCAGCCGGGAGGACATCGACGCGGCGATGAAACTCGGCTGCGGTCTGCCGATGGGCCCGTTGGCGTTGATGGATCTGATCGGCCTGGACACCGCGTACGAGATTCTGGACACGATGTACCGGCGGGGCGGCCGGGACCGGCGACACGCCCCGGTGCCGCTGATCAAACAGATGGTCACCGCCGGGTTGCTCGGTCGGAAGTCGGGGCGCGGCTTCTACACCTACGAGCGGCCCGGTTCGCCGGTGGTCGTACCGGACGACCAGACGCCGGTGAGTGAGGAGTCGACGCTCGAGGCCCGCGCGCGGGGCATCGCGAAGGTGGGGGTGGTCGGTTCCGGGACGATGGCGACCGGCATCATCGAAGTCTTCGCCAAGGCTGGCTACGAGGTGGTCTCGGTGACCCGTGGGGCGGAGAAGTCCGCCAAACTCTTCGAGGCGGTCAAGACCTCGCTCAACAAGGGCGTGGTGCGGGGCAAGCTGGGCGAGGCCGACCGGGACGCCACGCTGGGCCGAATCACCTGGTCCGCGACGTTGGAGCACCTCGCCGACGTCGACCTGGTGGTCGAGGCGGTCGTTGAGGAGCTGAGTGTCAAGAAGGCGCTCTTCGCCAGCCTCGACGAGATCTGCAAGCCCGGTGTCGTTCTCGCCACCACCACCTCGTCGCTGCCGGTGATCGATGTTGCGATGGCCACCCAGCGTCCGGCGGACGTGGTCGGCCTGCACTTCTTCAACCCGGCGCCGGTCATGTCGCTGGTGGAGATCGTGCAGACCATCCGCACGTCGGTGGAGACCACCGCGACCGCGAAGGCGGTCTGCGGGGAGCTGGGCAAGACTGGTGTGGTCTGCGGTGACCGCTCCGGTTTCATCGTCAATGCGCTGCTCTTCCCCTACCTCAACGACGCGGTGAAGATGCTGGAGGCGAGCTACTCGACCGCCGACGACATCGATCATGCGATGAAGCTCGGCTGCGGATACCCGATGGGTCCGTTCGACCTGCTGGACGTGGTCGGCCTCGACGTGTCCCTGGCTATTCAGCGGGAGTTGTACCTGGAACTGCGCGAGCCGGGGTTCGCTCCCGCGCCGCTGCTGGAGCACCTGGTCACCGCCGGCTATCTGGGCCGGAAGACGGGCCGCGGCTTCCGCGATCACACTCGCCGCTGAGCGGCGGGGCAGGCGCGGGCGGGCCGGGTCGCCGGCCCGCCGACGCCGTAGGGCGTCGTCCCGCCGTACGCTGGAGGGTGTGAGCCCTCGTCGTAACCGATCCCGCCGGGATGAGAGCGTGCAGCCTGATTCCGCGCGGCTCCGGCAGGGGGTCGAGTCGGTGCAGCAGTGGCGGGACGGCGACTGGCAGGTGCGGTTGATCAGCGGCGGCGCGTCGGTGAAGACCTACCGTTGCCCCGGCTGTGACCAGGAGATCCGGCCCGGTGTGGCGCACGTCGTGGCGTGGCCCGCCCAGGGGTGGGGGGACCTGACCGACCGCCGGCACTGGCACAGCGGCTGTTGGCGGGCCCGGGACCGGCGGGCACCGATCGTGCAACGGGGCCGCGGTGCGCCCCGCCACGGCTGAGGCGTGATCTGGATCGCCGTCTTCCTGACCCCGCCCGGGTTGTCGGCCCGGTGACGGGGGAGACTGGGCGGGTGAGCACACCCATCCGCGCCTCGTCGATTCTGCCCGGTCGCCGGGAGGAGATCGAGCTACACACCGCTGACGGGCTGCGGCTCGTCGGTGAGCTGGCCCGCCCGGCCGACCGTGCGCCGGTCGCCACGCTGGTTTGCCTGCATCCGCTGCCCACCCACGGCGGGATGATGGACAGCCACGTGTTCCGCAAGGCCGCCTGGCGCCTGCCGGCCCTGGCGGACCTGGCGGTGCTGCGTTTCAACACCCGGGGCACGACCAGCATGCGCGGTACCAGCGCGGGGACGTTCGACAACGCGGTCGGCGAGCGGTACGACGTCGCCGCCGCCATCGAGTACGCGGAGTTCGAGGAGCTGCCGGAGATCTGGCTGCTGGGTTGGTCGTTCGGCACTGACCTGGCCCTGCGGTACGGCTGCGACCCGGCGGTGGCGGGTGCCCTCCTGCTCTCCCCGCCGCTGCGGTTCTCCGGGCCCGAGGACCTGGCGAGTTGGGCCGCCGCCGGTAAGCCGATCACGGCGCTGGTGCCGGAGTTCGACGACTACCTGCGGCCCGAGGCGGCGCGGGAGCGCTTCGCGGCCGTGCCGCAGGCGGAGGTGGTCGGGGTGCCGGGCGCCAAACACCTCTGGGTCGGTGACGCCGAGACCGTCCTCGACGAGATTGTCCGGCGGGTCAATCCCACCGTCTCCGTGCCGCTGCCGAGCACCTGGGACGGCCCGGTGGAGACCGGCGATGCCAGCGCCTACGCCGATCGCACGGTGGCGGCCTTCGCCGACCGGCCGGTGCCGGGCCCCGCAGCCGACTAGCGGGAGTCCTGGCGCGGGATAACCACCTCGCGCAGGATCAGCTGGAACGCCGCGACGGTGGGGATCGCGATGAGGGCGCCCACCACGCCGATCAGGGCAACTCCGAGCAGCGCCGCCACCAAGGCGGCTACCTCGTTGACCTGCACCGATCGGCGCATCACCTTGGGGTAGATCAGGTAGTTCTCCACCTGCTGGTAGATGAGGAAGAACAGCACGCAGGCGATCCCCACCGGTAGGTCGGTGGCGAAGCCGACCAGGCTCACGATCACCGCCCCGAGCGTGGCACCGATCTGCGGGATCAGGTCGGTCACCGCCACCACGACGGCCAGGGCGAACGGGTACGGCAACTCGGTGATCAACGCGAAGACGAAGGTGGTGGTACCGGCGAGGAGGGCGATGATGAGCGCTCCGACGATGTACGCGCCGACCTTGGCGATGATTTCGTCGCCGATGAGGCGTACCCGATCCCGACGGGACCGGGGGACGAGCGCGTACCCGAGCGACCGCAGCTGGTTGAAGTACGCCAGGAAGTAGATGGTGAGTACGAGCACGGTCAGGGTCCGGAAGGCGGTGCCGAAGATGAGCTGGGCGCCGCCGAGTACTCCGCCGAGTGCCGAGCCGAGGGTGCCGCTCTCCGCGACCTGCTGTGCCCTTTCCACCAGGTCGTACCGCTCGACCAGCTCGTTGATGGTCTCATTGCGCCGCAGCGTCTCCAGGTAGCCGGGGAACTGCTCGATGAACTCGTTGGACTGCGTGATGATCGGTGGCACCAGGGCGACCGCGCCGCTGCACAGCAGGAGGAACAGGGTCAGCATGACGACCGCGACCGCCAGCCCGTGGGGCAGCCCGAGTCGGCGTAGCCGCGCCACCGCCGGATAGAGCCCGACGGCGAGGAAGAGCGCGATCACGACGGGGACGAGGAGGCCGGCACCGTTGCGCAGGCCGAGGAAGAGGGCGTAGGCCAGCAGCGCGCCGAGCCCGCCGGTGAAGCCGACGAGGAAGCTGCTGCGCCGCAGGGGCAGCCCCGGCACGCCGAACCGCCCGGACCCCTGGTCGGCGCGGTGCTGCTGCGACTCCGGCTCGCCCGGTGCCACCGGAGGTCAGGCCGCCCGCCCAGCGCCGTGGCCGGCCCGCCACGGCTCGCTCCGTCGTCGACAGCGGCGAGCCTGGCCCGGAAGCGCCCTCCAGCCGGCCGGCTCAGTCCTTGTCAACGACGACCTTGCTCGGCTTGGAACTGCGCTCGTCGGTGGTGGGCTTCGCCGGTCGGTTGTTGTTCTCGCCGGTGCTGGTGATCTTTGTGGGGGAGGCTGCCCGACCCCCTTCCCCCGGCACGGCCGCGACGGTCGGCTCACCGTCCACCCCGGCGCTGGCCTCATCACCGTCCTTCGTGGTGACCGACTTCACGCTACCCTTCGCGGACTCGTCACCAGCCGGCTCGATCCGCCCGTGGGCCGGCTGACCGGCGTCCGCCGGTTCGACCTTCCCCACTCCGGCCCGGGCGCCGGCGGGTGGCGCCGGTGCGGCCGTGGGGGCCCGACCGTTGTCGGATTCGCTGCCGGCGGGTCCGACCGGCGTGGGCTTCGCCGCACCGGTCAACTCCAGCCGCAGTTCTGCCACCTGTCGCTGCAGGTCGTCGGACTCCTGGCGGGATCGCCAGGTCTCCTGCCGCAGATCAGCGAGCTGCTGCTGCGCCTGCGCGATTTCCAGCATCACCTGGGCGAGCTGCTGCCGGCCGGTCGCCGCCTCCTGCTGCGTCGCCGCCAGGTGCTGTTGGGTGGTGGCCAGGGCCTGCTGGGTGGTAGCGGCGTACTCCTCGAACTGGCGTCGGGAGGTGGCGGCGTACTCGTCGGCGGTACGGCGTTGCTCGGCCGCCGCCTCCTCGGCCTGGCTCAGCAGCGCCGATGCTTCCTGGTCCGCACGCTCGCGTAGGGCCTGGGCATCCTGCTCGGCGGTCCGCCGGATGCGCTCGGCGGCACCCTCGATCTCGTCTCGGCGGGCCGTGTACGTGGACTCCAACTCGGTTTTGCGCGAGGTGAACTCGGTTTCCAGCTCCTGCTGTCGGGTCGTGAACTCGGTTTCCAGCTCCTGCTGTCGGGTCGTGAACTCGGTTTCCAGCTCCTGCTGTCGGGTCGTGAACCCGGACTCCAGCTCCTGCTGTCGGCTCGTGTACTGCTGCTCCAACTCGGCATGCCGGGACTCGTGCCGCTGCTCCAACTCGTCGCGGCGGCTGGCGAACTCCTGGTCATCGGCGGCCCGGCGCTGGGCCAACTCGCGGTCTGCCGCCGCCCGGCGGTTGTTGACCTCCTTCTCCACCCCCGCCCGCCAGGCTCCCAGCTCCTGCTGTGTCTGGGCTCGGGTTTGCCGGGCATACTCCTCGGTCTCGGTGCGCGTCTGCTGCGCGAATGCCTCGGCCTCGGTCCGCTGCCGCTTCGCCGCGTCGGCGGCCTGTTTGGCGAGCAGCTCCGCCTCCTGACGGGCCTTTGTGTGGGTGGCGCGGCCGGCGGTGCTGGCGTCGTCGAGGATCTGCTTGGCCTCCTGCTGGGCCTTGGCGTGGGTAACCCGGCTCGCCTCGGTCGCCTGCTCCACGAGGCGTCCGGCCTCCTCCTGCGCCTTGGCTTGCACCTCCTTGGCGGCCTCCCGCAGCTCGGTCGCGTCCTGCTGAGCCTTGGCCTGCGCCTCGCGGGCCGCCTCGCGCAGCTTCGTCGCCTCCTGCTGGGCCCGCGTGTGCACCTCTTTCGCGGTGTCCCGCAACTGGGTAGCTTCCTGCTGGGCCTTCGTCAGCGCCTCCTGCGCGGTCTCGCGTAGCCGGGCGGCCTCCTCGGTCGCGGCTCTGACCGCGGCGTCTGCCTGCTCGGTTGCGGTTTTGACCGTGACGTCTGCCTGTTCGGCTGCGGCCTTGACCCGGGCGTCGGCCTCCTCGGTCGCGGCCTTTACCGCCGCATCGGCCTGCGCGGTCGCGGCTTTGACGGCGGCGTCTGCCTCCGCCTTCCGAGCCGCGGTGTGCCGCTCCTCCTCGGCGCGGCGAGCGGCCAGCGCCAGCTTGAAGTCCTCGAGGGCTTTGGCTGCCTCCGCCCGCGCCTCGTCGATGAGGTGCTCGGCGACTGCTCGACGGGAGTCGATCTCCTTGTTCGCCGCGGCGAGGATCTCTTCGGCCTGTTCCTCGGCGAGGGTGAGGACCTGCTCGACGCGGGGTCCAAGGTGCCGGAAGGAGGCGCGGTCCACCAAGCCAACCTGCTTGCGCACCTGGGCGAGATCCCGCTGGAGCACCTCCACCTGGCCGGCCAGCTTATGGATTTGGGTGTAGGCCTGCTCTCGCTCGGCGGTCAGGGTGGCGATCTCGTGCTCGGCGCGAGCGACGTACCGATCGACCTGCCCCTTCACGTACCCCCGCAGGCCGGCCTCGAAGCTGGGCTCCGTGGTCACATCCCCGCCGAGAGCGAACAGTTCCTCGCCGTTCGACATGCCCCCATCCTCACACGCAATTGGCCCTCTTGGGGCGATACGGACTCGTCGGATGCAGCGGTTTAACCGGTGCGATCCGGACTTGGAACGACGTACGGCGCGGGGCGACACCGGATGTCCAGCGTCGCCCCGCGCGGTGGAACAGGCCCCAGCTGAGTTGGTCAGCTGGAGGATTCGGTGCTCTCGCTCTGCTTCGCCTCCACGGTGGCCTCCGACTTTGCCTCCGTGGCGGCGGCCACAGCGGAGGCCGCCGCCGCCGCGGCGTCCGGGCCGGTACCCGGGACGATGCCGGCGAGCCCGGAGAGCATCTGGCCGAGCTGGGAGGTGACCGCGTCCTTCTGGCGGGTCAGATCCTCGACCTCGCGGCGGGCCGTCTGAGTAGCCAGGTCGGCCTCGGTGCGGGCCTCGGTGAGCAGGCGCTCTGCCTCGGTCTTCGCCTCGTTCAGGCTCTTCTCGGCGACCGACTTGGCTTCTTCGACCGTGTCGTGGGCGGTGCGTTCCGACTCGACCCGCCGCGCTTCGGCGCGCTGCTCGATCTCCTTGGCCCGCTCCTGGGCGGCCCGGGCCCGCTCCTCGGCCTCATTGACCAGCTTCTGGGTCTGGGCGACCTGGGTGGCGTGCCGCTCCGACTCCTCGCGCTCGGCCTTCTCCCGCCGCTCGGCCAGCTGCAGCTCAAGGGCCTGCAGGTCCTTGTCGCGCTTGTCCCGCGCGTCGGTGAGGAGCTTCGTCGCCTCGGCGCGCTTCTCCTCGGCTTCGCGGGCGGCCTTCGCCCGCTGTTGGGTGATCTCCCGCTCCGCGGTCGCGCGGAGGGTGGACACCTCCCGCTCGACGGTGGATTTCAGCTCGGCGACCTCGTGCGCGGTGACCGTGCGCAGCTGCTTGGTCTCCCGGTCGGCATCGGCCCGCAGCGTGTCGGCCTCGCGGCGGGCCTGGACCCGGACCTCGGCCGCCTCCCGCTCCGCGGCGGTCCGGACGTTGCCCGCCTCCCGCTCCGCGGTGGCCTTCATCGCCGCCACCTCGGCCCGAGCCTTGTCAGTGATCTCCCGTGCCTCGAGGCGGGCGGCGGAGAGAATGCCCTCGGACTCCCGCTTCGCCTCGTTGCGGTGGTCGTTGGCGTGCTCCTCGGCGAGCCGGAGGATCTGCTCAACGCGGGTGCCGATGCCGGAGAGGGTCGGCCGATTGTTCTCTTCGAGTTGCTTGCTGGCCTCGGAGAGCTTCTGCTCGAGGGCGGTCATCCGCTGCTCGGCCTGGCGGAGCCGGCGCTGCGCGTCGTTCATCCGCTGCTCGGCCTCGGCGCGGGCCTGCTCGGACTGGGTCAGCGCGGCGCTCATCCGACCAAGGAAGTCGTCAACCTGCCCGGTGTTGTAGCCGCGTAGGCCGACCGTGAAGTCCGGCTGGGTGTTCGCGTTATCGAAGAACGCAAGAGGGGAGGACTGCTGCTGGGGCATTGGGACATACTGGCAGACGACCTGGGGGCCTTCGCAAGAGCGCCCCGACCTTTGCCATCCTCATTACAGGGTCAGCCCGGGTGGGGCACAGTCACCGGAGCAATCGGCGATCTTGGCAGCTCCCGGCGCCGTGACAGTCTGAAGTGGGCTCTGGAAATGGGGCCGTGAGCAAGGATCCGCGGCCCCATTCCGTTCTGAGCCGGTATCGGGGTATCCGGTATCGTTCGAATGGGCGTCCAGGCCAGCGAAAGGAAAGGCAATCCAGCCGCCACATTGGTGGCGACCCTTGCCCGTCTGATCAGTGACCGCGGAACCGGTTGATCGCTGCCTCGTGCCGCCCGCGGAACTCGGGGTCGCGCACACCGAGGCCGTCGGCCGGAGCAAGGCAGCGGACCCCGACCTTTCCCTGGTGCGCATTCCGGTGCACCTCATACGCGGCCTGGCCGGTCTGCTCCAGGCTGTAGGTCTTTGACACGGTTGGGTGGATCTTGCCGAGCGCGATCAGCCGGTTCGCTTCCCACGCCTCGCGGTAGTTCGCGAAGTGGCTGCCGACGATCCGCTTGAGGTGCATCCAGAGGTAGCGGTTGTCGTACTGGTGTTGGTAGCCGCTCGTCGAGGCGCAGGTGACCACGGTGCCACCGCGTTTGGTGACGAAGACGCTCGCTCCGAAGGTCTCCCGCCCCGGGTGCTCGAAGACGATGTCGGGGTCCTCGCCGCCGGTCAGCTCGCGAATGCGCTCACCGAAGCGGCGCCACTCGCCCGGGTCCTGAGTCTGCTCGTCCTGCCAGAACCGAAAGCCTTCGGCGGCTCGGTCGATCACCAGCTCCGCGCCCATCCGTCGGCACAGCTCCGCCTTTTCCGGCGAGGAGACCACGCAGACCGGAATCGCTCCGCCGGTGAGTGCCATCTGGGTGGCGTAGCTGCCCAGGCCCCCGGAGGCCCCCCAGATCAGCACGACATCCCCCTGCTTCATGTTGGCGCCGTGGTGGGAGACGAGCTGTCGGTACGCGGTGGAGTTGACCAGCCCCGGGCTCGCCGCCTCCTCCCAGCTGAGGTGGCGGGGCTTCGGCATGAGCTGGTTGGCCTTGACGATCGCCAGCTCGGCCAGACCGCCGAAGTTGGTCTCGAAGCCCCAGATCCGCTGCTGTGGGTCGAGCATGGTGTCGTCGTGACCGGCGGCCTCCTCCAGTTCCACCGAGAGGCAGTGGGCGACGACCTCGTCACCGGCCTGCCACCGGGTAACCCCGGGGCCGGTGCGCAGCACGACGCCGGCCGCATCCGAACCGACCACGTGGTACGGCAGGTCGTGTCGCCTGGTCTCCTCGGAGAGTCGGCCGTAGCGCTGGAGGAACTTGAAGGTCGGCAGTGGTTCGAAAATGCTCGTCCACACCGTGTTGTAGTTGATGGCGCTGGCCATCACCGCGACCAGTGCCTCGCCCGGACCAGGTTGCGGGGTCGGCACCTCCTGGACGTGTAGCGCCTTGCGCGGGTCTTTGTCCCGGGTGGCCATTCCGTCGAAGATCTGTGTTTCTTCGGCGCGTACGACGACGCCTCGGTAGGACTCTGGAATCGGGAGCCGGGCAACACCAGTGAGTTCACGTTCGGGCTGCGCCGAACCCTCCGCGGCCATGATCGTTTCGAGGATGTCCTGCACTTCGACCTCCCGTTCGTCTGCCCCGCCCGTCGCCGGCAGGGGTGTGTGCCATCGTCGGCGCCCGGCGTGTCGGTCACCCGTCTCGGTATCGACGCATCCGACATCGACCGCGCTGTTGTGGAGGCGGACGTTACTGAACGGTAGCTATGCTCGGAAGTGCTCTGTGAAAAAGTGCATCGATTGGCGGGGTGGGCCCTCCCGGCGGGGAGCAGGGGCGGGCCCACCCGGGCTCAGTGGTCCGCCGCGGGCTCGACCAGTTCGACCAGGACGCCACCGGCGTCCTTCGGGTGGACGAAATTGATCCGGGAGTTCGCGGTGCCCCGCCTCGGCTGCTCAAACAGCAGGCGGAGACCCCGCTCGCGCAGCTTCGCGCAAGCTACGTCGATGTCGGCGACCGTGTACGCGACCTGCTGCACGCCCGGACCCTGTCGGTCGAGGAACCGCGCGATTGTGGACGCCGGCGAGAGTGGGGCGAGCAACTGCACGCAGCCGCCGGCGGCGGTCGGGCCGACCGCCAGCATCGCCTCGCGGACGCCCTGCTCCTCGTTGGTCTCGGTGTGTACGCACCGCATGCCGAAGGCGCGCTGGTAGAAGTCGATCGCCTCGTCCAGGTCGGGTACGGCGATACCGACGTGGTCGATGCGACGTAGTCCGATGTCTGTGCCGTAGTCCGCAGCGGACTCGACGGGTGGATTCTCGGCCATGAGGTCAGTCTGGCCGAAACGCGTGCGCGGGGAGCGTGGCCGGTTGGCTATCTCACGGAAGGCGAGAACTTCTTCGGCCGGTTCGGCAGCGGGCCCACCGCCAGCAGGTGTCGACCCCACGCCGCGGGAGGGCCGTCCCGCGGTCACCCGTGCCGGTGGACCGGTGGCGGCGGGGCCCGGGGTGCCGGGGTGGCGGTCGGTGCGCGCGTGACTGGGCGCGAACCGCTACGCTGTCCGGGCGGTCGCTGAGAAGTGTCGTTCCCCGCAACCGGCGGGCGACGAGTGGCCGTGCACCGGGCTGGCCCCACCGCGCGTCGTCGATGTGCGCGGGGTCACCGTCGCCGATCTGTTCCCAGAAGCTAAGGTGCGTCCTAACAATCGTTAAGGCGTACAGGTCGGGACCCTCGGAGGCAGGTATGGCTTCGGTGATCGTCAGCGGCGCTCGAACCCCGATGGGGCGACTGCTGGGAAATCTCAAGGATCTTTCCGCGACCCGGCTTGGTGGCGTGGCGATCAAGGCGGCGCTGGAGCGTGCCGAGGTCGCCCCGGACCAGGTCCAGTACGTGATCATGGGGCAGGTGCTTCAGGCGGGCGCCGGTCAGATTCCGGCCCGGCAGGCAGCCGCCGAGGCGGGCATCCCGCTCTCCGTTCCGGCGCTGACCATCAACAAGGTCTGCCTCTCCGGGCTGGACGCGATCGCCCTGGCTGACCAGTTGATCAGGGCTGGGGAGTTCGACATCGTCGTGGCTGGCGGCATGGAGTCGATGACCAACGCCCCGCATCTGCTGTTGGGCCAGCGGGGTGGCTACAAGTACGGCGACGTGGTGATCAAGGATCACATGGCCCTCGACGGGCTCACCGACGCCTGGGACTGCTGCTCGATGGGGGAGTCGACCGAGCGGCACGGCAGTACCAAGGGGATCAGCCGCGCAGAGCAGGACGCCTTCGCCGCGGGAAGCCACCAGCGGGCCGCCGCAGCCCAGAAGAATGGGCACTTCACCGAAGAGATCGCCCCGGTCGTTCTCCCGCAGCGCAAGGGCGAGCCGCTGGTGATCAGTGAGGACGAGGGCATTCGTCCGGACGCCACCGCGGAATCGCTGGCGAAGCTGCGCCCGGCCTTCGCCCCGCAGGGCAGTATCACCGCCGGCAGTTCGTCGCCGATCTCCGACGGGGCTGCCGCCGTCGTGGTGATGAGTAAGGCCAAGGCCAAGGAACTGGGGCTGACCTGGCTGGCCGAGATCGGTGCGCACGGCAACGTCGCCGGTCCGGACAACTCGCTGCACTCGCAGCCGTCCAATGCGATCGGCCACGCGCTCCGGAAGGCGGGCCTCACCATCAATGATCTGGATCTAATCGAGATCAACGAGGCGTTTGCGCAGGTGGGCATTCAGTCAACCCGTGACCTCGGGATCAGCCCGGACAAGGTCAACGTCAATGGCGGTGCGATCGCCCTGGGACATCCGATCGGTATGTCCGGTGCCCGGCTGGTCCTGACCCTGGCGCTGGAGCTCAAGCGGCGCGGTGGCGGCACCGGTGCGGCGGCGCTCTGCGGCGGTGGTGGCCAGGGCGACGCGCTGATCATCCACGTCCCAGCGGAGGCCGAGAGTCAGGGGTGAGCCAGATCGGCGAGTCCCGTGGTCGGGAACGAAGGGCACCATGACTGACGCCGTCAACAATGTCCCGGCCGCGCCGCCGGTGCGCCGCAGCCGGGACATTCCCATGCTCGTCGAGCGGGCCCGTGCGGGTGACCCCCGCGCGGTCGCCCGGCTCATCACGTTGGTCGAATCCGGGGATGAGACACTGCCCCGGATCGCGGCGGCTTTCGCCCCGTACGCCGGCCAGGCCCAGGTGGTCGGCCTGACCGGGTCGCCCGGAGTGGGCAAGTCGACCACCACCAACGAGCTGGTGCGAGCGCTGCGTTCCCGGGGGCGCCGGGTCGGTGTGCTGGCCATCGACCCGTCCAGCCCCTTCACCGGTGGGGCGATCCTCGGCGATCGGGTCCGGATGCAGGATCACGCCACCGACCCCGGCGTCTATATCCGCTCCATGTCCAGTCGTGGGCACCTCGGCGGCCTTTCCGCGGCAACGCCGCAGGCGGTCCGGGTGCTGGAGGGCGCCGGCTGCGACGTGGTTCTGGTGGAGACCGTCGGTGTGGGGCAGGCGGAGGTGGAGGTCGCCTCGCTCGCGGACACCACGCTCGTGCTGCTCGCGCCCGGGATGGGGGACGCGATCCAGGCGGTCAAGGCCGGCATCCTGGAGATCGCCGACGTGTTCGTGGTCAACAAGGCCGACCGGGACGGTGCCGATGCCACGGTCCGGGACATCCAGGGCATGATCGCGCTGGGCGAACGGGGGCCGGGGCAGTGGCGGCCAGCCGTGGTACGCGCGGTCGCCGTACGTGGCGAGGGGATCGACGACGTCGCCGCGGCCATCGACAAGCATCGGGGTTGGCTGGTCGAGCGGGGTGAACTCCGCCGTCGGCAGGAGGTACGGGCCGCCGCTGAAGTGGAGGCGATCGCGCTGGGCGCACTTCGGGCCCGAATCGGTTCGCTGCGGGATGGTACCGAGCTGTCGACGCTCGCTGCCCGGGTGGCCGCCGGTTCCCTTGACCCGTACGCGGCGGCTGATCAGCTCCTCGCCCAGATCGCCGGCGACAGCGCCGCAACCCCTACCGACCGGTACGAACGTCCTTAGCGATCGTTCAGGCCAGGATCTACACTCGGAGGTGGAGTCGCAGACCCGAGGAGGAGCCCGCGGATGAACGCCGACGAGATCGCCGCTGGACGCAGACGCTGGCAGGACCGCTACGATGCCGCGCGCAAACGGGACGCCGACTTCACCACGCTCTCCGGGATGTCTGTCGCCCCGGTGTACGGGCCGCCGGAGGGGGCGGACCACCCCGGCTTTGAGCGGATCGGCTGGCCGGGGGAGTTCCCGTACACCCGTGGTCTACATCCGACCGGTTACCGGGGACGGGCCTGGACCATTCGGCAGTTCGCCGGCTTCGGCAACGCCCGGCAGACCAACGAGCGCTACAAGATGATTCTGGGCGCGGGGGGTGGCGGGCTCTCCGTCGCCTTCGACATGCCCACGCTGATGGGCCGTGACTCGGATGACCCACAGTCGCTCGGCGAGGTCGGCCACTGCGGGGTCGCGGTGGACAGCGCCGCCGACATGGAGGTGCTCTTCGACGGCATCGACCTGGCTGGTGTGACGACGAGCATGACCATCTCCGGCCCGGCTGTGCCAGTCTTCTGCATGTATCTGATCGCCGCCGAGCGGCAGGGCGCGGACCTCTCCCACCTGGACGGCACCCTGCAGACGGACATCTTCAAGGAGTACATCGCGCAGAAGGAGTGGCTCTTCGACCCGGAGCCGCACCTACGTCTCATCGGCGATCTGATGGAGTACTGCGCCCGGGAGATTCCTCGGTACAAACCACTCTCCGTCTCCGGCTACCACATCCGGGAGGCGGGCTCGACGGCCGCGCAGGAGCTGGCGTACACCCTCGCTGACGGCTTCGGCTACGTCGAGCTGGGTCTCTCCCGCGGCCTCGACGTGAACGTCTTCGCCCCGGGTCTCAGCTTCTTCTTCGACTCCCATGTGGATTTTTTCGAGGAGGTCGCGAAGTTCCGTGCCGCCCGCCGGATCTGGGCCCGATGGATGCGCGACGTCTACGGCGCCACCAGTGAGAAGGCGCAGTGGCTGCGCTTCCACACCCAGACCGCCGGGGTCTCGCTGACTGCACAGCAGCCGGTCAACAACGTGGTCCGGACGGCGGTGGAGGCCCTGGCGGCCGTGCTCGGTGGCACCAACTCGCTGCACACCAACGCCCTCGACGAGACGCTTGCGTTGCCCACCGACGAGTCGGCCGAGATCGCCCTGCGCACCCAGCAGGTGTTGATGGAGGAGACCGGGGTGACCAACGTGGCCGACCCGCTGGGCGGCTCCTGGTACGTCGAGGCGCTCACCGACAAGATCGAGGCCGAGGCAGAGGAGATCTTCGCCCGGATCCGGCAGCTCGGTGGCGAGGGGCCGCACGAGATCGGCCCGATGACCTCGGGAATCCTGCGGGGCATTGAGGACGGCTGGTTCACCGGGCACATCGCCGAGGCGGCGTTCGCCTACCAGCGGGCGCTGGAGAAGGGCGAAAAGAAGATCGTCGGGGTCAACTGCCACACCGGTACGGTCGCCAAGGACCTGGAGATCCTGCGGATCTCGCACGAGGTCGAGCTGGAACAGCGGCGCACGCTCGGCGAGCGGAAGGCAGCCCGGGATGACGCCGAGGTCCGTGCGGCGTTGGAGCGGATGGTCGAGGTCAGCCGGACCGGCGGGAACATGATCCCGGCGATGCTCGACGCGGTCCGTGCCGAGGCGACCCTGGGCGAGATCTGTGACGTGCTGCGCCTCGAGTGGGGCGTCTACCGCGAACCGGCCCGCTTCTGACCGCCGGTAACCCGCAGACGCGGCGGGGAGGTGTGGTGACCTGCGTGAGAACCGTGACCTTCGGCGTCGCCGAAGGGCGGAGATTGGCGTCACCCGTGCGAGACTAGGTAACCATGAGCGACCCACGGATCACCCCGTCGATCTTTACCCGCGGCGCGGTAGACCTCAGCGCGCTGCGCACCCCCGCACCCTCCCCGGCCCCCGCGCCTGCCCAGACCGGCCCGTCCGATGACGGCGCCGGGAGCGCAGCCGCCGTCATTGAAGTCACCGAGGCGACCTTCCAGGCCGAGGTCCTTGAACGGTCGCTCAGCACGCCGGTGGTCGTCGACTTCTGGGCCGAGTGGTGCGAGCCCTGTAAGCAGCTTTCGCCAGTGTTGGAGCGGCTCGCCGTCGAGGGCGGCGGTGCCTGGGTCCTGGCCAAGGTCGACGTGGACGCCAACCCTCGGCTGGCGCAGATGTTCCGGGTGCAGGGCATCCCGATGGTCTACGCGGTGGTCGGCGGCCAGCCGGTCGACGCCTTCTCCGGCGTGGTGCCCGAGGCGCAGCTGCGGCAGTGGATCCAGGCGGTTCTCAAGGCTGGTGGCGCGAGCGTGGCCGAGACGGCCGACCCACGGTTGGACGAGGCCGACGAGTCCCTGCTCAGTGGGGACCTGGACGCGGCGGAGCAGGCGTACCGCAAGATCCTGGCCGAGGCGCCGTCGGACGCCGCGGCGGAGGCGGGGCTGGCGCAGGTCGGGCTTGCCCGTCGGGTCGCCGGTGCCGACCCGCAGGCGGTGCTCGCCGCGGCGGCCGCAGCCGCCGACGACATCGACGCCCAGCTGCTCGCCGCCGATGTCGAGGTGCTCGGCGGGATGGCGGAGGAGGCCTACCAACGTCTGGTCGGGCTGGTTCGCCGTACCGCCGGTGAGGACCGCGAGAAGGTGCGTCAGCACCTGGTCGGCCTCTTCACCATCGCCGGTCCCGACGATTCCGCGGTGGCGCTGGCCCGTCGGGCACTGGCCAGCGCCCTGTTCTGATCCAGTCACATCGGTGCGGGCCGGTGTGCCGACCGGCCCGCACGAGCTTGAGGACGGGAGCCCCTGATGCGCCGGATCGCCGTCCTCGACGCGCCCACCAACCTCGGGCTGCGCCCGCCCACCGCCACCTCGGTGCCGGGCTGCGGGAAGGCTCCTGGTGCCCTGCGCGACCAGGGCCTGCTCGGCCGGCTTCAGGCCCGGGACGCCGGCTGTCTGACCCCGTCCCGGTATGACCCGGGCGACTGGCGACCTGGCGATGGCGTATGTCACGCGTATGAGATCGCCAACTACTCGGTGGCGCTCGCCGACCGAATCGGAGCGGTTATTGACCGAGGCGAGTTTCCGCTGGTGCTCGGCGGGGACTGCTCGGTTGTGCTCGGCTCGGCACTGGCCATGCACCGGCTCGGTGCGGCGGTGGGTGGTCGGGTCGGGCTCGTCTTCGTGGACGGGCACTCGGATTTCCGGCACCCCGGTAACGCCTCTTACGTGGGCGCGGCGGCCGGTGAGGGGCTGGCCCTGGTCACCGGCCGCGGTCAGCTCGACCTGACCGCGATTGAGGGTCGGCGGCCGTACTTTCGGGATATCGACGTGGTAGTGCTGGGGATCCGGGCGCAGGACAACTATCGGCTCGACCTCCAGGCCGCCGGGATTACCACCCGACCGGTGCCGGCGTTGCGCGCGGAGGGTGCGGCACGGACCGCGCAGTGGGCGCATGACCAGCTCACCCACTGCGCCGGCTACTGGCTGCATGTTGACGTGGACGTGCTGGACCCGGCCGTGATGCCCGCCGTTGACGCTCCCGACCCGGGCGGAATCGCCTTTGCCGAGTTGGAGAGTCTGCTCGCCGGACTGGTCGATACCCCGCACTGCCTCGGCGTCGAGCTGACCGTCTTTGACCCGGACTACGACCCCGACGGGTCATACGCCGCCGAGATCGTTAACACTCTGGTCGGGGGCCTCCGCCCGGTCACTGCGCCGGGATCGGTCCCACCTCGGCTGCCGACCGCTGCCCCGCCGCGCCGTGGGCCGGAGCGCCGCCGGAGCCGGGAGCAACCGGTCCTCCTCGTCAACCAGGGCGGGGCGGCCGGCGTGGCGCAACTCCCGGAGCCGCCGGTCCTCCTCGTCAACGAGGGCGGGTCGGCCGGTGTGGAGCAGCCCCCGGAGCCGCCGACCGGGAAGCCCGCTGAGGCGGTGGAGCCCTCGGACGCCCGGCCCCCGTCCAGCCGGAGGCGACCAGTCAGCTGACGCCGGTTGGTCGTCAGTGCCCCATATTCCTGGCCTTTCTGCACCGTAATACAGCTGTGTCGGCCCGTTTGTCGCCCGGCTGGAGGTCGAGACGCCGAAGACAGGCCCCGACTGGGTGATGAACATCCGGAGGCGGGGTAAACCGGGGTGGGTCGACCCCCATCGCAGCAGGTGAACGACGGCAGTCCCGAACCGGACGTCCGGATGATGGTCCGCCGACCAAGGCGCGGATAGGCAGGCCTAGGCTGGGCGCAGAGTGACCCACGACGCGGTGGGTCGAGGGGAGTGGCACCGATGGACCGGCGTCCGGCTACCAAACCGGGACCCGACCTCCGGCAGGTTGATACCGGCCGGGACGACAACTTCGATTCGGCGACCGATTCCGACGGGTTCGGTGACGTCGAGACTGGTGTGACCGGCCTGACCGGTTCGAGCATCGACTCGATCTACGACTTGGGCCTACCCGCCAACGCTTTGGGGGAGGACGCCGAGGATTCGGACCTCGACGAGACGGTACCCAACGCGGAGCGCTTGGTGGCGCAGGCCATCGCGCTCGCCAGCGACGACCGCGACTCGGCGTCGCTGGTTCGCCGCTACTGGCGGTTCGCACCAGATGAGGAGCTGATCGGCTTCACCGCCGAGGAGATGCTCGACTCCGTGCGTACCCACCGGGAGTTGGCCGAGCAGCGGGTACCGGGCGAACTCAAACTGCGCATCCAGGAGCCGGATGCCGACCAGCACCACTCGGTGGTCGAGATCGTCACCGACGACATGCCCTTCCTGGTGGACTCGGTGACCGCCCTGCTCAATTCGCATCACCTGGATGTGCACCTACTGGTCCATCCGTTGTTGGTGATTCGGCGTGAGCCGCTCGGCCGGCTGATCGAGGTGGCCGCCGATGTGGAGCCGGACGAGGTGACCACCGGTGGTCTGATCGAGAGCTGGATGCGGATCGAGATCGACCCGGTCCGGGACGCGGCGGACCGGGACAACCTGCGTCGGGAGCTGCAACGGGTGCTCACCGACGTGCGGGAGGCGGTCGAGGACTGGCCCAGAATGCGCCAGCAGGCGCTGACGCTCGCCGACGAGCTGGCGGCCGCGCGGAACAGCGAGAGTCGGCCGCCGGTGCCGGAGAAGGACATCACCGACTCGGTCGAGCTGCTGCGCTGGCTCGCCCACGACCACTTCACCTTCCTCGGCTACCGGGAGTATCGCCTGGTGGACGCCGAGGGAGAGGCGGGCGGCAAGGCCCTGCGTGCGGTGCTCGGCACCGGTCTCGGGATTCTGCGCTCGGATTCCACGGAGTCCCGGGCGTTGTCGTCGATGACGCCCGAGGCGCACGAGCGGGTCACCGAGAAGCGCCTGCTGGTCATCACCAAGGCGAACTCACGGGCTACCGTGCACCGGTCCGCGTACCTGGACTACATCGGCTTCAAGGTCTTCAACGAGGCCGGCGAGGTGGTCGGGGAACGTCGGTTCATTGGGCTGTTCGCCACCGCCGCGTACCGCACCAGCGTGCAGGAGCTGCCGGTGGTGCGGCGCAAGGTGGCGGAGGTGGTCGACCGGTCCGGTCTGAGCCTGCGCAGCCACTCCGGCAAGGATCTACTCCAGATCCTGGAGACCTATCCGCGCGACGAACTGTTCCAGATCAAGACCGATGACCTGTACCACGCGGTGATCGGTGTACTGCGGATGGCGGGCCGCCGGCAACTGCGGGTGTTTCTGCGCCGGGACGCGTACGGACGCTTCATCTCCTGCCTGATCTATCTGCCGCGGGACCGGTTCACCACCCAGAACCGGCTGCGGATGCAGGACATCCTGCTGCGGGAGCTGAACGGGGTCGGGGTCGACTACACCACCCGGGTCACCGAGTCGATGTTGGCCCGGGTGCACTTCATCGTGCGTACCGACCCGACCAAGCCGCCGGGGGAGATCGACGCCGACCTGCTCGCCGAGGAGCTGGCCGACGCCACCCGCCTCTGGGACGACGACTACCGGCTGGTGCTGGAGCGTAAGCTCGGCGACGAGCAGGCCAAGCACCTCTTCTCCCGGTACGCCGACGCCTTCCCGGAGGGGTACAAGGACGGGCACACGCCGTACGAGGCGATGAAGGACCTGGCGAAGCTGGAGCTGCTGGAGGAGCCCGGGCAGCTGGAGATGCACCTGTTCCGGAAGCAGCTGGCGCCTCGTGCGGCGAACCGGGTGGCCGGCGGCGACGAGTCGATGGACGTCCGGTTCAAGGTCTACCGGTACGGCGAGCCAATGATGCTCTCGGCGGTGTTGCCGGTGCTGCACTCGCTCGGGGTGAAGGCGGTCGACGAGCACCCGTACGAGGTAGAGCGTATTGACGGTCGGATCTGGCTGTACGACTTCGGCCTGCGGTTGCCGGAGGGGCACCAGGAGCTGGTCGAGGTTCGCCCGCACGTGGAGAACGCCTTCGCGGCCGCGTGGCGGGGCGAGGCTGAGGTGGACGGCTTCAACGCGCTGGTCCTGCGTGCCGGCCTCACCTGGCGGCAGGTGGTCGTGTTGCGGGCGTACGCCAAGTACCTGCGTCAGGCGGGCACGGTCTTCTCCCAGGACTACATGGAGTCGACGTTCATCGCGTACCCGCGGATCGCGGCCCTGCTGGTGCGGCTCTTCGAGGCCCGGTTCGCGCCGGGCTCAACGAGCTCCGAGCAACGCCAGCAGCAGAGCCGGGAGCTGGTCGCCGAGCTACGTGCCGCACTCGACGACGTGGCCAGCCTGGACCAGGATCGGATCCTCCGGTCCTACCTGACCCTGATCCAGGCCACCCTGCGGACGAGCTTCTACCAGAAGCGCGTTGACGGGCGACCGAAGCCGTATGTTGCCCTGAAGCTGGATCCGCAGGCGATACCGGACCTGCCGGCGCCGCGGCCCCGGTTCGAGATTTTCGTGTACTCGCCCCGGTTTGAGGGTGTGCACCTGCGTTTCGGGCCGGTGGCCCGCGGCGGGTTGCGCTGGTCCGACCGGCGGGAGGATTTCCGTACCGAAGTGCTCGGTCTGGTCAAGGCGCAGATGGTGAAGAACGCCGTGATCGTCCCGGTCGGCGCTAAGGGCGGCTTCGTGCTCAAGCAGAAGCCGGGCGACCGGGACGAAGCCGTGGCCTGTTACAAGGAGTTCATCTCCGCGCTGCTGGACGCTACCGACAACATTGTCAGCGGCGAGATCGTGCCGCCGCCGGATGTGGTTCGCCACGACGGGGACGACCCGTACATGGTTGTCGCGGCGGACAAGGGCACCGCCACCTTCTCCGACATCGCCAACGAGATCTCCACGGCCCACAACTTCTGGCTCGGCGACGCGTTCGCCTCCGGTGGATCGGCGGGCTACGACCACAAGAAGATGGGGATCACCGCCCGCGGCGCCTGGGAATCGGTGAAACGGCATTTCCGTGAGTTGGGGCACGACACCCAGACCCAGGAATTCACGGTGGTCGGCGTCGGCGACATGTCCGGTGACGTCTTCGGCAACGGGATGTTGCTGTCGCGGCACATCCGGCTCGTGGCCGCCTTCGACCACCGGCACATCTTCCTCGATCCGAATCCGGACGCCGCCACCTCCTGGGTGGAGCGAAAGCGGCTGTTCGACCTGTCCCGTTCGACGTGGGAGGAGTACAACCCGGAGTTGATCTCCGAGGGAGGCGGCGTGTTCCTCCGTACCGCGAAGTCGGTGCCGATCTCGCCTGAGGTGCGGGCGGCGCTCGGCATCGAGGACGGCGTGTCCCAGCTCAGCCCGCAGGAGTTGATGAAGGCGATCCTCACCGCCTCGGTCGACCTGTTCTGGAACGGCGGCATCGGCACGTACATCAAGGCCTCGAGTCAGACCAACGTCGAGGTGGGGGACAAGTCCAACGACGCGATCCGGGTTGACGGCAAGGACCTGCGCTGCCGGGTTGTCGGTGAGGGGGGCAACCTGGGTTGCACCCAGCTCGGCCGGATCGAGTACGCCGAGGCGGGTGGTCGGATCTACACCGACTTCATCGACAACGCGGCCGGGGTGGACTGCTCGGACCACGAGGTGAACATCAAGATCCTGCTCAACACGGCGGTCGCCGACGGAGAACTGACCGTTGGTGAGCGGGACGAGTTGCTCGCCGAGATGACCGACGAGGTCGCCGAGTTGGTACTGCGGGACAACTACGACCAGGCGCGGGCGATCAGCAACGCACAGGCCCAGGCGCCGTCGCTGTTGCCGGTGCACCGGCGGATGATCGTTGACCTGGAGCGCTCCGGTGCCCTGGACCGGGCGTTGGAGGCGCTGCCACCGGACGAGGAACTGGCCGTCCGGATGGAGTCCGGGATGACGGCGCCGGAGTTCGCGGTGCTTCTCGCGTACGTCAAGATCGTGCTTGAGAAGGAGATCCTGGCGGAAGGCCTGGCCGACGAGGAGTGGACGACCGAACTGCTGGTCAACTACTTCCCGACGCCGATGCGGGAGCGGTTCGCCGACCGGATGTCCCGCCACCGGCTGCGTCGGGACATCGTCACCACCATGCTGGTGAACGAGACGATCAACCGGGGCGGTATCTCGTTCGTCTACCGGGTGGTCGAGGAGACCGGGGCGAGCGCCGCCGACGTGCTCCGCGCGTACGTGGTGGTCCGCGAGGTGTTCGGGCTGCGTCAGATCTGGAACGCCGTCGAGGAGTTGGACAATCGAGTCGCCCCTGACCTGCAGACCGACGTCTACCTGGACTTCCGGCGCCTGCTGGACCGGGCGGTGCGGTGGCTGGTGACCAACCGCCGCTCTCCGATCGACGTGCCGGCGGAGGTCGCGCGGCTGCGCGACGGTGTCGCCCACCTCCTACCGCAGATGGAGACGCTCTTCTACGGCAGCGAGCGGGAGGCGATCGCGGCGCACATCGAGTCGATGGTCGCCAAGGGACTGCCGCGGGACCTGGCACAGCAGACGGTCCGGTTGATGTACAGCTTCGGCCTGCTCGATGTGGTCGAGACTGCGGCGAGTAGCGGGCGGGACGTGTCCGAAGTGGCATCGGTCTACTTCGTCCTGTCGGACCGGTTCCGGGTGGACTCGTTGCTGTCGAAGATCTCGCTGCTGCCGCGAGAGGACCGGTGGCAGACACTGGCCCGGATGGCGTTGCGGTACGACCTGTACGCCGCTCTCGCCGCGCTGACCACCGAGGTGTTGGGGGGTACCCCAGGTAACCTGCCACCGGTGGAACGGGTACAGCAGTGGGAGCAGTCGAACGCCACCTCGATTCATCGTGCGCAGCGGGCGATGGGGGAGTTCGACGAGTCCCGGGCCGACCTGGCCGCCCTGTCGGTGCTGCTGCGTCAGATCCGAACCCTGGTGCGGACCTCGGCGGCGTCCTGACCCGGGGGTGTCCCGGCGGCCAGGATTCGGCCGCCGGGACATCCGATCCCGGAGTCATCGGGCCTGGGTGGCAAACACGACGATGTTGTCCGGGTAGTCGCCGGCCGCCTCGTCGAAGACGCCGCCACAGGTCACCACCCGTAGTGCGATCTCGTCCGTGGGGCCGTAGACCAGTTCGGTCGGGAATTCGGTCTTCGGATAGGACTTCACCGACTCGACGGTGAAGTCGACCTGCTCACCGTCCTCCCGGAGCACGCCAACAGTGTCGCCGGGTCGCAGGTCACCGAGGGAGAAGAAGACCGCGGGACCGAGTTCCGCCGAGTCGACGTGTCCGACAATCACGGCGTTACCGACTTCGCCTGGGCTCGCTCCCGGCTCGTACCAGCCGGCCAGCTGCGCCTGATCGAGCGGGGGTACCTCGACTGTTCCGTCCGGATTTGTCCCGATCTTCATGATCGATGCGTGAACACCGATCTTGGGGATGACGATCTGGCTTGGAGCGGAGCGGGGGCGGCCGGAGAGGGCAGGCTGGGCGACTTTCGGGCTGGTGGCCGCTGCCCCGACTGGAGATTCGGCCAGCGGGGGAGGCTGCGGAGGAGGGGCCGTGGGACTCTCCGTAAACGCTGCCCCGATCAGGCCGAAGCCGGCCAGGGCGAGCAGAACGACGACGGAGCCGGCGGCGCGCCACGGGAGTCCGTGGCGGCCACCGGCCCGGGTCGTCGTCACCTCAGACCAGGGAACCATTGGTCCGACGGCGAAGCAGTACCAGACCGCCCAAGGCGGCCGCGCCGACCAGGCCAGCCCCACCTGCGGCGAGGCCCAGGTTGGTGCCGGCGCTCACGCCGCCGTCACCACCGTCGACACCACCCCGCGGCAGGACGACCAGTTCACCCTCGCCACACGAGCCCTCAAGTTTGTAGGTGCCCGGCTTGGCGTTCCTGTCAACCATGGCTTCGCCGTAGTAGACGTAGTCCCGCTTGTGCTCCCAGCGGTCCCCGCCCCGGTCACCGTGGTCTCCGGCCGCCTGGTTGCTCTTGTAGTCGTAGCCCTTGTAGTCGTGGCCCTTTGACTCGTGGCGCTTGTAGTCGTAGCCCTTGTAGTCGTGGCCCTTTGACTCGTGGCGCTTGTAGTCGTGGCCTTCGCTGCCCCAGCCGCCTTCGGACTCGTGGCCCTTGTAGTCGTGGCCCTTGTAGTCGTGGCGCTTGTAGTCGTAGCCCTTGTAGTCGTGGCCCTTTGACTCGTGGCGCTTGTAGTCGTGGCCTTCGCTGCCCCAGCCGCCTTCGGACTCGCTGCCTTCGCGGGCTTCGCTGCCCCAGCCGCCTTCGGACTCGTGGCCCTTGTAGTCGTGGCGCTTGTAGTCGTGGCCCTTGTAGTCGTGGCCCTTTGACTCGTGGCGCTTGTAGTCGTGGCCTTCGCTGCTCCCTTGCAGCCGAGCTGCGAATCGTTCATCGCCGGGCGTCAC
>NZ_JBXEDG010000017.1:0-85024 GCF_056820975.1 Salinispora sp. CH2A1_6
CGTGGTAGTTGGTGCGTAGGGCGTCGGCTGCTGCGCGCCAGCAGGTGTCGGGGGTGGGGATGTCGTGGGGTGGCGGGGTGGGTGTTGGTTCGGTGGTGGTGGGGGTGGTGGTGCCTCGGATGATGGGCATGGCGAGCACGACCCTTCTTGTGAGGTTTTAACGGTTTTGTGTGGTTCTGCGTATTTCCTCGGACACCATAATGGTCATTATGATGTAAAGCGGTTCCTGTGAATTCGCTGGGCAAAGTTGACCTTTGTTCTGGCTTGGCGCAACCTGATGCGGCTCAGTGACGTTGACGCCATGGATCGGTGGATCGGATACCGTCTCAGTGAACGTGATGCCGTAGCGTCGAGCCGATGACCGCCGTACCGAACCCGTATCCGGACCCGCCACAGCATCCGACGACATTCGTCGACGCGCAAAAGGTCAACCCGCTGGACTTGGCACGCCGCGTCGGTGACGTGCTCCGCTGGCTCGGGGACACGACCTCCCTGCCCACCGACGTCCCGCCCGGCGACCTGCGGCGCGTGCAGCGGCTGGGCCTAGAGTTGGAACACCTCGCGACCGTTCGCGCCCTGCACCACACCCTCGGCCGCAGCACAGCGAACCGGATCCACGCCGCCGTGATCAGCGGTGCCACGGCCGAGCAGGTCACGCTCGCCACTGGGCTCAGCCTCACCGAGGTCACGGCGATTTGGACCACGTGGTCGGACGGCCAACGCCAACTCGAACGCGATCTGCCGCACTTGTCGCAGCACACCGCGGCCTACGACTATGTAGCCGCCGTCCTCGCCGCCGGTTTTACGACCGAGGCCGCGTCTGACGACCCTGAGGACGGCGGGGCGCAACGTGAGCACGACGATCTAAATCGAACCGTTGACACGCCCTCTCAGCAGAAATCGACGGCCAGCCACCGCCGCCCTTCCAGGTCGTAGTAGAGCCACCGCCGCCCTTCCAGGTCGTAGTAGCCGTCGCCATCGGAATGAGTGGTGGCCTCGCACTCGACCCACGAGGGGGTCCGTGAACTCTTGGCGGCGATGGCCACCATTTCGTCACGGGTGACCGGGTCTCCGGACTCGGACACGATCTCGCCCTGGTCGAGCTGATCAAGCCACGCTTCGTAGTCGGTGACATTCCGATCGCGGTGTGCGCGGAAAGTGAACGTTCCGGCGGCGTGCTGGCCGAGATGGATGCCCTCACCGTCGTCGGGGGTGTTGGCGATGCGAACGTAGTAGTTGGTCGACATCGCGGTCTCCTAGCTTGGGCCGGTGGTCAGTGTCGCGAGATGCTGACGGTCGTCCTCGGTGAACGTCGTCTCGATGGCGGCCAGTAGGCCGCCGTAGGTGTGTCGGGCGACACCGGCTTCTTCCACCAGGTCAACGGCGTTGCGGATTCGGCGGCCGAGGTCCCGCCGATCGAGCCACCACTTAGGGTCTGTCACCCGTAGTGCCGCCGCGACGTAGATTGCGGCGATGTCCTCGGCGCGCGGGTGCCCGGCGTGCCGGTAGTCTTCCTCGCCTAGGGTTCCAGCGAATCCCAGCTCTCTGGGCGGGTCGCAGACCCTCGCGACGATCTCAGCGACCATCGAAGGGCGTGTACGTACTGCTCGGCGTTGGAGCGGCGAGCAGTGGCGGCCCCCATGTGGGTCGGGTCTTGGTCCAGGTCGATGATCTTCACTGCGCCCTCCTCTTGTCGATTGCTCGATCAAAGCATAGGACGACAGTAGTTGACAAGCAACCATTGACAGCTTCTAAGTGTCCCTGTTTCGGTTGGGCCGCCGCATGAGGGAGGGCGGCACCCCCTTGGCTTCGTGGGCTCCAGGGTGCCGCCCGCCTGCATCAACACCTGTAGCGCAGGTTTCAGCGAACACAACGAACGTGAGACGGACAAGGTTTCGGGCTAGAGGGAGCGGGTTCGCGACATCACGTTCCGTGTTCAGCTCGGGTGTCTGCGGGGTGTGAGTAGTAACCGTGCGTGAATTTCCGACAAGGATGGCGCTTTGGGCTTCCCGTCGGAGATTTCCGCGCTACCGTAGGGGTCTGCGCGACCCCGTTTGACGAAAGAGCCCCGGGGCTCTGGCCATGAAGCCTAGTTGGACGGGGGTTCGTGCTTTCTAGTAGTAGTGCTCGGTCCCAGACGCCCACAGGTCGTACACGTGGCGGATCTTGGGCTGGATGATCTCGTAGTACTGGCCGTCGTCGCGCTCCCTCAAGCGTGTGACCGCCCATGTGCAGTAGTCAGCAGCCTGTAGGGCGAAGTCCGAGCTGCACGGCCAGAACGCCAGCGAGCGCTTGACCCGGTAGGGCAGGCACTGAGTCAGCACCGCCTCGATGCCTCCCCGGAAGGCTTTCCGTGTTCGTTTGGTGCCCAGCTCGGCCGCGACGATGAGGGCTTCGTCGTCGGCCGCGAACGTCCGCGGTGCGACGTACTTGAGGTGGTAGTACCAGGCGTAGCGGAAGAACGTGGCGTGGTCCTGGCGGATGTGAGGCTGTGCCTTCGACTTTTCGAGCAGGGTGATGTCGAACTGGAAGTCCAGGGTCGACAACAGCTTGAAGACGTTCAGGCGTACCTCAGGCGTGTCGTTCGTGGCATGGAAGCAGGAGTCGAGGCCGTGGTTACGGAAGGCCAGCTCATCACGCAGATGTCCGAGAGCCGCCCGCAACCCCGATAGCTCGGACTCGTCAATGGCGAGGGTTCCGACAGCGAAGAAACGTGAAAGGTTTGGTCCCTTTTTGAAGTTAAGATCACCGCTCTCGTCTGAGAACAAGAATCGTCGGGCCACAGCTACTCCAGCTACTCCGAGGCGAGGAAGGAGAAAAGGGGGCTTCATCTTAGTAGTGCCTGGCCGGTTACGGTTCGCTGAACACGCGGTGTCGCGTGTGCTCCGGGCGTCATGCCGTTACCTGCCACGCTGAGCCTACCCCTTGCTGCAACACCCCCTGCTGTAGCTCTGTGTATGGTCCGGTTCGCGGGCTCCCTTTAGGCGGGTCGGGGAACATGTCGGTAGATGATCTTTTGGGGTCCTGTGGGTCCTCGGACGCGTCCACCTCAGCGGAGGGCGGCTGGCCACGCCCTTGCGGTGGTTGCTGCGTGCAGGGCTGGCAGTGGGTTGTGGGTGGTCGTGGGGTGAGCGGCCAGGCACGAAACCCGGGACAGAATAAGTAGCAAAATAATGCTTGAAGATTTTTAGTGTACTGGTTATGATGGTGGCGACAGGGTGGGAACCTGACCCCCGCCCTCCTACCGGAAAAGGGGACACGAGGATGACCAGCCCCGTACACGCCTTCGCCCCCGGCTGCACGCTCGACGTGCGCTCAGGGGTAGCCGGCAAACGTGCACTGCGGCTACTAGTACGGGAGCGACGCGACAACCCGAACGACACCGTGACCGCGTGGGGGAATGTAGTCCGCAAAGACGGCCAGCCTGGCCGAACCACCGCAGTCACGCTGGGCACCGGCGACCACTTCGCCGTAGTCCTCAATCCGTTCGACGTGGTTGCCAACGGCACCACCTCCGCCGGAGCCGGCTACACCGTGGCCCGCAAGGGCAACACAGTGACGGTGTGGGTCGACCGGCGCGGTAGCCGCGTCTTCCCCTGCGCCGACGATGCGGAAGCCACCATCAAACTCCACGAGATCGTCACGCGGCTGGACAAGCGCTAAGCCCTGCACTCGTCTAGGCGAGCACACGACCGCTCAGTTCCGGTCGTCACGCTGCCCAGACAACCTCGTCGGGTGCCCCATACCCCTCGGACACCGTCACCCGACCCGGGGCGATCCACATGTAAGTTTTCATCGGCAGGTCAAACATGCTCACCGACAGCCCGGCACGCGTCGCGGCTTCGGCCAGCACCGAATCTATCCCGTAGTCGCAGTGAATCGTCAGCCACGCGAAGTCCTGCTGAGGTGCCTCCCCCCTGAGATGTTCATCGACCAGCGTGGCCAAAGCGTCGGCGAAGCGGTCGGCCTGGGCGGGGGCGAAGCGTTGCCGCAACATCGCGGACGCCACGTTGACGGTCGCGGTCGCAGCCCGTTCCGCGGCGTCCCGGCCGCCCAGATCGTGGCGTGTGTCGTTGGTGAGCTTGTCAGCCCACCATGCGGCGGCGGCGCGGGCCTCAGGTTTCGGGTCGATGGGGGTCTCCACGAGCGTCAGTCTGGCACTACGAGCCAACCGTGGTGGGCAGCGGTACCGGGTCGGTGATGCGGTAGCGCCACATGGCCTCAGTCGTCACGGCGGCGTACCGGCCGGCGTCGAGAGCGTGGTCAGCGGCTTTGATGGGGGCGTCGAAACCGGCTTCGGCGGCGGTGGGGTCCCAGCTGTAGCCGGGGATCTCGTTGATCCAACCCGTGCAGGAGGCATGAACGCGCAGACGGCCGGTGGCCAGCAGCGACGAGACGGTGCGGATGCCGCGCATGACCTCGTTGTTGGCAAGCACGGCGTTGATGCCGTCCTTGTAGAGCTGGATACGAAACGACGCGGCGCTTGGGTCCACGATCGTCCATTGCGGTGATACTCCGCGTTGCCGGGTGTGGGGCTGCTCGATGCCGGCCAGGAAGTCGCGTAGCTGCTCGCTGTACTCGTGGTCGGACAGCTCCCGGCGGCGGGCCTTGGAGTCGTAGTAGTACTCGTTGGTCAGGTACAGGATGCCGTCGCGTCCGAGGCCGAGCACTTCGGCGGCGAAGGGGTTGACCGTGCCGTAGTCGATACCGAGTCCGAGGTAGGCGTCGATCGGTGGTAGCTCGGTGACGACGTGGTACGACGGGGTCCACGAGGAGTAGACCGCGCCCTCGGCCAGGCACCACCGGCCGAGGATGAACCGGTCGTAGAACAGGCCCGTGTACTCCGTCTTCACGGCCGCCTTGTAGTCCTCGGTGAGAGACGGGTTGTCGTCCAGGACGAAGTGCCATTGGTGCATGTCCAGGCTGTCTGCGCGGAGCATGAAGTTCTTGCGGACCCAGTGGGAGGGGCCGTCGGGGTTGGTGGTGGCCAGCAGTTTGGCGCCGGGGACCCGTAGCCGGCTGAGGCACATCGTGAAGAACGCCTCAGGGATCAGGGTCAGCTCGTCGACGTAGATCAGGGCCGCGGTCGCGCCGCGGATGCGGCCTTCTGCCCGTACGTCGGATGCGCCGATGAGGTGCACGGTGCGGCCGAAAATCGTGGCGGTGGTCGCGCCTCGGGTGTGGGAGATGTAGCGGGCGAACGGGCCGAACGGTCCGGCGGGCTGCATCAACACCTCGATGATGTTGCGTTCCACGGTTTGTAGGGAGCGGCCGACGATGAAGATGAGGCCGTTGTCGGGGGCCCGGACGACAGCGAAGAGCAGCGCGAGTAGCGAGGCGATCGTTTTGCCGGAGGAGACGGCTCCGCTCCACAGGTTGATGCGTGCGGTGCACTCCATGATCGAGCGGATCTGTTTGCGGGACATGATCTGGCAGATGCCGGTGAGGTCGATTCCGTGGCGGGACGGCATCAGGGCTCCATGGTGTCGGGACCGCTGTCGGGGCTGGTCGGTGCTTCGTCCTCTGCGACGATGCGGTGGTAGGCCAGCCCGAGCGCGCCGAACAGGTCGTTGACCATGCTCTTGCCCACCACTGCGCCCTCGTCGCTGTCGTGCTTTTCGAGGGTGAGGGCCTTGTCGACCGTGATGGCCAGGGAGGTGTAGGCGGCCTGCTGGTCACGTAGCGGGGGCAGCTTGGTCGTGACCAGTTCGGGACCGGTCGGTCCGGAGACGACCTGCGTGTAGGGGTCCCAGGCGCGGGCGCGGAGGCGCTGCGCGTCGTCGTAGAGCTGGGCGATCAGTGTGGCGCGTGCGGCCTTGGCGTCGAACGCGCGCGCACGCGCGCCTTTTTCGGCGTGCGACCGGTCGAAGGCGGTGTCGCCGACGGCTTCGCGGGCGATCTTGGTCACGGTGGAGGTGGCCACGCCGTGTTTCGCGGCGATCTTGTTGCGGGACAGGGTGTTGGTGTGGATGTCGGCGAGGATCGCGGCGCGTACCTCGTCGGGTAGTGGTGCTGGCACGGGCTACGGCTCGATCAGGTGGGGGATCGTGGAGCGGTTGTTCTTGCCGCCGGTGGGGTTGGTGTTGCGGGGGCGGTCTGCGGGGGTGAGGCCGAACTTTTGGGACCAGACTCTGATTTGGGCGTCGGCGCGGTCGCGGATTTTGAGGACGGGGTTTTCTACGAGGTTGCCGTGGGCGTCGGAGACGACGATGCCGGAGTCGGCGATGAGTTCGTCGGCGTCGTTGTAGGTGGTGATGGCGGTGCACAGCAGCCGGAAGGCGTGGGTGTCGACGGGGGCTAGTGCGACGGTGATGGTGGGGGCGAGGGCTTCCCAGACGGCGCGTACGGGGTCGGGGAGGTTTTCTGGGCAGGCCAAGGCGGCCCCAGCATCCGATCCCCCCGTGTGGTCGGTGCTGGGGCCGCCGTTGGCGGTACTGGTGGTGGTGTCGGCCATGGGGTGGTTAGTTCACCGGGCTTCCGGACAGGCCGCTCTGTGCGGTGCTCGCGGCCCGGCGGTTACGGCCGAACAGTCCTCGGGCGCGTTCGCCGACGCGCCCCATCGCGTTTCGGATGCGTTCGCGCATGGGTTATCCCTCCTTTGTCATGTCGATGCCGATACGGGCGGCCACCTCGTACCCGTCGAGGTATTTGTCTCCGATCTCGATGAGTGGGTGGCCGGTTTCCGCGCCCGCGAGGCGTAGGAATTCTTCTTTGTCTTCGCGGGTGCGGAAGCAGAGGGCCACCCAGTGCTCGGAGTCGGTGGCCGTGCGGACGCGGTGGTTTTCGGCGCGCATCCGGGCGCGGAAGCCCTCATCCAGGGCCGCGGTTTCGCGGGTGATGTCGGCTTCCACGTCGTCGCTGGGTTCGACGCCGGCGAGGGGGTCGGGTTCGGGTTCGGCCTTGAACCGTTGGGCTAGGTCGTGGACTTTGCGGAGTTTGCCGTTGGCGTTGGCGGCGCTGCCCTTGAGGCGGGCGGCGATCTCCTCGCGGGTGGGTTTGGCCATCAGCGGGTCACCTTCGGGTACGGGGGTTTGGGTTGCGATAGGTCCATCAGGGCCAGGTCCACGAGGGGGAACCATGCCTGGATGCGGGCGAAGTCGTCGGGGAAGCGGTCGCGGATCGGTCGGGTGAAGCGGGCGTCGAGGCCGTCGAAGGAGCGGCCGAACATGTCGTAGTCGACGCTGAGGTGGATGCCTTCCTGCTCGATGGCGGTCATGACGTGGTACTTGCGCCAGTCCCAGATGGGATGGAGTTTGCGGTGGTTGTGGTTGCGGGGGCCGTGGGAGGCCATCGCGATGCGTCGCATGGGGGAGTCGGCGGCGCGGACGCCGTCGCAGACCCAGGCGTCGGCGGGTAGGCCGCAGTGCTCGCGGGCGATCTGCACGACGTGGTGGTAGTCGGGGACGGGGAGGTTCGCGGCGTCGATGACGGCGCATCGTTCGGGGGGTTGGTAGGTGTAGTGGTGCAGCCAGCGGTAGAAGCTGGGGTTAAGGAGCCGCAGGATGCGGGTGCCGAATTCGCGTTGGAACCATTCCTCGCAGTAGTCGAGGTATTCGTCTACGAAGGCCAGGCCGCGGAGGCGGCCGTAGACGCGGTGTGACAGTGGGTGCGCGCCGGGGGCTGGTTGGGCGGCGGCGAGCGTGTAGGGCTGGTTCGGGTCGGGTACGAGGTGCATGTAGTAGGGGTAGACGCGGGCTCCGGCGTCGCGGAGGGCTATGGCGGTGGCCCATGCGTCTTTCCCGCCGGAGTGGGCGTGGACGACGTTCTTGTCTTTGAGGGAGGCGCGGATTTCTGCGCTGGTTTCTACTCCGTCGATGGCGGATACGGGTTTGCGGGGGTCGAACACGGTCATGCGTCACCCTCTCCGAGTCCTGTAAAAGGTGGGCGATGTTCCTTGTCGGTTTCTGATGCTGGGATTAGATTGTAGGGGATGGATTTTGAGGGGAGTTGGAACCCCTTAGCCAGTCCGAGAGGAAAGCCGCTAGGTATCTCGGCCCGGCGCGGGCCCCCCTTTCATGGGCTCGATGGTGGGCCGGACGCACGGCGAACGGAGAGGAGGTAGGTGTGGACACTGAGTGGAGGGGTGTAACCGCTCGGGGGGTGGAATGGTCGGTGCGGGTTGAGGGCGGCCGAACGGTTGTTCTGGTCTGTGGCGACAAGACGGTCCGGGGGACGGTTGATCCTGGCGGGGATGCGCGGGGTGCCGCTATGGCCCTGATTGGTGTGCTTGAGGGTCGGCACTAGTAGGGCCCGGTCACGGCCGGTGAGTCACCCCCCGATCCACGGTGGATCGGGGGGTGACTGCTGTCTACGGAGCTTCGGGGGCGAGTAGACGGACCCGCGAAACGAGGCCACTTAGAAACCTTGAAGAGACCCTTGACGACTTTTGCTGTCCGGGTTAAGGTAGTGGTATCCAGGGCGGGGAGCTGGACCCCGCCCCCACCTGAGGGGGAGCAGTGAACATCAAGCCCGGTGACATGATCAAGATTCAGGCGGAGAAGGGTTCCACTCCCATGATCATGGAGGTGCAGGCCGTCACCCTGACCGAGAACTGGCTGATGCTTCAGGGGGTGGTGGACAGTGAGGAAATCACGGTAATTGCGGATTCGGATACGGCACTCATGATTGCTCGCGCTTCCTGATCTGCACGGTTGCGCCCCCGCTCTGCGCACGCAGGGCGGGGGCGCAACCGTGTGCGCGGCGTTCCCCCGGGCCGCCCGGCCGCCACCTAAAGAACCCAAGTAAAAAGGATCGAAACCTTACTTGCGAACTTTTGATGTCCCGGTTAGAGTGTTTGGTGTGAGGCCGGGGGAGCTGGAACCCCCGACCCATCCCCGAAACGAGGTCGAACATGGAAATGTCGCTGCCAGTCCTCAATGATCTTGACCGCCTCCCGGCAGACCACCGGGTCACTCTCAGCCAGATCGGCAGATGGCAGCTAGCCAACCTCGGTGCTCGTGACTACCTGCACGATGACCCGAAAGGGGAGCTGCGATTCACCATTGGAATGGGTCCACGGACCGCGTTGGTGATCGTTGTCCTTCGGGGCGACGACACGTACGGCGTCGAGATCGGGCAGATGCGTCGGCGGCGAGGGGAAGCGCTTCGCTCGTGGAAGACCCTGAAGGTCTATGAGAGCGGCATCTACTGTGACGTACTCGGGGAGACCCTGAGGGAAATGTGGAACGAGGTGTTCTACGGCTCTTGAGCCTCACTGTATGAGGGGCGCTCTGCCGCCCCTCATACAGAGCCAGGATTAAGACAAAGGAACGATAGGACCATCGGGTCTCTTCTTGACTTGCCGCGTCGACGGCAACCGCCACCGACCGCCGCCTCTACTGCTTTCCGTAACCCTATGTAGAATACTTTCCCATGCGTGATGTCAGGGTCACTTTGGCGGTGGCAACCGTGCTACGCGTCTTCCTCGAAGAGGTAGGTGCGCTGCGGTACGGATACGAGTTAATGAAGCTCACCGGCTATCCCAGCGGCAAGCTTTACCCCATCCTGGCTCGACTCGCAGATGCAGGCTGGCTAAGCACGGAGATGGAGCACATCGATACCTCTACCGAGGGGCGACCTTCGCGACGGTGGTATCGCCTGACCGAGGACGGTACGGCGGCTAGCCGTCAGGCACTCGCCGCCCTATGGAAACCGAGCAGCACTGTGCCGCCCCGCTGGACGACTTCGGTCGGCCGGATTCGGGATGCACCGAGGTTCGCTGGCGCGGGCACCCGGAGTGGGACATCGGCTAAGGCCCCCCCGGTCGCGGCCGGTGAGTCACCCCCACTCCTCGCGAGGAGTGGGGGTGACTGCTGTCTGCGGGGGCCTCTGGGGCCAGGTGGGACACCCCTCTAAACGCGACCACTTAAAAGGATTCAAAGAACCCTTGACTACTTTTACTGTCCCGGTTAGTGTAGTGGGTGTCAAGGCGAGGTAGCTGGAACCTCGCCCCGCAGAGAAGGGCCTGGCCCAATGGCGACCCCGATCATCATCATTGACCTAGCCGATGCCGACGCGTACGAGCGTGACCACTACGGGTTCACGTACCGAGGAGTCTTTGTCCACGCGGTGAACGGCCCGGTGCATAACCCGGGGCATCCCCACCGGGTGCGGGTGGGCAGGACGCCGGAGGTCCTGCTTTGTGCGGAGTCATTTGTGGCGGCCCGGCGTGGAGCGGAGTGGACGGGCACCGGCACCTGGGAGAGCGGCCAACCTTTCGGCCCGGAGCTGAGGATCGGGGCGGAGGTCCGGCTGAGGTTTCCAAACGGGACCTTGAGCGATCTGTACCGGGTGGCCCCCCGTGACGCGGCTGACCCGGTGCTGATGCCGATCTGACCGGCTCGTGGGCAGCCTGTGTCCTAGGCACCCCGCGTGTGAACAAACAGTACAACACATGATCGCCCTGCCCGGCTTGTCCGGCAGGGCGATCACGTCCGCTGTCGCGGGTGGGGGAGGGTTTCGCGAGCGGTCAATCCCGCAGTCCAGTCGAGGCCGCCCGGACCGTGGCCAGCCACCCGGCGGGGTCGCGGGGCGGGACAGACATGCCCGAGACGATCCGATGGAGCGCCTCCGCGTGGCTGGAGTACCCGACCGCAGCAAGCTGCGCGCTGTCGCGTAGGACCAACGCGACAGCGAGGGTTTCGCTCGTCGACCAAGCCAGGTACCTTCCGCCGTGTGACTGCACGTGCTGGACCCGCCGCACGGTCTCCTTGCCGAACGTGTCGGTGACGAGGGGGTGTGCCTCATCCATCACCTTGACGCGACGCTCTAAGTCGTCCTGCTCGCGCTGGTGCGCTTCGTCCTCGGTTGCCAAGCGCCGGCAGCCCTTGGCGTGGCCGTCCTCGTTGTCCGACGGCCAGCCGTTGTACGGGCCGTTGTCGGTAATGCGCTCGCCGCAACCGTGGGGGCCGCCGCAGGCGAAGAACACGTACCGGTTATTGCTGTAGCGCGAGGCAGGCCCGGCGACCAGCTCGAATGCCCTCTCCCGCTGCACGTAGTCTGCGGACCACGAGATATCTAGCAGGAAGGCGATTTCGTCCCACGAGGAACCCTCGCCGCGTAGTTCCTTGGCGTACCTGTACGCCTGGGTCTGGGCCAGGCGAGCCACGGACAGCGCGGCGTGCACGCCGGCGAGGGGGCGCGGCTCGGGGAAGCTGTAGGTCGACTCCGGCCGGAGTTTGCGGGTGGTCATCTGGGCAGGCGGAACCGCCGCGCGCACCGCCTGGTCGACGAGCTGCCGGACGACGGTCATGTCCACCGTCGTGTCTTCGGTGGCGTTGCTGTTGGTGCTCACACGTTCCTCCCTGGTGTTGATGACGATGGTGTTGAGGGTACGGATGCCACTACGTGCCAGTGACCGGCAAACGATCTTCCCGGGGGGGTGTACCTAACGCCAACGCCGGAGATGTATGGCGTGGCTTCCCACGTACCGGGCTCGTTCTCGCCATTGCCGGAGGGGTGTACCCGCTGGGCCCAGCGGATCGCGGCCGCTTGCTCCTCTCGGTAGGAACGTATGGCCCGTTCCCGTGTCCCGTTCTCAGCGACTATGTATCCCAGTCTGCGCAGACGCACGCCAGAGTAGAGGGTGCCACTACTCAGGGTTTCGGCGAAAATTATGCTGCCGCCGGCTGAATTATGGCTTACCCCCACTAACCGGACCTTCGTCCGGAGTATTCCGTTGTTATGGCCATCCTCGATGAGGCGCACCGGCGACCCCTCAAGTGCCTCTACGACGTGGCGCACCATCCCGCCTCCCCACGTTCCTCGCCGCGCAGGTGAAGCGGCCAGAAGTGGGGGTGGGAAATCTTGGGGCTTGATCGTTTCCATGCGCCTGTCCTCTCGGTGGGGGTGAGCGGGATTCCAGCTCTCCCGCCTGACACCCATCACACTAACCAGACACTAAAAAGTAGTCAAGGATCCTTGCATACCTTTTAATGGTCTGCTTTAGTGGTGGGTGTGGGCGGAGTTGGAACCGCTCGCACGCCGAGAGGAGAGCCCCATGACCACGGCACACACCTGTCCACCACTGGTGCCTGCACGGCTCGCGCAGTACCTACGCGAGCGGGAGGACGCACGCGCGGCAACGCGCGCGGCGGTGAACGAAGCGATCCGACACCAGGGAGACACGCTGCGGGCAGAGGGGGAGGTTCCCTACCCGCGCCTAACGCCCGAACTGCATGGGCTACAGACCGAGTACGACCGGGCCTATCAGAGTGCCGCTAAGCAGGCCGCCCAGAAGGGCGGCCTGCTCGGTGCGAACCCGACGAAGGTAGCGGCTCTCTGGTCTGCTCACCGGCCGAACGGGACGTGTCCCGTGTGTGGCGCCACCCACGCGGGAAGTTGCTGAACCCCCAACGCCACACCGAAAGGAGGAGCCCCCGTGCGTGGCGAAATCATTGTCGACACCGCGAACGTCGAGGTGTTAGAGGTGCGAGGCCCGAACGACACCGCGTTCTGGGACGAGGTGATGGAGACGGATGCCGCCGGGCGGTACGCGGTGGTGTTCGGTTCGCTCGACGACGTGCTGATCCTGGTCGGACCGTTTGAACAACTCGGTAAGGTCTGTGCGAACCTGGGCGGCATCCTGGCCTCCACCCCAGCTCCTTAGTCAGGACGCATCGGGGTAGCGGCCCCGGTTGCGGGGGCGCTCACCGCCACGACGATCAGAAGGAAAGCCAACGGAAGCCCCCAAGGCCCCAGGCCCTGGGGGCTTCCGTCTACGTCCGCCTGTCGCTGTCACGTTGGCCGGCGGGCGGTTCGTGTGGCGTCAGTCTGCTTCGTGCGGGTGGCCTGTGGCGTTGAGGGCCGCGCGGACCTGCGCCACGGTGGGAACCTGCCAGGCGTGGGGGGCAGCGTGTCGGCGCCACGCCTCGAAGGCGGCGACGAGGGCCGGGAACTCTCTGCGGATCTTCGCCTGGACGTCGTAGCCGCCGGCCTCGCACGCGGCGAGTAGGTGCGCTGAGGCAGAGCCGGGCGTCTCTCCGAGTACCCGGGCCAGGGTGCGGGTGTCGGCCACCTGGTCAGTGGGGTGCAGGGGCGGCAGGTCGTCGGTCCAGCGGTCGCACAGGCCAGGCATGGTGGTCCCCTCGTGGGTCGGATCCTCTCGGTACATCCATCGTGGCTCTTTCCATGATCACAGTAGAAACTGTGTCACCTTGGCGACAGAGTGTGGCGATCGGGTGGCGGGAATCGTTGGCACCGAGAGGAATTCCCCCGACCCCGCTACAAGGAGCATGTCATGACAGCTCGCCCCAATATGTGGTTTAAGTCCTCTAAGAGTGGGCCCAACTGCGACAACTGCGTCGAGGTGAACTTCGGCGGCGTCGTCGTGGGGATGGCGGCCGTGCGCGACACGAAGGACCGGCAGGGTCCCGTGCTCATGGTCGATGTGGCGTCGGTGGCTACGGTCGGCCGCGCTGCCGCGGCCGGGAGGCTTGTAACCGTCTGACCTGGGGATGCCGTGCGGCCCGCGCCCCCGTACATGGGCGCGGGCCGCATCTTGCTCGGTGCGGAACACAAAAGGTCACACAGTAGACCTGGTGTGCTTTTACTGGGCTATCCAGTAGAGGAACCGCCCCCGGCGGTCACTCCAACATGACACGTTTGCGCCCTACCGGGCTCGCCCCGGTGTCGGCCTCCACCACGGCTACGCCGCCGGGGCCGCTCCACCGGCAGACCGACTCCCACCGCCCCGAGGACTGGTGTAGAAGGCGTGCCGGTGTGTCCGGGCTCGGCGGAACCGGCCAGCCCTTCGCGGCAGCCAACTCCCCCTTGGTGACCACCGCGAGCAGCCCACGCCGCCGCCAGTCGCGCAACCGCGCTGGCGTGACCTCCGGGAACCGCGCGCGGATGTCGGATGCCGTGACGTATTCCACGCCGTTGATCACCATCGCCTACACCAGCCCAATCATGCCGCCGGTGTCAGGCCGGCGGCCGTCCGGTAGACCGTCCGCCATGAATGGACGCAGCCAACCGGGGACCTGAGCGAACGTGTCGGCCTGGTGCGCCTGGTAGACCTGGCGGGCATGCTCACGGCACACGTCGAGGTAGTCGCCGGGTTTCCACCAACGGTCCGCGAGGTGGGCCAGACGGTGGAACACGAACGCGCTCGAAGCGGTGCGGGGACACCTCGGAGCCACGCAGTAGTGCCCCTCCGTGGCGCGTACCCGCAGTGCGTCGGCGATCGTTTCCGTGCTCACGAGCCCCCTCCCGTCTCCTGCCGTGTGCGGTGCTGGTTAGCTGCCGGCGGCAGCTCGGCGTTAATGGCGGCGAGGATCATGTAGGCGGCCTCCACGCGCTCGGCTAGGGGCACGTACCGTCGCGGCTCGATCATGATCGGCCTCCGTGCCCCTGGCGGGTGGTGGTCAGGGGAGCCGATCGGGTGCGCGTCACGCCACCGTGGCGGCCGTGCGCGAGCGCGGTCATGTCAACACCGAGGCGGGTGGCCAACCCGTCGGGGCCGCTCCACTCGGTCACGCCCCACCGATGGCGGCGGCCGGGCCAGCGCACGGCACGTCCACATCCGCAGTCAGGGCCGACGCAGCGACAGTCGCCGTTGAGGCAGTGCACCGACCACTGCATCTCATCCAGCGACGACACCTCGGCGTGCAGCTCCCGCAGTCCGCAGGCCGGGCATCTGGCCGGTAGGCGGCGTAGGTCCTCGGTGTCCACGCCGACCGTCGCGCGCGCTATGCGGTTGGCGCGTTCGAGGACGTGCCTGGCGTGGTCGGCCAGCTCGGCGTCGGTGACCCGGGGCAGTAGGTCAGCCAGGAGTCCGACGGCCGTGGTCATGATGGCGTCAGGCAGGTCGTAGGCGACGACCGCGACGGCCTCGCCGGCGTGGCAGTGCCGGCACGGTACCGGGTCCGGCACCCACGGCTGTTCGTCGGGGGAGCCGGCCGGGCGGGCTGGCCATGGCTGCCCGGCTGGCCACCAGCGCGGCGGCAGTGTGTGTCCGGTGCCCCGGCACGGTTGGCAGGTACCAACGAGCACATGCGTGCCCTGCCGGATCACCGGCCGGACCGTGGGCAGCTCGCAGGCGGTGAGGACAGCGGCGGTGAGCGCGGCGACGTCGGCGGCGATGCGGGCGCGGGCGTGCACCGCGGCGAGGTTCGTAGCGGCAGCGTGGGGGGCTGAGGGCACCCGTCCGCAGCGGATTGCCTTGGCGGCGGCCACGCGGTCTTTGTGCCACTGCTCGGCGCGGGCGTGTTCAGCGGCGGCGGCGATGGAGCGTTCGTGGCGGTAGGAGGGGGTGCCGGGGGTGCGGAACGCCGACAGCCACGGCCACGCGTCGCGCAGCTCGACTAGCCGGGCGACGGCCTCGGCGATGTGGTAGCCGGCATCATTGTTGGTGGTGGGAATCGGCGCGTAGATGGGTGCGCCGTGGCGGTGACGTGGTGCCCGGCGGCGGTGAACGCTCATTGGCGCTCACCGTCCGCGCGGTGCAGGTCGCGGCGGGCACCGTGCTGAGTTCCCGCTCCCACGGCGCGCATCGCCGCGACCTGCTCCCACGTACGCCGTTGGCCCCGTTTTGGTCCCATGGCGTCTCTCCGTAATGTCAATGCCAAAGAGGTACGCAGGGCAACGTTCGATGCGCGACGTGCTCGTGGGTTCCCGTCCACGGTTCGTCGCTGCCACAAGGACCCCGTTTGCCCCGCATCCACTGTGGTTCACACACACAGTATCGCGTGGATCGCAACGTGCAAAGGATCTCGGGTATGTGACGATCCACTTTATGGCCGATCGGATGAGTACCGAAGAGCGTGATAGGGCGTTCTGGGAGACGCTTCTGGACAGCAAGCGGTCCGGAGTCAAGCTCTCCATCGTGGAGATCGCCAGAGCGTCCGGGGCGAGCAAGTCGTTTGTGGCGGGCCGGCTGGGGGAGCTGCTATGCGCGGGGCTGGTTAACTATGCGCGGCATCCGGGAGGGGACCGTCAGCCCCCGGCGAACGTGTGGTGGCTGACCAGTTCGGGCCGCCGCTACGGCGAGCAGTCCCACCGGTAGAACAACAGCAGGAAGGGCCGGCGGGATCCGGCCCTTCCGCTTTTGAACCCGCCCCGTTCCTTGCGGTGCAAGGCGACGGATTGTCCTGTCAACAGAAGTCCCCGTTCATGGGCACGCGCTAGCACCCCCCAGCGCGGCGCGTAGCCAGAATGGTCTCTTAGTTGTGTTGGACGCCTGTCAGCCTAGCGCGTCACGTCGCCCGCCGCCCGCCGCCCGCCGTCAGGCGGTGTCGCGACGCCGGATCTCAGCATGAACTTTTGAGATTATTTGGTCGTATTCGACCACACGCCGACGCATCATGTTTGCCTGGTTCCGTGCATCGTCCGCCCCGGCGTCGGCGCGGGACGAGAGCGTTTCGGCGATGGATTCAAGGGCGGCGGCGTGCTCTTGGATCGACTGGCGCTTATCAGAAAGCGCCAGCTTGATTTCCTCAAGATCGCTGGTAGCGAACATCGGATCCTCATTCCTGGTGGCTTGGGTCATGTCTCGGTACGGGTTGGTCTTGGCGAGGGTTCCAGCCCTTTACCACTTGACCATAACAATCCAGTAGAAGATGTAAAGTAATGTTTGATTGTTTTTAAGTGGTCTGGTTTGTGTCTGTCTGGGCGCGCGCCCAACCCCCACCGACAGACAGTGAAACCGGGGCCGCCCCGGGCGGGCCCCGGTTCTACCGCCAGATACCCAAGGACATTTCGTAGTCTTCCTGGGCTCTCGCCGCCCAGTAGCCCTGGTCCTCTAGGTACCGCTCGCACGCGGCCTCAGCCTTGGCGACACCCTCGGTCCATTGGTCGTCTTCACTGAGGTAGCGAAGTTCGGCGTCGCACTCGCGCACTTGCGCGACGCTCTCGTGGCGGCCCTCGCAGTGACCGCACCGAATCGATGGCATCGCCATGATGGCTCCCTCTCGGTTGGTGTGTGAGGTTCCAGCCCCTCACCACTTGAGAATACCAACCCAACAGGAACTATCAAATAATGTTTGATACTTTTTTTGGGTCGGGTTTACCCAACCCAAACCGCCGAGCCACACGGGCCATGGCCCAGTAGTGCGGCAGATGCCAGTCCGCCCATCGTGTTGATGGGCTAGCCGCGATCGTCTCGGCTCCTCGTCTCAGATGATGGTGGGCGTCCCCGGCGTGGGCGAGTTTTCCACCAGGGATCGAACACCGATGGCAACCACACCTGGTGAGGGCTGTCAGGATTCAGCGATGGCGGTGGAGCGGGCTGGGTCGCATCCCGGGCGTGCGCCTTTTCGGCTGCCCGCAGCGCGCGGGTGATAGCTGAGGCGTGCACCCCATGGCGGCGGGCCAACTCCGCGCGGGTTTCGGGGGCCTCATCCACAAGCGGATTCTCTCTCTGTCCGGCCCCGGCGGGTGTGCGTACACCCGCCGGGGCTCGTGATCACGCGAACGACAGTTCGTAGTCAGCGCTGCGGTCGCAGTTGGCACACACCATGCCGGCGATACGGGAGGAGTCCTGCCGGAGGAAACGGGCCCCGCCTCGGTTGCACTGGGCGCACGTGCCCCCGGTGCGGGTGTCGCGTTCGCGTTCGGGCGGGGAGAACTTCCACTGCCGGTAGGCGAATCGCGCTTCCTGTTTGTTGGTGTGTTCGGTGCTCTGTCCCTCGTCCGGGTCGCCGTCCTCCCCGGTCCACCCCCCGCCTGTGCTGTAGACGCGCACCTCCCAGCGTGTGGTGGTGGTGCCGTCAGACAGCCAGATGGTGATCTCGTCCAGGGCCGCGCGGCGATTCCCGCCGAGGCTCTTGTCGTAGAGGGTCACCGACTTACGGGAGGTCTCGGTCAGGGTGGCCACGCGGGCTATCTCCGCCTTCTCGGCCTTTAGGGCGGCGGCCTCTCGGGCGGCCTTCCGCTTTGCCCGCTGCTGCCGGCGCCGCTCGTCGGCGTCACGCGCGGCGCGCAACTGTTCGGCGGCGGCCCGGCTCTGCGCGTCACAGCGGGCGGTGTAGTCCTCGTGGCTCTCCGGCGGGTTGGTGGTGCAGTCCACGGATGAGGCATGCCGGGTTTCCCACCGGCCGCCGCCGCTCTCGCGGATCATCATCGTGGCGGCTGGCGCGTCGAGCCGGCCGGCGCTGACGGTGACCCCGCACAACGCACACGGGGTGCCGGCGGCGACGATGCGGGTAGGGCACTGCCCGAAGTGCTCGACCTCGATGTTCTCGCCATGGCCGACGAGGTGGCCGGTTTCGGCGTAGACGGTGGTCTGGCACCACCGACACTGCGCCTCGCGGCGGTTGGGGCGCTGCGCCTCGGTGACGACGCTGACCCCTCCGTCTGGTCCGTCTGGCACGGGATACTGTTCGAGTAGGGCCGCGATCTTCTTCTGCGTCGTCGCCCCGAACGCCGACTTGGCCGACTTGAAGTGCCGGCCCCACAGCTTCCGCAGCCCCTCTGCCGCCACGATGAACACCGTCACGGTGGCATCCTGCGCGGCGTAGGGTTCACCGCCGCGATAGGTGCAGGCGTACCCGGTCGTGACCTTGTCGACCGCCACCACGAGCGTGCCGACCGGCACGTCCACCACGTCGCCGGGCTGAAGCCAGGCACCCTCGACGGCACCACCGCCTTTCCCGGCGCCCAGCGCGGTGATGGTTTTCCGCCACGCGGAGGTCTTCGGTTCCGCTGGCGGGACGGTGATCTGCATGGTTCCTGCCCTCCTGGATGGTGACCCGTTTACGGGACTGCCCTCGACCAATCCAGTCTGGACCCCCAAACCATAATTCGCAAGTCAACTTGCGAAATATGGTGTGAAGAGTGGCCGACCCGGAGAGCTTGTCGAGGGCATCCACCAGAGCCGGCCACCATCAGCGTAGGCCACCACCAACACGCGCGATGATGTTGGTTCAGTAGTCTCCCAGGGCATCGAGCCGGGTCCTATCTTGGCTGACTAGGCCACCGCGGCGTGAAAAGGCCGGGGCCCGCTGGAGGTGGGCCCCGGCCTTTTCAGCGCACTTCGGCTCGGGCTAGCGACCCGTGCCGGCTTGCGGCACGTACACCGGCGTACCGGTGTGGATGCCGATCGACAGCACCCACCGGCCCAGCCACCGCGCCGACCGCGCTACCCCACTCGTGCCGGTGCGCTGTTCCAACCATCGGCCGCCGGCGTAGATAGCCGCACCCGCAGCAAGCGCCATGACCTCGATAAGCCAGGTCTCGTCGATCCGGATTCCCGAGCGGGCCGCCAGGTAGGCGGCGACCAGCGCGGCGACGTGTCCGAGCGCCATCGGCCACACCGTACGGATGTAGGCTGCGGCGCGGTCCGATACCCGCTTAAGCGCGTCGGACGGCGACGATGGGTTAGCCGTCTGCTCGTTCATCGCTGTTCCCCCGTTTCTCGTGGTTGTCAGTTCATGCGACCAACAGTCAGGACCGAGGTCCGTGCTTGTCGGTCGCGCCGATCACCGCGTCTGGGTCGTGTCCGAGGCGCATCACCGCCAGCCGTAGCCGCTGGTGCTGCTCCCACAGGGCCCAAAACTGTGCCGTGCGCTGGTCCAGTTCCGCGGTGACCTCCGTCAGCCGAGCCCACGTCTGCTCGAGCTGCCTGTCTGTGCGGGCGTCCACGTGGGCGTCCCGGTCGTGGTCCAGGCGTGCCCGTGCCGTGTCGTTGGACGCCTCGGCGGCCCGCCAACTGCTGCGGGTGCCGTAGATCCCCGTGGCCACCCCGATAAGGGCGGCGATGATCGGTCCGACAATCTGCCACCATGCCGGCCACCCGGCCGCCTCCTGTACCTCGACGGCCCCCACCGGCTACCTCCGGTCCGGTGGCGTGGCGCGGGCAACCAGCAGCGCCACCGCCGTGACGAACGCGCCGACTCCTACCGCCCGCCAGGACGGCACTTGCCAGGTCAGGACGTAGGTGGCGGTCAGGACGGCGAACCATCCGAGGTGCCAGCCGGCCAGCAGCGCCAGGCCGAGTCGTAGCCGCCGGCCCCGGCCAGCGCGGTACTGCCCGTAGCCGTAGACGATGTAGAGCAGCAACGCGGCCAGGGCTACGCCGTAGGTTCGCATCCCGCCCGGGATCTGCCGGGCCAGATCGTAGGCCGGTGAGGAGTACACACGGTCACCGATCAGGGCCAGGCCGATCACGTCCCAACCTGTCGCGGTGATCAACATCAGCCCGATAGCACGCCAGGACAGCACGGCCACCCGCGCCCGGGCGGGGGACAGTCGCTGCCAGGCACCCGCCGGTGCCGTGGATGGTGCGTGTAGTCCGGTGCCGACGCGCGTGGACGTGGACGTGGAAAGAGTGCCTATCACCTAAACCCCCGTGCAGGTGACAAAACCGATCATATGAACATGCGCCGATGTGTTGCTGTGGTCCATAGTGTCAGCTCCATCGGGGGAACCGGGGACCGACCCGCCGTACACATGTACGACAGATGCGTGGCGGGGCCTGAGGGAGCGCCCCGATATCGGCAGTGACACTGGACAGGTTCGCCTACCAGTTCCCATGATCCGGAGAGGCCCATGATCGAAACCCTGACAGCTGACACCGTCTGGCAACTGATGGACCTGGACATCGCTCGTGATCCGGTGATCGCCGTGTCGGGCTTCGCTGGCGCGTGCGCGGTCACGGCCGAGTTCGCCACCGAGGCCGGCATGGCTGTCATCGCGTCCCGGGTCGACATCGTGGCCCGGTGGGGTGACGGGCCGATCACCGAGTGGTGGTGTCAGACCGTGGCGGACGAACTGGCTGCGCGGATCACCGGCGTATGAGCCTCACCCTCACCCCTGACTGCATGGAACACCATTGAGCGGTCACATAAAAACCTTCCAATGATGTTTGACGGATTCTATGCGACCGCTTAGTGTGGGTGTTGGCAGGCAGCGAGCTTCCGAAGCAGCGCCCGCCACCGAGAGGACATTCACCCCCGACGAACGGAGAAGCTGTGCACGTGACCCTCCTGGACACCCTTGCCGACCTGGCTTCCACGCCCACCCTCGGGGTTGCCCGGTGAGCGCCCCGGAGTGCGACGCCTGTCTAGGCAACGCCCTGTGGCGAATCAGTCCCGCCTGCTCATGTGTCCTGCGCCCGCTCGGCGGGGAGGAAAGGCAGTGGTACTTCGCCTGCACAAAGCACGTCGGGGCGGTGGCCCGGATGTTCACCGAAAATCACGAGCGACACGTGGGCCAGCGGGCCTCCGAGGTGAGGATGTCGGAGATACCCAAATGAGCGGAAGCCCCCAGGATGTGAACTGCACGTGACGTAGCCGTCGCCGTTGCTGACCACCTCACCTGATAACGGGAACCGCCTGAAAGCCTGCGCTCAAGGAGAAGTCCAGTCGGCATATGTCGCTCCCTCCCATCGGGTTAGGCGACTGCTAGCGTGACTGAAGTCCCCGCCAACGCGGGGGTCCCCACACCTGTGGGGGTATATCGGTCGTTGGCCGTACCAGCCTCTTGGTGAGGGGCACTTCCCCACGCATGTGGGGGTGGAATCACAGCAGTCAGGACCCCCGGATACCGGGGGTCCTAGCTTCTGTTGTGGTCAGTCGTCCGCGCGCACGCTCTAGGGCCCGGTCACTGCCCGGTATCAGCGATGTCCGTCCTCACTGTTCGCTCGCCTTCCGGGCCACCCACTCAGCCTTCAGCTACCACCGCACGCACGGCGGTAGCGACCCCACGGGGGATCGGATTCGCGCGGAACGGCGGGAAGCCGCCACCGTCGAGGCGGAGGTGACCACTACCGCCGACGGAAGAATCGCGGTAGTGGAGTCCACCTCTCGACTCGCACTCGCGGTCGCCTACAAGGCAGCGCGACGACCTCGGCGGTCACGCCGGTCGTTCCGGAGAGCCGGGCGGACGCCGGTAGGTGTCGGTGACCGCGGCTTGGGCCGCCCAGGAGGCGTCGATCTGGTCGCTCATGGCGCGCAGGGTGCCGAGCCTCGCGCGGATCAGGTGGTGCATCTCGTCCAGTGCCGCCTCGGACACACGTCCCGCGTCGGCGTCGGCAGCCCGTACGGCCGCGTGCGCTGCGGCGATCTTCTGCGCGCTGCCGTCCCGGCGCGCTCGAGTCAGCCGGCCCCGCGCGGCGCTCAACCGGCGCCGGGCCGCTTTGCGCTTCGCGTCGAGCTCGGCGATCCGGGCTCCGCCGACGACGCCCTCGGCCTCGGCCACCACGATCAAGTCGTTGAGCTTGGTCTGCTCGGCCGCCTCGATCGCGCGGAGCTGCTCGCGTTGACGAGACAGCGGGTTCCGCGGCATCGGCAGATCGCCGCTCACTCGTCGCCGTCCGGGGTGGTCTTCCACTGCTCCGGATCGACGGGGACCGCCGAAGGTGGCGTGTCGATCAGGATGAAGTCGTAGCCGGTGGTCGCCCGGTCAACAGCGCAACGCATCGCGTCGGAGTCGAGCTGTCCGAGGTCGAGCTTTCCCAAGCCGTCGAGGGTGGCAGCCGAGTCGAGGTCAATTACCAAAGGGATGTCCGTCTTCACTGTTCGGCTGCTTTCCGGGCCACCTGCTCGGCCTCAGCTACCACCGCATGCGTGGCGGTAGCGACCCCACGGCACGAATCGCACTCGCCGCACCGATCAGCCAATCCCGCCAACACCTCGAACCGTTGCTGCAACTCCGCCTCGGATGAGGCGGACACCAACACGACCTTGAGGCCGGCGAACGACGTGGGATGGTCACCCACATTGACCATCTCAGACACCGAAAACGCCGCCTCGTCGGCCAACTCCCGCATCTCTCCCACGGTGACGCCGAGCATCACGACCACCTGACCCGTCAGCGGGTCCGAACCCAATCTCCTGAACATCTATCGTCCAGCTCCTTCCCTGTCAAGCACAGCCGCCAAATACTCGGTCACCGCGTACGCGCCGACCTTCTGCATCGGATGATCAATCCACCGCTCCGCCGCCCTCAGATAGTCCATGACGACCGTCGAGTGCCGCGACCACCGTCCGGCATCCGTGATGCTCTCGATCGTCGCCCCTCGACGTCGCAGCTCGGAGGCTCCACCGACACGCAGCGAGTGAAACGTGTAGGTGCTGGCGTGGGGGATACCAGCGGCCAGCACCACCGACTGGAACGCCATGTTAAGGCCCCGTGTCGACATCCGGCCGCTACTGTGCACCCGACCCCGCCCGCGTAGATGCCCCACGTCCACCCCGGACACCCGGTTGTGCTGGTCGACAGCCCGCAGCAGGGGAGAGGTCCGGGGGGGCACCGCGCCCGATCAGATACGCCGCCCACGCCAACGTCGCCTCCACCGGGGCACAGCGCCGGGTGGTGGTCACCCGACTCGGACTGCCAGTGCGGGATCAACGGATGCTCCGCGCTCCGAGCGTGGCGGCCACCCGGGGCAGCGGTACCGCCTGCCACTCCCAGGCACGCGCTGAGCGTCCCGGGCGAGCCCATACGCCCAGTCCCGACGTGGCCGTCGTGGGTTGGCACACTCGCTCTAAGGTGTCCTAGGACGCGCTACCCGATGTGCCCCACGACTTCCAACGCGTGCAGCGGCACGCGTACCGCTGGCCCGGCGCGCCATGCTGAAGCGTCGATGGACGAGGTGATCGCGGTTGCCGAGTCCGATTTGCCGGACCTGCTCTCGAAGGGCCTGGGTCGTACCTGACGCGGCCGGCGCTGGCCCGGTCAACGGCGGCGGGTTGGTCTCCTCGTACACGAGATGAGTACGTTCGGGCGTGGAAGGCGTTTCGGCAATGGTGCCGGCCGGCGACGGGGGGGTGCTCCCCGGTTCGCTGGTTCCAGCCCATTCCGTGCGCTCCTGACGTCCTCGCCCAGTGCCTGCAACACCTGGCGGAACGCAGACGGGCACCGTCCACGATCAACAAGCACAAAGCCACGATCACGGCGTGGCATCGTTGCACGGACAACCGGTTCCCGACGGCGTGCCCGCGCTAGGTGTGCAGCGCAAGCATGATCATACCTTGGCGCGGCAGGGTTGGGTCAAGAAGCGTTCTCGCGCGTTACGGATCGAAGACGCGGTGCGGTGTCTCAGTGTGTGACCGTGCTATGCCTCGGGGAATGCGTGACGTCGCGATGCTTTTGTTGGGTTTCGCTGGTTTGCTACGGGTGTCTGAGGCGCGGTCAATTGATGTCGGGTGGGCCGGCGAGGAGGCCGAAGGGCTGGCGTTGCTGCTACCGGGCACGAAGACCAGTCGATCCCCGGCCGGAGTGTCGCATCTGTCGCGATCAATCAGGACGGCGGCTTTCCCGGCGTTCCCTCGCCGAATGAGGGGGTCTGTGCGTCGCCTAGCTGACAGCCCATCGCGGAGGATTGCCTACGCACCGCGTGTGCCGGCAAGATAGCCCGCTGCGGCCGGGGCGAAACCGGGGGCCAGGACCGGCCGCCCACAGTGGTCTGACGATCTGGCCCCTCGTGGAGAGTCATGCGCACGAAACTGTTCGCGGCCAGCCTCGCCGGCCTGGCCGCGCTTGCCCTTGCGTGCTCCAGCGGCGGCACCGACGACACCGACAGTCAGGGGTCGCCGGAGCAGACCGAAGCTCCCGCCACGGCGGAGACTACCGACAGCACGGCGGAGAAGACGATCGTGTTGGAGGTCACCGGCCCTGAAAACGCGCGCGTGAGCTGGGCCATCGGGGGCGACCAGTCGCAGGAGAAGAACGCGCCCCTGCCGTGGAAGCAAGAACTCACGCAGGAGGAACCCATCTCGGCCTCGGTCATGGCGCAGATCAAGAGTGGTTCCGGTGAGATCACCTGCAAGATAACCATCGATGATGAGGTGGTGGAGGAGAGGACGTCTCAGGGCGAATACGCGGTGGTGGTCTGTACCGGCAACAGCTTCTGACCTGTCACACAGGCAGCACCGGGGCGTAGATCGGTAGCTGCCGTGTGACGTACGGTGCCGCTCATGGCTCACGACGATAACGACGCACCACGAAATCCGTCGGGATACAGCCCGGATGAGCTGATCGACCTGCTCACCGTCGGTGCGAAATTCGGTGACCGCCCGACGATGCAGGCCGCGGTACACCTCCTGACGTTCACCGCGTTCCCACACCAGCATGACGCGGTGAGCATGCTGGTGTTCGACAACGAGGCGGAACCGGATGCGCCGGTCACGGCCGCGTTCGTCCGCGACTGGCCCACGGTGGAGTCGATCGCGGTCGCGCGGCGGTGGGGCACCGGCGCGCAACAGCTGGTCGCCCTGGCCGTGAGCCTGGCCAGCGGTAAGCCCGTCGACCTACGCGAAGCCGTCGTGGCCGGCGGCCACGCCCACGCCCGCCGCGTCATCGAGGCAATGGCGATCGCCACCGGCCACGACGAGATGTACGCGATCACGCCGACAGCGACGCTCGACCAGCTCATCGGGTGACGGTGAGCACCTAGCGTACGGCTCGTTGACGTTGCCGTGACTAGGCGCACCTGGTCACGGCGTCACCACCACGCGGGAGTCGGTCAGCTTCGCGGCCAGCCAGGGCGGTAGCGCCGCGATGGGCCGGTTCCGGCTGATCGTGTACGGGCGGCCGTCGACAACGGAGCCGGGGCCCACGAGGTAGCCGCCGAGACGGCGGCCGGGAGCGCGGACATCGATGCCGGGCCACCGGCCGATCGAGCTGGGTACCACGCCGGTTGGGGCGCGGAAGTAGAGGTGCAGCCCGTCGTGTGCGGTGGCCACGGTGAGGGTGTCCGGCCACGGCCAGCGTGCCGCGGCGCACAGCGCCCGTAGGGTGTCGACGCCCTCGACGCCGTGCTTGCGGTCCAGGTCCAGGCCGACCACGTTCGAGGCGCGGCAGGCAACACCGATGTTGACGCCATCGGGCCAGCCGGCGACTGTCGCGGGGTCGGTCGTGATCTGGCGTGACCAGCCCGGGGCGGCGCGCTTGGCGCCGGCCGGCAGCGGAAACACTGCCAGGCCGGCAGCCAGCGTGGGTCTGGGGTCAGTCCTCATCGTCAACGTCGTCGTGGCAGGTGCAGTCGTAGTGGTTGCGCATGTCGCCGCCGCACTCCGGGCACTCGTGGAGTTCGCGGCGTTCGTCGTCGCTCATGAACTCCTCGTGCCGCCAGCCGGTGCATCGGCTGTTGTAGCAGCCGCAGCCGGGGCACTCGGGGCACACCATGCCGTTGGTCCACCCACACGTCTGGCACATGACCTGGTTAGCGGGGTCGTCGTAGGCGGCCTGGGCGACGGGGAAGGTCCAGTCGTTGCGTTGCGCGATGTCCTGTATGGCCTCCACCGCGGTGGAGGCCGTGGTCTTGTCCTCGCCGGCGTGGGCCATGCGCAGTGCGACGGCCGCGCGGAAGGCGTGGGCCTGACGCTCGGGCTCTGGCAGGTTCAGGGTGGCGATCACGCCCTGCCGGGCCTGGGTGTAGGTTTCGCCGGTGCTGTTACGGCGCTGAATCGCGGCGCGGGTGAGCTTACGGCTACTTTTCGGCATCATCGCTCGTTTCGCGGCCGGGGTACGCCCACGCCCGACCCCAACCGACGCGAGGTCATGCCCGAAAGCAGTGCGAGTGGGTGGGCGCTGAGTCTGCGACGTCTTCTCCGTTCGCGGCCCGCCCCCGGCGTGGCAGGGATGGGCTCCCGGATCGGCTGGCGCGGCAGCCGTGCGGGCAGTTTAGCGCAGCCGAGTCGATCAGGGCTCGGTCCGTTGCGGGCGGCGCGGGTTGAGGCGGACCGGTGGGCGTGCCGCTGAAGGCCCTTGCCGGACGGTGTGGGAGGGGAGGACCCCGCCCCTGCGTGGGCACGTCACACTACGTCGGGCCGCCCGTAGTGTGACGTGCCGGGGTCGCGTGCTACTTCCACCACGCGCCGCTCAGATGCGGTGGCATCGGCTCGTCGGGGTGCTTGCGCACCCACTCCATGCACGCGTCGATCCACCCCTTGAGCAGGGACTCGGCCCAGTCTCGGGCGTCGCGCGGATCGAGGGCTTCTTCCTTCATAGCCGGTTTCGGGTAGGCCCTCCACCCGGTGATATCACCGCAGTGGAATGCAGCGTATGTGACCCACCGGTCGCAGCCGTCCTCATCCTCTTCGAGGCATTGCGCGTGGATAAGGTCGCCGCCGCTCATGTCCCGGTATCGCAGGAAGGAGGGCAGCCGGCGGGACATCCTCAACCACTTCTCAACATCCTCCCACTCCCAGCACCGCCCCCCATTGCGAGCGACCAGCGGGCGCGGAAACGTCGCCTGCTTAGCCCACTGCTCAACCAGGTCTGCACTCGCGTGGGATCGCTCGGCGATGTCGGAAACCCCGACCGAATCGAACATCATCATTTGTTCCCTCCACTGCTGTAGCACGGTAACGACCCCCGGACCGGAACGGTCCGGGGGTTCAGTGAAGGGCGGGTAACACCCGCTACAGATAATCGACCGGCGACAGCCTCAATGAGATGCCTGGCAACTTGCCTCAATGAAGGGCGGGATCGAGTCCCGCAACAGCCAGAAGAGTACCACGTTGGGCCCTGGTGTGTGCTCTGTCTACCTGAACGCGTCAGGTCCGACCCGGCGCGCGCCAGCAGAAACGGGGCAGACCAGAAAGGCTGCGGTGGCGGCGTGGGAGGACCCCACCCCTGTGCGGGCACGTCACGGACGTCTGCCGGGTGCGCCGGTGGTCGGGCCCGACGGGAGGTGCGCAACTATGGGGCGTCCGGGCAAGAACCAGATGCCCAGTAGCCGCGGAAGGGATACGTAATGGTCGATCCGATTGAGGGAGTTCTGGGCACGCTCATGCTTTCCGGGTGGGTAGCGCCGGCTCCCACGGGCCACGATGAGGCGTTTTTCCTGCTCACCACGCCCGACGAGCGTGCCCCCGTGACGATGCCTCTTGTGTCCAAGACCCTCGGTCTGGGTGCGCCGGGGACCATCACGACCGAGCCCGCCGCCGCTGACACGTGGGTGGAATTGGGTGCTGATGGGCGGGCGACCCTGCACACCCCCGGGGAGCAGTTCGCGCGGCCTGTCGGCGACGAGTGGGGGCCGGTCGCCCGCGCTCGTGGTCGGGTGGGTGCTCTGTGTTGGTGCGGCGCCGATGCCGCCGCATGTGAGCCCTGACCAGTACGTAGAGCAGCACAGTGAACAGATCGCGATCGGCCTGGTCCCCGTGCGGGCAGCATGACTGCCCGTGGGGGGAGAACGGGGTGACGTACCCGCACAGGGGTGGGGTGGGTCGAGCGGTGTTGAGGCCGTCCCCACGCGCGTCGGTGTCGAGTCGCCCTCGGGCAAGGGGGCGACTCGAGCGACCCGACACCGGGGGGCTACTCGCCGTGGCGCGCTAGGAGTTGTTGCGCGGCTAGAAGGTCCGGGGTCCATCCGGTGTGTGTGCAGGTCAGGACGAAGCGGTCGCCCTCACGGCGTAGGGCGGGCTGGTAGTGCCAGCCCGCCGCGATGATGAGCATCGTCGGGTCGGGCGCGAACTCTGCGGGCAGGGGCATGGTCTCGCCCGTGCGGGCGAGCAGGTCGAGTACCGCGCGCCATGCCCGGTACTCGCCTCCTAGCTCGTTGAGGTCCACGGGGTCGGTGCCGTCGAAGGCAGTCGGTGGGTGTGTGCCGGGCGAGGAGGGCACTGCGCTACTCACTGGGTCCCTCCTCCTGGTCGTGGCCGGTTGTATCGGTTCACGTATGCCTGGTCCAGAACGGCTGACGGTAGTAGCCATTTCAACGCGAGGTCTACGATCTCCTGCTTGTTGAGTGGCTTGCCCGTGTCCGGGTCTTTCACCAGGCGTAGTCGGAAAGCGGCATCGAGTGCATCGGTTACGTAGAGAGGCAAGTGGAAGCCGGCGAGCTTGCGGTCAGTTTCTGGGTCCACCATGTGGGGGCCCACCATCGCGGCGAGCGACAGGGCCTGCGTCACATCCCCCGTTTGGGGGAGGTTAGTTAACTGGTTAACTACGCCGCCGGATTGTGCGGTGGTGGCTGGGGTCTGTGCCGGGGGTACTTCCTGAGGCTGCGTGTACACGGGTTCCTGAGGGGCCGGCGGAGGCGAGGGTTGGGGTGGGGCTTGCCGCTGTACCGGCGAGGGCGGCGGGAGCGGCGGCGGCGGGGGCGGGACCATAGGTGAGGTTGCACCGGGAACCGGCTTCTTTGTGGTCGCCATGGGGATCTCCTCTCGTGGCTAGACAGTAACTTTCAGTAGCCGATGGCCTTGACGAGTTGTGCCGCGTGCGCGGCGAACACCTCCTCAAGCCGACGTGCGGACGGGTGGTTGTACGCCTCCAACGGCCGGGCGTCGGACAGTGCGGCGTGCAGGGTGTCGTACAGCGGCACGGACGGCGTCCAGATGAGTTCTGGGCCCCCGGCGGCGGCGAAAGCCTGCGGAAGGTTTTCCTCCTGCACCTTGGCCGTGGCGGACAGCTCCCGGCGGGCTCTGGTCACGACGACCCCGACGACTCTCACGTCTTCCAGGCCCATAAGCACCTTGTTCGCGTTGAGGTAGGACACCACGTTTACCCCACCTTCGACCGCGTCGTAGTCCAGCTCGACGGTGATCAAAAGTCCGTCTGCCGCAGCGAGAGCGACGGCCATGAGGTGGTCCATGCCGGGGTCGGTGTCGATGAGGACCACGTGCCGGTCCTCGGTCTGGCCGTTCAGAGCAGCGAACAGACGCCGCTCCGCGCCGGGCCTGCCCGCTTCCAGGTTGCGGTTTTGCATGTTGATGGCGTTCAGGGAGGGCGCTACACGGATGTTGCCTGCCCAGGGGACATCCCACCCCGCTGGAACCAGCGTCTGGTGGTAGGTGATGTTCTTGGTGGGGTCGATCAGGTCGGCGGTGCCCGGGTGACCGGCAGCCGCCAGCGCAGCACGGTCGATGCCGAACCGTCTCGTGGTGTTGCCCTGGGGGGCCATATCGACCACGTCGACCTGCCAGCTGGCACGCGCCAGCGCGCACGCCAGCTCCCGGCATTGCGCGCTTTTACCCACGCCGCCCTTGTTGGAGTTGATCAGGATGGTTGTTGCCATGGGGGGTCCTAACTACGGGGTTGGTTCGGATGTATGCGGCGGCGCGTCAGCGCCGCCAAGGTGAAGGGCACCCCTTCGTGGCTGGCTGCGTCCCGTCGCAGCCTGCCCGAGGCTCCCCACCGTAGAGGCGTTGTCGATGGGGAGCGGAAGCACCCCATCATGCGCTCTGAGCAGGTGGTGAGGGCCGGAGGACACGCGGCCAGCGGTGACGTACCCGCACAGGGGTGGGGTGATGTCCCCGCACAGGGGTGGGGTGATGTCACTACCGGCCACGTGTCCTCCTTTCCTGGTCAACAGGGTTACGCCCTCAGTTCAGTTGGTAGAGGCGCCTAGCTGTTGCTGCGGGTGATGTCGTGAAAGAGCACGTCAACGTGTCCCAGGTACTCCACTGGGCTGCCGGTGTGGCCGCGACGGGTTGCGGCTATCCCCGCAGCGTGTACCAGCTCAGCCAGTTTGGCGGCTACACCTCCATAGTCTTCGCGGGAGGGCCCGTCAACCTCTCCGCTGGCCATCGCATAGACCCCGGTTGCTAGCTGCTGAGCTAGCGCCAGCAGCTTCTTCAGGTCCGTACGCTCGAGGGATCCAAGGTTGGCCCTTTCGCAGCCGAACTCGGTCAGCAGAAACGTGTAGTTGTGCCCGTTGGGCTCCACCACGAACCAGTTTCCCCACACGCCACGACGCAGAGCCAATTGCAGACGGGTGGGGTTGCCCTCCACCTCGTCATCCGGGCGCAGCAGTGCCGGAGGGACTTCCTTGGCGATGGTGTGGTAGTCGGCTTGCCCACCGAGCCGCCATATCAGGCGAGCGATGAAGTTAAGTTCCCGGTCATCTACCGTTCCCTCGTCTTGGGGGGAAGGTTGCGGGACTTCTTTCTGCGAAGGAAGACATTGCCTGGGGACACGATCGGATCTGAGCCTGAGAACTGACGCTAGGCGGTCATCAGTGCGAACCATGGGTCGCCCTCTCGGATTGAGGAAGGTGGTGGAGTTCCAGCACCCCACGCGACACCCACATTAGCGGCCGAGTAAAAGTTATGCAAGTAGCCTTGTTGGCTTTTCGGTGATAGTGGTGCTGACCTCGGTTGCATCCTCCATTCAGAGGAGGTTAGTTAACTGATTAACTAACCTCCTCTGCCCTGCGTGGGCCTTCACCCCCGTCGAGTGCCCTACCAGTCACCCTCAGTAGAGGGTCTGGTAGCGGAGCAAGCGCCATGACAACCTGAATGCGAGGGCCACAACGCCCCTTCCTCTGACGTCAAGGGGAAGGGCGTTAGCTCTGACCCTTACAGCCCCAGAGTGAGGAGCCAGCAATGGGGGACGACATCATCAATCCCCTACTGGGATGCGGTGAGTGGCTACGTGGACCCAACCGGATCGATCCCTGGGGGCACACCGACTGTCGGCGGATTCGGGCTGACCCAGCACGGAGGGCAGAGCACCGTCACCGACTGGCTGTCTGTGCGTCAGACCTATGTCGCACGCTACTCCTGGACGATCACCGCCCCGGACACGCTCCGCTTCGTCGCCGCGCACTCCCAAGGTCACCTTTTGGACCCAATGGCAGGAACCGGCTACTGGGCGTGGCTGCTGGCGCAGGCCGGGGTCAACGTCGTCGCGTACGACCGATACCCGCCCACGCTGGGCTCTGACAGCAACCGGTGGCACCGAAACGTCGCCGCGCACTTCCCGGTCACGGAGGCAGACGCCGAGGACGCCGTTTCCTGGCACCCTAGCCACACGCTGCTGGTGTCGTGGCCGCCACTTGGCTACAACGCGAACGCGATCCTGGACGCCTACCAAGGCAACCGAATCATCTATCGGCGAGATATGTGGTTCATGCGGTGATGATGACCTCTTCACCACGCTGGAGCAGGGATGGAAGCTCGTGGCTAGCTGTGTACCGGTGCGGTGGTACGGCCTTCGAGACGTCGTGCAGATCTACGACCGGAGCAAGCTCTAGCCGCAGTGAGGTCGTCAGCGACATTGCAAGGTACAGATACGCAAGGTCTTCGTAACGTTCAGCTAGTACTTACGGATGAGACTAGTTAACTGATTAACTAGTCTCATCCGTAAGTACTAGGCCCTTAACTTGGTGCGCCAGCTCTGAACGCACGCTCATACCTGTGGTGTAAGCGTGCGTTCAGAGCTGGCGCGTACTTCCTCGACTTGGGGCTACCCTACGTCCGCTAGCGCGGATTCTCGTTGCTGGGGGTCGTCCCACCACACCCCGGACTTGCCGATAGCGCGAGACGGCTTCTGGTTGGCGCGTTCGCGTTGCCGGCGAGCGGTGATGTCGGACAGGACCGCTCGTGCAAGCGTCACCCCTGTTGCCTCTGGCCAGACCTCGGCGTAGTCGGCGGACACGGGATCGCCCGGCGTCGCCGCCCCGGAGGGGCCGGCGGCGCGCACGCGGGCGGGGTCTTCATAGTGCGGGCCCCCATAGTGCGGGTCTCTTGTGGATGTACCCGTATCGGGGCGGGGTGTTGTGCCTTGGGGGGGCTGGGGTGATGTGCACGTAGGGGGGGCGGGTCCGGCGGGTTGTCCACAGGTCGGCGGTTCGTCTGACCGTGCCGAGGTGAGATCCTCGACCGGAGGCGTCGTGCCCGCGGCCTCGGCCGCTTCGGTGGCCTCGGCGCAGCGTTGTGCGTCGCTGACCGGCGTGTCCTGCTCTGCGGGGGTCAGGACGGCCTCCCACAGTCGAGCGGCCTGGGCCGGCGTGACCCGGCGGGCGAGTGGCAGGATCAGTGTTTCCTTGCCGGGGCGGGCGTGGGTGAGGACAAGGCCGGCGTCGGTGAGTTCGCGAACGAGTCGTGGCACGCTGTCGGGCCGGACTCGGATCAACTGGGCCAGTTCGCGGCGGGCTAGGGCGAGGGTGCCGCGTTGGGGGCACCGCTTCCACATGCACAGGGCGTAGAGACGCCAGGCCAGGGCAGAGACTAGCGGGCCGGTGCTATCGTCGCCGATGCTCCATTCGGGTACCTCGACGTAGGGCACGCCCGGGATTACCTGCCGCTCGGCGGTGAGCTTGCAGCCCCGCCGGCGGGAGATCATGAAGACGGGGGTGTCGGGTACCAGGGCGTTGGTGGAGGTGTGTGGGCGGGCGAGTCGTCCCAGGCACTTGGCGACGCCGGATTCGGAGAGGCCTAGCCGTCCCGCGTACCAGCCGCGGGAGGCCACGGCGGGGCCCCGGCGCCGGCCGGTCATCACGTCGACCAGGCCGAACAGGTACAGATCGCTCGGGGAGTGGTGGGCAGACAGCACGAGCAGGACAGGTAGGCGGACTCGCCGCCCCCTAACGGTCATTTCGGGGAGCATCGGGGGGGTTCCTTCCGGCCCCCTGTGCGGTAGCACGTGGCGCATGGCGCTACCGGGTGCACTTTCCCGTGTGCATCCGCTATGCTCGTCCATGCCCCGCGCAGGAGGCTATCGGCTGAAAATCGGTGTTGAGTGTGCGATTGGAGAGGGAAGCTCGATAGAGGTGTCGAACACGAGGTGTGTCAAGCGCGACCAATCCTCGGGGTCCGGTTGAGTTCCCGCTTAGTCCTGGACCTTATCCCTCCTCCACAGTCCGAACATCCTGTGCGTTCTCCGGCCCCCTACACCCCCGGGTGAGGGGGCCGGAATACTTCTGAGCATCGACACACGCTGTTCACGTTGCGACGTGTCGCCGATGATCCTAGACCTATTGACCACGCTATGGGGAACACCTTTGTACGCCGTCGGCGTGCGCGGTTCCTCGATGGTCACGACGGTGTTCATGGCCCTACCTCCCTCGTGGTCTTCGCGCCGTTAGCCTCGATCAGTGTGACCCGCAGCGCGCCCCGTTTGCGGCGTGTCGGGGGCTCGCAGCTGTGTCGGCCAGCATCGTACTCTCGCCGAACCTGCTCCTGATCCATCGTGTATGCATCGCGGTCGCGGGTCAGGTTCCACGCGCCGTACACGCCGTAATCAAGGCCCGCGATGACCGAGCCCCAGAACCTTTGGTCACGTTCGGCCTCCCCCTTGCGGACCGAGGCGTCCTTGTAGGAGGACAGTGCCTGCACCGCACGGGGGTCCGGCAGATGTACCTGTGGGATCGCGCCGGCTACGAGCGACGTCTGGGCGCCGACCTGGCCGGGTACCGCGTCGGGGCCCCAGCAACGGCGAAGCCACGGACAGGCGTCGCAGGTGAATGACAGGCCCGGCCCGCGATCCTCAGCCGGGGCCAGGTCAGGATCATGCTCGGCGTATCGGCGGATCTCGTCGATACGGTTGATGACCTCGAGCGCGGCGCGGGCGGTGAACTCCTCCACGATGACCTCTACCTCGCCGGTGGATCGGTCCATGTAGATCCAGATTGCCCATCGGGTCGGCCGCCCGCCCTGCTGGACGGCGAGGACGTAGCCGAGTACCTGCAACCGGTGCCGACGGTACGGCGACACGTGGTAGCGGATGGTTTGCAACTTGTGCGCGCCGACCGTCTTGAGGTCGACTACCGCGCCGGGCGGCACCAGGTCAGCGGTGCCCGTGATCGCGACCCCGGCCGCGTGCAGGACCACGGGTAGCTCGACCTCGCCGCCCATCTGCTCCGACAGGCGGGGCAGCAGACCCTCGTGGTTCCAGACACCAAGGTTGGCTTGCCGGCCCTCCTCCACGGGCGGGGTGTCCGACGGGTCGACGCGGGCCAGCGCGTACGCGGCGGCGCGGGTGCACCCGCCGATCGAGGACAGGCCCAGGTGGTGGGGGTCCCGGGCGCGTTGCGTGGTCTCGGCGATGAACGCCTGGGACACCCCTGTGGCGACGAGGGCGCGTACCTGGTCGGCGTCGGCGGTCAGGAGGTCGATCACCGCTGCTCGCCGCCCTTGGGAGCGAACGGGGGCCGGTACTGGCCGCACTCGGGCAGATGGTTACCGGTGCTCACGACGTGTTCGAGCGGGCACGGGCAGGCCATACCCGTGATCGTGCGTCCAAGGTCGACTACGGGTGTGTTGGGTACCCCGACGGTGGGTGGTAGCCCGTCACCGGGTGGGGTGTCGGCCTCCCGCTGGGCTTCCTCGGCCGCGACCGCGCGGTTGCCGGCGTTGATGAGCGTGTCCTGCACGGTGAGCGGTACCGAGTCGACGGTCCCGGCGTACAGGCCGTGAAGACCCAGATCCACCGCCTTCTTCATCTTCCGGCGGATGTCGGCCCAGGACAGGGTGTCGACATCGGCGAGGAATGCCATCACGTCCGCGCGGGGTACGGGGTTCCCGTCGGCGTCAACGGCGTCGGTGGGCTCAGCGGGTTCGGTGGGATCTTCTTCGCCGACGGCTCCGGTTTCCAGCTCTTCGGGGAGGTAGCCGAGGCCCAGCACCACGTCTGGGGCGAATCGGCGGGCGAGTCGTGCCAGGCACCGCCACCACAGCATGTCGCCGGGGTAGCGTCGCCACCTGGTGGTTAGCAGCAGGTCGGCGCGCATCGCCTCCCGGATGCTCCAGCGTGCCTGCCCGCCGGGAAGGCCGTCACCGCGGACGAGCTGGGCGCACACCTCGTGGTCATCGGCGCGCAGAATGTTCACGCGGTGGCCCGCGATGATTAGCAGCCCATACATCAGGATGCCGCTCATGCCGCCCTTGCCGTCGGCGTTGAAGTGTAGGTGTGTCCACGCCACCGGTAAGGGGATGTCCAGCGCGATGGCGTGGGCCATCAACGCGACGAGATCACCGGGGTTGGCCCGGTAGTCGGTGGGCATGACGGTGCGTCCCCCCGCCAGATCCTTCGCGTACTGCCACTGCTCGGCGGGCTCGAGTGGGCCCGCGTACCGGCCACGTAGTTGCGCCATAAGGGCCGGGTTCGGGGTGGTGGCCGGCAGATGGAGCCGACGGCCGGCGGGTTTGCGGGCGCGTAGCTTCCCGGGGGTGGGTAGTAGGGCCCGTTTGGGGTATCGGGCCCGAGGGGTTTGCGTCACAAAATCCCTTTCGGTTTGGGTCTTGTGGGACGCGCAGCACACGGGGCGCGTTAGACAGTTCGCTCGCAGCGTTGCTACCGTGGGCGTGTGACATCCCGTGAGGGGTGTTGCGAGGCGAGGCAGTTACCGACCTCCACCTCCGTGGCAGTTGGGGCGTGCTCGTCCTCTCGGAAGATCCGCCCTCCGCGCACCGTTCTCGGTTTCCAGCCTTTGTCCGGGTGCATCGGGGGGCGGGTTTCGTTTACTCGATGACATTCCCCCTTAGCGACGTGCGGGGCGTGACCGCTGTCGGCACGTTGTCCTTAGCGCGGTGTGGGCCACGCTTGGAGGAGCCCTGCGGGATGTCGCCGTACTCCTCGGGAAGCTGCCGGGCGGCGGTGAGGTGCCGCGATACCTGTTTGCGGCTGAGGCCGAGTTGTTCGGCGACGGCACCGCGCGCCGCCGTGTCGGTGAACTCCTGGGACACCAACGCCCGGTAGATGGTGACTACCGCTTGCCGGACCTTGTCCCGGTCGTAACGGACCCCCCTCGGTTTAATGTCGGCGCTTCCCCGCGGCCGTCCCGTTGGGCTTAGCTGGTGTGTCTGCCCGGTGGCATCCAGACGGGTCCGACCGGTGTCATCCCACTCGGTCAGGCCCCACTTGAGGATCGTGTCGGGTTCCCATCCATCGCTGCCGCCCAGTTTCGCGGTGGCCTCGGGCAGCATGTGATGGCCAACGCCTACACCGTTGAGATCGACTTGGGCGGCCATGTCGCGCCAGGTTTGCCCGTTGTTTTCCTTGCGCCAGTGCCGCACGGTGTCGAGCGTGACGTCGTAGTGGTGGGCGATCTTCTCGTCGCGGGCCTTGCGGCCCCCGTGCACCCACACCCACACGGTCTGCATGGCCACGCCGAAAACCGTGGAGATCGTGCGGCAGCTCCACGGGCCGGGGATAGCCCGTAGCTCGTCCATCCGGGTTTTGCCCTTGCCGGCGGCCCTGGCCGCTGCGGGTTCGCTGGCCATGCGGTCACCTCCTCGGTCTGCGGTACGCGGGTGTTCACCCGCGTCCACCTGGTCAAAGTACATCTTGACCTTGACGATACGCGGTCGCGTAGAAAGCATCAATGTGAGTTACCCACTTTCTGCCGGCCGTGTCGGGTGGTGCAGGTGCGGGGCGTCCCCGGCCTCGTACCGGGGGTGCCCCGCACCGCGTCAGCCGGCGGCGGTGAAGGCCATCTGCAACAGCGCCCGCACGGGTGCCTGCGGGGTGAACAATGACGCCCACTCGGTCTCACCGCTGGGGGTGAGACGCTGGACCACGGGGGCGTACCTGCCCCCCTCGCCGCGTGGAATCTCTACCCGCGCCAGCCCTTTGCGGGCCTCGAAATTCCAGCGGCCCGTGCAGTCGGCGCGGGCCGGAATGAACCGTGTCGTCCAGCCCGCCAACCTCAGGGCCTGCTCTACGTGGGCAAGGTTCGGTCCTCTGGACTCCTTCTGCTCGGTGGCCACGAAAAGTCCTCGCTCGCTCTCTCGGGTAGTGAGAGGGGCGCAGCAGCCCGCCTACGTTGCGGGGTGGGCTGGCAGTCCCCGGCTTCACGTGCCGGGTGCGTCCTCTCGGGGCATCTCGAGCCGGCTGACCCTCCGGACTTCCAGCTCCCCGGGGCCCTGCCCGACTCAAGTCCCTCAAGGATAACGCGGACCCTAAAAATAGTCAAACTATGCTTGATAAGTTCTAGCGGGTTTCGGATGGAGGGGGGTGCCGCCGGCGGCGCGTGCCTTCAACACGAAACAGCGCCCCCGGTGACCCGGGGGCGCTGTTTCGTGCGTGCTGTCTTCAGGGTGAGGCGCATTCCGATGCAGAGGCGGGATAGACCCCCCTTCGCCTCCGCGTGGCCCTGGTCCTCAAGGTCCGCGAAGGCGGCCGTGTCGCCAACGTGCACGCCCTCGTGGCACTCCCAGAGAGTTGACCTCGTCAAGTAACCCTTGTGATGCCTTCTCAGTTGAGGTTACTGCCGTTGTGAGTTCCAGCTCACAACAGGCAACAAGGTGAGCGTGAGGATCCCAGCCGTAAGGGTGGGATCCTCACGGTTGATCAGTGCTTCCAGGGCAGAGACCTGCCAGCTCGCCTTGTGTGTGGGAGTTCGGGACGCCTGGGCCGCAGTAACTAGCCCCAAAGAAAGCGACAAAGGTTACTTCATGATTTTTGTATGGCCTAGTTAAGCGTCGGTCTCCGGTTCCGCAGGACGGGCGTCGTCCCATAGCGACTCGAAATGCTCCAGGAGTCGATCAAACGGCCCGCCCTCCTCACGTCGCCTGAAGTGCTGGGTCAGCGAGTCGTGGCCCAACCCCGCACCGATATGCGTGGCCAGCACCGCCTCATCATCGAAGACCCACACCGACGTGGCGATGTGCCGATCGGACAACCGCACGGGCATCAGATCAGCGGCCCCCGACTTGGCGATCTCCATCCGCGTCATCTGGATACGGGTCGCCAACTTGAGCGGGTGGGCCTCGACGTCATCACGCGCCCGGGTGACCGCCGAGTCGGGGTCGCCCAACAGCCACCGGACGTCTATCCCCGCACCAGCCTTAGCCGCTAGCTGCGCGCGGGCCTGAGGCGCGTCAACAAAGATGAAGTACGACGTGTACCCGCCGAACAAGATCCGCCGACGCGCAGAGGTGATCATGTCCCGCCAGAAGTGGCGGGGCAGGTCGGCCCGCCGTACGTACATCTCGACCAACTCGCGGTCGGTGCCGGTTTTGAACCGGCGACGTACCGCCTCGGACCAGAGCATTTCCGGGTCCTCTCCGAGCAGCTTCGCGACGGCCAGACGCGTGGGCTGATGAGGTACCCGACCCTCGGTCACCCACCGGCCCACGGTTTTCTCGTCCACTCCCGTCCGATCAGCGACCTGCGTGTAGGTCAACTGTGCCGCAATCAGAGCATCCCTGAGCACGTCATTACCAGGCATCGTCGGTGACCTTTCCGAGGTGTCCACACAGTGTCGCCCAAAGTGCGGTTCGCGTGCCGGCCAGCCCCCTGGCAGGGTCGAAGGTGCCCATCCGAGAGGGCGAGTCAGCAGTTGATCCATCCGGAGAGGACGAGCACGCCATGCATCACAGTGGAAATGTCGAACTGCCCCCATGGGGGCCCCGCCTGAAGCCCGCCGACGACAAGCCGGGTAAGTAGTGAGCGGGGAGCCCTCATGGCATCGGCCGAGGACACGCCCGTGGGTGTGGTCGTGGCTCCCCAAGCGGTGCGTGTGTGGTGTGCCGTGGCCCTGCCCGGAGCGTAACCGGACACCCAACACGCCCTTGTGACCCGGGCACGTGGACTCCCTAGGAGGGATGACGCCCGAGCCTCAACAGAAGGCAACCAGGTATAATCGGTTTTGGATGGGAACGCCGCTGCCAACTAGCAACGACGCCCCCACACTGTTACTGCTTACGTGAGTGACCGCTCACGTTGAGCAACAGGATCAGCACGAGGAGCCCAACGCCCCAGTTGGGCTCCTCGCGGCTGGTCAGTGTCTCAAAGGCACTGACCAGGTCACAGGCCACGCTCTACAGCTAAGGCGATCGTGCGCTCTTCCTGGGCCCATCACGGCATAGCGCGATCATGGCCGTCCCGCCTCGTCCCGGCGGCAGCAGCCACAGCAGAACCCTTCCTCGGCGTGGTCGCATTGCCCGCCCGGGTCGGCGGGTTCGGCGCATCGGCCGTGGGCGCAGGGCTGCACCCACAGATCAGCGCAGTAGGTGTGCCGTTCGGGTGTGAGGCACGGCTGCACTGGCAGCCCGTCGGCGGGAGCCCAGCACCCGGGGCGGCAGACCGCAGCGTGCCGCCACCCGTCGGGCGTCTCGGTGAGCAGCCCGCGACACTGCCCGCAGCGCCGTAGGGGCTCGGCCATCACGAGGTGGCCGGACAGCAGCCCGTCGAGGACCCCCATCAGCGCCCGTGCCTCAGTGCGGTGTTCGGATGCGCCGTCGGCGGCCACGGCCGCGGTCCCGTCGCGAACCTTGGCGAGCGCGTCACCGCTGCCGGTCCAGGTGCGTGCGTCTCGCAGTGTGCTCCACATCAGCGGGACCGGTTGGCCGGTGGGGATAACCATCACCTCCCACAGCGTGTTCACATCATCGACGCGGTGATAAGCCCACACCCCGTCAGTGGAGACTGCGCCGATACGGACGCGTCGGCCGCGCATGTCCCGCGCGTAGACGACATCCCGTAGCGGGGTGAGGCGCGGCGGAGCCGGCCGGACGACGGTGGGCCTCATGCGGCCCACCGCGTGGACTCGACAGTGGTGGTCCGCCGGATGGCGTCAGCGATGACACCGCCGAGCCGCAGCCCCAGATCGGTGCAACCAAACCCGGCGAACCGCTGCGACTGCCCCGACGTGCAGACCGCGATGACCACGACATCACCGCAGGGCGGTACCTCGACCAGCCACCTACGCCGGAGCGCGTAGACCGCGCTCGTAGCGGTGACATGGATAAGGGCGGATCGGGAACCGGGCAGATCCTCGGCGAACGCCACGCGCCATGCGGCGGCGTCTTCATGGCAGGCGAGAAAGATCATGGTTGTGCTGTCCTCTCGGTTTGCCCGGGTGAGGGGTTCCAGCTCCCCGCCCCGGGAGGGCATGTGCGGGAGGTCGCCGGGGGCGCGGGGGATTGCCCCTCTACCGCGCCCCCGGCCTCTCCCCTCGGGTTTGGCGGGCGGATCGACAGCCCGCGCTGTATCCACACGGGTTGTCGATCCCCCGGCAGCAGTCCTGCTGGGCCGCTACCGGGGGCCCTCGACCCGCCACCACCACACTAAGCGGCCATCTAGAAGGTGTCAAGGGACCCTTCTGAGTTTTTACGTGGCTTGCTAGTGTGGGATTTCCGTCGCGCGTGGAGTCTCACGCGTCGCCTTCGAGGGATGGGCGCTAAGAGGTTGGAGCACTTCGGGGAGCGCGCGTGAGGCTTTCCGTTTAAGGTTTGGCGTCAGTGCGAGGCGGCTCCCGTAAAGGCGGCTTAGAGCCCACCAAAAATTGTCAAATAGTGCTAGACAACTTCTACATGGTCTAGATAACCTCGGAGGGCGGAGAGGAGCTGGAACCTCGCCGCAAACCACCGCGTTGAGTCCGCGCGGTTTCGTCGTACGTCCGTGGAGGAATGGAGCGATGCTCGCCCCTAGTGCGCCCCCTGTCCATTCATCGCTCACGCGCACCAAACCGCGCGGGTGCACCCGTCGTCCGGGCGTGAGCCAAGGGAGGCCGCGTCAGCGGCTGTCCACGAAAGGACGATCGTGACACTGACAACCATCTCGAAGTCGAAGAAGCTCGAACTGTTGGGGCTGCAATTCGACAAGGACAAGCTTCGGATCGGCCCATACGCGGTGCGTGACCTTCAGGACGCGCACACGAGCCGCCCCGGCGACAAGCGCATCGTCGCCGCCAACTTCATCGCAGTGACTATCGACGTATCGGCTGGCCAAGACGGGTCACGAACCGTGACCTGGCTGTCCTGCAACCGATGCAACAGGGTGTTTCCGTCAACCAGTGCGGTCGAGGAACACCTGTCCCGGGAGCACGCCAACGGCGAGCGAATCGCCAGCGCCGGGGATATCGTGGCGTCCACCCCCCACCCCCCAGAGGAGCCACCCGTGGGCGACAAACAGACCTCGTTTGAGGCACGAGCGGTAGAAACCCGAGCGCAGTTTGACGCGCTGGTCGAAGCCGAATGGAAGCAGGGGCGGCAGCTCGGCATCGTTGAGGCCGCGAACCGGTTGAAGATTCAGCCGACCACACTGTCCCGCCGGCTCGAAGCAACCGGCCGGACACGGCAGTCCCGCAACCGCGACAGTCCGCAGAAGACCCGCGCGGCATACCTCAAACTGCGTGACCAGGAGCCGGGTATCAGCCGGGCCGCGGCGGCTAAGCGTCTGGGCCTGAACCCGGCGACGCTGCGACGGCGGCTACAGGAAACCGGCGTGGAGCCGCAGCCTCCTGCACAGGGGTCGGTGGCAAGTGCCGTTGATCCGCAGCCTCCCGCACAGTCGGTAGCGGGCGCCGTGGACCCGGAGCAGGAACGGAGGATCGACACCTATTTGGAGTTGGTGGAGGAGTTGTCTTTGTCCCGTGACCGGTGGAAGGCGCGTGCCGAAAGCGCCGAGCGTGAGCGCGATGAGGCTAGGAAAAAGCTGGACGCCGTGCGCGTGGCCGTTCAGGCAACGCTGCCGGTCATTGAGCAGGACTGAGCTGCCAACGCCACAACTCGACGGAACGTAGAAGGGGTGACGGGACCTGATCCGTTGGGCTGGTTCGCGCCCCCCAGGGGCCCCGTCACCCCCGGCCATGCTCCGGCTGGACCGCGCCGCACGACCAACTTGCAGGCCATAAAAAACCCGAGAAACAACCCTTGTATGATTCTAGCTGTCCCGGTAGTGTTTGGGTTGTGGTTGGGGAGCTGGACCCCGACCCGAACGAGAGGGGAACAGCGGATGGACCTCGCCGATCTGCTAGCGGATCACAATGCGGCTTTAGGCGCTGGCAAGCCCATGGAAGTTATCGCTGTGCACTCGCGGAAGGTCCGGGACTACGTCATGTCGGGAAAACCGGTTTCGGTTGAGAAGCCGAGAACCGGGAAGCAGCAACCCCCGGAGAAGAACCCCCCGGCGAAGGCCGAGAAGGCCGAGCGGCCGACCGGCCAGATAGCCGGCCTCCCTCCGGCGACGGACGACCAGCGCGCCTATGTCCACGACCTCATCCACGGGTTAGCGCCGCGCCTCTCGGTCGATAAGGAGGAAGTTGACGGCACTATCGCCGACACCCACTCGCCCGCCCGCCGGGCGTTGGAGCTTGATCTGGCGATCGCGGAACTAATGGTGATGGCCGATGAGTGTCGGCAGCGTCGCCCGTTGGACGACGAGTCCCCCCGCCTCCCCGACGGGTGGTATGTCCTCCGTGACGGGCAGTTTGGGCTAGAGGGTGGTATCTACTGCATCGAACGGCGCACGGTCGCGGGCAATACCGGTATTGCCGTTCGGCCCACTGGGCCAGACGGCGCACCGGGGCCAGCAGTCGCCTACCGGGCGAAGAAGAAGGAGATCGTGGAAGCCCTGTCGAGGGACCCGGTCACCGCTATGCGGGCGTACGGGCTGCGCACCGGGCGGTGTGGGCTGGACAACACCCTGTTGGAGGGGGAAACCGCTCGCACCTATGGGATTCACGCCGCTTGCCTGTGTAGGGCCTGACGCCTGGTGAGGGCCCGCCGCTACGGTGGGCCCTCACCAGTGGACCCCGCAGCAACCGAATGCATCCAAAGAGGAAGTCTCGGACGGGGAGTATCCGCGCGACTACTCTTAGCGTATGGTCACGCGGTAGATCGCATCGGACTTCATCGTTGGGCAATCCGGGGGATGGTTGGTGTGTTCTACGGTTGGGTATTGTCTTCGCGGGCGGCCTTAAGCAACCCTCACCGGCCGCGCGTCGTTACTGGCCGGCATCGTCGGCGTTTTACGCACACACCAACAGCTCTAGCTTGTGCCCACAGGTCTTACCCCCTGTCGGCGTAGAGGTTCACCCCATCCACGGTGTGTCGTGCGCTTCCCCGTGGCGCTACGGCGGCCGAGGTGTAAGGGCTGCTTCCCGTCGGCAGACCGGAGGACGGGGGCCGGGCCGCTTCAGGCGGCCCGACCCCCGTCGGGCCCTCTCCCACGCGACCGCGCGACTGGTCCCGCGTGGGGCGGAGGGAACGGCGACGGTGCGAGAGTGCCTGGAGGGCGTGGCAAGCCCCGCGCAGCCCTCAACAGCTCTCGCGCCGTCGCCGCCCGGTTGCCTCAGAGTGAAGTCATTCGGTGTGCGCGATGTGGTGAGTCGGGTCTGCCTCGCAAGTGTTTTCCGGGGTGGGGCGTAGGGGTTCGATTAATATCTACGAACGCGAGCTTACAAGTCGAGTGCCAGACGTTACCCCGGGCAGCCCCCCGGATGCCACCGGTAAGGGTCCGGCAAGGAGTGCGCTCTACGGCCGAGCCCGCCCGGGGGTAATCGTTGTGTGTTTCTGCGCAAGTGCGTACCTTATGTGGGTTTTCGGGCCTAGCCGGATGGTCGGTCAACAAGGTTCAGGTGAGCGGGTCCCCCATCGCTAAGGGGCGACCCTCCCCCAAAACCAGCCCACTTAAAAATCTCCAAATACTCCTTGAATCTTTCTATCGGGCTCGGTAATGTGGGTCCTGTTGCAGCGAGGGGAGCTGGACCCCCCGCCCCAACCCCCAAGGAGGGCGAGCAGACCATGAAACTGAGTCGCGAAGACTACCTGCGCAAGGTCCGCGCTCTATTGGCACAAGCACAGGACCCTGCGACCCCGCCCGAAGCGGCGGAAAACATGACCACGAAGGCAATGGAGCTGATGGCCCGACACGGCATCGAAGCGGCTCTGGCCGCAGATACCAGGAGGGCGGAATCAGACCCCATCATCGACTACAAGATGCCGCTAAAAGGCCAGTACCTATCGGACATGATAGCGATTCTGTCGAGTGTCACGAAACCGCTGGGAATCAAGCAGGTCCAGATCCGAGGCCGAGTGCGGACCGAATGCGAAATGCATTTGTTCGGCCCGGCCAGCAGCATCGAACGGGCTGACATGCTCTTCACCTCCCTCATGGTCCAGTGTGTAGGTGCGATGGCGGGAAGCCAGCCCGAGAGCGTGAAAGGGCCCGACCTGAGAAAGTGGAAAAAGGACTTCATCTTCTACTTCGCGGCAGCCGTGTATGGGCGGCTGGAGGCGATCGAGAAGCAGGCAACTGACTCGGTTGCGAGTACCGGAACGGATCTTGTTCCGGTGCTACGTCGACGTGCCGCCGCAGTAGAAGAGCGGGCGAAGGCGGTGTACCCGCGATTGAAGCGCTCCCGCACTCTGGCGCGTGGGCGCTCCGCCCACGGCGAAGAGGCAGGCCGAAGGGCCGGGCAGCGCGCGGACATCGGCCAGCGCACAACTTCGGACGGGAGTCGCAACGCGCTCGGTCACTAGCACAGTGCCCCCGGGGCGGCTACCGCCCCGGGGGCACTGCGAGGCGACACCAGCAATATCGGAAGCTGTCAGTAGCAGTACGGCCACCATCCGGGCGGGAGCTGGAACCTCACCGGACACGGGCCCCACCACTTGCCGAGAGGACCCGAAGATGAAGTTCGTTGTCACCACCGTAGCCAGTAACAGCAGCGGCCCCATCGACCAGGTAACCAGGATCGTCGGGGGAACCCAGCTTGCCGGGCGCTCCAACGCACAGCAGGTCGCAGTGCACGTGGCCACCAGGAAGCACCGGGAGATCATCAACTCGCGGGGACCCGTGGAGATCGCAGTGAGCGAACTACGCCGCGTCCTCTGACCCAGTCATCCGGTGCGCGGCGGGGGAAGCAGTCCCCGCCGCGCCGCGCCGGCTATGTGATGGGGTTGCGGTAGGCGGCGTCCCAGGTCTGCACGCCCAACAGCCCGTCCACGCGCAGACCCTGATCTCTCTGAAACGCCTTGATCAACTCCTGGTACTCCGGGCCGTAGATGCCGTCGCGGCCGGACCGGCGCAGATACCGTTCTCCCTTGCCTGCTGGCCAGCCTCGGCGTACGAGCTGCCCGGCCCACTGGGCGAGCCACGTGCGGTCCACCTTGCCCTTGAAGGTGCGCCGGTAGTAGCCCGACACCGACCGGTCCCCGCCGTTACGTGGGCCGAAGTAGTAGCCGCTAGGCAGAGGGAACGGCACGGCCGGGCCCGGTGCCGGACGCGACGGCGACGGCGACGGCGGCCCGTCGACGGGCATTCCCGCGCGCAGCCAAGCGTAAAGCTCGTCGCCGGGGCAGGCGGTCGCGCCGATGTCCCGATGCCCAGTGCGCGTCAGCGTGCGGCCGGCACGCCGGCACGCCTCGTCATACAGCCATCGCACCGCAGCGAGGACGTTCGGTCCGGCGTCTCGGTCCCGCCCGATGAAGCAGACGCCAATCGACTCGGTGTTGTATCCGGAGGCGTGCGCGCCCAGCACATCCCACCCGCGCCCCTCGATAATATCCCCGTCGGCATTGATCAAAAAGTTGTACCCGATGTCTGACCAGCCACGCGTGTGCATGTGGTAGGTCTGGATGGCCTTGGGGGTTTGGTCCGGGCTCGCGGCCGAGTAGTGGACCACGAACCGGCGTCGGTGCGATGCGGTCACCTTTTGAACGCTGCGGGCTGGAACCGCGCCCCACTGTGAACGGCTGATAATTTTCATCGTGCTCCCTTGTGTTGGTGCAGACGGAATTCAAGGCCGCTCAACCCAGTAGTTTCGGGGTGGCGGCCTTGACGTGGACGTGGTGGTTAGGGGTCAGAGGGGGAAGCCCCAGATGGCTTTGAGCGGCGGAGCGGCGGTAAACGGTGTGCTCATGGACACGCGGACCTGGCCGTCGGACGCGGAGACGCCGGAGTACGTGATGGTGATGGATGCGCCGTTGTCGTGGATGTCCAACCAGCCGAACGCCATCAGGTTGGTGTTCGGCGTGCCCGCCCAGTAGCCGTGACTCCACAGCTCGAATTGCTGCGTAGAGCCCTGGTCAAAGGGGGCACCTCCGGCCTGTGGCAGAAAACAACCAGGTGACGAGCCGTCGTCGGCGGCCAGGGCGTGCCGGTCACCGAAGATCACGTACGCCTGCACCTGAGGGCGAGCGGTGATCCATTGCTGGATCTCCTGGAACTCGGTGGCGTAGCTGCCCCACCGGTCGCCGTCGGCGGAGTCGTGCCGCCAGTAGATTCCCGACACGATGATCTTGACGGGTTCCGGTTGGAGGAGCTGGTCGTAGAGCCACGCCTTCTGCTCGGCCCCGAGTAGCGTCTTGCTGGCGCTCTCCGGGTCGGTTCGGGGTGTGCGCTGCGAACGTGTGTCCAGCACGATGAACCTTATGCGTCCGATGACCATCGACTGGTAGATGGCCGTGGATCCTGCTGTGGCAAGCGGGTAGTGGGGAACAACCTGCCGGTAGGCTGCCGCGTTCACCGGGCCGGCGGGAGAGGTGCTGTCGCTGTCGGTGCCGCCCCAATCGTGGTTGTCCCAGACGTAGACCATGGGCACGGCGGCCGTCATGGTCTGCATGGTCGGTTGGGACATCGACGTGCGGTACTGCGCCAGGGCCTCGGCGGTCGAGAACCCCGCGCCGGGATCGCGGTAGTGCAGGTCCCCCTCATGCAGGATCCGCCGTGCGAGCCCGAACGGTCCCTGCCGGGCGGCGATCTGGGCGAACGTGGCCGCGGTGGAGTTGGTTTGGTTGCAGCTACCGAACGCGACCGAAAAACTCGCGACGGTGCCGGGCGTCGGGTCGGTGGTGAACAATCCCCGCCCGGTGTCCAGGAGCATCCCGTCGGCCTCGAGGCCGTACCAGTGGGTGGTGTCCGGGTCGAGCCCGGAGACGGTGACCTTGGCGAACCCGTCTGCGTCCACGGCCGTGTCCGCTGAGTGCACGGGCGAGGTGAGAGTGGGGGTCTGCGACACCACCAGTCTCACCGACGAAGCATTCTGTAGCGCGTACGTGACGGTTGCGGTGTGGTCGGTAAGCGCCCCCGCCCAACTGAAAAGCACCGTCGGCATGAGCGCCGCGGGCCCAAGCCACCCCTCGTCGGAGTAGCCGAGATCATCCAACGCGCCGGCCACACCGAACGCGGCGTTAGTCTGCCCGAACCACACCTCCGTGATGGGCCCACCGAAATCCCCGGTGATCACCCCGGAGTCCTGCGTCGACGTGATCGCATCACCAGCGAAGATGCGTACCTGGAACGGACGCGCGTCGAACCCTTCCACGGATGCCTCGATACGCCACCAGGTACCAGCGGCAAGCGCAGCACTGGTCCAGACCGCCACATTCGATTTGTTGATCATGGTGACGATGCCGTCGGCCGACACCGTGAGGCGGAATCGCTGCGCCGTGCTGCCGGTGTTCATCCCGCGCAGCACCGACAGAGTGCCGGTGATGGTGCCTGGGTCCACGTACAGGCGGTAGTACTGGACGTTCGACACCGCCAACGGGTTGACCGCCCAACCGCGCCGCGACGGCCCGGCCGGCGACTGCACACCAAAGGACATGCACAGCAGGCCACGCGCGCCCACATCGGAATACACGCACGTTGACCCAGCCGAGTCGGTGGACAACGTGAACGGGTTCCCCGCCTCCGCTTCCCCCGAGTTACCGGTGGTGATCGTCGTCCCCGCCGGCAGTCCCGTCTCGAAGGTGTTGGTGTACCGGGTCATGCCTTCTCCACCGCGATCTGCACCGTCAGGTCAGCACCGGCAGTAGTGGACCCGACCGAGTCAACATCCACCGTGAGGTAGTCCCCGACATCCCAGGTCACCACGTCGATAGCGGTCACGAGTCCGGACGTGCTCTGCCCGTCGGTAATCGCGGGCCGCGCAGACTGATTCGAGAAAATCGTGGTGCCGTTGCGGTTCACGTCGACGCGTATCGACACACTGCCAGTCGGCGGCGTACCGACGCTCGCCCGAACACCGGAGATGAGCAGGTCGTAGCCGGTGTCGTTGTACAGCCGGTGCCGACCGGCCCCCACGATCACGTCGCCGATCTGCGACAGCGGCGGCAGGAGCGTGCGCGGCACCGCCACCACATCGGCCGCGTCGGTGGTGACCATCAGCACCCGCGGACCGCCGTCACACTCGGCCCACATCTGCGTGACCCCATCGGGCCCTCGAAACGCCGGTATCTGCCCCTTGGAACGCAGCCCGCTGCCGTCCTCACTGAGGATCTGCAAGGTCGGCTGGCCGTGGGGGTCCAGCAGATCGGTGTACTGGGTACCCCCGGTCTCGGCGTTCCAGAACGTGCACACAAGTCCGCCCTGCAACTGGGCAAGATCCGGCACCGAGTCCGCGCTCACCCCGTCAAACGTCCAATCGGCAGGCCCACCGCCGAACCAGTACCGCGCCATGCGCAGCCCCCCTTTTGGTGTTGTGGTAGACGAGACGTTCGCCTGCTAGGTGACCGGGTAGGAGACCGTGACCGCGATCTCCCGGCCCGGTGGGATGCCGCCGTCGGCGCCGACCGCCACGTCGCCGTCGGTATGCACCTCGAACCTCGCCGGCGTACCCTCATAGCCGTTGACGCCGCTGGCGATGACCATCAGGTCTCGGGGCGCGAACCCCTGTAAGGGCGCTGGCGAGGGTGGTAGATCACAACAGGTCGCCGAGATCCCTTGAGGCACGTCGGTGCCGTAGCGGTACAGCCTGATCTGCACGGTGACAATGCCGTTGAGTCGGCGGGCCCGCGCGAAGCCGTTCGTCGCGGTCTGCCATCCGCTCGCGGAGGGGCCGTGGACGAAGGGCGTGCAGTTGACCCAACCGGTGTCTTCGTAGTGCACGATCCACGTGGTGCCGGTGCACAGCATCAGCCGCGAGGTGTCGATCTCCCAGTACGTGCGGCCCACCACAGCAGGCGGCGGGTTCCCGGAGTACGCGCTGATGTTGCCGTCATCGTCAACCAGCCATGCGGTGGACACCGCCTGAGCGGCGGAGATGGTGGTTGCGTTGTGTGGCACCGTCACCGTGCCCAGCACCATCTCGAACACCCCAGGGTCGGTGTACTGCTGCACCGGGGCCGGTGGGACTCCTGTTCCGGGCACCCCGGCGCGTACCTCGATGGTCAGCGTGTAGGCAGAGCGGGTCAGCCGCAGCACCACCAGATCCACCCGCGTTTGTCCGGAGTCGTTGGCGTCGACGGGCACCGCGAACTCGTCGTCCCTGGACTCCCACGCGAAACCCCGTAGGTGGCAGACCTTGCCGGCCCGCACCAGAATGAATAGGCCCGTGCCATTGGCGTAGAAGAGCGGCAGGTCCCCGCGCGTGGCCTGCCACCCATCCACGAATGCCGGGGTCATCAACGTCTCGTATTCCCGGTCAGTGATGATCCGGCTGGGTGGCAACGGGTATGAGGTCTGGGCCATCAGATGGTCTCCAAACGGGCTAGGGAACGGGTGATGCGTCGCACCTCGTGGATCCACTCCGGGTCGGGGCTGGCCTCCTCGGAGCCGACGAGCAGGGTGTGCAGCTCACCGCCCGCGTCGACCTCAAGATGATCACCGCGTACCTCCTCGGCCAGTTCCGTACCCGGCCACAGTTCGACGGTGACAAGGTCGCCGATGTTGGGCGTGGGCTGCCCTGAACCGGCGACCACCACGACCATGAGTTTCGCTTTTTCGGCACCCTCAGCTAGGGCTTCGTCGCCGGCCTGCTGTAGCTCCACAAGCTCGGAGGTTTGGCGTTGGTCGATGAACTGCTCTGAGGTGCCCCACTGACGGGCCGCGTCGTTGACGCGGCGGATGATCAGCCGGTCCGCGCCTTCCCCGCCGCCGCCGACGATCGCGTCGGAAACCGTCGGGGCTTCCCCCTCGAGGTGGATGCCCCGCAGGTTGCCCACCGACCGGGAGTAGCGCACCTCAGACGTGCGGTTCAGCGGGGCACGAACAACGAAGTGGATCTGCCCGGCCTGCTGCACCGTGTCGAACACCAGCCCACCGGCGGCCAGTGCGGCGCGGCGCAACGCGTCGCCCATCTGCTCAAACCGCGTCCGGAAGGCAACAGGGTCGCCAACACCCGTGGGCGTCCCGAGCGCCAGCGACGGCACCCGCCGGTAGGCCGTGTCCGCCGAGGTGGAGATGCAGTTGGCGTCCACCAGGTCCCGCAGCACCGATTCGCCGATCGCGGTGCGGGTCCATGCCTCCGGCTGCGCCGGGTCCTCCGGCAGCAGCGTCGGGTCCGGCAGCGACACCCTGGCCACGATGTCTGCTAGGTCGGAGCCAAACGCGAATGTCACCTCGCCGGTGTCCGGCCCGTCGGAGTCGGCGGTCCAGGCGAACGGCTCCGCCGGCCGCTCGATCGGCCCCGCCGCGTAGTACTCGCCGTCGCGCAGCACCACGGCACGTCGGCCCGGGGTGTACAGGTCGGTCAGCAGCGCCGGGCCGGCTGGCACCGTGATGAGCCCGGCGGCCGGCTCGTTGTGTTTGCGGTCGATTTCGATGCTCGTCCAGGTGGTGATCGGCTGGCCGACCTCCACCAAGTTCCGGTCGGTCAACAACACCACATATTCGTGGATGTCCATTGTTATGCGCTCCGGTAGCGAGGTGCGAACGACCACGCCACGCCCGCGCCCACGGCGGCCTCGGTCAACGACAGGATGATCCGGTTGTGGCCGCGTCGCAGCGGGAACAGGTTCGCGCCAGGCCAGTTCACCGCGCCCGTGGCCGCCTGACCAGAAGGCCCGTAGATGGCCATCGGGTCCGTGTGCACAGTGATCGTCTCGTTGATCAGCAGCGGACCGTCGCCGGCGTAGTCCGGATCGATCGCGAAGGACTGGCCGGTGTCAGCGTGGGTGAACGTCGCCGACGCGCACGGCCCGGTGATCGTCCACACCGGGTAAGCGGCCAACTGGCCCGGGTTGAAAACGTCCAGGTCCCCGGTGCCCAGAGTCTTCGACAGCGACACATTCGGAAACATGCTCAGGTAGGAACCGTTGTCGGCCAACTCCAACGCCTCGTCGGAAACCTCATCGGGCCCGTACCACCACGGCTGCTCACACAACAGCGTGACCAGCAGATTCTCGGCCAGCCGCCCGTCATCGTCGGTGTCACCTGGATGCGCGCAGTAGCAGCTGATGTGCCGGCGGGTGCCGTCAGGACGCCACACCACCAACGTCCCCGCGCCCAGCTCATCGGTTTGCCCGAACCAGTCGAGCAGGTTGCGTTTGCGTTCGATGAACTCGCTGTGAGTGCTGCCCGTGACCCGCACCGGCAGGTCGATCTCGCGAGCCTCACGGCGCACCGTGCGAACCCGCACACCACCACGCGGCAGCTTATCCGTGGTCAGCGTGACCGGAACCCCGCCCAAACCCCGTAGCCCCTTCAGCAACCGGTAGCCGGTCTGCCCAGGACTGGTCAGCGGCACCTCAGTTCCGTCGGGCGCGAACCAGGACGCTCGAGGCACATCCCGGACAGGAGGCGTATCGGGCGGCGTCGGGTCGGACGGTGGAATCCCGATGACGCCCCGTCTGATCGGCATCTAGCGTGGCCTCCCCACTCGGGCGCGGACCTCCCGGCGGCGCTGGTGGCGCTCGACATCGGCCAACGTCACGTTGGGTCCGGTGATGTTCACCGTGTCGCCGACCTCCCGGCTACGCACGATCACCGGCGGCTGCGCGGCCGGCGTGGCCGGTCGTGCCTGCGGGCCGGCGACTTGCAGGTGCGCCATCATCTGCGGGCGCATCGCGTCGAACTGACGCAGCAGCGCGGGCATGGCCTGACGCACACCGTCACCGATACCCGCCGGCACCCACCGGCCGACCTCACGCGCGGCCACCTTGGACGGCGAGGAGATGCCGAGTGCGCCCTTCGCGCCTCGGATGATCCCGCCGACAGCGTTTTTCACTGTGCTGATGGCCCGACCAACGGAGCTTTTGATGCCCGAGATCATGCCGTTGATGATCTGGGTGCCGATGCTGCGGGCCGCGCTGGCGAACGAGCTACCCACGCCGCGTACCTTGCCCACCAGGGACGTTATCGGGCTCAGTACCCTGCTGACGATCGTGGACGTGACCTGGACGGCGGCGTTGACGCCGCCACGGAACACCCCGACGATATGACTCCACAGACCAGAGACGAACGGGCCCAGACTCGCCCACCCTTTGGCGGTGGTCACGAACCGGATGAACGCCCCCGCAAGCGTGGCCACCCACCGCACTACCTGTCCTATCCACTGGATGAGCACAGTCAGCACCGGGATGACCACCCCGGCCAACATCACCTGCAACGTCGAGAACAGCGGCAGCAGCGTGACTAGTAGCTCGATCAGGGGTATCAGCGCGGGAAGTAGCGCCAGCACGACATCTACCAGCGCCGTGAACAGCGGTAGCAGCATCGGTAGCAGTTGCGATCCCAACGTCGACAACAGCGGCAACAGCTCGAGAAACAGCGGTATCAGCGCGTCCAACGCCGTGATCAAACCCGCGGCGAACACCTGTACGACCTGCGAGAGCACCGGGAGTAGTTGCGCCACCGCGTCCAGCAGTGTCGTGACGGCCGTACTCAGCAGTTCCCCGAGCAGGCCGCCGAGCTGACTGACCAGCGGCGTTATCGCCGCGAAGTGGTCCGCCAACAGAGGCAGGATCGGACCCAGCCCGGACACCAGCGCGTCAACGATCATGGTCAGGCCCGGGATCAGTGCCTGCACGGCACCGGCCAGCCCGGTGGCCAGGACCGCCACCAACTCACCGAGCAGGGGCAGCAGAGGTGCGACCGCCGCGACCACCGCGCCGAGCGCGGACAGCACCGGGCCAAGCGCCGGGGCGATCTTTGACACCGTCTCCTTGATCGTGCCGAAAATCGTCTCCAGGATCTTCAAGCCCTCGGCGGAGTTCAGGAAACGGTCGACCTGCCCCAGCACCTGCCCCAGCGTGTCCAGCAGCCCACCCGACACGCTCGTAGCGGCCTTGATGACCGCGCCGAAGATCCCGCCGACGGCGCGTAGCACCGCCATCAACTGCCGCAACGCGGCCAGGCCATCGTTTACCCAGTCCATGAGCTGCCCGGACTTGGACACCTCCGCCAGCCACTCACCGAACGTGTCCATGACCCGGCCGATAGCAGCCCCGAAGCGTTCCACCAGTGGCGCCGTCGCACCGAACGCGGCACCGAACCCGGTGACCAGCGGACCGAAGGCGTCACCGATGTGGACCAGGGCCGCGCGGGTGGCATCCAACAGCCGCGTAACACCAGCGACCGCGACCTGAGAGCGGGCCGCGGCAGCCGCGTTCGCGAACGCCGACCCCCACGCGTCACCGATCTTGCCCAGCCCGGTTTCCAACAGCGGCAGATACACCCCGGCCAGAGCAGAGATCTGCCCCTGCACGCGGCCGAAGATGTTGCCCTCCACCGACCGCCGCACAGCGTCCCAGCCGTCGGCCTGCGCCTTGATCTCGTCGTGGACAGCGCGGGCGGCCGGCGTCAGCTTCGCTAGGGCCTCCTCGCTGCCGCCCAGAGCCTCGGTCAGAGTGGAGGTGCCCACCTTCAGCGCTACGGCGGCGACAGCCGCCGCGCCGAGCACCGCCGGCAGCGCCCCCACCAGGCCAATCATCGGGGCCAACGCCCCCACCAGCGCGAAGACGCTCACCGCCGTGTTCGCCAGGGCGACTCCGAGCAGGCTCCAAGCGGCGGTCTTGGCCGCCAGTTTCGCCGTGGATATCAGACTGGCCCGCATCCTGGCCATGCCCCGCTGGAAGCCCCGGTCATCGACGCCGATCTTGGCGTAGAGGTCACCGACCTTGAGCGCCACCTGTCACCCCCCTTCCCGCTGGCGGCCCCGTGGCCACCGCACTTGGAGGGGCGACGGTCACAGGAACTGATCAATGAATTGCTGTGCCTCGGTGGGGGTACTCAGGCTGCGTCTCGCGTCACCCACGACGTTGGCAAACGCCGACTGTGGACTCAACCCGGCGATGTCCTCGGCCAGGTCCTGATGCCCCAGCGCGGCGATGTCGGCGCGGGTGTACCCGTACTCACGGCGTAGATCACCGACCACCTGCAACCAGTGAGCCCTTACCTGCGTCCACCCGTCCGGCGCGTCCTCGTCGCCGGCTTCGACGTACCCGCCGTCCGCGAGGCGGCGCGTCGGCCGGTCCGGTTGACCGGCTCGGGGGCTTTTCCCGGCTGCGTGTCCTCCACCATCCCCGCGACCCGGGCGAAACTCACCGCCGGTTTACCCGGCGGACGCATCCCGTTGATCAACGCCCACGTAAAGATGATCAACAGTTGTTCGGAGCCGAGCCCGTCGGAGAGCCACCCATCCAAGGTGACCTGCCCGTCGACCCCGGCCAGGTCCAGCATCAGCACCAGCAGCCGTTGAATCTCATCGGCGTCATCGCTGGACAGGTCCAACGCCTTGCCGGGCCGAAGCATGATCTCCGCCGGCACCTGCGTGGGGATCGGCACCGCCACCCCCAGGATCTGCGTGGTAGGCCGGCTGGCCACCCGCTGTGACCACCACGCGTCGAAGTCGTGGTCGGTGGTGGTCTCCCCGTCCGGGACGCTGTCGTAAAACGAGGCGTCGAGTTCCGCGACGCTATCGGCATGTGGGTGGGTCGTCATGTTCACACCACCGCCTCGGTGCTCGGCGCTCCGCAGCGCACAAACTCCGCGTTCCACGACGCCTTGTCGTTGAGTCCGCCGCCCTGCTCACCAACAGAGACGGTCGCCTTCCACACCTTCCACGTCGTGGCCCCGGGGTACCGGAACCGGACATCGATTTGACTGTCGTAGCCCAGCAGCACCGCGTGGGCCTCCACCAGTTCCTGACCCGGGTCCCGCACCCCCGTGGCCGGATCTTGCAAGAACCGCCCCTCCAAGCTCAGGGACGCACCGAGCTGCATCTTCTCTTGGCCGTAGAAGCCCTCGGAGTCCCACACCGTGGTGTCGGCGAACTCCTCGTTCTCGTTGTAGGACACGGTGCCCGACAGGAGCCCGCCGACACCCGTCCACGTCGGCACGGCGTCCATGTCCGAAACCTCAAAGATCAGGTCTCTCGCGTTGATCTGGCGCGTGGCCATTACTCATCCCCCAAAGTTCTCAGAACGTCAGAACGGGTGTTCGATGGACGCCCGGAACGCCGCGGTGTGCACGTGCAAGCCGTTCGCGTCCGGGCCCACATGCACCGGCTCCGACTGCTGGCACTGGCAGTCCACGACGTAAATCCCGTCGGGCAGCTCCACATAGGCCAGGCCGTGCAACGCGTGTATCACTGCACGGCACTTTTGCTGCGACAGCCGCGAATCGCCGCTACCCCGCACCCGCACCGTGAACGTGGGCTCCGACCAGTGAGGCGCACCGGCGGGTGAGGCAGCGCCCCCCGTCCCGTAGACGGTGATGCACTGCCCCGGCTGCGGAGGCTGATGCTCCAAGTAGATCGGCCACACCGTGCCGGGCACCCCACTCGGGACGTAGGTGCCCACCCCGGCGGCGTCCAGGAGGTGAGCCACCCCGCCGACAAAGCCCGCCATCAGCGCAGCTCCCGCCGCACAGCCGCAGCGATGATGTCCCGTACCGCCGTCCGCGACGCGGCGTGCGGCTGCTCCAGATACTTGGCCTGCCGGCCCGGGTCATGCCGCCACGTGACCTCCTCGTGCTGGCGGGCGGCGTACACCGTGTCGTAGCTGACCGTGCCCTCGAGCGCGGACGCATCCACGTCCGTGGCTCCTGAGGCGACCAGCACCCCCTCTTGCAGGGGCGTAACCGCCTGTGCCTGGCTCAACACATACTCGGCGGCAGCGTGTAGGCCCCTAACCGCGCCGGCCTGCTCCCGCCGCCGCGCCACAGCCACGCCCTTCGTGTTGACGGTGGTCTTGATCCGCACCCCCACGATTTCCCCCTTCGTCTCACCGGTTGGAGCCGGAGGGGGCACGGCGGCGCGCGGCGGCCGACGTCGGTTCCGGCGCACGTTGCTGGCCTGCCGGCGGCACGAGCGTCCACTGATCGTCGGCGGTGACCCGCCGGTCTTCGTAGGTTCCGGGCACGGTGCGCTTACGCTCGCCGTGCTCGTGAGTCCAGAGCGGCACGATCGATCTCCTCGCTATGGTGTTGGCTACCCCGTCACGGCGGGACGTGTGGTTCGGTGAGAAGAGCCCCTGTTGACAACGGCGGATGACCGCCCCGTCCGGGAAGGCAACACACCATCCGCGTGATGCGAGGATGAGCGGTCGCGAGCGCTGCCCCTGATCCGAACGCGGTGTGGTGGACTACCACCGACGTAGCCCGATACCTCGGCGTCGCGGTGTCCGCTGTGACGAACTAGCGCAAACGCAAACAGATGCCGCAATCTGACAAGACGATCGGGCGTACCCGCATGTGGCGTCCGATCAGGATCTTCACCTGGCACGCCGGGCCGCCCCCGCCCCGGCGTCGGTGGCCGTCCCACGACCACCGACGAGTAGCCGCAACCGCCGCGCGTCAGTTCCCGGCGATCTCCACGTGCTCCGGCACGTCGAACCCGCCCCCCTCGCGGCGGGCAACACTCAACGCCACGATCCGCTGCCCCGAGGGCAACGTCACCCGCGAATCGACGGGACAGTCGGTGGCCACGGCCGCGTACACGGTCGCAGTGACGGTCACCGTCTCGCCCGTGGCCGCACGCAGCACCCGGTGGCGCTCATCCACCCACACCGGGGCCACCTCGACCGGCGGCCCGTAGACGTTACCGCCGCCGGCGTCCTTACCCCGGTACGCCTCGATGACCACCCCGAACCCGGCACCGTGCATGTCCAGCAGATCCGTCACGTCCACGCTTCACCACCCGGTCACAGGGCCCTGGTTGAGCAGCCCGGCCTGAAACAGGAACTCCCGTGCGTCGTGGCTGTAGCGCGGCGGCGCGGTCGTGCCCGAAGCAGTCACCGCCCGCCCCACCGACACAGAGCCGATCGACACCGACGACAGCGTGCCGAGCGCGCCGCGCCCATACGGGTCACCGATAGCCCGCATGTAGTCCGCCTGGGCGCACGCGGCCCACCGCATGGCCTGCCGATGCCCGGCGTCGACCGGGTAGCCGTCGTCGTCGGTGTCGTACATGGCGGTGGTCAGCAGCTCGTCAACGCGCCGCGACGCGACCCACAAGGCCCGCCCCACCCCCGCCGGAGGTGCCGCGCTGATCCACCGGGCGTAGTCCGCGCTGTCCGCATACACCCGGCCGGCGGCCGGCGACGTCATCGGCGCGGGCGCCACCGCCACCGTGTCGTAGCAGCTGCCCGCGCCGGTGCCGGTGATCGACCAGGCGTACACCCACTGTCCGGGCTGCCCGAGGTTCACCGTCGTGGCCGCGGTGTGGGTCTGCCCTCCGTCGGAGGCCACACACCCGATCGGCGCACCAGCCACACCGTCGGGGCCGGTCACGGTCACGGTCACCGCCGTATCCGCGCCGAACCCGCCGTCGGTGAGCGTCAGCACGGGCGTGACGGTCTCACCCTCGTAGATCGTCACCACGGGCCTCCTGCAACAGCGAAGGGTATGCACCCCGGCCGGGGGTTCAGGCGGGGCGCGGGCAAACGGGCTCCCCCCGTCACCCCCGGCCGGGAGATCAATGCCAGGTCACACCGTGACCCGGCGCAGTGTCGACGCACGCGGTCAGTCGGCCGGCGCGCGTGCGGTGATGGTGCGGGTAGCGAGGTCGATGAGGTCGTGCTTGGTCATCGCCTCGGCGTCATCCGGAGCCGTGCCAAGGTTGCGCACCACCCACCCGATCCACTCCGCCTTGAGCGCGCCCTTATCCGGAAGCGACTCCCACTCGCCGCCGGGCAGCACGGCCGGACGTTGCCCGGGTAGCTCGGGCTGCCCATCAGCCGGCGGCGGCGTGTACGGGCTGCCGTCGGCGTTGACACGGCGCAGATACCCCTTGGTGACCTTGTCGGCTTGCGTTTCGGGCAGGGGCAGCGCCATCTCCCAGATGACGCCCCCCTCTCCCGCGAAGTAGCCCGTCTGCTGCATCACGTGGCCTTGGGCACCTGAAACGCGGTGATCTCACCAGTCATGGCCGCCTGAATGTCGACGTGCAGCTCACCGCCGGAGCTGATGAACCGACCGGACTCGAAGGGGCCGATCAGTACCGTCGCACCGTCGGCGACGGTCACCACGAGGTCCCCCTGACCGGCGGCCATCGCCGGCGGATAGTCACCGGCCTTGACGGTGACGTCCTTCGCCTCGCCCGCGCTGTTGCTGACTCGCAGGACGGTGCGCTCCGGGACGGCGTCGACAATGAGGTGACCGTTGTTGGCACCAGGGTTGACCGGCGTACCGGCCGGCTCGGCGATGGAACTGTTGGCGTGCAGGTTGCTGTATGCCAGGGCAGTGCGCGGCATGTCTCTCCCTCGTGAACGCGTGACCCCACGTGCGGGGGCCGGAAAAGGGGGGGGCGGCGGGCCCGGCGCACGAACGCGCGCGGCCGGGCCCGGCCGTCAGATGGGTCAGGACTGCGACGCCACCAGCGTGGCGATGCCATCGGGACGCATCAACTTCGCCCCGTACACGAGCAGACCACGCACCCGGTCACCGAACCGCAGCTCCGAGCGCATCGCCTCGGTCTGCGTGACCTGCTCGGCCATCGTGATCGCGCCACGGGTCCCCGCCATGCAGCCGTAGTCGTCGCCACTGATCAACGGCGCGTTGTTCGACGTGTAGATCGTCATACCCAGGGCCCGCCCGACCAGCCCGTTGAGTAGCGGCTCGGACGTGCCGGACGCGGACATGTCCACGAACTTGTGGTTTTCCAGCAGCAGCGAGTGATACCACGACGGGACCACAGCCCACCGGCCCTGCCGGGGCACGTTGGCCTCGTCCAGCTTCAACGCCAGCAGCCGCAGCCCGGTGTATGCCTCGTCGCCGGTGGTGACCTGCGTGGTGCCGAGCGCGTTGCTGGCGGCCACCCCGGTGTACAGGCCGGCGACGTACTGGTCCACCACATCAGCAAGACCGTAGGCGGCCTCGGACATGGCGGCCGGGACGACGTTGCCCCGCGCCTGCGCCTGGTCAACATCGTCAACCGTGAACGCCCAGTACTTCTCCTGGTCGATTGACAGGGTGCGCTGCGCGTCGGTCAGCTCCTCATAGGTGATGTCCGCGTTACGGGTGTAGGTGCTGATCGTCGGGCGGCTGATCGAGGTCACCCGCACCGTGTCACCAGCAGCGCGGATCTCACCCTCATAGTCGCGGTTGCACAGGTTGGCGTAGACCAAGACCTTCTTGTAGCTCTCCATGAGCAGCGCCGACCAGATTTCCGGCCGGAACCTATTAATTGCCATCGTTCCCCCGTGTGGCTTACGGAATGTGGATTTGGATAGGTGCCCGCAACCCCCGGGGCAAACGGGGTGTTGCCGGGCCTACAGCAGGTGGGCTAGCCGCCCTTCGGCGTGCCATCTGGCGATCAACGGACTGTCTCCGCGTTCGTGCGCCTGCTGAAGCTGCGCGGCTGTGATCGGACCGCCCTCGGTCGGAGCGGTGATCGCAGCGCCGGACACCCCGGCGGCCGGCGACCCCGCACCGGCGTCACCAGCAGCGCCCGCGGCCGGCGTCGCCGGTGCGGCGGGCAGTGCCCTCAGCCGGGGATTGGCCTCGACCGCAGCGGCAAGCGCGGCCTGGACCTGTTCGGCGAAGTCGGCCGCCGACGGGTCAAGCCGGCCCACCGCATCACCGAAAGCCCTCGAGTCCAGTACGGCGTCTGGGTCGGCCCCGAGTTCACCGGACATCCGCCACACCGCCAGCTCCACGCGGGCCTGCTTCGTCTCGCTCTGCGAGGCGGTGAGCTGCTGCGTGAGCATCGCCGGGTCCGGCGGCTCTTCCTCGCCAAGCCCGATCAGCTTGGCCAGGCCCTTCGTGAACTCGTCATACGTGGCCTTCTGCTCCGCCAGCTCCTGTTGCAGGCGCGTCTCGCGGCCCCGCAGGTTGGCGATCGTTTTGCTAGCCCGCGCTGGGTCGTACTCGCCCTGGATCGTGGGCGCTTTGCCGGCCGGTTCCGACGCGGCCGGCTCTGCCGGGGCGGCGGCGGTACTCGCCGGTGAGGTGACAGACGGCGTGGCCGGGGCGGCATCAGTCGCGTCTTGAGCGGACGCGTTGGTGCTCTCGACCGAAACGGCAGTAGCCGGGCCGGTCGTCGGCGCGTCGGTCTCACCGCCGGTGGCGGCGGGTCCAGGCGCGGTGGTGGCCGTAGCCGGCGCTGCCGGCTCAGTCGGCACAGACATTTCCGTGGCCCTCCTTGGGGTCATCAGGAACACGCACGGGGGCCGCTTGGCCCCTTTTGCGTGACAGGGAAGATGCCCGCGCGTGCCTTGAACGTGCGGGCGACCTGCCGCCCGGATTGGACGGCGGGAGTGTCAGTTCACCTCGCGGTACCGATGCGCTCGCGGTGCCGTTGGCGAAGCAGGCCGGTGGCCGTGATGTGGGCGCGTACCGCGGCTTGGGCGCGGCGAACTTTCGCGTCGGCGGCGGCGCGCGCACCAGGGTCGATAACGGCTGCCGCTTGCCGCTTGGCCCGACGGACCGCGCGTTCCAGCTCTCGGAGCCGTACCCGGTCGGCGTAGCCCTGCGGGTTCGCCACCTGCCGGGGGGCCCGATCGGGGGTGACACCAGGCAGGTACGCCGCCAAGCTGTGCGTGCAGTTCGGGTGGAACAGGCCGGCGGCGATGGCCTGAGGCAGCGTCCCGGCGACGTGCACCCGCACGCGCTCGCCGTCACGGGTCGCGTGTTCAGCCTCGATCCACCCCGTGCCCGCCCCGGCGATGCGCAACACGGCGTGTTCCCAGGGACGGCACCGGTGGCACTCCTGCGGGGAATCGCTGATGCGGATCAGCTCGCGGCCGTGGGCGAGGAGCTGATCGAGACGGCCGGATCGCAGTGCCTGATGCACGACGGTGCGGGTGGCCATCTCCACGTAGGAAGCCAGTTCCCAGCGCCGGCCGCGCCGGTCCACGAATCCAGTCACCCCGCTGGCGAGGAGCTGTTCCCACGCGATCTGCGCGGCGCGGCGTCGGCTCGACAGCCCCAACACGGGCATGACCGAGGCGCGGGTAACCACCGTGCGGTAGCTGTCCAGCGCCCATCTCAGCAGGGGCAGATGCGTGCCCGACAGGGTCGATTCCAGGGACCACATCATCGCGAGGAGGCCATGTACCCCGGGCAGGGCGTCTTTGACCTGCTGCAACTCGGCGTCGATCGCGTTTTTCACCGCCCGCGTGGGCGGTCCGTGCGCCGCGCGGCGTAGCCGGCCCAGCAGGGTGCGGTGCCGGTTCAGGTCGGCGCGTTGCTCGGGGGGCAGTTGCAGTCTGGCGATGGCGTCCAGTGACTCGGTGGAGCCCCGCACGAACGCCAGCACGAGCGTCTGCGCGGCCATGCCGGAGGAGTCGGCCTCAAGCTGGCTGATGAGGTTCTGCGTCCACGCCCGCAGGGTGTGCAGGGCCTGCAATTTCTCGTCGGCCCATGCGGGGGAGTCTTCACCGGCGGCGACCCGGCGGGCGATGTCGGCGGCGAGGCGGGTCGACGCGTCGGCGTACAGGGTGGTCAGTGACCGGGCGAGGTCGGCGGCGACGTCGCGGTCGGAGGCCACCGGCTACCTCCGCCCGCGTCGGCCCCTGGAGGCGCTGCCCACGGGCCTACGGGCCCTGTCCGGCGGCCGGGCGCTGTCAGCCCCGGCCCCCTCCGCGTCAGCCCCGGCGTCGGCGTCGGCGGGGGGGCTGGTGACAGAGCCGTCCGCGCCGGCACCGGTTACCTGGTCCGGGTTGGCCAGTGGCTGCATCGCGGCCAGCTTGCCCGACTCCATCAGGATTCGCCGCGCCTCGCCGTGGACCCGCCGTTCATCCCAGTCCGGGTTGCGTAGACGTACCTTTTCCTCCGTGGAGATCGCCGAAGCGGCCTCCAACAGGCTCAACGTGCGGGCCAGGGCCTCCGGTGTCTCCGCCACCCCATCCCCGAAGGTGATCTTCGGTCGTGCCGGTGTGATCCCACGCGCCGGGAACCTCGCCACCCACAGCATGAGCAGCGTCTCGGCCAGGGTCGCCAGCTCGGCCCGCCAGTAGCGCACCTTTTTCTTCCGGGTGATGAACGACCGCCGTTCGCGGGCCTCGACCTCCGTGGCCGTGGTCGCCACCTCGCCCTGCTCGCCGATGGACTGCGCGCTGTAGCCGCACCGTCCGACGATTTGGTTGACCAGGGCGTCGGCCGTGGCCTGATGCTCGCTGACCCGGATCGCGAACGTGGTGGCCGACAGCTCCAACCCGCCGTCGGATTTCGGCATCGAGTCCACAGCCTCGAAGATTTCCCGTTCGGCCTCGAACCGCGCCCCGGCCCCCGGGCCCTGCTGCTGCATGTATGCCCGGGGCACGACGAGGCGGTGCTTGGCCAGGCGTAGGTCACGCATCCACGATGAGTAGGTCTCGTCCAGGGCGTCCATGAGGGTCAGGACTCCGGGGGAGAGGTCAGAGCGTCCGATCGGGGAGTTGCGGTCGAGGCGGTTGGGGCGCATGTTCGGAATGTAGCCGGCCGTCAACCGCCCGGCGGCGGTGTCCACGGTGGGCGTGAGGCGAGCTGTGGCCGGGTGCTGGTCCAGCGGGATCGCGGGCCCGAGCACGTCGGAGGCACCGAGGAACAGGCCGTGCAGGATCCGGCCCCGTTCGTGGCGTTCGAGGTGCCGGTAGATCTGGCCGTGTCGGTCCTCCACTACACGCCAGAACGTCACTGCCGAGAGCCTGTCCCACTCCCACTCAGGCACGGCGCAGTCAGGGTGCACGATCCGGAAGAACGGATACGGGTACAGGTTGTCGTCCCAGGAGACGACCACGAACACCCCGCCGAGGGGGGACTGCACCTCCGCGCCTTCTAGCAGCGTCGCGTCGAGCATTGTGGCCTCGGCCATCTCGTCCCATGCCTGCTGTGTCGCGCTGTCGGTGAACTCGATAGCGGGTGGTTCAGCGAACAGCAGGTCCGATGACAGGGTGGCGATGTCCCCGGCGATCGGCACGTGCAACTTGGCGCGTTTCTCCCCGGCGGGGGTGGGTTGGCCCCAGAACCAGCGTGCGACGGAGCCGACGACGCCTCCTCGGTATTGGCTGGGCCGGTCGGTGGGGCCGTTGCGGAAGAACGGGTGATCGGAGCCGTAGAGACCGCCGTGGATCATGGCGAGGTCTTCGGGGTCGCCGCCGTACCAGGCCGATAGGACCCGCATGTGCTCGAAGGTCTGTTCCATGGCTCGTGGGGGCCACGTGGTCTTCGGGTCGGTGGGTAGGCCCTGGGTGGTGGGTGTGGCGGTCGGTTCGGTTTTTGAGGCTCCGCCCGTGCGGTGGACCGAGCGGGCGGGCATGTAGCCGGCCACGACACCACCTCCCAATAAAATCTATGAAAGAATGCTTGTGAGCTTTTAAGTGTCTTGCTAATGTTCAGTGCGGACACAGGGCCGGTCACGCGCCGGCCGAACCACACGACGGGAGCAAGCGACTATGAGTGACGACTTTGAGTTCGACTACACCAAGGAAGACGACAACGGAATCTCGGTAGCCCGTGAAGGGGCGGAGGCCCTGATCGTCGGCACCTGGGGACCTGACGCGGTCGCCGGGACCGTCCGCGACCTGGCGACCCGCATGTCAGACCGCGTGGCCCACGGCGACGACGATTGGCGGCCGCTCAAGGTCTACGTCCAGTACGAGGCCGGCACGCTCAAGCAGGCCGACCTCATCGTGTACCGCGACGCCGACTGGCTCATCGTCGTCGTGTACGACGCTGAGAGTTCCCGCCATGTCGCGAGTGCACGATTCATCACGCACCGCCCCCTGGTGACCGTGAAGAAGTGGTTCGTCATGGCGCACATGCGTCGGGACTGAACCCAAGCAACAGCGACACTAAAAAGCAAACCAATGTTGCTTGACGACTTATATGTGTCTCTGTAGTGTGAGGTGAGCGCGGGGAGCTGGAACCCCACGCACCGGATTTCCAGAGAGGACGACAGTCGATGGGCTGGACTTGCCCCAACCCCCTCCCGCCGTGGCACACCCACGGCAACGGCGACCCCGACGAACGATGCAAGTGCCCCCGAGAGTCATGCGGGGCGGTAGACGCCCGCTACGTGCTCCCCAGTTGCGCAATCCACCTGGCCGCGACAAGCGGCAACAACGTCCAGTGGGGGCAGTCCCACTGGGCAGGGTCCCCGACCTGCACTCGCGAGCAGGCCCGTCTGACCGCCCGCGACGGAGCCTGACGCCCCCGGCCCCCGCCCCAGTCCCGGGCGGGGGCCCCAACCGGGAGGACACCATGACCGAGCCCCCCTACCCGTACACCCACGACGAAATTTCCGACCACGTCTTTGAGGCGTTGGTACGTCACCGTGCCGCCGTGGGCCGTGGCCTGTGTGAACAGCAAGCCGCGCTCGCCGCCCTTGAAGCCGACAAGACAGCAAGCCAGCACCGCATCAAAGTCCTACAGCAAACAGTCAACGGGTCGAGGAGCCGAGTCGAGCTACTCGACAACATGATCAACCGGACTAGGGCGTGGCTGACAGGGGACTGCCCGCTATGCGACCAAGACCTCGCGCGGCTGGACTACCCGCCCCATCACCACGACGCCGACGGCGTGGTGTGCGAATTCCGGTGGCTGGCACGCTGACCCGGCCGCTGGCCGGGCCACCCGGGCCCCCGCTTCCCGTGTGGCCCGGCCAGCTCCGGGCGGCCCCTTCCCCCCAACCCGAAAGAAGGAACCGTGAATAAAGCCAATGACTGGAACCGTCCGTCGCCGGACTACTGGCAGGCGCTCGATGCTGACCTGCGTGCGGCGGCTGGCCGGATCGCCGGTCTCGCCGGCCAGCCGAGCCCTGACATCGACGTGACCTTGTCCGTCGATGTCAGGGGTATGCAGGGCGGGGACGAGGAGCGCCGCCGCGTCGTGGACGCGATCGCCGCCGCGTTTGACATCACGGCCGCTGATGTGAAGGACGGGCCATCCTGGGCTCGCCGGACGTGCGGCCGGGTAGGCGAGCTGCGCGTCACCGTTTCGACTCGGATCACCGCGCCGGAAAATGCAGAGCTGGTTGCGCTGCGTGCCCGGGTGGCCGAACTGGAGGCCGAGCGCACCGGGGGCGCCCGATGAGCATCCCCGACCCGTCAAACGCCACCCGCAAGCGGTGGCGGGAAGCTGCTCGCTTCGTCGGCAAGCATGTGGAGGTGACGCTACGCGGGGCACGCCCGGACGACCCGGTCTACCTCAGTGGACACGTAGCCCACATCGCTACCCGTGAGTCCGGCAGTACCGCGCTGCGGAAAGACATGGTGCTCATCGCCGGCACTGGCGCGGAATTGGTGTTTGCGTTGAGCCGCATCCAAAAGATCACACTGCGCGAGCACCCCGACGGGTACCCCGACGAGGACGTCGCCGACGGCTTCTGTAGGTGGTGTGCCCCTGTTGCAGAAGACGGAACCACTTCCGGGCAGGGGTAGCCCTACGCAGCCCGCGTGTGAACACCGTACCGCACGTAAGCCCGAGGCCGCGCGTCTCAACTTCGTTGAGCCCGGCATCGCTCGCTGCGAACCTGCCTCACCACGCCAACCGAACCGACGATTCTGACAGGAGTAGCCATGGACGCGAGCGGGATACCCGATGTGGTCGAGCGCTACCAGATTGCCATGCACGCGGACCTCGCGGTACACCCCATCGTCGCGCAGGAGTTCCACCCCGATACGGGATGGACGACACCCCGGTGGCGCAAGCGGATCACCCCGTCCTGGGCCGAAAAGCTGCGCCGCGAAGGCTTCACCGCCGTGGCGGTCAACTACGGGGGCCGCTGCGCCGACTTCACCATCGCGGAACTGTGCCGTCGGCCGCGCCGCACGATTCGCCCATGACAGCCACGCGGCGCTTCAAGGAGGGGCGTCCCTATGGGTTTGGTCAAGCCGGGACGGGGCTTGTCGCGCGGGGGTTGATGGGGCACGGGGCCCGTCTCGGGGACCCAGGCCCAGGATCAGATCCGCGCCCATGACACGCCCGGGGGATGGGGGCCCTTGATATCACCCGGGCGCGCAATGCAAAAGAGCGGCCAGAGGGCCCGTGGCTTCTACTGGGTCGAGTCAGTGGGGAGTAGCAGTGAACTATGGGTCTTTACAGCGACACCAACGGATGTTCGAGATGGCTCGGACACGTCCGCACCTGTTCGTCATCCGGGGGCTACCCGCCTCAGGTAAGACCACCCTCGCACTCACCCTTGCTGCGGCCGAACCGGACTTGATATTCCGGGTCAACCGCGATCTCTTTCGAGTGATGGGGCACGGGGCCCGTCTCGGGACCCAGGCCCAGGAGAGGCAGGTCGACGTCGCAGAGGAGGCGGCGGTAGCCGGTCTGCTCGCGTCCGGCGTCAGCGTCATCGTTGACGACACGAATCTGCCACCGGAGGCGCTGGACACGTGGCGGCGGATCGCCGACGCTGCCGACGCACCCCTAGAGGTCGTTGACCTGCGCGATGTGGATGTGGAGGTGTGCGTCGCACGGGACGCCGACCGCCGTGCCAAGGGTGAGCGCAGTGTGGGCGCTGAGGTGATACGTGCCATGCACCAGCTACAGCGGCGCGTCCTGTGATCAGGTGAACATTTGCATCGGCGTGGGCCATATAAAAGTATGGAAATAACGCTTGACGACTTCTAGTTGTCCAGTTTAGTGTTTGTTGGCGGCGGGAGTGCTGGACTCCCCGCAACGAGAGGATGTCATGCCCATCATCACGCTACCGGAGCCCGGATATCGGAGTGTTTCCGCTGAGCGGCGCTCCCGGCATTGGATCAAAATACTCACAGGAGTGGACACAACTGAAGCCAACGGGTGGGCATTCCTCGGAACGTTTGTCAACTTCGGCGAAACCGTCGAAGTCGACAATGGCTCCTGGTTCCTGTCCTACAAAGAAGATGTGAAATCCACTGGCCGCCTAAACGGCAGGGAGATTGCCCTATACCAAGTCCGCGAAGAAGAACTGGCTAAAGTCGAGGCGTGGACGCTGGACGAAAGTCCAGGCTGGGCATTGAAGGTACGTGATCGAATCGCTGCCCGGCTGACAGGCCCAGCCGCCGTGGGCGCCCTGGTCGCAGAGCGGGAAGCGCTAGCCGCCCGACTCAGTCAGATCGACGCTCTCCTCGCGACTGCGGGCAAGGGGGAGTGACGTGATCCGGATCGCTCGCGGGATCGACGGAGCCCCCATCGCCGCGCTACAGAAGGCACTTGACGCCTCAGGCTTCCAGTGGCGCACGGGGGACCGGCACCACGCCGACATCACCATCCAGCCCCGGACGACGATCCCAGGGCCGCGCGAGATGCAGCGCGACGCCTGGTATGACCTCCTCTTCACGCACCCAACCCTACGGCCGTCACCAGGGTTCCGAGGCGCGGAGATCGAATACATAGAGATCGCTGCGGCAGGGCAACTTCCCGCTCCGCCGCGCATACCTGACAACTTTCGGATCGCGCTCGCCGAGTCGATCACGACCGACCATCTCAGCGAGGCGCATCTACGGCTACACGGAGGTGCCGATGAGGTCAAACGCACCTGGACGACTCAACGAAACACGGCGATCCGCCTTGACCGTTCGCCCGACGCCTATGACTGGACTGCATATGCTGACCTCGTTGCGAAACGCGTCAGCGCACTCACGCCCCCGGTGTTGACGCCGGGACAGCGCGCCCACGTCGGAGCTGTCCGCCTCCAAGAGGCCCTGTGGGCGGTTGGTGGCGCTCGCGCATCAGTGGAGGCCCTAGTGTCCAACGCCGTTGCCGCCGGAGACGAGGAAGCGGCGAAGACGGTACGGGGATGGCTCGCCAACCTAACCCCCGGATCAGATCTGCGTCCATGACACGCCCGGGGCCGGGCCCTTGACATCACCCGGTCATGCACTGCAAGGTTAGGTGTCTCCAAGAGACGGCACGAAGAGCGCCACCGGTGCCCGTAGTGCCTGCTCATCGCCCCTATCAGGGATCGAAACACTCGCGGAGACAGAGGCACGAAAGCGCGTTCGCCGAGCTTCGGCTCAGCGGACGCGTTTTTGCCGTTCGGCGTGCGGCTTCGGGTGCCACAGGATGGTAGGATTTCGCTCGCCGCCTACTTTCCGGTGCTGCCGCCATGCATGGCATGGCACACCGGCTCCATTGCGGCGATGCGGGTCGTGCGACCTGTGCCGATTTTCGGATGTTCCTTCCCTGGCCCTTTTGGGCCAGGGCTCCGAACTTTGCCCTTGTGGCCACGATGCATGGGGCCTGCCGGTACGTGGGGCTCCCATCTCGAGTCGAGCGGATGGGGCCACCCGCTACGGGTGGGTCCTCTCGCGCTGTCCCTTTTGTTTGCCTGTTGTGTGTGGCGCTGCGTCCAACGCCACCCATCTAACGGGGACAGATAAAAAGTTTGAAATGATGCTTGACGGCTTCTAGTGGGTCGGCTTAGTGTTCTTGTATCGCCCAGTGCCACGAGGGCCGAGAAGAAACACCATCACCCCCACCCCCAAGGAGGCGCGCGCCATGTCCATCACCATCGCCCCCGAAGCCGACGCGGCCCCTTCAGTGAACATGGCCAACGGCAACGCCGCTGAACTGCTTGAACTGCTCGGACTGACTTTTGATGGGGATTGGGGAGCAACCACCGGTGCGGACTTCCACGCGCGGGTGCTGACCGCACGGGGCCTCATCGGCCTAACGTGCGATGCTGCCGGCCGCCCCGATGTGGTCGACGGGCGCTGGACTCATGTCGGACGCCGGCCCGGCTATCTAGAGGAGCGGCTTCGCCAGCTCGAAGAGCTAGCGGAATGGGCCATGTGCCGGGACGTGAACGTCACCTGGTCTTGATCTGCCAGCGGGGGTCGCCACCACAAACACACTCGCCAAAGGAGAAAGATCGTCGTGTTTGACGACAGCACCAGCCACTTCACCCTTGTCGAATGGCTACGGCAGTTGCCACCCGCCGGAGAGTATCCGCTGTGGGGAGTGCAGTACGAATTGCGGCAGCGCACCGTCGTAACACCGGCCCCTACCCGCAAAAAGGCGGGACTTTGGCTAGCCGACCTGGAAGAGGGACTTAAACGCCCGGGGCTGATAGTGTCCCGCACCATCGTCATCGCTGACACCGGATGGCAGTGATGACGATGGCCCTGGCCCCGGTCGACCGGGTGCGGGTGGCGCACGCCACCGAGGACTGGGCCGGCAACTGGTACGGACCGCAAGGCGGGCTTACGTTCAGCCGGGCAGACTGCGCACGGTACGTATCGGAAGGCCACCTGTCTACGCTGTGTGACCGGCACACGCTGCAACTCGTGTGGCGAACGGTCGCCGAATATCTGGAAATGCACCCGGAGATCCTGAAAGCCGGCCGGTTGAGTGACAGCCAGCGACAGCAGAAGCAGGCCCAGCGTGACGCGGCGGCCCGTGCCCTACTCGCTGAGGCCGAAGAGCCGTTCCGCGCCGGCCGGTGGGGGGAGGCGCTGGACCTGGTAGACCGCGCCGAGCTGGCATCGCCAGATGCGGCGGACTACGCGCTCTACCGCAAGGTCATCACTGAACGCCGGCCGGTTGAGCCAGCGACAGCAGAAACCAGCCAAGCGTGACGCTGCGGCCGTGAAGCCGGAGGGAGGACACCATGCCGCGCAGTACGTTGGACTCCGTGAACGCCACCTGGGTTGACCTCGTCGGGGAGCTGAAGCGCTCCGTGCCCGGAATGGTGCTGCTGGCACTAAACGACACTGATGATGGCGCGCTGGCGATCGGGGTCTTACGTATCCCGGTCGACTCGCGCGCTGGCTGGCACGGACCCCGGATGCTGCTGTCCATCCTGGCTGCGGCAGATGCCCGGGGCCTTGACGTGGTGTGCACGCCGACGGGCTCGTACGGCGCGGACAAGCAGGCTCTGGTCCGCGCGCTGGGCCGGGTCGGATTCGTGTCTGTGCCTGATGATCCGTCCGGCCACACCATGCGGCGCCCCTCACCGGCCCCCACGGTCTTTGATCAGCGCCGGGACACCGCATGAGCGCAGAGGCATGGTCGTTGGTCGGCGGTATGGCCGGCGCGGTAACAGGGATCGTGGCGCTCGCCGTCAGCGTCTACTTCACCCGACGGGCCACCCGGGCGGCCGAGTCCGCGGCGGCGTCAGCCCAACGAACCAGCCACATCGAGGTGCAGCGGCGGCACGCCGAACTCACGCCACAGATCGCGCTATCGACGACGGCTGACGTGCACGGGCGAGTAACCCTCACGCTCACGCTCAAGGGACCGCCCGACGTGCATCTGGATGAGGTCGCCGTCAGCATCAGTGATGATCAGCCAGAACCGCCACGCACGGGACACCACGCCGACAACACGGTTTGGGGACCGTACCGGTTCGTACCCGGTGCCAACCAGCGCGGGGCGAGCGCCGATGCCTTCGCGCTGCGTCGAAGCGAGCAGCGCACCCTCGAACTGGAACCGAGCGTGCCCCCCACGTGGATCGACCCCAGCGCATGGGCGGACCGCTACGGCGATAGCCCGATCCGGCTCCACATCCGCTGCGCACGTGATGGCCACGCGCCGTGGATCATCCCCGAGCAGGTGGACCAACCGCAGGCGCAATTCGATGGTGCCGCGCAACGGACGCCACGCGGGACGGTGTTGCTCACGTTCACCAACCGGGGCAACGCGCCAGCTCGTGACACCGCCATCGAAAATGATCAAGGTGGGGAACCGTCGCTCGACGGGAACATACCTAAGCTCATCCAGCCAGGAGACGTCATGCCACAAGTGGCGATCATGCACGGCTATCAGCACGTAACACGGTGGGTGAAGCTTTCCTGGACCGACCCACGAAGCAGCCGTCAATCCTTGACTGTTCGCCTACCTCCGACGTAGAAGTCAGCCGACGTGAGGGGGCAGGACCCGACCGCGTGTGGCTCGTGGCGGGCGGGTCCTGCCTGGTGGAGGTCAGTCAGGTGCTCAGCGGGTGTCGGTCGGGCAGTCGGCGAGGTAGCGGCTGGACGGGGAACGAGGAACGGCCAGTGGTAGTCCGCGTTCCGCGCCACATTCGCCAGATCGGAATGTCGTCGCCGGGCAGGAGCAGCGGGGGGCCAGCGACGTAGCCGAGCCGCCGGTAGAGGTCCCGGTTGCGGGTGTTGGTGGCCTCAAGATAGGCCGGCAGGCCGAGGGTATCGAGCCGCCGGTGGTAGTGGCTCAACAGGGCCGCGCCGATGCCTTGGCTCTGCCGTTCGGGCCGGACAGCCACATACGCCAGGTAGTGATGGGGGGCGTCGGGGTGGAAGACATCGAACAGGGCCTCCAGCTGCACGAATCTGGGCGCGTAGGAGCCGGTGAGGCGTTCGAGCGTTAGCTCACGATCATGTGACACACCCTGTGATGGCTCCAGGCGGGGGTACCAGATCGCAACGGCGGACAGGTCTGCCGTGGTCAAGATGTGGCCGTGTGCGAGGCCGTGGTCCACGGCGTCGCAGAAATACCGGTGATAGACCCCATGCCGGGCACCGGTATCAGGGACCAGCCAGTAGGCGACTGGTCCGTCGTGGAATGCCTCTGCGAGGACGGCTATCAGCTCGTCTGCGTCGTCGATGGTCGCCGGACGGACGGTGGTGTTGGTGTTGGCCATGGTCGCCTCCGGTGGTCAGGCGGGCTGGCGGACGGGGGTGTGCTCGTCACGCGAGGCGTTGAGGCTGTTCGCTCCCATTCCGACCGTGAGGTAGGCGGATCGGTTGGTGGCGCGCAGAATCAGTGCCCACACCACGCCGACGACCGCGACGGCGACGTAGGCGCTGGGGAAAACCCACCGCAACGGCGAGTGCGCGTCGACGCCGAGTAGCGTGTCGAACTCACGTAGCGTGGCGGCCAGGATCGCGCCGAGGACCAGCGCGGCGATCAGTGGTGCGATCCTAGAGCGCCACCGACCCTCCCCGTGGTGGGATGCCCGCGCGAAATAGGCGACTACGGACGCCGAGGTGATGGTCATGAGGGTCAGGACCCCGAGTCCGCCCGTGACGGTGAGCCAGAAGAACAGGTGCACGAGCGGATCCCAGCCCGCCACCACGTAGACGACGAGCACGGATGCGGCCAGCGCGGATTGCACGAGTGAGCCGATTTTGGGTGCTCCGGTGCGGCGGCTGGTGCGGCCGAACACCTCGGGCAGGACCCGCTCGCGGCCGAGTGCGAACACGTACCGGGCCACTGTGTGGTGAAAGCTGAGCAGGGCCGCGAATAGGCTGGTGATGAACAGGACTCGGGCGATGGTGATGATGCTGCCGGCCAGATACGGCGACACCAGGTTGAAGATCAGGTCTGTGCCGTCGGCCTGGGCGGAGTCCACGATGTTGCCCGGTCCGGTGGCCACGGACATCGCCCAGGAACTCAGCCCGTACAGCAGACCGGTCACCGCCAGCGCGAGATAGGTCGCGCGGGGAACAGTGCGAAGTGGGTCCCGGGTTTCCTCGCTGAACACCACGGTGGCCTCAAATCCCACATAACCCGTGATCGCGGTGACCAGCGCGGCACCGATGCCGGCAGCGAGCACGTGTGAGGGAGACAGGGTGGTGAGGGTGAGGCCATCAGCGGGGTGAGAGACCATAACGGCGTCGAAGACCAGCACCACAGCGGCCTCGGCGACCAGTAGGACTGCCAGGATTTTGCCGTTGAGGTCGATACGGAGCACGCCGAGGATGGTGACGGCCACCCAGGCGACCAGCGCGTAGAGCGACCATGGGGCGGGCCAGCCGTACCGGGCCTCCATGAACCCGGCCAACACCACACCGAACCCGCCATAGAGGCCGATCTGCATGGTGTTGTAGGCCAGCAGGGCGATCATGGCGGTGGCTACGCCGGCCGGGCGGCCGAGGCCGCGGGCGACGTAGGCGTAGAAGGCGCCGGCGTTGACGATGTGCCTGGACATCGTCACGAATCCGACGGCGAACAGGGCCAGCACGACGGCGACTAGCAGGTAGGCCACGGGGATGCCGGTGACGCCGGTAACGGCGTACGCGGTGGTCTGCCCGCCGGCAACCACGGTCAGCGGCGCGGCGGCAGCGAGGACGAAGAACACCACCGAGGGAATCCCGAGTCGACCACGGGCCAGGGTCGCCGTCACGGTATCGAGTTTTGCGTCAGGCATAGTTCGCTCTCTATGGGGGGTGGGATGGGGGTGTGGCGCTTAGGAGGTGCGGTGAGAAAGAACGGCGGTACCGACAGCGACACCGAGGTCGGTGAGCAGGTCGGTTAGCTGTGGCGGCAGCTGTGCGAGCTGCTGCTCTAGGTACTGCCAGGCGGATTTGGGGGCACCGTCGAGCACCGCTGCGGCCAGTTGGGTGTGCTGCGCCAGACCGGCCAGGAGGATGTCCCGTTCGGTGAGCGGGCCACCATGGCGTAGCTGCACGGACAGTTGCGCCACCCCCGAGTACGCGACGTTCGTGTCTGTCGGGACGTACGTGGTGCGCCGCCGCCAGCGAGGTCCGGCCGTCTCCTCCTGGAGCAGCCCCGCCTGCGTCATCCGCTCCGCGACCTGCTCAGCGTCAGTGCCGGCGAGGTAGAGCAGCCAGGCATGAATCGTGGTGTGCTGCTGGTGACGGCGCAGCCGGTCGAACACCTTGAGTTGCAGCCAGTCCGTTGGCGTCGGCCCGTGGTTCCGGATCTGAACATGCCGCTGATAGAAGTCAATTCGGGCAGCGAAGTACAGCTCGGCGAGCAGCCCGGCGGCCAATCCTAGGGACACCGCGATGGGGAACAGCCGAGGGTGGCCGGTCTGATCGTCGTGACTCAAAAAGTAGAAATCGTTGGCGATCAGCGGCGCACCGGCCATGCCGACTGCGCGCGGGTACGGGGTGGGAGGGTGCTGGGCCGGCGGGGCGCTGTGGCCGCCCGCGCCAGGGGGTTGGTTCATCGCTGGCCTTCCTGCCTGCCGCTTCGGCCGGCTGGGTCGAGGCTGGCCCAGAAGCTACGGTTCGCTTCCGCTGCGTCCTCAGCCGAAAGTTCGTCGCATCCAGCCCAACCGCCGTGGTGGCCGTACAGGGTGGCCTCGCCTAGGCCCTGAATGCCGAACGGCTCGTATGGCTGTTCGTCGTCGCTGGGCACAAACCACTTCCGGCGGCTCAAAAGACCACCCTCTCTGGGTGAAGCGCGTGGCTCTGGGCGATAGGAGCGCATAGGCCATCGACGACACGACGAGTGCGTCTGTCGCCGTGAACACATCGAGTTAGGACCATTCAAGCGTGAGTCTGCCCAAAAAACAATGGCTCACCCTGATCCGGCTAGTGGAGGTCGGAGTACTGTGAACTCACTCAGGTGATGCTGCCGCGTTCAGGATCGGCTAGTTGCTGCTGTACCCTGCGGTGTGTATTAATTGGGCAAGACATGTGCCCAAAAAACGGTTGGGAGGAAGTGCCCGGGTGTCCGACACGATTGGGTCTGCGCTCCTGCGCCGCTACATCGGCCGCCGCCTCGCGGCTCTACGCGAGCGTGTCGGCCTGACACAGGAGCAGGCAGCGAAGGCTCTGGAACGTGGCCGCGCAACGCTGGGTCGCATCGAGGACGGCGACGATCGAGTCCGGTTCAGGGAGATCGACGTCAGGGCGATGCTCGCCATCTATCGGGCGACGGAGCAGGAGACAGAGCTGCTGCTCGGGTTGACGGCCGAGACGCGCAACGGGCGTCGGAAGAGCTGGTGGCATGACTACACATCGTCGGCGTTGCCAGGCTGGTTCGGGCTGTACGTGTCCCTGGAGGACTCCGCCGAGACGATCCGGCAATATCTGGGGGAACTGGTTCCCGGCCTGCTCCAGACACAGGCGTACGCCGAGCAGGTGACCAGAGTGCCCGCCGGCTACGTGACCGAGGACGAGATCGATCGCCGGGTGCGCGTGCGGATGGAGCGGCAGTCACTGCTGCGCCGCCCCCGGGCACCCCACCTCAACGTCATCATCAACGAGCCGGTGCTACGTCGCCCGGTCGGTAACGGCGACGTGATGGCCGAGCAGCTTGGTCACCTTGTAGAGGTGCAGCAACGCGCGAACGTCGAGATTCGTGTGCTGCCGTTCTCGGCCGGCGTGCATGGCGGCATGGCCGCCTGTGGGCCATTCACCATCCTGGACTTCCCGGCGGCCTCGACCGGTGATCCGCTGGAACCCCCGCTGGCGTACGTGGAGTCACTGACTGGTGCGATGTACCTCAACAAGCCCGAGGAGGTTGGGGCGTACCGGCTCGCCTGGCACGACCTCGAAGAGCGCGCTCTCGACGTTGAGGCGTCGAGAGCGTTCATGAAGGAACTACAGGAGGGATACACCCGTGCATGATCCGACCGACGCCATCTGGCGCAAGAGCACTTGGAGTGGAAACGGGGGCGACTGCGTTGAGGTCGCGACCAACCTACTCGACCGTGAGGGCGTGCTGGTGCGCGACAGCAAGAACCCCGGAGACGGCCACGTCGCCTTCACCCCTGCCGACTGGAACGCCTTTGTGGGTGGGGTTCGGGACGGCTCGTTCAACCTGTGACCTGGTGCGGCGATGACAGCGCCGCACCAGGGCACCAGATGTGCAATTCGAGCAGTCGACAGCCCTAGAAGAGCAGCCAACGGACAGTGGGCCCGGGCACTCCCCGTGCCCACTTCCTTACTCTAGGACGGCCGTCAATGCCCTGGGCCGCGCTCCGCGCCGGCCGCGACTCGTCACCAAGACCGGGACATGCGCGATGTCCCGTCGTGAAGGAACTCGCGGGCATCGGCGCAGAACCGCGCCACGTTGGAGTCGCTGCGGTACTGGTGTAGCGCGTCGGCGAGGGTACGCACGTGTTTGACGCAGCGCGCGGAGGCCACCTGGTCAGACAAAGTGGCTACGGCCTGGTCCCCCAAAGCGACGGCTTGGTCGAGGTCGGGCACCTCTTGACGGGCGTAGGTCTGGCCAAGCAGGGCGCTGCGTAGCGCACCCTCCCTGGTGCAGTCGCCGCCCTGAAGGCGTCGCGCCTCCCGCAGATGAGTGCGGGCAGCGGACCAATCCGCAAGCTTGAGGTAGGCGTAGCCGGCCATAGCGTGCGCCTGAGCCTCGTCAATCCAGTAGGTCCAGTCCGGGTCGCCGTGGTCGGGGGCCGCGCCGCCGAGCGCGTTGAAAGCCGCATCGATCGCGCGGCGGGTTTCGGTAGCAGCCTGCTCGTTGGCGTGGGCCTCGGCCGCCCGCAAATGCAGGATGGCCGTGACCTTGGGGCTAGCGGCGGGGTAGCCGGCGCGGGCGGTCTCAGCGAGGGTGACGGCCTGGCGTGTCTGGCCGAGGTCTTTGGCCTGGCAGGACATGACTCCCAAAATGATCGCGCCGAGGGCACGGTCGCCGGCGGCGTGTGCTTCGTGCAGACCCGCGGCCCAGTAGCGCTGCGCGGCCGGGTGGTGGCCCGCATCGAACGCCAGCCAGCCGGCTAACCGTAGGATCTCTGCGGTGCTTGAGTGCAGCCGTCGGCCGACAGTATCGGTGTAGCTTCGCTGCGTCAGTAGGGTGGTGACGGTGCTCAGGTGTTGGCGGACGAGTCCGAGGGTTTGCCCGCCGCCGAGGTGGTCGTCCATGCGGCGGAGGTCTGCGGTGATCGCGTCGATGTGGTCAACCACATCGACGGGGAGTGCGTAGCCGCGCGCGGCTGTCGGTGAGCCGGCGGGGCCCGCGATCAGCCACTCGTGGCCAGAGACGGTCATAGCAGAGCCGAGCAACGTTACGAACGTCCGCCGTCGCATGATCCCACCCTCGTTGACGGTTTGGACCGCCTGCAAGGCCCCGTCCACGGTCCAGGGCAGGACAAGTCCCGTGGAGGCCGGAACCTTCTCACGGGGTTCGTCAGGCCAGCCCAGGTCAGACGCGATGATCGTGCGGCCCAGCAGATTTGACAGCAGTTGCGCGGCCAGGGACGGCCAAGGTCGGCCAGGGACGGCACCTCGACGCCACTTGTAGGGCGTTTTGGGGTGTAGCCGGTTGTGAAGGCCCTGGCGGGCGGCGGAATCGTTGAGGCGGCCGGCGCATGCTTCGGGGGTCAATTTGGCCTCGGTCAGCAGCCGGTCGAACTCCGCGCCGTTCCCACTCATCGGTGGCACAGTAGCGGCTATTGGGCAACTCCGTCACTCGCCCTGGCGTTGGCTGCCCGCGTTGGTGTCGTGTCGTGTGTGGGACCTGTACCTGTACACAGCGCTGAGATGGCGCTCCGCCCCCCTGACCCAAGGCGGGGGGCAGTGTGGTGTTCGCGGGCACCATCGGCACCATCGGCACCGGTGGCACCAGTAGCCAGACATCAACGCGGCGGGATGTACTGGCTTAGCTCAAGTGTCCGTCTTTTGAGGAGCGATCATGTTGAGTTCCACTCCGCTGCGACTCCACCAAGGCCCACGGAGCGGCGAGTCCCCGACCGTAGCCCCGGCGGCGGTGCCGGTGTCGTTCGGCTTCGGGCAGGCTCGGCCGATGCCCACCGACAACGTCTTGGACCTGACCGGCGTCGAGTACGACGACGCTCGCCAGGTCGCGACCGTCAACGGACTCACGTACGCCGCGCTTGGTGGTCCGCTCGCGGCGACCGTGCGCCAGACGCGCGAGGATGGCCAGCTCTGGGACGACAAGGACTGATCCAGCAGTGAGCGGCGGCCCGCCACGGTCATCACGTGGCGGGCCGCCCGTCGCACTCCCCTCCCGGAAGGCCCTGACATGGCAGTCCTCATCCTCACCCACCCCCTCGACATCACCGTGGACCCGGTGATCGAACATCTCCACGATGCCGGGCGAGAGGTGGTGCGTTTTGACACCGCCGACTTCCCGCAGAGTTTGCAGCTGTCCGCAACGTGGGATGGTGCCTGGATCGGAACGTTGCGCAGCAAGCGCCGCACGGTGCGGCTATCTGACATCACCGCCGTCTACTACCGGAGGCCCACCGGATTCGTGCTGCCCGATGACATGTCCGACGGCGAGCGGACATGGGCATCCGATGAGGCGCTGCACGGCCTCGGGGGCGTCCTCACGGCCCTACCGGCGGTGTGGGTCAACCGCCCCGATCGGGTCGCCGCCGCAGATTTCAAGCCACGGCAACTCGCCGCAGCCCACCGCGCGGGGATGACGACTCCCCGAACGATCATCACCAACGTGCCCGGTGCCGCTCGCGAGTTCGCCGAGTCCTGCCCCGGGGTGATCTACAAAACGTTGGCCGGAAGTCCGAAACGGGCGGGCCTGCTGCACACGACCAGCACCGTGACGGTTGAGCAGGCGGGCGACCCAGGGATAGCCCACACCGCCCACCTACTCCAAGAGCAGGTACCCAAGGCGTGCGAGGTGCGCCTGACCGTTGCGGGCCCGGCGCTGCTCGCCGCGCGGATCGACACGCACTCCGATGCCGCCGCTCTGGACTGGCGAGCGGACTACGACGCGCTGACCTACCAGCCCATCACCGTCCCGCCGCAGGTGCATACGGCCGTCCGCCGCTTCATGACCGCACTCGATCTCCGATTCGGGGCGCTCGACTTCATCGTTACCCCTGACGGGGAGTGGGTGTTCCTCGAAATTAACCCCAACGGACAGTGGGGATGGATCGAACAAGAAACCGGCTTACCGATCGCCGCTGCGATAGCCGATGAACTGATCAGGGAGGACGCATGACCGACCCCACCGCCGGACCCCGACACGATCTGGCTGCCAAACTCACCACCGCCGGTGCCCTCCGGTCACCGGAATGGATCTCGGCGTTCGCACAGGTACCACGGCATTTGTTCGTTCCCACCTGCTGGCACCGCACCGCCGCCGGCCTGGAACAGCTCGACAGCACGGACCCCGGGCAGCGTGGCCACTGGTTGGCTGTCTGCTACACCGATACCTCCCTGGTGACCCAGATCAACTCGTGCGGGACCGCCACAAGCGCATCCAGCCAGCCGTCCGTCATGGCGGTCATGCTGGAAGCGCTCGAGGTCACCACGGGTAGCACCGTGTTGGAGGTTGGCACCGGCACCGGCTACAACGCGGCCTTGCTATGCCATCGGCTCGGTGACGACCGCGTGCGGACGGTCGAGTACGACCAGGCCCTGTCGGCCACCGCCGCCGCCGCCCTCGCACGAGCCGGCTACCACCCCGCGTTGCGGGTGGGTGACGGCGGGGCAGGCTGGCCCGAGCATGGGCCATACGACCGACTCATCGCCACGTACGGCATCAACCGAGTTCCAGCCGCGTGGCTGCGCCAGTGCGCACCGGGCGGCGTCATCGTCGCCAATCTTGGCCTCGGGCTCGTTACGCTGCGGTTGGACCCACGCGGCGAGACAGCCTCAGGCCGATTCTCGGCCAGGGCCGCATTCATGACCTCCCGTGCCGACCCCGTGACGGCGATGATTCCCGACACCGCGTTCGACCCCGCGGGCGATGGGTGCCCCGTGGAGGTCCCAGCCGATCTGAGGGCCGATGACTTCGTCGCCTGGCTGCACCTGCACTGTCCCGGGGTCGTGCAGATCACGATCCCTGGACCGGACGGCAGCAGTGAGCAGGCTGAGCACATCTACGCCGACGGTGCGGGGTCGTGGGCGCGAGTCGGGCGCGGGCGGGTAGTTCAGGTAGGGCCCGTCTGGCAAGACGTACACCACACGTACCGCTGTTGGGTGCAGGCCGGTTGTCCTGAGGTCGAACGACTCGGGCTCACCGTGGAGGCTGACGGCCGTCACATACTGTGGGTGGACACCCCATCCAGCACACGGCGATGGAGTCTCACTCTGTAGCTCTGCCTGTAGCGATCGTCCGCGCGGGAAGGAGTGGACGTGATGATGAGTGGGCCAGGGCCGATCACGAGCCGTAGGCGTCTGCGTATGGCGCTACGGCAGTTGAGAATCACCGGTGGTCACTCCCTCGAAGGCATCCGGGCTGAGATGGGCTGGTCGCGGTCCAAGGTCATCCGGATTGAGAACGGCATGGTGAGCATTTCCGTCAACGACCTCCGCGCGCTGCTGGCGTTCTACGGAGTCGCTGATCCCGACGAGGTGCAACGTCTTGTGGACATGGCGCGCTCGGCGCGTCGACGACACTGGGCCGGACAGTACCGGACGTACGTGTCGACCTCCTATGCGGACTTGCTGGGCTACGAGGACGATGCCTTACGGGTCAGCCAGTACCACCCCTTTCTGATCCCCGGACTTTTGCAGACCCAGGACTACGCAAGGCTGGTGGCCACGGCCAGCCCGCACACCCGTGACAGTCAGACCGTCGAGGCGCGGGTACGGCTGTGTATGGCCCGACAAGACCGGGTGTTCAGCAATGGCCGACGATCAGTGCGGTTCGTGTTGGATGAACGCGCCCTCAAGCCAGTCCACGACCCTGACGTGATGCGGCACCAAATCGGCAAGATTCTCGGACTGTTGCCGCGGCTCGATTTGGTCGTCCTTCAGCGGGGCAGCGCGGCCGAACCCGGATTCGTCGGCCCGTTTTCCTGCCACGAGTTCCACTCCGACCTCGATCCCGATGTCGTCTGCCTCGACAACCAACCTGACGACGTGACCGTCATCGAAGATCCTGAGACGGTTGCGCGGTACAAGGCAGCGTTTCGTGAGCTGTTCGACCAGGCCGTCCCCGGGGCTAGTGGCCCCGGGCGCGAGATTCTTAAGCGCCTCGGCGGTCACTGACTCTCTCGATCAGCGCGTGAGGCGTGACGGGGGTGCTGGTACTCACACCGTGTCATCCGTAGACGCCACCGGCGCCGCGCTCCCAAACCAGACCACGAAAAAGCTTTGAAATGAAGCTTGACGGCTTCTGGTGTCCCGGTTAGGGTTTATGCATCGCGGAAATGCAAACGCTCGCTCCGCCGCCCCCATTAGGCGGATACAGCAAGCAAATCCTCACCCCTAACCCTTGGAGTAAAAAGTGGACACCAAGAACACGCGCGGCCTGCTGGATGTACCCACCAAGCTCCCGCTCATGTGGTATCGATACGACAACTTGTTCGAGGGCGAGCCTCCGATCAGCTACGACGGTAAGGAAATCGGCGGCCCCCTCACATTGGGGGGCAAGGACCGCGACGGCTTGATCAGGGAGCTGGAAGGCGGGAATGCCGTCTACCTCATCATCCTGGATTTCTACGTCGCGGAATTCGACGACTTCCGCGAGGATCCAGACACCTTCCGCGAGGACCCAGATACCACGCACTACAGGAGGCACGCTGACCGCCTGATGTCTGAGTACCCGGAGCATCTGGTCCGGGTCGGGCACTACGAGAACGGCGAACTTGAGAAAAAGGTAGGGGTACGGCTCGGTATGGATGTACCCGTGAGGGTCTACGACGCGCTGGAAAAGGTACTAGGCGAAGCGCCATGGCGCTGCACCTGCACCTGCACCTGCCACAAGGGATGGCGCTGCACCTGCACCTGCACCTGCTCATAGCCCCAAAACGAACGCCGCCCCGATCACAAGATCGGGTGCGGCGTCGTGTCTACGGGCACCATCGGCACCATCAGCACCTATCGGCACCGGTGGCCAGACAACACCCGGTGAGGTGTACTGGGCCCGACATTGGCTTTCGTCGTTGGGAGCACTATGGCTACGAGTACGACACGTCGCGGCATCGTCGCCGCCGGGCTGGCCGCCCTGCTGGTCGCCTCAGCCCTCACCACGCCGTCCCTGACATCAGCGGCGGTGGGTGTCGAAACTCAGGGCACAGACAACCTGGACCCCGCCCTACGCGCGGAGATGGATCGGCAGAGCGAGCTAGCGCCGGCCGGCAACGTGCTCTGGGAAGAGCAGGTGAGAGCGCCCGAGTCCGGGTGGGCTAGCCTCGCCTACGAGGGCAAGGGCCTCACGCTCTACTGGAAGGGCCCCCTGACACCGGGCATGGCGGCGGCCCTCGAGCGTGCGCGCCAGTGGGGGCCAGTCGTGGTGAAGCCGGCGGCGTACTCCTATGCCGAACTGAAGGCAGCAGCAGACAAGATCATTGCCGCTAGCAAGCGGTATCCCGAGCACGACATACAGTCGATCGGGTATGAAGCCGACGGCAGCGGGCTGGAACTCGCGCGTGGCCCTCAGGTCCTGCATCCGGGAACGGTGGCCACGAGGACCGGGCCGGTAACGTCGGCGGTGCAGATCCTCGGGGAATCGGCGGTCGACGTCCCGGTGGCGGTGGTTGACCGACCCGAGCAGATGCGACTGACGGCGGCCAACCGCTCCGACGATTCGTCCCCGTGGAACGGCGGCTCGAAGTGGGAGGCGTGGCGGGGCAGCCAGGACAGGCGGGCCACGTGCACGACCGGGTTCGGAGTCGTTTCTGGCGGCCGGACCTGGGTGCTGAGCGCCGGGCACTGTGGCTCGCCACCGGACGACGCGTTCCAGGGCGTATGGGGTCAATCTGGTTTTGACAAGATGGGGCCGGTTCACGACGACGATTGGCAGTCAGACCTGCTGCTCATCAATGCTCCCGGCTGGTACAAGATCTTCGACGGGTCAGCAAACACGTCCACCACGAAGGTCGTCAAGGGCTGGGGCGGTTGGACGGCGGGCGAACTGGTCTGCCAGTCCGGCCGGACAAGCGGCACGGTGTGCGGCATCCGGCAGTCCCACGTGCGAGACTATTTCCTTGATTGTCGCTTCGGAGCGGACTCCGATGGCGACTGCGACTACACCATCCGTGGCATCATCGAGGGCTATCAGATCGACGGTCGCGAAGCGACTCGGATCGGCGACAGCGGCGGCCCCGTCTTCGTCCTCGACGGCTCCGGCGTGCGAGCCAAGGGCATCACGGTCGGCGGCGGCGGTACGACATTCTGGTTCCAGGACTGGGCGGACGTGATCCGCGTCTTCAACGCCTACCCACGCACGGGCTAAGCCAGGGCGGTAAGCAGGCGGTGGGCCGCGTGACTTGACGCGGCCCACCGCATCGATTCGGCAACGTGCAGGGGAAACGCGGCGTACCATGCCGCACAAGGGCAAAGGAGACACACCGATGACGACTCAGCAGACGCAAGGCCCCACGCCCGGCCGCGCGCGCCGGCATGCAGTAGTAGGTGGCCTCCTGGCTGCTGCGGTAGCCGTCGGCACCGCGGCGACCATCGGCATAGTCACGGGCGAGCCTGAGCCGGGCCCAGTGCAGGCCGCATCCGTGGCGAACACGGACGCGGGCCCGGTCCACTGTCCCGAACAGTGGCACGAGCCGGCATGGCCAGCCACCCCACTCGCACCGGAGGCCATGGTCCCCACCGGGGCGACCGAGGTTCTGCTGTGCACCTACCCCACGCTCGGGCCAGAACCATGGAGTCTCGGCAGCACCAAGCGCAACACCAGCGACGTCACCGAACTGACCGACTACATCAACGGCCTGGCGACCTCATCCAAAGACGACACCGGCTGCCTGATGCACATCCCGCCTCTGCGACGCAGCATCGTGTTCGGCTACCCCGGGCAGCGCGCGGTAACGATCCATCTGGGCTGCGCCTTCTGGCAACGCGACGGCGGCACGTCCCGCTACGCCGGCGACCAGCGGAAGATCCTCGCGTACTGGGGCCTGAGCTGGAACCAGCACTGAACACCTCCCCCGCGCCCCAAACGGTCAGACCCCGCGCGTTGGCACGCGCGCGACGCGCTCGGCGTACCGGCCGTGGAGTGGACCTAGCGGCGGCCCTCGAGTTCGGCGATCGTGGCCCGGGCCAAGCTCAGATCCACGGCAAGCTGATCGACAAGATCAGCGGCGCTGTCCGAACCTGTGATGCCGGCGCGTTTGAGTGCGTCCCACACGTCATAGAGCGCGCTGAACGCCTCGGCGCAGTTGAGGCGGCAGCGGCCGTGGATGGGTAGGTAGCAAGTCGATTCCTCCTCCATGCGGCGGCTTCCCTTTCGTATTCGTTGCGCGTACCCGGTATGCGAAGGGTGGTGTTGCTGGCCTACGGTCGAGCCTTTCCTTGTTCAGTTAGGAAGGCACTATGTCCTTACACCCCACCACCACCTCACCATTGATAGCCGAGCCGATCCCGTCGCCTGTAGACGCGCTGGTGGCAAGGGAGCTGCCGAAGCTGGTCGCGCTGGGCGTTAGCCTGCTGCTGTGGGTCGGCCTGGGCGCGTTGGGTCGACTGCTGTGGGGCCTAGCGGCGTGAGCGTCTGCCTGGCCACCGGCCGGTGACACGTTTGATCAGGTTAGCGACCATGCCGCGCACCACGTGCGGTGGGAGCCGGCCGCCGGTGGCCTCGGTGATCGCCGCGACGCCGCGGTCGAAGGCACCGGGCGTGCCGTAGCCGATTTTGATCGCGCCTTTGCCGCGCGTCCAGTATTTCAAGATCCCCGATGGGATGTCCGACATGCGCTATCTCCTTTTCTCTCCTTTGCCGGGGACTGCTCGCCGTAAGGGAGCCAGTGCGGCGAGGTGGTCGACGGCGCGATGGAGGCGGGTGTACGCGTCGCGGTCGTGGGTGGCCTGCACTTCGGCGGCTCGGTCCGCGAGGTCTTGGACGGCGTGGTTCAGGTTGGTGATGTGCTGTTCCAGTGTGGCGATGTGGTGGCGGTGCTCGCCTTCGGTTCGCTGGTGGAATGTGGTCACGGCGTCGCGTTGGTCTTTGGTGTCGGCTATGAGGTGGTGGACGGCGCGGGCAAATGCGGTGGGGTGCTGGCGGGCTGCATCGATCAGTGTTTCTGGGGTGGCTGTTTGGAGGGTTGAGGTGGTGAAGGGTTGGTCAGGGGCACGGTCGGCAACGGCGTGGGCGAGGGCCATCCAGGCGTGGGCGGCGTCGG